>JAKFCP010000001.1:0-84082 GCA_036676565.1 Pedobacter sp.
CAAAATAATCCGTTTATACCGGAACACCCGCATCGGGCTTCAGCCCGATTAAATGTTGTCGGCGCTGAAGCACCGGTTTACGTTATTTTCTAACCTGCTATATGTGGGGCTGAAGCCCGCCCGGATGAACTCCGTTCGGACTGGCCCGAATTGAATCGCGCCGATTACAACCCGCCTAAAGGCGGGCCCTATTGAGCAATACGCCTATAACCGAGATTAAAATAGCTCAATCATTAATAAAATACCCTCCTTACTAAATATGGAAAGAGTTTCAATTCTGCTGCCGGGCTAAACCTTAATAAAAACTTTCCCCGGACAACAGTGATTTTTGAAATCGCAGATTACAGTAGACTATCTGTTCTTAAACTTCATTTTCGCTTTTTCCCTTGAACTGTAATTATAATCCTTAGCATTACTTTCCTTTTTGGGATGAAAAGCTGCTCCGCTCAGTGTTTCAGTATCCTGACTAATCTTTGTGGTTTTGACAGCCTTTTTGGGTTTGTCTTTTTCGATGACAAGATCTTCAGGAAGCTCTGCAATTGGAAGGATCTTACCAATAGCAAGCTCAATTTTCTTAATCAAAGCCAGCTCAATATCCGTTGAAAAGCTGATTGCCATTTGTTCATTTTCAGCGTTTAAGTTATTCTTCACTATCCTGCCGACAAAAGTCTCAACCTCTGCAGGTATTTCCAGATGAAAAATAAAGGGAATTCCATCAAGCTGAATTGATTCTTTCAGATCATCTGCGATCAGCAGTATTCTGGCATCATCTGTTTGTTTAAAATCATCGATCAGATCAAAACCAGGGTGATCGAAGAATAATGGTTTGTAAATCGCAATATCCTTGTCGAGGTATTTAAAAAGGCTCTTGAATACTTTTTCTGCTGTAAGTCTGGTATTGACGAAAACAACTGCTTTGCTGAACACATCCTTATCCCTGAGGAGAAGATTGAGCAAATTTACTTTTGTCTTGAAATCAGGAACTTTATATAGCAACTGATCAATAGTTTCCAGTTTGGGTTCACCCAGATCATTCACTTCAATCAAAGCCGGCTGATTCATAAACTGATCGATCAAAAGATGCAGTTTATCATGCAGAACCTCGGTAAATACCAGATGCTGGCATTTTACAATGCTTCTGGCAAGTTCTGCTACAGGTAATTGCATACCTCGTTTAACGATCTCTGCGGCATCATCCACAATGAACATGATGATCTTGTTGAGATTCAATCCGAGTTTGAGGTAAATTGCCCTTGCCCTGTCGGGAGTGGCAACCACAATATCAGCCCCATCTGCAAGAGCATCCATCTGCGACTCCATCCCTCCTTCGGAATATAATCCCACTATGCGGATGGTCTGATTTCTGTTCAATAATTCAAACCGCTCAATTACTGCTAAAACATGATCTTTATCCGGAACCAGAACCAAAGCCCTTGGAGCTTCTTCCAGCCCGTATTTTAAGCGCATCAACGATCCCAGAACATAGGCTGTTGTCTTCCCCGAACCTTCAGGTGCTACGGAGATCACATCCTGTCCACCCAGAATACGTGACATCGTTTTAAGCTGAATTTCTTTGGGACCTAAATAACCCGCATCAGTCATCGCTCTGACCAAGGGCTTACTCAGCTTTAATTTCTCTAACAAGACCATGCAAACAGATTTTTTATTTTGAAAGGTAAAGGTAGCAGAATAGTATAGAGTATTGAGTATTGAGAAGTGAGATTTAGATAATAGGGCGAGACATGTTTGAGACACATGGGTACCTGATTATGAAGAAACACAGAGTAAACGCGAACTAAACGCGGACAAAACACGAATAAAACTGAAATATATTTGGGTTTGGTACGGGTTTAGTCCCTGGTTACCAAGCGTTTAATTTGGATTTCTCTGGAACTTTTCCTATATTCAGTATAGACATAAACCGAACGTTATGGCAAGATTAATCAATGGCATCAATGGACCCTTTGTAGGAAAGGCAGGGGCTGTGATTGGTTATACTGTAAATGGTGTGGGATACATGAAAGGTCTTTATAAAAAAAGGACCAAAAAGCCAAAGGAAGGCGAGGCTCTTAACCGCAAAAAATTTGCAGCTGCACAAGCCTGGCTACAACCTGTTACAGATTTCGTAAGGGTTGGATTCAAAGGTTATAATGAACGATTTCAGGGTTTTACAGCAGCCAAATCATGGCTCATGAAGAATTGTATTGAGATAATTGATGGTGAAATTGTGATTGATCCTGCACTTGTAAAAATCAGTTCAGGGAATTTACCCCTTCCCGAAAATATACAATGCAGTGTGCAGGAACCGAATACCATCCACGTCAGCTGGACCCCGGCATGGGAACGTGGCTTTCTTAATGATCAGGCCATGGTAATGGCTTATGACCAGAAACATAGTCCTTATGGTGTCATTTATGGTAGTGACAGAACTGTCGGTGAAGTACTTGTACCTGTTCATCCTTCGTCCAAACCCTATCATGTTTACCTAGCTTTTATCGCCGGCGACCGGAGCAGGCAATCGGATAGTGTGTATTTGGGGGAGTTTTGGGTTTTAAAGTCATAGATTGGTGATTTGAAGAGGCTGGAGACTCTTCGTCATAACACAAGTCTTTAGATCCAAAATGGACATTAAAGCTAAAAACTGACGATAAATCATGACAGATCTGCAATTCAATTAATTCAAGCTTATCTAATTATTCTAGCAACAGGGTATCATCTTCATCATCCGATAAACTCAGCGAGATCGTATCAGCCCCAGCAATCCCTTCAATAGAACCCTTAATACTTGAAGCATTCAGCAAGACCTTATCCAATTGCTTCTCACGCATTTTCCACATTTTCTCCATCGCATCCCGCTCTCTGTGAATGGACAGGCGCATACTCATATAACCTTCACGAATGGCTTTCCATTGTTCTGAGAACTCAGTCCCGGTCAGATAATCATAAAGCATATGCATTTTATCTCCACGGTTTTCCTGGGATTTGGAAGAATTATAAAGTCTCAGAATCCCATCCCTTAAAACATAGGCCACAGCCTTTACTTCCTCAAAAGAGCAGATCCATACACCATCCCGCTCTCCAAAACAGTTCATGCCTTTAGGGTAAGTTTGGGTTACAATTACTGCAACATCCACTCCCTCTTTACGCATGTCTTTTTTAAGTTTATCTATCCAGTCGTTCGCAAAATCCTTGGTGCGTTTACTTTCATAAATGATCTTACCGCAATCCTGGCCAAATTTATTCCTGACCACCTGGATACAGTCGGCACCGCGAACTCCTTTTCCAACTTCACCGATCTGATCAAAAGGGAATGTAACCCTCAATACTTCCTCCAGAATCAATTCCTGAACCTCTCCCTGCAGCTGCATAGAGCCTTGTTCGGCTTTGCGGCGCATTTCATCTACTAGCTTCTTCTGATCTTCCAACTGCTTCTCAAATTCCTTTATCCGCAATTGATGTTCGGTTTCCTTTAACTGGTTTTTTTCAAGCTCCTGCTTCTTGATCTGTTCAACGATCTGATTCCGCTCGGCCTGCATTTTCCGCTGAATCTCGATCTCCATTTCTTCTGCTCTCGTTTTAAGTTCCTGCTCCTTCTTTAAAAACTCCAGCTCCTTCTGCCCTGCCAGCTTTAATTTTTCCTGATTCTCTTTATTGGCATTCTCTAAAAAGTTCAGTTTATTCTCAAAATCTACAGCAATACTTTTACGAACCGCTTCCTCAAGATTGATCTTTTCCTGAGCCAGTTGTTGTTCATATTTTACAGAAAGCGCTTTTTGCTGAACCTTAAAATCCTCTTCCTTTTTTTGAAATTCATCATCCTTCTTCTTCTGCCAGAGTTTCATTTTCTCCCGCAATTCCTGTTCATATTCCTTACCAATGGCTTCCTCAAGTGGAAACGAGTGACCGCAGGATGGGCATTTTACTTCTGTTGACATATATTCAGGTTAAATACTACAATAGTTAAATTTAAAATCGGGTAATTTATTATGCAATTTACTAATAATATTAGCATTACTATTGCTAAAGCGTAATTGAATATTATTTTTTGCTATGGGATCTGAGCTGTGAGCCATCAAATTTGAACAATACTCATCTAAATTTGAACAAAATTAATTCAGAATAGTTCATAAGGAGTATTTTTATCCAATATTAGAAAAAATTGACGAGGTCAGGATTAAGAATCAATTTTATAGAATTGATTCTGTGACAAAATATAAATGGATATCTACGGACAAGCATTACTGGATCAGTACCGGGGCAAATTAAAGAGTAAACTCTGGCTGTACAACAGCTACGGGCATCCCGAAGATATGCCTGTTGATATTTTCTTCAGACCTGAGGCAGATATGCCCGAAATGGAGATCATTGCAATGGATCTATGCAGGGGAAAGACCCTTGATATTGGTGCAGGGGTTGGCAGTCATGCACTGATTCTGCAGTCGAAGGGAATTGATGTTACTGCACTGGAAATTTCTTCAAAAGCCTGTGAAATAATGAAACACAGGGGTGTAAAAAAGGTTATTAATACAGATATACTGCAATACAATTCTGAAAAATATGATACCATTCTATTGCTGATGAATGGTATAGGGCTCTGTGAAGATATCCCTGGTCTGCGCTATTTCCTGGATTATATAAAAAATTTATTAATGCCCGGAGGACAGCTGATTTTTGATTCATCTGATATTGCTTACCTCTATAAACCTGATGAATTTATATCCAGTAATTATTACGGTGAAATATCATATCAATATGAATATCAAAAGATTAAGGGAAATTGGTTTAAGTGGCTATATGTTGATTTCGAGACCTTAAATGCTATAGCTGAAAAAGGCGGATGGGAGTGTGAAATGATCTATGAGGACGATATGGATCAGTATCTTGCCCGTTTGATACTCAAGTCAGACAAATGATTTTTATATTTTGCTTTCCAAATAAAGATTTATGAAATCCAAATTTACCGGAGCCTGTTTCAAATGTATTCTAAAAACAGCCTGTACTTCATTATTGATAGTTTGCTTAACGAATATCTTATTTGCCCAGCAAAGGGATTATATAATTTCTGCACCTGCAGGAGAAGAATATGTGACAATAAAAAAGGATGGCAGGACTGTTATTCCTAATGGCAGGTATATTAGTCCGCTGGGAAAGACCCATATGGTTGCTCCTCACCCCTACGGACTTGCAATAAGCAGTGATGGAAATATTGCAATCACAGCAAATTCGGGAACCAGCCCCATCTCTATTAATATTATTAAAAATATTCTTTCAGAGAACCCGCTTATCACCCAGATACCTGAAAACCCGAAAGGTGATACAGGGATTCTTGAATCAGCATTTATGGGCCTGGTGATCTCACCGGATAATAAAACAGTCTATGTTGCCGGCGGACAAAGCAATAAAGTTTACAAGTTTGATATCGCAAGTGGAAAACCTTTAGGAGCCATCAATTGCAGTTTTAAAAACAGTCAATTTGATTATTCACATGGATATATTGGTGATATGGTCAGTTCAAAGGATGGGCGCTATCTTTATGCAGTAGATCAGATTGGTTTCAGAATGATCACAATCGACCTGAACCAGGAAAAATTGATTTCTTCAACCCCTGTTGGACGTTACCCATTTGGAATAAGTCTTTCAAAAGATGAAAAAACGGTCTATGTGGCCAATGTAGGTATGTTTGAATACAGTTATATCAGGAAGAAAGTGAATGGTAGCTGGAAAAGGGGTTCTATAGATGCTCCAGCTTTTGCTTATGATACTCCTGAAGCTGAAAAAGGAATTGAGACTGATTCTGTTCAAGTACCAGGTCTTGGTCCTGTACAGTCGGAAAAAGCATTTTCAGTATGGGCTTTGCAGATAAAAGATCCACTTAAACCTGTTGTAATTGCAAAGATCAAAACAGGGAACATGGTAGGACAAAAGGTTGACGGAATTCCTGCAGTTGGGGGTTCAAGTCCTAACTCGATAGTTGCTGCCGGAAATTATGTATTCATCAGCAACGGAAACAATGATAATATTACGGTACTCGACAGCCGGAGACAAAGGATTGTAAGCCATATAAAACTTGCACCCGAAGAACGTTTAAGCAAAATGAGAGGGATTATTCCTTTCGGACTTGCAGTTTCACCGGATGAAAAACGGGTTTATGTTGCTGAATCAGGAATTAATGCAATTGCTGTTATTGATGTCCCAACTTTAAAAGTGATCGGACATATTCCAACTGGTTGGTTTCCTGCAAAATTAAAAGTATCACCCGACAACAAAAAACTGATCATTTCTAATGCGAAAGGATTCGGAAGTGGTCCAAATGGAGGAGAATCTTTTAAAAGTGGTACCGCAGGTTCATATATCGGTAGTCTGATGTTTGGTTCAGTACAGGTCTGCGACATTCCTGATGATAAGGATCTGGGCGATTTAACCAGAAGAGTCATTGAAAACAATTTCATGTTCAGAAAGGTATCCGATTCTTCCTTTTCCTGGAGAAGTAATAATCCTGTTCCACTTTTCCCCGGACAAAAAGAATCGCCAATTAAACATATAGTGTTTATTTCTAAGGAGAACCGAACCTATGATGAAGTTTTTGGTCAACTAAAAAATGGAAATGGCGATCCATCGATCGCAAGATATGGTGAAGACGTGACCTTCAGTAACAGCAAAGGTACCGCCAAAGTTGAATCAGCTTCGGTAATGCCTAATCATCAAAAGCTTGCCAGAACCTTTTCGTTCAGTGATAACTTCTACGTAGATGCTGATGTATCTGCAGACGGGCATCGCTGGCTGGTGAACACCTATCCCAACCAATGGGTTGAGGCAACAACTGCTGCAGGATATGGCTCAAACCGAACATATAAAAGTGATTCCAATGCTCCCGGAAATCTTGGGATTAACGGTTCGGCGGGTGCAATTTATCCGGAAGATTATAATGAGGCAGGTTCAATGTGGGATCATATGTCCAGAAATAAGATCAGCTATTTCAATTTTGGGTTTGGGGTGATGTTTGAGCCCGGCGATTATAAGGATCATTATAAATACGGAGGACTAAAACACCTCGCTAATTATCCTCTACCGAAACCTTTATACTCCCGTACCTCATATACCTACCCTACTTATAACATGGCCATCCCCGATCAATTCAGGGTAAGTGTTTTTGAAAAAGAATTCAATGAAAAATGGGGAAACGGCAAGGAAATAATGCCCTCGGTTTTGACAGTTATACTTCCTAATGATCATGGTGCAGAGGAACGTCCGGAGGCCGGTTATCCTTTCAGGGAGAGTTATATGGCTGATAATGATCTTGCTGTAGGCCGTATAGTCGAATTTTTATCCAATACACCCTACTGGAAGAATATGCTGATCGTCATTACAGAAGATGATGCACAAAATGGCGTTGATCATATTGATGCGCACAGGAGTATTCTGATGACTATCTCGCCTTATGCCCGAAAAAACTACTCAAGTCATACCCACACGAGCTTTGGAAGTATATTTAAAACCTTCTGGAATATTTTAGGTATTCCCTACCTCAACCAATATGACGCAGGTGCCAGCGACCTTGCAGATATGTTTACTGATGTTCCTGATTTTACACCCTATAAGGCTATACCTGCCGACAGCCGGTTTTTTGATCCTCAGAAAGCCCTTGATCCATTTGATGAAAAATTTGACTGGAAAGCCCTTAAAGAAGGCCCTGAGATGGATGACATGAAGGATATGATCCGTGAAAGCAGGAAGCAGGACAGGCAAAGAGTATCGAAAAGGGAATAAGGTTTAGGATTAATTAGTTTCATAGGCAGCGGAATATCTTGAAGGGTTTTAGGTATTTAGGATTTATATTTTGAATAAAATTAAAATTATCATGATTTTGATTTAAGGAAGAATAAAAGACAGTGTTAAAATTATTCAGATAATGCTTTGGAGCGAAACAATTGGATTTTGGAAACCAATACCTGTATACTATAGGCTAGTTCAGTCCTTTCCTCCGGGGTAGTTCCGGCAAAAAATCGCGTGCTATATAAAATTACGAATAGCCGGAAGCTACCTCCTCCGGCAAGGTTTATTTTACCCGGAGCTGTTTTTCATAGGGAAGGGCAGCCCGGCTGCTTATGCCCATGTGCCGCGAATACCAGATAATATAGAAGCACATCCGACACACGTGCACTAGCAATGGAAGCCAAACTACTAACCCTGAAGGGGTCAAATGTTTATAGAATTACATTAACAAGGAAATCCCGACCCTGAAGGGGTCGAATGTATTAGAAGTTCTCTCATACGACCCCTTCAGGGTCGAAAAACAATGTTTTATGACGTTTCTATAAACATACGACCACCTTCGGGGTCGAAGCATAAAAACTTTTAACCAGTCATTAGTTATTACACAATCAGATGTCATTCATATCCAATTATGCTATCGTATTTAATTTATCCCAATTGTAAAACTGCATTCAAAAATTTTTGAAATTTCAAGTTTTTGAATTCCGTCTTTTTGTGAAAATTCTTTCAGTTCTCCTGCATTATCAGCATAACCCAGCCAGGGTTCAATGCACACGAAAGGCGCATCGGGAGCCGCCCATATCCCCAATGAACTAAAATCTTCATAGGAAACAGATACAAAATTGGGTGATTGATGATTTCTGATCAGTACTTCTTTAGAAAGTAGTTCTTTGAAGACGAGTGCACCATCCCTGAATAATTCTTTGCTCAGGTTCAGTCTCCTGTTGTCAAGGTAAACCTGTTCTGTTTTACCTGTAAAAAAACCTGCATCATTAAAGAGGTGTTTAACTAATACTTCTTCCTGATCAAATTCAATATAATAATCATCATAAGCTCCATCCTTAGAAAATGGAATATTGAAAGCTGGATGTGCTCCAATGGAAAAGAAGATAGGTTTACCATCCTTATTTATCACTTTGTAAACAATAGTAATCTCAGTATCCTGTAAATGATAAGATACCTGGAATGAGAATTTATAGGGATATACAGCTAAAGTATTTTCGGAATAATTCAGAGTAAAAACTGCGTGATTAGCTGAACTCTCAGATAAAACAAATTCGGAATGCCTTGCAAAACCATGTCTTTGCATCGGATATTTTATTCCGTCAACCTGAATCTGATTATTTATACAGTTTCCAACTACCGGAAACAGATTGGGTGCATGGAATGCCCAGACTGATGGTTCAGCCTGCCACAAGTATTCCAGACCATTAATTTTATTGGATATGGAACATAACTCAGCTCCTTTATTAAGGATACCTACAGACAGGAATTCGTTTTCCAGAACATGCATGACAGGTACTATTTAATATAAAATTAAGCAGAATCATTTTGAAAATTACAAATTCAGAAAAAATCTGAATTATGCCTGTTTTCTGTTAACCCATACCTTTTTCTTATTCCTGCCATTACGGTTATTTCCACCGGCTGATGGTCTCCTCATTCCCGGACTATAAACAGGTCCTTCACCTAATTCTTCAGGCAAAGTCATTCTTGGTATCTCTTTGCCAATCAGGTTTTCAATGAAGGAAAATTTTCGCTGGTCTTTTTCGTTCACAAATGTTATGGCAGTTCCCGTAGTTTCAGCTCTGGCTGTTCTTCCTATGCGGTGAATATAATCTTCCGGATCAGGTGGAACATCGAAATTAATTACCAGACTGATTCCCTCCACATCAATCCCACGGCTCAATACATCTGTACCAATAATCACAGGTAAAGTTCTGCTTTTAAAGGCTCTCAAGACTGTTTCACGTTGTTCCTGCTCAAGATCAGAATGGAAAGCTTCAGATTTGATTCCCTCTTTTCTAAGGGTTCTGTTAAGGTCCTTTACAGTTTCCTTTCTGGAACAAAAAATAAGGACACTTTTGTATTCTCCGCCTTTTAGCAGGGTGCTGATTAGTTTTATCTTTTGATTATCATAAACCATGTAAACCTGTTGGGAAATACCAGCAGCAGGTTGTGATAATGCAATATTGATCTGTTCAGGGTTCTTTAATATGGTATTTGCGAGTGTTCTGATCTTTGGAGGCATCGTAGCCGAAAAAAGCAAAGTCTGTCTCTCTTTTGGCAGGTTACTGATGATCCTTAAAATATCTTCATAGAATCCCATATCAAGCATGCGATCGGCCTCATCCAAAACCAGATACTGAAGATGATCCAGTTTAATCACACCAGAAGCCAAATGAGCAATTAATCGCCCGGGGGTAGCAATCACAATATCAACCCCATCCATCATTGCCCTACGTTGTTGCTCGTAAATCATACCATCTCCTCCGCCATATACGGCTATGGAACTGATACCTGCAAAATAGGCCAGACCTTCAACCTGCTGATCAATTTGCTGTGCCAGTTCCCTTGTAGGGGCCAGAATCAGTGCTTTAGTATATTTCTTTTCAGAAATGCTGATGTGCTGCAGAACAGGCAAGAGATAGGATGCAGTCTTACCGGTTCCGGTTTGGGCACAAGCGATAAGATCTTTATGATCGAGAATAAGTGGAATTGCCTGGGATTGAATTGGGGTGGGTTTAACATAACCCATACTTTGAAGTCCTTCAAGTAACTGAGGATCAAAATTGAAATCGCTGAATGTCAAGATGAAATATTAATATTTAAATAAATGCAAAAATAGGTAAAACAATTGAGAGTGGAGAATGGAGAGTTGAGAGTTAAAAAAACAATATCACAATTAAAAGAAATTTTGTTCATTCTCCACTCTCCACTCTCAATTATCAATTAAAGGCATTTATTAACACCACTCAATTTCTCAACAAATAATATAATTATCAAAAAATATCCTACTTTTGAATCCCGTACAAAACGATGTTTTTTATTAGCTGAGACAAGGTTAAAACCAATCAAATAATAAAGCATTCTTAGCAAATCCTTCAGATATCATGACCAAATACATTTTTGTTACGGGCGGCGTTACTTCGTCGTTAGGAAAAGGTATTATTTCCGCTTCTCTGGCTAAACTTCTTCAATCAAGAGGTTACCGGGTAACCATCCAAAAGTTCGATCCTTATATCAATATCGATCCGGGAACTTTAAACCCCTATGAACATGGCGAATGTTATGTAACTGAAGATGGAGCTGAAACAGATCTTGATCTGGGTCATTATGAGCGCTTTCTGAATGTTCCAACCTCAAAGGCTAATAATATTACCACTGGAAGAATTTACCAGAATGTGATCAATAAGGAACGTGAAGGAGCTTATCTGGGCAAAACAGTACAGGTAGTTCCACACATTACCGATGAGATCAAACGCAATATGAAAATATTGGGTGAAACAGGTGATTATGATATTGTAATTACGGAACTGGGAGGAACTGTTGGCGATATCGAATCACTTCCTTTCATTGAAGCTGTGCGCCAGTTACGCTGGGAACTTGGCTCGAGTAATTCGCTGGTTATCCACCTTACACTAATTCCATATCTGGCCGCTGCAGGTGAGTTAAAAACCAAACCCACCCAGCACTCTGTTAAGATGTTACTTGAATATGGAATTCAGCCTGATATTTTAGTTTGCCGTACCGAACATCATATTCCACAGGAACTACGAAAGAAAATAGCACTTTTCTGCAATGTGAATATCAATGCGGTTATTGAGTCAATCGATGCTTCAACCATTTATGATGTACCCTTGTTGATGCTTAAAGAGCAGCTTGACAAAACTGTTTTAAGCAAATTAAAGCTTCCTAATAAAAATGAACCCGATCTGGAAAACTGGAAAGATTTCCTGGGCAGACTTAAAAATCCGACTGCAGAAATTAATATCGGTTTGGTAGGAAAATATGTTGAACTTCCTGATGCCTACAAATCAATAACCGAGGCATTTATTCATGCTGGCGCAAAAAATGAATGTAAAGTAAGAGTGAAGTCAATACACTCTGAAAATATCAGCGCTGAAAATGTTGCTGAAAAACTAAAAGGGCTTGATGGAGTTTTGGTTGCTCCGGGATTTGGAAGCCGTGGGATTGAAGGTAAAATTGAAGCCATCAAATATGTCAGAGAGCATCAGATTCCTTTCTTTGGAATCTGTCTGGGTATGCAATGTGCTGTGATTGAATTTGCCCGCAATGTTCTGGGGCTTAAGGAAGCGCACAGTATTGAGATGAACGAGAATACGAAAGATCCGGTAATCTCAATGATGGAAGAACAGAAAAAGATTAAAAACAAGGGCGGGACAATGCGATTGGGTTCTTATACTTGCGATCTTAAAAAGGGAAGCAAATCAGCTGCTATTTACGGAAAGAGCCGAATTACAGAACGTCACCGTCATCGCTATGAGTTCAACAATTCCTATTTACAACAATTTGAAAAAGCAGGAATGATCGCATCAGGTATCAATCCTGAGAACAATCTGGTTGAAATAGTAGAATTAAAAGACCATCCCTTTTTTATTGGTGGCCAATTTCACCCTGAATTAAAATCAACAGTTGATAATCCTCATCCACTTTTTGTTAACTTTGTCGCCGCCGCTTTAAGCTACTCTAAAAAGAAGTAAAGCATTTTAGCAATAAAGCCTAAAAAATAATGGATAGAAATACTTTCACAGGACTCTTTTTGATATTAATCATATTAGTTGGGTCAACTTATCTGATGCAACCCTCTGATGAAGATATCAAAAGAGAAAAAGCCAAACAAACTCAGGATTCACTGGCCAGAGTAACTAAAAATGAAGCTGCACCGGCAGTCGCTTTACCCGATACTGCAAAAGTTGTTACAGCACCGGCAATTGATTCAACCCTAATAAAATCTGGTCCATTCGGGGCGGCACAATCCGGAAACAATGAACCTATTATTCTGGAAAATGAGTTTTTAAAGGTTAGAATCAGTCCGAGAGGTGGAAGAATTGCCTCAGTGGAGTTGAAGAATTTCAAAACCTATACTCAGGAGCCTTTGATTATGTTCGAAGGTGAAGGAAATAAGTTCGGCTTGATTTTTGGATCTGCAGGACAGAATATTAATACAAACGAATTATATTTTGTCCCATCCGGCAAGTCATTAAACGTTGCGAAATCTGATTCCTCTTCATTGACGATGAGATTAACTCATTCTGAAGGGAAATACATCGATTATATCTATAGCCTGGAGGGCGAGAGTTACAATGTAGGACTGACGATTGCAACAACAGGTATGCAGGATGTGGTAGCACCTACTCAACAACACATTACACTAAACTGGGAATCTGTTCTTAAACAAAAGGAAAAAGATCTGCCGGGCGAACAAAAATATTCAAGTGCTTATTACAAACAGGGTGATGAAAGTATTGATAATTTAAGCCTTTCAGAATCAGAAACAAAAGCATTGAACGAAGGAAAGATCAAATGGTTCTCCTTCAAGCAACATTTCTTCTCAAATGTACTGATCGCAAAAAACAGCTTTGATAGTGGAGAATTAGCCGTTAGCACAAGTCCGGATGCAGGAACTGTAAAAAGCTTTGCAGCCAAAATGCAAATACCTTTCCAGAGACAGGAAACCAGCTCCTTTCCAATGGAATTCTATTTCGGTCCAAATCAGTTAAATATTCTTGAAAAACAGGGTTTTGAAATCGAAAAACAAATAGATCTGGGTTACTGGCCATTGAAGTATATTAACAGATGGGTGGTTTTGCCTGTTTTTAACTTCCTGGAGAGATTTGGATGGGGCTACGGACTTATTATTCTTGTTCTGACCATTCTTCTTAAAATGGTTTTGTTGCCGCTTACCTACAAGTCTTACCTGTCAATGGCGAAGATGCGAATTCTAAAACCTGAGATGGAGGAGATTAAGGGTAAAGTTGGTGAGGATAACCCTACACTATTACAACAGGAATATTTAAAACTATACAAAAAAGCCGGTGTAAATCCGCTGGGTGGTTGTCTGCCGATGCTATTGCAGCTTCCAATCATCATGGCTTTCTTCTTCTTCTTCCCTAACTTATTTGAATTGCGTCAGCAAAGCTTCCTCTGGATGGAAGATCTTTCAACTTATGACGCATTCTTTAAATTGGGATTTGAAGTGCCTTTTCTTGGAAACCACATCAGTTTGATGTGTATTTTAATGACTATTTCAACATTGATCTACACCTATTTCAATAACCAGGTTTCGGGTGCAACGGGTCAAATGAAATACATTGGTTATATCACACCGATCATATTCTTTGGGGTACTGAACAGTTTCCCTTCAGGTTTGAACTATTACTATTTCCTGGCCAACCTGATGACGTTTGCTCAGCAATATATCATCAGAATGTTTGTTGATGATAATAAGATACATGCCCAGATCCAGGAAAATAAAAAGAAACCTGCTTCAGAAAAGAAAACTTCAGGATTCCAGAAAAGAATGGAAGATTATATGAGGCAACAACAAGCTGCAAAAACCAAAGGCGCTGTTGAAGATAAAGGATCTAAAAAGAAACCAAAATGATAATAATTAACGCAGACAGGGTTTGAAACCCTGTCTGCGTTGTTAAAAGCCCTGTCAGCGTTGTTTTATTGCTGTAACGCGGGTATAGTTCTTTTCCATTGTTTCAAATACAAGTTCAGTATCGGTGAGTTCACTGATCAAAAATGGAAATTCTCTCGTTCTCCCCCCTTCTAAAGATTCAGTATACCTGATCATTTTACCATCCAGTTTGTATTTACCCTTTGACAGTTGTTTGCCACCCCATTCAATGGTCAGGTCATTGGTTTCGGTAAAGATTATTGCCGGTGAAGCCTGTTTAAGCTCCTCATCGCTCGTAATATCCTCCGGATCCGCATTTATTACCTTTATATAGTTCCATCTGCCATAAAGATCCTTTTGTTCAATTGAGCTGGTACAGGAAGAGAAAAAGAGCAATATACCGGCAATAATTACGAGAGGTGTTATTCTGGAAATGAGGAATGGGAACCCGATAGCTATCGGGTAGGGAATGGATTGGCGGGACGTTGTTAAAATCATAGTCACGTTTTATATGGGGGGAATAGGAAATGGATTTGTAGATGTGTATACTGAAATTTAAACCTTCTATTTGGGAATCCGAGATGCTTGTTTTAATGAATATTTTAATCCTAATGAAACCCTATTCTCTATTCCCAATTTCCTCGGTCAATCATAAAATCAATCTTCCAAATTCATGAAATAGTCTGTAAATGTGGTAAAATCATCAAATTTAAGGTCAAAATTCTCCGTAGTGCCAAAACCATAAGTAAGCAGAACAAAAGGCAGTCCGGCTTTTCTGGTTTCCAATTCATCACCAAGTGTATCCCCAATGTAAATCGGCATTTTCAGGTCATGTTTATCAACCAAAAGTTTGATATTATAATGTTTGGGCATAGAATTTACGCCATGGGCCATTTCGTCTGTTATATATTCTTCCAGATCAGCCCACTTCATAAACTCAACAATCAGGTTTTCAGGACAATTACTCACTATGAATAATTTATACTTTTTACTGAGCTTTATGAGTCCTTCCCGCACGCCTTCATACATCACTCCTCCCCGTTCTGGCATCAGTCTTAGTCTGCATTCATTTATGGTCCTATAAACCCTCTCCCGGCCTTCCTCATCCATCTCAGGAAAAAAATGGCTCAACACTTTGGAGCGCTCCCAACCCATTACATAATGCAGGTCATCACGTGTAAACACCCGGTTAAGGTTTTCAATTTTGGCACCTTCGATCCACGATTCAAGGTATGTATCCAGGGCATCCCACAAGGTGCCGTCCAAATCAAAGATTAAACTATCAGGTTTTAACATTTTGATAATTAGTGTAATTAAAATTTAGTCTTAAAAAAAAAGTGCGCTATGGAAATAAGCGCACTTTTAAAAATTATGGGAAAATAATCCCTGAGTAATTATAGTTTGAACGCCTGTCTAGCGAGTAACTTCCATTTCCCGCCTTCTTTTCTCCAAACCATTAAATTACCTAATCTGATGTCAGTAGGAACACCTGCATTAGTGGCTTTTCCAATAAAGATATGCCTTACAACAGCATTCTTTCCACTGACCTGAATTGTTTGATCAGTGGTATTAATCGAAGTAAACTTGAATGGGCCGTTAAATAAAAAGTCTATAAACTGCTCCTTATTCTCAACCTTACCAGCTGAATGACCATAGGACAATGCATCTGAGACCAGCATGTCCAATGCTTTCCGCTCAGGGTTTACTACATTATTATGCAGCGCAGTGACCGCATTTGCAACAGCTTGTTCAGACTGTGACTGTGAATAAATGTTTGTCGCAACAAACATCATAAAAGCAAACAATAATCCAATTTTCTTCATATTTATACGGTTTTAATGAGATCTAACTTCTCCTTCAATTTCTGGTTCAACATATCCTTCGGGAGTTTTTCTATGCCAGTAAGAAGCCAGCATAGAGCCAGTGATGTTCATCAAAGGACCGAATACTGCCGGAGCGAGACCCATAGTTGCGATCTTGCCTAAGCTATTTGCAATACCAGAGGCTAGTCCGCCATTCTGCATACCTACTTCAATTGCAACCGTACGTGCATCACGTTCAGGCATTTTAAAGAGGCGTGCGAACCAGTATCCGAGTAAATATCCAAATATATTATGAATCAAAACAACCAGAATAAGAACACCCCCAATTTTAAGTAAGCTATCTCGTCCGGCCGCAGTAATTACGACAATAATTAATGCAATTCCTGTCATTGAAACAATCGGCATCGCATCATCCAGCCATTTTGCCTTACCAGATAGAAGCTTATTAAATAACAAACCTGCACCAATAGGGATAATGATCATTTTTGCAATATCCCACATCATTCCCAACATATCAATTTCAACTAACTCACCCGCAAGTAACTTCATCAGTAATGGAGTTAAAACAGGGGCCAGAAGGGTTGCAATGGAAGTGATAGTTAACGAAAGTGCTAAGTTAGCTTTTGCTAAATAAGACATCACATTCGATGCTAAACCACTTGGAGAACATCCAATCAATACGATACCTGCGGCTATTTCGGGCGGGAAATCAGTTAATGAGGCTAATAGAAACCCCATACCCGGCATAATCAGGAACTGTGCTGTAATTCCAACTAAAACACCTTTTGGAGTTTTAATTACTGCTGCAAAATCTTTGGCGCTCATGGAAGTTCCCATTCCGAACATAATGATCTGAATCAGTGGTGTAATTAAACCTGTCAGTTTAAAATCTCCAACTGTTTTAAAATATGCAGGATAATACAATGCCATTACCACCGCAGCAAAAATCAGGGTGGTGTATGAAAATCCTTTCAGGTTATCATAGCCTCTAAAACCTATTGCCAGGGCAAGAAAGAAAAAAATAATTAAGGGACCGGCACTTTCTATGTTTCCGGTAAAAACAAGGCCCAGGGAAATCAATAATAACAGAGCGGCAATTCCTAACGCTGCTGAATGGAGGTTTAGCTGTTTCAATTTTGAAAATTTAGTTTAATGAATACTGTTTTAATCTTAAAAATTACCAGGTACGCTTGCTCATGATCACATCAAGCTCTGCTTTAGTCATTTTTCCTTCTTCAGGATGTCTTTCCATCCATTTCAGGAAATCCAGTTTCATTTCTTCAGTCCAGGCATTATCCAGCTGACCACCTGTATACTTTCCCGATTTGATAACTTCAAAAGCATATTTATCTCTTCTAACTACAAATTCAGCAGTCGATACCACTTGCTCCGCTAGATGTGCCGGAACAAACAAAACTCCAATTTTAGCAGCAATTACTAAATCACCAGGCATTACAATTGCTCCACCAATTCGAATAGGTGTATTTAAGCCCATTAACAGCATCTCCTCCATAAAACTAGGGTGAAAGTCCCTCACAAAGGCATTAAACCCTTTGATTTCTTCCAATCCCGGTACATCTCTGGCTGCACCGTTGAGTATTACTCCATTGCCCGAATTAGCATAAATTGAGGTTGCAAGAGTGCTTCCAATCAGTGTACCTCCATTGATTTTTCCAAAAGCATCAGCAACATAAATATCTCCCTTTTTTAATACGGCAATCGGCCAGGTATTGGTATTACCAACACGCCCCTGCTTTACACCTCTTTCTTTAATATTTTTTTCCAGGTCGGGGCGATTTGGCATATACATAGCAGTTACTGCCCTTCCGGTCATAATTTCATCGTTCAGGGTTTTCCAACCATGTTCAAATTGATTGAGATAACCAGATACTTTTAATACTTGCCAGGCATCATCCAGCCCAATTTTCTTTGCCCTTTCCAAAAGGCTGTCCGAAATCTTAGGACGACCATCAGGGAAACGTTCGCCTTTCCATTCGGAAGTTAAAAATGTTAGTTCTTCCTTCGGAATTGTTTGTGCAGATACCCAGGCTTGAGAAGAAACGCAAGCAAATACAAATGATAATAGTAGTTTAACTCTCATGATTTTAATTTGATATAAATAAACAAAAAATATTTAAATAATAATCAGATAATGCCCTTCTTTGATTCTAATTGAAAATGCTCCCTGATTATTTTTTCTTTCTTATCTTTTTGACCTTTTTTGAACCTCCAGGTAAGGTAACCTTCCAGATACTTCCTACTTTGGCATCATATTCAATAACATATAATGAGTTACCAATAATAACAGCATCTGTCGGATTATTGAATGAATCTACAATCCGGGTTGTCTTTACAAAATAATTATCACTTCCTTTATCATATGACATATCGAGATGGAGCAGGTCTCTGCCCTGATCCGTAAATGGTTTCATCAGACTCGATTTGGCTCCAAGAGTGTTTCTGAGCACGAAACCATCACCCTTAAATTCATCAGAAAGCACTCTTTTAGTGTCAAAAACAAGACCTAAGGGAGAACTGTGAGCAGTAAACGTACTGATAGTTACTCCGGTATTATCTCCATCAAGTATTTTACCTGAATGCCCTCTGTATTCATTGGCATCCGGGCCCAGGTTTTGAACTCCGGGGCTAAATTTTACACCTTCGGGTACTTTAGGGAAATCAGGATCATTTCGAAAATACTTCATCAGCATCCCGTGTGATGTAGCCGGTAGAAATGGATCTCTCTTCGGATCAGGCATGAAATCAGGATATTGCTGAGGATTTTCAATGCCTCCCATAATCCAGGGAAATCCATAATGACGACCTTGTCTTACCCAAAACATATCTTCGGAATGATCATAGTCTGAAGAATTGACAACCGCAAATAAATTACCATCAGGATCAAAGGCCATATCATAAGCGTTACGAATACCTTCCGCATACAGATATCCTGCTGCTTTTAATTTACCAGTGTCATTGGGCATTAACAGATTCTCTGCTTTAGCAGGAATTCGAAAGATCTTGGTGGTTAAAGCATTATCGCGTGCATTAGGATAAACTCCTTTATCATCCTGAATTTCACCATGTCCGGTCCTGGAACCAGAAGTGATAAAAATATATTTTTGATCCGGGCTAAGTACAAGTGCATTCCAACCATGATCCCATGTTGTGGCATTCAATCCATAAGCCTCAGTATTAAAAACTATGGTCATTTTTGGATTACTGTTTGGTATAATTGAAAAGCGTACCAATCTTCCTCTGGTGCCTCTGTTATTATTTTCGGTGGTGTTGCCACATAAAAATAGGTCAGAGCCCGCAAAAACAGCCCCCTGTAGTTTGTTTATTCCGTGATCCTTTACTGTAAGAATTTGTTCAGAAATGATAGAACCATTCTGTTCTTTAATGTGAAATACTCCGCCCTCAAAAGTCGTATAGTAGAAATCACCAGAAATTGGATGAATCAATAAACGAACGGCATTGGCTTGTATATCAGCATACTTCTCAATTAAAATATCAGACCTTAAAGGGACAGGGGTTGACTGGACTACCGGACTTAACCTTGTTGGAGTAGTTTTAGTCTCCTTTGGTTTAGAATCCTTCTGGGCGAAAGAAATAGCAGGTTCTACCAAAAAACTAAGAAGCCCAATTACATATATGCCTTGCTTGATTTGCATTTTTGTTATTCTGTTTTGCCTAATTCTCTGAGAAAGACAATTAATTGCCAGCGCTGCTCTTCGGTTAGAGCTTCTTTAAAAGGGGGCATGTTACCCTTTCCGTTGGTTAATTTCCAGAATAATGCACCATCCTTTTGCTTTATCACCCTCTGATCATGAAAATTTGCAGGTCTGATACCCATTGATCCACCAGCCGGACCATCGCCATAACCAGTATCTCCATGACATGAAAAACAGTACATATTGTATAACTCTTCTCCCTTTGAAATGGATTCCTGTGATACTGTCAGTGGATTTTTAAGGGAGTCGGCTGAAGCCGGGGCCAACCATACCACCTGCTTTACTGTATCCTGTAAAAACTTTGAAGCAGCCTGTTTATATGTTAAAGACTGATAATTACTTGAAGCAGAAAGCATTATAACACTAACCGCACAGAATAAAAAAAGAGTATAAAAATTATTTTTTTTCATAGAATTGAAATTTTTCTCAAACAGGCATTTAGCAACAATACTACAGCCAATACAAATTCCTAAAAATTGATATTGGCTGTAATAATTTTGAATTAAATAATTGCAGGTTTAAGCCTGCCAATTACCTTGAATGATTATAGATATGCGATAGCATCCATCTCAACCAGTGAGTCGCCGGGAACACCACCTTTAGCCACAGCAAGAGTTGACCGTACCGGAGGCTTACTTCCAAAACGACCTTTGTAAACTTCATTCATGCCTTTGTAGTCAGCAATATCATTCAGATATACCGTTACTTTCAATACTTTTTCCATTGAGGAGCCAGCCTTAATTAACTCTTTTTCAAGTTCCTTAAGAACAATCTCGGTATGTGCCTTGATTTCAAAAGGAGCTGTATGAGCACCTTTTCCTGCGATATAAACTAAACCATTATGAATTACATGTCCGGAAAACATTGGAACATTTTGAACGGATGTTACATTACCAACAACCTTTTCAGGTGATGATTCAATTCCTTTAGCATTAGCCACTACACCTAATCCGGTTACTCCCACTACAGAGGCGAATAATTTCTTTAATACTGATCTTCTTTCTGTCTTCATCTTTATTTAATTGAATTTATTTTTATTTCTTTTTTGACATATGCCATTCGCGACCTGGTTTATCAACCCTGAAGCTTTCAACATTGCCCTTATCCTGCAAAGTAACGTATGCAGTTCGTCCATCCTTTCCACCAAATGCAATATTACTTGGTAGCTTTCCTGCCAGCGTAATTTCAGTCAATAACTTTCCGGCAGGAGATAATTTTGCAATTGTACCTTTTCCATGCCTGGTTATGTACAGATTCCCATCAATATCGCAACGCATACCATCCATACCGAAATCAGGAAATTCGTGAAATAGCCGCTTATTGCTTACTTCACCCTTTGCGGAAAGATCATAGACCCATACTTTGCGCTGTACTGATTCATTAACATACAATAACTTATTATCCGGGCTTACTTCAATACCATTTGCAGTACCCATATTATCAAGGGTTGTAGTTTTTCCATCAGTATCAATTCGCCAGATTCTACCTGTACTGGCTCCCCAATTCGGATCACTTGCATACAGTCTGTCTTTATTGTCAATGGCAATATCATTTGGCTGACTCATATTAGCATTATGTGCAAACACTGTAACATCCTTAGTTAACATATTAACTTTCAGAATATTGTGTTTTGTATAATCTGCAATAAGCATATTACCCTTACTGTCAAAGCGTATACCATTGCCAATACTTCCCTCAGGGAGTTCAATAAATAGGCTGGCAGATCCATCAGGTTTAACCTGTCCGATTGTACCCTGCTTGGCAAAATTCACCACATATAAAATACCTGCTTTATCCACTGCAGGGCCTTCAATTCCTCTGGTAAAACCATTTAAAGCTGTTAAAGCAGAAGATTTAAACAAAGGAGTCTTAGTATCCTGTGCATTAGTAAACAATACAGCACTAACTAACAGAAAAGTAAGGCTCAATGGCTTCATTGCTGAAGTATTTTCTATCTTATTCATAAATTCAAATTAATACTGGATTAATAATATGAGTAAAAATCATAGGCTTTCCCCTATGAAACAATTAAATTAATAATGCAATTTAAACTTATCTTAACAGGAGTACAATAACACAGAAAAATGTTACAGTGCGCAATTGTTCTTTTGGCTTGCAGAAATAGGTTCTGAGAAAATAGAAATCCTCAGAACCTTTATAAATTTACTATTTAACGCTCAGAATATAGTGAACCATTGCCTCAGCATCTTCATCTGATAATGCAGGGTGGGGCGACATAGGAATGGCTCCCCAAACGCCACTTCCTCCAGCTTTAATCTTTTTAACCAGGTAATCTATGTTGGTCTTAGTATCTGAATACTTATTAGCTACATCCTTATAGCTTGGTCCCAATAGCTTTTCATTAACCTTGTGGCAGGCAAAACAATCTGATTTTGAAATCAGTGTCTCCCCTTTTTTAGTATCCACAGCTTGAGCAACCACAACCGGTTTAACAGGTTCTGCAGGCTTCGCTTCTTTTACAGCCGGTGTTTCCTTAGCTTTTACCTCAGCCACTTTACTTTCAGCAGTTTCAACCGAAGCAACAGGAACCGTGGTTGTCGCATTCGTAGTGTCAATCACCGGGGAAGTCACAGCAGCTGTATCCATTTCTACTGAAGCGATTGTATCGGCATCATTTGATTTTTCAGAAGAACTACTGCAGGCAATAAAAAGGGCACAAACACCCAAAACTAAAATTCTTTTCATTTCTTTGGTACTCTTAATTCTTTAGCATACGACATTGTATGGCACAATTCTATTTAAAAAATCCCGGATTTAAAATAAAAACTCAAAATCGTGACACAGGCACTCAAAACTCAAGTTTCAAAATATTGCTTAGCTGAAGTTCAGATGTGAGCAGGAAATATAACTAAAGACTATAATTTGAGATTTTTAACCTGAGTTCAATACAAGGAAAGGTAAAAAATAAGGTTATCATTGGTCAGATAAGGTTTCTGAGCCACAATGATTTGATTTTGAAAATCAATACCCGTGTCTTATAGGCTGTTTCTGCCCTTTCCTTCAGAGTATTTCCGGCAAGAAATCGCGTTCCGGATCAAATTACGAATAGCCGGAAGATACCTCCTCCGGCAAGGTTTATTTTACCCGGGGCTGTTTTTCATTGGGAAGGGCAGCCCGGTAAAAGGGCCATTTACCATTTCAAATAAACCCTTGGCCGTTCTAGATTTTTGCCAGAGCGGATTTTTATATTAAATAAAATGGTATTTATAGGCAAAAACTAAGCAGAACATGGGTCTGCTGGAACCAAAGAATCGCAGGCCTTGCTTTCAAAAAGAAAGGAAAATCTTCAATCTAATCAGTCCTGCAAGATTTTATACCGATCTCAGATCAATTAAGTTTACTGAAAACAAGTTCACCAATTTTCTCACCCTCAATCATGCCTGCCTCCATTCCTTCACGGTAATGAATTCCACCATAAAGACGGCTCAAAGCCGCTTCATTTGCCGCTTGTTTAACATTTTCAAATTTTCTGTCTGGCCAGCCCCATGCTCTTTCTGTATTGTCAACAAATGGGGTATTATCACCAAATATTCTGGTTAAGACCATGGCAGATGCACTGGAAATTATAGAGTGTCCACTGGTGTATTCAGGGAATGGTGGTGTTTGAAGATAAGGCTTCCAGGCATTATCCATATAATTATTAATGTAAGTTTCAGGTCTTAGCAGATCATAGGTAAATTTTGTATTCCAGCAGGCGATAAACGCGTCCATTACCGCAATAGAAACACCTGCATAGGCAAAAACGGTTTTATCAAAATCGGCTTTCTGAGTACTGCAAACAATTCCGGTAATGCCCATCCAATGCCCGCCGGGAGTCATGGCCTTGGTTGCAAACATCACGTGTCCGGAAACATTTACCTTGAAACCATTACAATCCCAAAAATCAGCGATTGCCTTTTGCTCATCACTTAAATTTTTTCCGGTTTCATATACTTCATTTGCCAGTTTATAAAAATCACTATTCTTATCCTTACTAAATTTAGAAGGTGGCTTAGGCAAAAACTGACTTGCCGAATCAATTAGTACAGGTCGGATCTTCATCCAGCTGGGCTCAATAGCGGGCATATATGCCGGAGGAGTTGGAACCCATCTGCCTTCTTCATTGGTAACTGTATATTTAACCGCTGATCTGGTTTGCTTATAATTATCCTTCTTCGCCCAATCAAGAACAGCCTTACTAACAGAAAGAGCATATTCTTGTGAGTTAATCAATATCTCCTCGGGCATTCCGCTATCTTTGGCCAGCTGAATATTCTTATCTATGATCTTTTGGGTGGAATCCTTCGAAAATGTCAACTCTTTTCCAACATACATATAAGCCAGAATTGCAGAAAACTCCTTATTCACAGGTTTATTTGCTGCCGAAACTTTAAGTCCTTCAAGTTTGCCACTTAATGGTTTATAGTCCTTTGACTGGCTAGCAATAACCTCATATCCTGCAATACTACTGTAAGCATATATTCTGCTTGCAACAGGAGGAGAAAAGATATCATGGGTAATAACCTGGGTCAGTAATCCTACTGTTTTGGAGTATTGTTCAGGATCTGAAAACACAGCTTCATAATCACCTTTCTTCGCGCAGCTACTGAACAAAAAACCAATAATTACTGCCAATAAAATTTTTTTCATATCTAATTGATTTTCAATTATTTAAGCCTTACTTTTCTATAATTAATTAAAAATATTTATAGGCTTATTTTAGTTATATTTTTTCGTAAAATTAAAAAATGCTGATACAATAAACAAGATAGTATCAGGTTGCCAATGGAGGTCCCTTTGGAACCAGTATTTTCTTACGAACCGGTTTTTCCAATGATTTGCTTGCGGTAAATTTTGCTGTACGGTATTCGCCCATATGTATATCACCTGTAAGCGAGTCTCCATTGACTATCCCTGAGAAGTAAAAAGTGATCTGATCTCCTGGTAGTCTTAGCACACTGCTTAATTTGATCTGATTACCTTCAATTGTTCCACTTATATCCCGGATATCAAAGTCACCTTTATGCGTACCATTAATCCAGTTTCCATCCTGCTGAATCGAAAAAATGTGCTTAACTGTACTATTAAAATATCTTACATTAACATTCCATTTACCACTTAGGTTGGCTGCTGGAGCAGTCATTGCCTCTGATTTAGGGCTGCGTTTTCTGGAAAGTATCTCAAATATTCTGTTTGCTACGATTTGATCTTCTCCTTCCTTCATATGGCTTGAAACAATATCAATAGTAGTACTTCCATCACTCTCATCGCGAGAACCGATAGCAACCCTTGGTTTGGTACTACTGATTTCTTCTGCAACTTCATATCCGGTAATATTTAGTTTGGAAGGATCCCAGCTGATCCATAAGGTTGGGTGTTTGTTGGAAAGCTCTGTCGGATTGGTAACATTTGTTTTTACTCCCTGAATTGTCAGGGCCTTTTTTGCAATTACATCCAGTCGACTGAGCCAGCTCTTGTATTCAGCATCATGATCGCGTCTTATCCAGGTTTCAACTGCAGCCATCATTCCGATCATTTCTTCACGCCCAACTTTATTATCACGACCGGGACCATGATGAGGGGAACTTGCCTGCCATGCCGACATTAATATCTCTTTGTTTCCGAGCAGTAAACCAGCACACTGAGGCCCCCGCATAGCCTTTCCACCACTGTAAGCAACCACATCAGCACCTCGCTGAAGATGAACGGAAGGAATTGTCAGATTTTCGGCTGCTGCGTCAATTAAAACCGGCACATTCTTAGGTTTTGCAATGCCTGCAATTACTTCAAGCGAAAAAGGTTGCCCCGTAAATGATCCATTAACAGCATTTACGTAGATCATTGCTGTTCTCGGATTAATTGCCCTTTCCAGTTCATCAGGTGTGGACACATGAATAATGGTAACGCCGATGTTCCGAATTGAATGATCATAGGTATTGCGGGAGTATAAAGGAATAATTACTTCGTTCTTCTCAAATCCGCTTAGGTTGGGGATCCTGATAAGCTTTTCAGGGCTACCTCCTGTAACACAGGCTGCAGTTACGTGTTTCATACCTGCAGCACATCCGGCTGAAACCATACCCCATTCAGACTTTGTAAGATCTGCGAGCCTTTGGCCTATTCCTTCAGCTAATTCATCGTATTGTACAAAGTTTTGAGAGGCAGCTTCCATTGCTTCCCTAACAGGAGGAAGTTCCAGTGATCCGCCTATAATTGTATAGGCACCACGGCAGTTAATAATAGGTTCAACACCGATAGAGCGAAAAATATTCGTTTCAGCCATAAATGAAGATTCCGTAGTAATACTTCCTGTTTCGGGTACCGGAGCAGAACTGGGTCCTGAACCCGGATTTCCAGCTAAAACAGATTCTCTGGTAATTGCTCCACCAGCAAGTGGAAGTAAGGCTAAACCCTTGATTAAATTTCTACGTTTCATATCATTAGTTTGAATTGTTAAGGTAAATTAGGATTCCGGCTAAAGATCTTTCAGATCTTGCTCAGCGGCACTAATCTGACCAGAATCCCGGTATCTTCAGTAAGGACATACAGGAACTGATCAGGGCCATATTTTACATCTCTGATCCTTCCAAGATTATGGAGCATGGCTTCATCATGCACAGATTTGTCATCCTTCATCACAACCCGATAAAGCTTCTTAGTAGCTAGTCCGCCTATAAAAATATTGCCATCCCATTTCGGATAACGTGTTCCATAAACGAAATCAAGATCTGATGGCGCAATAGCATAATGATGAATCGGGGGTTCAGTTCCTTCACGATAAGGACTCTCAGAAATTATTGAACCATTATATTCCAGACTGAATGTTGCTAAAGGCCAGCCATAATTTGCTCCCCGCTTTAAAATATTCAGTTCATCACCTGCAAGTTCACCAAATTCCACAAAAAATATCCTGCCTGTTTTAGGATCACGGCGCATACCCTGGTGCATCCGATGTCCATATGAATATATCTCAGGTAAAGCTCCGGGAGTATTTAAAAATGGATTATCTTTTGGAATACTGCCATCATCATGCAGTCTCATGGTCTTTCCATCAGGAGCAGAAAGGTTTTGCGAATTCATCCTGTCACTATGTATTCCAACAGTAAAATACAGGAATCCCTTATCGTCGAATACGATCTTACTGCCAAACCAGTCACCGTTACGTTTAAACGGACCTGCTTTATAAATCATCTTTTCCTCTACAAGTTTATCACCAATCAATTTGCCTCTCATCAATGCAGTATAACCTGTTCCGGGGCTCGTTGGCTCTATAAAATATGAAAAATAAATCACCCTGTTCTTTTCGAAGTTGGGATGCAACTTAACATCACGCAAACTTGTTGGAACATTACCTCCTATCGGATTTGCCTGAACTTTCCCGTCTTTCACTTTCAATAACTTACCACTGCGCTCTGCTATCAGAACTGAATTATCTGGCATAAAAACAATACTCCATGGTCTTACAAGGCCTTTGACAACTGTATCAACCATAAACAGTTGTTCCTCTGAGCTATACACATTACTTACCTTGGCAGGCAATGGAAAATATCGGGTTGACAAATTCTTATCAAACCTATAGTTTTTAAGCGGCAAAACCGGCTTGGAAACAGTAGCATTCAAATCCTGTTTTGCGAATTGACGGATATATGCAACTAACTGCCACCTCTTTTCTTCATTAAATGCAACACCATAGGCAGGCATATTACCCTTACCATGAGTTAGCTTCCAAAACAAGGCACCATCTTTTTGATCGCTTACATGTTTACTATGAAAGTTTGCAGGCGGTATTTTATACCTGCCTGGTTGTCCATCGCCAAGTCCTGTGGTGCCGTGACAGGAAACACATAGCATGGTATACAATTTTTCACCCTCTCTTATCACCTGAGGTGTAAATGGGAATGGGCTCTTAATTGTATCTGCTGAATCGGGGGCTTTCCAGGGTTCCTGAACAGGAAAATTGGATTTAAAAGAGATAAAAATTAAAGTGCCTATTCCTCCTAATAATATAATAAGCGCCTTTTTGTTCATTGTTAAAATGTTCATTTCAGTTTAAAGATTTTAGATTCCGGAAGAAAAAGAGACAGAGCATAAATAATATCTGAAATCGAAAATCCTACGGCTTTTTAATTAAATTAATTTTTCACTGTTTTAACAGGTGCATTATTTATTCCGAAAACAAATTGATTTCCTGAACTTTTTCCTGCAGGGAACATTTTCAGGCTTCTCACATTACCCCTGATGTTAAGCCCGCTTTTCCATTGCGGAACATACGAAAATTCACCCTTACCATTTCCTGAGAGCAGGGTTCCATTACTGGCAGTGAAGTGTCCGAATTTTATTCTGGTCCAGGAATTATTCCCGGCTAGTATTAAGTCCTTCTTACCATCCTTATCAACATCAGAAGCTGCAATAGCATAAACCGGAGCATATTGCGCTTCAATTGGAAGTGGCTTTAAATTAAAGCCCTTGCCTGTATTTTCTAAATAAACAGTTTCAAGCAGCTCTGCTTTGAGCATTTTGGCATCCTTTAACTGATCAGCAGTAAACAGATCATTGATCGTTGCATTGGCATACTTATGATATTCTAGAAATTTATTCTTTAGACTTGGAAGCTGATCCATAAGATCATCTCTTGAAGCTGCTGGATAAGAAACCCCACCTATATAATAGCAGAAAATAGGATCTACAGAACCGTTCTCGTCGAAATCTTTATAATAAATGCTCATTGGTTCCTTCTCACTGGCCTTAAACTGTGCATTCAATCCTAAATTTCCAATAACAAGGTCTTTATCACCATCAGCATCCATGTCATCTGCATAAATAGTATTCCACCAGCCAGATGAACCAAACTTGATAAATTCAGTTGATCTGTCTTTCAACTTACCTTTCTGATTGAGGAATATGCGTATTGGCATCCATTCACCAACGATGATCAGATCATTTACCTTATCCTGATTAACGTCGATCCAAACGGCATCACTTACCATTCCTGCATATTTTATTTCAGGAGCAACAGCAGCAGTTGCATCAGTAAAATTCCCTTTGCCATCATTGATCAGGATTTTACTTTCAGGGGTACTTGGATACATCCCGGGAGACACCCTGCTACCAACAAAGAGATCAGAATCACCATCTCCATCTATATCTGAAGATCTTACTGTACCGGTACTAGTCAGCATTTTGGGCAGGCCAGTAGTTTTCTTAGTAAAATTACCTTTGCCATCATTGATATAAATCCGATCCTGAAGCCAGGGACTATCCGGTCCGAATTCATAGCCACCACTTCCAACATACAGATCAAGATCACCATCACCATCCATGTCGAAAAATTCAGAAGCTGTATCTTCATATTGAGCATCTGCCTCCAATGAACTGCTGTTCTTTTTAATAAAATCACCAGCACTGCTTTGAATAAATAAAGCTCCGGCCTGGCCTGAAGCACCTCCTATAAACAGATCCTCTATGCCATCACCGTTAAGATCTGATTTAGCCATAGTTGGGCCTGGTCTTGAAAGATAATTCGGGAGTAAGGTCTGAACAGTAAAATCATTAAACTGATTTTCTGTATGTGTAAAATTAACCGAAGAAGAGTTCACTAAATATTTATCACCTTCTGGAATAGGATTAAATTTCAAATCCAGATCAGCATTTTTAACATCCAGTGTAAGGGTCTGATTTACTTTTACATTTTTAATTTTCTGACTCTTGTCATTTGGCCAAATGATAAACAATGAATCAATGACCTGATTTTTACCAAGTCCAAAATTTAATACAGGATCTACAGAGGATTGAAATCCTCTCACAGGAATTTGTTCCTGAAAATATTTTACACCCTTTGCATATAGAACTACCTTAGCACCAAAACCCAGTGAATTTTGTTTATCACCCTTTAGCTGAACTCTGAGAAAAGAATTCTTATTCAGCAATTCCGAATTGTTTTTATAAACGCTTGCATTTTCATTGGTATTGCTTACAACGAGGTCCATATCCCCATCATTATCCAAATCAGCATAGACTGCACCCGCCGAAATGCCCTTTTGATCAAGACCCCACTCTGTGTTTTTCTTCTCGAAACGGTCATTACCAACGTTTTGAAACACATAATTAGACTGAACGATTGTTGGCATTTTCTCTATAAAATCCTTTGCAACAACTGTATTCCCCTGCTGCCTTGAACGAATAGTTTCATCCATTGTAAATTTCAGGAAATCCATGTCTGTATAATCCTTAACATATCCGTTGGTCACAAAAAGGTCCTTCTTCCCATCCCTGTCCAGGTCAGAGAACAAAGCTGCCCAACTCCAGTCAGTATTCGATATACCTGCAATTTGCCCGATTTCAGAAAAAGTTCCATCGCCGTTATTCTTCTGAAGCATATTTCTGCTAAACTGATAATAAAACCCTCTATCGAATAAAAATTGCATTTTATCAAAATTTTCTGCCCCTGAATGCATTTTTTGGGTCTCATTGCTTTCAGGAAGCATGTCGAGTGTTACCATATCAGGTAAACCGTCATTATTGTAATCGGCAACATCAGATCCCATTGAATACATTGAAATCTGTGACATACTTTCGGTTAGTTTATCTGTAAAAGTTCCATTCCCATTATTAATAAACATATAATCAGGCTCATTAAAATCGTTGGAAACATAAATATCCAGCCAGCTGTCATTATTAATATCAGAAACAGCAAGGCCTAAACCAAAAGTCAAAACATTGGATGTAATACCGGCTTCAGCACTAATATCCTTGAATTTACCATTATCATTCCTGTATAATTTATTCGCAAAATCAGGGTTTTGTTCTTTTCTCAACTGCACATTTTCCTGAACACCGGTTGTATATTGTTGCAGGGAGTGGTTAATCAGAAACATATCGAGATCACCATCCTTATCATAATCAAAAAATGAAGCCTGGGTTGAATAACCATGGTCAGCAAGACCATATTCTTCGGCTTTTTCTGTAAATGTCAGATCACCATTATTAATAAATAATAAATTCTTCCTTCGTTCCGGATCAATATCTGCAGAGCGACTGATATAGATATCCAAAAGTCCATCAGCATTGATATCTACCATTGTGGCACCCGTGCACCAGCCCTGCTTACTTGCAATACAGCTTTTGTCGGTTATATTTTCAAATTCAAAATTCCCCTTATTGATGTAAAGACGGTTCTTAACCATATTGCCAGTAAAAAGCAGGTCCTGAAGGCCATCATTATTAATATCTCCAACAGCGACACCTGCACCGTTATAGAAGTATGAATAATTCATTACATTCATATCATCACTCTCGCGAAGCATATTTGAGTAATCTATCCCTGTATCATCTTCGTCTAATAAGGTGAACAGTTTGTCATTTTTACTGGTACAGCCATTCAATACAAGACTCAAAAGAGCGGCAGCATAAATTTTTTTTAACATGTTAATGTATTTTGTCAGGCACGGATTATTGAATTTATTCCTGTTAAATAATACTTTATTATCTTTTAAATTAAAAGAATCCGGAATAATGAAATAAGCTATTTTAAGATTAAATAAATGTCCTATTTCAAAATTACTGTGATTAACAGTGAATCATTAAATATAAAAAAAATAATTTTAGCTCTGTAAATAATATCTACAGTGGAATAAATTATTCAAAAAAAAAATTGGAAAGTCAAGCGGTTTATATTAATGCCTAGAAACTTATCCTGAAAAGCATATTCATCTGGAAATTTTGGTAACAAAAAAGGTCTTCCCTCAAAACAGGAAGACCTTATAAATATTAAATCAAAAAAATCTGATTATTTATTCCACCACAAACGGGTAGCTTCATTATCAGCACCACCAAGTTTTGCAACTCCTGTTGCAACACCGGCAGCGTTGGTCTGGCTTTCACCAATTGTGTATGGTACACGGCGAATAACCTGATCCTTAGTTACAAATAAGCTCTCAGAGTTCATTACCGGATATAGTTTAGGGAAACCGGTACGACGATATTCAGCCCATGCTTCAACTCCATTTGGCCATAATGCAATCCACTTTTGAGTGTGAACCTGCTCCAATTGTCTTGCAGCATTTGCAGTCCAGGCAACCGGAAGGTCAGTTACTGCAGGTGAAACTACAGCGCCTGTAACAGCCACCGGAGTGTTCATACTTGCAGTATAAGCTGCTATTGCAGCAGCATCAGAGATACCCCATTGTTTCATGGAAGTCTCGATACCTTTCTCATAGAAAGATTTAGCTGTACCAGCACCCATGTTCCATCCTTTTAATGCACCTTCTGCTCTTAAGAACCAAACTTCTGCAGCCATCATAACCTCAAACGGATTGGTGTTCTGATTTGCAGGTAAAAATCTGTCAGCTACGTTTGACAATTTTGTGTTCTGATTCTCAGGTAAACCTAACTGAACCTGAGTATATCCGTTACGGATACCTTTAAAGGTTGAAGTGGTTCCTTCTATCGGAGCATAGAACTTAGATATACGTGGATCTGCGTAACCAGTTAATACTGACTCCATTGCAGCACTCATACGGAACTCATTCCAGGCTGTTGCCTGATTGAAGCTATTGATGTTGTTCGCAGTAGTTTTCACATAAGCATCGTGTGCATTGGTTTCCATAACACCTCCGGCGATTGCAGCCTCAGCATTTGTTTTTGCCAATGCAGGCTCTACTCCTGAAATACGGATAGCGATACGAAGACGTAAAGAGTTAGCGAAAAGAATCCACTTGTCTACATCACCACCATAGATCAGGTCGTTGCTCCCAAGAAGGTTTTTGCCTTTGTAAGCTTGAAGATCAGCAGTTGCTTTAGCAAGAGTTGTTAAGAAATCTTTGTAAATAACATCCTGAGCATCGTAATCAACCGTTTTTAATCCGTTTCCTACTGCTGAATAAGGGATTGGTCCCCAGTAATCAGTCATTGGCTGATAGATCTTAACTTTCCAGATCTGAGCCATCGCATAAATTCCAGGATTTGCTGCTTTACCACCCGGTGCAGTATTCTCCAACACACCTAACAATGGATTTACTCCACTGTTATAGAAGTTATTGAATGCTCCATTCAACCAGTTACCAACCATTACATAACGGTCGGAGTTAAAGTTCTGGGCAATATTACCATAATACTGTGCGTATAAATCCCCAAATAAACTCTGGAAGGTCTGCCATGAAAACATGACACCTCTGTGCTGAGTGGCTGCAAATGCATTACCAACAGCTGATGCATCAAGTTCTGTCAATCTGGTTTTATCAGTATTGTACTCTTCAAACTTGTCGGTACAAGATGAAATACCAATAGCTGTAACCAAGACTAAACTTGAAGCAATGATATATAATCTAAATTTTTTCATAATTGTTAATATTTATTAATTAAAACGATAAGTTTAAGTTCAAACCAATCTGACGGGTTGATGGTAGAGAGAATCCTTCCTGACCAACAGAAGTGTTTGTGGAACCTGCCGTAGATTCAGGGTCGAAACCTTTAGCCTTATTTACAATGAAGAATAAGTTACGACCTGTTAAAGATACAGAAGCAGCCTGGAATGGAGCTTTCTTAAATAAATTTTTAGGCAATGTGTAGCTTATAGATGCTTCACGTAAACGAACGTTTGTTGCATCATATGCCCAAACCTCACCTACAGGTGTGTTACGACCACCTACAAACTTCCAGTATGCTTCAGCAGTTGTTGCAACTGTATTGGCTGCTCCGGCTGCAGTTACACCAGGGAAAACCATAGAAGTTCTTCCGTCTAATGTTTCAGCTACCTGACCATCAGAATAGATGATTGCATTCGTAAATGAAGTTACAGTACCACCTACACGAGCTGTAATTAAAGCATTGAAGCTAAATCTCTTGTAGTTGAAAGTATTACTGAACCCACCAGTCCAATCAGGACGTGAATTACCAATATCAACTGTAGTACCAGGAGTGATTAACGGTAATCCATTTGCGCCAACTAAAATTTGTCCGCTAGCATTACGCTGATAACCTCTGCTGTACATCTGACCTAATGGGAAACCTTCAACAGCGCGCTGGAATACCATGAAATCCTGAGTTAAGTTTAATGTCTTCAAAGTTGGAGACAATTCAACTACTTTGTTAACGTTTCTGGCATAGTTTAGGTTCATGTTCCAACGGAAATCACCTTTAACAACCGGGGTTGCATTTAAAGTTAATTCCACACCTTTGTTATTAACCAAACCAGCGTTAACATACTCTGAACTCCAACCAGAAGCCGGAGGAAGTGAAACCTGGAATAATTGGTTTTTAGTATCAGAAGAATAGTAACCCAAGTCAAAACCTAAACGATCATTGAAGAATTTAGCTTCTAAACCAATTTCCAAAGCTGTTGTTAACTCTGGCTTCAAATCAGGGAAAGGTTTTACACCATTTCTGTTAATGAAACCACCATTACCACCCGCAGCAAAGTTGTATAACTGAGTTGTAAGGAATGCAGCAGCATCGTTACCTGTAGTAGCATAAGAACCTCTCAATTTAGCGAAAGAAACTGCACTAGGTAAGGTAAAGATGTTGGAAAGAATCGCAGAGAAACCTCCTGAACCAAACAGGTAAGACTGACTTGATTTTGGTAAGGTAGATGCCCAGTCATTACGAACTGAACCTGAGATTGTGATTGCATTTTTGTAAGTGAAATCCGCTGTTGCAAATACACCTTGTTTTTCAGTCTGAACAAATGAGTAACCATCTGAAGGACCACGACCGTTTGAAGGGATAAACAAGTTATCACGGTTCAAACCACCTGCGTTGGTTGAACGGGCTGTTCTGTCAACGTGCTGAAGACTCGCTCCAAATGTTGCATCAACAGTTAATTCTTCAAGAATGTTCTTTTTGAAAATACCGATTAAGTCAAAGTTGGTTTCAGTAACATCTCTGTTTTCAGTCTGATAGTTACCAAAATCAGCAATTGTATAAGTATCATTATACCATTTACCTTCAAACGCATCAATTGTTTTATCAATACCTGCACGACCCATTAAACTTAATGCAGGAGTAACCTGATAAGTTAATGAACCAAAGCCCATAACACGATCTCTCACATCATCAGATATGATACGGTTCTTAGTCCAGAATGGATTCTCACCACCGTTAGATCCAGGATTCCAGTAGTTCTGACGTAATTTACCGGTTGATGGGTCAATGTAATCATACTTTCTAGCCTGATCTAAAGAGATGTTACGTGGGATACGTAAGATGTGGCGTTGGTTGTTCTGATAAGCCTCACCAGTGTACTGTCTGTTATTGATATCTTGTTTCAGATAAGTAACCTTAGAATCATAAGACAGTTTAGGGCTAACTTTACCTGTTATACGCAGGTTAAGGTTGTTTCTTACCAGCTCGTTGTTATCAATAATACCGGTAGCATCTACTCTGGTATATGCAAAATAGGTTTGAGCCTTTTCATTACCACCAGAGAATGCCAAAGTGTTTGACAATTGTTTTCCTGTAGAATAAAAATCTCTGTAGTTATTTGGCTGAGGAGTCATGCTATAAGTTTTTCCAGCATCGGCAGGATCGTTACCCCATAAAGCAACTGTCTGACCTGTCATTCTTGGACCCCATGAACCTTCCTGAGCTCTGTTATAAACTCCGGCAGCACCCTGACCATACTCATTCTGGAAATCATAAAGTTCCATCATAGTCTCTATTTGAGAAGAGCTGTTGAAAGAAACTCCTGAACCTTGCTGAGCACCACCTTTTCTGGTAGTAATCAATAATGCACCGTTAGCAGCACGTGAACCATAAAGAGCAGTTGCAGAAGCACCTCTTAGTACAGTCATAGACTCGATGTTATCAGGGTTGATACTGGAAAGACCATCACCACCATCACGACCACCGTTACCGGTACCAGGACTGTAGTTTGAGTTATCCATTGGCACACCGTCAACAACGATCAAAGCACCGTTATTACCTGTGATTGAACGATCACCTCTAAGTACAACACGAGTTGAACCTCCAAGACCTGAAGAAGTACCGGCAACATCAAGACCAGCCACACGACCGATCAAAGATTTACCAATATTCAGCTCTCTGGCTTTTTCAAACTGATCAGTGTTAACTTTCTGAGTTGCATAACTCAAAACTTTCTGATCTTTTGTAATACCCAAAGCAGTAACAATTACTCCTTCAAGTTGTCTTGCATCAGATTCAAGGCGAACATTTAATGTTGTTCTTCCATTAACTGCAATAGTTTGACTTGCAAATCCAATGTAAGTGAATACCAATGACGCATTGGACGGCACAGAAATTGTGAAATTACCGTTAGCATCAGTGCTTGTACCCTGAGTTGATCCACTTACCTTGATGCTTACAGCAGGAAGAGGCAAGTTGTCAGAGTCGGTAACCTTTCCGGTAACGCTGATATTCTGCGCAAACACATAAGTCTGGCACAATAGCAGCAATACGACTAGTTTGTAAACTTTTTTCATCATAATACTTTTAGTGTTAGATATAATTAATTAATTGTTTAACCAGTTGATAAGCAAAACTTATGGTTGAATTACATACCACTTGGCAAGACTAAAGTAATGCTTTTTTTTATTATACCAAATATTTGGTAAAGTGACTTATAATTATAAAATTTTAAAATAAACTAATTGTAAATAATTGATAATCAATTATTTACAATATATAAAAAAATAGATATAAAAAATATTTAACTAATGTTGAAAACTAATAGTCAGAAAATCTGCCCATTTGGGAGAGAAATTGGGTTTCGCAGAAGGAAAATTTATAATTAATAATAGAATTCAGTAAAATTTATGATACTATCTTACGGCATATTGATCTTATTCAGGAATATCATAAAATTTCAATTATTTATTACCTTTTTTTGATTCCTTCCCTGAATAGAAAAAGTTAATTGACAAGACCGAAATCAGGATAGCCAAGCCAAAAAACTCTCTGGTCTCTTCAATCCATGGAGAAGATGCCTTCATACTTCCTGCTATATTTTCTGCCTGGTGTTCAGTCAACCAGCTTAAAACTCCGTCTTTATCAAAGAACAGGTAGAGAGCATATATAAAAAGGAGAATTATCCCGGCTAAGGTTAGCCGGGGATAACTTTGCTTTCTGATTGCAAAAAAGCAAATCGTGGCACCGAACAGATAGATTAAAATCCATAAAGCAGGATCAGGGTCATTATACTGAAGGCCTGCTGAAATAACAAAGAGTATAAGAAATATGAAATTGAAAATTTTCATAATATTGTATTAACGCTTCTGTTTACTATTTAGGTAATAAAGCCGGATCACCGGAATCCAGATAAGACTCATATTGTTTCAAAAGTGCTGGATCTCTTGGACGGCCGTATATATCACTTGATTTATACTTTTGAAGGTCAAATGCTTTTTTCATCCATACATCACGTCTGCGATCCCGGGTTACAGTATATATTAATTTAGGTACAAACTGTGGTGGTATTGCCAGAATCCCATCCTGATCACCAATTACCAAATCTCCCGGCATAATCACTGCTTTTCCTATTCTGATCGGAACGTTAATACCCGAAACGGTAGCATTGCTTAAAGGTCCGGGGTAGGTCCCGCGATAAAAAGCCTGCATCCCACTCTGTGATATATTCTCGGTAAGGTATATTCCGCCATCAACAATTAAACCTGTCCCTGTAGTCTTCCATATATAATAGGATAACTTATCCCCAACGTAGGTGCCTCCCTGAACTTTGCCATATAAATCAACGATGACCAGATCATCCTTTTGAAGCATATCAATTGTGGTTCTGTTGTTCAGGCCCGTAAAATTGTTCTTATCGGCTTCTGATTGCATTCCGGCAACCAGATCTGGACGGGACGGCATGAATTGCACGGTAAATGCCCGTCCAACGAGTTTCTTACCGGGAATGATAGATTTCCAGCCATCCTCATACTGATTGGCATATTCTCTCGGAATAGACCCAATAGCCTCAACAACCTGAATATCCATTTTGCGGATTGTATCAAGAATTGCTGCCGGTATCATCGGGCGGCCGCCAGGGAAACGACCATAAGGATTTTTTGCGGTAAAACTTATCATTTGCTCCTCAGTAAAATTATAAAGCTGAGCATTTACCTGAGGTGTAAAAAATGGAGCTGCAAACAATCCGAAAAGGATCAGCATTGGCTTAAAGCCTGGTTTGAATATTTTTTTCATAGTATTCATATTAAAGTGCGATACAATATTTAAGATGATATCTGTTTATGTTAAATTTAGTATTAATTCTGAATCAAGAACCAAGAGCCAGGAATCAAGACTAAATCCTTGTTCGTTTGAGACTTGGTTATTTGAATAAAGGAAAAAGACCAAGGAATAAAGACATTATTTTATTCCGATAACTTATACCTCTCACCTAATTAACAACCACCTTCTGAGATCTTCTGGTTAGTAAATGAATAATTATCCAGGCCAGAAGATAGGTAACCCCGCAAATCGTGAATATAAGATTATAACCACCTGTTAAGTTATCGGCTGCTTTGTAAACATCAAGCAGATAACCTACGAATATCGGGAACAATATCCCTCCTATTGCACCGGTCATACCACCAATTCCAACGACTGAACTCACTACCTCTTTTGGGAACATATCCGAAGCCATTGTAAAGATGTTTGTTGCCCATGCCTGATGCACTGCAACAGCCAGACTGATCAAACCTACAGCCACCCACTTATCAGTAACAAACTGAGCGATTGCGATCATGATACCCAGTTCCAGAATTGCAAACAACAATAATACTCCCTTTCTTGCTTTCAGGGTTGGCCAGCCCCTCCTTATGAGGCTGGAAGAAAAATACCCCCCTGCAATACTACCAATGGTAGTTGCTCCATAAATAAGTATCAATTCGGGACTGATTACCTTCAAATCAAGATTAAATGTAGTAGAAAAATAGGAAGGCAGCCAGAACAGGAAGAACCAGAAAATCGGATCGATCAAAAATTTGCCGGTAACAAATGCCCAGGTCTGAGGAAATGTAAACAACCTTGCCCAGGAAATCTTAGTTGTGCTTTTTACCTGATCCGAAACATCATCCTTATCACTTTCGATATAGGCCAATTCTTCAGAACTCAATCTTTTCTGTTTTGAAGGAATCTCATACAGAATCCACCAGAAAATTAACCATATAAAACCAAGGGCACCGGTAATCCAAAAGACCTCTTGCCAGCCATAGTTTTGCATAATTATCGGGACAAGAATCAATGCAACAACAACACCTATTGCCGTACCCGAATTGAAAATACCTGTTGCCAGTGCCCTTTCCTTTTTGGGAAACCATTCGGCAACAGCCTTCATTGCTGCCGGGAAATTACCAGCCTCCCCTATCCCAAGCGATAATCTGGCAATACCAAAACCCATTACAGATTTTGCAAGTGCATGGAACATTCCTGCCAAACTCCAAACAACAACTGCAACACTATACCCCATTTTAGTACCAACCTTATCAATAAACCTGCCTGATACCAATAAACCAATTGCATAAGCAAATGAAAATGCAGACATGATCTTACCAAAGTCTGTTTCTGTCCAGCTGAATTCCGATTCGAGTGTAGGTTTTAGCAAGCCAATGATCTGCCGATCCAGATAATTGATCACAGTACCTGTGAACAGTAATCCTACTATGATCCAACGATAATTTTTGATTTTTCCTGATGCCATTTTTGGTTGTTAGTTTGTTGGTTGTTGGTTGGTTAGGTAATTTTCCTAAGTATAAAATGTTTAATAATAGTCAATATCCTTGAGTGAAATTTTCAAATGAACCCGTTTTAAGTCTTGGTTCCTGGCTCTTGGTTCTTGAATCTATGAATTAAAATGCTTAACATACCTCTTAAAGTGCTCCAATAATCCATCCCAGTCTTCATTTTTGATCAATTGTTTATCAAAAAGCTGTCCACCTATTCCCAAACCGTCGGCGCCGGCTTTCATAAATACCTCTATATTATTCAGGCTGATTCCGCCTGTTGGCATTAGTTTAATTTTATTCAAAGGTGCTTTGACGTCCCTGATGTAATCAGGACCCAATGCAGTAGCAGGGTAAACCTTGACCATATCAGCACCAAGTTCCCAGGCCTGATAAATCTCTGTGGGTGTATAGGCTCCCGGGAAAACCGGAATCTTTGATTTTACACAGTTGCGTACAACCTCAGGATTCAGAATAGGCGTTACTATAAATTGCGCTCCCGCCTGCAGAGCCATTTTCAGGTCCTCAGTACTGCAAACCGTACCGGCACCCACATTTAATCGACCTTTATACTGCTCAGCAGCGTAACGAATAATATCCTCCGCAAAAGGAGTATTCATGGTTATTTCAATGGTTGTAAGACCGGCAGCATGGTAGACAGGCAGAATTTTTGCAATTTCATCAAATGTCAGATTCCTGATTATTCCAACCAGCGGCACCCTGGAGAAATCTTTCCAGGAAAATTCTTGATTATTCATTAGATAGGGTTTGTAGTGCATTAAATAGTTGAACCTGTCCGGCAATAGTTGCTTTGTCGATCAGGTCAGATTGAATGAAGCTTGTTTTTGTTTTAAAGGAAAGCATTTCTACTCCAATTTTATAATGATCAAAAAGATGCTTTCCGCTGCAGATCACCAAATGATCATAATTTCCTGAATAAAGTTCCCTGAGTTCTGTACCAATGAGCAATCCACTTAGATAATATGAATTCTGCTCTTTGCCGAACTTCCCAAAGAGCTGCATCGTTCTGACAGTAAATAAATTATGCAAAAGAGAAGATGATCCCGAAACTTCTACCCCATGCTTAAATGCCTCAATATTAGCGGGTTCGGTCAGACCTGAAGATTTACTCAAATCAATAGAATCCTTTAGTATACTGTGTTCGCTAAGAAGGTTAAAGATCTCTCCGGTCATGAAGGTCTTAAAATCAGTTACCTGATCATCTTTTACGAAAATATGTTTAGAGTGAGTTCCGGGAAAAACAAATACGATCTGCTCATGTTCCTGTACAGAAACCTCATTTATTTTAATCAGGCCGATCAGTTGGGCCTCCTCTCCTCTCATCACATCCTCATAACTTTTCAGTCCCGAAACCAGCACAAGATTTGCACCGGGGCCGTTAAAATTTTCAAATATCTTAACTGATGCCTGAATGCCACTTATATTAAATGGAAGTTCAGCATAAGGAATTTCTTCCATTCCTAAAGATGAAGAGGCCATACCGGAAACAATAACCGGAATACTTAAGAGGGACTTTCCTGATCTATTTCCTAGTTCAAGGATACTTGATTTAAGGATGTCAGAATAATAATCAAAACGATTGATTTCAGTTTGTTCTTTCCATGACCTGAATGTACCGGCTACTCCACCTGAGGATAACAATTCGCCAACAACTTCGTAAGTATATCTGTCAACCAGTCTTAACCTGAATGAAGTAGTTCCCCAGTCGCAGCATAATATATATTTATTCATTTCTTTTAAATTCTCAATTATTCAAAGTGGCGCGTTCATTGACTCTGGTCGGTTTTCTCACCGCACCAGATAGATAGAGATTGCCACGCTGCGCTCGCAATGACAAATTACATCTCCGGTCGGTGTTAACTTTAATCCGAGGAGCAATGAAATTGCCGCGCTACGCTCACAATGACAAACTACATCCCTGGTTGGTAATAAAACACAAAAGAGAAGTAACCCGATAGCTATCGGGTCTCCACTCTCAATTCTCCACTCTCTACTATTTATTAACCCTTGTTTTATAAACCTTTCCTGTATCTCCCTTAATAACGTCTTCTTCCGTAAATCTGCAATACAAAATATCTTTTGCGCTGGTTCTTTCGCGGTCGAATACCACATGGATCCTGCCATCAGGAGTTTGATCGGCATCAGGATAGGAAACATTTTCCCTTGCATCCAGCAAAAGTTTATGTGGCCATGTTTTGCCGCCATCAACAGATATAAATGCAGTCATATTATTACGGGTAGTGCTGCTGTTTGATATCAGCAATAAATTTCCTGAAGACAGTTTACCGAGATAAAAACGGCTTGAAGTTGTTGGTCCGGAAGCTGTAAAAGGCTCAACATTACTCCAGGTCAAACCATAATCTGAACTTGTAGTAAAGTAAATTCCTTTTGTTGTTCTTACCATGGCCATCAGATTACCCTTATCTGAAACTTCTACAAGCTGTGGTTCATCATGAATTCTGATTGAGTCTGTAATCTGGATACTTGAATAGTTTTTCAATGAAGCTAAATCACCTGATTTTGAATAATCCAAAGCGCGGATAAATGCCCCATTCTCCGGGAATACCTTTCCTGAACTATCCCCGGCTAAAGGTTTATCAACGTACACCGGAAATAAAGCAAGGTCTTTGGAAGCCAGGTATAGCGGTTTATTACTCATCACTCCATCACTGATTCTTTTTGGCTGACCGTGGGTAATTTTAGTGCCATCCCAGGCAATCTCAAGGGCATTTACACCACCAAATCCATCCCATATAAGGCTATCTTTTGCACTACCATAGAATAAATGAAGCTGACCATTTTTATCCCTCCAGAAAGCAGGATCGAAAAAACGGTATTCAGGAAAATTAGGATATACTGCCAGTTGATCATTTAACCAGCTTTCTCCTGTATCCTGACTTACAGAAAGAGTCACAAAATTCCCAGGCCCCGGAGCAGCTCCACCTGAATACCAGGCTACAAAGATCTGCTTTCCATCAGCAGATGTACCAATTGCAGGAACCTGCTCAAAATTTCTATCGGCTAACCTTGGGTCTGTTCCGGTGATAAATAAGGCAGCAGAATCAGAAGTATCAGCAGTAGATTCAGCAGTTTTTTTATCTGAATTACAACCTGAAATCAGTGTTCCGAGACTTGCGGCAATCAGCAAAGTGGAAAATAGTATAGTTTTTGTTCTCAATTTATTTAGAATTAGATGGTAAATTATCTTTTGTCATTTTGAATTCTTCTTGAAATCTGCGTGATTATATCCTGGCTAAATATAAATAAAATTGGTCTATTGACCGGATTTGAGCAATTCTGTCTGAATCATCATTTATACTTACCAATTGTGTATTGCTCCATCCGGACTTTTTAAAACCGGATGAGGAAATTTCGTCTTTTCGATTATTTCCATCACAAAATCTGCCTTCTTTGGATTGAATTTGACTCCAAGTCCAGGTGCAGGGTTCAAATATAATTTACCATTTGAATAATTTAGGTAATCCTCATTAAAATAGGCCGGTTTTTCAGGCTCTCCTCCTGCTAATTCCATCATGGCCCTTGCCGGACTGCTTGACCCTAAGACATGAACCAAAGCGGCGGTGGATAAGGGTCCTGTAAAATGCGGGATCATTCCAACGTAATGCGTTTCACACAGGGAAGCTATTTTTTTAAACTCACCTAAACCACCCGTATTTGGTAAAGTAACCCTTGAATAATTGATCAATTGCTGCTCAATCATTTCATTAATATCCCAGCGATCACCAAACTGCTCCCCAACTGCCAATGGAACCTTGGTTAGTTGCCTGAAGTTCCGGTATGCTCCGGTGTTCTCAGATCTGATCGCATCTTCAACAAAATAAGGACTTAGTTTTTCCAATTCATCACAAATTTTTATTGCTTCAGGAGTATCAAAACGGGTATGCAGGTCAATTGCCCAATTCCCCTGACCTCCAACTGCCTGATCTATTCTTTTACAGAAATCTATAGTTTTAGCAGCATTCTGAAAAAAATCAAAAGGCTGATCTCCATTTCCACCTGTTGGGCCAATCCTGTAAGATCTCAAACCTGCTTTCAGACAATCGGTTGCGCGCTCTTCCTCAGTTTTGGCTTTTGAGGCTCTGAATCCTGTAGCATAGCATTCTACATAGTCTCGTGTTGCTCCACCCAGTAATTCATAAACAGGTACATTCAATGCTTTTCCTTTAATGTCCCATAGTGCCATTTCAAGTGCACCAACTGCATGGAGTTTTTCCCTCCCGGGTGGATAAAACATGCCTCTGTACAGATTCTGCCAGATATGTTCAATCCGGAATGGATCTTCGCCAATCATCATCTGAGCGCACTGCTCAATCATATCTTTTGAGCCGCCTTCACCGATACCTATTATTCCACTGTCGGTCTCAATTTCAACGATTCCGCGGGCCTGATTAAATAATGGCTTATTGTAACCCGGCGCGCTGTAGTATCTGACTTTCTTAATTTTAATTCCTGAAGATGCCAGCGAATCCAATGCATGAAATCCCAGCATCATAGTTGCCGAACCAAGCACAGCTGATTTAAGAAACCGTCTTCTTTCCATAAAGCTTATTTAGTTAATACGTTCTACATCCACAAACTGTACTCCTGTTTCTTTGGAATCAAATTTGAGAAATGCTTCAAATCTGCCTGAACCTGCAGGCAGTTCAATATCATCAAAAATTACTGAAGTTTTCCCTTCCGAAACCTGGGTATTCTTTTCAAGACCCTGATATTTAAAAGTGGCTAAACAAGATGCTGGTGCTTTCTGAAAACGTAGGGTAATCCGATATCGGGCGGCAGTGCTGAAAACTTCCCAATAACCATATTTATTAGGCTGATTGCCATAAGCTCCGGGACCTCCCCAATCGAAGCGCGATAACTGCACATTTTTCTGAAAAAGAGTCCCCAAATAAATTCGCTGAGGCCAGTCCGTACCACGATCCTTAATAGCCTGATCAAACCAGTTCTCATACTTTGTCAGCATGCTTTTAACTATCTCAGGATGTTGTTTGGCAATATTATTGATTTCACTGGAATCCTTTTCAATATCATATAATTCAAGATTAGCAATCATTTTCTTTACATCTGCATCAGTAGGACGGCTGATATCACCATACGGATCATCGGTAGGGGAAATTAGCTTATATCGCTGTCCGCGAACCGTAAAATGGAAGTATTTGAAAGGCTCAGAACCAGCATGTCCCTGAATGAAAATTTCACGTTCAGGAAGATTTTTCGCCTTAGCACTCAATAATGGCATCAGCGATAATCCGTCAAGTTTCAGGCCTTTTGGAACAGGGAGATTACAAGCTTCAAGTAATGTTGGCATAACATCTATGTGAGCCGCCAGATTTGTAAATTTAATACCCTGTGGTATTACTGCGGGCCATTTAATAAAGAATGGGGCACGGATACCGTTCTCATAAACACTGGTTTTAGTCCCCCTAAGATTCATACTGTAACGGTCGGGATAAAGATCGTTTTTGGTTCTTTTAGTCCTTGGCCCATTGTCTGACATGAAAATAACGATCGTATTATCCTCAATCCCAAGCTCTTTAAGTTTAGCCAGTAAGCGGCCGATGTTAGCATCGACATTGGCAACCATACCATAAGTACGGGCATTCAATTCATGAAGACCCATTTTGCGAAATGGATCAGCCCATTTATCGCTAACAGTTAGCGGAAAATGCGGGAGGTTAGTGGCATAGAAAGCAAAAAAAGGTTTGTCCTTGTTCTTATCTATAAAACTGAGGGTTGCATCAGCAAAAATATCATCACAATAGCCCTCAAATACTTTCCTCACATTATTATGTTCGAGAATTGGATTGAAATAGGAATTTCCGGGAGGATCAGAGGCCTGCCCTATTCCTCCTCCTTTGTGAATCAGGGTTTCCTGAAATCCCTTGTCTGATGGTCTCATAGGATAGCTGTCACCCAGATGCCATTTTCCGAAAATTCCTGTACTATAGCCTGCCTCTGACAACAATTTGGCAATCGTAACTTCGGATGACTTCATCAGGGGCGATGTCTCGGTAACACCCACCACTCCGGTTCTGTAATTATCGCGGCCGGTGAGCATACTTGCACGTGTTGGAGAACAATTGAAATTGACAATGAATTGTTTGAATTCAGCACCCTGCTTTGCGATAGCATCCATATTCGGGGTTTTCAGCACACCATTATTGTGCATACCAATATCCCCAACCCCCTGATCATCTGTCATTATCAACAAAATATTTGGCCTTTTCTGGGCATAAGTATTCTGAGCTACAAAGCTTATATTCAGAATTAGAAAAAGACAGATTAGTTTTAAACAGGACATATCAAACCCCATGGTTTTAAAAAGAGAATAAATTTATAACAATATGAATATCAATTAATTAAACTGATTAATATCCATCAAACGAAATTATTGTAAATGTGGTTTGGAAGAAATTGCATTCAGATCATAAACAACCCGCCCTCCTTTTATTGTCAACTGACACTCGAATCTGCGCTTTCCTTCCTGTCTGTTTCCAACAATATCCTTGAAGCCAAAATCTCCCTCACGCATACTGATTACTGTAATGTCAGCAATAGCACCCTTAGATAGATTTCCAAGTTCAGGCCTCTTTATGGTAATGGCAGGTGTCCATGTTGCTGCTTTTATAATAGAGGGAATATCCATTCCCATAGCTAAAAAAACAGAAAAGACATTCATTTGATCTTTCATGGCCCCATTAATGCTGGAGGCATGCAAATCTGTACCGAGAGTATTCGGGTAAAACCCTTGTTTCATAGCCGGAATAGCCGTTCTGTAATCAAAACTACCGCTCCCGAATCCTATATCAAAAATCAACCCGGTTTGCTGTGCTTTTCGAACAAATGGTTTTACTAATTTAGTTTCTGTATCAATAATCGGCTCTCTTACTCCGGGAACATAGCAGAAAGAATGTGTGTAGATATCACCGGGGCGGAGATACTTGAAAAAAAGTTCTTCCAAAGATTGATTACCACTGCCAAAATCAACCATGACAGGCATATCGGCGATTCTACCAGCCTTTGTGAGCCGCTCAACCGGAGTCCAGTCGGCCTTACCAAAATGGGCGAGCTTAAAACCTACCACATGTTCCTTGTTCTCTAAGGCGGCAGCGGCAGTCTTTTCAGAATCCATGTCATCGATATTCTGTTCATAATCACCCCCACGCATTCCTTCGCCAACAATGTTGAGCATAGACAGTACTCTGGTAGCAGAAAGGTCAATGATATTTTTCTTAAAAGTCTGAAATGATTTCCATCCGGCCCCTCCGGCATCCACCACTGTGGTTACACCGGTTCTGAAAGTATAACTATCAGGAATTACAGCAATGGAACCATTACTCAGGTAGTCACTTTTTGAATGGCCGTAAAAAACATGGGTATGGATATCAATAAGACCCGGACTTACGTACATTCCCTTTGCATTCACAACCTGCAGGGCTAAAGCCGTGTCAATATTTTTTGCTATCAGGGCAATTTTGGGTTCAGTAGCAGGCTGACCCTTAGTTAATGGAGGAGCAATTTCTGTTGCAATATCCATCACTTCGTTAATGTTATTTTTAGGATCAATCACATGGCCACCTTTAATAACAATACCATAAACTCTTTTTTTAGCTGATAAACTTTGAGAATCAGCCTCAAATCCTGAAGCCATTAAAGCCAGAAAACAAACAAAAAATAATCTGTATATATTGAAAACAAAAGGTACCATAAATTTGTTTTTTTCTTATTTCTTTGGAATAGGCGAAGCAATTGCATTCAGATCATAAACGATCCTTCCACCTTTTATAGTCATTTCGCATTCGAACTTCAGTGTTCCGGTCTGTTTATTACCGGCAACGTCCCTGAATCCAAAATTACCTTTGCGCATACTCAGAATAGCAATATCGGCTATACCGCCAACAGAAAGGTTACCGAGTTCCTCCCTTTTTATTGCCTGAGCAGGAGCCCAGCTTGCAGCTTTAATGATTGATGGAATATCCATTCCAAGGAACAAAAAAATAGACATTACATTCAACTGATCTTTCATTGCACGAATAATGCTTTCGGAATGAAGGTCTGTTCCCATAGTATTCGGGTAAAATCCTGATTTTATTGCTGGAAAAGCTTGTTTAAAATTAAAACTGCCGCTACCAAAACCTACATCAAAAATAATTCCCTTGTTCTGGGCGATTTTCACGAATGGCCGGAGCTGCCTGGTTTCAAAATCGACAATAGGATCCTTGCTTCTTGGTGCTTCGATAAAAGTATGGGTATAGATATCACCGGGGCGGAGATATTTTAGTAATAGGTCTTCCAGGGATAAGTTTCCGCTTCCAAAATCGATCATAACCGGCATATTGGCTATTTTTCCTGCTTTCACTATTCTTTCAACTGGTGCCCAATCAGGCTTTCCGAAATGCGCCAGTTTAAAACCCACTACATAATCTTTGTTCTTAATCGCAGCTTCAGCAGCCTTTTCAGCATCCATATCCTCAAGATTCTGCTCGTAAGCTCCCCCTCTCATACCCTCACCAACGATGTTCAATAATGACAAGACCCTGGTATCAGACTGGTCGATTATATTCTTTTTGAAGGTATCAAATGATTTCCATCCTGCTCCTCCGGCGTCCACAACTGTAGTTACACCTGCTTTAAAAGTATGACCGTCGGGAATAACAGAAATAGAGCCGTTGCTCAAATAATTTGTTTTGGATGGCCCATAAAAAACATGGGTGTGAATATCAATGAGTCCCGGAGTCACAAACATCCCTTTAGCATCCACAACCTGAAAAGCCAGTGCAGTATCTATATTCTTCGCGACCAATGCAATTCTAGCCTCCTGTGCCGTCTGTCCATCCCTTGCAGAACGTATAGAATGGATAGCAATATCCATCAGGCCATCAATATTATTCTTTGGGTCGATCACATGGCCTCCCTTAATCAGTATACTATAAATCCGATTTGAGACCGGCTGATTTTGTGCCTTAATTCCTCCAGTGGAAAAAATTAATGCAAAAGTCAATGTGAATAAATATTTTTTCATAGAATAGCAGAATATTAGCTGGAACTAACCCTTATTTTTTGACATTTGTGGCAATAGCATTAAGATCATACATAATCTTACCCCCCTTAATTGTCATTTCACACTCCAGTTTTTGGGTTCCTTCCTGCCTGTTCATTGCTATGTCTCTGAATCCAAACTTACCCTGACGGAGGCTCAGAATAGCGATATCTGCGATAGCTCCCTCTGAAAGATGTCCCAATTCGGTGCGTTTGATTGCCTGAGCAGGTCTCCAGGTACTGCGTTCAATCACAGATTGCAGATTCATACCCATTGCAAGGTGTATTGACAAGACATTCAACTGATCTTTCATAGAACCATTCATACTCCCGGTATGAAGGTCAGTACCCATCAGATCAGGTAAAAAACCAGCCTTAATTGCTGGAATAGCCTGATTAAAATTGAAACTTCCACCACCAAAACCAACGTCAAAAATAATTCCTCTTTTTTGAGCAGGGATAACAAAAGGCCTTAATTGTCTGGTCTGAAGATCGACTATAGGATCCCTTCTTTCCAGCTCAGTAAATACGTGTGTATAAATATCACCTGGTCTGAGGTACTTGAAAAAAAGGTCTTCGATAGGAAGCTTACCACCTCCAAAATCAATAATCACAGGCATATTGGCTAATTTGCCAGCGGCAACGATGCGTTCAACAGGTGTCCAATCCGGGTTTGTAAAATGTGCCAGCTTAAATCCAACTACATGATCTTTATTATCCAATGCAGCTTTTGCGGCAAGATTGACATCCATATCACTCACATCCTGCTCGTAATCACCACCTCTCATACCCTCTCCTACAATATTCAAGAATGCTAAAATTCTAGTTTGAGATTTATCAATAATATTCTTTTTAAAGGTATCAAATGATTTATATCCCGGACCTCCACAGTCTACCATAGTGGTTACACCTGAACGAAAGCTAAATCCATCGGCTGTTACACCCACATCACCATTGCTTAAATAACTGTTTGGCTGGGTACCCCAGAAAACGTGTGCATGGACATCGATAAGACCAGGTGTAACGTACATCCCTTTGGCATTTACAACCTGTTCTGCTTGTGCAGCATCGATATTCTGTGCTACTTTAGCAATCTTGCCATCTTTTATGGCGACATCCATCAGGGCATTAATATTGTTCTTTGCGTCGATCACTCTGCCACCTTTGATCAGGGTATTATATTGTTTACCCTGAGCATTTGTAAATGTTGCCAGGAAAAGCAGAACTACGACTAAAATTGAGAATCTCTTCATTACTGTATTTCTAAAATCTTTAAATGATGATCAAAAACTAATTTTCTAGCTTAATATTTATTTGCTTTGCGCCGAAGTACTGGCTATTGCGTTAAGATCGTAAACAATTCTTCCGTTACGAATGGTCATTTCACACTCAAACCTTTGCTTACCTTCATTTCTGTTGCCAGCGATATCTCTGAAAGCGAAATTCCCATTACGTACTGTTAAGATTGCTACATCTGCTCCGGAACCTACTGAAAGGTTGCCGAGTTCTGGCCGCTTAATAGCCTGGGCAGGTGCCCAGGTACTACGGGAAATGACTCCCTGAATATCCATTCCCATAGAAAGGAAAATAGAGAGTACATTCAACTGATCTTTCATCGCACCATTCATACTTCCTGTATGAAGGTCGGTACCCATTGTATTTGGTAAAAATCCAGCTTTAATTGATGGAATTGCCTGATTGAAGTTAAAACTTCCTCCACCAAAACCGACGTCAAAAATAATTCCTTTCTTTTGAGCAGGAATTAAAAACGGCTTTAACTGGCGGGTTTTTAGATCTACTACAGGATCTCTTTGAACTAACTCGGTATAAACATGAGTATAAATATCTCCAGGACGAAGATATTTAGTGAACAATGTTTCGATTGACAATGGAGCATGTGTATTATCACCTCCGAAATCAATAATTACAGGCATATCTGCAAGTTTACCGGCCTCAACTACGCGCTCTACCGGAACCCAGCTGGCTGCAGCAAAGTGAGCAAGTTTAAATCCAACAACAATATCCTTATTTGCCAAAGCCTTATCAGCGGCTTTTTTAGCATCCATATCATTAATATCCTGTTCATAAGGATTTCCTCTCATACCATCACCAACAATGTTGAGAAAGGATAAAACTCTTGTTCTTGAACGGTCTATGATATTCTTCTTAAATCGGTCGAAGGACTGCCAGCCTGCACCTCCACAATCAACAACCGTTGTTACCCCCGACCTGAATGTGTAAGGATCGGGGGCAAGTGCTGAAAATCCACCACTTAATCCCCTGTCGTCTGTACCAGCAAAAACATGGGCGTGCAGATCGATCAAACCGGGTGTAACGTACATCCCTTTTGCATCCACGATCTGTGCTGCAAGTGAGGGATCAATATTTTTAGCAACTGCGGCTATTTTTCCGTTTTGGATAGCCACATCCATCAATTTGTTTATATTATTCTTTGCATCAATTACATGCCCCCCTTTGATCAGGATGCTGTAAGTTTTTGTTTGTGCCTGAGCAAATACAGCAAGCATAATAAAGCAGGAAAGAAGCAGTAAGGATATTCTTTTCATGATATTATTTTGTTCTAGTGGTTTTAGGTATGAGGGAATGGAGAATTGGAAATAGAAAACAGGAAATAAGGAATTAAGAATGAGCATTCAGATTTGCTCATTCGCTCCCTATTTCCCATTCCCTGTTTCCTATTTAGCTTATTGCGGCTTTAGCAAGCTCCTGCTGAACCCGCTTAGCAACAAGTTTATCCTCTCCATTCTTCAGCATGAATACTGTGATGTTGATAGAATCCTGGCTGGTCATTACTTCAACTGATGGGCTGCCATCCTGAAGATTTTTCAGCAATTGTCTTGGAGTAATCTTTACCTTATTCTGATCCCAGGAAATTTTAATTGCAGGTGTGTGGTTCGCTACAGGAGGAACAAAAACATCAGCACTAACTCCGTCGACTTTTTTTGCAGCATTTACAATTACCGCAACCCGATCTTCCCACATTTTCCACTCTGCTGCATGATCGGTATTAATATATTTATCGAGAGCAACATACATTCCCAGAATTTCTTCTTTGTTTACTTTCATACCGCGTCCGATATTACCGCCATTAGGAGGTGCATTAAGACGTGCAGCAGCAATCAAATCCTTCTTACCCATCAAAATACCTGCGCTCTGAGGACCGCAGATAGCTTTACCACCGGATACACAAACCAGATCAAAACCCAGGTCATTATATTTCCAAAGGTTTTCAACTGGAGGCACATCAGCAGCCATATCAATCATGGTAGGAATGTTGTGTTTTTTACCAATTGCAACAAATTCTTCATGCTTAATTTTACCCATCGGACCGCTTGAGTTAAGGAACCACATCATAGCCGTTTTACCACTGATGGCTCTTTCCATCTCTTCGGCAGTTTCAACCTCAACTACCCTGATACCTGTATTGGTCAAAGCGTGAACATAACCAACATTATGAGTTTTTTGAACGATAACTTCAGAACGGTCAAAAGTTGAAAGATCAGGCAATAAAGACACTTTCTTTCTATCCATTCTGGTTAAAATACCGGCAGTTCCCAAAACAAGGGCAGACCAGCATCCTGCAGTAACCATGGCTGATTCGGCATGACACATAGCAGCAATTTTCTCTCCAACTTTATCCTGAACCTCGTTAATCATCACGAAGTGTTTAGAAGCAGATTCAATGGTATCAACAACTTCATGATGCATCAATGAGGCAGTCATGGTCGTATAAGTACCGGCAGCATTAATAAAGGTTCGTAAACCTAATTCTTTAATCACATCACGCTTGGCAGCAGCTGCAGCCGGAGCGGCCAAAGATTGCAGCGGAACACCCGTACCGACAGCAGCTCCCGCAATCGGGGCTACAGACAGGTATTTAATAAGATCTCTACGTTTCATAGTATTGTTTTTGTTTTTATTGATTTATTCTTAAACAATAAAAGGAGACCTTTCGATCTCCTCTTATTGATCATATAGCTAATATACAAAATGAACTCTTCTTTTCATATTGCTTCAGCTTTATAACATATTAGTTACTTTGACCGGTACCCGGACCAACATCCCACCACATTCTGCCTTGCAAAAGATCAATCTGCTCTTCAGAGAAGTTTTGTCTTTTGATTGCTTCAAGGTAGTTAGCGTTGTTTACGTTACGCTCTGCAATTGGAAGAGAGAACCTTCTCCACATTTTACCTGCAGTTACGTTACCAGGATAAGGAACTTTATTGCCACCAACAGTCCAGTTTGCATAATTGAAAACAGGATATTTAGTACGGCGCCAGTTTGAATACACTTCATAATCATTTCCAAGCAATGAAACCCATTTCTGTGTAGAGATAGTTTCAATTTGCTGAGCTAATGTTCCTGCTGCAGGGTAAGGATTAGCGGCAAGATATGCATCAACCTGAGCGGTTGTAATTACACCTGAATGAGGAGCTACACTTGGCCATAATGCCCATTGAGCCATTGCAGCACGCACACCATTCTCATAAGCTGCTTGTGCAGTTGATCCAACACTCCATCCTCTTGCTGCAGCCTCTGCAATAATCAGATAAGCTTCTGCAGGACCCATTGTAATAATTGGTGAACCTCTATCGATGTATAACAAAGAAGGCTCTGAGTAAGTATCAAAATCTGTAGGTCTGGTATTTATACTTCCGTTAACCATACCTCGCTGAGTTGCTGGGGTATTATTTGGAGTATATGACCCCCCTGATGGTACCCAAACAACTGAGATAACAGGTAAGCGTGGATCTGAAGTGTTTTTCAAATGATCGATAAATTTACCTGACCATTTGCTACCCTCAACATTATCACCACCCGGACTTGTAAAATCTCCGGCGATGTAAGTGTTTACACGCGGGTTCATTTGTCCGGTTACATTTGCATATTTAATATACGCAATGTCAGCAAAAGCGGTCATCATACCACCTGCTACTGCTTTCTCTACCCATGATTTAGCTGTTGCAGGTTCGATATCAGACATGCGCATACCCAAACGAGCCATTAAGGTATAACCAAATTTTTTCCATTTGGCAACATCACCCTTAAAGTAAGGATCAGCATTGCCAAATACATTTGGCTTGCTTGCATCCATCGATTTCAAAGCTGTTTCCAACTCAGTAAGCATTGCAGTATAAATACTTTTTTGGGTATCATACTTAGGCTTCAACACATCCAAACCTTTCATTGCTTCTGAATACGGCATATCACCCATCAGATCAGTTTGCTGATGAAATGCCAGAATTCTGAGGATTTCAACAGCTGCACGTTTATTTACGTTTTCTGCACCAGGGATCTCCTTTGCTAATTGTAACAAACGGTTCCATTGCCCGGTGTAAACTCCGAATGATCCGGCTGTTCCATTGAAATTATAAAACTTATCACCTGTTGCAGGTACTTCCTTGTAGGAAGAAAAATACTGCAATCCCTGTCCCAAGGCTCTGTAATTCTCGCCAGGCTGACTTGCCAATACAGCAGCGGTAAATGAGTATTCAGGAATTACATACTCTATCGCATCCGGGTTCTTGTTCAGGTCGGTCAGCTTTTCGGTATTACACGATTGCATCGTTGAAACCACAAGAACTGCTCCGGCCGCATATATCAATTTTAAGAATGTCTTTTTCATGTTCTTAGATTTAATTATTAGAATCTTAAATTCAGGTTAAAGCCTATATTTCTGGTTCTAGGCATAGCCACACCCTGACTCCCCTGTGCATTACCAACGGTTTCCTGCATTTCGGGATCGATACCAGCTTCTTTGATTCTCTTATCCTGATACAGGATAGCCAAATTCAAACCTGTGATACCCACTGAAGCGGATTGAACTTTCATGAATTTAAGAGCACTTACAGGAAGATTGTATTTCAATACTGCACGGCGCAATTTGATGAAGTCGGTCTTGTAAACCCACATTCCAGGATAAGCATTACCAAAGTTATTGTAATACGTATCCAGATCCACAACAGACCAAACTTTGGTATAAGGTGCACCAGCAGCAGTTACTCCGGTAACAGTTAAGCCACCATCTCTTCCAGGAAGAGTTTGAGGAGTATGACCGAAACGGGTAGCATACTGAATCAGGTTACTATAACCAACAGCACCAAATTTAGAATCGATATCCACGGTTAAGCTAAAACGTTTGTAACGGAAATTGTTACCAAGACCCATTAAGTAAGGTGGGTTACCTACACCTATATCCTGAAGTTCCTGAACTTCATAACCGGTAGCTGTATTGTAAACCTTATTACCATTTGCATCTCTCTTCATCACATTCGCTCTGACCGTTGAATAAGGTAAGCCAACAGCATTAATCATTTGAGGACCACCAATACCTGAACCTAGAGATAATACATCAATTCCTTCTGCAAGTTCAACGATCTTACTCTGATTGTAACCAAAATTATAATTCACATCCCATGAGAAGTTATCCTTCTTAACCGGAGTACCTGTTAAACTAATCTCCCATCCTTTGTTTGTAACCAGACCAAGATTTCTTCTGCCAGCTGCATATCCTGTGGCACCTGAGATAGGTGGAGAAAGAATATCATTTCTGGTTCTTCTTGAATAATAGTTAACATCTAATCCAACACGGCTGTTTAACATTTGAAGTTCAAAACCACCTTCAATAGTAGCCACTGTAACCGGGCGAATATTAGGGTTATTCAAAACGTTCGGGTTACTTAATGTTGGAAGACCATAAGCGTTTACAGTATTAACGGCATAAGTTTGGTTGATACTACCTGCGTTTACAGTTGCACTACCTACTTCAGCCCATGATGAACGCAATTTTGCGTAATCAATGAACTTAGGCATTTTAACTACCTCAGAAAGTATAAAACTACCACCTACTGATGGGTAGAAAATTGAATTAAATCCTGGATTTAATACAGAGAACCAATCCTGACGGCCGGTAACAGTTAAGTAGAAAATATTATTATAATCAATATTCGCTTCACCAAAAACAGAATTTGTTCCACCAGAACCGGTTCCGTCTAAAGTAGTTGCTCTGTAGCTTACCAGGTCTCTGTTAACAAGATTGGATACACTATAAAAATCAGGAACAACCCACTGAGTTCCGTTTGCAGTACTGCTTCTGTTTGCATCCCTTTCACTTTGTGCACCGGCAAGAATATTCAAACCAATTTTATCTTTCAGAAATCTTTGGTTATAGTTTACGATACCCTGGAAGTTAGTCTTATCAGTTTGTTCAAGACCAGACTGGAAGTATCCAAGTGGCGTAAATGCATTTGTGGCAGGAACATAAAAGGATTCGGTATAATAATTGAAATCCCTGGCAACAGTACCTTTTACAAACAAATTAGGTAAAATATTTGCCTGAACACTTGCACGCCCAATTAATCCCTGGCGATCATCTTGATTTCCCAATTGATAAGCTGCATAATAAGGGTTAACCGCCGCAGGTACCGGGTTCCACTCTAATTCTCTTCCAGTTGCTGCATTAATTCCCGGCTTATCAGGGTTAGTACCTCTCATGTTCCGAACATCCACTACGTTTGCAGCAAGATAAACTGGCCATGCAGCGTTGATTTCTGCGTAACCAACATTCGGTCTGTTAGTACCTGAAATAACATTATATTGAAAGCTGGATTCAATGGTTAAGAAATCATTCTTACCCATTTTACCACTCACATTCAGATTCGCTGTTTTTCTCTTAAAATTAGAATTTGGCTGCTGATCTTGAGCGCGAAGATCACTTACAGACAATCTCATTCTCAATTTTTCGCTACCTGCATTGAATGCTACGCTATTGGTAATATTCGAACTTGTCTCATAAAAGTTCTTAATATTATCTTTTACGTTAAATGGAGAATAAGGTCGGGCAACACCATCAAATTGCATTACCATTGAGCCATCCATTTTTGCACCATAAGAAAGGCGGCCTGAGCTTAATGCTGCAGCAGCAGTGGCAGGTTTAACACCATCATTACCCTGTCCGTACTCATACTGAAATTTTGGGAAAACAGATGGTGTACCAAAGTTTGCATCAGAACTAACTTCTATACCAACACCTTTTTGTGCAGAACCTTTCTTGGTTGTAATCAAAATTACCCCGTTAGCTGCCTGTGAACCGTAAAGAGCAGCAGCAGCACCACCTTTCAATACAGATATAGTTGCGATATCATCAGGATTCATTCTTGAAATACCATCACCACGGTCAACGTTCAAACCACCTGAACTGGTGATTGGCCCCTTATTACCATTATTGATTGGCATACCATCCACAACATAAAGTGGCTGTTGGTTACCATTCAATGAAGTATTACCACGAATAATAACACGACTTGAACCACCAGCGCCAGAGTTAGCCTGGGTTGCATCTACACCGGCAATTTTACCTGTAAGTGAGTTTGCGATGTTATTCTGACGTGCGTCAGTGAACTCTTCACCCCGTACTTCTTGTACCGCATAACCCAATCCTCTTTTTGCCTTGGTAACACCAAATGCAGTTACAACCACCTCGCTTAATGCCTGGCGATCTTCAACCATTGTTACATTGATGCTGGTTCTGCCATTTACAGCAACTTCCTGAGTAACATAGCCGATGTAGGTGAATACCAGAATCGCATTTTCAGGAGCATTTAAAACGAAATTTCCATTGACGTCTGTTGAGGCACCGGTCTCAGAACCTTTTACACGTACACTTACACCGATCAGAGCCTCTCCAGTAGCATCAATTACCTTTCCACGTATATCAGCACGTTTCTGCTCAATATTAAAATTAGAAACCTTAGCTGATGACTGGGCACTAAATGATTTAATACCATTATTTGGAACTAAAGAGAATTTAGAGGTTTGCTCCAAAAAGCGTTCATCCCTTCTTTTCAGAATAATTGTATTCTCAGTAATGGTATAGGTCAGGGGCTGGTTTTTAAACACCTGATCCAAAACCTCTTCCAAAGAAGAATTATTCGCTTTCACAGTTACAGGAACTGTATTTCTTAGCAATCTGGTATTATAAAGAAAATCATAACCTGTTTGTTTTCTGATCTCAGTAAAAACTTTATCCAGGTTAGAATTTTTTTCATTTAACGTAACATTTTGCGAGAAGCCTTTTGCATTTACCTGCAAAAAAGCAACTAAAATTAAAATGGTAGTTAGCTTCATAATTCGTAACGTTTGATTCGAGACTATTTTCATAAGTCCCTTGCCTGTAGTAATACTGGCATTGTTAATGCAGGAATTACTGCATTCACTTAGTAAAACATTTTTCATATTTTTACATTTTAAGTTTGTTTTGGTTAATTAATTAAAATTTCGTACTCACGGAATTTAATACAAGAAATTAATCTGAAACATTATCCGTCCCGGGGCGCAATCCGGGGCGGTTTTTTTCATTTTAATCCCTTTAATAAAATTAGCTGGTATCGGTTTTCATCATATTATTTGGATTAAAGTTTATGGCATTGATTTAACTTTTAATTTCTTTCCTTTTACAGTGAATTTCACCCCACCGCTCTCTTCCATTATTTTGAGAACTGCTGATATCTTCACGTCATTAGAAATAAAGCCTGTGAATTCATCAGTAGGCATTTTACCTTCATAGACCAGTTCAACATCATACCAGCGTTCAATTTCACGCATAATTTCCCTGATTGGGGTATTTCTAAACTTGAAATAACCATTTTTCCAGGCAACAGCTTTTTCAGTGTCGGCATTCTCTATTCTGATATCTGAACGGGAGGATTTGGTAAGCGATTGCTCTCCTGGTTTCAGAAGCCTGGTGTTGGAAATCACATTTGGTTTAGAATTAAGGATCACTTTAACACTTCCTTCCAATAACGTTGTCTTAACGTAATCTTCATCATCATAGGAGTTTATATTAAAATGTGTACCCAGAACTTCTACGATCTGGTTACCGCTTTGCACACGAAAAGGACTATTTTTATTTGGTGAAATCTCAAAATACGCCTCCCCCTTCAGTTGAACCTTACGTTCATTACCGGCGAAAGTAGTTGGATAACTTAGTGTAGATGCCGAGTTTAACCACACCTTACTCCCATCAGGCAATCGAACCTGATATTTACCTCCTTTAGGCGTTTGAATTGTATTGGTCACAGAATGATTGGCCATAAATTTAGTCCTGTCTATATTGTTATTTTCGTAAACAATCTGTCCGTTTTCTGTTTTGGTAATCGCAATATTCCCCTGACTTGCAAGCAGACCATTAGCAGCATCATCCAGACTTATTTTTGAACCATCTGCAAGTGTTAAAATAGCTTTATTATACCCGGGGGGTATATCATTTCTGACATCGATCTCAGCAAAATGTTCAGGCTCGGCAAGCTCTCTGTTAGAGTAAAAATATATCCCTGTGGTAATAGCCAGCAAAATCATCGCTGCAATTGAAATCGATTTTAAATAATAAAATCTAAAAGAATAATGATCTTCTTCAAGGGGATTAATTGTTTCCTGAATTCTTTCAAAAATATTATCTCCGATCTCCTCAATTTCCAGATCTGATTCAGTTTGTTTCTGAAAACTCCCATAAAAGTTAAGCAAACGCTGTTCCTCCTCCAAAGAGGCCTCTCCGGCAATATATTTATCCAATAGTTTTTGAAAATCTTTCTTATCCAAAACAGGGTGTTTGATATGATGAGTAAAAAAACAGGCTTATCCCCTATATGGAATAAAAAAAAAGATAATTGAGAGTGGAGAGTTGAGAAAACTATTGAGTGGAGATTGGAATCCGGTTAAACCTTTAGTTTTAGTAAAATCAAAATACCGAAATGTAACTGATTAGGTTCTTAATGATACCTTGTCATTGGATCTTTCGATCAAAAGGCAATTTCATCGAAGGATCGACGAAGGAGGTGGCAAGTAGAACCGGGGAAAGGGAAATGGGGAATAGGGAATGGGGAATGGATAGTTGAAAATTGAGAGTTGAGAGTTGAGAGTTAGGGGAATATGATTAGGAGGACAGAAAAATTCAATAAATAAATAAAAGAGGAAAATAGAATTGAAATAGTGGGATCACTTAAAACAAACCAAGGGATATTCTCAATTGGCGAAGTGCTTTATTCAGGTGATTTTCAACAGTTTTGGTCGAAATATCAAGTTGTGATGCAATTTCCTTATGTGATAATTGTTCCTCACGGCTTAATTTATAAACCACCTTGCATTTGGCAGAGAGTTTATCTACGATCGAATTTATCTGGGATAGCAGTTCGCGATGCTCAATATTACCATATTCAGATGGTGATTCCATGCGCTCAAATATATTCTCAAACAAATCTTCACGCACTGAGCTAAAACGAACCTGCCTGTAGACTTCGTAACGGGTTGAAGCGAAAAGATAGGATTTTAGAGATACTTTAATTTCTATTAATTCTCTTTTATTCCAAAGATTGATAAAAATTTCCTGAATGATATCCTCACAAACCTGCTGATCGTGCAAGACATTAAATGCTGAAGAAAATAATTGATTCCAGTATTTTTTGTAAATAAGCTTAAGTGCTGTATCATCTCCTGACCGAATCCGATCCATCAATTCTACATCCTCAATTTTAAATTGCTCATTCATACAGTCAATAAAACTATTAAATAAAAAGTGAAAATCAAAATTTACCGGAGGGCATAAGCTAAACCCTGCGAAGAAATGTTTTACTAAAATAGAATTTTGTCAAAAAACAAATCCTTCTGTAACAAAAAAAATATTATTGTCAGACTAGGGGATATATTCATAAATTGACACTCCATATTACCAATGGAACATTAACCAGGAATTAAAATTCTTGCTAATGGTTTAAAATCAATAAGATAACCTAATATAATAAAAACCTAAAACGAGTAAAATGAATCAAAAACATCTTTTTATTTTCGCCCTGCTCTTCTCTGTTTGCTTCAGCGTTCAGGCACAATCGCCAAAGCCTTATAACATTGTTATAAAAGGGGGCCATGTTATTGATCCTAAAAACAGCATCAACACTGTGATGGATGTTGCTATTAAGGACGGAAAGGTTGCCAAACTTGCAAAAAATATCGACGCTTCAGAGGGAATTCAGGTTGTTAATGCCAAAGGCATGTATGTTACCCCGGGATTAATTGATATCCACGTACACTTCTTCTGGGGACATGACGGGGATGCATACATGAATGCTCCTGCAAGTTTACCTGCTGATGGTTTTACATTCCCGGCAGGTGTTACCACTGTTGTGGATGCAGGTAGCCCTGGATGGAAAACTTTTGAATTATATAAAAAGCAAACGATAGAGAAATCTCAAACACGTGTACTTGCATTTTTGAACATTGTTGGTCAGGGTATGGCCGGTGGCAAGTATGAGAACGACATCAATGAGATGGATTCTCAAAAAGCTGCTGAAATGGCAAAGAAATACCCTAATGATATTGTTGGTTTCAAACTTGCCCACTTCAACGGTCGCACCTGGGTACCAACTGATCGTTTGATGGAAGCTGGTCGCTTGGCGAACCTTCCGGTTATTGTTGATTTTGGTGGTGCAACTCCATTCCTCCCTTTAGATTCTCTGTTCAATGTGAAATTCCGCCCTGGCGATATTTATACCCATGCATTTGGTGGCAATGGAAGTACAAGCCCGAATGGACGTGAATCAATTGTTGATGTAACTACCAATAAAGTAAAACCATATGTAATTAAAGCACAGAACAGAGGCGTTATTTTTGATGTCGGTTTTGGTGGTTCAAGCTTCCTTTTTAATCAGGGAACCCCTGCAATTAAAAGCGGCTTCTATCCCAATTCAATCAGTACTGACCTTCACACAGGAAGCATGAACAATGCGATGAAGAATATGCCAAACATCATGTCGCTATTCATGGCAATGGGAATGGATCTTCAAAGTGTAATTAAGGCAAGTACCTGGAATCCCGCACAAGAGATCAAAAGACCAGAACTGGGTAATCTTTCAGTTGGCGCAGAAGCTGATGTTGCCATCTTCACTTTAAGGGAAGGAAATTTCGGCTTCTATGCCAGAGATGGTAAAATTGCCGGAAAAAACAGGTTAGAAACTGAAATGACAATCAGAGGCGGTAGAATTGTTTATAATTTAAATGCAATTGCAGAGCCAAATATTCTTCCAAATCCTCCAAGAACAAGACCTGCAAGACCTGCAACAAACTGATAGATTAGATTCATTTAACTAATATTATGGGCACCTTTCGATGCACATTTAGAAAAACAGGGCTAATAACCCTGTTTTTTTCTTGCTCTATATTTTGTTTTGCACAACAGAACAGTCCCAGAGCAGCAGCACCAATAAAGACACCCTTATCATTAAGGGCAGATATAACTGTCGAAAAAGTAATGAATATAGGCCGTCTGGGAGTCAGATTAATTCTAAACCCAAAGACCAGGGAGTTCTGGTACTCAACTTTTGATGGAAATGTATTCAGAATATCTGATTTTGATACCCCTGAGGCAAAAGAACACCAGGTTTTCAGTGCTGAAGACCACGGTATCACCCGATTGCAGGGTGCTGCTTTTTTAGGGAATACATTATTCCTGTGCGGCAATATCAGTGTAAACAATGGTAAAGGAACGAAAGGCCGAATGGTAAAATATGAGCTTTCAGGATCCAAACCGGTAATGAAAGAAGTTTTCAATACTGTTGAATATGGAACCAATGCAACCACATTTGATCATGGTTGGAATGCACTGGTTGTCAGTCCGGATAAAAAATTCATTTACGTAAACTCAGGAGCCAGAACAGATCATGGAGAAGTTCAGGATAATAAAGGTGCTTATCCTAATGCCCGCGACAATGCCCTGACAGCAAATGTCTTCAGAATCCCTGTAAATGCTGAAAATCTGCTACTGGGCACTGATGCCGCGAAGCTAAAAGCAGATGGTTATCTGTATGCGGAGGGTATCAGAAATGCTTATGATATGACCTTTGATGCTAAGGGTAATTTATTTGGCGTTGTAAATTCGGGAGATTATGATCAGTCGGAAGAAATGTTCTGGATCAGGCAAGGTCATCATTATGGCTTTCCTTGGCAAATGGCCGGAGTAGAAAACCCGCAGCAATTTTCACCCTGGGAACCGGATCCGGCGAAAGATCCATTCATTAGTCCCGGCTCGCATGCATGGATTGTAAAATACTTCAGAAATGACCCGGATTTTCCAAAGATCCCGGAAGGAGTTAAATTTTCGCCTGGAGTTCAGAATTTAGGCCCTGATGCAAATGAGTACAGGGATATTGCATCCGGTAAAATTGTAGACGGTGATATTACCGGAAGAGCGGTGAGCACATTTAATGCCCATAGTGTTCCGCTGGGCCTGGTTTTTGACGTAAAGAATGCACTATCACCGGAATTTAGGGGAGATGGATTCGTTTTCAGATATGGAGGCGGCTCTGACCGTCCCGGAACCAATTTGTTAAGAAAAGCCGGAAAAGACCTGATGCATTTGGATATGTCTTATAATTCGGCTGCTGATAACTATTACATGAGGACGACTACATTGGTCAACAATTTCAATGCCCCTGTTGATGCCGTTATGGTTGACAATAAAATTTATGTCATGGAGCATGGAACGGCAAATTCTGAAGGTGGAAGAATATGGAAAGTCACTCTCCCAAAAAAATAATTTAAAAGAATTAATTCGAATCCCCGGTATCGGTTTCAAATATCAATTCCGGGGATTTTCTATTCAATTTTATTTATAAATTGTAAGCCAATTACAAAACTAAACTCTTTAAGATGGAACAAATCTGGTCTCAAAATTATGACCCTTTAAATAATGCTGTGCTATCCACTATCCTTGCCGCGCTGCCAATAATCGTTCTTCTGGGATCCATTGCTGTATTCCATATCCGGATTCACCTGGCGGCTGTTTTAGGTTTGGTAGTTGCTATCGGAGTTGCACTTTTTGTATACCAGATGCCTGTTCAAACCGTTGCTGCGACAACACTTTATGGTAGTGCCTATGGCCTCTTTCCTATTGGCTGGATCGTTTTGAATCTGATTTTCCTTTATCAGTTAACAGTCAACAAAGGTCTGTTCACCTTAATCAGGATGCATTTATCAACGATTGCACCCGATCCAAGAATACAGGTAATCCTAATCGCCTTTGCTTTCGGTGCTTTTTTTGAAGGAGCTGCAGGTTTCGGAACTCCGGTGGCTATAACCGCTGCTATTCTGATACAGCTTGGTTTCAGGCCCCTGGCTGCCTGCGGATTATCATTGATAGCAAATACCGCCCCTGTCGCATTTGGAGCTCTGGGAACACCTATTATTGCCCTGGCGGCCGTAACAGATATTGATATACTAAAATTATCTGCGATGGTTGGAAGGCAACTTCCCCTATTCTCCTTCATCGTTCCATTCTGGGTAATCTGGGCTATGGCAGGATTCAGGGGTATGATCAGTGTATGGCCCGCAGCGCTTACTGCAGGCTTATCATTCGCAGTGACGCAATTCCTGGTTTCAAATTACCACGGACCCTGGTTAGTCGACATTTTTGCTTCAATTGCATCTATCGTTTCAATCATTGTCCTGCTTAAATTCTGGCAGCCAAAAACTATTTGGGAACTACCAAAAGCAGACGATGTGATTCCAATAGCTGCAGACCCTGTCTCGGTCTCTACAAAAGACATGGTGCGTGCCTGGACACCATGGGTAATACTTACCATATTTATTTTTGCCTGGGGAGTTCCCACAGTTAAAAAATCCTTAAACTCAATATCAGCACCTGAGTATCAGGTTTCATATCTGCATAATCTGGTGAAACGCTCCCCTCCCATTGCTCCGGTTCCTAGCATTGATAAACCGGCAAAAACCGAAGAGGCTGTTTTCAAACTAAACTGGATATCGGCTACAGGCTCCGGTATTTTAGTTGCCAGCCTGATTGCAGGCTTTGCGATAGGTTATTCAATTAGTGAAATGCTGAAAATTTACCTGCAGACCTTGTGGAGGGTCAGATTCTCACTGATCACTATAGCTGCAATGCTGGGATTAGGCTATGTAACCAAGTATTCGGGAGCTGATGCCACCCTGGGGCTTGCTCTAGCAAAAACAGGAGTCCTTTATCCATTCTTTGGAACCATGCTGGGATGGCTGGGAGTTGCGTTAACAGGCTCTGATACAGCATCTAATGTATTATTCGGGAGCCTGCAAACCATAACGGCTAAACAAACTGATGTGAGTCCGATTCTGATGGCTGCGGCCAACAGTTCAGGAGGCGTAATGGGGAAAATGGTTGATGCTCAAAGTATCGTTGTAGCCAGCACAGCCACAAACTGGTATGGGCATGAGGGACAGATTCTTCGATATGTATTCTTTCACAGTATTGCTCTGGCTGCATTGGTCGGACTCTTTGTCTTCCTGCAGGCCTATGTAATACCGTTTTCAGATATGGTTGTGAAGTAGGGAATGGGGAATAGGGAATAGGGAATAGAAAATGCGGAATAAAAAAAGGCTCTCGCAAAGACGCAGAGAAGCGAAATATATCACCTAAATTAAATGATATTATATACTAATCTGTAGCCCCTTGCGTTTTGGCGTCTTTGCGAGAAAAAAATCAAGCAGTTTCAAAGGATAAAATGAGGTCGTGGCTTTCGCCACGATGACAAATCAATTTTAAAATTGAGGAGATTCCGGTTCGGAAACCGGAATCGGATTGCATCATGGCCTTAGATAGCAATTAATAAAAAATGCTGACAGGGTTTTGAACCCTGTCAGCATTAAAAAATCCTTCAGCCTTAGATCAGGCTTTAGATAATTCCTCTTTTATACGTGCAGCTACAATTTTTTCTTCTCCCGGAACCATGATGAAAGTAACCAGTGAAATATTGTTTTTACCTGCATTCAATTCAATCCCAGGTTCTCCTTTACTCAGTCTTTCCTGAATCTGCTGACCGGTAAAAGGAATGACTGCCGGATCCCAGGATATCTCCAGATTAGGAGTAGCATTAGCCAATTCAGGTACAAAAACGCGTGTTTTAACACTCTTGATATTTTTCACGGCATTTTCGATATGAGCGATCTGTTTCATCCAGAAATTCCATTCATCCTCACCTGTACGAATGAACTTCTCAATAGCCACATACAAACCAAGAATTTCTTCCTTGTTAACTTTATGACCTCTTCCAATTGTGCTGCCTCTTGGAGAAGCGCTTAAACGAGCAGCAGCTATCAAATCCTTTTTGCCCATCAGTACACCTGAACTTTGAGGACCTCGGATTGCCTTTCCACCTGAAAGACATACCAGATCAAAGCCCATATCATTGAATTTCCAAAAATTTTCAATTGGAGGAACATCGGCTGCAATATCAATTAGGGTAGGAATATTGCGTCTTTTTGCAACTTCCAGCCATTCTTTATGTTTGATCTGACCAGAATTGGTATTGCAATTCATAAAGGCCATCATTGCAGTTTTTTCATTAATGGCCTGCTCAAGTTCCTCACGGGTCTCAACCCAAACCATGGTTACACCACAATTTTTCATCGCCTGATAGTAGCCAATATTATGACCCTTCTGCAAAATAACTTCTGTCTTCATACCGCTACCTTCCAGGTGAGGAATCATCGCGGCTTTCTTTGCATCAAGACCTGATAATACACCCGCTGTTCCCAGCATAATAGCAGAAAATGCTCCTGAAGTAACGGTTGCTGCTTCAGCATGGCATAATTCAGCTATTTTGGCACCTACTTTATCCTGAAGTTCATCCAGCATACAATACCTTCTGGATGAATTTTTTATGGCTTCAAGTACTTCATCCTGCATAAGTGATCCTGTCATCATGGTCAGTGTTGCTCTGGCATTGATAAATGTTCGCACACCTAACTCCTTGAATAAATCTCTTTTTGCTGCCGCAGCGGCAGTATTTGCTACAGCTGGCATGGCAGCTGCTGCACTTTCTCCTGATAAAATTCCTCCGGCTAGTGGAAGAACTGTTAAACCTTTAAGAAGGTCTCTACGTTTCATATAATTGGTTTTTATAGTAAAAAAAATGTCTGATCGGCCTAAGGCGGATCAGACATCGATTATTTTTCAGAACCGTGACCGAGATAAGTTCTGAGCTTTTCACTTTCGAACAAATCGGCTGCTTCTTTTTCTGGTTGTAGAAGCGAGACAATAATACCAACCACAAAGGCTGAGGTCATTGAAACAATAGTAGGATTTTTCAGAGGGAAAATTGCTTCTGAATTACCCATAATATCAACCCAAACTGTAGGGCTGAGAACAATCAGTATCAAAGCAAGAGATGCTCCGGTAACCATACACCAAACGGCACCTTTCGTGGTAAATCCCTTCCAAATGATGGACATAAGCAATGCCGGAAAATTCGCACTTGCTGCTATTGAAAATGCGAGACCAACCATGAATGCAACATTCTGGCCTTTAAACATCAAACCTAAAGCAACAGCAAGTACTCCTAAAAAAATAGTCGCTCTCTTGGCTACTTTCATTTCCCCCTTTTCATCAGAAACACCATGCTTCACCACATGTACATAAAGGTCATGTGAAATAGTTGAAGCCCCTGAAAGGGTAAGTCCTGCAACTACTGCAAGAATCGTTGCAAATGCTACAGAAGCAATAAAACCAAGGAATGCACTTCCTCCAGTATTTTCTGCAAGCAGAAGTGCGGCCATATTACCTCCCTTATCAAGACCTAAGATTGCATCTTTACCTACCAGAGCAAGAGCAGCAAATCCGATAAAGAAGGTTAAAATATAGAAATATCCGATGAAACCGGTAGCAACAAAAACAGATTTTCTGGCAGCTTTATCATCAGGTACAGTATAGAAACGCATCAGGATATGCGGAAGACCCGCAGTTCCAAGCATCAATGCTAAACCAAGTGAAAGCGCATCAAATGGATTCGTAATAAATCCTCCCGGAGCAAGCATATCGGCACCATATTGAGATTTTACTGAAAGGAATAATTCTCCCGGACTGAAATTAAATTTAGCCAGTGCAAGTAAAACCAAAATAGTAGCACCGGAAAGTAAAAGAACCGCCTTAATAATCTGTACCCAGGTTGTTGCAAGCATCCCACCGAAAAGTACATAGGAAGTCATAACCACACCAACCACAACAACTGCAATCTCATAGTCTAAACCGAACAGGGTTTTGATCAAACTCCCGGCTCCAACCATTTGGGCAATGAGGTAAAATGCAATTGTCATCAATGATCCTGCCGCAGCCGCGATACGAATAGGCCTTTGCTTTAAGCGAAAAGCCACCACATCGGCAAAAGTGTACTTACCAAGATTCCGAAGTGGTTCTGCTACTAAAAACATAATAAGTGGCCAGCCAACAAGAAATCCAATCGAATAGATTAATCCATCATAGCCTTTAGTTGCTACCATCCCGGCAATACCCAGGAAAGAAGCTGCACTCATGTAATCACCTGCTAATGCAAGGCCATTTTGAAAACCGGAAATATTCCTTCCGGCAGCGTAAAATTCAGATCCTGTTTTTGTTTTTTTAGCCGCCCAGTAAGTAATATAAAGTGTAACTGCAACAAACAGGAAGAAGATAGCGATTGATACCGGATTTGCAGTTCCCAGAGTAGATGGGGTAACTTCCGGGCTGATTTGAAGTAATAAGTTCAAAGACATATATTTTATAGATGTGTAGATATTTAGATAATTTCTTTTTTGATTTCCTTTACGGCTTCATCATAATAATTGTTCGCCCAATAAACATATGCTCCTGTAATTAACCAGGAAAACAAAATAATCCCTAAACCAACCACAATTGCTAAATTAAGAGATTCACCAATAGGCATTTTCAGGGCGTCTTTATCATAAGCCACTAAAAGTAAAAACCCTATGTAAACAAAAAGCATGACGAATGTGAATGATAGAGAGATATTCCATCTGTTTTTAACAAGTTTCTTGAATGCCGCACTTTGAAGAATCTCGTGTGTGTTTGTTTTACTCATAATTTTACCTGTGTTAGTATCTAAAAAAATTAATTAAAATAAGGATTTTTATTCAGAAAATGTTTGCCATTGAAACCCCGGAATATCGGTTTTATATCATGGAAATAATGCTGCCATAAACGAATCTATAATTCTATGAAAAAAAATTGAATAAGCCACCTTATTGCAATTAATCTTTTAAAAGTCATAAAATCGTTACGCTTTTGTTACAATTACCTTCCCACTGTTAATGCTTTGTTTATAATTGTCAAATATGCTCTCAAAAGCTAAATTTTAAGTTTCAAACCAAGCCGATTCAAGGAACGGGTTATCAATACACATAAAAGTGCGAAACAAAACGACTTCAATAAGCCTAATCCTCCCGTCAAAAGAAGGTCCGGAAGTTTTAATCCGGTAATTTTTACGATTGCATACGCAAAATAAGGTATCAGATAACAAAGCAGGGTATCAGTGCCTGCAGGCTTTATGATGTCGAACCACTTACTCTTTTTCCATACATCCGCTACCCAATAGATCAGTGTAAAGGCCATTAAAGTAAAGGCTGAACAAAGAAATAACCATGCAGGGGTAGCACCCAGTTTAGCAAGGCCCCAGTATGGGCGTGTAATTATAGATAAACCAATTAATACCAATGATGAAACCATAAATATCATGGTGAGCCTCCATCGCTCATTTCTTTTAACATAATGTCTGAATACATAGGATGTTAAAACCCCACCCATGGTAAGTGCGGGCAGGGTGCCCCCCAAAATGGCACCAGGAATATATGCTGATATACTTCCGGGGATTAAGCCAGCTTTATTTACCATACTCAACACACAAAAGAAAATCCAGGCAGACAGCAGCGCGTAAAAATTATTCTTTGAAAACACTGTTACCAATGCCCCAACAAGGTAAGCCCAGCCAATTAACCCAAGAATACCCCACCACTGGCTTGCGAAACGAAGATCTCCATTTTCACCTCCGCGATAGTAATAAGCTAAAACTGTCAAAATAATGATGCCTGAGATCTTCAGGATATTTTCCAGTGCTTTATTGACTTTATTGGAATAAGTATTCCAAATTAAAATAAAACAGAAGCAGCTTAGCGGATACCAGAGCCAGCCGGGGATTCCCATTGCTGCAGCATTAACAGTTTCACCGTTAACCAGAAATACTCCCATCACTAATAAGGCAATGGTCCTGAATAAAATATGCTGAAAGATATCTGTGGTATTATCGCCTTTTTTTATCCTGTTTTCAATAGCGTATGGTAATGATAGTCCCACAATAAACAGAAAAGCGGGGAAAATTACATCTGAAAAACCAATTCCATCTACCCCTCTTTTTACATGTTTCAGCCCTTCGGGGATATCGGTCAGTGACCAGAAATCGTTGACAAAGATCATGAGTACCATTGTAATAGCCCTTAAAATATCAATGGAAGATATACGCTGCGCTGCAAAGCCCGGCTTGGGATCCTCTAACTGATTTTCTGCGACATTTTTTATCATATTATAATCTTATTATTGGATTTCTGGGTAAACAACCCGGTATACCAGTTTACTAAAGTAAAGAAATAGCCCTGATTATTCAGATCGATAGTATTACATTTATAAAATAAACTAACCCGAATATTTTCAAAAAAGACATGAAATCAAATCTTAGAACATCAATTCTGCTACTGTTCATCATCTTTAGTTCGGGCATGCAAACAAATATGGCCTTTGCCCAAACATTCAGAACATTTAATAAGCCTGTTGTATTTGATGAACTGCGAAAAAAACTCTCGGTTGAATACCTGAAAGAACGTCATGGAATCATCCAGGACTCTGCCACTATTGTTCCCCGAATGATCGTATTACATTGGACAGCCATCCCTACTCTGGAACAATCCTTCGATGTGATGAATCCTTCCCTCCTCCCAGGTGCCAGAAGTGGGATTGCAGGGGCAAGCAGCTTAAATGTGGCAGCACAATTTCTGGTGGATCGGGACGGTGTCATTTTCAGACAACTACCTGAAACTGCCTTCGCGCGCCATACTATTGGGCTAAATTATTGCGCCATCGGTGTGGAAAATGTTGGAGGCAGTAATGCTCCATTAACTGAAGCACAACTGGAAGCAAATGTGGCATTGATCAGATACCTCAAGAAAAAATATAATATTGAATATGTGATCGGACACCACGAATACAAATCATTTATCGGTCACCCGCTTTGGAAAGAAAAAGACCCGAATTACCTGACTAATAAAACTGACCCGGGTGACGAATTTATGAGCAAGGTTAGAGAGCGTATTAAGGATTTAGATATTAGGGGAGCAATTCAAAAGTAATTAGATCTGTCAGTCCGAATAAATCCTTTTAGTAGATTTTTATTTATTCAAACCGGCTATCATCTGACAGACATATAAATCAACATAATTTTTCGTAACTTTGAGTATTGAAAAAGTTATTGCCCATATTACTTATTTCAGCCTATCTGATTTCAACAACTGAATTTTATCAGGTGTTAAAATTTCCTTTGCTCGCAGAGCATTTCAATGAACATAAATCATTGAATAAGGGGACAACATTCTGGGATTTCCTGGTCATGCATTATACAAATAATGATGTGAAATATGCCGACCATGACAAGGACATGCGTCTTCCTTTCAAATCTCATGAAGGTTCTGTACACAGTATCGTATTAACATTTATTCACAATCCTGCTATCCTTACACTTATCAAACCTGTAGTGATTGATTTGAATGAATATAATCTCAGGGAAAATATCTGTTTTAATTCCACCTACCTTTCCAATATCTGGCAGCCGCCAAAATTCTGTTAACAATTTTATAATTCTTTTACCGACTCTAAATCAGGAGCAGGTACATTTTTATTATCAATAAATTGTTAAACAATACAATATATGTTAAACGCAATTATAGAGTTTTCCGTAAGGAATAAACTAATTGTAGGATTGTTTGTCATCGGGCTTATTTTCTATGGCACTTATCAAACAACAAAACTACCAATAGATGCTGTTCCGGATATCACCAATAATCAGGTTCAGGTAATCACTGTTGCACCATCATTCGGGGCAACTGATATTGAACGATTGGTAACCTTTCCAATCGAACAGGCAAATAGTAATATTAAAGGAATCAAAGAGATCAGAAGCTTTTCCAGATTTGGTCTTTCATTGGTAACCATCGTCTTTAATGATGAAATAGATGTTTACTGGGCAAGGCAGCAGGTTGCTGAGCGTCTTCAGCAGGTACAAACCATAATTCCTCCGGGTATTGGAACGCCAGAATTAGGTCCCATTTCTACTGGTCTGGGCGAAATTTACCAGTATGTGGTGAGGCCGGAAAAGGGCTATGAAAATAAATATAATGAAACTGAACTCAGGACGATTCAGGATTGGATTGTAAGACGTCAATTACTCGGAGTTGAAGGAGTTGCTGAAGTAAGCAGTTTCGGAGGAAAGCTAAAACAATATGAAGTAACGGTTGATCCCAATAAATTACAATCCTTTAACATTACCATCCATGATGTTTTCAATGCGCTGGAGCAAGGAAACCAGAATACAGGAGGAGCTTACATTGAAAAAGGACCAACAGTACTTTTTATCCGGTCTGAAGGTCTTATTGGCTCGAAAGAAGACATTGAAAGTATCAGTATAAAAAGCACAGAAAGTGGTTCACCTATATTTATCAGGGATGTAGCTGAAATCAATATCGGATATGCAACACGATACGGGGCTATGACCTATAATGATGAAGGTGAAGTTTCTGGAGCTGTTGTAATGATGCTTAAAGATGCCAATAGCAGTGAGGTAATCAAAAATGTGAAGGAGAGAATTGCAATAATTCAAAAAACACTACCAGAAGGGGTGGTCATCGAACCCTTCCTTGACCGGACGAAAATGGTAAACAATGCCATTTCTACTGTTGAAAAAAATTTGATGGAGGGGGCTTTGATTGTTGTCTTCATTCTGGTGCTTTTTCTTGGCAACTTCCGGGCTGGCTTACTGGTTGCCTCTGTAATTCCATTGGCTATGCTTTTTGCAATCATTCTGATGAATACCTTCAAGGTAAGCGGTAACCTGATGAGTTTAGGAGCACTTGATTTTGGTTTGATCGTGGATGGCGCTGTCATCATTGTAGAAGCTGTGATGCATCAGATATCACATGGCAACAGGTATGGTATGGTCAATCGTCTGACCCAATCAAATATGGATAATGAGGTCAAGAAATCAGCAAGTAAAATGATGAATAGTGCTGTTTTCGGACAAGTAATTATACTGATTGTATACCTGCCTATTTTAACCTTACAGGGCATTGAGGGCAAAATGTTTAAACCCATGGCACAAACCGTTGCATTCGCACTGCTGGGGGCATTTATACTATCTGTTACTTATATTCCAATGATGAGTGCCTGGTTTTTAAGTAAAAAAGTGAAACATAAACCAAATCTATCAGACCGGGTAATGAACCGGATAGAAAGGTCATATCAAAATTTACTTTCAAAAGTATTACGTTTTCCAAAAGCTGTACTTGGAGCTGTTATTGTACTTTTCATTGCAGCAGTATTTATACTTACAAGACTTGGCGGGGAATTCATTCCGGCATTGGAAGAGGGAGATTTTGCAGTTGATACACGGGTATTGACAGGAAGCAATTTAAATACCACTATTGAGAGCACCACAAAAGCTGCCCATATCCTCAAAACACAGTTTCCTGAGGTTATAAAAGTGGTAACTAAGATTGGAAGTGGTGAAGTTCCTACCGATCCGATGCCAATGGAGGCAAGTGATCTAATGGTTATTCTTAAGGACAAAGAAGAATGGACCTCTGCAAAAACTTTTAATGAATTGGCAGAAAAAATGGGCAAGGCTCTGGAGGATGTACCAGGGATTACCACAGGTTTTCAATTTCCGGTACAGATGCGGTTTAATGAATTAATGACCGGTGCCAGGCAGGATGTAGTTCTCAAGATCTTTGGGGAAGACCTGGATACTCTGGCAAAATATGCGGACCAACTAGGGAAAGTTGCCAATAATGTTGAAGGAAGTCAGGATTTATTTATTGAACCAGTTACAGGTATGCCCCAAATCGTAATTGAATATAACAGAGCATCCATCGCACAGTATGGATTAAAAATTTCTGATATCAATAAGGTAGTCAATACTGCATTTGCAGGACAAAGCACCGGACTTGTTTTTGAAGGTGAGAAAAGATTCAATCTTGTTGTGAGGCTGAATACTGAAAAGAGGAAGGATCTGGATGATGTAAAGAATTTATTGATTCCCAGCCCAAATGGAAACAATATCCCACTCTACCAACTTGCTAATGTAGAAATCAAGGATGGCCCTAATCAGATACAGCGGGAAGATGCAAAGCGCAGAATTGTTGTGGGTTTCAATGCAAGAGGACGTGATGTACAGAGTATTGTCAATGAACTGCAGTTAAAAGTTGATGAACAGATAAAACTTCCGGCAGGATACTATATTACTTATGGTGGTGCATTTGAGAACCTAAATGCAGCAAAGCAAAGACTGATGATTGCCGTTCCGGTATCTTTGCTTCTCATTTTTTTACTTCTGTTTTTTGCTTTTAATTCAGTGAAGCAGGGCTTAATTATCTACACGGCCATACCCCTGTCGGCTATTGGTGGAATTTTCTTTTTGGCACTCCGTGGGATGCCGTTTAGTATCAGTGCCGGAATTGGCTTCATCGCATTATTTGGGGTTGCAGTTTTAAACGGAATTGTCCTTATCGCCGAATTCAACAGGCTTAAAGCATCAGGACTTAAAAATCTAAATAGAATCGTACTTATGGGAACAAAAATTCGCTTGCGTCCGGTAATGATGACTGCATTTGTAGCATCACTGGGATTCTTACCAATGGCACTGAGCAGCGGAGCCGGGGCTGAAGTACAGAAACCTTTGGCTACAGTAGTAATTGGGGGTTTAATGATTGCTACCCTCCTGACTTTATTCGTTCTGCCAATACTCTATATCATTTTTGAGAAAACAGGAAAAGTCAAAGTTTCAAAGGCACCGGCCGCCTTATTGTTGCTAATATCATTTTCAGGTATCCTGGAAGCAAATGGACAGGAGCGGATAAGTCTTCAGGCGGCTATTGACACCGCATTGAAGAATAACTTATCAGTTAAAAACGAAAAGCTCAAAGCTGAATATCAGCAAAAGCTTATCAGTTCATCAGCTAATGTACCACAGGCGAATTTGAGTACAGAATTTGGGCAGATCAACAGTATTTATAATGATAACCGTTTCGGCTTAAGTCAGTCATTCAGTTTTCCAACTGTCTATTCCAATCAAAAAAAGGTTCTGAATGAAGAATGGAAAGCCTCAGTTTTAAGTGTTTCATTAAAAGAAGCTGAAATCAAAAAGGCAGTTTCTCAGATCTATCACAGTATTATTATTCTTAAGGAAAAGGAAAAACTTTTATTGCAGGCAGACAGCATCTATTCAGAATTTGTGAAGAAAGCCAATTTAAGGTTTAAAACAGGTGAGAGTAATGTATTAGAGAAAGCAACGGCACAAAGCCAGCGGGGCGGTATTTTTCTGCAACTAAAATCTTTACAGGAAGAGATTCAACTGGCAAAACTTCAAATGGCTTTGGTTCTCAACTCTGCAAACAGATATGAACCGCTTGAAAATTCATTAAGAATGGATTTGCCGGTCATGATATCTTTTGAGGCATTAGAAGAACATCCCCTCTTGAAAATCACAGATCAGCAGAAGATAATCACAGCGGCAAATACCCGGCTGGAGCGATCCAAAATGCTTCCTGATTTAAGTCTTGGCTATTTCAATACAAGTATTCAGGGTACAGGTGCAGACAATACACTGTATTCCCAATCCAAACGCTTTAATTCAGGTCATGTCGGAATTGGGATACCCATATTTGCAGGTGCTCAGAAAGCGAGAGTAAATGCTTCAAGAGTTCGTGAAATGATAGCTGATAATGAATATCAGAATCAGCTTCAAATGATTGAAAATCAATATCAAAGTGCTAAATCACAATATGAAAGTTTTTTGGAGGCTGCCAATTATTTTGAAACGAATTCCCTGCCAGAGGCAAAAACAATCAGTCAGACAGCTGATAAACAATTTATAAATGGTGAAATCAACTATCTGGATTGGGTAATGCTGAATAATCAGGCTATAGTTATCCGTAATAATTATCTGGATATCTTAAAAGCTTTGAATGAAAGCATTATTAATTTAAATTATTTAGGCTCAAAACAATAAGAACTAATGAAGAATCTACTAATAATTTCTGCTTTTCTACTAATAACAGCCTGTGGAACCAAGAGTCCTACGGAAGAACTTAAGGCAGATGCAAATGTAAATCAAAATACAGTCAGTCTTACTCAGGCTCAATTCAAATCTGCAGGAATTGTACTCGGTAAACTGGAGAATAAAAGTATTGCTTCTGTACTGAGGGCAAGTGGTACAATAGATGTTCCACCCCAGAACATGATATCTATTTCAATGCCATTGGGAGGATATTTAAAGTCGACAAGACTTTTACCCGGGATGCAGGTCAGAAAAGGTGAAACTATCGCGATTATGGAAGATCAGCAATACATCCAGCTACAGCAGGAATACCTTACTGTCAAATCGAAGCTGGTCTTTAGTAAAGCAGAGCTCGAGCGTCAGAGGGAATTAAATCAAAGCAAAGCAAGCAGCGATAAGATCTTTCAGCAGGCTCAGATGGACTATAGTACTTTAAGTATAAGCCTGAACTCGCTGGCCCAAAAACTGCGCCTGATTAATATTAATCCAAATAATATTACTGAGAATAATATTTCAAGAACTGTTCCTCTGTATTCACCTATTAGTGGTGTTGTTTCGAAAGTGAATGTCAATATTGGACGATTTGTAAATCCATCGGATATACTTTTTGAAATTATCGACCCATCAGACATACATTTAAATCTGAAGATATTTGAAAAGGACCTTGCTAAACTTTCTAAAGGACAAAAATTAATGGCTTATACCAATAATCAGCCTGATAAAAAGTATCCATGTGAAATCAGCCTGATTACAGGAGATCTCAGTGAAGAACGAACCGCTGAGGTACATTGTCATTTTGAAAATTTTGACAAATCATTAGTACCCGGAATGTATATGAATGCTGAGATTGAAATAAGAAGCCATGAAACCCTTGCCATTCCTGAAGAAGCAATTGTTAGCTTCGAAGGTCTGGATTACGTGTTTATTAAAAAGGGAGGAATGGAATTTGAGATGAAGGCCATTGAAACCGGTGTAAAAGAGAATAACTATGCAGAGGTGATTAATAGTGCTGCCTTTGCCGACAAAGAAATAGTAACAAAGGGAGCCTATACCCTGCTGATGTCACTTAAAAATAAATCTGAAGAGTAATTGTCTGGCAAATAATATAGGCCCTTTGCTTCTCGCAAATGGCCTATATTATAAAATTCAATATTAAATCAGGATTTACTGTACTTTCTCCCCTTCAGTTTATAGATATCCGATACCAGTTGTTTTAATGCGGCTGTAACACATTCGCCAATACGAACCCCTTTTTCAGCAGAGGATTTAGTTGGATCACCATAAACACCATTGGGTGTCAACTCTTTCATTGTGCGATAAAAGGAAATTTTAGGGCCGGATAACAAATCTCCTTCCACCGAAGGAAATGCCGGTACATTTGCCCCAGGCTTGATCAGCGATTCCTGAACTAAATGGGGGGCAATAACCTTCATCAAAGAAGTCTCAAATTCGCAGGCATGGCCAGTGCCACCAGGACCTGTTTCTGTAATTTTCAATAGTTCTTCTTTTGCTACATTCCACCAGGAAGCACCAAGAATATGAGCATCGGGATTAGCAAATCCAAGCTGTTCAATAATGACCTGCATAATGCCCTGATTACCACCATGACTATTCAGCAGAATTATATTATAAAAACCATGATTCAAAACAGATTGAATGATCTCTTTTACTGCTGCTGAAAATGTAGCATGACTTAAGGTGAGAGTCCCGCAAAAGCCCATGTGATGATCTGAGCATCCGACGGCGACAACCGGCAGAATCAGAACTTTGTCTGCGATCTCTTTATTGAGCAGACCTGAAAAATATTCACCTATCATTCTGTCGGTAGCTACCGGCAAATGAGCTCCATGCTGCTCTATTGCAGCAATGTTCAAGAGAACCGGAGTTTGTTTATCCAGTGCAGCAAGCTGTACGGATGTAAGTTGATCCCAAAACATAATTTACTATTTAGAAAAATATACGACAGGATATCAGTTCAAACCAATGATCCCATGGCATGTTTTATATTTACTTCTTCGAAATTTTAGCAATTGCATCAATCTCTACTTTGATTCCGAAACCTAAGCCAGACTGAACGGTAATACGTGCCGGACGAACCCCGGTAAAAAACTCAGAATAAACCTTATTGTATCTGTCCCAATCCTTAATATCAGCAAGGTGTACAGAACATTTCACTACGTCATCTAATGTACCACCAGCCGATTCGATCAGGCATTTTATATTATGAAGTGTCTGAAGTGTTTCTTCCTCAATGGTTCCTCTTACAAAATTACCAGTCGCGAAATCAACAGGACCCTGACCACTGATATAAACAGTGCCATCAACTTCAACAGCATCTGAATATGCTCCAATTACAAAATCCTTGTTTTTTTGTTCCGGATGAAAAATTTGTCTTTTACTCATTGTATTTAATTTTAATAAGTCGCTCTTCCACCTGAAAGATCAAATGTAAATGCTGTAGAAAAACTTGCTTCAGGTGATACAATGAAAGCAGCAGTCGATGCTGCCTCTTCCAAAGTCCCGCATCGTTTCATTGGAATTTTATCAGTCATATATTTCACCTGCTCATCAGGCAGGGCTTCAACCATTGCGGTACGAATTACTGCAGGTGCAAGTGCATTGATGGTGACACCTGTCTCAGCATATTCTTTACCCTGAACTTTAGTCATACCAATTACAGCCGCTTTGGATGTAGAATAAGCAAGCATACCGGCATTACCTTCCTTACCCGAAATAGAGGCTATGTGCAGCACTCTTCCATAGTTATTCTTAAGCATTTTCGGGATTGCATATTTAGAGGTATAAAATGAACCCATAAGATTCACATTTAGAACCAATTGCATATTGTCAGCCTCAACCTCATGACTAAGAATATTTGTTTTTCCAACGATACCTGCACAATTGACCAGAATATCAATCCGGCCAAAATGCTCATTTACCCTGTTAATTGAATCTGCAACTTCCGATTCATTTGTAATATCTAAAACATAGATCTCTGACTCCCCTGCCAACAGGTTCCTTGTTTTTTGTAAACCATTCGTATCCCTATCGAATAAGGCAAGTTTTACACCTTTTTTTGATAAATTCAGGGCAATAGCCTGACCTAAACCGGAGGCTGCTCCGGTAATAATTCCCACCTGATCTTTAAATTCAATTTTCATTACTTAATAATTTGTTTTTAATGACCCCGCATATACGGGATTTCAATTTCTAATTAAATATTATTCAACCAATTCCTGTAAACTTACTGTATCTGATTTCCTGGTCAATAAATGAATGATCGTCCAGGCAAACAGATAGGTTAATCCGCAAATAATGAATAACAGATTATAGCCTCCGATTAAATTCCCTGCCGCTTTATAACTATCCAGGATATAGCCAACGAATAAGGGGAACAGCATACCTCCTACTGCTCCGGACATTGCTCCTATACCTGTTACAGAGCTTACAGCCTGTTTAGGGAAAAGATCAACAACCAATGTGAATATATTTGTACTCCATGCCTGATGGATCGCCAGAGTAAAACTGAGGATTCCAACCACCATCCATGCATTGGTTGCATACTGAGCGGAAAGTACGGTTAATTCCATAATTGCAAAAATAAAAAGTGCAGTTTTTCTTGCTTTTAATGTCGGCCAGCCTCTCTTAATAAGCCAGGATGAAAAATAACCTCCTCCAACACTTCCCAAAACGGTCATAGTATAGATAATCATTAGTTCAGGGCTCAAATTTGACATATTCAACTTGAATGTTGAAGCAAAATAAGAAGGCAGCCAAAACATAAAAAACCAGTATATCGGATCAAGCAATATTTTGCCGGTGATAAATGCCCAGGTCTGAGGATAAGTAAAAAGTTTGAACCACTTTATTTTCACAACTTCTTCCTCGGCTTCAGCATCAAGTTTTTGTCCATCATGGATATAATTATACTCATCAACAGTTAAACGTTTGTGATTCGATGGCACATCATAAACGTAAATCCAAACCAACAGCCATATAAAACCAACAGATCCGGTAATGATGAATACCTCATGCCAGCCATAATTCCTCAAAATCCAGGGAACAATAAGCAGCGCTATGATTATACCAAAACTGGTACCCGCATTGAAAAGACCGGTTGCCAAAGCCCTTTCTTTTTTTGGAAACCATTCTGCAATCGTTTTCATCCCGGCAGGTACGTTTCCCGATTCAGTCAGACCTAAACCAATTCTTGCGAGCCCAAAGCCGGTAACACTTCTTGCTGCTGCATGCAGCATACCCATAATGCTCCAGGCTGCAACTGAAATGACATATCCGGGCTTGGTACCGATCCGGTCGATGAACCATCCCCATGAAATCAAACCGACAGCATAAGCCCCTGTAAATGCCATCACAAGAAAGGCGAAATCTGTCTCAGACCAGGTGAATTCTATTTCGAGGGTTGGTTTTAATAAACCGAGGATCTGCCGGTCAAGGTAATTGATAGTAGTGGCCGAAACCAATAAGGTTAAGATGATCCAGCGGTAATTTTTTATTTTCAGACCAGACATGGAATAGGATTTTAATAGGCTAAGAAAAAATGACAAGATTGATTTTAGGATAGCCGGCTCAGTGAAGAGCCGGCTAAACATAAAGGTGTATTCAAAAAATTTAAAGATTCAGTTTCTTTCTTCCTGTATCTGTAAGCAGGTTAACACTCCATAAAGGATACCATGTTTGTTCCATGATTACTTTTTTGACACCTGGAACCGCATAAAGTGCTTCCATCATTGTTTTTGAAACTGAAGAATGCACCACATTAGAACTATGTGTGAAATAAGCACCGAGCGGACGACCCCTGTGTGGCATAGCCAGCGTCACTTTTACCACACTACCACGAACCGCTATATCATAAACCAATCCCAGATCAACAATACTAATATCAGCTTTATATAATTGCGGATCTTTCACCAATCCCAAAGCTTCCCATAGCAATGCTTTATTGATCGGACTGTCCTGGGCTTCGGAAGCCCGGGCAAGACGACGCGGACTTTCCTTTGCAACTATTCCGGCAGGAAGCACAGCACCTGATCTGCTTAATGGATTCAGAAGTTCCTGTCTCAGATTTTCAATCTTTGCTGTATCGTCTTTCAAGGTAAATGGTATTGTTACATAGGCATTCTTCTGATGAAGCACAGCTCCTTTTGGAATGGTCTTAATTGTTTTTGGAACCGGATATCGGCTCCAGATCTGTCCATGCCATTGATAATGTAAATTAGGTGATCCATTATGAGCTAATTCGGCTCCTAAGCCCTCAGCATGATGCTCAAGGAAGAATCCGAAGAATGAGTCTTTGGTATCTTTATTGAAGAAACCGATTCCCCATAATTTATCGCTTAAATCTGCAGGAACATTTCCTGTTTTCAGTTTTTCATCAGGCCCCATCCATAACATGTCAGTAAATGACTGTCCTGTTATTACCCATTCATCATCTCTTAAGGCTGCAGGAGAGAATTCCTTCACAGCAGTCATATGACCGAACTTATGGAAATAAGGCAAACCGGCATAAAAACGATATTCAATGTCCATAATCATCCGGGCTGGTGAAAATAAGGGGTGAACCGGTGAATAAGGGAATCCCCAGCGACGGATGATGGTACAGATCGGACCTTTGATTACCTCAAAATCAGGGCACTCATCCCATAATGAAATTCGCATTTTTTGAAATCCCTCTTCTGAAACATAATCATGTGCCCAATCTATACCGGCAGGTTCGCCATGACCCTGACCACCAGAATAAATCTCAAGACCATGCTCACGTTTCAGGATCATCCGGGCAAGCTGTCCGGTTTGTCTGGATAGAATCGCTGTGAAGAATTCATTTTCAATATCCAATCCATAACCTTCACCGGTGACCTTCAGATCAGACTGATAATTAGGTAATTCTGCATCCGGATTACCATAAAAAACAATATAATGTCTCTTCTCCTTACCCTGATTATCAGCAAGGAATAATAATTTACAGATCTTTTCTGCCCCTCTGCGTACTTCAGAGAATACCTGAGAAATTACTTCAGTTAAAACACCGTTATTAATTTCTGCTACCCTAATTTCACGTGCAAGAGAGGCAGTCTGAGCCGCCTGAAAACTCAATAAAACCTCTACGGGCTCCGCTTTACGCGGAGTTCCTATTTTTTCTTCCAGGCTGACAACCTTATAATATTTCCAGCCCTTTGCCCAGTTCTTCCAGACTGCCGGAAGTGACTCAACTGTTCCAAACTGACTTGCAGCAACATGAGGAGTTCCGAAATTCTCTTCTTCTGCCTGAGCCTGTATTTCAGATATTCTGATTGAATTGGTAATTGCTCTGGCTGTTCTGTAATCCTTCTTTAGCAAGGCCTCCTGAAGCAATTGAATTTTTTCCTGAATACTATCGGTCTGGCTGGTTGTTTTTTCAGCAAAAGGTGCAATACTCTCCTTTACAAAATTCTCAATAGAATTCTGAGCTTCTGCTTTGGAGCTTAGAGGTAAGGTTAGTCCTGCAAAACCTAAAAGACCCATGCCCAGAAACTTACGGCGTTTCATCCCGTCTGAGAACTGTGGTTCTGAACCAGAATTTGTAATTTCTGTTACCTTTCCTTTTTCAGAGGAATCATCATGCATTTTAAATGCTGACCTGCTTGGATTAAATTTCTTCATGTTCATTCTATTTATATCAAATATTCATCAGTAAAAAGTATCTCTTTTAGAGAATCCAATTATAAAATCTATTCTAAATTCCCAATTTTTTCCGTCCATCATCTGTTAACATGTTGGATGACCAGCCAGGATACCAGGTCTGTTCCATAATCACTTTCTTAACACCCGGAACCTCATATACCGCCGTAAGAATATTTTTTGAAGTGCTTGGATGTACAACATTAGATCCGTAGGCAAAATAAGTACCCAGTGGGCGGCCACGATGAGGCATCGCTATCAGGACCTTTACTACACTTCCCTTAACTGTAACATCATACACTAAACCAAGGTCTACAATACTGATATCAGACTTGTAGAATTGTGGATCTTTCACATCGCGTAATGCCTTCCATATCAGATCTTTTGGAATCGGACTGTCCTGCGCCTCTCCTGAACGGGCTAAACGCCCCGGACTCACTTTCGCCTGAACAGTATTATTCAATTCAGAAGAAGCGCATGATAAAGGATTCATAAGCTCCTTTCTAAGTGCTTCAATCTTTGCAGGACCATCCTCTCTAGTAAATGGGATAGTAACATAGGCATTTTTCTGGTGCAGGACTGTTCCCTCCTTTACGACCTTATCCCGTTCTAATGGATACCGCGACCAGGTAGTACCATGCCATTGGTAATACATATTCGGTCCGCCATCGTGTATCAGTTCTGCCTCCCTGCCATCTGCATGATGATCAAGAAACAATCCCATAAAGGAGTCTTTGGTATCTCTGTTAAAAAAGCCTATGCCCCATAATTTTTGAGCTGATTCAGCAGGAACTGCACCAAAATTCAATTTGCCTTCAGAATTCATCCACATCTGATCAGTAAATGATTGTCCGGTAATTACCCATTCATCATCCCGAAGAGCCGCTGATATGAAATCTTTAACCGTCGTCATGCGACCGAATTTAAAAAAATACGGCAGACCTGCATAAAAACGGTATTCAATATCCATGTTCATTCTGGCTGGCGCAAATACCGGATGTATTGCTGAATAAGGGAAACCCCAGCGGCGAATGATCGTGCAAATTGGGCCTCTGACTACTTCAAAATCCGGACATTCATCCCACAAGGATATTCTAAGTTTTGAAAAGAAACCCTCTGTGATATAATCATGTGCCCAATCGATACCAGCCGGCTCGCCGTGCCCCTGCCCTCCAGAATAGATCTCAAGTCCATGTTCACGCTTAAGTACCATTCTGGCCAGCTGACCGGTTTGCTTTGAAAGATAGGCGGTAAAATATTCGTTCTCAATATCAAGCCCATAACCTTCACCTTTAACCTTCAGATCAGATTGGTAATTGGGTAATTCTGCATCCGGATTGCCATAAAAAATGAAGTAAGTCCGCTTCTCTTTACCCTGATTATCTGCAAGAAACAGAAGTTTACAGATCTTTTCAGCTCCTCGTCTAATTTCTGAAAAGACCTGCGATATTACTTCTGTCAAAACCCCATCCTTTAC
>JAKFCP010000002.1:0-200240 GCA_036676565.1 Pedobacter sp.
CATTGCCGGGGGGCGAATTCGTTATTCACCAGTTTTTAATGTTTTTAAAGGTGTTCATGCTTTCGCCGCTGAAGGGCGGCTCAGGTTTGAAGGCCAAAAGGAACAAAAGCCTTCTTCAATCCCTAGGTGCCTCTGGTCACAAGGCCCCTTCACATTCATAAAACAATTCTCGCTGGTCTTGCGGGTTGTGCAATAGGAATGTATTCCAGATATGATCCGCAATCCCTATGCTCGGTATTGCATTTTGAATGGAAGGGAAACTGTTTTATGAATTTGCTGGCACTGGGGATTGAACCGTACTTAGGTTCATCCAATTTGATATGAACGGTATTTGGCATATTGCGTTGGCTTATAACCGTTCATAAATTATAGGTACTGCCGATTGCAGGGATCGGCATTCCGGGATTTGGCAGGAAAGGCGCACTTTTCCCCTGCATTGACAATCATAGATCACTGCCCTTAAGCAATCCGGAGAAGTGTTGCAGATTCATTCATCACTTAGACTGCCAAATACACGGCTTGGATTGCACCGATAGGGAAAAAGTGTGGATTTACAACAAATACCGGGAAGCCGCGGCTCTTTTGCTTACTTTTCCAGCTGCAGGGAAAAGTAAGTGCCCTTCCGCCGCAAAGGCGGACTAATTTGATTATTAATCATAAATTTTATTTTTACAGGATTTTATTGTTTAAATATCAAACAATTATTATGAGCACTGATTTAGAAAAGCTAAGGTTTCCAATAGGGAAATTTAAAATTGAGCCCGTTCAGGAGCAGGACTATCCAATATTGATTGATGAGATAGAGGCATTGCCAGGAAAGCTCAGGGATGCGGTGGCAGGTTTGACCGATGAACAATTAGACACTCCTTACAGGGAAGGAGGCTGGACATTAAGGCAAGTGGTTCACCATCTACCGGATAGTCATCTAAATGCCTACATGAGGTTCAAGCTTGCAGTAACTGAAGATGCTCCAGTTATAAAACCTTATGAGGAGGGGCTATGGGCCGAATGTAAAGAAGCTAAATATGGACCCGTGAATGATTCTCTTGATTTGCTCGATAGTTTGCACAGAAGATGGGTAGCGTTTTTGAGAACCCTGAAACCTGAGGACTTTCTCAGGAAATATTATCATCCTGCCCAGGAAAAGAATTATGTATTAAGCTCTGTTTTGAGTATGTATGTATGGCATGGAAAGCACCATCTTGCCCACATTACGGAGACAAAAAAAGCAAATGGCTGGAAATAAAAAACCCTCATCAGTCGCGACTGATGAGGGTTTTTTATTTTTTTATTATAATTATTGAGCGCTTGTCTTAGCTTCCTGCTTCATTGTCTCGTTTGCAACGATTACAATTTCAACACGACGGTTTTGAGCTTTTCCGGCTTCAGATGTGTTATCAGCAATTGGCTCACTTTCGCCTCTGCCTTCAGTTGTTAAACGGTTAGAACTGATACCCTGACTTAAAGCATATGCTTTAACCGATTCAGCACGACGTTCTGACAAACGTCTGTTATATTCATCAGAACCACTTGAATCAGTATGTCCAACAACCAGAATTGTTGTTTCAGGATTGTTTTTCAACGATGTTGCAAGGTTTTCGATGTTAGTACGAGCCGCTGATTTAAGTGCATACTGATTGACATCAAACAAAATACCTGAATCAAATTTCACGATGATACCTTCACCCTCACGAATAACCTCTGCATTAGGAACCGTGTTTTTGATCTCTTCTGCCTGACGGTCCATCTTACGGCCAATTATTGCACCTGCAGTACCACCAATTGCGCCACCCAGGATTGCACCAACTGCAGTATTACCTGCTTTTTTACCAATAATTGCACCAAGTGTACCACCAGCCGCTGCACCAATTACGGCGCCTTTTTGTGTTTTGGTAGCGGTAGCACAACTTTGAAATAACATTGCAGAAGCGGCAATTGCTAATCCAAGTGTTGCTATTTTAATCTTTGTATTTTTCATGATTACTTTTTTTAGTTTCTTTCAAGATATATTCAAACCAAGTGCCAAAAATGGATTTAGTTTTTAAGCTGTACTTTTACATTAAATATAAATGAAAAAAAAGAAAGTAATAAATTTATTGGGATGTGGCTGGCTGGGCTATCCTTTAGCTCTGGACTTAATTTCACGAGGATTTATTGTAAAAGGGAGCACAACAAGTCCGGAAAAATTACCAGTGTTAAAAGCATCAGGGATTGACCCAATTTTAGTACAATTTGATCAATCCCATTCCGAGCCTGATCTGACGGAACTTTTAGATGGGGATATTCTGATCGTTTCTGTCCCTCCGGGAAGAAGGAATGTTGAGGGACCTGATAATTATAAAAAAATGGGAGAGATTCTGACCGCACAAATACCCGGAAGCAGCATCTCCAAACTAATCTTTATCAGTTCGACATCGGTTTACTCCGATAGTAATAGTGTATTGACAGAAAGTTCTGAAATCTCGCCTCAAACTACATCAGGAAAAGTAATTGCAGAAATTGAAAAGAGTCTGCTGGCACTTTCAATACAAGTAATAGTATTAAGGCTGGCCGGATTATTTGGCCCGGGGAGGTCTCCCGGAAGATTTTTCTCTGGGAAGACCAATATCCCCAATGGATTTGCACCTGTTAATATGATTCATCAGGAAGAGGTCATTTCCCTGATTAATAGCCTGATAGATTCAGATACCGCTAAAGGGATCTACATCGGATCTACTCCATCGCATCCCACAAAAGAAGAATTTTATACTCTTGCAGCCAGACTTGACAAGTTGACAGAACCGGATTTTATTCATGAGAAGCTAAACTGGAAAATTGTAGAGAGTGAAAGGGTAGAAAAGGAATTGGGTTTTTCATATAAATTCCCTAATCTACTGGACAGACTTATTCAATCCTGAGGGTTTCGTGATAATATGAAATTGATGTTAAGAGGTATTGCAGAACGTCCAGGGTATAAAAAACAGCCTCTCCCGATTTTTTATACATCTTTCATATTCTTTGCTTAAATTTATGCGTTAACCAATTAAAAAGGAGTGCAGGAGATTTCATTTCCCCTCCGCATTTTCCGTTCGTTAAATTATATGAAGAAGTTTTTTTCTTTTCTTGGTCTTGTTTTATTTGTTACTACCTATGCAGAGTCGGCTCAACCTGATTCGTCTGTAATTAAGCGGGTAAATGAATTGTCAGGCATCGTGCAAAAGAAATACGCTCCCGATAGGAGAGTAGAATTTTATCAACTAAAGCAGCAAACTTCGGCACCATTAACGTACACACTCGAGGTTAGCAGACAGGAAGCTGCAACTGAACTAAAGGTTTTAATAAGTTCCGAAAATCTGCCTGTTCTGATCAAGGAGGAGGTTCTTCCTTCCGGGGATCTTGGGGAAAAGGTTTACGGCATTGCAACTTTATCAGTTATCAATACAAGATATGGCCCTGATCATGCTGCTGAAATGGCCACTCAGGCGGGTTTGGGAACTCCACTAAAAGTATTAAAAAAGGAAAGGGGGCACTATTTTGTGCGCACACCCGACAATTATCTTTCCTGGACGGAGTCTGCCGGAGTAAGCCTGATGACTAAAGCAGAATTTGAAAACTGGCAAATGGCAGAAAAAGTTATCTATACTGATTTGTATGGGCAGGCCTATTCAGAGGCTTCAGAGGAATCTCTGCCGGTTTCTGATCTTGTGGCTGGCAATATCATGCAGTTAATTTCCGAGTCGAACGGGTTTTATAAAATTTCATTTCCGGATAAAAGGATCGCTTATATTTCTGTAAAAAAAGCCCGGTCATTTGATCAGTGGAAGGATCTTCCTGATCCCGGTGCTGACCAGATACTGAGAACCGCCAGGAATTTTTTAGGCATTCCTTATTTATGGGGTGGTACCTCAGTAAAAGGCATGGATTGCAGTGGTTTCACAAAAACAAGTTATTTTCTGAATGGCATAGTACTTCCAAGGGATGCCTCACAACAGGCATTGGTTGGCGAGAAATTAGATATCCACGAGGGTGACTCTGTGAATATTGCGAAATCCTTAAAAGTACTGAAGGCCGGTGATCTGTTATTTTTCGCTGCCAATAAAAAAACAAAACGTGTAACGCATACGGCTATCTATATTGGTAATGGAGAATTTATTCAGGCTGCCGGATTGGTGCGGATTAATAGCATGATCAAGGGCGCTAAAAATTACGATGATTTTCAATCAAGAACGATGGTTGGTGCCCGCAGGATGCTTACAGCGATCGGTGAACCTGAAGTTACACGTGTAAATAAACATCCTTATTATCAAAGGATAATTAACCAATAATTATAAACTAATCAATATAAGCATATGAATATTTTCGTTGGAGGACTTCCTTTTAAAGTAGATGAAAGAGAGCTAAGAGAAATTTTTGAAAAATACGGTGAACTTACTTCCGTAAAACTGATCATTGACAAACAAAGCGGACGAAGCAAAGGCTTTGGTTTTGTAGAGATGGCAGACGATGAAGCAGGTCAGCAGGCTATTGATGCCCTTGATGGAACCGAATTATACGGTCGTACCATAGGTGTAAGGGTTTCTGAAGATAAAAAACCGGACAAGAGGTATTAATGCATTAAGAAGATATTCTTTAATGGCTTGATATTATTTTTGTGGAACGGAAATTGTTATTGTTAAAGCAGGTTTGCGTTTTTAATGCTCACAATTGTCAGATGTTGCTGTTTATGAGCCCAGGGTCATATTTCAGGTAACATTTGAATAACAATTGCCAATATTTCAAATTCAAACCGGGTAATTTATTATTTTTGATTAGCGGGCTTAAGATTTCAAAATAATCAGGGTCTGTTTGATTGACAAACAATTATAAAAAAACTGTTTAACCATTATGAAAAAATTAATCATTCTTTGCAGCGTTGTATTTTTATTTACAGCCGTAACAGCATTTAATGTTGTCGAAAAAGCTGAATTTAAATTCGAGAAAGAAACGCATGATTTTGGCAAAATCCCACAGGGTAAGCCGGTAAGTGTTGAATTCAAATTTACAAATACAGGTGATGAGCCTTTAATTATAAGTAATATTGAAAGTGTTTGTGGCTGTACTGTACCTAAATATACCAATACTCCGGTGTTGAAAGGTCAATCAGGAACAATCACTGTTACTTATAATGCAGCAGCACTTGCTCCGTTCAGTAAAGGCTTGACCATCAGGTCGAATGCCAAGACTCCAATAAAAGTGATTTACATTAAAGGTGAAGTTGTTGCTGCTTCAGCAGAGTAATTTCAATTTATAAAAAAAGACCTGTGAATAGATTTTCGCAGGTCTTTTTTTGTGACCTTAAATTCCTCTGACGTTCATTTTCAAGGTATAAACCGCTTTACTGGCAGTAATGAACAAAATATCTCTGTTTTTACCTCCAAAACAAACATTTGCGGTTGATGCAGGAATTGCAATATGCTCAATCTTTTTACCTTCAGGGTTGAAAACAGTTACACCACCCCTGCCGGTAAGATAAAGATTTCCCCGATTGTCAAGAGTCATTCCGTCTGATCCCATATCGGTAAACAGGCGCCGGTTATATAATTTCCCTTTTTTACCGATATCATATTTATAGGTTTTTTTATCACCAATATCAGCAACAAACAGATTTTTCCCATCTGCTGATCCTATTATTCCATTAGGTCTTACAAAATTGCTGTCAACAACAAATGCTACTTTCGATCCTTTAGGAAAGTAGTAAACACTTTGATTACTCAGATCAGGTTTTTTTCTTTCCCAATAAGGGCGTTGGTAATAAGGGTCAGTAAAAAATATTCCACCTTTGGCATCAATCCAGAGATCATTCGGGCCATTAAACTTTTTTCCTTCAAAATTATCAAGTAATACTTTTACTTTTTTATCGGGACTGATCTGCCAGATTTCATTTTTTTCATCAGCTGCTGTGATCAGATTCCCCTTTTTATCGAAATACATACCATCGGAATGCCCTGTTTTATCCATAAAAAGGCTTAACTCGCCTTCCGTACTGTATTTCCAGATCTTTCCCTCAACGATATCGGTGAAGAAAACATCCCCGTTTTTATTTACTGCGGGTCCCTCAGTAAATTTGAACTGATCTGAGATCAGCACAGGTTTTGCATTTTCGGCAATGATACCTGACTTCTCATCTTGAGGCTTTTTAAAATTTGAAGTGCTTAAATTCCAGCTTGAAAGTGGAAAGAGCATGGTTAGGATTAAAAATCTCATATTGCTTATAATTTATGGTTTACAATGAAGGTGTTTTGCCTCCATCTACAGGTAAATTGATGCCATTGATATAGGATGCCGCCGGGCTGGCTAAAAATGCAATGGCTGCTGCCACTTCATGCGAATCGGCTATCCGGCCGGCGGGTATGGTACTGATCATATCCTTCATTACCGCTTCTTTACTTTTGTTTTCGCGTTCGGCAATTGTTGAGATGAGGGACTCCAGTCTGCCAGTCATCGTAAAACCGGGTAATACATTATTTACTGTAATACCAAATGGACCGAGCTCTAAAGCCAGTGTTTTCGCCCAGCTTGCTACTGCTCCCCGAATGGTATTGGATACTCCCAAGCCTTTTAAAGGCGTTTTAACTGATGTTGAAATAATATTGATGATGCGTCCGAAATTCTTCTTCTTCATTCCTGGAGAAACAGCCTGTACCAGGATCTGATTACAGATCAGATGCATATTAAAAGCATTGATAAATTCATCAGTCCGGGCATCAATTGCCTGCCCGCCGGCCGGACCACCAGTATTATTGATTAATATATCTATTTGATCATTAAGCACATAATCATCGATGATGAGTTTCAATTGAGCCTGGTCATTGAAATCAGCAACTAAATAATGATGCTTTTGATTATGATTTGTTGATAAACCTTGAAGCACTTCCTTAAGTTTATCTTCATTTCGGGCCATGAGTGTGATATCAGCACCCAGGAAGGCAAGTTCAGTGGCAGTGGATCTGCCAATTCCCTGGGTGCTCCCACAGACCAGTGCTCTTTTTCCGGTCAGATCTAAATTCATATAGGTTAATTAGCGTTTTTAAAAGACTTAGGATAAAACCGAAAAATACTGCTCAAGCTCCTGGAGCGTATTTGAATTGGTAGCAATATCTTTGATGATCTTCCCCTTTTCCATCAATAAAATGCGTTCACACACTTCCGTAACGTGATTCAGGTCGTGGCTGGAAATTATTGTTGTAATATGCTTCTCCCTGCTGATATCTTTAACCATATTCTTTAAACGGATCTGAGTACTTGGGTCGATATTTGCAAAAGGTTCGTCGAGCATCAGTATTTGCGGGTTCTGAATCATACAGGCAGCAACCCCAACTTTAGTCTGATTACCTTTAGAAAGGTCGCGGATATATTTGCCTTTTTTTAAAATCTCCCCGTTAAAAAATTCTGAAAAAGCAGGGAGTTCAGAGTCCACCTGCGCTTTACTTTTATTGTGCAGGCCGCCGATAAAATGAAAATATTCTTCGGGTGTAAGGTAGTCGATCAAGAAACCTTCATCAAGGTAAGAGGCTGTGTAATCTTTCCAGGCTTCACTTTCGGCGACATTTTTTTCATCTGAGAGTACTTCTCCTGAATCCGGCCTGATCAGATCCAGCATCATGCGGAAGAGGGTGGTTTTACCTGCACCATTATTTCCTACCAGCCCGATTGTTTCTCCTCTTTTAATAATTAGTTCAGGAATATTGACAACCGTTACTCCATTATATTTCTTTTTTAAATTATTAATCCTGATCATATTATTTATTTCTAAAACCCTCTGCAATTAAATATCTTTTTTCCTGAAATCTTTTTACCAGTTTGTTTAGCCAGAACTCCCTGCTGATCATAAATATCAGACCTATTAACGCAATAAGAGCCAGGCCTGCTTCCGGATAACCCAATAGATTAAGCGGGTAATAAATTACAAAAGGAGCCAGTAAAAGTGGGATACTAAGTATCCATTGGGATGCCCCAACTCCTTCCCAGTTGAATGTGGCTCCCTTGCTTAGGTCAATTCTGCGATAGTTTTGGTTAGCAAAGTAAAGTACCAGTAAAGTATTTACTCCCAGATTCCATATGAACATAATAAAATGCACGATCAGAATTTTCCATCCGAAGTATACATAAGGAATTGTTAATAAAAAACATATGGATGAGAAGAAAGTGAACAACAGGAATTTTGATCTGAAAAAATCCATAGCGCTGACTTTGCTTACCAAAATCCCATCGAAATGCGCGCTTTGCCAGCTGAACATAAACTGCCCATAATTGATTATGAAGATACCGGTCATAAACATCCCACAAAATACTATACCAGAATATCCTGAAAAGGAAGGGTTAGTATAAAAAATCAGTCCGTAAAACATAAACATCAGACTCATTGTGATAACCGATCGGGGACGTTTATTTCTAAGTATTAGTTTTAACTCATTGGCTACCAGGTCACCCGTTTTACCAAACCGGTTCAGATAAGGTATTTCGGTACTTGATTTATGTGAAGTATCTGCTGTATGAAGTTCCTCCAGATAAAGGTTTAACTTGAGATAGCGGTAATTAATTATATAAACTACCAGCGCGAGCAAAAGAAAGATGAGACAATAAATTGGATTTTTGAGTGTGAAATTGAACAATCCGGCAGATAATGCTGAGATCGAAAATAGTTTAAAGTAAAAATCAAGTGAAACGAATAGGATCAATGTGCCGAAGAAGATAAGCATCCAGATAGCATTCAGATTTACCTTTCTTTTAATCCAGAGGCTAAAAAAGTGATTCGAAAGCGTGAGCCCGATTATGGAAACCAGTAAACTCCAGAATTGAGCAAGCCCATGTTCAGGTAAAACTACTTTAATGAGCAAGGGTAATGACAATAAAATTGGGGTCAGGTTGAAGGTAGTCCAGAGAGAAGTTAGCGAAAGATAATTTATTAGCTGATTCTTCTTAATTCTGAGATGCAAATATGGTCTTACACTCAGGGTTGGTAATTCCTGCATTTGAAAACGAAGGAGCAGATCCATTAAAAAATAGTACAGAATATAGCTATTGAATGAGTAAAGGATATCCTGACCAGGGTTGGTTTTCTTCAGGATCCGGTCAAGAAAAAAGGCAACAACAAGTACATTCAGCAGGAGATACAAAATGAGTATTGCCATCACTACTCTCATGGCGACGCTTTTTCCTGTATTTTTTGACCGCCAGAATGCTTTTGACTGATGAATTAGAAAGGTTAAAGTCATATTTGAAATTAGATAAAATAATTCAAACCTAATATTTATACTTTTCCTTCCAAAGGGATCTCAGGCGTTCTCTGAGCTTTTCTTCTACAGCATTCTTGCCAGGGTCATACAAAAGGGTCCCGCTGAGATTTTCGGGAAGATATTCCTGGGCGGAAAAATTGTCCTTATAGGCATGTGAATATTCGTATTCTTTGCCATAACCTATATTTTTCATGAGTTTGGTCGGCGCATTTCTTAAGTGAAGCGGCACCGACTGGTCGCCGGTTCTTGCCACCAATTCCTGGGCTTTACTAATTGCCTCATAGCTGGCATTACTTTTTGGTGAAGAGGCCAGATAAGTAACGGTTTGTGAGAGAATGATCCTTGACTCGGGCCAGCCGATAACATTTACGGCCTGAAAACAATTATTGGCAAGCAGCAGCGCATTTGGATTCGCATTTCCGATATCTTCAGATGCCAGTATGAGCAAACGACGCGCAATAAATGAAGGATCTTCACCCCCGGCGATCATACGTGCCAGCCAATAGACAGCTGCATTGGGGTCGCTTCCGCGAATGGATTTTATGAAAGCGGAGATAATATCATAATGCTGTTCTCCGGCTTTATCATAAATAGCCATATTTTGCTGAACATGTCTTAGAACCAGTTCATTGGTGATAGTCACATCCTGCTGATTCACAGCATTAACTACGAGTTCCAGCACATTCAGAAGCTTACGTGCATCGCCACCAGAGAGGCGGAGCAGGGCTTCATGTTTTTTGATACTGATCTTTCTATCTTTCAGATAGCTGTCTTCTTTGATTGCTTTATTCAATAGTTCCACCAGATCTTCTTCTGATAGGTTTTGCAGAATATAAACCTGACTTCTGGATAAAAGTGCTGAAATGACCTCAAATGACGGGTTTTCAGTTGTCGCACCAATTAAAGTAACAAGCCCCCGTTCCACTGCACCGAGTAATGAATCCTGCTGGGATTTTGAAAAACGGTGAATCTCGTCAATGAAAAGTATTGGCAGATTTTCATTTTCATCCTTTAAACGGGATGCCTGTTCAATTACATCACGAATATCTTTGACTCCCGAATTTATTGCACTGAGACTAAAAAATGGACGATTTAATTGCTTAGAAATAATTAAGGCCAGAGTGGTCTTCCCTACACCGGGTGGCCCCCAAAGAATCAGTGAAGGGAGCATACCACTTTCGATAGCGAGGCGCAAAATCGCGCCCTTTCCAACCAGATGCTTTTGCCCGACATAATCATCGAGTGTTGCTGGTCGCATTCTTTCTGCCAGAGGAGGTATTGTTGCCATTAACTCAAAATACTAGTTCAATCTGATCATTTCAGAGCGGTTTAAAGACCAATTTGTTCGTCCTGAAAGTTCTGAACCAAACCGACTGCATCGGTTACAGAATCGCCTATAATCGTAATAAAAGAGCCTGATTGTATATTCTTTACTGCATAATCAAAGGCTTCTTTACTTTTATTGATAATCTGTATATCAATCTCAGGCTTCACTTCTTTCAGACCTTCTGACAATAATGAAATCATTTCTTCTCTGCTTCGGCCTCTAAGATACTTCTCCTGACAGATGATCACGTCGTCGAACATTTGGGCTGAGATCCGGCCAATTTCCCTAAGATCCTCATCCCGCCTGTCGCCGGTACCTGAAATGATTCCTGTGCTTCGTTTAACATCCAGTGTAGATAAAAAATCCTTGATACCTCTCAATCCATCAGGATTATGGGCAAAGTCAACCATAATTTTACAATCCTTCAGTTCAAAAATATTCATCCGTCCAGGGGTCTGTGCTACGGATGGAATAAAGGTTTCAAGAGATAGCCGGATATCTTCAATTTTAAAACCCCATACAAATGTTGCAAGACTTGCTGCCAGTACATTCTGTGTCATGAAACTTACAGTGCCGTTAAAAGTGATAGGAACATGTGTCACCTTCTCTATTCTTATTTTCCAGTCGCCTTTTTTGATTGTAATAAAGCCGTTTTCGTAAATTGCAGCCACCCCGCCCTTTTGGCAATGATCTTTTATGACCGGATTTTTTTCATCCAGTGAGAAATATGCCACATTGCAGCGAACGTCTTTCCCTATTTTGACACAATGTTTGTTGTCTGCATTTAAAATAGCCCAGCCATCATTTTTTACTGAGTTTAAAACAACCGCTTTAACGCGTGCAAGGTCATCGAGTGTATGAATGTCTGAAATCCCCAGGTGATCTTCCTGAATATTGGTGATAACGGCAATGTCGCAATGTCCAAAACCAAGACCCGATCTTAAAATTCCTCCCCTGGCGGTTTCCAGCACAGCAAATTCAACAGTAGGATCCTTCAGTACAAATTCAGCGCTAATCGGGCCTGTGGTATCGCCCTTTAGCAGCATGGAATTCTGAATATATACCCCGTCGGAGGTAGTAAAACCAACTCTATACCCATTATTTTTTACAATATGCGCTATAAGGCGGGTAGTTGTGGTCTTACCATTCGTACCAGTAACAGCAATGATTGGTATACGAGCTGACTTGCCCGGAGGATAGAGCATATCGATTACCGGGGCAGCGACATTTCTTGGGAGGCCTTCACTCGGCGCTAGGTGCATCCTGAAGCCCGGAGCAGCATTTACCTCAAGTACAACTCCTCCGTTTTCAGTGAGGAGCTCGGTTAAATTATCGGCCATAATGTCAATTCCGCAAATATCCAGGCCAATTACCCGGGCTATTCGTTCGCACATAAATACATTTTGCGGATGTACCATATCTGTAACATCAATGGAAGTACCGCCTGTACTCAGATTTGCCGTAGATTTTAGATATACAATCTCTGATTTTTTCGGGATCGTATCCAGGGTATAACCTTTTTTATCCAGCAGGTCGAGGGTGTCACGGTCAATACCGATCTCAGTCAGAACATTTTCATGTCCATAGCCACGTCGCGGATCGGTGTTTTCAATATCGATTAGCTTATTTACTGTATTTATACCATCGCCTATAATATGAGCCGGGACGCGCTGAGCAGCCGCCACCATACGATTGTCTATCACTAAAACCCTGAAATCATGGCCGGTAATAAACCGTTCAACAATTACCCTGTGTGAGTATTTCTGTGCGTAAGCAAATGCTGCAACAGCCTCTTCCCTGGTTTTTACATTGATAGTTGCTCCTTTTCCATGATTTCCGTTCAAAGGTTTAAACACCAGTGGAAATCCGATTTTATCAAGGGCAATTTCCAGATCTTCATCTGTAGAAATGGTTAAACCCTTGGCAACGGGAATAGCCTGTTCCTGTAATATACGCTTAGTTTCATCTTTATTTCCGGCCAGATCAACAGCGATACTGCTGGTCTTATCGGTCATTGTAGCCCTGAACCTTACCTGATTTACACCATATCCCAATTGAACAAGGGAACTTTTGTTAAGACGAATAAAAGGGATCTTTCTAGCCACCGCTTCCTCAACAATTGAAGCTGTACTTGGACCAAAACGTTCACGTTCCCGCATTTTTTTCATGGTCATGATATCATTTTCAATATCATAATCTTCGCCGGCAATTAATTTCTCTGCAATGTTAACGGATGCTTCGGCAGCATATACACCAACGGTTTCTTCAATATAGCTGAAAACGACATTGTATATGCCAGGGGTTTTCGTCTCACGTGTACGCCCAAAGCCGGTTTCCATCCCTGCTAATGATTGCAGCTCAAGAGCTATATGCTCAATAACATGCCCCATCCAGGTGCCTTCATCTACCCGCTCAAAAAATCCTCCTTCATACCCCGGTGAACAACGGTGAGTATATAGACTTGGCATCAGTTTTTCAATTCTTTCCCTGAATCCATCGATTTTATTGGTCGGTCGCTGCTCCAGGTCCTCAAGATCAAGACGCATCTGGATCAATTTTTTTCGATTTGTAGACCAAATATTTGGTCCCTTCAAAACCTGTATGCCCAATATTTTCATAGATTATTATTAGTTTTTAGTGGTAAGGTATTACCCTTCTGGAAATCCTTCCGGGTTTAAATGAATTTGCATTCGCTAAATTTATGCCAAATGCATTTGGAATATTCATACAGGTCTTTTTAGATGTTAATTGATCTAATAAAGCATCTGTATGAAACAGATTTACAAATTTATATTATCAGGCAAAAGCCATTATTAAATCCTGCAAGCGGATTGATTTACTGGTTAAAATATGATTGCATTTTTAATTGGGATTCTTATTGGGGTTTAATGCGAATTAAACCACTAACAAGATATAAAGTTTTGCTAAAATATTAAATTTTAAGCCGATAAATTCATGCTGAATGTTTGATTATTGATATTTCTTTGGCAATAGTTTATCTCATATGTTGAAAAGTTTAGTAAGTAATGTCTAAACTTATAATACTGGTAATATATATTTGATTTTGAAGTAACAAAATTTTAACATCTACTATGATTCCAAAGGGCAAACTTATTATAATTGGCGGTGCAGTTGATCTGGGAAGTTCACTAAATTATAATGAAAACATCAGCCACCCGAATTATGTGAAATTCTTCGAACTGGGAATTCTCAAGCGGATTATCAGGGAATCAGCTAAAGCTGAAAATTCTATTGTAGAGGTTATTACTACGGCATCGAAAATACCCGAAATAGTGGGTGAGGAGTATATTAATTCATTCAAACAGCTTCAGGTTAATAATGTCAATGTAATGGATATTCGATCCAGGACCGATACTATGATCCCTGAATATCTGGAACGCATTGCAAAAGCAGATGTAGTGATGTTTACCGGTGGATATCAATTGCGTTTGAGCTCCATATTTGGAGGTACCCCTTTTCTGCAATTGTTAAAAAAGCGTTACCATGAAGATAATTTTCTGATCGCCGGCACATCTGCCGGTGCAGCCGCAGCATCAACAAATATGATCTATCGCGGTAGCAGCAGTGAAGCATTGATCAAAGGAGAAGTCCAGATTACCGCCGGATTAGGTTTTATTGACTCGGTAATTGTTGATACTCATTTTGTACAACGCGGCAGGATAGGCCGTTTATTTTATGCTGTGGCAAGTAATCCTGGGATGCTGGGTATCGGACTAGGGGAGGACGCCGGATTATTAATCACCGAAGGAAACTGTTTGGAAGCCATTGGCTCAGGTCTGACAATTTTGGTTGATGGCCGCTTTATCAGTGAAACGAGTATTTATGAAGTAGAGATAGGTTCACCGGTTTCGATTGGTGGCTTGAAGGTACATGTGATGTCTATATTTGATAAATATGATCTTGAAAAGCATGAACTAAGCATTCAAAAAACAATAAAAGTGGAAGAAGGGGTATTTTTGAAGGTTAAAAATGAGGATAATTAATGAGTCATAAATTAATTATTCACGGTGGGTTTTTTAGCGAATCCCATACAAATTCTGAAATTAAACTGGCTAAACAACAAGCCCTTTCTGATATAGTTAAGAAGTCGTACGACTATTTAAATTCCCATTCAGCATTGGAAACCTCAGTTTTTGCGGTTTCACTTCTCGAAGATTGTGAGCTTTTTAATGCGGGTATAGGTTCGCAGATTCAGAGTGATGGAAAGATCAGACTTAGTGCCGGTTTAATGGATGGAAGCAGTGGGAAATTTTCGGGAGTAATAAATATTGAGGATGTCAGGAATCCGATATTAATTGCAGAAAAGTTAATGTCAGTTGATGACCGGGTTCTGAGTGGTAGTGGTGCACTGGATTTTGCCAGATCCAATGGCTTCGGATTTTTTAATACAGAAACGCAGCAACGCAGGGAAGAATACGAAAGAAAATTAAAGGCATCCCATGGTCTTGGAACCGTTGGATGTGTTGCTTTAGATAGCAAGGGGAATATTGCAGCTGCCACCTCAACAGGAGGTAAGGGCTTTGAAATTCCCGGTAGGGTCAGTGACTCGGCCACGGCAGCAGGGAATTTTGCCAATCAGTATGCAGGCATATCTTGTACTGGTGTTGGTGAAGATATTGTAAGTGCCGGCCTTGCTGTTAAAATAGTAACGAGGGTTAGTGATGGCATGAGTCTCGAAGCCGCTTCGCAAAAATCATTTCAGGAACTTAAACTTAAGGATGGTTTTGCCGGAATAATTGGTATTTCAGCAATTGGAGAACTGTACCATTGCGATTCACACCCCTATATGGTATGGGCGGCTTATGATGGCAGTCTATCGGTTTTTTCCTGATCTTTTTGTTAGCATGTAATTTTAAAAATCTTTGTACGTTTGAGATTGATAACCAACATGATATGTCCGGTGATTGAAAGTTTTGCTCTTTCAAACCCATAAGCAGGCAATTTTACATGAGTCTCAGGTCAGTTTTATTTTCATTGCTCTTATTGAGTATTTCTGTTAACAGGGGTATAGCAGGATCTTTTCGATTCGATGAAAGGATTAGTGATTCACCTTACTGGAGCATTATTTCCAGAATTTCGAAGTCTGATTCTCTGAACCAGGAGCTTACCAAGCAAAGGTCCTCCTCAGGAATCCAGGTGATAAGGGAATACCTCAATACACTTCAGTTCCGCGAGTACTTAAAGGCGTCTGATAATATCCCTTTTGTGTTTCCAACATCAGCAGGCGTTTATAATGGAAGCCTGAAATCAGATTCACTGAGTGCATATGATCAGCTTCTTTTTCTTTCAAGAAATCTGGGGGATAGGAATGCGGAAGCGGGGGTTTTGAATTCCTATGCGGTGAGTCATGCCTTGAATGGAAAGATGGATGATGCGGTTCGTTTATTAAATGAAGCGATAGTTTTGAATCTGGAAATCAAAAATAATGTTGCTGTCAGAAATAATTATTTAACACTACAGCGAATCAACAGATACAGAGGGAATCTAAGTGAGGCCTTAAAGTACAATGAGGCCATATTAATGATCGACCTGAATGCAAAAAATAACAGATTCCTTGCAGAAACCTATATGGATCATGCTGAGATCCTTACAAGTCAGAAGAATTTTACTGAAGCCGAATCGCTCGTGCTTAGAAAGGCTTTGCCCTTGTATTATTATGGACTGAAAGATAAAACCGGTACAATCAGATGTTATGATCAACTTGCCGATACTTATCATCAGCAGAAAAAATTTACACAAGCCAAATGGTTTTACATTCAGTCGAATATGCTGGCCAGAAAGATCAATAATCCTTTAGAAATTGTAAACTCACTCATTAACCTTGCACATGTCAAAATGTCAATAGGTGATTATCAGCTTGCTCTGCTGGATTATAAAGAGGCAGAACAATTGTCGGTTAAGAACAGATATACCAATAAGTTGATTGAATTAAAGAGCGATCTTGCCGATGTATATAACAAACTCGGAAATTCCGGGGCTGCAAGTTCTGCTTTTTCGGAGTTTAAAGTCATGAAAGAGACATTTTTGAGAACAATTCAATAATGGGAGCGGTGTATTTTATTCGCTGATTCCATTTTTTAGGTATATTATGAACCGATAATATAATATACATAAACATGTTACATGGACCAAGCCTCATTTGAGGCTTTTCCGTAATTATATTTAATTTTTGGTACCAAATTAGATACCGTATTCTGAAATGAAGTTAAAATCAGTTAAAGAGATGTTAAAGAGATTATGTCTGGCCTTATTTATTGTATCAGCTTTAGCCTGTCAGGCCGACCCGAGGATTAGTATAATTGTTTCAGAAAGTGATCTGAAACCCGAGCTTCAACAATCAGTTATATCGAAGTCGCTGGTAGAACTCATGGAAAATTTTCACTATCAGAAAGTAGTTGTGGATGATGCTTTCTCTTCAATAGTTTTTGATGAGTATATAAAAGCACTCGATAACGGGAAGAGCTATTTCCTGCAAAGCGATATTGCTGATTTTGAAAAATATCGTTTGACAATGGATGATGATCTGCGTTCCGGCGATCTGAGCGTACCTTTTTACATCTTCAATGTTTATCAGAAAAGATATAATGATCGTGTGGCCTTTGCCTTAAAAGAAATTGATAAAAAGTTCGACTTTACAAGTAATGAAACTTACACCTACGACCGAGAGAAACTCCCATGGCTTAAATCAGAAGCTGAATCAAATAACCTCTGGTCGAAGCGTGTTAAATATGAAATGCTCAATCTGAAGGTTACCGGTACGGATGAATCAAAAATTAAAGAGACTTTAAAAAAACGATATGAGAATCTGGTTTCTCAATCTGCAAAGTTCAATAATCAGGATGTCTTCGGAATCTTCATGAACTCCTTTACGGGAACGGTTGATCCGCATACCAATTATTTTGTACCAAACAGGGCACAGGAATTCAATGAAGATCTTGCCCGCACTTTTGAAGGTATAGGAGCAAGATTACAGCTTGAAAATGAGGTGGTTAAGATTGCAGAAATTATCCCTGGCGGACCGGCTTTTAAAGCTAAAACACTGGAGGTTAATGATCGTATTGTGGCGGTTGCACAGGGTAAGGATGGCGAATTTGTGGATGTAATCGGCTGGCGCCTGGATGTTACGGTAACGAAAATAAAAGGTCCTAAGGGAACGATTGTTCGTTTGAAAGTAATTCCGGCAGGTCAGGAATTATCAGCAACTCCTAAAATAGTTGAACTGGTTCGTGATAAGGTTGTGCTTGAAGATCAGTCGGCAAAAAGAACTATAAAAACTGTGACACAGGATGGTAAATCTTATAAGATAGGTATTATTCAGATTCCGGCTTTCTATGCTGATTTTAAAGCTATGCAGGCAAGAGATCCAAATTATAAGAGTACTACGCGAGACGTAAAGCTTCTGCTTGATACCTTAAAGCGGGAGAATGTTGACGCCGTAGTGATTGACCTGAGAAGCAATGGAGGAGGATCTCTTCCTGAAGCTATCAGTCTCAGTGGCTTGTTTATAAAATCAGGGCCCATAGTACAGGTACGCGACAGAAGAAATAATATTGAAATTGAGGAAGATGAAGACCCGGGTATTGCCTGGACAGGTCCTTTAGGTGTATTACAGGATCGTTTCAGTGCTTCGGCATCTGAAATCTTTGCTGGTGCCATACAGGATTATGGCCGCGGAATTATTATAGGTAACCAGTCATATGGTAAAGGAACAGTTCAGCAGGGAATCGATATGGGAAGAGTGATTGGCACTGCTGATAAATTAATGCTTAAAGCTGCACAGACTGCCGGTAATAAGTCGGGTGGTGCTACCGTTGGTGCAAATGCACCTGAATTCGGGCAGATTAATTTGACTATGGCTAAATTCTACAGGGTTAATGGCAGTACAACCCAACACAAAGGCGTAGTTCCTGATATTGAACTCCCAACAGTTTTCCCGAAAGATAAATACGGCGAGAGTTCTGAGCCACGGGCACTTCCATGGGATACTATTGCGCCAAGTAAGTATTCATTAGTTGCTAATCTTGACGATGTAAAGCGCAAATTACTCAGCATGCATAAGGAACGTATGAAAACCTCACTTGGCTATCAGAATCTGCAGCAGGATATCGCTGATTTTGCGAAGCGTGAGGCAGAAACTACAATAACCCTGAACGAGGTACAACTGAAGAAAGAACGTGATGATCAGGAAGCAAAAGTATTATTGAGAGAGAACCAGCGTCGTGCTGCAAAGGGACTTCCGCCATTGAAAAAGGGTGAAGCCAGACCTAAGGATGATGTTGATTTTATTCGCGATGAAGGTCTGCAGATAATGGCAGACTACATTAAGATCAAATAAGGATGCCCGGTCATCATGCCTGGGTAAATATTTAGTTTAACGTGAGTTGGATATAAAATAATTCTGGGGTGAATTTAGATTGACGGATTTTCTATTGTTTTAGAAATCAGAGTCTGTTTCTCTTCGGTCCTTTTTACCCGTGTTCTGCCCTGGTTTTTTGCAGCAGATTTAATGGATATCATGAAATTCGGTATTGCAAAAAATCTAGAATACGGGTTTATTTGAAATGGCAAATGTTCCTTTTGCCGGGCTGCCCTTCCCGATGAAAAATAGAGCCGGGTAAAATAAACCTTGCCGAAGGAGGTATCTTCCGGCTAATGGTAATCTGAATAAGAATGAGATTTCTTGCCGGAAATACTCCGGAGGAAAGGGCTGAACTAACCTATAGTACACAGGTATTGCTTTCAAAAATCAATTATTGCTGCTCCAGAGCCCTATGGGATCAATTATAAACGTATTTTTTTAGCCTTCCTTATACCGCATTGGATAATAGAAGATTAATTGAATCCAATCTTTAGTATTACCCTTAGGCTTTCTTCTTATTCTCAGTTTCCATAATATTGATACTCATCATCTGTTCCATAGTACGCTTCATACCTTCCGGAGAACCGTCAAGAAAAATTACATTTCCTTTGCCGTTCTCTGAGAAATGTTTGATTGCTTCAGTCCACATGGTGAATAGAATCACTGAAGTATCAAGATCAGCAGTTTGCATCTCTTTAGCCGCATGGGTCATACCCTTGGCTACTTCTTCTCTGAAAAGTGCGATACCCTGACCGCGTAACTGAGCGGCTTCACGTTCAGCGTTTGCCGCAATCTTGATCGCATTCCCATCTGCTTCTGCAGCTTTGGTTTTTGTGATTAACAATGCCTGTCCTTCATTCTCTGCAGCTGCTTTCAGGTTATTGGATGCTACCACCCGGCTCATTGATGTAAGAATCACTTCATCAAAGGTAATATCGTTGATCTGAAGATCCTGAAGGTGATAACCCCAGCTTTCTAGTACGGTGTCTATCTGTTCTTTAACGTGATCTACAATATCCTTGCGAAGGCCCAGAACCTCAGATTGTTTCTTGCTCGCAACAAATGAGCGTATAGTTCCCTCAATGGTACGTATAAGCGCCTGCATCAGATTCTGCTCATTAATGAACTTGAAAGCTACGTTTTTTATAGTCTCTTCATCAGGATTATTAACCGAATAAAGCACCATGGCCTTAAAATAGACATTAGCCTGATCTACCGTAACTGCCTGAAATTCAAGCTCTACAGATCGATTTTGTATCGAAACCCTGGAATGAATTACCTCAATAAGCGGAATTTTAAGATTCAGACCCGGCTTAAGAAGCCTTCTGTATTTCCCGAATATGGTTACAACACCAATAGTTCCCTGTTTAACTGTTACAAACGAACTGAACAGGATCACGATGGCAATAAATAATAGAATATAGCTTGTATACATGGCAGTAAAATTTATTGAAGATACGGAACAAATTTTGTTTTCGGGCTCAAGACTATATGATTATACAGACAAATCAATCAAATATTGGCTCCTTTAAAAAGCAGAATATAATACTGGCAGCTTTATTGCATGAATCTGATAAATAGAACTGATGAATTTAAAAAGAATTTTTGGGACAATATTAACTGTATTGGGAATAGTTGGCCTGATCTACGCTGCTATTGGCTTTATACAAAGCTCAGAGGGATATAAATCGCTGATTGTATTTGCTGTATTAGGGATAGTATTTTTTATTACCGGCATAGGATTGGTAAGAAGTACCACAGATCAGGCAAAATAAAAAAAGCACCGTACTGTTTACAGTACGGTGCTTTATATTTTTAAAATGACCTTGAGGTCAGTGAGGAATTAATCTCTGAGAGAGGCGAGTAATCGTCCGCCTTTGTAATAATATTTTCTCCAGTAAGCTTCATCAAGATCGCTGATCATAACACCCTTGCTGGTTGAGGCGTGTGCAAACTTATTATTACCCATGTAAACGCCCATATGAGTAATAGAGCGGCTTCCGATCTTGAAAAATACCAGGTCACCTTCTTTTAACTCTGATTTGCTGATCGGGTTAACCATACTGAATATGTTCCTTGAATTATTGCCGATCAATGTACTGAATACCTTGTTATATAGTTCAAATGCAAAACCTGAACAATCAATACCTTTTTTCGTACCACCACCTAATCTGTAAGGAGTACCGATCCAGTCGTATACAAACTGATAAAGTTTAAGGTTTGAAGTAGCAGAAAGGGCTACACCCATGATTTGTGAGAAGTATTCGGAAGCAAGATTATCAGGATCTGCGATTTTCTCTAATGGTTTCTGATCTTTATCATTAGTTTGTGCCTGAACCGACACAAAAGAAATCACAAGTAGCAAAGCTAAAATTACTTTTTTCCCCATCATTATTGATCTTTCGTTTATAAATAAACAACGTTTAAGATGAACGTCTGTTTACGGATTATATTCTAAGAATGTTACAAACATATAAAAAAATTGTATAACAGCAAGTCGCTAAAAGCAATTCAATGATTTTTTAGTCTGAATCCGGAATGAAAACGTGTAAACAAAACAAATGGTATTCTTTTTTTAGGAAGATATGGTTAGATTTGTCCTCCCTTGTAAAGGATTAATTTGTTTAACAGAAACGATTACGAATGAGTTCAATAGAAATTACGAAAGACACTTATCTTCAATGGTATGAGTCAATGCTACTGATGCGCAAGTTTGAAGAAAAAGCCGGTCAACTTTACGGGCAGCAAAAAATAAGAGGTTTTTGCCATTTGTATATAGGTCAGGAAGCGGTGATGGCAGGTACTATGTCAGTTATCCGACCTGAGGATTCGCTAATCACAGCATATCGTGATCATGCACATGCACTTGCCAAAGGCATGAGTGCAAATGAGGTTATGGCTGAATTGTATGGTAAGGCTACCGGATGTTCCAAGGGAAAGGGAGGTTCAATGCACATGTTCAGCAAGGAAAAGAAATTTTTCGGTGGGCACGGTATAGTTGGAGGTCAGATTCCGCTGGGTGCCGGCATTGCCTTTGCGGAACAATATAATGGAACTGATAATGTTTGTATCTGTTATATGGGCGACGGTGCAGTTCGTCAGGGAGCACTGAATGAAACTTTTAATATGGCTATGCTTTGGAAGCTGCCTGTAATCTTTGTTTGCGAGAATAATGGTTATGCTATGGGTACTTCAGTTTCTAGAACAACAAATATGGTTGATATCTATAAAATCGGTTTAGGTTTTGATATGCCATGTGCACCTGTTGATGGTATGGATCCGGTTGCGGTTCATAATGCATTGGATGAGGCTGTTCAGAGAGCCCGCCGTGGTGATGGTCCTACATTTTTAGAGGCAAGAACTTACCGTTATAAAGGACATTCCATGTCTGACCCTGCAAAATACCGTACAAAGGAAGAAGTTGAGGGTTATAAAGCCAAAGACCCTATTGAGGTTGTAAGGGCTACTATTGAAGAAAAAAAATATGCTGATGAAGCCTGGTTTGATTCAATAAATGAGAAAATTAAAGCCATTGTAGACGAATCAGTTAAATTTTCTGAAGAATCACCATGGCCGGATCCTTCTGAACTGTACACTGATGTTTATATTCAATCTGATTATCCATACATCCGCGACTAAATTTAAATTCTAATATTCTAATCTGGAAATACAATGGCTGAAGTAGTGAAAATGCCTAAGATGAGCGATACGATGACGGAGGGAGTTATCGCTAAGTGGCATAAAAAAGTTGGTGATAAAGTTAGTTCAGGGGATTTGATTGCCGAAGTTGAAACAGACAAGGCAACCATGGATTTTGAGTCTTTCCAGGATGGTACCTTATTATATATTGGTGCCAAAGAAGGTGAAGCTGCAGCAGTTGATTCTGTAATAGCTATTCTTGGTACTGAAGGGGAAGATTATCAGGCGCTTTTAAGTGATTCAGGGAGCCAGAAAGAGGTTTCAGAGTCCGCGAAAGCACCGGAGGCAAAAGCATCAGAAGAACCGGTAAAAGAAAGCACCCCGGTTGTAGCAAATACAGAAACTAATTCTGCCGGTAGCAGTGATGCTGAAGCAGAAGCATTGGGTGCCACTATTATCAGGATGCCTTTATTGAGTGATACCATGACTGAAGGCGTTATCGCTGAATGGCATAAAAAAGTGGGTGATAAGGTAAAAAGTGACGATGCTTTAGCAGATGTGGAAACTGATAAAGCAACGATGGAAGTGATAGGTTATGCCGATGGCGTTCTTTTATATGTTGGAGTTGAAAAAGGTCAGGCAGCTAAAGTAAATGACATCATTGCGATTGTTGGTAAAGAGGGTACAGATGTGTCGGCATTATTAAAATCAGGTTCAAAACCAGTTGTAGCAGAATTAAAAGCTGAAGCTCAGCCTGATAAAGCAAAGTCTTCAGTTGAATCAAATGCAGAAGCTGAAACACAACATGTTGAAAGTGATTCAACATCACGTTTAAAAGCATCCCCTTTGGCGCGTAAGATTGCAAAAGATAAGGGAATTGATATTTCTCAGGTAAAAGGCAGTGCTGAAGGTGGAAGGATCGTGAAAAAGGATATAGAAAGCTTTAAACCTGCTGCACAGAGTCAGAAAGCAAGTCCAGCTCCTGTAGCAGCAGCAGCGCCTGTAGCAGAAAGTGTAGCTGCAACTATTCCTCAATTTACCGGTGAGGAGAAATATACTGAGAAACCGGTATCTCAAATGCGTAAAGTTATTGCGAAACGTCTTTCTGAAAGTCTGTTCACTTCGCCGCATTTCTACCTGACCATGTCAATTGATATGGATAGTGCAATGCAGGCCCGTACCAAGATCAATGAATTTGCATCTGTAAAAATATCATTTAACGACATGGTATTAAAGGCAGTTGCGGTTGCTTTAAAACAACACCCAAATGTTAATTCATCCTGGTTAGGTGATAAGATCCGTTATAATGAGCATGTAAATATTGGGGTTGCCGTAGCCGTTGAAGATGGTTTACTGGTACCTGTAGTTCGTTTTGCAGATGGAAAATCACTTTCCCATATATCTGCTGAAGTGAAGGACTTTGCGCAACGTGCCAAGTCTAAGAAATTACAGCCTTCAGATTGGGAAGGATCAACTTTTACCATTTCTAATCTGGGAATGTTTGGTATAGATGAGTTTACGGCTATAATTAATCCGCCTGATGCATGCATTCTTGCAGTGGGTGGAATCCAGCAGGTTCCTGTAGTAAAAAATGGAGCAGTTGTTCCGGGAAATGTCATGAAGGTTACTTTAAGTTGCGACCATCGTGTAGTTGATGGAGCCACGGGTGCAGCATTCCTTCAGACATTAAAGGCATTGCTTGAAGAGCCTGTAAGATTGCTGGTATAATTCCGTTCCGGATCAAGTCCGGAATGACAATAAATCGTAGTATCATTTGTTGGTTAAGTACAGAATGACAAACAATCCCTAAGATTGGGAGCACATTTGTCATTCCGGCGGATGCCTTAGTCATCCGATAACTTATCGGATCAGGCGGAAACCATGGTCATTCCGGCGGAAGCCGGAATCCGGAATCAACGAAAGCTAACACCATTATTGTTCCTGTCCGCAAAGCCAAACACTTTTTTTAGCAAAGGACTGCTTCTGAGGCTAGAATTTTCCCGAATCTTTAATTCTTCCTGTGCTATTTCAAGGAATAATCCCTCCATTGCTTTTTGTGTTGCATAGGCAGCAAGATCGGTATTTACTTTCCCGGCGAGTGGTATTTGATTGTAGGCAGCACTCAGATCAGTCCAGTATTTGGTTGCCTGAGTTTTATCCAAAGAACCTTGAATAATCGGATTAAATTTGGCTTCCAGAGCTTTACTGGTTATACGCTGAAAATAAGTTGTTGCAGCATTCTTCTGATCGCTCAGCAAGATATTTGAAGCATCCTGAACACTCATTTCCTTTATTGCAGAGATAAAAATTGGCTTAGCTTCTTTAGCTGCAAGTTCTGCTGCCCTGTTCATGCTGAGAATAAAGTCATCACAAGCTTTGTTCATGCCAATTCCGCGGAGTGCTTTCTCAACTTTTCTTGCTTCAGGCGGAAAAAGCAGTTTGATTGCAGAATTACCAAGAAATCCATTCTGAATGGACAGCCGGTCAGTACCTGCAGAAACCCCAATTTCAAGCGCTTCTTTTATTGCATCTCCAATTTCTACCTGGCTCGGGCTACCAGGTTTAATTGCATTAGCAGCTTCTTTTAAGACCTGAGGTATTTTGAACTGTCCAAATGAAGATGCAGAACCAGATATTAAAATACAAAAGATTATTACTCTTAATTTCATAATTTGAATTTACTGAAATTAGGGCTTTGGTAGTATTAAATAATAGCCAATTGACCCTATTAGAATAATATACGTATTTTTTGATCGGAGGTTCTGCTTGCTTATCCTCTATTCCGGTCTGCATAGGCAAATACTTTCTGCAACAGAGGGCTTGTTCTCGCTGATAGCTTTGATCGTATTTTCAATTCTTCCTGTGCGATTTCAAAAAAGATTCCTGCAATTGCTTTTTGCGTGACATAAGCACTCAGATCAGGGTTTACTTTTCCGACAAGCGGAATGCTGTTATAAGCAGTAATGGCATCAGTCCAGTATCGGGTAGCACCTGCTTTACTTAAACTATTTTGTATAATGGGTTGAAATTTCTGCTGCAATTGGTCAGCAGTTAACCGTTGAAAATATAATGTAGCTGCATCCTGTTGTCCGCTTAATAAAATATTAGTTGCATCGCTGAAAGTCATTCCTTTTATTGCTGAAATAAATATTGGCTTAGCTTCTATTGCAGCGGCTTCAGCCGCCCTGTTTACACTTAATATAACATTATCTGCCAGTTTATTCATGCCTATACTACGGAGGGTACGCTCAACCTTTTGAGCTTCTTCCGGGAAAAGGATCTTTATAGCCGCATTGGCAAAAAAACCATCTGTTTGGGATAATCTTTCTGATCCTGCGGATGTTCCCAGTTCCAGGGCCTGTTTTAATCCCAGTGAAATTTCGGTGGCACTCGGATTTCCAAGTCCTGTTTGAGTAAGTATCTGACCTGCCTGATTTAAAGTATCACATGATGATAGCAGGAATACACCCGTTGATAAGGCAAATATTTTTAGAAATCTCATAATTTTGATTATTACTGTTGAGTAAAGACGAATTGGTAACAAATTACACCAGGGTTCCTTGATCCTTGTTCCTTTTTATAAGTTAGCAAAACCCCTGCCAAATTCACAAATATTAATTATACTTGATCAGCTTAAAACAGGCAACCTTGATATTTAAAAAGAATTCATCCGGCAATACTGCCCCCAGGGAGCTTGAACTGCTTGCTGAGTACCGCAGCACAGGAGATCCTGAATTGCTCGGCAAGCTTTATGAGCAGTATATGCCTCTGGTTTTCGGCTTATGCCTTAAATACTTTCGGGATGAAGAACAAAGCAAAGATGCCGTTATGCAGATCTTTGAGGAATTAGTGAAAAAACTGAGGGTTCACGAAGTAACAAATTTCAAGTCCTGGCTTTATACTCTAAGCAGAAACCATTGTCTTATGGTTCTCCGATCATCATCAAAGCATGAAATGCTAAGTATTGATGAGAATTTTATGGAAAATGAGGCTTTTGTGCATCTTAACCTTGAGGATGATACCGAAGAAAAGCTATCTGTAATGGCGAAATGTATTGAAGATCTGCCATCGGAGCAGAAAGTAAGTATTAACTTGTTTTACATGGAGCAAAAATGTTATAAAGAAGTTGCAGACCAGACCGGCTTTGAACTGAATAAGGTTAAGAGCTATATACAGAACGGTAAACGAAATCTGAAAATTTGTATAGAGAAGAACAGTGAGCACTGATTATCCTGATAATTTGATGATCAGAGCTTACCTTGAAGGAAAGCTCGATCATGAAGAAATGCACAGGCTTGAGAAAAAAGCCCTTAATGACCCTTTCCTTTGGGAGGCATTGGAAGGATATACCCATACCTCAAATCCCGGAACAGAACTGAGTATTTTGCAGAGACAGTTGCATGAGCGAATTGTTCATTTGCAGGAAAATAAAAAGGTATTTGACTTTACCTGGCAGCGCTTAAGCGTGGCTGCATCAGCATCTGTATTATTTATTACTGCCGGAATCCTGTTCTGGATGAATGTTAACCGCTCGGGCCCCCTTACAGAAAAGCAGGTACAAGTTGCTCTAATAGATCGTGATTCGCTTAAAACTGAGATAAATGGTTCCTCAAGTAATGCGGTTATACAGGAGAAGAAGTATCCTGATTCATCAGGTGAGACCCGGATTGCAGCCTATCAATCGCCCTCAGATGGAAATAATGATTCGGAATTGAACAATTCTCCATCAACCGGAAAAAGTAAGATTAGTTCTGCCGGGACCAGTATTCCAGCCTCTAAACTCCGTATTCAGGAGCAGGGAGCTGTAAGCAGGGCTGCGTCTTCAGCTGAAGGCATCAGTGCTTCTGAACAGGCAGTTCAACCTGTACCTGGATGGGATATCTATCGTAAATACCTTGAGGATAATATCCGTAAACCTGCAGCAGATGCAAATATCAGCGGCTCGGTACTCTTATCCTTTGAGCTTGACGATAAGGGGAAACCGGTTAAACTCAATGTTTTGAAGGGATTGACCGAGGCCTGTGACGCGGAAGCCATTCGTCTGATCAAGGAAGGACCCGCCTGGAAAACACGGCCTGGAAGTAAGATCAATACCGGCAGGATAGAAATCCGGTTTTGACCTCAAAGATCATAAAGAATCCATTACGTCTTAATTGTATATATTTGATTTTAACCCTGTTTTGTTAAATATAATTCAAACAAATGAACAGATTAAGTTACCTGATTTTAATGCTATTTATCATTTCAGGCTGTAATGAGCCTGATGCCCAGAAAATTGTAGATAAAAGTATTGCCTTTTATAATATGGATAAGCTGACTAATGCGACTCTGGAGTTTAAATTCAGGTCAGCAAATTTTAAAGTTATGCAGAATGGCGGGCAGTTTAAATATGAGCGCTTTTTCAGTGATTCAACGGGTAATGTTCATGATGTATTAAGCAATGAAGGCTTTAAACGTATACTGGACGGTAAAGAGTTACAGCTTAACCAGAAGGACTCAGACAAATACCGGCAGTCGCTTAATGCCGTTGTTTATTTTCTATACTTACCCCTAAAATTAAATGATGCCTCTGTAGTGAAAAGGTATATTGGTAAAAGTCAGATCAAGGGTAAAACCTATCATAAGATTGAGATTTCGTTCGAAAAGTCAAAGGAAGCAGGTGATCATAGTGATGTATTTTATTATTGGTTCGATACTGTAGATTACAGCATGGATCATTTTGCTTATAGTTCAGGGGGTAATCGTTTCAGAGAGGTACTCAGAACCCATGAAGTGGGTGGAGTAATTTTCCAGGATTATGTTAATTACCAGATGCCACTTGATGACTCAGTCACCACAGTTGATAAGTATGATAGCTTATATGAAGCAGGAAGACTAAGAGTATTGTCTCAGATCGAGCTCAAGGATATTGTCCTGAAATAGCTCTTATTCTAAATAATCTGCAGGGAATTAAAGAAACAAACTGAGCACAAAGTAAAGTGTTGCTGCCAGGGCTGCAGATACCGGTATAGTCAGTATCCATGCCCATAAAAGGCTGATAGTAACTCCCCAGCGTACCGCCGATACACGTTTACTTAAGCCAACTCCTATAATTGCACCGGTAATTGTATGTGTAGTTGAAACCGGTATTTTAAAATGTTCGGTCATGAACAAAGTAATGGCTCCGGCAGTTTCTGCGGCAACACCTTCTAAAGGAGTAACTTTAGTGATCTTGGTACCCATGGTTTTTACAATCTTCCAGCCACCACTCATTGTGCCTGCTGCTATTGCTGTATAGCAGGCGATAGGTATCCACTCGGGAATATGATTGATTTTCACCTTGCCATTCAAAACAGTATAATCAACATGTAACCAGGCAGTCATCGTGTCAACACTAAGATTAGCATCTTTAAGATAGACAATGATTGCTGCCGCGATAATTCCCATTACTTTCTGGGCATCATTACCTCCGTGACCTAGACTGAATAAAGCTGAAGATACAAGCTGAAGTTTTTTGAACCACCATTCAGCCCTCGAAGGGTTGGCATAACGGCAGATATTGACAATGATCACAGTTATAAAATACGCCATGATCATACCAATTATTGGAGCCAGAACAATAAAAGAAGCAACTTTGCCGATAACCCCAAGGTTAACTACATCTAAACCACCATGTGCTACCGCAGCACCGGCAAATCCACCGATTAGGGTATGTGATGAACTTGAAGGAATTCCAAACCACCAGGTTAATAAATTCCAGCAGATTGCTGCCAAAACACCCGCAAGAATAACCACAAGGTTAATATTCATTGTATCAGCAGTCTTGGCTACTGTATCAGCCACATTTAAATGGAATATCCAGTAAGCAAGGAAGTTGAAAAATGCCGCCCAAACCACTGCCTGAAAAGGAGTTAATACTTTCGTAGAGACAACGGTTGCAATAGAATTCGCAGCATCATGAAAGCCATTGATATAATCAAATACCAATGCTAAAACAATGATTACAATTAATAGTGTAAAACCCATATGGCTGGTGTAATATCTTTAATGATGTAATTAAGCGTTTTTCACCAGGATAGATTCCAGCACATTCGCTGCATCCTCACACATATCAGTAGCGGTTTCAAGTCCGGAGAGTACTTCTTTATATTTAATCAGGTTCACCGCATCTTTTTCATTATCGAAAAGTTCACCAACTGCTTTGTCAAAGACATAATCAGCCTGATTTTCAATACTGTTGATACGAACGCAGCAATCTGCGATTAAACGGATATTTTTCAGATCACGTAATTCGTGAATAGCTTTATGAAGATCCTGGCATGCCTGTAAGATCAGGCTGGCGAGGTCTTTTATTGGGGGAGTAATAATAGTAACATTATAAAGATCCATACGACTTGCAGAGCCATGAATATAATCGGCAATATCATCGATTGCACTCGCAAGCCTGTGAATATCTTCACGGTCAAAGGGAGTGATGAAATTCTTACTTAGCTCCAGGTGGATTTGATGAGTAATCTCATCTCCGGTATGCTCCAGATCTTCAATGTCTTTGAATAATTTCTTGCGAAGTACAAGATCTTCAGTGTTAACTGCTTCTACAAGCTTTTCGCCTAACTGGATTAGGTTTGCACTGTCTTTTTCGAAAAGAGGAAAGAACTTCTTGTCTTTAGGGATAAAGTACTGGAAAATACTGTTCAGTGACATCGGATTGGATTTTAAGATGTTGCAAATTTACAAACCCAATGTTAAGTTAATGTTAACAAATAAACCCGCTTTATTTATCACGTTGTAGTGTGAATCCGAATGTTGAGCCAATATTTTCGGTACTTCTTACGGTGATGGTTTGCTGATGTGCTTCAATAATGTGTTTCACAATTGCCAGGCCTAAACCAGAGCCTCCAATTTGTCGGGAACGGCTTTTATCAGTACGGTAGAATCGTTCAAAAAGTCTTGGAAGATATTTTTCTTCAATTCCAATACCATCATCAGTGATTTCCACCAGGATCTGGTCATGAAGTTCAAAGGTTTTGATGGAAGTATTTCCACCGCTCTTCCCATATTTAAAGGAATTATCAATCAGGTTTACAAATACCTGTCTGATTTTTTCCCGGTCGGCATATACCCAGGTCGGGCTATGATATTTTTCTTTAAAATGCAGAGTGATATTATATTTTTTTGCTTTTAATTCCAGAGAATCAATAACTTCATGTATCAGATCGGTTAAATTAAACCGATCGTAATTCACAGGTATTTCCCCGCTTTCCAGTTTTGAAATAGCATCCAGATCTTTAATGAAAAATGCGAGGCGGTCGACATTTCTGGAAGCTTTTTCAAGAAACTGTTTTGATATTTCAGGGTCATCAATATCCCCTTCCTGCAAAGCTTCAATATAGCCCTGAATTGCAAAAAGTGGAGTTTTCAATTCGTGGGAAATATTGGATAAGAATTCCCTTCTGAACTTTTCCTGGTCTTTTAGCTGATCGATCTCCGATTTTTTATCCCTTGCCCATTCCTTAACTTCAAGTTCTACATCATTGATTGGATCGGCGCTAACATATTCTCCCAATGCATCTTTCAGATCTTTACCCAGTTTCAGGTTGTGAATCAGCTTATAGATAAGCTTGATCTTACTGTAAACAAATCTTTCGATAAGATAATAGAAAACCAGATAGCTGGTTACCAGGGAAACAGAAAAGGTGATGAAGAAGTCGACAAGATTTTGTTGAAAATAAAAGTTGATTATCGATAGTGATAGTGCAACCGCTAAGGCATTGATAAATACGAGTACCCACAATTTCATAATGCAAGTTAATATATTAACGCTTTGCCATGTGTTTTTTTTACCAGAATTTGTGTCATTAGCGGAAGTTTTCCAAGAGTTGCTACAGTCAGGTCAGAAATAAAAGTGTTTCCAAATAAATTCTGAATTAACCGGCCACTTTTAAGTCTGAGAGCAAATTGTTTTTCCCACTGAAGTTTATATTCATTTTCCATTGCAATTCTGTTCAGAATGCAGCCCTTTTTTGCGAAACGCATGATGCTGTCTGCAAGAATTTTTGCCGAATGAATAGCGATTGCCATTCCATTCCCGCATAGCGGAGTAATCATTCCGGCTGAATCACCACAAAAAAGTAAATGATTTTCTACCAGGGTTTTCTTTTCAAAGGAAATTTCATTGATCACTTCAGGGCTATCGAATAAAAATTCTGAATTTTTAAACAGGCTTCGCAAATACGGGTTTTTAAACAGAACCGCTTCTTCCATCTCCGGAATACCCGAATGTTTTTTAAGATTTGCTGTCTCTGAGAGGTAGCACAGACAGAATTTATCATCTTCAATCTTACTTACCCCGCAATAACCACCCTGAAAATTATCAAGACGCACCAGGTTTCCGGGCAAATCAGTTTTGATATGGTATTTTACACCCAGATATGGACTTCGTCTGTAAAAAAAACTGCGATTCAATTTTTGATCAAGATTAGATCTTTTGCCATAGGCTGCAATAACGATAGACGTCTCATAAACAGTGTTCCCCGGAGTGGTGATCTGGAATTTACCTTCCTTAAACAATATATTATCTACCTTTTCGAAAATGAATTCGACGCCAAGTCTTTTCGCTTGTTCGTACATTAAATGGTCGAGCTTGTAACGGCTTAAGCCAAATCCACCCATTGGCAGATCTGCCTGCAAAATTTTACCCGAAACAGATGTAATTCCCAAACGGTTTATACGGGCGTAAGCGGATTCGGAGATCCCGATATTTAATGATTCCAGAAATGGGAAGACTTCATTGGAAATATATTCACCACAAACACGGTGGAAGGGATATTTTTTCTTCTCAAAAACGCTTACCTGATATCCATTCTGTTGTAGAAGAATAGCACTGGTCAATCCTGCGAGTCCGCCTCCGATTATCAGTATATCATTCATGCTCAGTTTTCAAATCAGATACTTCTTCTCTCTTTAATTTTTCCTGTTTCAATGCATATTTGCCATCTGAATGCCCACATCCACCTGATCGAAAAAGTTTCCAAACCTCCTTTTTTCAAAAGCTTCTCAAGCTCCTCCCGTTTGAAGCTGCGGAGTACAGAAAGTTTGGAATCATGCTTCACCATCTCAGATTTTGAAAAAACTGAGGTTAAAACACCAATGGAATGGTAGGCAAACCAATGCCGGTGCAGATCATTGATCACGACATATTCAGCAGCACAATCAGCCATTTTTTGAATCAGTCTGATCCAGTTTTCATCAGCAAAGTGATGAGTAAACAGACTTGAAATTACAATATCAAATTGATTACTAATAAGTTGTCCACTCATTACGTCTGCCAGAATATAGGAGATCTCCGGAAAATCTCCGGATTTTCCCCTGGCATATTCGATGGCCGATTCTGTAGCATCAACTCCAACAAAACGGATTTTCAGATTTTGCTTACGCGCCCATTTTGCAATAACCCTTAATGAATCTCCGCCACCGCAACCCCAGTCACTGATGATCTTTCCATCCTTTAAGCCTATTTTTTTGAAAGCATCAAAAAACACATTATACCCACCAAGAAGCTTGTTTACCACTTCAAGCTCATCCATAATCGGGTCGATAATCTCATGTCCCAATGAGAAATCGTCCATCATTTCTTCTTCTGAACTTCTGCGACTAAAGTCAGGCATTTCCGCTTCTTTTTAAGATCATAGATTCAACTGTTAAACCGGGTCCGAAAGCAAAGCCAAGAATGTTTTCACCATCAATTCCTTCCGGATCGTCCATCAGTTCTTTGAGAACAAATAGTATTGTGGCAGACGACATATTTCCATAATCCCTTAATGTTTCATAGGCAAAGCGATTTGAAATAGATGAGAAACCAAGTGCACTTTCTGCGGCCTCAAGAATTTTTCTTCCTCCGGGATGTACTGCAAAACGACCAATGTCTTTGAATTTCAAGCCTGCTTTATTAAGAAGTTTATTTGAAATGGATTGAATATGTTTCAGAATCATCCGGGATACTTTTGAAGTCAATTTCATTTCAAAGCCTGCATCCCCAACATACCAGCCCATTTCGTTTTTGGCTTCATTCAAAAATTCAGAATAAAATGTATCAAGCAAAAGATGCTTATTTCGGGTCTTAGTTTCGGTGCTGTTTTCTACAATAACTGCAGCGGCGCCATCCGAAAAAAGCGAATTGGCAACCCAGTTATCCAGGGTGTTTTCCTTTTGAAAGTGTAATGTACAGAGTTCAACAGAAACAATCAGAACTTTTGCCGTAGGATCGGCACGACAAATATAATCAGCAACTTTAAGGGCGTTTAAGCTGCCGTAACAGCCCATGAAATTAATACAGGTTCGCTCAATATTTGGGTTCAAACCTAGCTTTTCGACCAGTTCGATATCTACTCCGGGGGCGTGCATGCCTGTGCAGCTGACAGTTACCAGGTGAGTGATCGAGGGAGTAAGAATCTCAGCATGATTGGATATACAATTATTAACAGCATCTGATGCGAGGTCTGCTGCAGTATCCTGATATAGACTTAATCGTTCGCGGGTCCCGGGAAAAGGCTCAAAATCAGCGGTCTTGCCAAAGAAAGTATTATTATTACTTTCCTTTTCTCCGAAATCCGGAATCACCGAGTATCGATGATCAATTCCTGAATGATCGTAAATTCGCTTTAAGCGGGAAGCATTAGTATCATTTAGTCTGAATGCCTTTACCATGAAATTATAGATATCATTCTGTGGGATCCGGTATTTTGGGTTGGCGGTACCAATCGCGCTAATGCAACTGCTCATATCAGTAAATTACTAAATATTTATGTTTTTGGTTTTATTAACAATATATAAGCCAGAATTGATTCTATATTTTTTATTGAAACCCTATACAGCTTTAAAGACTGATTGCTTATAAAATGTTAATTTAGTAAATGAATCTTTTAAGAAGTTTCTTACCGAGTGTATCCACTTTATTGCATTTACGCTTATTTTTTTCAGTCTTTCTGCTGCCTGTGTTTCTCTTTGCACTATCTCAGGTGCCGGAAATCAATTGGCAGGATACAATTTTAACTTTTGTTGTCTGGCATCTGCTGGTTTATCCTGCAAGTAATGGTTACAATAGTTATTTTGATAAAGACGAAGGGAGTATTGCACTTATAGAAAAGCCGCCTCCGGTTGATAAGAGTCTGTACTATTTTTCCCTCTTGCTTGATGTAATTGCTTTATTATTAGCAATTTATGTTGGATTGATCCTGTTTTTTGCAGTCCTTATTTACGGGGTATTTTCCAAAATGTATAGTCATCCTTTAATCAGGCTAAAGAAATATCCTGTTGTAAGTTTTTTGATTGTATTTATTTTTCAGGGAGCCTTTGTTTACTGGAGCACCTATGCTTCTATTTCGGGTATTGATACACTATTTGGATGGAATTTAAATTTTACAATCGCCGGACTCATTTGTTCCTGTCTGATTGGTGCGACCTATCCTCTTACTCAGGTGTATCAGCATGAGGAGGATTCGAAAAGGGGAGATAAGACGCTGAGTCTCATTTTAGGTATTCGGGGTTCTTTTTACTTTTCAGCCTGCCTGTTCCTGCTTTCCGGAGTTCTCCTTTTCATTTATTGGGACAGATTGGAATTAATTAAGAATTTCTGGTTGTTTTTGATTGTCTCGGCCCCGGTATTTGTATTATTTCTTATTTGGTTTGTCAAAGTTTACCGGGATCCGGTGAATGCAAATTTTAAGAACATGTCGAGAATGACCCTCTTAAGCAGTTTAATGATGTTAATTTATTTTGGCCTTCTGAATATTATCTAAGAATTAAAACAAAAACTAACTTTAAGTTCGTGCATTTTTCCCATTCTCTATTTCCCCTCCCACTCCCTAAAAAATTGCTCCAGGTACTGTTCCATAAACAAATGTCTTTCTGCAGCTATCCTCCTTCCGGATTCAGTATTCATTTTGTCTTTTAGCAAGAGCAGTTTTTCGTAAAAGTGATTGATAGTCGGGGCTGCAGAACTTTTGTATTCTTCCTTGCTCATATTAAGTGCTGGAGGAATCTCGGGATTGTATAATTCACGGTTTTTGAAGCCCCCGTAAGTGAATGCTCTCGCAATTCCGATAGCACCAATTGCATCGAGGCGGTCGGCATCCTGTACAATCCCGAGTTCATTTGAGTGGAATTCTACCTTTCCAAGACTTGCTTTGAACGACATATTCCGGATGATCTGCTGAACATGCAGGATCGAATCTTCGGGCAGTTTCTGTGAAGAAAGAAAATCTCCTGCTTTTTTTGGGCCGATCTCCTCGTCACCGTCATGAAATTTGCTGTCAGCAATATCATGTAATAACGCAGCCAGTTCCACAATGAGTCGGTCAGCCGATTCTGTTTTTATGATTTGGAGTGCATTATTCCATACTCGTTGAATATGCCACCAATCATGCCCGCTTTCGGCGCCTTCCAAAGTATGCTTAACAAACTTTACTGTTTCAGCGATGAGCTGATCATAATTCAGGTTTAGGTTCTCTTTTGCTGCCTTCATATAATTCGTATTCCAATAGCCTGCAATCGAGTTTGCCATTATAAAATTCGATTCTCCTTGAAGCCCTCAGGCCTATTTTTTTTGCAAGATCTGGGTTTCCGGTGAAAATATATCCTCTGTAACCCTTACACTTCTGCTTCATAAAATCGCCTATCCGCTTATAGGTAGCTTCAAGTTTGGTATGAACGCCAAGTCGCTCACCATATTCGGGATTAAAAATAACTATCCCAGCAGCTTCGGGTACTTTGGTGTCTTCAAAATCGCATACTGAAAAATCAATCAGGTGATCAACACCGGCAGTTTTTGCATTTTTTATTGAAATATCAATCGCATCTTCCGAATGGTCAGTGGCTACAATTCTGAAATCAATCTCTTTTTTTGCCTTCTCTTTTAATTTTCGTCTTTCTTCAAAGAAAACCTGTTCATCATAACCAATAATATGCATGAAACCATAGTTCATTCGAAACATTCCCGGTGTTTTATCAGTTGCAAGCAAGGCTGCTTCAATCGCCAGAGTTCCTGATCCACACATTGGGACAACAAATGGACTTTTTTTATCCCATCCTGTAGCCATAATGGTTCCTGCAGCAAGTGCTTCCAGCATTGGAGCCTTACCCGGGATTTTTCGGTAACCATGTTTGGCAAGGGTTTCACCCGAGGTATCTATAAATATCTCAGCATCATTTTCCTTCCAATAGAGGTGAATGACCGCTTTGTTTGTTTCAGGTCCGGTATTAGGCCTGATCTCTTTTTTCTCTTTAATACGATCTACAATTGCATCTTTCACTTTCAGATTTGCGAAAAGCGGAGTGGTGATCGTTTCATTATCGACAGTTGAACTTACTGAGAAATAGCCGGTAAAGTCAATCAGCTCTTCCCATGATATTTCCAATAATTCCTTATAAAGTCTTGCCGGATTTTCGGCAGTGAATGCTTTAATAGAGTATAAAACCTGGCTCGCGCAACGTAAATTCAGATTCAGAGGGATACAATCATTGATAGTTCCTTCCAGTTCCAAACCAGTACTGAATGCTCTTTTTATCTCATAACCCAATGCTTCTACCTCCTGCTTAAGATAAGGAGCCAGGCGATTGTTGCAGGTTATAATGATCTTACTTTTTGTGTGGAAAACTTGCATAATAAATTGCGAAGTTAACAATTAAAAACTGCCTTAATTTTATACTTTTACAAATCGTATCCGCCGCCGGGTTTTTGCAAAAAGAGCCGGTTAATTTCGTACGATCTAAACCAGAACACATCAATAATTTTATTAACATGGACATAAAAGGTAAAGTACATGAGATCTCACCGGTAATTACCGTGAGCGAGAAATTCAAAAAACGCGAGTTAATACTTGAATACGCAGAAAATCCAACTTATCCGGAATTTGTGAAGTTTGAGGCAGTTCAGGATAAAGTGAATTTGTTCGATAATATTAAAGTAGGCGATCAGGTGGAATTGTTTTTTAACCTTCGCGGACGTGCATGGACAGATAAGATGGGCAAAACCTCTTATTTTAATACCCTTGCTGTATGGAGAATAAATCCTCTGGGTTCAGGTAGCTCTGCTCAGGCGGCTCCTGAATATGCGGCTCCGGTTGACATCAGTTCAGCTCCCGACGATGATGATCTTCCTTTCTGATCATTAGTCTGAAACAACATAAAATCATAAGCCCCGCCCGGTAATCCGGAACGGGGCTTTTTGATTCTCAACAAATTATTATTCTTTAACCAATCGTTTTATAAACCAAGCTTTATTTTGCTCTATAGTAATATAATATACTCCATTTTCTGCCAGGGGTATCTGCTTCATATACGATCCATTAAAATTGGCAAGCTCATCCGTAAATAGTGGCTTCAGATCAGTGTTCAGGATCTTCAGCTTTATTGGTCCCTTACTCTCTAAATTGAAGGAGATTCCCAGCTTACCATTTGAAAAAATCGGAAACAGGGTCAGGTCTTTAACATCCAGCAGATTTGTGGGACTTTCAATACCTGTAATCGTTTTTACCTGACTTTTTTCTGCATCGCTGAGGCGGATGTTCATCCTGCTGGATATTCCGTTCTTGTCAGTGGAATTAAAGTTAAAAGAAGAAGAATTGTTCCTGTTCCTCATCCCCGGGAATTCACTTCTTTCAAATTCAAAAGCCATTGGGGGAGCAGGATGCATTGGTGCCCTTGGCATTCGGGGCATTCGAGGCATATTGGGTGCCCCTGGTGCCATATCCCTGTGCATTGTGATGATACGTTTTCTGAGGTTACTATCCAGGCCATCAATTTGGAATCTGAATTCTTTCATAATGGTATCAGTATTAAAGTCAAATGACATACTACTGTCTCCATTAAACTTGAAAACATGTAGTCCTCCAGGCATTTTATCCTTGAAATCAAATTCAAACTCATTCATATCACCATCTTCCCAGTGCAAAACATGCGGTGCATCACCTTTACGGCTGATGATGATCTCTTTATCTATTCCATCTTTAGGCTTAATAATTACTCTTTTCTCAATAGAGCCGCCCTTACCTTTAATACGGCCTTCCATATCTTTGAACTCTTTCCTTAAGCGCATTCGTTCTTCCTGATCTGCCTCGCTTAATTTTTTTCCATTAATTATTGTGTCGCCGTTTTTGATAATAATGCTTTGATTGATTTTTTTTTCTACCTGTGCTTTGGCTGATGTGCCCGAACTTACAACGATCAGGGTAATAAATCCCATCAGCATAAGGTGTGGATTGAGAATGAACCTTTTCATATGTCTTGTTTTTAGTTTAATATTTAATGCATGTTTTAATTGAACCGCTTCTCATTAATGAATCATTACATTGATAAATAAGGATACAATTAGAACCCAATCATCTGGTTTGCAGAACCAAATGTAAATGGCTGATGAATTGGATTTTGTTAATGCTTTGTTAAAATATGTTAAAACTATATTGACAAAGAGAGTGTTGCGTATTTTTGTTTCAGGATGAAGAGTAAAAGCATCAGTTTAATAATTGGATTAATGACCATCGCCTTGCTGGGGGTGATGGCAATGCAATGGTATTTTTTCAGGCAGTCCTACCAACTTCAATCGCGCTTGTTTGACCAGTCAGTGCATGAAGCTTTGAATAATGTAGTTGAACGTCTGGCTAAAAGAGATGCCAATAATTTTCTTGAGAAGAAGGCTGAGTTTATCAGTCTTCCCGAACCGCCAATCATCGAAAGTGCGCCGGTTTTTGTAGCTGAGCCCGAAAAACCTGTCAGGATTAAGCGCAGAACACCCAGAATGTCGGACGAAAAGTATTTGCTGGTTCAGCAAAGGAAGGCTGATAGTATATTCATGATCAGGGACAGCCTGCTCAGGGCAAGATATCCAAATGTGTTTTCATTTAATGATGCGGTTACAGCATCTGAGCTAAAGGATCTTGAGTATAACTTTCGGGTAGATGTCTATCAGGTTGAAGATGCCTTTGGTCAGATCCATGAGCAAACCCGAAGGACAATTTCAAGAGCCCCTAAAGCTGCTTCCCATATAAACGCTGCAATATCCGGATCTGCCCCGGGAACATTACCCGATTCTGTTACTCAGTATATCGTTTTCGATCCTATTGAGGGGGCTTTTCTGCGTACAATTCCAAGGCCAAGACTAAAGAACCTGCCGCGCCCGCCAGATATAAATGAAGCCGAACAGGACAACAGAGTACAGAAAGTGAAGCAATATTTTGCTGAAGAGAATCAAAAGAAGGCAGATGTATTTAAAGATCTTTATCAGGAGTACCGGGAGGTTGACGTTCCACTGAACAAACGTGTTCATCCACAGACGCTTGACTCTATGCTCAGAGCAGAATTACGTAATCTCTCAATATTGAGCAATTATGAGTACAAGGTTACTTCCGCAGAGCGGGACTCACTTATTTTTACAAGGGCTTCTAATCAAACGAAGTTCCTGCCCTATAATAGTTATGAAACTCCGCTCTTTCCAAAGGATATGATCAGGGATTCAGGAATGTTAACCATTACATTCCCTGATAAAAATTCCATCATTCTTTCTAATATGACAGCCATGATGGGCTTGTCAGGCGGCCTATTGCTCGTGCTGATCTTCAGCTTCGGATACACCATTCATTCTATTCTGATGCAAAAGAAGATATCAGAAATGAAAACTGATTTCATCAATAATATGACCCATGAGTTTAAAACTCCGGTAGCTACCATTATGATTGCAAGTGAGGCACTTAAAGATCCTGAACTGGCAACAGATAAGAGCCGGATTGAACGTTTGGCGAACATCATTTACGATGAAAATGTTCGTCTGGGGAGTCATATTGAGCGGGTGCTTAACATAGCCAAAATTGAAAAGGGTGATTTGAAGCTTGAACACAGGGATGTGGATATGAACGATCTGCTTTCAGCGATAGTCGACAGCATGTCACTTCAGCTTCAGAAAAGGAATGCCAGTATTGAACTTGATCTGAGAGCAGGATATTCCACAGTTAGTGGCGATGAACTTCATCTGTCAAATGTGATTTTTAACCTGCTCGATAACGCTAATAAATATAGTCCTGATAATCCTCAGATAAAGATCAGTACCTTCATCTCGGGCAAAAACCTCATTATTCAGGTTGCAGATAAAGGAATTGGAATGAGCAGAGATCAGTTATCAAAGATATTTGACCAATTTTATCGAATTCCCACAGGTAATCTGCATGATGTAAAAGGATTTGGTTTAGGATTAAGCTATGTGAATAATATTGTTAAACGCCTGAATGGAACAATCAGGGTGAAGAGTGAAAAGGATGTTGGATCGGAATTTGAGATAAGTCTTCCTTTAAAACCTGCGGCATAAACGGCAGGTTAATAAAAAATATATTTTCCCTTTTTTGGAATCCCTGATATGAAAAAAATATTACTAGCCGAAGATGACCCGAATCTGGGTATGCTTTTACAGGATTATTTGCAATTAAAAGGAAAATTCGAAGTTGTACTCTGTCAGGATGGCGATGAGGCTCTTAAAGCGTTCAACAATGACCATTTTGATATGTGTATCTTCGATGTGATGATGCCTAAAAAGGATGGTTTTACGCTGGGTAAGGATATTCGCCGCATTAACCCACATATTCCAATCATTTTTGCAACAGCCAAGACCATGATTGAGGATAAAGCTGAAGCATATAATTTAGGAGGGGATGATTACATTACCAAACCATTCCGTATTGAAGAATTGCTTTTAAGAATCAATGCTTTGTTTAAGCGGGTATCAGATCCTGAAAAGACAGATGCCTCAGATCAGCAATCAAAATTTGACATTGGCAATTATAAATTTGACTATACCGCACAGCTGATTACAAATGCTGATTCCCAGCAAAAGTTATCAACTAAGGAAGCAGAATTGCTCAGGCTTTTGTGTCTCAAAAAAAATGAGGTTCTTACACGAGAAGAGGCATTGATCTCAATATGGCATGATGATAACTACTTCAATGGCCGGAGTATGGATGTTTTTCTGAGTAAGCTCCGTAAATACCTGAAAGAAGATCCCAGGGTGGAGATTATCAATGTACATGGCAAGGGGTATAAGTTATTGGTTAGCTGATTTTTAAGTGACAATAATTTAAGCTTTTAGTATCTTTAGGTAAATTACCGTCCATGAAGTTTCCTTCCCTGCAGACTTTTGTCCATTCCATAAGGAGTGTTTTATACCGTTTCCCGTTTGAAATTGGTTTTGCTCTGCTTGGGACCCTGGCGGCAACGGTTTTAATAGAAATAAGCGAACTCAAAGTAGCGGCAGAGAACTTTTGTCTGAGGCTTATTATGGTGGCTAACCTGAGTCTTGTCTTATCCCTTTCACTCAGTCTTTTTTTTGAAAGCAATGCTTTTTCCTTTCTGAAAAAAATGCTTTTAAGGGTTTTGATTATTCTGTTTGCCATTGCTTTATTCTATTTAATCGATCCATTAAAGCGTGAAACAGACGTTTTCCGATTTATTTTGCTTGTACTGGCATTTCATCTTTCAGTTTCCTTTGCTGCTTATTTCGGAAAAGGCCATATCAATGCCTTCTGGCAATTCAACAGGATTATTTTTCTACGCTTTTTAATCGGGGGAATCTATAGTGCAGCACTTTTTCTTGGGCTGGCTGCTGCCATTGGATCAATGAATTTTCTGTTTAATTTTAAATTTGAGTGGGATACCTTCGCCATACTCTGGGTCTGGATAGCCGGCATCTTTCAAACCGTGTTTTTCCTGTCGGGAGTTCCGGCAAATTTAAATGATCTTGAAGAGGATAAAACCTATCCCGCCGGACTTAAAGTATTCACCCAGTTCGTTCTTATTCCCCTGGCTACGGTATATGCAATTATATTGCTTGCTTATGAAGCCAAAATCCTGATCGAATGGGAGCTTCCCAAAGGTCTGGTTTCAAATCTGATACTTGGATATGCAGTTTTTGGGATCTTATCACTGCTCCTGATATATCCTGTCAGAGATCAGGATGAAAATAAATGGCTGAAAACATTCAGCCGCAATTTTTATTATGTACTTATCCCATTGATATTATTGCTTGTATGGGCAGTTTTGGCCAGAGTTATTGACTATGGAATTACTGAGGAACGTTATTTCCTGATCATTCTGGCGGCCTGGCTCTCCTTTATTTGCGTCTACTTTCTTATTTCAAAAGGTCAGAATATCATGATTATCCCATTCAGTTTGTGTCTGGTGACGGTATTGTCTGTATATGGCCCTAAGGGGGCATTTTCTACATCCAGGAGATCGCAGATCAATGAACTGAAACAATTGTTCGAAAAACATGGGTCACTTGAGGGAGATAAGCTCATTTCATTAAAACTTAAGCCGGGCAAGGAAGATATGACCCGGATGATCAATATTGTAGATTATCTTGTAAATATGCATGGTCTGGAGAGTTTCAGCCCAATTCTAAAACAGGACCCGGGTATAGTCGCAGATTCATTGCTATCAGTTAATGCGAAGAAGAAATATGATTCACGTACCAGTAACTGGGAAGTAAAAAGCCAGCAGAAACTTTGGTTATACACCTATCTGAACCTTAAGCCGGATGATGCCAGTGGTTCTAAACTGAATCTTGGAATGAACATGGCTGAAGCCTTTAATATGGACCTTCTCCCATTGAATGAAGCAGATTATATGCTTCCGCTGAGTATTTCATCTGATACTTTGTCAAATATCATAAATGCGAGAAAATTGCTCATTACCCGTGTAGTAAATCAGAATAAATTGAAAGTGATTTATGGTTCTGAAGAAAAATATATCGTTCTGGATACCTTAATCAATCAATTGGATATGGAATTTAAGAAGCAGAAATTGGCTGATAAACAAGCCTTACAGGTCTCCAGAGAACTACTTTCACAGAACCTTGAATTTGATGGTCTACACCTGCAAATAGTATGGAATCAGATAAATTTCAATGACAATAAAGACCTACTTTCAGCAAATGGCTATGTTCTGTTAAGTGTTAAAGAGTGATCAATATCAGAGATCAAACTTAATCCCCTGTGCAAGTGGAAGTTTATCAGAATAGTTGATCGTGTTGGTCTGGCGACGCATATAGGCTTTCCAGGCATCCGATCCCGATTCCCTGCCTCCTCCGGTTTCTTTTTCACCTCCAAAAGCCCCGCCAATTTCAGCGCCTGAAGTACCGATATTCACATTGGCTATACCACAATCTGATCCAGCACAGGAAAGAAACTGTTCTGCTTCCCGCAGGTTTAGGGTCATGATTGCTGATGAAAGTCCCTGTGGAACAGCATTTTGCATAGCAATTGCCTCCTCGAGGGTTTTATATTTCATGAGGTAGAGAATTGGGGCAAAGGTTTCGTGCCTGACGATCTCGAATTCATTTTTTGCCTCTGCAATACAAGGTTTTACATAGCATCCTGATTCATATCCTTCCCCTTCAAGAACACCACCTTCTACTAGAAAAATGCCTCCTTCAGCTTTGCATTTTTCAATAGAGCTCAGATAGGCGCTGACAGCGTCTTTATCTATCAGCGGACCAACATGCATATTTTCATCAAGAGGATTACCTATTTTCAATTGCCTGTAAGCATTCACCAACTTATCCCTGAAAGTATCATATACGCTTTCATGAATGATCAGTCTGCGGGTTGAAGTACAGCGTTGCCCGGCAGTTCCAACTGCGCCGAATACCGCACCCACCAGTGACATTTCAAGATCTGCATCTTTTGAAATGATGATGGCATTATTTCCTCCAAGTTCCAGTAAACTACGACCAAGACGCGCACCCACTGCTGCTCCGACAGCCTTTCCCATACGGGTTGAACCCGTTGCTGAGACAAGGACTATCCGTTTATCATGACTCAATAGTTCCCCTATGCTGCGGTCTCCAACCAAAAGGCAGGATACCCCTTCAGGAACATCATTTGCTTCAAATACTTTTTCTAAAATACGCTGGCATGCAATAGCCGTTAGTGGAGTTTTCTCTGATGGTTTCCAGATACAAACATCGCCACAGACCAGAGCGATTGTCATATTCCATGCCCAAACGGCAACAGGAAAATTGAAGGCTGATATAATTCCAACAATCCCAAGCGGGTGCCATTGCTCATACATGCGGTGGGCCGGTCGTTCTGAGTGCATAGTCAGACCGTATAACTGACGCGATAAGCCTACGCTAAAATCGCATATATCTATCATTTCCTGTACCTCACCATAACCCTCCTGCAAACTTTTACCCATTTCATAGCTAACAAGTTTACCCAGATCAGTTTTATGCTGCCTTAGTGCTTCCCCTAACTGTCTGATCACTTCACCCCGCTTTGGAGCAGGCCAGGAACGCCATGCCTGGAATGCATCTTCAGCTTTCAGTACAGCGTTTTCATAATCTATATTATTTGAGAATCTTACCGAGGCAATCTCTTTCCCATCTACCGGTGAAAAAATAACATGCAGATTTTGCTGCGCATTGCTGTTCCAAACTTTCCCGGTACTGCTTGCTTCATTGACTGCCTGGATTCCAAGGGCTTGTAAAACCGGTAAAATATCTATTTGCATAAAATTTCGTATTTTTGTAAAGTTAAGCAATTCTCCCAAGGGCAGTTTGAAAGCTTCATGATAAATCATATCCGAAAAGCTGCCTCTTTATTTATTTATTTTTCAGCTAATTAGCCACTTAGTTGTCAGGATGTTGAAAAATAAAAGCAAAACAATTAGCGATTTGCCTTAATTTAAAATAAATATGGCCCATTGTTTATACATAATGAGCCGGGAGAACGTTCTTAATCGTATTATTTTAGGATGGAAGAAGATTTTGAGTTTGGTTTTTCCGAAGATCCCAGATTTTCGGTAGAAAGATATGAAGAGATGATCCGTAATCAGGATCAGTATTTTTTTGATGCTCAGGCATTTGAAAATATAATTGAATACTATATCGAGAAAAACGATCCGATTAAAGCATTACAGGTTACTGAATATGCTATTAATCAGCATCCATTCGCAGCAGTATTCTCAATTAAGCAGGCCCAGCTTTACGTGGCAACCAATCAGTTTGATCTTGCATTTGAATCACTTTGCAGAGCCGAAACTCTGGAACCTTCAGAAGCAGATATTTATACGATCCGGGGTAATGTTTATGAGGGTATGGAGCGCCATCAGGATGCACTCGATAACTATGAAAAGGCATTGACCCTTGCTGAAAGTACAGATGAGATACTGCTTCACATTGCCTATGTCTACCAAAGTATGGGCGATTATGAGAATTCTGTAAGCTATCTTAAGCAATGTTTGCAGCAGAACATGGAGAATCAGGATGCATTGTATGAACTTGCATTCTGTTATGATGTTTTGGATAAGCAGGAAGAAAGCATCAAGTTTTATGAGCAATACATTGATAATGAGCCTTATTCTTATGCTGCCTGGTACAATTTGGGAAATGCATTTAATAAGATGGACCTTTTTGAAAAGTCTATTGATGCTTATGATTATGCCATTCTGATCAAAGATAATTTTGCCTCTGCCTACTTCAATAAAGGTAATGCACTGGTTCATCTCGACCGGTATGCTGAGGCTATTGAAGTTTACAAGCAAACATTTGAATACGAACCGCCTAGTGGAGACACTTATTGTGCCATCGGCGAGTGTTATGAAAAACTCGAGCGGATGGACGAGGCACGCTCATATTATAAAAAATCGGTTAAGCTGGATCCCACACAATCTGACGCCTGGTTTGGTATTGGGGTAACTCTTGATTTTGAGGAAAGGTATTTTGAATCGCTCTATTTTTATAAGAAAGCGCTTGATCTTGATGATAAAAATGCAGATTACTGGTTCGCTATTGCGGATGCCCAGTATAAACTAAAGCAGTTACCAGAATCAGAAAAGGCTTATGAAAAGGTTCTGGAGTTAAATCCTGTGGATATTGAGGCCTGGCTCGATTATTCATCAATTTTATTTGAGCAGGATAAACTGGATTCGGCTATCGAGATTATCTCTGAAGGAATTAAAAATAACCCCGACTCAGCTGAATTATATTACAGAATGGTAGCCTATCTGTTTGCGGCTCATCAGTTCAGTGAAGCGCTTATTTACCTCGAGACTGCATTGAATTCAGATCCGGAAAAACATCATATTTTATTTGAGTATCTTCCTCAACTGCATGAAAATAAGGTTATTGTGGATATTATTAACCGTTATACCCGTTAAATAAGGAAAAAAATATTAGCCTTTAGGTTTTGATTTTTTTTTGGAGATTTGCACCTGAGTGAATAGCCTGAATTTAAAGATGGAAATACATTGAAGGCATTCTAAAATCAATTATAATAACAGATGAATTATACTCTAAAGAATATCCCTGAGCGTACACAAAAACCGCGTCAGAATGGCCTGACTATGGTTATGGATAAGGGACTAAGTGTACGTCAGATCGAAGATTTCCTGGAAGTTGCAGGACCACATACTGATATTGTAAAATTGGGCTGGGCCACATCTTATGTAACACCCAATCTCGAAAATAAATTAAAAATATACAGGGATGCTAATATTCCGGTTTACTTTGGGGGGACTCTTTTTGAGGCATTTATAATAAGAAATCAATTTGATGATTATCGCCGGGTGCTTGATAAATATGATATGAAGTTTGCCGAAGTATCTGATGGATCAATTACCATACCTCACGAAGAAAAGTGTGAGTATATCAGTAAGCTTAGCGAACAGGTCACTGTTATTTCTGAAGTTGGATCAAAAGATGCAGCAAAGATTTTTGCTCCTTATAAGTGGATTAGTTTGATGAAAGCTGAAATTGAGGCAGGATCCTGGAAAGTTATCGCAGAGGCCCGTGAAAGCGGAAATGTCGGTCTGTATCGTGATTCAGGTGAAGTAAGGCAGGGCCTGGTGGATGAGATTTTAACTCAGATACCCGCAGAAACAATTATTTGGGAGGCGCCACAAAAGGCTCAGCAGGTTTGGTTCATTAAATTGATAGGTACTAATATCAATCTTGGTAATATTGCACCTGCAGATGTTATTCCGGTTGAAACATTGCGTCTGGGATTGAGAAGTGATACCTTCGATCATTTTCTGAATATGGAAACAAAATAGAGTCTGGTATTTTTAACCTGATAATATCAGCATCAATTTAATTTAATATGAAAAAATACGGTCTGATAGGTTATCCGCTGACACATTCTTTCTCAAAAAAATATTTTACCGAGAAGTTTTTGAATGAGGGGCTTGACAACTACCAGTATGAACTGTATCCCCTTCCGAATTTGAGCGATCTTCCTGAGCTCATAAAAAGCATTCCCGACTTGTGCGGCCTGAATGTGACTGTGCCCCATAAGATTGGGGTAATGTACTATCTGGATAAGATTGATCCGGCAGCAAAGGAAATTGATGCGGTAAACTGTATAAAAATTGTAAATCATCAGCCGGTTGAGGCTTTTTTCAGTGGGGAGCTTTCTTCAATGAATGTCAGGCTTGAGGGTTACAATACAGATGCCTATGCTTTTGAGGAATCTTTGAAACCATTAATTAAAAAACATCACCAAAAGGCTCTGGTTCTTGGAACCGGAGGAGCATCCAGGGCAGTCGCTTATGTGCTCGAAAAGCTGGGAATTTCTTATCGTTTAGTTTCGAGAAGAAATATCCGGAAGCAGTTAAGTTATAAGAAATTGACAGCAGATATTATGAATGAACATCTGCTGATCATAAATACAACTCCCCTCGGAACCGCTCCTAATATTGAAGAATGTCCGGATATACCATATGAATTATTGGGCAGCAAACATCTGCTGTATGATCTGGTTTATAATCCTGCAGAGACGGAATTTCTTAAGCGGGGAAAAGCCAAAGGTGCCGCAATTAAGAATGGTATGGAAATGCTGCATATGCAGGCAGAAAAATCCTGGGAAATATGGAATAGCTGATGAAAACACGCTTTCCATATCATTTTCTTTTGATTGCCTTCCTCTTTATCTCTTGTGGTACGGAATATTCTCCCAAACCACGGGCCTATTTCAGAATTGAATTCCCTGAAAAAAAATACCAGACTTATTCAGGGGATTGTCCTTATACCTTTGAATTCCCTGAATATGCACAAGTTCAGCCGGATAGCAGCAGGGATTCTAAACCTTGCTGGCTAAATGTTAATTATCCGCAATTTAATGGACGGATTCATTTAAGTTATCAGCCGATTTCCTCTGCTGCTGAATTCAATCAGCTTACTGAGGATGCCAGGACATTTGCATTTAAACATACTGTAAAGGCCACCGCAATAGATGAGGGAATTATCTCTTATCCCAGGGAAAAGGTTTATGGGATTTATTATTCCATTGATGGAAATACAGCTTCTTCGGTTCAGTTTTTTCTGACAGACAGTACAAAAAACTATCTTCGGGGCGCCCTTTATTTCAATGAACAGCCAAGACTCGATTCAATACAGCCGGTTCTGGATTTTGTTAAAAAAGATATAGACCAGATGATTAAAACCTTTAAATGGAAAAACTGAACAGCTATTTTTTTAGAAAATAAGTTAACCTGAGATCAATCTAAAATTTGCATGACTACTTAGGTTGAATATTTTCATTTGTTTTAGAAAGCAAGGTCTGTGATTCTTCGGTTCCAGCAGTCCCGTGTTCTGCCGTAGTTTTTGCCTATAAATTCCTTTATAATATGAAAATCTGTACGGCAAAAATCTACAGCTGCCACCCAGATTTATTTCAAATGGCAGATGGTCCTTTTTCCGGGCTGTCCTTCCCGATGAAATACAGCTCCGGGTAAAATAAACCTTGCCGAAGGAGGTATCTTCCGGCTATTCGTAATTTGAAATAGAACGTGATTTCTTGCCGGAAATACTCCGGAGGAAAGGGCTAAACCAGCCTATAACACACAAGCACTGGTTTCCAAAAATCAATTTTGGGACTCCTGATTCTCATCAGATCAATTATAACCGTATTTTTTACCCTTATTATATCTACTCAGGTTAAGATAGTTTTTAGCAATGCCAATATCGCCTTTCAACACTTTACCATGTAACCTACTGCTATTATGGCATCATTATTATTGTTTCTGTACAAAATACATCCTAAGGATGTGAAAGATTCAATCCAACAATTATCTTAGCTCTTTGGCTTTTACCAACTAATTGAAATTCTATGAAAGCGTTTTATTTGTTCCTCCTGCTTATCATCGTCAAAAGTGCCTCAGCTCAGCTAAGCCCTGATGAAAAGAAGATTATTGATTATCTGAAAGCCCATCATGAGGAAGCTGAAGAATTATTGATTGAATCAGTCAATATCAACAGCGGAACACTGAATGTAGATGGGGTGAGAAAGGTTGGTGCGGTTTACCGCAGAGAGCTTGATAAACTTGGTTTTACTACAGAGTGGGTTGATTTGCCTGATTCATTACGCCGTGCGGGCCATCTTGTTGCCAGCCTTAAAGGTAGCCAGGGTAAACGTCTTTTTCTAATTGGTCATCTTGATACAGTGTTTGAGCTGGATATGGAATTCAGTCCCTATCAGAAACTGAATGATTCTACTGCAACCGGTCAGGGGGTGAATGATATGAAAGGCGGGAACGTGGTCATGATAGCTGCTTTGAAAGCATTGCATGAACTGGGCTTATTAAAAAATACACAGATCATCGCTTATTTTACCGGTGATGAGGAAAGCTCAGGTTCTCCGCATGAGGTAGCAAGAAAGGATTTCATTGAACGTGCAAAAACAACAGATATCGCTCTGGGTTTTGAAGGAGCACAAGGCTTAAATACTGTTGCAGTAGCTAGAAGAGGTATCGGTGGCTGGACATTGAATGTTACGGCAAAAACGGGTCATTCGGCAGGTATTTTTAGCGAAAATGCAGGCTATGGAGCTATTTATGAAGCTGCCCGTATCATTAATGAGTTCAGAACTCAACTTAAGGATGAGAAATATCTCACCTTTAATCCGGGTTTGATCAGCGGTGGTTCAGAGATCAGACTCGATCCAGCCAATGCAAGGATGGAAGCAATCGGTAAAACCAACATAATCTCGCCAAGCACTTTTGTGGCAGGAGATCTTCGTTTTATTTCAGAAGTTCAGCGGGATAGGGCAAGAGAAAGGATGCAAGCTATTGTATCCCAAAATCTTAATGGAACATCTGCCAGCATTTCTTTTACTGACGGATTACCTGCAATGGAACCCACCGAAGGAAACTATAATCTTGTTAAATATCTCGACCGGATTACTCAGGATATGGGAATCGGAGCGACCAGGGCCGGAGATCCCGGTGCCCGCGGGGCAGGCGATATTTCTGATATTGCAAAATATGTAGATAGTCTTGATGGTATGGGTGCTTCCGGAAGTGGAGCACATAAACCGGGCGAATTAATTAATCTCAAGGAGTTTCCACTACTCATACAAAGGGCTGCCCTGATGATTTACAGATTAAGTCGTCATAATGCAGCACTGAATTAATGCACAAGCGGGCCTTTAAGGATTAAACGGCAGGAATTTGGTACTTTTGTAATTATGATCCAGATTAAATCTTTTGCTTTTAACCCTTATCAGGAAAATACCTATATCCTTCATGATGATACACTGGAATGTGTGATCATTGATCCCGGCATGTACACTGGCGAAGAACAGAATGCATTTCTAAAATATATTGCTGATAATAATCTGAAACCGGTTTTATTGCTGAATACCCATTGCCATATTGATCATGTACTCGGAAATAAGTTCATTTATGATACTTATGGCCTGTTCCCCCAGTTTCATAAAGGCGAGGAAATAGTATTGAATTCTATCGTTTCTTATGCTCCCCAAATGGGAATCCGTTATGAAGTATCTCCTATACCTCAGGTCTATTTATCTGAAAGCGGAACGGTAAAGTTTGGTGAAACTGAGCTTGATCTTATCTTTTCACCAGGTCATTCACCTGCCCATCTCTGTTTTTTTAACAGAGAAGAAAAATTTTTAATTGGCGGTGATGTTTTGTTCTACCGTAGTATCGGGCGCACGGATCTGCCTGGTGGGAATTATGATCTGCTGATCAGTAATATACGTGAAAAGCTATTCAGCTTGCCTGATGAAACCAGGGTTTACCCCGGGCATGGACCTGCGACAAGTATAGGTTTTGAAAAACAATTCAATCCTTTTTTAAGCTGACCTGAGAAATAAAAAGGGTGAACACATCTTACTACATAGCTAAAAGGTATTTGTTTTCGAAGAAGTCGGTCAATGCGATAAACTTCATTTCGGGGATCTCAATGCTTGGGGTATTTGTAGGAAGTGCGGCATTAATTATCATCCTTTCGGTTTTCAACGGATTTGAAAATATTGTACTTACGATGTACAATACCTTTAGCCCCGAACTAAGAATAGAGCCTGCTAAAGGGAAAACATTTGATCCTTCTGATAGCCGTTTTATAAATCTGAAAAATGACAAACGTTTTCTTAACTACACAGAAGTTTTAGAAGAGAAGGCATTGGTGAGGTATGGTGATAGTCAGTCGATTGCCCTCATAAAAGGAGTTAGCGAAGGATTTATGAAAAACAGAACCGGTCTGGATTCGGTTATTTCCAGCGGCAGCTTTTCGCTCCATCATATTGGGCGTGATATGGCTGTAATCGGTTCAGGTCTGCAGAATTCTTTATCAGTAAATCTCAATAACGAATTTCAAACCCTTGATATTTATTCCCCAAAAAAAGGGGCCTCAAATTCCATTAATCCAGCAGATGAATTTAATGTTCGTTCAATTTATCCCTCAGGAGTTTTCACGGTGCAGCAGGAGTTCGATAATATGGTCATTGTGCCCATTCAGTTTGCCCGTACTCTGCTTGATGAAGAGAAATTGATCTCTTTTATTGAGATTAATACGGTGCCGGGTACAGATTTAGACGAACTTCATGATGAAATAATAAGCATGCTGGGAAACCATTTCATTGTCAAGAATCGAAGTCAGCAAAACGAGTTGCTCTACAAAATCCTGAATTCGGAAAAATGGGCTATTTTTCTGATACTCACCTTTGTGCTGATCATCGCGATCTTCAATATTATTGGCTCCTTAACCATGCTGGTAATAGATAAACGAAAAGACATTGCAATTCTGAGCAGTCTTGGGGCAAACAGGCAGCTGATCAGGGGAATCTTCTTTATTGAGGGTATGATGATATCAATGCTGGGATGTATCGTTGGAATGGCTGCCGGACTGGTGTTCATTCTGTTACAGCAAAAGTTCGGATTTATTGCAATGTCTGGCACTAACCTCATTATTGACCATTATCCGGTAGGGATCAAACTCTATGATTTTATTCTGGTCTTTGCTACGGTATTGACAGTTTCTGTGATCGCCTCGGGTATTTCTTCACGTTTAAGTGTGAAAAATACGGTGGATCTGAGGGAGGATTTATAACTATTTGTATTCCTCAGTCATGTATTAATTGATAAGTGTGCGAGGAGTCTGAAGACTCCTCAATATTTGACAATCTGTAGAGGCGCTGCGCTAAACTCTACAGTTCCGGTCGATTTGAGGGAGGACTTATAAATATCTGTCTGGTATCAGATAATTTTTCACATAATCTTCAACACCTTCTTCCAGACTATAGAAATCAAGACTATAACCAATTGACCTTAACTTCTCCATGTTGGCCTCTGTAAAATACTGGTACTTTTCACGGATATCCTCGGGTGTGGGAACAAATGAGATGGAAACTGGTGTATCCATTGCATGGAAGGTTTGTGTTGCAAGGTCGAGGAATGTTCTTGCTTTACCTGTACCCAGATTATAAATACCCGAATCTTTACGGTGATGCATCATAAAATACAAAACATTGACTACATCTTTGATATAAACGAAATCACGCATTTGTTCACCGTCTTTAAATGCCGGATTATGGGATTTGAATAATTTCATAGCCCCAGTTTTTTTGATCTGATTGAAAGTATGGAAGATCACGGAGGCCATTCGTCCTTTATGATATTCGTTTGGGCCATAAACATTAAAAAACTTTAATCCTGCCCAGAAATAAGGTTTCTTTTCCTGCTCTAAGGCCCAGATATCGAAGTCGTTCTTGGAATCACCATAGGGGTTAAGGGGCTTCAGCGTCGGAATCTTTGATTCATCATCATCATAACCCTGCTCCCCTAACCCATAGGTTGCTGCCGAGGAAGCATAAACAAGCGGAAGACCAAATTCGGTACAGATATTCCAGATGGTCTTGGTATATTCCAGATTCAAGCGATTGAAGAGCTTAATATCCATCTCAGTAGTATCAGTACGGGCTCCAATATGGAACACAAACTGTACATGTAAATGGTTTTCGCGCAGCCATTCCGAAAAAGATTCCCTTTCTATCTGTTTGGAATAGCGTTTACCCTCGAAATTTTTATTCTTGTTCTCCCCCGAAAAATCATCAACCAGCACCAGGTCATAAAAACCTTCATCGTTTAATTTTTGAACCAAACAACTTCCGATAAATCCTGCTGCGCCTGTAATAATGATCATGCTAAATGATTATGTATTTTGTACAATTATAAGAATAAGTTTTGTTTCGTTTCCGGGATGATACCGACTTTATGTGCTTCCTCAAAGAACGTTTGGACGGCTTTTCTCCCCGGTTCACCCAGATCAATGGAAAATTTGTTGACGTATAAATCAATATGTTTTTTTATGACTTCTGTACTCATTTCCTGCGAAAGTGAGCAGATAAAATCCATTCCGGATTCGGGATGATCAAATGCATACTCAACACTTCTGCGAATGATACGGTTCACTTTTTGTTTGATGTCATCGGGAAGATCCCTTTTGATCATAATACCTCCGAGTGGAATAGGACCCCGGGTCAAATCCTCCCAAAACTCACCCAGATCGATGATCTTTTTCAAGCCCTTTGCCTGGTATGTGAAACGGTTTTCATGGATGATTACGCCCATATCGATCTGATGGTTCAATAAGGCAGATTCAATTTCAGAAAATTTCATCTCAATCTTATTTTTTGCCTCGGGGAAGGCAAGGCTTAACAGAAAATTAGCGGTGGTGTATTTTCCGGGAATGCCGATACTGAGGTCTGAGGTCTGAAGTCCGAGGTCTGAAGTCTGAGATTTGAGATCTGCCAAACTATAGGTAGAAATATAATCTTCGTTATTGCAAATTAATAATGGGCCAACTCCGAAACCAAGTGCGCTTCCTGCATGGAGTAATACATAATTTTCAGTCAGGTAAGCATAAGCATGATAGCTCAACTTAGTAATGTCGAGGTCTGTCCTGAAAGCTTTTTGATTGAGAGTCTCAACATCATCATATACCACATCAAAGCTGAGTCCCTCGGTGTCGATCTTATGATGGATCATCGCATCAAAAATGAAGGTGTCGTTAGGACAGGGAGAAAATCCGAGACTCAGTTTCATGCGTTGAAAAGTTGAATAAGGGTATCGTTCAGGTTTTTTATTGCGAGTTCGACTTGCCAGTTCGCCCGGTTACGCCGTTCAACAACATTTGAAATCGCCCGAATCTGTATCCCCGGCTTGCCGGCTTGTTCACAGGCATAGAAAAATGCAGCGCCTTCCATTGTTTCGATCTGCGGATGAAACCTTTCGACAAATTCAGCGATTGACTTTTCGTTACCATGAACCTTATTTACGGTTACTGCTTTAACATTTTTGAGTTGATCATAAGCTGGAAAGCCTGATGCAGAACCAGCAGTGAAAAGGCTCTTACCCAGGCCAATAGTATCCGCACTTAGAAAATTATTGCCGTCTTCAGCTCCGAATTCTGCAAGAATATCTTCTGATACCCTGCACAAATCACCCGGCTGAATAGCTGTATCGAAACTACCTGCAATACCTGCGTTAATAGCCAGGTCGAACACTTTTTCAGCGCAATAACTACCCATAGCAAAGGCTGTGGCGACCATTCCAACACCACTTATCAGAATGCTCACCTGATGTTTACCGATTTGCTTTTCCCGGATAGAAAGATTTTTGAATCCATGATGAAGCAGAAATGGATTAATCTCGGCCTGAGTTGCGGCTACAAGAAGTATATTCATTACGCGAAGTTACGCAATTAGCTTTATTTGTCCTTAAGGCATTTTTAGTTTGATTATATTTGCATTTTAAATTATTGAAAATGATATATATTACTCGCAGAGAGCGGTTTAATGCAGCACATAAGCTATACAGGCAGGAATGGAGCGATGAACAAAATCTGGAAATATTCGGAAAATGTTCTAACCCCAACTGGCATGGGCATAATTACGAATTGTATGTAACAGTGAAGGGAGAGATCAACCCTGATACAGGATTTGTTATTGACTTAAAAGAACTAAAAAGGATCATAACTGTTTACGTGACCAATGAACTTGATCACAGGAATATCAATCTGGATGTAGATTTTATGAAGGGCAAAATGGCTTCAACAGAGGTACTTGCAGTTACAATTTTTGAAGTTCTTAAACCTCATGTCGAAAACCAGGGAGCTATTTTGCATTCTATAAAATTATATGAAACAGAAAATAACTTTGTAGAGTATTTCGGTTAATATTGAAGGAATTGAAACTTATAGTATGAGTATAAAAAGTAATAATACCGAGATTGATAAGATTGATGGTTATGTCAAGATTGACAGTTATGATCAGGATAAGATCAAAAGGATTGCATCTCATTATCAAGCAATTTTAGAAGACCTCGGAGAAGATCCGGCCCGTGAAGGATTGCTTCAGACACCGGTCCGTGTAGCAAAGGCTCTTCAGTTTCTTACTCATGGCTACGATGCAAAGCCCGAAGAAATTCTGCGCAGCGCAATGTTTAAGGAAGATTATAGCCAGATGGTTGTAGTTAAGGATATCGAAGTATTTTCAATGTGCGAACACCATATGCTGCCCTTTTTCGGGAAGGCGCACATTGCCTATATTCCCAATGGCCATATTGTGGGCCTTAGTAAAATCCCGAGGGTTGTAGATGCGTTTGCACGTCGTTTACAGGTTCAGGAGCGATTAACCAATGAGATCCGTGATTGTATTCAGGACACTCTTAATCCTTCGGGTGTTGCCGTAGTAATAGAATGCAAACATCTCTGTATGTCGATGAGAGGTATACAAAAGCAGAACTCGGTTACCACTACCTCTGCATTTACAGGTGAGTTTGTGAATGAAACTACGCGCTCAGAATTTTTAAGACTTATTACTGCTAGTTTGAGTTAAATAAATTTATTTAAAAGAAATAATTTTAACATTTTTAATGCCTTTAGGGCTTTACAGGATATGAAATCATATATTTTTCCGGGACAGGGTGCCCAGTTTTCAGGGATGGGTAAGGATCTTTACAATCATTCTGAAGCAGCCAGAAATTTATTCGAAAGTGCGAATGAAATCCTTGGGTTCAGGATTACAGATATTATGTTTGAGGGTTCTGATGAAGATTTGAAGCAAACTAATGTAACTCAGCCAGCCATATTTCTTCATTCTGTGATTCTTGCTAAAGAACTTAAAAGTGAATTCCAGCCCGACATGGTTGCAGGTCATTCTTTAGGTGAATTTTCAGCCCTCGTTTCTGCAAAGGCCCTGTCATTTGAAGATGGTTTACGATTGGTCAGCGCCCGTGCTAATGCGATGCAAAAGGCTTGTGAAATCAGACCTTCAACTATGGCAGCTATTCTGGGACTGGATGATTTTACAGTTGAAGATATTTGTTCGCGGGTAAGCGATGTGGTTGTACCTGCTAATTATAATTGCCCCGGTCAATTGGTTATATCCGGAACAATTGAGGGAGTTGACAAGGCTTGCGAATTATTACTTCAAGCCGGTGCAAAGCGAGCATTAAAACTGAATGTTGGGGGAGCATTTCATTCCCCATTAATGGAGCTGGCACGGGTTGAACTGCAATCGGCAATTGAGAATACTGAAATTAATGAACCCATTTGCCCGATTTATCAGAACATTGATGCAAAACCATACACTGATGTAGCTAATATTAAACATAATCTGATTTCACAGTTAACCGGAGCTGTACGCTGGACACAAACAATTGAAAAAATGCTCCAGGACGGAGCAACTTCATTTACTGAAGTGGGTCCCGGTAGTGTCTTACAGGGCCTGGTAAAAAAAGTTGATCGTAGTATACCGACTTTCAGCGCTGATTTTTAAAATATTCATTTAAATTTCCCTGAAAGGGTCTGATTTTTGTTGACTTAAGTTTTTAAACTTTTACCTAATTCATCACCTTTGTCCGGGAATTTAAAAATTCGGCTTCTTCTTCTTTTGCTGGCCATTGGCTTTGCATGTACGGCTTTAACCATAAATTATACTATTCAGGACGAAGAAGTACTTAGCCTTGAAGCCCGGAAAGTCGAACGACGTCTTCACAGAAAAGAGAAATTAGTTGATCAGTTATTAAATAATGTAGCTGTCCGCGATTCATTAAAAAATATCAATACTAATGGAGAATGGGCTCAATTTATCATTTCTGAGTTCAGTGGAAAGGAAGACATCTATATCCAGACCTTTGAAAAGGGAAAACTCAGTTTTTGGAGCGGGATCCGTATCGTATTAGAAACTGACAGTCTGCTTCGGGAAGGAAATACATTTATTCATTGGAAGAATGGATATTATGAAGCGGTCAAAAAGTCCTGGGGAGATTTTTCTGTTATATGTTATATTCCCGTAATGTCTGATTATCCCTATCAGAATGAATACCTGAGGAATAAATTTTCGCCTGACCTTCTATCGTCAAACACTTTGGATATAGCCAGTTTGAATGATATGGAGGTGTTTAATATCCGAAATCTGAGTGGCAAATATTTGTTTTCGGTAAAACTCAGAATGCCGGCTTCAAATTCCTTTTACAACTATCTGGAGTTATGCATGTGGGTTATGGCTATCACTTTTGCTCTGATCTTTTTGACCCACCTTTGTATTTCTATCGCAAATAAAGGCAATGTAGGCTTTGCGATTCTTTTATTGTTCAGTTCAGTTCTCGCTTTCAGACTCATTGATCTTCAAAACAGATGGTTAAGCAGGTATTTTGATATTGAACTTTTTGACCCTAAGCACTATGCCTCCAGTTATTTCTTTCCATCTATTGGGGAATTTTTTCTGAACACCCTGTCTTTTACATGGGTATTAGTATTCATTTACTCTTACAGGAGTAAAATCTTAGCATCAGTTTCCGTTTTCAGCAAGCCCATAAGCTATATTTTGCTATTTGCAACGGGTTTGTTTGTTTGCATCAGTGCGTATATCATTGATGATCTTTTTAACGGACTGGTAACTAATTCGAATATCAACTTTGATGTAAGCAATGTTCTGAACTCTACCTGGTTGAGCTGGTTTGGATTTCTGATCTTCTGTTTTGCAATTCTAAATCTATATTTAATCATATCATTTTCACTGGCATTAATATCCAGATTAAGCATCAATAACATGGAACGCCTCCTCATTTTTTCGGGAGCCCTGTTTCTGGGTATTTTATATCATATAATCTTTACTGAGTTTACCGTATACTTTTTGTTATTCACTTTGATACTCTTTCTGGCCGGTCGGGCCTATTTTAAATCAGAAGGGAAAGTGAAAGCCGGAACTTTGGTTGTCTGTTTATTGATCTGTGCACTCATTGGCTCATTGAAACTATCAAACTATCAATTTGTTAAAGAACAGGAAAGCCGGAAGATTCTTGCAGGTAAACTGGAGTCATCAGTAGATCCCAATGCAATTCTTTTATTTTATAAGCTTGAAGGGGAAATAATCAACGATAAATTTATTGTTGATTATTTTAATGATCCCTTATCAAGTCACAGTGCATTGAATAACAGGCTTGTGAAATTGTATATGGCCGGTTATTTATCCAGATATGATTTTGAGAGTTTTGAGTATAATGAGAAGGATGAATTTTTTCAGGGCGATAGGGGTATCCCACTGTCTAATTTCAAAAACCTTGTCCTAAAAGGCTCGGTAAAAGTCACAGAGTATTTTTACCAAAGAAACAATACGTTTGGCTTTAAACAATACTTTGCAATATTGCCAATAATTGAGGACAATAATAAGATCGGCACTCTGGTTTTACAACTCAATTCCAAGCGCCTGAATGAGGTTGGTGTTTTTCCTGAGCTTCTCATTGATGGAAAAATAAAAGAAGATCTTCAATTCAAAGATTATTCCTTCGCTTATTATAGTGACGGTCGCTTACTAAACCAGCATGGGAATTATGTTTATAATCTGGTAAATAATGAATTCGTAGGAAAAAACAGAGAATTTGTTTTTGTCAATAATTCTGAGAATGGCCGGCAATATAACCACCTGATCTTTCAGCCAAATCCAAGGAAGCTTGTAATTGTCAGCCGTGAGATTAACAGTCTCTTTACTCAGCTCTCTTCAGTTTCGTTCATCTTTTTAATCTTGTTATTGTTTGCAGGTTTAGTTTATGTACTACAATTAACCTGGAACAGTTTACAAAATTATAATGTCAGTTTTCGTAATTTCAGGTGGAGTCTGATGATTTCATCCAATAGGATGCTATATAAAACAAGGATACAATTATCCATGGTTGCTGCGGTAGTGATTACGCTTTTGATAACAGGGATAATAACTTTTTACAATATTAGTCAGCAATACAGAGACCAGCAGGAATATACTGTTTTGGATAAAGTAGCCAAGATCTCATCGGGAATCAACAAGCAAATTGTGGATATAGGTATGCCAACCCCTGACGAGCAGGCAGAAGTTGCATTCAATAGCTTAGCCGATCTTAATGGTGTGGATCTGAATTTGTTTGACATTAATGGCAGGCTTCTGCATTCAACTCAACCTAAGATTTATGAGAATGGCCTGATTGCAGCTCAGATGAATGCATTGGCTTATTTATATCTCAACAGATTACAGAAATCTGAATTTATAAACAGAGAGCGGATTGGAAATCTGTCATTTATTTCTGCATATGTACCACTGCGAAACAGCAAAAGTGAGGTAATTGCTTATTTGGGTCTTCCATATTTCTCTAATGAAAAGGATTATCAGGATCGGATAGGTATATTTCTTAACGCTCTGATAAATGTGTATGCCCTGGTTTTTGTCGCTATTGGTTTTTTTGCTGTTTTTGTTGCGAATAGAATCACGAGTCCCCTGACATTGGTGCAAAAACTTCTTCGTGACACTAAAATTGGGGCTAAGAACGAGCATATCAGTTGGAAACGGGATGACGAAATCGGAAATCTGATTAGTGAATATAACACAATGATATCTGCCCTTGAAGAAAGTGCAAAAAAGCTTGCCCGCTCAGAGCGTGAGTCGGCCTGGCGTGAAATGGCCAAGCAAGTTGCCCATGAGATCAAGAACCCGCTGACTCCTTTAAAACTTGGGGTTCAGCTATTGGAGAAATCCTGGAAAGAAAAGGATCCAAAATTTGAGGCTAAATTTGAAAGATTTACGAAATCATTTATTGAGCAGATAGAAAGTCTCTCGCATATAGCTTCTGAGTTCTCTAATTTCGCTAAAATGCCCGAAACCAGATTAGAACCGATAAATCTGAATGAGAAAATAAGGCAATCCATTATACTTTACAGGCATTCTGAACATACAACTATTAATTTTGAAAGCAACTCTGAGAGTGATATTATTATCAATGCTGACAGGGATCAGATATTAAGATGTTTTAATAATTTAATTAAGAATGCGATCGAGGCAAAGTCTGGTGAGAGACATTGTATTATTGACATTCTGTTGTACTGTAAGCCAGGTTCTGTATGTGTTGAAATAAAAGATAACGGAATTGGTATGACTGGAGAGCTTGAAAGGAAAGTTTTTACTCCCAATTTTACAACAAAAAGCTCCGGTACGGGACTTGGACTGGCATTTGTGAAGCAGGCAATAGAAAATATTGGTGGGAACATAACATTTGAAACTGCACCTGATATTGGTACTACATTTTATATAGTAATACCAGTGCTTGAAACTTAGAATATTATTAACTGAAGCGGATGATTAGTGGATAGCCCCGTTTATCTGAGACTTACTGATCCTTTTCCCATGGTATATCCATCAGCGTAAAGGATTATTGTATAGACCCCTTTCTGGTATGTTCTGCCATCCGACCAATCTATGGTATAGCTCCTTCCGTCATTTGCAAATTCAATCGCGGTTTTATAAGAATATTGTAATTCTTCATCATCAGAAACAAACATTCCTCCGTTATTGCTGATCATCAGATTGCCGCTTGGGTCGATTACCCTCAGAAAAAGTGTATGAAGACCTTTTTCAGCTAATGGGTTATTTACAAGTGAAAAGTTTACCCTAAGCTTATCGGTTGTACTTGCACGGGTAACCATACTCTCTTTGCCATTATTTCGAATGTTAAATGCTGATATTGAAATATTTCCTGATTTAATTGCAGCCGCAGCCTGAACTTTTGTGGATAACTCCTCATTCTGCTTTTCAAGTTCATTGGCTTTGGTGCTTACAGAGTCGACTGCCGACAAGAGCTCATTTCGTTCACTCGTCAGGTCCTGATTTTGTTTTTTCAGTTCATCAATTTCTGTTGAGTATTTGGAAACAAAATATCGGAGTTGTTTTATCTCTTCCTGGGCCTTTGCAAGCTGACCTTGTGTGAGCTGACCTTGTTTGAGGGCATTTCTTAACTCATCAATCTTTTCTCTTGCTATTTCCTGTTCTTTCAGCATTTCTTCTGAAAGCTTCAGATTATTGCTTGTTGCATTATCCAGCTCAGCTTCAATTTTATCAATTTCAGTCTGCATTCTGGTTTTTTCATCACTTACTGTAACGATACGGTCATTAGCTTTCTTATCCTTAAAAAATAAGTAGGTATTGGTTCCAAGTAAGGCAAGAATTACAGCAACTAAAAAATAAATCTTATTTGAGTCCTTTCTTATCGGCTGCTCCTGTTCCGGGTTTTCCATGTTCAATTATCTGGTTAACGAAAATTAAATGTCTATTTAAAATCAAATCGATAAAACCTCATTCAGGGCAAATATATTGTTTAAGAATTGGGTTTTAATAATTTTTGACTTGTGTATATACCATTTTAAGCCTTTTAGGGCACCTTAAAGACTGAAATTACACATTTTTTGGTATTGTTTATCCATATTGTTGCCCAAAATACAATTATGCAATTAATTAGAATAATTATCTTTACCCGCTAAACGTTCCTCTTTTACATGGTAAAAAAAGTAATTTTCTTCCTCGCATTCTGCCTCATTGTTCCTGTTTATTTAAGATCTCAAATTAAATCTAATCCCAAACGAGAATTCAGGGGGGTTTGGGTAGCTACAGTTGCCAATATTGACTGGCCATCCAAGCCAGGATTAAGTTCTGATATACAGAAGGCTGAACTAATCCGCATCTTTGATGATCATCAGAAAAGCGGTATTAATGCGATAATGTTGCAGATCAGACCTGCTACTGACGCATTTTATGGTAGAGGCCGTGAATTGTGGAGCCGTTTTTTGACAGGAACTCAGGGAAGGGCCCCAGTTCCAAATTATGATCCCCTTGATTTTGCAATTGAAGAAGCTCATAAACGGGGTATGGAACTGCATGCATGGTTTAATCCATATCGCGCAACAAATAATCTTATTGATGCACATACCGCTGCCAATCACATATCGAAGCAGAAACCTGAATGGTTTTTTACTTATGGTGGGAAAAAACTTTTTAATCCCGGATTGCCCGAAGTACGGCAATATATTGTGAGTGTAATTATGGATGTAGTTCGAAACTATGACATTGACGGTGTCCATTTCGACGATTATTTTTATCCTTATCCGGAGGCTCAGCCGCTCAGAGACAGTGAAACATATTATAAATATGGGCGCGAATTCAAAAACATTGATGACTGGCGTCGGAATAATGTTGATACGCTGATCCATACCTTATCTGATAGTATTCGCCTTGCAAAAAAACATATTAAGTTTGGTGTCAGCCCTTTTGGTATCTGGCGAAACAAATCACAGGATCCGGATGGCTCTGAAAGTAATGGCTTTGACGGTTATGGTAAACTTTATGCAAATGCCCGGAAATGGGTGCAATCGGGATGGCTGGATTATATAAATCCACAGATATATTTCCCTTTTGGTTATCAGGTGGCTCCTTATGATAAATTGCTCGATTGGTGGAGTAATAATACCTTTGGAAAACACTTATATGTGGGCCAGGGTGTTTACAGGGCTTTAGAAAACAGGCCCGGTTGGAGTGACAGATCGCAGATACCGAAACAGATCAGGTATTTAAGAAATAATAAGAATGCGCAGGGGAGTGTCTTTTTCAGCTCCAAATCGGTCAGCAATAATATGGCAGGAGTTAAGGATTCCCTTCGCAGAGATTTTTACCGTTATCCTGCCCTTCAGCCAACAATGGCCTGGCTGGATGATGTTAAACCAAATGCTCCAACTGTACTTACAGCCAAATCTGTAACAAAAGGTGTTGAATTAAGCTGGCAAGCACCTACTATGGCAAGTGATGGCGATAAAGCTTTTGGATATGTAATTTACAGGGTCAACCGGGGTGAACGAATGGATACTGAACAGGCCCATCATATTTTGAAGATCTCCTTCAAAGCATCAGAAACAACATTTACAGACACTTTAGTTAATGCTAACCGTAGTTATACTTATGTTGTTACTGCGATTGACAGGCTTAAGAATGAGAGTGCGGCTTCAAATGCAGTTACTGCAAGCCCAAGATTCTGAGTTTTATTCCTGTAGCATAAAAAAGCCGCTCATGATAATGAACGGCTTTTTTTATTTGGTGAGATCTTCTTATTTCTCCGGAAGTAATACCATTCTGATGAAATTATCAGGGTTCAGACGATACTGTGCTGTTGCTTTCAGTGCTTCGGGACTTAACTCCTTTAACGATTCAAGGTAGCTTAAAACCTGTTTAGGCTCATCCTCATTCTGAAGCTGACCGGTCAGATATCCCAACCAGAAACCATTATCCTTAAGTTGTGTTTCTGTAGTGCGGGTTTCTTCGGCAATAAATTTTTCAATATCACCAGCGAGGGCACCATTTACTCTGATCTTATTTATTTCATCCAGCGTTGAGCTGATCAGTTTTTCAACATTTTCAGGTGCACAACCAAAAGAAATACTGAAGCTGTAGCGTCCTTTTGGAAACTTGGTATAAGAGGCACGTGCCCCAACGCCATATACGCCGCCTTCGTCTTCACGCAGGCGTTCAATCAGTTTGATTGTCAGAACTTCAGCCAATGCATTTAATTGATTATTATGTTTTTCACTCCAGGTATAGTCACCACTAAAAACCAGACGTACACTTGCTTTTGGTTCCTGACCTTTATAGATTTTTTTGTCAATTTTTCCTGCCGGAATCTGAATCCCAAGATCTTTTGCAGCTTCTTTACGGTTGCTTGAAGGTAATGAGCCGAGATATTGTTCAAGTAAAGGTTTAAGTTCTGCAGGGTTAAAACTTCCTACAAAAACGAATGTAAAATCACTTGCATCTGCAAAACGATCTTTATAGATCTCAAATGCTCGGTCAAGGCTTACCTGATTAATTTTCTCAACAGATGGCCCCGTTCTGCGAACATTATAATTCCCAAGAATAGCAGCTACAGAATCTGCAAATACACTGTTCGGGTCATTGCCTCTGTTTGCAAGTCCGCCTTTTTGCTGAGCGATCAGACCTTTAAAGGTTTCAGCATCTTTTCGGGGTTGTGTGAAATAGAGATAGGTTAGCTGTAATGCGGTTTCAATGTCTTTAGGACTTGTTGAACCGGATATTCCTTCATACCTCTCCATAATATACGGTGAAACCGAAACTTTTTTACCACTCAATAATTTTGGAAGCTGAACAGAATTAAAATCACCCAATCCGCCATTTCTGATGATCGCAGTGGCGTAAAGGGCAGATTGAAAATCAGCATCGCTGTACAATGAAGATCCGCCCGCACTGAATGCGGAAAAACTGATCTCATCATTCTTGAAATCGGTTGGTTTCAGAACTACTTTTACACCATTGCTTAATTTGAATTCAGTTACCCCGATTTCAGGTATTTTAGATTCAGAAATAACCTTTCCGCCGCTTAGTTTAGCAGAAAGCAAAGGCTTATCTGAAACCTGATCAACGTATGCGCTAATCTTGCTTTGTTTAGTACCACTTATCCAGCTTTCAACTTTGGCTTCATCAGGCAGATTATCTTTATCTTTTTCAGGACCCATGATGATCACATCACGGTTGACATCGGTAATATACTTTTTGGCCAGGTTATTCACATCACTAAGGCTAATTCCTCCAGTCATACTATTAGCCATTTTGTATTCGTATTCAATACCAGGGCTGGCTTCCTGCTCCAGAAAATGGCGCAGATACTCGTTTACAAGGCTTTCAGAGGGTGTTTTGTCCTTCTCTTTAAAGGCTGACTCCATATTGGTCAGATACGATTGTTTGGCACGATCCAATTCAGTTTGAGTGAATCCGAATCGCTGAACCCGCTCAGTTTCAGTCAGAATGGCTTTAAATCCTCTTTCCATTTCTCCCGGTTTCGCTACAACGAATACATTATACATGTCAAGCCCGGCTAAAAAGCCGCTTATATTGGCTCCAGCCTGTAAAAAGGGTGGGTCGGCCTGTTTGCTCATATCCGCAAAACGGGTTCCGATCATGGAATTAAACAGTGATCTTAGAATACTGTTTCTGTAATCTGTTGTGGTAATAAGCTTCGACTCCGGATGCTTGATCATTATCTGCGCAACACTAACAGGGAATTCCTTATCAGTTACTGCGATGAATTGATTTTTATTTAATAAGGAGATCGAATATTTGGTTCGCTGGCGCGGCTTAACAGGATTTTTAAGATCAGAAAACTTTGCTTTGATGGTTTGTTCCATCGCATCAACATCAATATCTCCAACAACAATTAATGCCTGAAGATCAGGACGATACCAATCTTTGTAGAACTGTTTGATTGTTTCGGCAGAGAAATTTTTCAATACTTCTTCAGTACCAATTGGAAGGCGGTCTGAATAGCGCGAATTATTGAAAAGCATTGGAAGATATTTATCCTGCATACGCTGTTGAGCACCCTTTCCTAAACGCTTTTCTTCTAATACAACCCCACGTTCCTTATCAATTTCAGCAGGATCTAAAGTTGCATCCTGCGCCCAGTCGCGCATGATCTGAATCCCATTTTTAAGTACTTCCGGATCATCTGATGGAATTGGAAGCTGATAAACAGTTTCATCAAAACTGGTATAAGCGTTCAAATCAGCACCAAAACGAACTCCTGCCTTTTGAAGGTAATTAACCAGATCGTTTTTTGGGAAGTTCTTTGTTCCGTTAAAGCCCATGTGTTCCATAAAATGTGCCAGTCCGCGCTGGTCATCATTTTCCATGATTGAACCTATTTTGTTTGCCAGGTAAAGCTGAACACGATTTTTGGGTTCAATATTTTTCCTGATATAATAGGTAAAACCATTTGGAAGTTTACCGGTTCTAACTGCAGGATCTAATGGAATAACACCTGAAGAACTTTGTTTTGTAGTAGCAGTGGATTTGCTTTTTACAACTGTTTGAGCATTTGATACTCCTGTAGCAGCAAACATTACCGCTACCGAGAGGGTAAGTAATGATTTATTTAGAAATTTCATTTTTATTAGGGTTTATAATTGGATCGCAAATTAGCAAAAACTACACCTTGATAATAATTTTTTTGTTGTACATCCACCAAAGGATACCAAGCCAGATCAAAATAAAGGTTACAGCACCTGCAAGGGATGCATTAATTGGTGAAAAGTAAGGACTGAAGAAGGTTTCATACATCCATTCACGGGAGTTTACCGTGGTTCCATCCGGCATATTAACCCTGATCATGGTCAGAATTCTCGGGATAAGGCCAGAGAGAAAAAATACTGTTATTGCATTTACACCGTATACAACAAATGGCTTTGTCGCTTTCTTATAACCCTGAACATCAATCAGCCAGTAACATAATGCAAGTCCAATAGTAGCAAGCCCGCCGGCGTAAAGAACAAAAGAACTTGTCCAGAGTGCTTTATTTATTGGGAAGCAAAGATCCCAGATCAGACCAAGAATAACAGCTAATATCCCAATTGAAAACATCCAGGAAATTTTTACACTTTCTTCCCTGTCTTTACGCTTTAGCCAGGTACCTACTAAAACACCAAAGAGCCCTGTACCAATCGCTGGCAGGGTACTCAGAATTCCTTCAGGATCCCAGGTTTTTGCTGAGCGCCATAAATGTGCTTCTGTAAGCAGGCTTCTGTCAATCCAGGCACCCAGATTGGTTTCTTTTTCAAGATTAGCATATCCCACTCCGGGAACAGGGATCAGGGTCATCATTGCCCAGTAAGCGATAAGGATGCCAATCAATAATCTAAGCTGAGTTTTTGGATTAGTTTTTATAAAAATTACCGCTGTAATGAAGAACACCACAGCAATACGTTGCAGAACTCCCGGGATCCGAACTGTTTGGAATGCCTCCATTGGTTCAGTAAATACTTTGGGGAAAAGGTTTAGAAATAAGCCAAGTCCAAATAATATCAGCGCCCTTTTTAAGGCAGTCATGATAAGTTTTGAATGGCTCATATATCCCTTTTTGCTGCCAAGTGCATAGCTGATGGAAACTCCAACAATGAACAAAAAGAAAGGGAAAATGAGATCTGTAGGGGTGCAGCCATGCCATTCAGCATGCTTCAAAGGGGCATATATATCAGTCCAGCTACCCGGGTTATTGACCAGAATCATTGCGGCTACGGTCAGGCCTCTGAAAACATCAAGAGATAATAGTCTGACCGGAGATTGTTGAAGAATAGAAGGTTGCGACATCAGGTTTAAATAAATGAATATTAAATCTGCATTTTTTTATTTTAATAAAAAAGGGTTTACTTGATTTAATAAGCCAGCGCCTGTAAGCATTGATTTACAGGTATCGATAAATGAATCAGTAAGGTTCTTAAAGCTTCTGAGACAGAACTTTTAAAGCCGTTTCATCCTTGTTTTCTAAACTCAGCTGTCTGAGTTGTTCTTTAAGATCCTCTGTAATAGCCTGATATTTTTTCAGGCCATAAAGATTTTGCATTTCGTTTGGGTCCTTTTGCAGGTCATAGAGCTCCCAGAAATCTTTATATCCATAAAAACGGATCAGCTTATAGCGGCTGGTACGAATTCCGAAATGCTTTAAAACACTGTGTTCGCCGGGGAATTCATAAAAATGGTAATAAGCTGATTTTCTGATGCTTGCGTTTATATTTCTGAACAGAGGCATCATAGATTTACCCTGAATTTCTTTTGGAATACTTAACCCGGCAGCTTCTAAAAATGTAGGGGCGAAGTCAACATTAGATACAATCTGATTCGATACAGTACCAGGTTTTATTATACCCGGGTATCTGATTATTAAAGGAGTACGCATCGACTCTTCGTACATAAAACGTTTGTCGAACCAGCCATGCTCACCCATATAGAATCCCTGATCGGAGGTATAAACTACAATGGTATTTTTTGTCAGATCGTTCTTATCCAGATAGGAAAGGATTTTACCGATATTGCGGTCAAGTGAGAGTGTAGTGCTGTAATAATCCCGCATATACCGCTGATATTTCCATTCCGTTAATTCATTTCCTGTTAGTTTCCTGCTTTGTAAATCCTGGTCTATTTTATCATAATAGGCATTCCATTTTAATCGCTGATCAGGATTCATCCGGGCAAGAAAAGAAGCTGCGAGGGCATCCGGTTCACTTCTCATTTTGAGATCATAGCCCAGTTTCATGGTCTTTTCAATCGACATATCCTGCATTCCGGCGGCAATCCGGTTTGAATACTGATCATAAAAATTCTTCGGGAGAGGAAAATTGACTTTATCAAATTTACCCAGATCCTGAATGTCGGGCATCCATGTACGGTGAGGGGCTTTTTCACCAACTACCACGAAAAAAGGTTTTGAAGGATCGCGTTTATCAATAAAGTCAATGGTCAGGTCTGTTATAACATCTGTAGCATATCCTTCCTTTCGGGTGGTATCGCCCTGCATATTAATCAGATCAGGATTATAGTAGAGCCCTTGTCCCGGCAGAATATTCCAGTAAGTAAATCCCTGAGGGTAAGAAACCAGATGCCACTTTCCAATCCAGGCAGTTTGAAATCCGGATTGTTTTAAGCGTGCAGGAAATACATCCTGAGAAGCATCGAATGTATCACGGTTATCCCGCATTCCATTCACGTGACTGTACTTGCCGGTGAGTAAAACGGCCCTGCTTGGTCCGCAGATTGAATTTACAACAAATGCTTTCTTAAAAAGTGCCCCCTCCTTTGCTAAACGGTCTATATTGGGAGTTGCTCCATACTTCGATCCATATGCTCCAATAGTGGAAATAGCATGATCATCTGTCAGAATGATGATGATATTGGGCTTTGAAGCTTGCTGGGCAAAAGAAGTCAACGCAACCAGCATACTTAAAAGAACAACAGAGATCGTTTTCCTCATGTTATCTGATCATAATGGATTAGAATTTCCACCTGACAAAGGCTTCCATTGCTTCATATTCGGCCAATCCCAGCTTATCGTATGCTTTAGCGGTTTCACGTGTACGGTCTTCGGCACGCACCCAGAATTCTCTGGCATCATCACCCGGAAAGACAGGTCTGTCTTTTTGAGACTGATGTTTGAATATCGCAAAGCGTTTACGTTCAACCTCCTGCGGCGAAAGCGGAACAGCCATCTGAATTTCGTGAGTCTCGAATTCATGCCATGCACCTCTGTATAACCATAGCCAGCAATCTTTTATCCATTCCTTATCTTTCAAGCGTCCAAGTGCCTGAATAAGAATATCAAAACATACTTTATGAGTTCCATGCGGATCAGCAAAATCACCTGCAGCAAAGATCTGATGTGGTTTAATTTTTTCGAGCAAATCCATGGTTACTTTGATGTCATCCTCAGAAACCGGATTCTTATGTGTTTTACCTCTGTCGTAAAAAGGCAATGACATGAAGTGGATCTGTTCGTCACTAAGTCCGGCAAAACGGGCACCGCTGATCGCTTCCCCTTTTCGAATCAGTCCCTTTAATATCTGAATTTCGGATGTATCAGCCTGATTGGGCTGTTTTGTTTCAAGAAAATTCCGCATAGAGTGATATAGATCATCCAGCTTTTGGGTATCTAAACTAATAGATTTACTGAAATCGCGGGCAAATTCAACAAAGCGCAGTGCGTCATCGTCCCAAACGGCAGTATTACCAGAAGTCTGGTATGCAACATGTACATTATGACCCTGATCTACCAGGCGGATAAATGTTCCACCCATTGAAATTACATCATCATCAGGATGCGGAGAGAATATAATAACCCGTTTTTTATCCGGAACAGCACGTTCTGGTCTTTGTGAGTCGTCAGCGTTACCTTTTCCACCAGGCCAGCCGGTGATAGTATGCTGAAGTTTATTGAAAATATGAATATTGATATTATAAACGGGGCCTTTTTCTGTTGCAAGCTGGGCCATGCCGTGATTGTTATAATCTTCTTCAGTAAGCTTTAATATCGGTTTTCCAAGGGTGTTGGCAAGCCAGATCACTGCTTTTTTGACCATTTGTTCATCCCAGATGCAATCTTTTACGAGCCATGGGGTGTTGAATCGGGTAAGGTCGGAGGCAGCATCCTGATCCAGTATGAATTCGACATTTTCTGAAAGCTGAAGATAGGTTGCCGGAACTTCAGAAGAGATTTCACCTTCAACTGCTTTTTTAATGATAGATGCCTTTTTGAGGCTCCATGCCATCAGAATGATTTCTCTTGCTTTGAAAATGGTACCGATCCCCATGGTAATCGCCTTGGTTGGTACATTCTCTTTTCCTCCAAAGTCGCGTGAAGCATCACGTCGGGTAAGATCATCAAGAGTTACCAGTCTGGTACCTGAATTTGGTGCAGAACCTGGTTCGTTAAAACCAATGTGTCCGGTACGGCCAATACCAAGTATCTGAAGGTCGAGTCCTCCAAGGGCTGTAATTTTCTTTTCATACTCCAGGCAGAATCCATGGATTGTTTCTATAGCTAAGGTTCCATCAGGGATATGAACATTAACCATATCAATATCAATATGGTTGAACAAATTTTCTTTCATGAAAGTCACATAGCTCTGCGGCGATGTGGGTTTCATCGGAAAATATTCGTCAAGATTAAAGGTGATGACATTTTTAAAGCTGAGACCTTCTTCTTTGTGGATTCGAACCAGTTCTTTGTATACACCAACCGGTGTTGCACCGGTTGCAAGTCCAAGAATTGCATTCTCGCCATTCTTTTGTTTTCTGATAATCAGATCAGAAATCCGGCGTGCAACCTTTTTAGCGGCGATTTCTTCATTTGGATAAACAGTAACGGGAAGTTTTTCGAAGCGGGTTTCTTCAAGTAAATTTAATCTTGCCATGGGAGGGTCAGACTTTTTTAGGTGAGACGCAAATATAATTACAAATTCATTATGCTGGGGAACTTCTCAAAATATATTGACCGGCAAATTTTGCCTGCTTTAATTATATAGTCTTTTTGTTCAATATCAACTGAGATGAGAAAGTATTTAATTCTGGTTATTCTTTGCCATTTGTGGACATCCCTGATTCTGAGACAAAGTATAAGCTTAAAACTAAACCCCTGATAAGGGAGTTTAAAAATAATGGAGAGTAAACTTACTGATGTGGTTAAGCTATCAGGCCCAAAAACCATCAATAAAACCAAAAAGCAAAATGGATTTTATTTTAGTTAAAAAGGGGCCTGATAGCAAAGACCATAAAACAGGACAGCTGTGGTATTCTTTATTCAAATCCTCTGCTGGAATTGTCTGTTTTTAAGGTCAGAAAATAAAATTAGAACCTGTTCTTATTTATAGTTTTTATACAATACAATAGTCCCAGGATTTTTTAATTTTTTAAAGTAGTTTGATCCCCAAACTCAGGTGGAATAAATTCTGCTTCTGACTATACTTTTCACTCTGGCTGACATTGCTTAGTCCGGCTTCATATCGCAGGTCAAGTGTCAGATTACCCAGGTCAACACCTGTTCCGGCTTGCAGTCCGAGGGTCTGTTTTTTGTAATTTCCAAAATCGCTTACACCCTGGTATGCTGTAGCAAAGGTGGTGTTTTCATCAATAATGAATGATACTACCGGGCCAGCCATAAAACGAAGATTTAGTTTATTAGGACCAATCTTGGTTCCGAGTAAGAGCGGAAGATCAAGCGTTGTAAATTTTACTTTTCCATTCGCACTTATATCATTACCGCTATTGTCTTCTATCCTGATGAATTCATTTCCTTTACTGCCCAGATATAACTCCGGCTGAAAATAAATTCCTGCAGCACCAATTCTTGAAAATATCCCCGCCTGATAACCCATAATACTATTTTCATCAGTAAGGTCATTCTTCGTTTTTAGAGAAGAGTAATTTACACCGCCTTTAATTCCAAAAGCAAATGATGGCAATTGTGCCATTGCAGTCATGCCTGATATGAACAAAAGGCATGCAGCGAGTATGATTTTTTTCATAATATTTAGATTTGTAGTTTAATCTAAACAACGTCAATATTTATTCCAAATTATTGAGATTAGATCATTTAAGCGAATTAGCTTGAAATTTGTCGCGATAAACTTTAATTTTGTACAAATTTAAACCATGGCAGAGATCAGTATAAGTAATTCGGATTGGGATCGTTTGAAGTTAAAAGTAAAACGTAAGTATAATAATCTTAGTGAAGAGGATCTGGCATACCAGCAGGGGCAGGAAGAGGAACTGATTACCAGACTGATGAGCAGATTAAAACGCAATCGTGAATATATTGTATTTACTCTTAAAAAGGGTATGCTGCATCTCGACACTAACCGCTTATAAATAGATTTCTCCCCCTTTTCTTTTAATCTTTGTTCGCCTAAATAAAAAGGAAGGATTTTCGTATCTTTAATTATCATAATTATAAGTATGAATAATCCTGTAAATTCTGGGTCCGCAAGGTCAAAGTTCAAGAAAGCATTATTACCAGCAGTAGTAATCATTTCAATTTTTTCATTTTCTTTCGTTGAAGATCTTTTCCAGGTGTCAAAGAACCTGGATATATTTGCCGCCATTTATAAACAACTGAGCATCAATTATGTAGATGATGTCAACTCTTCAGAGATGATGAAGAATGGTATCGATGCGATGCTCGAAGAATTGGATCCTTACACCGAATATATTCCAGAATCGGATATTGAAGACTACAAATTAAAATATGTCAGTACCCAGTATGGGGGGATTGGAGCTACCATTTCGAACAGGGCAGGAAAGGTAATAGTAGCAGAGCCCTATGCAGGTTTCCCGGCACAAAAAGCAGATATTCGTGCCGGGGATGAATTCCTCGAAATTAATGGTGTTTCCTTAAAAGGGAAGACCAATGAACAGGTAAGTTCTATGCTGAAGGGTTCAAAAGGTACTCCGGTTAAGCTACGTATTCAGCGTCCGGGAATGCCAAAGTCAATGGAACTGAATCTTACACGTGAAGAGATCCGACAAAATAATGTTCCCTATTATGGCATGCTTGCGAATAATGTCGGTTATATCAAACTCGATAAATTTCTTGAAAACTCCGCTCAGGAGGTAAAAGATGCCTTAGCAGAACTTAAGAAAAGTAATATTAACGGACTGGTACTGGATCTTCGTTTTAATGGTGGTGGTATCCTGCAGGAAGCAGTTAAAATCGTGAATCTCTTTGTTGATAAAGGAGTTACAGTTGTGATTCAAAAAGGACGAAATCGTGAAAAGTCAATTACTTACAATACATTCAGTACACCACTTGAGCCAAATCTTCCCCTTGTTGTTCTGGTCAATAACCGTTCAGCATCGGCATCAGAGATAGTTGCCGGATCATTGCAGGATCTCGACCGGGCGGTTGTTATAGGGCAGCGTAGTTTTGGAAAGGGTCTCGTACAACAAACATTTAACCTGCCATACAATAGCCTTGTAAAAGTTACTGTAGCCAAATACTATACCCCATCAGGCCGGTGTATTCAGGCTCTTGATTACACTCACCGCGATACAGATGGTATGGTTGTAAAGGTTGCCGATTCACTCATCACCGAGTATAAAACCAAATCTGGAAGATCGGTTTATGATGGCAGCGGAATTTTTCCTGATGTTTTTGTAAAGCCAATGAGGTATAGCCTGATAACCCAGACTCTTGCCTCAAGGTACCATATCTTTGATTACGCTACACAATATCGTAACCTGAAAACAAGTATTAGTGACGCCAAAAATTTCAGGCTTAGTGATGCTGAATACAACGATTTTATAGCCTTTCTTTCGAAGCGGGACTATAATTATGATACCCGGGTTGAGAAACTATTGAATGAATTGCGTGATGAGGCAGAGAAGGAGAATAAAATCGGAGATCTGAAGCCTGAATTTGATGCACTTAAAGCAAAAGTATCACACAGTAAAAAAAATGATCTGGTATTGTTCAAAGATGAAATCAGAAGGGTTCTCGAAAGCGAAATAGTATCAAGATATTATTTTGAAAAGGGCAGGCTTGAACAAAATTTCAAATATGATAATGAGCTGAATGAGGCTCAAAAGGTTTTATCTGACAAATCAGTTCTTGCTTCTATCCTGAATGGCGAAGGTACCTATAAATCTATCGGTAAACCTGGAGAGGATTACTCAGCTAACCTAAAGTAGTTATCTGTTGCCTGTTACCAGATAACAGGCAACAGATAACAGATAACTCTAAAGCTTGAAAATCAGTCCCATATTGTAAAGCATAAATGCCCATTTATCAGCCTGTTCTTCAATGATTTTTGCAGTTGGTTTTCCCGCCCCGTGACCAGCATTGGTTTCGATCCTGATCAGTGCCGGGCTCTCTCCTTTATGATATTCCTGTAATCTTGCTGCGAATTTAAATGAATGTGCCGGAACAACACGGTCATCATGATCCGCAGTTGTGATCAATGTGGCAGGATAGGATACGCCAGGTTTCAATGCATGGTAAGGGGAGTATTTTAAAAGATATTCAAACATTTCCTTTGAGTCTTCTGCTGTTCCGTAATCATATGCCCATCCAGCCCCTGCAGTGAATTTATTGTAGCGAAGCATATCAAGAACCCCTACGGCTGGCAGGGCAACTTTGAAAAGTTCAGGACGCTGGCTCATGACTGCACCTACAAGGAGTCCGCCATTAGATCCGCCAGAGACTGCCAGAAAATCTTTTGAGGTATATTTATTACTGATGAGGTATTCAGCTGCCGCTATGAAATCATCAAACACATTTTGTTTGTTCATTTTAGTTCCGGCCAGGTGCCATTTTTCACCATATTCCCCTCCACCCCGGAGGTTAGGTACGGCATAGATTCCGCCCTGTTCAAGCAAAATGATGTTCGAAGTGCTGAATGCCGGTGTCAGGCTGACACTGAATCCTCCATAGCCGTAAAGTAAGGTTGGATTCTTTCCATTTAATTCAATCCCCTTTTTATGAGTAATAATCATCGGGATTTTAGTTCCGTCTTTTGAGGTATAGAAAACTTGTTTTGATATAAAATTTGAGGGGTCAAATTTTACTCCTGATTTTTTGTATTCAACAGACTGCCCGTTTGCGATGATGTATTTGAAGATTGTTGGCGGATAGATGTAAGAAGTGAATGTATAATATAACTCTTTCTCGGATTTTTTCGCATAAAAGCCGCTTGCTGATCCAACACCAGGTAAAGTAACTGTACGCTCAAGGTTTCCATCCATGTCATATTGCATGACTAATGAAGTTGCATCTTTCAGGTAATTGGCAAAGATTTTTCCGCCTGCGGTACTGATACTAAGCACATTATCGGTTTCAGGTATCAGATCTTTCCAGTTTTCAGGAGCCGGATTGGATGCATCAACTGTGACCACTTTATAATTTGGTGCATTCAGATTGGTGAAAATATAGAGCTTACTGCCCTGATTGTCGATAATGCTATGATCACCCTTAAAATTGTTTACGACATTAATGATCGGGCTTCCGGGTTTTGAAAGGTCCTGAAAATATAATTCATTTCCCGTAGTTGATTCAGCAGCAGTAATAACCAGAAATCGTTCATCTTCGGTAAGAGCAGCACCAATATATCTTCTTGGAGTTTGCTCACCACCGAATATGAGCCTGTCCTCTTTTTGCGAACTTCCGGTACTATGAAAGTATAATTTATGAAACTGTGTTAAACCTGAAAGCTGGCTTCCTTCTTTCGGTTTGTCATAACTGCTGTAATAAAAACCTTCATTCCCTTTCCAGGCAAGACCTGAAAATTTAACATCAATCAGGGTATCTCCGATAATTGCATGGTCATTAGTATTGAGAATAATTACTTTTCTCCAGTCTGAACCACCTTCCGAAATCTGGTAGGCCGCCATACTCCCATCTTTAGTGAATTCTATTCCGGCGAGCGAAGTTGTAGCGTCTTTGGAGAAGGTATTTGGGTCCAGAAATACTTCAGGCTTAGTCTTATCCTTCTGTCTGTAAAGCACATACTGGTTCTGCAGCCCATCGTTTTTATAGAAATAAGTATAGTCACCCTCTTTAAACGGGGCGGTATATTTTTCATAATTCCAGAGTGTTTCAAGTCGGCTTTTAATGGCCGGTCTGAATGGAATCCGGTTCAGATAATTCTGTGTTACCTTATTTTCTGCTTCTACCCAGGCTTTGGTTTCTGCCGAACGATCGTCTTCAAGCCATCGGTAAGGGTCATTTATAGTGTTGCCAAAATAGGTATCTGCAATATCGATTTTATTAGTTTTAGGATAGGCCATTTTATTGGTATTGGGGCTTGTATGCTGTGCAATTCCGCAAAGGGGGTCAATCAGCAGTGCGGCTGCCATGACAAAATGTTGAACAGACTTCATGATAATTGGTTTTTATGAATTCAAAAATACGAGAAGCTGAGTAATTTATAGTCACTTACCAGTCAATTGTTTTCTCAGGAAGGAATGCAGACGGGATTTCAGAGAATAAAAATTATGTACTTTTGAAATCATGTCAGCCAGCAAAATATATTTCGCCTCCGACTTTCATTTTGGAGTTCCCGATCATTCTTTGAGCCGTGAACGTGAAGATCTTGTCGTTAGCTGGCTCGAAGAGATCCGGAAAGACGCCGCTGAGATCTATCTGATCGGCGATATATTTGATTTCTGGTTCGAGTATGCAGCCGTGATTCCAAAAGGATTTATCCGTTTTCAGGGAAAGCTTGCCGAACTCGCTGATTCAGGGATCAAGATCACCTTGTTTAAGGGCAATCATGATATGTGGATGTTCGATTATTTTGTAAAAGAGCTGGGGATTCAGATCATTTCTGATGAGCTGGTTCTGGAGCGAAACGGCAAGAAGTTCTATTTGCATCATGGCGATGGACTTGGTCCGGGTGATGCTAAATACAAAATCCTCAAGAAGATTTTCAGAAGCGGGTTTTGTCAATGGCTTTTTGCCCGTATTCACCCAAATCTGGGTGTAGGAATTGCGAGAAAATGGTCCATGCATAGTCGCTTGCAGAATAATCAGAAAGAGGAGTTTACCGATCTTGATAAAGAATGGCTTGTTTCTTATTCCAAAGATTTATTGCTTCAGGAACATTATGATTTTCTGATATTCGGGCACAGGCATTTACCACTTGATGTTCAATTGGGTGAAAGCCGTTATATCAACCTGGGTGAATGGATCAACTTTAATTCTTATGCCGTTTTTGACGGTGAGAATCTGGAGCTTCGCTACTTTAAAAAACGCGAAGACTAGTATCAGTAAAGCAATTCGCTTATTATCCTAAGCTAAATTTCCAAAAAAGCCGTATTTTTGTATCCTTATTGAAAAAAGCTTTTTAATTGGTCTTTCAATAGGTTTTTCAAAGAAAAGGATGTTACAAAAATTAGAATATATAAAAGAGCGCTGGCAGGAAGTTGAGCGTGAGCTGAGCAATCCGGCAACGATGGGCGACATGAAGCGCTTTGCCCAGCTTAATAAGGAATATAAAGATCTGACTAAGATCGTTGATGAATATAAGATCTACAGCAATGTGATCAGCAATATCGAGTCGAATAAAGAGCTTCTTTCGAATGAAAAGGATGATGAGTTAAGGGAAATGGCCAAGATGGAGCTTGATGAGCTGATTCCTCAACAGGAGCATCTGGAAGAAAAGATTCGTGTGATGCTCATCCCTAAGGATCCTGAAGATAGTAAGAATGCAATCGTCGAGATCCGGGGAGGAACCGGGGGAGACGAAGCTGCTCTTTTCGCCGGCGATCTGTATCGTATGTACACCCGCTATTGTGAGCGCAAGGGATGGCGTATGGAGGTTGTAGATGTAACAGAGGGAACTGCAGGTGGTTATAAGGAGGTTGTTTTCAATGTTACGGGTGAAGACGCCTATGGGCAATTGAAATATGAATCGGGTGTTCATCGTGTGCAGCGTGTGCCTGATACTGAAACAGCAGGTCGTGTACATACTTCGGCTGCCTCTGTGGTAGTTTTACCAGAAGCAGATGAGTTTGATGTTCAGATTAGTATGAATGATGTACGTAAGGATTTGTTCTGTTCTTCCGGTCCGGGTGGACAATCAGTAAATACGACATATTCTGCAGTTCGTTTAACACATATTCCTACCGGGATTGTAGCGCAATGTCAGGATCAGAAATCACAGCTAAAGAACTTTGATAAGGCATTTGCGGTTCTAAGGAGCAGGGTATATGAGCTGGAGCATGCAAAGATGCTGGAAGAGACTTCTAAGAAACGTAAAACGATGGTTGCTACCGGCGACCGTTCAGCTAAGATTCGTACCTATAATTATCCTCAGGGAAGGGTAACCGAGCATAGGATCGGCTTAACAATTTACAATCTTCCGAATGTGATGAACGGGGATATTCAGGAGATAATTGATCAGTTACAGCTTGCTGAGAACGCTGAAAAGATGAAAGAGGGCTCAGTTGCCTGATGATTTTCTGATAAAATCAGGCTTTAAACGAGCTGATTTTTATTGTTATTAATTGAATATTAGCAGTTTAGCCATAGTTTTAAAATTAAGCTTTTTATTATTTGCACTATATAGGTTATTGCCGTATATTTGCCTCACTTTTAAGAAAAACGGTTTCCGAAGATCTAAAAAGGATGATTCCGTAGCTCAGCTGGTAGAGCATTACACTTTTAATGTAGTGGTCCTGGGTTCGAATCCCAGCGGGATCACAAAATACGTGCCTGGCACGAAAAAAATTGTATCTTTCCTGTGTTTACAGGAAACAGCTCTCAAAGCAAGGTATAATAAAGATAAAACGGACCGGTAGTTCAGCTGGTTAGAATGCCGCCCTGTCACGGCGGAGGTCGCGGGTTCGAGTCCCGTCCGGTCCGCAAATAAGCCCCCAAACGTAAAGTTCTGGGGGTTTTTTGTTATTCTGCGATTGGTTTTTACATCAGATTACCGATTTTAAAAACATGACATTGTGTTTTTTTCATATATTTTCCTGAATACCTATCCACCAGGATTACATAACAATTTGCTGTTGATGACTTAATATTCAGATAATAAGTGTTTTACACATTTGTGTAGAAAATTTGAAAGAATTGAATCAAATCCACTCACTCCTGTCTGAACTTATTTTCAACCTCCTTTTTATTCGCTTTTCTAAGATCGGTTCCATTTTTAGACATTAGAATGAAAAAAGGAAAAAGACAGATAGACATCATCGTGATTTCAGATGTACACCTTGGTACATATGGTTGCAGGGCTAAAGAGCTTTTGCATTACCTGAAATCAATTAAGCCTAAAATTGTTGTTCTGAATGGTGATATTATCGATATTTGGCAGTTCAGCAAAAGTTATTGGCCCAAATCACACATGAAGGTGATCAAGCACCTGATGAATTGGTTAAGTAAAGGCGTAAAAGTCTATTATGTTACCGGAAATCATGATGAGATGCTGAGGAAGTTTGAAGGCTTTAAAATGGGATCATTCCAGATCGTTAATAAACTGGTTCTCGAGCTGGATAATAATGAAAAAGCCTGGATCTTTCATGGAGATGTTTTTGATGTAACTATGCAGCATTCTAAGTGGCTCGCAAAACTTGGTGCCTTTGGTTATGATTCATTGATTATGATCAATAGTTTGGCGAACTGGATCTCAGAAAGAGTATTTAATAAGGGAAAACTTTCATTTTCAAAAAAGCTGAAGAACAGCGTAAAAAGTGCAGTGAAATTCATCAATAGTTTTGAGCAAACAGCAGCTGATATTGGAATAAGTAATAATTACCAATATGTTGTATGTGGCCATATTCATCATCCTGAGATGCGTTTGATTGAACAGGAGAACGGAAAAATTATGTATTTAAATTCAGGCGACTGGATAGAAAATCTCTCTGCTCTTGAGTACCATAATGGAAACTGGACCTTATTCCGTTTTGATGATTCTGAAAGAGTGGCCATGCTAAATTTGCAGGAAGAGGAAACAGATGAAATGAACATCAGGCAATTGTTCAATCAAATGCTGACTGAATTCAATTTAAAAACCTCATGAAAATTCTATATGCAATTCAGGGCACCGGAAACGGGCATGTGACGCGTGCAAGAGAGATTGTCCCCTTGCTTAAAAAGGATCATGACCTTGATATTCTGATTAGTGGTATCCAGGCCGATGTTGAACTGCCATTTGAAGTTCAATACCGTTTTCATGGCTTAAGTTTCATTTTTGGTAAGAAGGGTAATGTTGATATCGCCGAAACTTATAGAAAATCGCGTTTGAGGCGTTTGATGAAAGATATCAACTCACTACCTGTTGATAAATATGATCTCGTAATAAGCGATTTTGAACCGGTATCCTCCTGGGCCTGTTATTTTGCTGGCAAACCATGTATTTCAATCAGCCACCAGGCTGCTGTTTTAAACAAAAATGCCCCCAAATCACGAAATTTTGATCCGATAGGTAAAGCCATACTTCGCTCTTATGCGCCTTCCACAAGTCAGTATGGTTTTCACTTTAAATCATATGATATTAATATATTTACTCCTGTTATTCGGGCGGAAGTCAGGAAGAAAGAGCCATTGAGCTTAGGGCACTATACGGTTTACCTGCCCGCATATGATGATGCAAGGATCATAAAGATCCTGTCTTTAATTGAAGATGTAGAATGGCAGGTTTTTTCCAAACATAATAAGCAGTCCATCCGAAAGGGGAATGTTTGGATAAGACCAATAAACAATGATGAGTTTATTGACAGTATGTCGAAGGCAACTGGTGTTTTTTGTGGGGCGGGATTTGAAACTCCTGCGGAAGCCATGTTTCTTAAAAAGAAACTAATGGTAATTCCGATGAAAGGGCAATATGAACAGCAATGCAATGCTGCCGCTTTAGAGGAAATGGGCGTTCCGGTAATCAAGAGTCTTAAAAAGAAACATTTGCAAAAAATAAGGGATTGGGTTTCATCGGGTAAAGTAATACCTGTAAATTATCCTGATATTACCGAAAAAGTTTTAAGGGATATTATAGCAATTGAAACAAAGACCAGAATCGACAAGATGACATTGATGGGCAAACAATCTGACTTTCAAATATCTGATAAAACTAATTTCCTGAAAAAACTAAATAAGATAGCTTCCGGAAGGTTCTGATGGTCAAGAGAGCAGATTTTGAAAAAGATTTTATTTGGGGTGTTGCGGCTTCTGCATTTCAGACAGAGGGAGCGGTTGAAGCCGACGGGAAAGGTTTGTCTATCTGGGATGAATTTTCTCGAAGAAAGGGTAAAATTTATAAAGGTCATGCTGCTGATATCAGCAGCGATTTTTACAATCAATATACCCGGGATATTGCCTTGATGAAATCAATGCATATCAATAATTTCCGGTTTTCATTTTCATGGTCCAGAATTTTTCCAGCCGGAACTGGCGAGGTAAATGCCAAAGGTGTGGACTTTTACGACCGCGTAATAGACCTTTGTTTAGAAATGGGCATAAGGCCCTGGGTAACCCTGTATCACTGGGATCTTCCATTGGCATTACAACAAAAAGGCGGTTGGGTAAACAGGGATATCATAGACTATTTTTCTGACTATGTTGCATTTTGTGTCAATCACTTTGGAGATAGGGTTAAACAATGGATGATCTTAAATGAACCAATGGTTTATACCGGGGCAGGATACTTTTTAGGTATTCATGCACCCGGAAAAAGAGGAGTTGATAATTTTATCCCGGCCATACACCATTCGGCATTATCACAGTCAAAAGGTATCAGGATTGCTCAGAGCCTGAGAACTGACCTTGAAGTTGGAACAACTTTTTCCTGCTCTGCTATCCATCCGCATACGACCAGCCAAAAGGATTTGAATGCTGCCAAAAGAGTAGATGCTTTAGTCAACAGGTTATTTGTAGAACCTCTGAACGGATTAGGCTATCCGATTCAAGATCTTCCATTCTTAAAAAGGATCGGAAAGTATATTCTTCCGGGAGATGAAATAGCATTAAAGGCAGAACCAGATTTTATTGGTATACAAAATTATACAAGGGAGGTAGTAAAACATTCCTATTTTACCCCTTATATAAATTCATCATTGGTTAGTGCTAAAAACAGAGTTGATGAAGTGACCGAAATGGCCTGGGAGATCTATCCGCAGGCCATGCATGAAATGCTTCATCAATTTTCAAAATACAAATTCAAAAAATTATATGTGACTGAGAATGGCGCCGCTTTTCCTGATATTGTTGAGAATGGACAAGTAAACGACATCAAAAGAACAAATTACCTTCAGTCTAACATAGCTGAAATTTTGAAAGCAAAAAGGGAGGGTGTAAATGTGGAAGGGTATTTTGTATGGAGTTTCACAGATAATTTTGAATGGGCAGAGGGATATCGCCCCCGTTTTGGTTTGGTACATATTGACTACGAAAGCCAAAAGCGAATAATTAAAGCATCCGGACACTGGTACAGTAATTTCTTATCTGAAGTTTAGTTTCTTCTCTTTTCATGGCCCAATTGCTTAACCGGGCCTTCTGCGCTTGATTAGCAATTTTTCTGATTCACATAAATTCATTTTAATCTTAGCTCATTCCTTGGGAGTCGTTAATTATTTAATTCTTAGGTTTTTAATTTCATATTATTTTATCTACTTTAATTTAATGTTTTGAAATCAACCCTAATATTAAACCTTAAAAATTAAAACTGTTATGAGTCAAACTATTAATGCAAACCGCCTCTTTCTGGCGAGTTGTTTTGCACTGATTACTACGGCCTTTTCGTTTAGTATTCGGGCGGGAATCTTAACCCAGCTGGGAACTGAATTGAATTTAGATCCGGTACAGTTAGGTCACATTAATCAAATGTGGTTTTTGGGCTTCCCGATTTCCATGATTCTGGGAGGTATTTTTTACTCCAGTATTGGGCCCAAATTGATTATGCAAATTGCGTTATTAGCCCATGCAATTGGTATAATATTAACAATTTATGCTACCGGATATGACACACTATTGATCTCTACACTTTTAATTGGATTAGGTAATGGCTGTACCGAAGCTGCTTGTAATCCAATGATCGCTGATTCTTATTCAGGCTTGAATTTTAGCAAAAAAATGAATCGCTTTCATATGTGGTTTCCGGGAGGAATAGTTTTAGGAGCTTTGATTTCTAAATTCATGACTGATGCAAACATGAGCTGGCAGTCTCAAATTTGGGTAATTCTGATTCCGACCATTATTTATGCTGTTTTATTCTTTGGTCAAAATTTCCCAAAACCAAGAATTGTCGAGAATTCAACTTTGGATAATTTTAAGGCAATGTTGAACCCTTTGTACCTATTCATGGCCGCTTGTATGGCATTAACTGCAATATCTGAGTTTGGTCCGCAGCAATGGGTTGGCCCTATTCTGGCAAAGGCGGGTGCAAGCCCAATGCTTATTTTGGCGCTGGTAACCGGTTTAATGGCTGTTGGAAGGTATTTTGCAGGCTCACTGATCAAACAATTAAATACAGTTGGGGTTCTATTAGGTTCGGCCGTTTTTGGTGTACTTGGTATTTACATGATGAGTACAATGGATGGACCTATGCTATACGTAGCCGCTGTTTTTTACGCTCTTGGAATCTGTTATTTCTGGCCAAATATGATCGGCTTTATTGCAGAAAATATGCCTCAAACAGGAGCTCTTGGACTTTCAATCATGGGTGGTATCGGAATGTTTTCTTCTTCAATGTTTCAACCAATCATTGGAGGATGGATTCAGGACAATAAAATAGTTGCTGTATCTCAGGGCCTGGCAGGAGATGCCGCAGATCTGGCCGCTGGTCAGGCTACATTATCGAATATGCTGATTTTCCCTGCTATACTAATTGTCGCATTTCTTGGTCTTTATTTCTATATGAAAAAGCAAAAAGACCTGAATCCGGCTGTCTGATATAATTGAAGAGGGGGCATTTGCCCCCTCTTTTGTTTCAATCCCTTTGTATGTACTGTTGAGAATATATCCTGAGATTTCTCCTGAAAACTGTATATCCTTAGTTTAATGTGCTGAAAATTTATGTTCTCCTATCCGGAATTTAAACCATTTCAGCATCATAAATCACAACCTTACTCCATAAATTACTATAATTCTTCACGAAATCCAGGTGAATTGGATCTGTTTGATAGCTCGCCTCTCCGGCAATATCATCGAAGAATAATAGCAATGAAACACCCCAGCTTGTGTCTATTACATCTCTTTTTTCCGTTCCTGCTACTATACCTACATGCATTTGGCGGACCGTCTTTATTTTTTTGAGTGTATTTACTCCGTCGATCAGTTTTTGCCGGTCTTCCGGATTTTTTAGCCAGAAATATACCTGATGTGCAATTTTATTGTTCTTAGTTTTCATAGATAAAGTTTCGGCCATTGTTGCGCTGCCTGCGGTAAGAATTACCGCCGTGCTGATGAATTTTCTTCTGCTGGATTTGTTGTTCATAATAAAGGCTTAGAAATATTTCTAAATCATTAATTAATTTAATTTAAAATTAAAATATTTTACTTTTTAATAGCACTGGTATCCATTTCCCAATTATCGGTTCTGAATAAATTGACAGGTAATCCCTCCTTATTAAACAAATTGGGAATTGCCGTATTATTAAAGGCAAACCGAACTGCTGCAGGATTTTTAATCTTTTTGTTATAGACAGTTATAGTGTTGCCTTCAATTTTTGCCTGCGCTGGTAAAAAGACTTTATCATCTGCCGCAATCTCAAAACTTGTAATCTGTTCTCCATTAGCAATCAGGCCGTTTGATGCATTGCTGAATTGAACTTTAATTTTATCCTTTTCAATGGTATGACTGCTGTAAACAGGGCTTTCGCAGCTAATGTCCCTGTAACCATATGTTTTGTTCAGAGCCATATCGGATAAGCGTTTAGCAACTTCTTTCTTAGGTGTAGGATGTATGTTGCTTGTATCGGGGATTAAGTCGGTAATGACTACCATACCTGTATTAGAGTGACCAGCAGCTTTGGTTTGTGTTTCCCGGAGTAAAGCGCCAACATTTTGGAATCCGTAGGTGAATGGAGCGATTTGTACAAAATAGAATGGAAAATTTTTATTCCATTGCTGCCGCCATGCATCAATCATACCTGTGAATAGTTTTTCATAGGCATAATATGTTCTGACATTACTTTCGCCCTGATACCAGATTGCACCTGCAATGGTGTATTTTGTTAATGGAAAGATCATCGCATTATAAGCCAATGCAGTTTGATGAGGCCATCCGGGTTGTGATTTTAGTTCCTCGGCACCCTTTTTAATGATACTATTATTATTGATAACATATTCCGGAGTCCAGGTTTCTGCGGGAGTACCTCCCCAGTTTGAATTGATTAATCCGATTGGGATATTCATTTTCTCATTCAGGTTTTTACCAAAGAAATAACCAATTGCACTGAATTTAATCATTTCTTCTGGCGAGCAAACCACCCATTTCCCATCCAGATTATCCTGTGGAAATGCTGAAGTCGATTTACTTACATAAAATAGTCTGATTTTATTATTGCGGGCATTTGGGGCTTCTTCCAGGCTTTGTGGTAATTTTTGTGTACCCGACCATTCCATATTGCTTTGGCCGCCACAGACCCATACTTCCCCAATTAAGACATCCTCAAGTTCAATGGTATTATTCCCCTGTAATGTTATCGAATAAGATCCACCTGCCCCGGGGGTTTTGATTTCTGTTATCCATTTGGCATCATTAGTCGCCTGAGTTTGATAGCTAACATTATCCCAGCCCGTTTTAATAACTATTTTCTCACCTGGTGCTGCCCATCCCCAAAGCTTAACGCTTGATTTTTGCTGCAAAACCATATGAGATCCGATAATATTTGGTAACCGGATATTCGCCGCGACTGATATCGAAGTAAAACATATCAGCAGCAGGAGCTGAATTCGTTTTGTCATTAATGAATTGATAATCATAAGGGTTGATTTTCCTGAATTCTTTTTTTGATTTAAATATAATCGTTTTCGCTGATTGTAAAATTAGATTTTGTTCTTAAAGACTAATTTGTGATTTTGTTATTCAAAATAAAGGAACAATGAAGAATGAATTAAGGAAGCTGATAATCGTTTTATTTCTTTTTGCTCTGACACCTGCAAGCATTTTTTCGCAGAAAATAAAGCATGTTATATTAATTGGCTCTGATGGATTTGGTGCCTATGCCTTTGAAAATGCGAAGGTACCTAATCTCAGAGCTATGATGAAAGAAGGTTCCTGGAGCTTGGAGGCGAGAACTGTACTGCCCTCCTCAAGTGCAGCAAACTGGGCATCGATGGTCATGGGTGCTGGTCCGGAGTTGCACGGATATACTACCTGGGGCAGTAAGAAGCCTGATATGCCTGCCAGGGTTTTGGATGAGTACGGGATGTTTCCAAGTGTTTATGCACTCTTGCGTAAAGAAAAACCAGACAGCGAGATTGGTGTAATATATGAATGGGATGGCATTGGCTATCTCTTTCCTAAAGCAGCAGTCAATCATGATCAGAATGCAAATGGAGATATTGCAATTGCCAATGCTGCATCAAAATATATCATAGAAAAGAAGCCTGATTTTTTGTTTGTTCATCTCCATGATGTAGATAGTGTCGGCCATAATGTAGGGCATGGAACCTCTGATTATTATGCAGCCATTGAGCGTACAGATACCCATATTGGTACTATTTTGAAAAGTATAAAAGAGGCAGGAATTGAGAAGAACACAGTGGTATTATTTACTGCAGATCATGGCGGTGTAAATAAAGGACATGGCTTGATCTCCATGAATGAAATGCAAATTCCCTGGATCATGCGAGGACGGGGGATTCAAAGAAATAAGGAATTAACAGAAAGCATCATGACATTTGATACGGCGGCAACTATTGCTAAACTATTAAAGCTGAAAGTGCCACAAGTTTGGATCGGAAGGCCTGTTAAAGGGGCTTTCAATAAATAATAAGGCATTTAATTTTTTTTCACAGATTGAAATAACGTGGACAATGACCCTTTGAAAAAATAGTTTATTCGAATTTGATTAATTGAAATATTCATATATTAGGTTTACTAATGTCCTATAGAATTGAATTATCATACTAAAACGGATAGTGAATTACTTGCTTTACTGAGGTTTGGCAATGAGGAGGCTTTTTCAGAAATCTACAACAGATACTGGAAGAGGTTACTTTCAATTGCATACAATATAAGCAAGGATAAATCTGTTTCTCAGGAGATTGTTCAGGATATTTTCATTGGGATATGGTCAAGAAGATTAGATCTCGATATTTCCTGTTTAAATAGTTACCTGGCCAGTTCGGTTAGATTATCAATGTTCAAGTTTATCTACAGGCAAAAAAGAAGAATGGAAATTGAATCTTCAAATTGTCTGGATGAATCCTCGACGCTAAGTGAAGAACTGATTGATGCCAGATTTACACAGGAGTACATTAATAAGCTGATTGAAAAGCTTCCTGAAAAGTGCAAACTGGTTTTTAGATTCAGTAGAAATGCCGGCCTCAGCATTTCCGAGATATCAATGGAATTAGGAATTTCAGAAAAAACTGTTGAAGGTCATTTAACCAAAGGACTAAAGGCTCTCCGCCTTAGCCTGAAGAATTCACTGAACCTTTTTTAGGTTAATCAATAATTTTCCTCAAAATATTTGAGCCATGAGCAAGGGTAGGGGGCCAAGTTGTGGTACTTTATAATTAATACGCCCAAATTTTAAGCTATGCCAAAGGAGGAAGTCCAGCAACTAGTCGAAAAATACCTGCATGGTACTGCCTCTAAAGAGGAAGAGGAGAGATTGCTTCAATGGTACTGGAGAGAGAGTAGTCTTGAGTCAGAATGGGAATTAAATAGTTCACAATCAGAAAATGAACTGAAGTCGATGATTTATGCCAAAATAATTGAGCATGAGGAAACCGACAGTAATCAGTTCTCAAAATCTAAAATTAATTTTAGCAGATTAGGCGCACCTCTCCTGTTCACGTTAATTGTCATACTAAGTGCTTATTTTTATTCAGCCAGGGTTCAAAAAGATAGTACTGATAAAATTATTGCGAGTGTAAAGCCGAATGATATTCTGCCGGGTGGAAGCAAGGCTATTCTCACCCTGGCGGATGGAAGGAAGATTGAACTGGATGAGTCTGAAAATGGAATACTGGTTAACCAGGGAGGTATAAAAGTTCATAAGAATTCGGATGGGATTATCGAGTATACATTTTCAAAACAAGAAAGGTATACAATAGTTGCTTCAGATAAAGCTGAACCTGTTTATAATACGATTGAGACTCCGGTTGGTGGTAAATATCAATTGAATCTTGCCGATGGAACTAAAGTTTGGTTGAATTCTTCTTCTTCTTTACGTTTCCCAATCTTTTTTTCTGAGGATAATCGCGAAGTTGAATTAAAAGGAGAGGCTTATTTTGAAGTATCAAAAGACTTTAAAAGAAAGTTTTCAGTCCGTTCCGGAATTCAAACCGTGGAGGTCCTTGGCACCCAATTTAACATCAATGCTTACTCCGATGAGAAGTCGATCAAAACAACCTTATTTGAAGGTGAAATTCGTGTAATTGACTTAAAAACCAATGATTCTAAGCTTCTTAAGCCGGGTGAACAATCCAATGTTGATCAAAGTATTCAAATCAAGCGAATTGATACCCAGGCTGAGATAGCATGGAAGGAAGGTTATTTTTATTTCAAAAGGGCAGATATAGAAACGGTTATGCGACAGCTGGGAAGATGGTATGGCGTAACAGCCAGATATGAAGCTAATCTGCCGGAACACCACTTTTCAGGTGCTATTTCGAATAATTTGACTCTTTTAGAAGTATTAGAGATTCTTGAAAAAAGTGATATCCATTTTAGTTTAGATGGAAAGGAGGTTATTGTTATGCCTTAATATCTTACAAATATGAGGCTAAACAAAAAACCAGAAGCGTTGGCCCGCTCCTGGTAAGAGTTTGGGCTTCAAATAATTTTATTGCTTCAATTTCTGATCACCAAACCAATCAAATTTATGAATTTATTTTCTAAAAATGAAGGCTATGTGGGTTTTAACACAAGTTTAGACTCAAAGCCAGAGATAAAAAGTGGAATTCAATTCTTAACATATGCTAGTTCACAATGGGTTATTTTCAATAAAATACTCCGTGTTATGAAGCTGACGTTCATACTACTTGTCGTTTTTATATTAAATGCAAGTGCCGAAGGATTTTCACAAAAGGTTACCTATACCGGTAAAAATGTCTCCCTTGAAACTGTATTTACAGTGATTAAAAAGCAAACTGGTTATGGCTTCTTTTTTCAGGAGGAATTATTTGCATTAGCAAAGCCGGTTACAATCAGTGCTTCAAATGAAGACCTATCCAAGGTTTTGGTCAGTGTCTTTAAAGATCAGCCTCTTGATTTTAGTATTAAGAATAAAACAATACTCGTTTCTAAAAAAACATTTCCTTCAATAGACTTGAAACAAAGTCAGAATTTATCTGTTGTTTCCGAAGAAGTTAATTTACAAAAGGATATAGTTGTTAAGGGTACCGTTACTGATTCAAAAGGTGAAACCCTTCCTGGTGTAAGCATTAAGCTTAAAGGTTCTACCATTGGTGCCAGTACGGATCTGGATGGAAAATTTTCAATCACTATTCCTGATGGTACCGGCATCCTCGTTTTTTCTTTTATTGGCTTTACTACTCAGGAAGTCCCGGTAAATCAGCGTACATCAATAAATGTAAAGCTTGAAGCCGCTAATACTGCACTGAACGAGGTTGTTGTTACAGCATTAGGTATCAAAAGACAATCCAAAAGTTTAGGTTATGCAGCTACAAATGTCTCTGCTGAAGAATTGACTGTTAACAGGACAACCAATTTCATGAATGCGCTTCAGGGTAAAGTTGCCGGTGTAAATATCACGCCAATGGGAACTGGTCCGGCTGGAACAAGTAAAATCAGAATCAGAGGACAGTCTTCATTTGGTGGTAATAATTCACCATTGATTGTAGTAAATGGTGTTCCGATAGATAATACCAATTATGCTGCAAGAGGAGATGTTTCAGAGAGAGGAAGTAATCGTACTTCAGATGGCGGTGATGGTTTAGGAAGTATCAATCCTGATGATATTGAAAGCATGACCGTATTGAAAGGTGCAGCAGCATCAGCATTATATGGTTCAAGAGCCAAGGATGGAGTAATTATGATTACTACCAAAAATAAGGGCTCTGATGGAGTTTCGCTTTCATATAATTCAAATTATACAACCGATCAGCCTTTGGATTATACTGATTATCAGAGCGAATATGGGCAGGGGGAAAATGGGGTAAGACCAACAACAGCTTTTCCTACTTCTGGTGTGTGGAGCTTTGGAGAGAAGTTTCAACCGGGCATGACTCATACTCTATTTAATAATATTATAGTGCCTTACGAGTATCAGGGTAGTGTAATTGATAAATATTACAGAACCGGAAACAACATGACCAATACCATCAGCTTAGCTTCAGGTGGCGCAAATGGTGGAATGAATATTTCGGTTTCAAATCTAAAGAGCAATGCAATCCTTCCTAATTCAGGTTACGACCGGAATACAATCAACTTAGGATTTACCCAAAATTTAGGGAAAAAGTTAACGGTATCAGGAAATGTAAACTACTCTAAAGAGAATCGTAAAAATCCGCCTAACATTGCCGAACAGGATTTTAGTCCTGTAACCATTTTTACTTTGGCTACATCTATGCCTTTATCCATTTTGGAACAATATGCTGAGGATGCTAATGGCAATGAAAATGTATGGTCCAGATTTACGAACAGGACGAACCCTTATTTTGCTTTGAAACGCTTTGATAACATTCAGAATGACCGGGTATTTGGTAACATCACTGCAAAATATAATATTAATGACTGGCTATTTGTTCAGGGCAGGATCGGTCAGGATTATTATGCAAGAGAGCAGGATTACAATTTACCAACAGGTACTCAAAGACAGCCAGCAGCTCCGGCAGGATTCGTGAATGGACAATTTGTACAGGATGCACGTTCGGTCAGGGAGTTAAATGCTGATTTCTTAATTGGTGCAAACAAAACCTTCGGTGATTTTGGTGCAAGTCTGAATGCCGGTGGAAATACAATGAATCGTAAGATTAGCAGACATAATGTGTTTGTTCAGGATTTTTATACAAGAGGTCTGTACACAATTGGAAACAGTCGGCAGAGAGATGCAATATATGATTATTCAGAGCGCGAGGTAAATTCATTTTATGGATCTGCTGAACTTTCTTATAAAGACTTCTTGTTCTTAAATGGAACGGTTCGTAACGACTGGTTTTCAACCTTATCGCCGGCTAACAGAAGTATCTTATATCCTTCGGTTACAGGTAGTTTTGTATTCTCCCAGGCATTTGCATCTGCATTGCCTAAATGGCTGAATTTTGGTAAAATCAGAGCTGCGTATGCAGAGGTTGGTAGCGATACTGATATTAGTCCGTATGCGAATAATTTATTCTATGGAATTGGCGCACAGCAATTTCCTTCTCCAAGTGGAGCTGCACAACCTTTAGGAAATATTAACGGATCTACTGTTCCAAATGCAGATTTGCGCCCTATGAGGGTTTCTGAAAAGGAATTTGGTTTAGAATTGAAAGTACTTGATAATCTCATTGGTTTAGATTTCACTTATTACAATAAGCTATCATCTGATCAGATCTTAAGAGCTCAAACTTCTAATGCGGGTGGTTATTTAAATCAGTTGATAAATGTTGGACAAAGCAGGAATCAGGGGGTTGAAATGTTGCTTACTTTAAATCCGGTCAGAACTCAAAATGTTTACTGGAATCTTGCTTTAAACACATCCTACAATAAAACAGAAGTACTGAATCTTGGAAGTGGTGTTAGTGATAATATGATTACTGTAGGTACTGCTGATTTTACCGGTGAACTTCGTCAGGTTGTTGGCCAGCCGATGGGTCAGTTATATGGCTTTGGGTATTTAAGAGATGCACAAGGCAGACAAGTATTCGATGCAGGTAATGGTCGTCCGCTTCGTACCCCAACGCAGATTGCCTTTGGATCTGCTATACCGGTATGGGTTGGTGGTATTTCCAATAGTATATCTGTAAAAGGTGTGGAGATGTCTTTCCTGGTCGATTTCAAGTTGGGTCATAAATTGATTTCCGGAACTAATCATAATGCATGGCGTCATGGTTTACATAAAGCCACCCTGGTTGGGCGTGCAGAGAATTTAGTTCTCGGTGATGGTGTTAATCAAAATGGACAGGTTAATGCGACTAAATCAGGACTGCAGGCTTATTATGAAACTGTTCGTTCGCAAAATATTGCCGAACAGTTTGTTTATAATGCCGGGCTATGGCAATTACGTCAAATTACACTTGGCTATGATTTCACAAAATTTATACCTGCCAGACTTTCATTTATCAAAGGATTGCGTTTGAATGGAGTTGCGAACAATGTATGGGCAATAAAAAAATGGGTTGATAATATTCACCCTGAACAATCCGGTTTGCCATCCGACAATTTGGTCGGATTGGAAGCAACCGGACTGCCTATTACGAGAAGCATAGGATTCAACCTTAACGTTAAGTTTTAAGGAATCCAAACATTCAACACGAGATTATTTTAGATAAATCGAATACTAAAAAATATTAAGATGAAAAATAAACTAAGAATTTCAGCTATTTTTCTGGTTCTTTTCGGACTGGTAAGCTGTGATAAAGGTTTTGATGAAATGAACGTCAACCCCATTGCTTTAACATCAGTGGAACCTTCTTATCAATTAAATTCCGCAATTATTAATACTGCTCCCGGATATGGAAATTTAAGTTATGAAACCACTATTGTGAAGCAAATGATCACACCATTCAGTGGTCAGGGTTCTGCAGCTAATTTCAATCAGGATAACCGCGGTGTTGCTGCAGGAAACTGGAATACTCTTTATCAAACTAATGTTAAAGAATTAACTGATGTAATTGCAAAAACCAAGGATCTTCCTGCCCGTTCTAACCTTTATAATATGGCCCGGATCTGGAAGGCATATACATTTATGCTTTTGACAGATACCTATGGAGATGTTCCATACAATCAGGCTGGTAAAAATTACCTGGAGGGTATCTCCACTCCGGCCTATGATTCTCAGGAATCAATCTATACATCTATCTTAACAGAGCTGGAAACTGCCTCTGCAGGTTTGGATGCTGCAAAAGCAAGGGTTACTACGGATGTTTTATATGATGGAGACATAGTAAAGTGGAAAAGATTTGGATATTCCTTATTGTTACGCGCGGGTATGCGTTTATCAAAAGTAAACCCGACCAAAGCTGCAGAAGCTGTTGGTAAGGCAGTTACCGGTGGACTAATGCAATCTAACGCTGATAACGCAATTATCAGACATAATGCATCCTTTGCAAACCCGGTTGGGTCGCAATTGAATGGAGGACAGTCTGCATTCTTTTACCTTGCTGCAGATTTTGTAACTCATCTGAAAAATGCGAATGACCCACGTTTAGTAGCCATTGCAGTGCGTTATGTTGGTGCTGCCAGTGGTGCACAGCAGGTTGAAACAAGGGCTAACCGAACCGCTGCTGTTCAGGTTGGAGCGCCTTTGGGTTTTGATAATACAACTATTGGCCCGGCAGTTACGGCAAATGGATTAGCAAGTTTATGGGATTTCAGTCAGCTGGACCGTACCCGGGTTGCCGGCTTGAATGCTCCCAGCTTTCTGGTTACTTATGCCCAAACCCAATTATTGCTGGCAGAAGCCTCATTCAGGAATTGGACTACAGGAACTCCCGGCACGTTCTATTCCAATGGTATTCGTGCTCATATGCAGCAGTTTGCTAGTTATGGTACAAGTTCTGCAATCGCTGATGCGGCAATTAATACATTCGTATCGGCTAACCCATTAAGTGCCGGAAAAGAACTTGAGGAAATCAACACGCAATATTGGGTAGCAAATTTTCTGATTGGACCAGAGGCATGGGCTAATTTCAGAAGAAGTGGTTTTCCAAATCTGACACCTAATCCATATCCTGGTAAAGATCTTAAGACAGAACCATTTATCCGGAGATTGACCTATACTGATGCTGAACTAAATGTAAATAAAACGAACGTTCAGGCAGCAATAGCCAGACAGGGAGCAGATATCATGGATACCCGAGTCTGGTGGGATAAAAAATAATTATATTTCATATACCAGATAGAAAATAAATAAATTTTAAATACAAACAGCACTGTCAGATTTAACATGAAAAATTTAAAACAGAGATTATTAAATGGGGAAACCCTGAATGGTTGTTGGTTAAATCTTGGCAGTGCTGTCACTGCTGAAATAGTTGGCCTTTCCGGTTTTGATTGGGTTTTGATTGATCTGGAACATGGTGCAGGATCAGAAAGTACTACCCTCTCGCAGATACAAGCTTTGGAACATACCTCTGCCGGAGTAATAGTCCGTGCCGAAAGTACTGAGCCCCAACGAATTCACCGGGTTCTGGATATGGGGGCTGAAGGCGTAATGTGTCCAAAAGTTCGAAATGCCGAAGAGGCTTTAAAAGTCGTAAAGGGCCTGCATTATCCCCCTTTTGGAAACAGAGGGGTCGCAAAAATGGTTCGGGCGACTCAATTTGCCCAAAATTTCAACGACTATTATCAAAAGTCAAGAGATCAGATATTGGGAGTAGTTCAAATTGAGACTATTGAGGTGTTGAGCCATCTTGATGAAGTAGCGGCTATCGAAGGTGTAGATGTTTTATTTATTGGCCCCGCCGATCTTTCTATGGAGTTAGGCATCTTCGGACAGTTTGATCATCCTGTATTTGTTGATGCACTTAATAAAATAGTTGCTGCGGCAAAAAAAGCCAATAAAGCAGTTGGTATTTTATTTTTTAATCCTGACGATTATCAACGCTATCATAATTTAGGAATTCGTTTCCTGGCATGTGGAGCCGATGCCACATTTGTTGCCGAAGGAGCCCGGACTATGGCTGGCAAAATGTCAAAATTTAGAAACCCGTAAATTAAAATTGAAATTATGGATCCTTTTGTTTTATTGTTAATTGGCGTTGTAATAGTCGTAGGCGGAATAATTGGTTTAAAGCTCCACCCTTTCCTGGCATTATTATTTGCTGCCTTCATTGTAGCTTTACTTACTCCGGCTGATTTTATTCAAAATTTTGGTCTGGAGAAGGGAATGTCGGCTGATGCTGCCATGGCTCTTTCAAAGAAAAATGTTGGTGAACGGGTAGCTACTGAATTTGGGAATACAGCAGCAAAGATTGGTATATTAATAGCTATGGCCGCTATTATAGGGAAATGCTTATTGGAAAGTGGTGCTGCTGAGCGGATTATAAGATCGATACTGTACTTAACTGGTATGGACAAGGCTCCTGTTGCGTTTTTGGTTAGCAGCTTTTTTATCGGTATCCCAGTGTTTTTTGACACAGTCATTTTCTTAATGATTCCTTTGGTAAAAGCAATGGCCTTACGCATAGGGAAGAATTATTTATTATTGGTAATGTGTGTAATGGCTGGAGCTGCAATGGCGAATTCATTAGTTCCACCGGCACCTGGGCCATTATTTTTGATCGGTGAGATGAATATTCCTATTGGTTTGATGATGGTTGCTGGTACAATTGTTGGCCTCTTCACCATTACCTCGGGTTATTTTTTCTCAGTTTGGATAAATAAGAAGCGGCCAATTGAATTAAGAGATTCTTTAGATGCCAAGATCGACGATATAAAGGCTTCCGCAATTCTTGATACAAAGCACCTTCCGGGCCTGGGTATTTCTTTGCTTCCAATACTCATTCCACTTATTTTAATATGTATTGATACTGTTGTATCCGCTATGAAACCTGCTGATAGCAGTAGCTTGTCGCCATTGATTCAAAACCTTATTGGTATTTCTACTTTTTTGGGAAATAAAAATACAGCAATTGTATTAGGTGGTGTTGCGGCTATTCTGGTTCTTGCCAGTCGAAAAAAGCATTCCAAAGAAGGACTTTCATCTTTTGTAGGTACTGCCTTAACAAGTGGTGGTAGCATTATATTGATTACCTCCGCAGGTGGTGCATTTGGAGGCATGCTTCAGCAAACCGGTATCAGTTCCCAGATTGCTGTTATGACTCAGGATTACCAGATGGCCTTAATTCCTTTGGCTTTTCTAATCGCAGCAGTTGTTAGGACAGCACAGGGCTCAGCAACAGTAGCACTAATTACAGCATCAGGAATATTATCAGGTATGGCAATGAATGCCAATTTGGATTTCCATCCTGTTTACTTAGGATTGGCCATTGGTTGCGGTTCTAAACTAGTTCCATGGATGAATGATGCTGGTTTCTGGATAATTTGTAAATTAAGTAACCTGACGGAAAAAGAAGCACTTAAGACCATCTCGCCTTTATTAGTAGTTATGGGTTTTACAGGCCTTATAGTCATTATGATAGGAGCAAAATTATTTCCATTGGTTTAATAATTTTAAATCGTAATTAATATATAATGAAAAAAGTAGGATTTATCGGTTTGGGTATCATGGGAAAACCCATGGTATTAAATTTATTAAAAGCCGGTTTTGAGGTAAATGTTTTGAGTAAAAGCAGTTCATCCGGGATTGTTCAGTCCGCCGGGGCAAAGCTTTTTGATAGTAAACCAGAACTTTCGGCAGATTCGGATATCATTATCACGATGTTACCCGATTCGCCTGAAGTAAAACAGGTTGTTTCAGAAATTCTTCCCGGAATCAAAAAGGGCTCTCTTTTTATAGATATGTCTACCATTTCACCGCTTGTGACTATGGAAATTTATAATAGTCTAAAGGAGAAAGGAGTTTCAGCCCTGGATGCCCCCGTTTCGGGTGGGCAGGTCGGTGCTGAAGCGGGTACCTTGTCAATCATGGCAGGAGGATCAGAACAAGCATTCAACAGGGCCCTGCCGGTCTTTCAGGCAATGGGTAAAAATATTATCCTCATCGGCGATGCCGGTGCAGGCCAGGTTACAAAAGCCTGCAATCAAATGATTGTTGGTATTACGATACAGGCAGTAGCCGAGGCCTTTTCAATGGCAAAGAAAGCGGGGGTTAATCTCGAAAAGATGAGAGAGGTGCTTTTGGGAGGATTTGCACAAAGCCGTATTTTAGATTTACACGGCAAACGCATGATAGACGGAAATTTTGTGCCAGGGTTCAAAGTAAAATTACATAAGAAGGATATGGGAATAGCGCTTCAAACCGGAGCCAGTCACCAGGTATCTTTAAAAGCAACAGAATTAGTAGCCGGATTAATGAATCAACTCGTTAATGAGGGCCATGGAGAGCTGGATCACAGTTCTCTTTATCTGATACAGGAAGAAAAATAGATCAGTTTAACCGTACTTAATAAAATTAAAATTATGCAACGTAGAAATTTTGTTAAAACAATTGCTGCCGGATCCATAGGTGCATCTGTGCTGTCTCCATTGGAATCAATTGCAGAAGTAAAACCAAAACCTAAAAAGGTATTGATGAAAGTTGGCTGCCAGTCAGGTGGTACTACTGAAGAGAATTTACAATTAAAAGGACGCTGTGGAGTCTATAATATAGATGGAGGTTCTCCTAAATATATCCCTGGTGTTGGTTGGGATCTTGAGGATTCACTTAAAAAGCGCGAAGCCTGTGAAAAATATGGAATTAGTTTAGATGCTTATCACTGGCCACTATCATCAGCAGGTATTGATAAAGTGCTCTTCCCCAATGTAATGCTTGGTAAAAGCCCGCAAAGGGATCGCGAAATCGACATGCTCAATCAAATGATCATGGTTTCAGGGAAAACAGGTATTAAGGTATTAAATTATAATACCACGATATTACCTGTACTCAGAACCGGAAAAACTCTTGATCCGAAACGGGGGAATGCAGAGTACAGCACCTGGAACCTCGCAGAAGCATTAAAAAGGAATGATCCAAAAACCATTGCCGGGGATGTAAGTATTGATGATATGTTCGAACGAATCACTTATTTGTTAGACAGAACCCTTCCAGTTGCCAAAGAATACAATGTGAAGTTAGCTAACCATATTGCTGATCCTCCTACTCCTGTTGGCTACAGGGGAATTACGCGCTGGAACAGTCCGGATGTATTTGAAGGCATTAAGCGCTTTGCCCAGCTTTATGATAGCAAATACCATGGCTTCAACTTCTGTATAGGCTCAATCGCTGAAGGCTTAAAAGATCCTAAAAATGATATCATTCCAATTATCAGATGGGCCGGAGAACGGAATCAGATATTTAATATCCACCTGAGAAACATCAAAGGGGGATGGGGTAATTTTCAGGAAGTATATCCTGATAATGGAGATATGAATTTCCTTCAGGTAGTTCGTGAATTACGTGAAGTAGGTTTTGATGGGATGGTAATGCCTGATCACGTACCTTACCACAAAGATCCTGTAGCCAGCTGGCAGTCCTTTGCATTTTGCTATGGATACATTAAGGGCCTGATTCAGGCGGTAACTGAAGAGGCAGAAACAGCAAGCTAATCTAAGAAACAAAATACTATGCTCAGACAAAGGGGTCCCAGGATAAAGGATATTGTGATCACACCTATAGCAATTGTTGATCCGCCATTATTAAATGCGGCAGGTTTGCATGCTCCCTATGCCCTGAGAATTATATTGGAAATCATTACCGATGATCAGATTTCAGGTATCAGTGAAATACCGGGAACAAGTGATATTGAACAGGCACTTAATGAATCAAAAGAGCTTCTTATTGGCAAGGACGTATTTCAATTAAATCAAATCAGAACGATATTAACTGAACGATTTGGTTCCGAATCTCCTTTAGCCAGAGGTGAAGCTCCATGGGATCAGCGGAAGTTAGTACATATTTTCAGTTCGGTTGAAGTTGCCTGTATGGACATCATGGGCAAAGTACTGGGACGACCAATAGTAGATTTACTTGGAGGTAAAATGCGGGAAAGTGTACCCTTTTCCGCATATCTCTTTTATAAATACGAAGGTGCAGGAGGTGCGTTTGGGTTTAAACTGAACCCAAATTCCGAAGGCTGGGAGTCAGCGAAACAAAAACAGGCCATAAATCCTGAAGAAATAGTACTCCAGGCCAAAGCAATGTGCAGGGAGTTTGGCTTTAAATCCATTAAACTAAAGGGTGGTGTGTTCGAACCGAGAATTGAAGTGGATACAATCCTTGCACTTTTCAAGGAATTTGGACCATCTGTTCCATTGCGTTTTGATCCCAATGCTATTTGGGCACTGGATACGGCTATTCAATATGGTAAAGAACTTGAAGGAGTATTAGAATATCTTGAGGATCCTGTCCGTGGACAAGAAAATATGGCTGCTGTGAGAAAGGTTTTAAAAACACCACTGGCAACAAATATGTGTACTACCTCATTCGAGGATATACCTGCCAGTATAAAAATCGGTTCTGAAGATATTATTTTGAGTGATCACCATTTTTGGGGTGGTTTGAAGGCATCGATGACCCTTTCCGGGATCTGTGATACATTTGGAAGGGATTTATCCATGCATTCTAACAGTCATTTGGGTATCTCATTGGCTGCAATGGTACATTTAGGGGCTGCACTTCCTAAAATGCCCTATGCCTTAGATACACACTACCCATGGCAATCGGATGAAGTTATCCTGGGTGGCCGGATTAAATTTACCGATGGTTCAGTTGAGGTACCGGATGAGCCGGGCTTAGGCGTTGATCTGGATAAAGTGGCATTAGCCAGATTACATCAAAACTATATTAATTGTGGTCTCAAAAAGAGAAATGATGAGATCGAAATGCAGAAGAAAGTCCCGGGCTGGAAATTTCAATCTACCAGATGGTAATCTAAAATCAGTTTCATTATCCGATTAATTCCATTCTCAATATTTTTTTTCAAATTCCACTCATCCAATAATTTTTTAGACTTAAATTGAAATTTAATTCTACACCATAGAGTTTGTAATTATTTGAGCCTTGAACAAAAATGCATTTGAATCATTGATATCTCAAAAACCTGAAACAAAATCTGGTTTGTGGCTTATTTTGTTCCTGTTTATTTGCTCAGCCTGCCAGACAGCACATCAGAAAACCACTAACTGGAGCACATATAAAGCTGATTCAAAAAGCAGTAGTTACTCAGCTTTAAAGCAAGTCAATAAAGCAAATGTCAATCAATTGAAGCTGGCATGGACTTTTCGTTTTAAAGACGAATTGCCGGGTGCCCGTACCTCCAGAATACAAGCCAATCCTATCATTGTTGCCGGGATTATGTATATTCCATCCAGCAGGAACAGAATTTATGCAATCAATTCATTAACAGGGGAACAAATATGGACTTTTGATCCTTTTTATGGGGCTCAGGGTGGAGGCGTTAGTCGTGGGGTAACCTATTGGGAAGATGGTAATGATAAAAGAATCCTGTTTACAGCAGGCAGCAATCTTTTTGCCCTGGATGCCTTAAGCGGAAAATTAATTTCCGATTTTGGAAATGACGGCAAAGTGAATCTGAACACAGGTATGCGCGGCGATCCGGATAAAATATCCGTTGTTCCTTCCTCACCGGGAATTGTTTATAAAGATCTCTATATCCTTGGCACTGCAGTTTCAGAATTATATGGCGCAGAGCCGGGATATCAAAGGGCATATAATATCAGGACTGGCAAACTGATATGGACTTTCCATACTATCCCTCATCCCGGTGAATTTGGTTATGAAACCTGGCCAAAAGAAGCATGGAAATATGCCGGTGGTGTAAATAACTGGGCCGGAATGAGTCTGGATGAAAAACGAGGAATGGTATTTCTAGCATTGGGATCTCCCTCATATGATTTTTATGGTGGAGACCGGAAAGGCCAGAATTTATTTGGGAATAGTGTCGTTGCCCTTGATGCGGAAACTGGAAAATATATCTGGCATTATCAAACCATACATCATGACCTTTGGGACTATGACCTGCCGGCGCCTCCAAATCTGGTTAGCGTGGTGCATGATGGAAAGAGAATTGATGCTGTAGCCCAAACATCCAAAATAGGATTTCTTTATTTGCTCAATCGTGATACGGGTGAACCCTTATTTCCTGTAGAAGAGCGCCCGGTACCTGCTTCTGATGTGCCCGGCGAAGAAGCCTGGCCTACACAGCCATTCCCTTTAAAGCCAAAGCCTTATGCCCGTCAGCATATCTCTTTGAATGATCTGAGCAATTATTCAAAGGAATCATATGATGAACTTTTAAAGCGATTTAAGTCCATAAGATATGAAGGTCTTTTTACTCCACCATCGCTCAAAGGTAATGTCAATCTTCCCGGAACAAGTGGTGGCTCAAGTTGGGGAGGTGGTGCATTTGATCCGGCAAGCGGGATAATTTACGTCAGGGCTACAAATACTCCCGGAGTAAGTCTCATGAAAAAAATGGAACCTGAAAATGAATCCGGTTCCCCATTTACGCAGGGGAAAGTGCTTTATACTACTTATTGCCAGGCTTGTCATGGTGCTGACAAGAAGGGAGATAATGATTATCCATCATTAATTGGACTTCAGGGCAGAATGAATGAGGAAGAAGTGTTAGGTAAAATCAGAGTAGGATCCGGTAAGATGCCCTCATTTGCGAGTATAATTGCAGGTAAAGAGGAAGCGATTATTTCCTTTCTGTTTGATAAGGATATAAGACCTGCCAGGGAGATCAATTTTTTAAAAGAAATAGCAAAAAGTGAGTCAGCAAATAAGGATGCGGATAAATTTAAAACAGAAGTTCCGGTAAGATATCTTGATATTTTGTCCAATGGTAAATTCCGTGATTCAGAAGGGCGATATGGAATTAAACCTCCATGGACGACCTTAAATGCAATTAACCTCAATACCGGCGAATATGCCTGGACTATTCCTTTAGGTAATTATCCTCATTTGCAGCAAAAAGGAGAGCCTGAAACAGGTTCTGAGGGTAATACCGGGCCAATTGTAACTGCGGGTGGATTGCTGTTTATCGGGGCTAATATGGGCGGGACCGATTTCAGGTTCAGGGCATATGATAAAGATTCAGGGGAATTATTATGGGATACCCCAATCCCGGGCAGTACAACTTCTAATGCATCAACTTATAAGAGTGGTAAAAAGCAATATATAGCGGTGTCGGTTGCAGGTGATGCCGGGAATCCCGGAGGATATGTCATGGTTTTTGCATTACCTGGTAAGAAGTAGTTGATTTGATTAGTGCCCTGCTCTTCTTTTTAATACACCCCCTGCTGCTTCTTTGACCAGGCTGGTAAATACAAAGGCATTTGGATCAACTCTATGGACTAAATTTTTCAAGCGTCGTAATTCAAGTCTCGTAACTACAGTGAAGACTATATCGACCGGATGACTTGTATCAAAACTTTCTTTCAAAAATCCACGCTCACCTTTATAAACTGTAATACCTCTTCCCAGCTCCATTACCAGTTTTTCTTTGATCGCCTCACTCTGCCCTGAAATAATTGTAACTCCGGTATATTCTTCCAGGCCTTCAACTACAAAGCTGGTCATTCTCGATGCGGTATAATACGTTAAGATTGAATATAAGGCGGTTGGCAGGCCAAGCATTGTAGCAGCGATCAGGAAAATCAGGATATTTATTCCTAAGATAATCTCACTTATTGTGAAACTAACCTTTTTTATCGTATAAAGAGCTAAAATCTCAACACCATCAAGCGCGCAGCCGCCCCGAATAGCAAGTCCGACGCCGATGCCCATAAATACTCCCCCAAATATGGAAACAAGTAATTTATCTGATGTTATTTGCGGATAAGGAACGAACAGGAGGCACAATCCTAATCCAATAACGGCCATTAGGGTTCGAATGGCAAATTTTCGATTGATCTGATATGCCCCCATAATTATAAACGGAATATTTGCCACTATGATGATATAAGCAATATTTACATGGTAAATTTCATGGATAAGAAGTGATATACCTGTAATTCCTCCATCAAAAAATTGGTTGGGAACAAGGAATCCCTTTAATGCAAAGCCACAGAAAAGTATACCAATAGTGGTGTATATGATTTCGCTGAGCCAATTCGATAGAAGTACGTTTTTCATTAATATATTTTTTATGAGTAACGAAGCCATACATGCTGAGACAGGTCGAACGGCTTTTTTTAAATCGTTCTAACGTATTCAGCGATATTACTTCACGATTTTCCCGCAGGTTTCATTAATGTGCAGATTTATTTATCCTGGCTTTAATTTTTTCCAGGTTGGATTTTTTTTTCTCTTCCCTCATACTTATCGATGTTTTGGTAAAATATTTATGGCTTTCTATAAAACTTATCTGTAAAGTTTCCCACTCCGTTTCATCAATTATTAATCCTAAATGCATTAATTCCTTAAATAGCTGATTGCTGATAGTAAAGTAATCCTCACGGCCAAGATAATCTAGGTCTGCATCTGCAATTATCTGCTCAAGTGGGGTTTGTGGGTTTTGTGGAATCCGGGTAGCCCGTATCATCCCGCAAATCAATTCAATTTCTTCTTTTGTATAATTAAATAATGGCAAATTTTCTTCTGCAATATGGCAAGAGGCTTCTTCATGCCCGGCATAGCAATTCAAAAATCCCGAATCATGATAAGAGGCGGCAGTTAGGATCAGTTTTGTTAGATAGGGATTTATTTTTTCCTTCTCTGCCAAAAAGCTGGCAACAGAAAATACATCATGAGTATGTGCTGAGCCATGATAGTATAAAGTCTTTGGCAACTCGCTGGTCAATTTTTTTAATATAAAATCACTTGCATTGTAGAACTGCATAGCCTATAAATTATAGCTAATATATTAATTGTTTATCTAATTGGGGCGGGCCTATATCCTCATTTGGGCAAATATTTAAATTATGAGTTTATTATGTATGTTTATTTAAAACATTATAAAATGCCCTAAATATCAATTAGTTATATTGGTTGAAAGATATAGGGAGCATTATAAATATAAACTCAATACAATAGTTATTGTAATAATATTATACTCTGGTTAATTTATTATATTTATACTCAAGCCTTATGACTTGCCAATTATTGACAGTTAAATTCTTCCTAAACCTGTATTTTCTTTAAACAAATATTCTGATGGCGAAAGAAAAACTTCCTTATAAATTACTTGAAGATCAGATAACTCTGCTTTCTAATCAACTCAACCAACGTTCTGAGGAGTTGGCGGTAATCAATAGTGTGCAGGAGGCCTTGGTAATGAACATGGAAATACAGGCGATATACGACCTTGTTGGGGATCGTATACGAGATCTGTTTGATGCTCAAGCTGTTATAATTGCAACATTCGAAGAGGATGTTGCGGTAGAAAACTTTAAATATACCATTGAGAATGGCGAGCGATTTTATCTGGAATCCCGGCCTCTTGATAAATTAAGACAGCATCTTATTACCTCCCGTCAGAAAATTGTTTTAAATACCAGGGAAGAAGCATTTGAATGGCTTGGGAAAAGTGCATTACCGGGAACAAAAATAATGATATCAGGCGTTTTTGTTCCTCTTGTAATGGGGGATAAGATTACCGGCTATATAAGTCTGCAGAATGTTGATAGAGAGCACGCTTTTACTGAGAATAATATATCTCTTTTAGAAACCCTCGCAAATAGTATGGGGGTGGCTCTGGAAAATGCCCGTCTGTTTGACGAGACTGCACGCCTTCTGAAAGAAACCGAACAGGGCAAAGCTGAACTGGCTGTAATCAATAGTGTACAGGAAGGCCTGGTGAGGGAGATGGACATGCAGGGTATTTATAATTTGGTTGGCAACCGTATCCGTGATCTGTTTAACGCTCAGGGAGTTATAATTGCCACATTCGATCTGCAAAATAAGATCGAATATTTTAATTATGCTATTGAAAATGGGGAAATTTCTTTTCCAAAGCCCAGGACCTTTGATAAGGTAAGGGAACATCTTATTCAAACAGGCCAAAATATTCTGATAAATGAAAATGTAGGTAAAGCAATTGCAGAGTTTGGTCTAAGGGTAGTACCGGGAACAGAAATGCCGAAATCCCTATTGTTTATGCCTATGAAAGTGGGCGATAGGGTAACCGGCTATGTAAGTCTTCAAAACATTGATCAGGAAAATGCTTTTTCATTTTCTGATGTCCGTCTTTTAAGTACACTGTCAAACAGTATGAGCGTTGCGCTTCAAAATGCAAAACTGTTTGATGAAACCACCCGCTTATTAAAAGAAACCGAACAGCAAAAAGCTGAGTTGGGGGTTATAAATAGTGTACAGGAGGGATTGGTGCGTGAGATGGATATGAAGGCTATATATGAATTAGTTGGCGACAGATTGTGCGAACTGTTTCCTGATACCCAGGCATTAGTGATCAGGACTTTTGATCATGATACCGGACTGGAATATTTTCAATATGCCATTGAAAAGAGAGTGCGTTTCTCTGTAGACCCAAGACCAATTATTTGGACTAACAATATTATTATTACCACCAAGGAACCCTTACTGATCAATGATAATTTCGTGGAGAAGGCTAAAAAATTCGGTTCTGAGGGAGTTGTAAAGGGAGAACCACCTAAGTCGGCTGTATTTGTACCGATGATTGTAGGCGATCTTGTAAGAGGATCGGTAAGTCTCCAGAATGTGGACCGGGAACATGCCTTTACTGATTCTGATGTAAGACTTCTCACTACTCTAACCAACAGTATGAGTGTAGCATTAGAGAATGCAAGGCTCTTTGATGAAACCAACCGTTTGCTTAAAGAAACTGAACTTCGAACTGCAGAATTGGCAGTTATTAATAGTGTACAGGAAGGCCTTGCAAATGAACTTGATATGCAGGCCATTTACGATCTGGTAGGAAATAAGATCCGCCAGGTATTTAATGCGCAATCAGTTATAATCGCAACTTTGGATGATGAAAAGAGGCTGGAACATTTTCAATATAATTTCAATCAAAGCGGACGGTTCTATCCGGAACCACGGCCTTTGGATCATCTCCGATTACAACTCATTAGTGGTAAACAAAAAATAGTTATTCAAAACAAGGATGAATCTTATACCTGGTTCAAGGGTGTTTCAATCCCCGGAACAAAAATGATGGTGTCGGGAGTATTTGTTCCTTTAATTGTTGGAGATAAAGTAACCAGTTATGTCAGCTTACAAAATATGGAAGTTGAGGGGGCTTTCAGCGACTCTGATGTTCGCTTATTAGAAACCTTATCCAATAGCATGAGTGTGGCTTTGGATAATGCCCGTCTCTTTGATGAAACCACCCGCCTGCTCAAAGAAACAGAACAACGCACTGCAGAATTAGCAGTTATAAATAGTGTTCAGGAAGGTTTAGCCAAAGAACTGGATATGCAGGGTATTTATGAACTTGTTGGTGACCGGGTTCAAAAACTTTTTAATGCACAGGCTGTAATAATCGCTTCATTCGATCCTATTATAAAATACGAGCACTTTAATTATGTTTTTGAAAATGGTCAAAAAGTTATTATACCACCAAGGCCAATTAATAATCTGCGTCAGGACCTCTTAGATAATGGTCATACTATTTACTTGAAGACTAAAAAGCAGCTTAAAGTTATATATGGCGTAACAGCCATAGGTGATACAGAAATGCCAATGTGCAGTTTATTCGTGCCTCTTGTAGCTGGTTCAGAAGTCCGGGGTTATGTTAGCCTACAAAATATGGACAAAGAAAATGCTTTCAGCGACTCAGATGTCCGGCTATTAGAAACTCTTTCAAACAGCATGAGTGTAGCATTGGAAAACGCACGCTTGTTTGATGAGACCAATCGTCTTTTAAAAGAAACAGAACAACGAACCGCAGAATTAGCAGTTATAAATAGTGTGCAGGAGGGATTGGCTCATGAACTGGATATGCAAGGAATTTATAACATGGTTGGTGACCGGCTCTGCGAGCTGTTTCCCGATTCACAGACCTTGGTAATTCGTACGTTCGATCATGAAACAGGGATTGAACATTGGCATTATGCAAAAGAAAAGGGTATACGGCAATATGTTGAACCACGTCCGTTAAACTGGAACAGCCGGCAATTGATACTTACAAAGAAGCCGTTAGATATCGAAGAAAATTATGTAGAAACATCATTAAAACATGGAGGTTCAGGTGTTACAGCTGGTCAGCCACCAAAATCTGCCTTATTTGTTCCGATGATGGTAGGAGATGTTGTGAGGGGTTCAGTGAGTTTACAAAATGTGGATAAGGAAAATGCTTTTGGAGAATCTGATGTAAGGCTGCTTACGACCTTAACTAACAGTATGAGCGTAGCGCTTGAGAACGCCAGATTATTTGATGAAACTAATCGTTTGTTAAAAGAAACGGAACAACGAACCGCTGAGTTGGCCGTGATAAATAGTGTTCAGGAGGGTTTAGTGAGGGAAATGGACATACAAGCAATTTATGAGATTGTAGGAAATCGAATTTGTGATCTGTTTGATATACAAACTGTTTTGATCCGCACTTTTGACCATAAAACTGGAAATGAGCATTGGAGATATGCTATAGAGAAAGGTGAACGTCATTATTCTGAGCCAAGGCCAATTATTTGGGCAAACAAGCAGATAATTAAAACAAAAAAAGCCTTACTGATCAATAAGGATTATCTGGAAACTGCCAAAAAATACGGAGGTTCAGGAGTAAGTATGGGTCAGCCACCAAAATCTGCAGTTTTTGTTCCCATGCTTGTTGGAGACGTAGTTAAAGGATCAGTTAGCCTGCAAAACGTTGATCGTGAAGATGCATTTTCAGAACCAGATCTGAGATTGCTGACTACACTTACCAATAGTATGAGTGTGGCTCTTGAGAACGCCAGATTATTTGATGAAACCACACATTTGCTTTCAGAAGCCAAGCAAAGGGCAACAGAGTTAAGTACAGTAAATAATATTAGTAAAGCCCTTGCCTCACAATTAAATACAGATGAGCTGATACAATTTGTTGGCGACCAAATGAAACAGCTTTTCAATGCAAACATTGTTTATCTGGCCTTATTGAATCAAAAGACCGGGGTAATAAACTTTGCATATCAATATGGAGAAGTGATGCCATCACGATTAATTGGGGATGGTCTGACCTCAAATATCATTCTTACAGGAGAAGCCCTACTGATAAATAAAGATATTCAGGAAAGAACAGAAGAGATGGGTATTCAACAAATGGGGCTTCCGGCTGCCTCTTACCTGGGAGTTCCAATACCTGTTGGAGATGATATTGTAGGAGTATTAAGTGTTCAGAGCACAGAACAGGAAAATCGTTTTAATGAGGATGATCAACGATTGTTATCCACTATAGCAGCATCTGTTGGAGTAGCTTTGAACAATGCAACCTTATTTGAAGATGTTAAGCAAGCGAAAATGGAGGCCGAAGCGGCAAGTAAAGCTGCAGAAAAAGCAAACGATGCTAAAAGTGCTTTTCTTTCTACTGTAAGTCACGAACTGAGAACCCCGCTTACCTCTGTACTGGGATTTGCAAAGATCATACGAAAGCGTCTGGATGAAAAAATATTTCCAACTGTAGACCGCACTGATCCTAAAACAGATAAAGTGGTCAACCAAATTGTAGAAAACCTTGGGGTCGTCATCTCAGAGGGAGAAAGGCTGACCCATTTGATCAATGACGTTCTTGATCTCGCCAAAATTGAAGCAGGGAAAATGGAGTGGAATGTGGAAGATGTTTCATTATCAGAAGTTGCAGAAAGAGCGATTTCTGCTACTGCATCGTTATTCAATCAAAAATCTTTGAAACTTGAAAAGCAAATAGAAGTAGATCTGCCACCCATTGCAGGTGATCGGGATAAATTGATTCAGGTGATAATAAATCTGATTTCCAATGCAGTTAAATTTACTGATAAAGGATCAGTATTATGCAAGGTGTACAGGGATGGGGGTGAATTGATTGTTGGGATTACCGATACCGGAATTGGCATTGCTGCAGAAGATTATGCTGCAGTATTTGAGCAATTTAAACAAGTTGGCGGTGATACCCTTACCGATAAACCCAAAGGGACTGGTTTGGGTCTGCCCATTTGTAAAGAGATTGTGGAGCATCATGGAGGGAGAATCTGGCTGGAAAGCAAGCCGGGAGAAGGTAGTACATTTTCATTTGCCTTACCTATAATCAGGTCTGAACCTGTTCTAAAACCACTTTATCTCGATCAATTGGTCATGCAATTGAAAGATCAGATTTCAAAATCACCATTCAATGGAATTTCGAAGAATGCTTCCATTTTGGTGGTGGATGATGATGATTCTATTCGATCGTTATTAGATCAGGAACTGAGTGATGCCGGTTATCTGATTGAACAGGCTCGAAATGGTAAAGAAGCTCTCGAAGCAGTACGCAGGAATAAGCCCGATCTTATTATTTTAGATGTGATGATGCCAGAAATGAATGGGTTTGATGCAGCAGCTATTCTTAAAAATGATCCCCAAACGATGGATATCCCGATAATTATTTTATCTATCGTTCAGGATAAAATCAGAGGGTACCGAATTGGAGTAGATAGATATTTAACTAAACCCATAGATACAGTACAATTATTTAATGAAGTAGGGGCTTTACTGGAACAAGGTAAGTCGAAGAAAAAGGTTATGGTTGTTGATGAAGATTCAGCAGCAGTACGGTCATTAACAGAAGTTCTTGAAGCTAAAGGGTATCATGTGGTAGAATCTGATAGTGAACAATTATTGGAGAATGCAATTGCTGCCCAGCCCGATATTATTATTCTTAATTCAGTACAATCAGAAAAACAGGATATTGTACAAACACTGAGGTTTGAGAAGGGCCTTGAAAATGTCTTTTTTCTGGTCTATCAGTAGGAGAAGCCTGGCACAACATTATAAATTGTTCATCCTGATTTGATGAATACAATAGTTTATTAAAACGAAAATCATGACAAAAAAAATTTTGATCGTTGATGATGAAGCACACATCAGAATGCTTATTGAACAAACTTTAGAAGAATTGGAAGATGAGGGAGTTGATTTCCTAACTGCCGAAAATGGAGAGCAGGCTTTGGAAATTATTCAGGCGGAAAATCCACAGCTCGTTTATCTCGATGTGATGATGCCCAAAATGAATGGTATGGAAGTGTGCCGCAGGGTAAAGAAGGAACTTAGTTTGGATAAAGTATTTATTGTTTTACTCACAGCCAAAGGTCAGGAACTTGATCGTCTTAAGGGCCAGGAAGTTGGCGCTGATGTATATATGACCAAACCCTTTGACCCGGAAGTAATTTTGGCAAAGGCAAGGGAAGTACTGGATTTGTAGAATTAGCAAGTCATAATATACAATTGTAATGGCAAGAATTAGCTTGAAGGCTGTCGTAAAGAAGAATGAGACAGGGGCATTGATCCTTTCCTTATTACATGGTTTAAAAACGAAATCCTGGATTGAGGACGAGGCGGGTAACCTGTTGTTAGGTAATCATGAGGCTGACAGCAGATTTTCTTATCCGGTTACTCTGGAAGATCAGGTTATCGGTTTTGTTAAAGGTGATGAAAATGCGGCACTGATCGCTGATCTTCTTATTCATTTAGCAAGGAAGGAATCTGAGAAAAAGAAGCTTGGCTCGGAGGTATTGAATTTATACCTCGAAATAAACATGATTTATAATTTTTCAGAGAAACTAGCTCAAACTATAGATGCCCCAGCGATCTGTGCTATTACTCTGAATGAAGCCAGGCGTGAAATCAGATCCGATAATGGAGTGATTATTTTATGGGATGAGAAAACCAGGAAACTAGGGGTAATCACCTCATCAGGGGATGAGTTTTTTAATCAGGAAACCATCAATAAACAGACGGATCTTCTTCTCAAGATTATATGGGGAATACAATCAGAGATTATTTCAGACACAACTTTTTTGATAGATGCAGGCATTGTTTTGCCCAAAGTAAAGTCTCTTATTTATTCTGCTTTGAAAGTTAACCATCGGGTAATGGGAGTAATTGTACTTGGCAGTAATGAAGATATTCTTTATACCGCTGCTGATCTGAAATTACTTACAACGCTGGCATTGCAATCTTCTGCTGCTATTGAAAGTGCTTTATTGTATGATAAAAATATCAGGGAGGCCAAAGAAAGAGAAGATGCTATGCGTTTGATCAATGAGATATCAGGAAAATTTGTTCCCTATGAATTTATAGGTGCCCTGGGACATACTGTTCTTACTGATGTTAAGCTTGGAGATCAGGTGGAGAAAGTTGTAACGGTATTATTTTCAGATATCAGAGATTATACGGCCTTATCCGAGGAAATGACTCCTGAGGATAATTTTAAATTCGTTTGCTCATTTAATGAACGAATGGGTCCCGCAATTTGTAAAAACAAAGGATTTATCAATCAATACCTGGGAGATGCGATAATGGCTATTTTCCCGGGAAATGCTTCGGATGCTTTGTGTGCTGCAATTGAAATGCAAAAACAAGTTGGAATTCTCAATACTGAGAGGAGTGCAAATGGCCAGTCACCCATTAAAATCGGAGTAGGTATGCATACTGGTCCTTTGATCATGGGAATTACAGGAGATGCAGATCGTCTGGATGCTACTACTATTTCTGACACGGTAAACACTGCTTCCAGACTCGAGAGCCTAACCAAACAGTATAAAGCAGACATTATTTTAAGTGATGTATGTGCAGAGCAAATTGCTCAAAAGGAAAAATTTCATTTAAGAAACATTGGTCTTGTTCAATTAAAAGGTAAACATCGAAGCATTAATATTCATGAATGTTTTAATGGAAATTCTGAAGAAGATATATTTAAAAAGCAAAGGACTCTTTCTACCTTCAATAAGGGAATCTATAATTATTTAAACTGTTCATTTGCGGCCTCAGTTCAGGCCTTTAATTCAGTAGTCGAAGTTCATCCGGAAGATAGAACAGCTGAATTCTTTCTATCTAGTGCAAAGCATTTTATGCAGAATGGTACTCCTGAAAACTGGACAGGTGTATTGGAAATGAGGACTAAGTAAGGGATCATAAACAATTTAAATCCACAAATACAACTCCACCGTTTGTAAAAATCTTTTAGTTTTTAAAATTCAGATCCTGAATTCATTCTTTGGCACACAGATTTCCTGATATTTCATTTAATTTACTTAAAATTTAATCTAAGGCTATGAAAAAGATCCTCCGTGAACAGGCAGTAAAATTTGCTTTCAATTATTCAGATACACCCTTAATTCATGTTAAAGTGGGCGAAGAGTTTGAAATTGAAACCTGGGATGCCGGAATTGGATTTTTTAAAAGTTCTGCGGATAAGGCTATTCCTGCCAATCGGCCAGGTTTTGACCGCACACCGCCCCTGGTAAACCCTATTGCCGGCCCGATTTTTATTGAAGGGCTTGATCGTGGTGATACCCTGGTTGTAAATATTCATCAGATTGAGGTTGAAAAAACTTCCTGGATTGCTGTAGGGCCGAATCGCGGTCCTTTGGGTGAATCCTCGCGCTGGAACGAAATCTCAGGCGAATACAGTACAATGGTTTTTGATCATAGTCCGGGCCCAAGCGGGACTACAGTTGATGGAACACTCCATTTTAATGATAAGATCTCCTGGCCAATTACCCCATTTATCGGTACTTTGGGTGTAGCTCCCGACCGGGATGTGGCAAACAGTCTGGATGGGCAGGGTGATTGGGGTGGAAACCTCGACATTCGTGATTTCAAACCAGGAAATAAAATATTTCTTCCGGTTTATCATCCTGGCGGGCTTTTCTATCTGGGCGATGTACACGCTAGTCAGGGTGATACAGAATTCACAGGCACTGCAGCAGAAACTCAGGCAACTGTCAGACTTTCATTTGAAGTGATTAAAGGAAAGAGATCTCCGGGTATTAGAATCGAAACACCGGAATCCATAATTGCGATTCATGCTTTCAGACCGCTGGAGGATGCAGTACATCAGGCCACAGTTTATATGATGGATTGGCTGGTCAGTACCTATGGTTTTACGCAGGTAGAGGCTTATTGTTTTGTCAGTACCTGCCCTGATTTCAGAATTAATGTGTATCAGATGTGTAAGATCGGCAAGCTGAATTATGTAGCCGGAGCTGAGGTTCCCAGGAAGTACTTAAAGGGGGTATAAACAGTATAAACAAAGAAGGCGCAATAAATTGCGCCCTCAACCCTAAACTATTAATTATTAAAAGTGGAACTGTACACCGATTTGCGGTGCGAAGAAATTGGTACCGAATGAGAAATCTTCCCTTCCTGCGCCCACTACATCATTATCATTCGCGTCTTTGACTTTGTAGCTATTGTATGATATTCCTTTTAATGCAAACTCAATCCCAAGCTTTTTAGTTGGAAAGTAAGCGAATCCAGGAGATAAAGCAACACCTATAGATGTTGATGTTCCTGCCTTGGCACCTGCATCACCATTCGTATCTACAGCTTTTACATTACCGAAAGCCATAGGAACAGATGCCTGTCCGAAAAATTTAAACTGATCACTTAATCCAGCATAATAGCGTCCAAACGGACTTACAATTACGGCATTGTTGATTCCTGTAGGACTTGCAACAGCAGTCTTTGAATAGCTGTACCCAATGCCTGTACCAATTGCGAAATCATCAGAAACAAAGTAACCCAGATTAGGCACAATATTCAGGTTCTCAGATGATTTTGCATTTACCGCATCAGTTTTTGAAGTTTCATATGAAGCAGTACCTCCTAAAATGTACTTACCTTTTTCTGTTTGTGCATAGCTCGCTAATGTTAGACCACTTAATGCAATCACTGATAAAATTAACTTTTTCATTTTCTTTAGAATTTACGTTTTAAAATTAATTGTCTTTCGACCATAGAACAAAATTAGTCCAAAAGTTTGATTTGTCAAGCAGTTTAATTGGTATCACTGTTTTCGTGTTCACAATTACCTGATAATCAATTGAGAGTGTTTAAATCAATTATTTATCTTGACAATCAGATGATTTTTAAATGCACATCAGTTTTTTGAACAATATCATTCAGTTAAAAATTTAGACTAAAAGTTAAAATTAGTTTATATTATGTTTATTTGAATTCGTTTTCATTTCTGTGAATATATTTTAGGCAGCAAAGTTCGATTGCCGGAATGACTCACATATGCCGGAATGTTTTGTAAAGACTTACTATTTAAGGAGTTTCGAAGAAATTTTTATACCTGCATATTTTTAATTGGTCATCTTTTAGACTATATTTAAACAATGGTCGATAAATTTTTGTGGTAAATGTTGAAAGATGAATTAATCATTCGGGATATTCTGGAAGGCGCAAAACGTCTTTTTTCACATCATGGATTAAAAAAGACCACGATGGAGGATATTGCAGAGGCAGCCGGTAAGGGTAAAAGCACGCTTTATTATTATTTCCCGAGTAAGAATGAAATTTTTGAGGCCGTTGTCGATGATGAAATGAAGAGTCATATACAGAAAGTCAGAAAAGCGATAAATAGTGCTACTACAGCTAAGGAGAAGTTGAAAGCATTTCTCGGGACCAATCTTTCTTCAATTATTGGTTATCATAATCTTAGCAAGATTGTCAAAGAGGAAATCTTTGATGGTATGAAGAAACTTCATGAGCTCAAGCAAAGGTATGATCAGACTCAGGTGGATATGATGAAGGAAATTATTATTGGTGGTGTTCAATCGGGTGAATTCAGGGAATTGTCACCCGAAATGATAGAGAAGTGTTCTTTTGCTTCTATTGCAGCTTTCAGAGGATTGAGCTTTCCTCTAAGCGTTACATTGTGCGACTTTAAATCGGAAGAATATTTTGATGTTCTTGTTGATATACTTGTAGATGGTATTGGGAACCGAATTGCCGGATCCCGGTAAATAGTAATTTTTAATTTCCAGGCTGATTATTTATTAGCCCTCATTATAGAATACATTTTTTTTTTGCCATAAATATTTCTTTTCACTGTTCACAGGCCAGAAAATCCGATTTCAATATGATAAACCTGAAAAACATTCAGACAGAGGTCGATACCGGCTTTCTGTATAAAATCCTCGCAGAGAATGAAAAGGATCCCAATCTTGCCCGGGTTTTCACCGAAATGAGTGAAATTGAACAAAATCATGCACTGGCTTTTCTGAAGAAGAACAATCTGGATATTTCTAATTTACCAGCTCCCTCAGGGCGGGCAAGAGTATTGAGGTTTATTGGTAAAGTATTCGGGTATGACTATATACTTGGGGTATTACTGGATACCGAAAAGAGCATTTCATCTTCCATTGTCAGGGTTAAAAGGAAAAGTAATGCAAGCCCTTCTCTCTCCGATACCTCGCATGTAACAATTCTTAAAAATATCTTAAATAACCATCAGGATATTTCCGGTTCTAATCTGGCAAGATTTGAAAAGAGGCATAGATCTGTGGGTGGCAATGCGCTCAGAGCAGCGGTACTTGGGGGAAATGATGGTCTGGTTTCAAATTTCAGTCTGGTGATGGGAATAGCAGGCGCAACCAGCGGACAAAGTGAAGTCTTGTTAACTGGTCTTGCCGGACTAATGGCGGGTGCACTTTCAATGGCTCTGGGAGAATGGATTTCAGTAAAAAGCTCACAGGAACTCTATGAAAATCAAATGCAGCTGGAGATGGAGGAACTGGAAACAAATCCCGAGGGTGAAGAAAAAGAGCTGGCTTTGATTTATATTTCAAAAGGGATTCCTGAGCCGCAGGCAAGGTCTATGGCTAAAGCCATCATCTCTGATAAAGAACGGGCTCATGAAATGCTGATTCTGGAAGAGTTAGGTATAAATGCGGAAGATTTGCAGGGATCAGCAATGGAGGCTGCAATCACCTCCTTCATTTTATTTGCTATTGGTGCGGTTATTCCGGTTATTCCTTTTTTCTTTCTAAGCGGAATCAATGCTGTATTGCTTAGCGCTGGTTTTAGTGCCCTGGGTTTGTTCTTAATCGGCTCAGCAATTACCCTGTTTACCGGAAAAAGTATCTGGTTTTCAGGTTTCAGACAAGTCTTTTTTGGCCTTGCAGCAGCTGCAATAACCTATGGTATAGGGACGATCATCGGTGTATCCCTTGGCTAAGCAGGATTTGGTTTAGATTCTGACCAGTTCAGGCTGCGACATCAAAATTTACTATTATTGCTAAATGTAACTTTTGTAACCATAAAGAGGATTTGCTATTGTGACCTTTGTGTTCAAATAAAAAGACATTATGGAAATTTTAGGTTATATATTGGCAGTACTCGTTGGCGTTTCATTAGGCTTAATTGGAAGCGGTGGATCTATACTTACAGTACCAATTCTGGTTTATGTAATGGGGGTTAATCCTATTCTCGCTACCGCTTATTCTCTGTTTATAGTCGGTTCAACCGCTTTTGTTGGAGGTATTCAAAGTGCAATTCAGAAAAAGGCAGATTTTAAAACTGTTCTGATCTTTGGAATTCCATCCATTGCAGCAGTATATCTGACCCGCATGTGGCTGGTACCATTAATTCCATCTGAACTATTCACAATCGGATCATTGGTTATTACCAAATCCATCGGTATTATGGTTCTGTTTGCCATTGTTATGATTCTGGCCTCTGTAAGTATGATCAGGCCATGTATTGATTGTGATAAAGCAGATGATGAACCCCTGCAATATAACTACCCAATGATCCTTCTTGAAGGTACTTTGGTAGGCTTACTTACAGGTTTGGTAGGTGCCGGTGGTGGATTTTTAATCATTCCTGCATTGGTGCTTCTGGCTCGCATGCCAATGAAACTTGCAGTAGGAACTTCCCTGTTTATTATTGCCGCAAAATCATTAATTGGTTTTATAGGAGATATTCAGGGTGGACAGTTGATTGACTGGAAGCTGCTTGGAACATTTACAGGTTTGGCGGTAGTTGGGATATTCATCGGTATCTATCTGGCGAAGAAAATCAGTGGTGAAAAATTGAAAAAATCTTTTGGCTGGTTCGTTTTGGTTATGGGTATTTACATTTTTGTGAAAGAATTATTCTTCCCTTCAGCCGGAGGAGGACATTAGGATATTAAGCAAATCTGTTCAAATGAATACAGACCCTAAACTTGACAAGAACTTTTGGAATGAACGCTACAGATCAAACCAAACCGGCTGGGATCTGGGTCAGGTTTCTCCGCCATTAAAAGCCTACATAGATCAGTTAACTGATAAAAATCTGAGGATTCTCATTCCGGGATGCGGCAACTCCTATGAGGCAGAATACCTGCTGGAGAAGGGCTTTAAGAATATCACTGTTATTGATATCGCTCCTGAACTGGTGAAGAGATTAAAATCTAAATTCCAATCAAACCGGAACATCAAGATAATTTTGGGAGATTTCTTTACTCACAAAGCTGAGTATGATCTGATTCTGGAACAAACCTTTTTCTGCGCCCTCGACCCGAAACTGCGCAAAAATTACTCAGAAGCCATGAAAGGTCTTCTGGTTAAGGGCGGAAAACTTGCAGGTGTATTATTTAGTAAAGAGTTTGAAACACAGGGGCCACCATTTGGAGGAACAGATACTGAGTATCGGGCACTATTTAATGAGGCTTTTTATTTCAGGACTTTTGAGCCTTGTTTTAATTCTTTCTCTAAACGTGCTGATTCAGAATTATTTGTAATTCTGGAGAAAAAGTAAAGCTGTTATTCTTTTTTTGATTGTAACCAATGTTACCGACGGCTGTTAGATTAGTCCCGACCTTTGTATAAGAAATTCAAAGACAAACAAACCAATTAATTCAAATCTTAAAATTAGGAAATATGTTTTTTCAACACATTTATGATAAGAGCCTTGCACAGGCAAGTTATTTCATCGGCTGTCAGAAAGCCGGAGTAGCCGCAGTTATTGATCCGAAGCGTGATGTGGATACTTACCTGGAAATTGCTCAGGCAAACAACATGAAGATCACCCATATCTTCGAAACACATATTCACGCTGATTTCCTTTCCGGTTCACGTGAGCTGGCAAAATTGACCGGGGCTGATATGTATCTTTCAGACGAAGGTGGTAAAGGTTGGGAGTACGAGTTTGATCATATCGGTTTAAAGGATGGTCAGATAGTGAAGCTGGGTAATTTGATCTTTGAGGTCATGCATACTCCTGGGCATACTCCTGAAAGTATCAGCTTCCTTCTGACGGATACTCCGGCATCAAAGGAACCTGTGATGTTATTTACCGGCGATTTTGTATTCGTAGGGGATATCGGTCGTCCTGATTTGCTCGAAAAAGCTGCAGGTATGGTAGGTACAATGAATGCAGGAGCCAAAGAAATGTATAAATCGATCAATAAGTTCTCAGCATTGCCGGATTTTATTCAGGTATGGCCGGGTCATGGTGCAGGATCAGCGTGTGGAAAAGCTTTGGGAGCTGTTCCAAGTACAACAGTTGGTTATGAAAAGGTAAGAAACTGGGCATTGCAGTACGATAATGATGAGCAGGGATTCGTTCAGTATCTTTTAGCAGATCAGCCAGAACCACCGAAGTATTTCGCAATGATGAAGAAACTCAATAAAGTTGATCGTCCATTGCTGACTGAGGTGCCTGTATTGAAGAAATTATCGGCTTCAGATTTAAAAGAAGCAATGGGTAAAGGGATGAAAGTACTTGATGCAAGGGATAAAGTTGATTTTGCTGCAGGATTTATTCCGGGCAGCATGAATATACAGGGTAATAACTCTTTTGCCACATGGGCAGGTTGGTTCCTGAAATATGATGAGCATTTTATCATCCTTGCTGATGAATCAAAGCTGGATGACCTGACCAGAAAATTAATGCGTATTGGTCTGGACAATATCTATGGATATGTTCCATCAACTTCAGTATGGACAGAGTCTGGCGGGAAACTTGAAAAGGCAAATGTGATATCGATTGAGGAAGCTAAAAAATTGATGCAGGAAGATATACAGATCGTAGATCTGAGGGGTGTTGCTGAATTTAATTCAGGTCATATAGCGAATGCTGATAATGTATTCGTGGGTACTTTGCCTCAGAACCTGGATAAGATCAGTAAAGATAAAAAGGTAGTGATTCACTGTCAGAGCGGAGACAGAGCCGCAATTGGCTATTCAATTCTCGTCAAAAATGGCTTTACTAATATCGCTAATTATTCAGGTGGTATTAATGAGTGGGTGAATAAAGGGGAACCATTAGTTTCATAACAGCGGGTTCTTTAAGGTGAGTGTTAGGATTCGCCGGATTCATTTCCGGCGAATTTTTTATTTGCAACAAATGTTACCGTTATGACTGCTAATATTCACGATTTTTGTAGTATCAAAATCAACAAAATGAATGTAGAGCAAATTTACACCGGATGTTTGGCACAAGGTGCGTATTACATCACCAGCAATGGCGAAGCTGCCATTATAGATCCACTGCGTGAGGTGGAGCCTTATCTTAGCAGACTTAACAAAGATGGGGTTAAACTTAAATACATTTTTGAAACTCATTTTCATGCCGATTTTGTCAGCGGTCACGTTGATCTGAGCAGGAAAACAGGAGCTCCGATAGTTTATGGTCCAAATGCAACCTGCGAATTTGAATGTATTTCTGCAAGCGACGGACAGGAATTTAAGATAGGTGATATTACGATCAAAGTTTTGCATACTCCGGGGCATACGATGGAAAGCACAACTTTTCTGTTGAAAGATGAAACAGGAAAAGACCATTGTATTTTCAGTGGTGACACACTGTTTCTGGGTGATGTAGGTCGTCCGGACCTTGCCCAGAAGGCAGCACATATGACACAGGATGAACTTGCCGGTTTACTCTATGATAGCCTTAATACTAAAATAATGCCTTTGGCAGATGATGTGATAGTATACCCTGCTCATGGTGCCGGTAGTGCTTGCGGTAAAAATATGATGAAAGAAACCGTAGATACTTTGGGCAACCAAAAGCGTGTAAATTATGCGTTGAATCAGCCTGATAAAGAATCTTTTGTGAAAGCTGTTACCGAAGGTCTTCTACCGCCTCCTGCTTATTTTGGATTAAATGTTGCCATGAATAAGAAAGGATACGAAAGTTTTGATACTGTCTTAAACAATGGTATGAGAGCTCTGAGCCCTGATGAGTTTGAAGCAGCAGCTGAAAATACAGATGCACTGATCCTTGATACCAGAGATAATACAATTTTCTACAAAGGATTCATCCCGCAATCAGTTAATATCGGCCTTGGTGGCGATTTTGCGCCCTGGGTTGGAGCACTGATTGTCGATGTAAAACAAGCCATTTTATTGGTTACTGATGAAGGAACTGAGGAAGAAGCAGTAACCCGTTTGAGTCGTGTAGGTTTTGATAATATTCTGGGACATTTGAAAGGTGGATTTAAAGCCTGGCTGGATTCAGGTAAAGAAGCTGATGTGGTTGATCGTATTACTGCTGAGCAGTTTGCGAATGAATTCAGACCTGAAAAAGATATGGTACTTGATGTACGCCGAGAAAGTGAATATGCAGCTGAACATGTCGAAAATGCATACAACAGACCCCTGGCCTATATAAATGAATGGATTAAAGATGTAGATCCTAAGCAGCATTTCTTCTTACATTGTGCCGGTGGTTACCGCAGTATGATGGCTGCATCAATTCTTCAGGCAAGAGGTTACAGAAACTTCACTGAAATTGCCGGTGGATTTGGAGCAATCAGTAATACCAATGTTCCAAAAACAGATTTTGTTTGCCAGAGTAAGGTGATGCCTGCCTGATCTGCTGATATATCATTCTAAATTTTCAAAGGGAGGCATTTATCTGGTTATGCCTCCCTTTGTACTAATAATCCTTCCGGGTTTTTGATTTTATGCTTAAATTGAATTATGCAGGGTTTACATAAAAACAGGTATCAATTTGCCTTACTGGTATTGGTGAATGCCTTTGTTGGTGCCATGGTTGGCCTGGAACGGTCGATCATGCCTAATTTCGGGAAACTGGAGTTCGGTATCAATGCCAACACTGCCTTAATGTCTTTCATTATTGCATTCGGTATCAGTAAATCCCTTAGTAATTATGCTGTTGCTCAGCTTTCCAAAAAGCTAAGTCGTAAAACTATCCTGATCATTGGCTGGATTGCTGCACTTCCGGTACCATTCTTATTGATGTATGCACCTAACTGGAATTGGGTTATCGCGGCTAATATTTTATTGGGGATAAACCAGGGTCTGGCCTGGAGTGCAACTGTAATTATGAAAATTGATCTCGTTGGATCAAAAAACCGTGGCCTTGCAATGGGAATCAATGAATTTGCTGGTTACCTTTCGGTAGGTCTGGCTGCCTGGCTGGCAAGTTCAATTGCACTCGATTATGGCTACGCATTTTTTCCCTTTATTCCCGGGGTTATATTTTCAATTGCAGGCTTATTAACTACAATTTTCCTGGTTAAAGACACTACCCATTTCGTAAATGCAGAAAGTCTGACAAGCAAAGTCCCCTTGCTGCAGAATGTATGGAAGGAAACAAGCTGGAAACATCAGAATTTGGGTTCGGTAACATTAAATGGTTTAGTAAATAATCTGAATGACGGGGTGGTATGGGGCTTATTGCCGGTGCTGCTTATGCAAAAAGGTTTTGGAATAGGCCAGATTGGAATTATTGCAGGAATTTACCCTGCTGTTTGGGGGATTTCGCAATTATTTACAGGAAAACTGGGCGACAGTCACTGTAAAAAGCAAATAATCACTTCAGGAATGTTTTTGCAGGCTCTGGCCATCATCATCTTGGCCCTGGCAACTTCCTTACCCTTTTTAATTTTCGCATCAGTATTGCTTGGATTCGGTACCGCACTGGTCTATCCAAATTTTCTATCCGTTGTAGCCGAATGGACTCATCCTTCACAGCGTGCCGAAAGCCTGAGTATTTTCAGATTATGGAGGGATAGTGGTTATGTTTTTGGAGCCATTTTAAGTGGGATATTAGCAGATGCCTTTGGAATTGTCAACGCCCTTTTCATTGTAGCTGCCATAACAGCTACCGCAGGAATGATTGCTAACCGGCGGATGTGCTGTACAAATAAACTATTTTGGAACAGTGATTATTGCGTCCCGGTATATTAAAAAAGGCCTATGAAATCGAATGAAATTCTAAATAAGGATCTTATCCTCCGTGAAAATCTGGCGATAGAGAGGACTGATATGGCAATTGACAGAACCTTGCTGGCTTTTGTGAGAACATCTTTATATTTTGCTATCGCAGGCATGACGCTAAACAGCCTGTTAAACCTCAGCTATGGATGGTATCTGGAAATCGCTTTCTGGATAATCGCTTTGCTGATATTTTTTATTGGCCTTTACAGGTTTTATCATCAAAAGCGGAAACTCAGGAATAACCGTAAGCATATCGGGAATTATATCCCGGACGATAAAAGCTGAAACTGAGAATTTCATTTGTAACCTTTGTTACTCAGATCGCAGCCAGCAGTCCTTACTTTTGTTATATAATTTAGCATAACAACATATTCACATGAAAGCGATAATTTTTAGTAACTGGAATATAATCAGATTTCTTCGTTTGGGAATTGGACTGGTGATTCTGGTTCAGGCAGTGATGGCTGCGGATATATTGTTTGGTTTGATAGGTTTACTTTTTACAGGAATGGCTGTTTTTAATGCCTCTTGTTGTGGTGCAGGTGCATGTGCTGCTCCTCCCGCCAAAAACGATACCGGATCGAAAGAAATAAGTTATGAAGAAATTAAATAAACAGCTATGACATTCAACGAATTAATAGAATCGGACAAGCCGGTGCTTGTTGATTTTTTTGCAGAGTGGTGCGGACCATGTAAGGTTATGGCACCAATATTAAAAGATGTTAAACAGGAAGTTGGGGATGCTGTAAGTATCCTTAAAGTTGACGTCGATAAGAATCCCCAGGCTGCTGCAGCATACCAGGTTCAGGGCGTTCCAACCCTGATATTATTTAAACAGGGAAAAGTATTGTGGCGGCAAAGTGGCGTCGTTCAGAAGAACGGACTGGTTGGGGTGATAAATAAATTTACAGTTTAAAAATAAGATCATGGGAATATTGACTTGGTTATTTGGAGGTTCTGCAAAGCAGGATCTGACCGGAATTATAAATGATGGGGCATATTTGGTCGATGTCAGATCTCCACGTGAATTTTCTCAGAATCATGTTAAAGGTTCTGTAAATATTCCTCTGGACAGCATACCATCTCAATTGGCAAAATTCAAAAACAAGAAACACATCATTGTTTTTTGCAGGAGCGGTAACAGAAGCTCACAGGCAAAATCTTATCTGGAGCAAAACGGATTTGCAAATGTTGTGAATGGCGGTACTGTAGAAATCGTCAATCAGTTTGTCAGTTAACTCTGAATATTTTGGTATCGGTTTGAATTAATTTAAGAACAATAAAAAAATTATAATGAAAACAATAGTAGTTGATGTAAGAACAACAGATGAATTCAATCTGGATGGACATGCAGAAGGCAGTGTAAATTATCCTCTTGATAAAATTGAAACCTATATTGATAATTTACGTCAATTTGATAAAGTCATATTGGTTTGCAGAAGTGGTAACAGAGCCAATATTGCAAGAAGTATACTTTTGCAATCGGGTATTTCCAATATTGAAAACCAGGGTGCATGGCAGAATGTTTCGCTAAATTAATTTGATATAAAACCACAATGGAAACACTTAAAATTATAATTCCGACAGATTTTTCAGTTCAGGCAGAGTTTGCATACCTGATGGTGCAAAGGCTGGAAGAAAAAACAGCAATTGATATTCATTTTTTGCATGTTTTGAATGTGCCTGACACCGTGACGTTGGATTCATCCGGAAAGATTCAGACCTGTGGTGAGATTGATGTAAATTATGTTACACAACAAAAGGATATTGCTGAAAGAAAGCTTGCTAATCTAAAGTTATTATATGGTGATCATATACAAACCCATCTGGTACTTGGTAAAACTACTGATGCGATTTTAAAATTTACAGAGTCAAATCAATTCGACCTGATCGTGATGGGGACCAAAGGCGCCAGCGGTTTGAAGGAAAAGCTTTCGGGTTCAGAAACACAGATCATAGCCCGTAAATCAAAGACGCCTTTACTTTCTTTGATGTGTGATCGATCTGACCTTCAGATCCGCAATATTCTGCTGGTACATAACTTTAGTCAGCCGGCAAAGGAAAATCTTGTGTTAATGCAGAAGCTGATAAAAGCATTTGATCCTAAAATGCACCTGCTACAGATCACCTCAGGAAGTGTAGATGCTGAGAAGGCAAAAGTTGAAGCTCAAATGACCCGGTTTGCTGAATTGAATGGTATTTCAAATTACCAGTGTCACCTGATCAATGATAAAGATGTAGAGAATGGTGTGGTACATTTTAATCAGATGATCAATATGGATATTGTTTGTATCGGTACACATGGTAAAGGTGGATTATTCCATCAGAGTGCGACAGAGAAATTAATTAATCATCTCTTCAAGCCGATTATTTCCTTTCACTTAAACAACTAAAAAAAGATAATGGAATTTATATTACAACCATGGTCCTGGTGGTTCTCAGGAATAATGATAGCAGCTATCATGTTCTTTTTATTGTATTTCGGTCAATCCTTCGGATTTTCTTCAAATTTAAGAACGATTTGTGCAGCTGCCGGTCTCGGCAAATCAGCTAAATTTTTTGATTTCAACTGGAAAGCACAAATCTGGAATCTGGTGTTTCTTGTAGGAGCAATTTTGGGTGGTTTCATCGCCAGGGAGTTTTTGTCTACTGATGCACCTGTTCTGATTTCTGAAGCAACAATCCGGGATTTATCCAAACTGGGAATTGCGGCTCCTGAATCCCTGCAACCTGCCGAGATTTTTGGCCTAGATGCTGTTTTATCCGTAAAAGGCTTCCTTCTCCTTGCTTTCGGAGGTTTAATGGTTGGATTTGGATCCCGCTATGCCGGAGGATGTACTTCCGGACACGCTATCAGCGGCTTATCGGATCTTCAGGTTCCATCATTGATAGCAGTTATGGGCTTTTTTATTGGAGGTCTACTGATGACCTATTTATTTCTTCCTTTAATATTTTAAGATATGAAATTTATAAAATTTTTATTGCTGGGTATAGTTTTCGGGATCGTGATGACGAAATCTGAAGCGGTTTCATGGTACAGGATTCAGGAAATGTTCCGCTTTCAGGCTTTTCATATGTATGGAATTATTGGAACTGCAGTTACCCTGGGTGTAGCTGGGGTGGCTTTAATCAAAAGGTTTCGTATGAGAGATTATCATGGTAACCCGATTATGTTTAATCCAAAAGAAAAATCTGTTGCGCGTTACCTTATCGGAGGTTCGATCTTCGGACTCGGCTGGGCATTAAGCGGTGCTTGTCCGGGGCCAATGGTAGTGAATATCGGATATGGTTATTGGGCTATGGCAATTGTGTTTTTCTTTGCAATAGTTGGAACTTATCTGTACGGACTAATCAAGAATAAATTACCTCACTAAAAATCAGTCGTATGTCTCAGAAGCATGATGATGGCGATGTATCTAGGGAGCTCCTTTCTGTAATAGGAAAGCTGATCAACCTGATGGTATTATTGATTGTTATAATAGTTGCTCTTCCACTGGGCTATTATCTGATTAATCTGCCAAAAAGACCAAAAGTTAAGCTGGAAGATACCCCGGCTGTAATAGCTGAAGTTAAATCAGTAGTTCAGGAATTTTGGATTGCACCAGAGGTCAGCACTATCACAAATGCTGAACAAAAATCGGAAGTTGAGTATGGAAAGGAGCTCATTGCACATACAGCTAAGTACTTAGGTCCTAATGGCTCAGTGAGGCAGATCAGTAACGGTATGAACTGCCAGAACTGCCATTTAAAGGCCGGTACAGCAGTATTTGGAAACAACTATGGTTCTGTTGCCTCATTGTATCCAAAGTTCAGAGCAAGAAGCGGAACAGAGGAAGGTGTTGAAAAACGCGTAAATGATTGCTTCGAAAGAAGTTTAAACGGTTCGGCATTAGAAAATGGCAGTAAAGAAATGAAGGCAATTGTTGCTTACATTAATTTTCTGGGCACTAATGTGAAAAAGGGTGAAAAGGCTGCCGGCTCTGGCTTCGGAGAACTGGCATATCTCGACAGGGCTGCCGATCCGGGTAAAGGGAAGGCCGTTTATACTTCAAAATGTCAGAGCTGCCATCAGCCTGATGGTTCAGGAATGTTGAATCCGGATAAAACCGAGTATATGTTTCCACCGCTATGGGGTAAGAATAGTTATAATGATGGAGCAGGTTTGTACCGCATTTCAAACTTTGCAAAATATGTGAGAGACAATATGCCGCAGGGGGCCACTTATGAAAATCCGATATTGAGTGATGAAGAGGCCTGGGATGTTGCTGCCTATATTAATTCTCAAACACGTCCGCATATTAATGTTCCGAAAGATTGGCCTGATAAATCAAAAAAGCCGATAGATCATCCTTTTGGACCGTATTCAGATAAGTTTAGTGAGGAACAACACAAGTTCGGTCCCTTCAAACCTATAGCAGAAGAACAAAAAAAGAGTGCAGAATCCTCAAAAAAGAATACAGCGGTAAAAATTTAAAAGTTTAATTGAATTCCCGAATCAGGCAATATGGAAAATAACAGGAGAGGCTTTTTAAGAAAAGTGGGTGCGATAAGTGCAGGTGCTGCTCTGGTCTCTGTAAATCCGCTTTTAGCAATTGCAAACGAGGCTTCAGAGAGTCTTGCACCTGCAGAAAAGGATGGTGAGTTTACCATTTCAATATTGCAAACTACCGATGTGCATTGTCAGGTTCATCCGCATGATGAGCTTTTCTGGGAAAATGATCAGGCTGTATTTCGGAAGACAGGAGGCTATGCTCATCTGGCAACATATCTGAGAAAGGAGAAGAAAAAGAATCCGAATACCTTTATCATCGATACCGGAGATATGTTTCAGGGTAGTGAACTATCTGTAAAAACCTCCGGAAAAGCTATGGTTCCGGTCTTAAATGAACTGGGTTATGATCTTTATTTACCAGGTAACTGGGAGGTGATATATCACAAAAAGGCCATGCAGACTTTATTAGGGGCATTAAACGCTCCGAAAGTTTGTGCCAATATGTATCATGATCTTGGTAATGGTAAAAGGGGAGAGTTAATTTTTCAGCCCTATCATGTCTGGAATGTAGGAGGTGTAAAAATTGGTTTCCTCGGATATACTGATCCCCTGGTTCCTATTCGTCAGTCGCCGGGTTATAGTAAGGGAATTATCTATACCAAACCTGAAGAAAACCTGGCCCATTACATAGATGTTTTACGTAACCAGGAGCAATGTGCCTATGTTTTATTACTTTCTCACCTGGGATTATCGCAACAGATACATCTGGCTAATCTGCCCGAATGTGAGGGTGTTGATTATATCCTCGGTGGCGATACGCATGAAAGAGTAAGAAAACCGATTCAGTGCCGCTATTCAAAGGTAGTTGAACCGGGAGCTTTTGGTTCTTTTGTTGGAAAACTTGATCTCCGGATAAAGGATGGAAAGGTTATTCAGGACACCTATTCACTGATTGAAATTGATTCAAAAAAGTATAAAGCCGATAAAGATATTTCTAAATTGATTGAGATTCATGAACAGCCTTTTGAGAGTGATATCAATCATATTGCCGGCTACAGCACTTTGCCGCTATATCGTTATTTTGTGATTGAAAATACAATAGACACCCTGATACTTGATGCCTTAAAGTGGAAAATTAAAGAGGCTGATATAGTTCTGTCAAATGGATTTAGATTTTGTCCGCCCAATTCCACACCGGATCACACAGGAAATATCCCAATTACCAATGGATATATATTTGATATGCTACCTGTTGATAGTGTAGTCAGAACCGGTTCGGTTACCGGGAAACAAATTTTCGACTGGCTTGAAAAAGAATTGAATAATGTTTTCGCTAAAGATGCTTCACAGCGGCTTGGTGGCTGGGTTATTAAGTTTAAAGGCATGAAAATTAGCTTCAAGGCTTTTGAGGAAAATGGCCGTAGAGTTAAAGATGTGGAGGTTAACGGTTTGCCACTCGATCCGGCTAAGATTTATAGGATCTGTGCATGCGAACGTGAAGGAGATCCTGAGGATATGCTCTGCAGGATGAGAGGTGTAGTCAACCCGAAGAATACCGCATTTACATTACACTCTGTATTAAAAGAATATTTAAGTGTAAATTCACCGGTAAGTCCGGTTCCTCCAATGTCTGCAAAGGTTTTAGATGCCTCTCAAACACTTCTGACTCAGGTCACTGGAGTTGATTATCAATTTCGTTAATAAATTTAATATTTAAGAAAATAATTTAATTTCATTTAAGAATTAATTGCAAAAAAATAAAACCTGCATGAGCATATCACTCACAATACAACATGAATATAAGCTCATGCAAGCTTCATAGCCATTAAAAAACAAAAATATAAAAATGAAAAACCTCCTTTTTATCCTGGTGTTATTTGCATTCTCAAATAGTATCAATGCTCAGAGTGTTTCTAAGGATCCCCGTGCCGATGCTTATAAAGAACTTAAAATCGTGTTCCAGCTCACTTCAGCAGATACAGTGATTCATCAAACACTAATGAGTCAATTGAAGAATTACTATGGGGTGGCTCCTGATTTGAAGGTAGAGGTAGTTTGTCATGGTGGCGGATTGGAAATGCTGGTAAAAAGTACTTCAGTTGTACAAAAGGAGATCAAAGCGTATGCTGATAAGGGAGTCAGCTTTGTTGCCTGCGAGTTTGCCATGAAAAAAAGAAAAATTACACATGACCAGTTAGTTGCCGGTGCAGGAACTGTTATTTCGGGAGTGCTTGAAATAGCTAAAAAACAGCAGGAAGGCTGGAGCTATATCAAACTCTAAAACCCCTTTAGATCATCTTATTTTAATGTTTTGAATATGAAAAATTTCATATATAGAATTCTTTTGCTCTCATTTTTCCTGATTCCAACTAGTGTTTTAGCCCAGCATCAGGAAGTTTCTGAACGTCCAGAAATGTATAAAGGCAAGGGGAAGGATTCGGCAGACAGCAAGTCTGTGTTAGGCGCTTTCAAAAACGGAAGTGTGCAGGGTCATTTCAGGTATTTCAATATGATAACCCTTAATGAAAAGGATTTAACTGATTATTATGCGAATGCAGCCGGTGGGGGCTTAAGGTTCGAGACGGCAAAGTTTCATAATTTACAGTTTGGAATCAGTGGCTTTTATATTTTCAATATAGGTTCTTCAGACATGACGATTCCGGATCTGCAAAGCGGGCAGTATAATCGTTATGAAATAGGTCTTTTTGATCTGGAGGATGCTGCTAATAAGAAAGATATAGACCGTTTAGAAGAACTTTATCTGAAATATAATTATAAGAAATCTTCCATGACTTTTGGGAGGCAGTTGCTAAACACTCCATTTATTAATCTTCAGGACGGCCGGATGCGACCAACCGGAGTGGAGGGGCTATGGGCAGAGATAAATGAAATTAAAGGAACTAAAATTGAAGGAGGTTGGTTATACAGTATTTCTCCAAGAAGTACTACCAAATGGTTTGGCGTCGGAGAAACAATAGGTATTTATTCCGCCGGTCTGAATCCTGATGGTAGTCCATCACTTTATAGCGGACAAATACATAGTAAGGGCGTAGCATTATTAGGTATTACTAAGGCAATAAACAAAAGGTTGAAGCTTCAGGCCTGGAATATGCTCACAGAGAATGTCTTTAACACGGCTATGTTACAAACCGATATCTCTTTTCCTCTCAAAGGAAATTCAAGTCTGATGGCTTCGTCACAGGTCATTAAACAAGATGCTATAAATAATGGTGGTAATGAAAATCAATCGGAAACGTATTTTTCAAAAGGAGCAGGTTCATTGAGTTTCGGAGCGAAGTTAGCCTGGAAAAATAAAGAATGGGAGACTTCTCTAAACTATAATCGTATCACAGCGCAGGGGCGTTATTTAGTCCCAAGGGAATGGGGCAGGGATCCATTCTTTACTTTTCTACCGCGTGAACGAAATGAAGGATTTGGAGATCTGGATGCAGTAATGGCTAAAGTGAACTATAGTATCCCAAAATCGGGATTCAAAACTTCTGTTGCAGCCGGCTATTATCATTTGCCTGATACAAAGAATTATGCGTTGAATAAGTATGGAATGCCTTCATATACACAGATAAATACTGATATTAGATATACCTTTACAAATACTTTAAAGGGGCTTGAAGCTCAGCTCCTGCTCGTTGCCAAATTAAATAATGGGGAAACCTATGGCAACAGCAGATTAATCATCAATAAAGTAAATATGGTACAGTCTAATTTTGTTCTAAACTTTCATTTTTAATGAATGCAAATCTGGATATATTCAAGAGTATTTTCGAACCCCAGCTAATACAGGAAATACAACAGTTCGGAATCCTTCAAACCTTTAAAGAAGGTGATCTGATAATGGATTATGGTAAATATGTCCGGATGATGCCTATCATCTTAAAGGGCACGGTAAAGGTTTATCGTTTGGATGAGAAAGAAAATGAGATTTTGCTCTATTATCTGTCCAGTAACGAGAGTTGTTCCATGGCTTACAGTTGCTGCCTTGAGGCAAAAAAGAGCGAAGTCAAGGCTGTTGCCGAGGATAATGTTGAGTTGATTGCGATTCCGCATGTTAAACTTGATGACTGGCTTTGTACTTATCCAAGCTGGAAGAACTATATCATGCGCAGCTTCAATGAACGTTTTATCGAGCTGTTAAAATCGATTGAAAGCATTGCTTTTCACAAGCTTGACGAAAGGCTGATTGGATATCTGAAAGAGAAACAACGTTTAAGCGGTTCAAGTGTAATTAAAGCATCCCACGGACTGATTGCAGATGAATTGGCCACCAGCAGGGTAGTAATTTCACGTCTCCTGAAACAGTTGGAAAACGACAAGAAAATTATTCTATACCGCAACGAGATTAAATTGCTTGCTTCGTTTATCTAAATTGTCATACTTATCTTCAGTTGAAAACCTTGCCGGATACTGCCATTCCTGTCAGAGCCCGGATAATTGGAATCTCTAAACTTGTCCTGAATCGGGTTCAGGATCAATAAAATTTTACGATATTGCTTTTAAGAATGAACTGCGGATGAAACCTCAGATTCACCTAATAAAGCAAATGAAAGCATTTTTAAACCAGGATTTCCTTCTTGAATCAACAACTGCGCAAACTCTTTATCATGATTTTGCTGCTAAATTACCGATAATAGATTACCATTGTCATCTTCCCCCTGATCAGATTGCTGCTGATTCAAATTTCGAGAACCTGACTCAAATATGGCTCTACGGTGATCATTATAAATGGCGTGCGATGAGGGCCAATGGCATCCCTGAAAAGTATATCACAGGTAATGCCAGCGACTGGGAAAAATTTGAAAAATGGGCTGAAACAGTGCCTTTTACTTTCCGGAACCCTCTTTATCACTGGACCCATCTGGAATTACAGCGTTATTTTGATATCTACGAAATTCTTTCGCCCGCAACTGCAAAAAAGATTTATGATGAATGCAGTGCAAAACTCCGGACACCCGAGTTCTCAATTCGCCGGATGATCGAAAAAATGAATGTTGAAAGTATTGGTACAACAGATGATCCGCTGGACGACCTTTCATTCCACCAGAAGATCAAAGCCGATGGCTTTTCTGTGGTGGTTCGGCCCTCATTCAGACCGGATAAGGCGATGAATGCAGATAATTTACCTGAACTTCATGCATATATACAAAAATTGGCTTCTGTTTGCGGACAGGAAATCACAACTTTCGACCAGTATATAAATGCATTAAAGAGCCGTCACGATCATTTTGCAAAAAACGGCTGTGTGGTGTCAGATCATGGCCTGGAGCAACTCTGCTATGAAGAATATACTGATGCTGAAATAGATCAAATATTTATTAAAATCCTCAATCAGGAAGCTCTGAGCTCAATCGAAATTCTCAGGTTTAAATCTTGTATGCTGCTTAATCTGGCTCATTGGGATCATGAAAAGGGATGGGTTCAGCAATATCATCTCGGTGCAATCCGAAACAATAATTCAAGGTTGCTTTCAGAGCTTGGCCCCGATACCGGCTTTGACTCTATGGGCGATTTCTCACAGTCGCGGGGCATGTCTGAATTTTTAAATAAACTGGATTCTACCAACAGACTTGCAAAAACTATAATTTATAATCTAAATCCTGCTGATAATGAGATGTTTGCTACCATGGCGGGTAATTTTAATGACGGAACCGTGCCTGGTAAAATCCAGTTCGGATCAGCCTGGTGGTTTCTGGATCAGAAATTCGGGATGATAAATCAGATTAACGCATTATCAAGTATGGGTTTGTTAAGCCGTTTTGTAGGTATGATCACCGATTCCAGAAGCTTTATGTCTTATCCAAGGCATGAATATTTCAGAAGAATTTTGTGTAATCTGATTGGTAATGATGTTGAAAATGGGGAATTGCCAAACGATATTCAATGGCTGGGGCAAATGGTTCAGAATATTTGTTACTTTAACGCAAAGAATTACTTTAAATCATAAGCTTACCTGGCACTCTGAATGTAAGGAGCTTAATTATTGATCTGCATGCAAAAAATGACTAATTATCGCTGGACGATATGCTCGCTGGTGTTCTTCGCTACTACTATCAATTATCTTGACCGTCAGGTAATCAGTCTATTGAAGCCTTATTTAGAAAAGGAATTTAATTGGTCTGAAACCGATTATTCGAATGTTGTAGCCGCATTTCAACTGGCCTATGCGCTCGGAATGCTTGGTGTTGGAAGTATTATTGACAGGGTTGGGAGTAAAATGGGTTATGCAATATCTCTTATTTTATGGAGTATAGCCGCAGTTATGCATGCATTTGTAAAGACTACTTTCGGATTTGGTGTGGTGCGGGCATTTTTAGGGGTTACCGAAGCCGGTAACTTTCCCGCTGCCATTAAAGTTGTCGCAGAATGGTTCCCAAAACGCGAAAGAGCATTTGCAACAGGTATTTTTAACAGCGGAACCAATATAGGGGCTGTTATTGCCCCCCTGCTCGTTCCATGGCTGGCTGTAACCTATAGCTGGCAGATGGCTTTCATACTTACCGGTGCTGTTGGTTTTCTATGGCTGATTTTCTGGTTCCTCCTTTATGAAACCCCGGAACGGCATAAACTCATTTCAGCTTCAGAACTTGCGCATATAAATAGTGATGAGGAAACCACAACAAGTCCCAATGAAGGGGAAACTGAGGCAGTAATTCCCTGGAGGCAACTTTTAACCTATAAACAAACCTGGGCATATGCTGTAGGAAAGTTCCTTTCTGATGGTGTATGGTGGTTTTTCCTTTTCTGGCTTCCGGCATTTTTAATTTCAGAATATGGATTAGTTGGCCTTGAGGTAAGCTTTCCTGTTGCAGTGGTCTATTTGATCGCCGGAGTCGGGAGTATTGCCGGAGGATGGTTACCAATGTGGTTCAGCAAAAATAAAGGCTGGACTATGGTGAGATCCCGTAAAACATCAATGCTTATTTATGCCGCAATCCCATTGATGGTTATGTTCTCGCAATGGGCCGGATCATTTAATATGTGGTATGCGGTAATCATTATTGGAATTGGTATGTCAGCACATCAGGCCTGGTCGGCTAACATTATGACAACAGTTTCAGATATGTTTCCCAAAACTTCCATAGGTGCAGTTATTGGAATTGGGGGAATGTTCGGAGGTTTTGGAAATATTACTGTTGCAAAGAGTGCCGGATATTTACTTGATCATTATAAGGCTGCAGGACATATTCAAACCGGATATTATATGTTGTTTCTTTTTTGCGGAACTGCTTATTTACTGGCCTGGTTTTTAATGTTCAGGGTTTTGGTTCCCAAAATGACTCCCATTAAGCCTCATATGAAGAAGATAGAGTAACAATATACCTCCCCTATGTACATTATTTGCATTATTGAGCTATTTATTTTACTTTTCGATATGCATATCGGGATATTAACCAGCTAATAACTGGTTTAAATCATAATCACATTTATCATTAATATGAAAACAGAACAGAATCGTAGAACGTTCATCAAAACAACAGCAATTGCTGCTGCAGGTATAGGAATTGGTGCAAGCAGCTTTGCTGAAAGCCTTTACCCCTCATCAAAATTCAATGCAGCTGCCGGTACCAGAGTTGGAATCATCGGCCTGGATACTTCCCATGTAATTGCTTTTACTAAAGCTCTAAATGGCCCGAATCCTAGTCCTGATTATAGTGGATTTAAGGTTGTAGCGGCTTATCCTTATGGTAGCAAGGATATTAAAAGTAGTTATGAGCGTATACCCGGTTATATTGAAGATGTAAAAAAACTGGGTGTCGAAATTACAGACTCAATAGCTAGTCTTTTAGATAAAGTTGATTTTGTTCTGCTTGAGACCAATGATGGTCGTTTACACCTTGAGCAGGCTTTGCAGGTTATTAAAGCGGGTAAGCGCTTCTTTATTGATAAACCGATAGCGGCCTCACTTGCAGATGCTTCTGCGATATTTTCTGCGGCTAAAAAGGCTAATGTGGGAGTATTTTCTGCTTCTTCACTGAGATATTCTGTTGGGGCACAAGAAATTGCTGGTGGTAAGTACGGTAAAGTACTGGGCGCTGAAACTTTTAGCCCATGTCATTTAGAAAGCACCCATCCTGATCTTTTCTGGTATGGTATCCACGGTGTGGAATCCCTGTTTACAGTTATGGGTCCGGGTTGCAGGCAGGTGGTGAGAATCAGTTCACCTGAGGTGGATGTTGTTGTTGGTACGTGGAATGATGGAAGAGTAGGTACTTTCCGTGGACTCCGTTCCGGAAAGCTTGGATATGGAGGGACAGTTTTCACTGAAAAGGCCACAGTTCAGATTGGTGAATATGGAGGTTATAATCCTCTTTTAAAGCAGATTACAGATTTTTTCAAAACAGGGGTAGTTCCTGTAAGTTCTGAAGAAACTCTTGATATGTGTGCATTTATGGAAGCTGCTGATGAAAGTAAACGAAAAGGAGGTGTACCAGTTAATGTGGCTGATATTTACGCCAGGGCGGCCAGGAAAAACAGATAAATTCATCAATAATGAAGAATAAGGAGCAATCAAGAAGAAAGTTTATAAGTACCAGTGCATTAGCATTGACAGGCCTTACTGCTTTCGGATCTAAGGGACTTGACTTCCTTCAGACCGGCCAAACTGAAAAGGTTCGTGTTGGGCTGATTGGTTCAGGAAGTCGCGGTCTGGGTCTTGCTCAGACCCTTGCAAATGTTCGTAATATTGAGCTTGTTGCATGCTGCGATATTGTAGAAGATCATTTGAAAGCTGGTTTGAGGCTTGCTGATAAAGATGCCAAAGGATATTATGATTATCAAAAACTTGTAGATGATCCAAACGTTCGTGCAGTAATTATTGCTACACCTCTTTATTTACATTTTCCAATGGCTGTAGCCGCTCTTAAGGCCGGCAAGCATGTTTATGTAGAGAAGACTATGGCCTATGATATTCCACAGACCCTTCATCTGGTGAAATTGGTTGACAGCTCAAAGCTTGTATTTCAGGTAGGCCATCAATACAGGTACTATTCAATGTATCATAAAGTTAAAGAGATTATTGACAAGGGATGGATTGGAAAGGTCTTTCATTATGAATGCCAGTATAATCGAAATTCCGACTGGCGTCAACCGGTAACTGATCCTAAAACTGAGCGTGCTATTAACTGGAAAATGTATAAGGAGTACTGCGGGGGGCTTCTCTCTGAACTCAGCGCTCATGAAATTGACATGGTTAACATGATTCAGGGAAGCCATCCGATTAAAGTTGCAGGATTTGGTGGAATTGACTTCTGGAAGGATGGAAGAGATAATTTTGATAATATCCGTCTGGTTTATGAGTATCCCGGTGGAGTAAAATCCAGTGTTACTTCTATTCTTACAAATGAGTACAAAGGGTATTCCATTCGTATACTTGGAACCAGGGGTACAATTGAAATATTAAGGGATAGGGCCTTTATTTATCCCGAAGCAAAAAACAAAACCAAAGGAACGGTTGATGGCGTTACAGGGGCTACTGTAGAAGTTTCACCCGGAGGTGCCGGAGAGCCAATTGTTTTTCACAAAGACAGTCCGGTACTTGACCCAACTGTTTATGCCCTTCGCGATTTTGCAGAATGTATCTTAACAGGAAAGCAACCTGCTTCCAATGTCAGAACCGGCAAGGATGTGGCTATTGCTGTACATATGGGAAATAAGGCTGCCGAAACTGAGACAACCCAATACTGGAAAAGTGAATATGATATTTGAGTTTTCCTGAAAATCAAAAGAAATTAAACAAAGGCATAATGCCATAAATTAATATACACATGAAAAATTCAGATTCCCGCCGGGATTTTATTAAAAAGACAGTAACTGGCGCTGCCGCAATTTCATTTGGAGGTGTTCTGCCGGGTTTTAGTGCTAGTAGCTATGCAAAAATTATGGGTTCAAATGAACGCATTCAGGTTGCAATGATGGGTGTTAATAGTCGCGGTCTTGCACTTTCTTCAAATTTCGCTGCACAGAAGAATTGTGAAATTCGTTATGTCTGTGACGTTGACAAGCGTGCAGCCGAAAAATGTATCAGTACAGTTACTGGCATACAAAACACCAAACCGATGGCTCAGCCCGACTTCAGAAAGGCTCTTGAAGACAAACAGCTTGATGCGCTTGTAATTGCAGCACCTGATCACTGGCATGCCCCTGCAGCTTTATTAGCATCGGCAGCCGGCAAACACGTTTACCTTGAAAAACCGTGCAGCCATAATCCTCATGAAGGGGAACTTCTTGTGGCTGCAGCCAATAAATATAAAAATGTGATTCAGATGGGTAATCAGCGCCGGTCCTGGCCTAATGTAGCTGCCGGGATCGCTGAACTACATGGTGGAATTATTGGTCGTCCTTATTTTGCAAAAACCTGGTATACCAACAACAGACCATCAATTGGAGTTGGTAAAACTGCCCCGGTTCCTGAATGGCTTGATTATGATCTATGGCAGGGACCTGCCCCGCGCCGTGAGTTTAAAGATAATCTGATTCATTATAACTGGCATTGGTTCTGGCACTGGGGTACCGGAGAAGCACTGAACAATGGTACGCATATGATCGATCTTGCGCGCTGGGGCCTGCAGGTAGAATTCCCAACAAGAGTAAGCTCTGCAGGTGGAAGGTATCGTTATCAGGATGATTGGGAAGCACCTGATACCCAAAATATTAATATAGAATTTGGAAATAAGTCAACCATAACCTGGGAAGGCAGAAGTTGCAATCCATTTCCAATTGAAGGTAATACGGTAGGTGTTATTTTTTATGGGGAGAATGGCACCTTAGTGATAGGCGGGAGTAATGCATACAAGGCTTTTGATCTTAAGAATAATCTTATCAAAGAAGCTAAGAATGAAATCAAAGTCGATACAGGCAGCCTGACCAGTCCTTCACAGCAATTAGATGCTTTTCATATTCAAAACTTCTTTAGCGGTATTAAGAGCGGGACCGCTCTGGCAGCAGATATTCATGGTGGACATAAAAGCACCTTGTTATGTCAGCTGGGTAATATTGCTCAGCGTACCGGAAGAACCCTGGATATTGATCCTAAAAATGGTCATATTTTAAATGATAAGGGTGCTATGAAACTCTGGACAAGAGAGTACCAAAAAGGCTGGGAACCAAAAGTTTAAACTGAATATTGCTTGTATTTTATAAATGAAAGGCTTAATTCCTCAATATTTGATTGTGGCGAACCATGATTTTTATATCCGTTCCCATTGCATGGATTGCAATGATATGTTAATAGAAATGAGGAAATAATGCTTATAGCTTCAAAATCAGGAGTCGGTAATTACCGCTGGAAGATTTGTGCAATGCTTTTCCTGGCTACTACAATTAATTTTGTTGACCGGCAGGTTCTTGGTATTCTGGCCCCGCAGCTTCAAAAGGAATTTGCCTGGTCTGATTCGGAGTATGGGTTTATTGTCTCCTCTTTTCAGGCTGCCTATGCCCTGGGATTTCTCATTATGGGCCATCTTCTCGATAAGATTGGAACCCGTATGGGAGCCACAATCGCTATTGGATTTTGGAGTATCGCTACGATGATGCATGCCCTTGTGGCTTCCCTTTTTGGATTTTCTGCGGTTCGTTTTCTCCTTGGTTTGGGTGAAGCAGGTAACTTTCCATCAGCTTTAAAGGCCGTTTCTGAATGGTTTCCAAGAAAAGAGCGGGCTTTAGCCACAGGTATTTTTGTGTCCGGGGCAAGTGTTGGAGCAATAGTTGCCCCTCTGACAGTTCCTTTTATAGCCATCAATTATGGATGGCAGATGACATTCGTCATTACCGGTGCGATAGGGTTTATCTGGATTGTTTTCTGGATGATGATGTACCGATTGCCCCAGGATCATCCTAAACTTGGAAAAGCAGAACTGGAATACATAACGAGTGATCCAATGGAACCTCAGATCAAAATTCCCTGGCTGCACCTGCTAAAATACAGGCAAACCTGGGCATTCGCATTTGGCGCATTCATGACTCATCCTATCTTTTCATTCTTCCTGTTCTTTCTGCCTAAATTCTTTTTCAGCAACTATGGTATTGGTATAGCTAAGATCGGTCCGATATTGATCGTAATTTACCTGATGTCTGATTTCGGTAGTATTATTGGCGGATGGGCATCTTCTGCCTTAATTAAGCGCGGATGGTCTGTAAATAAAAGCCGTAAAACTACGATGTTTGCATCGGCATTATGTGTTGTTCCGGTTTACTTTGCAGCACAGACTACCGAATTATGGCTCGCTGTAGGCCTGATTGGGCTGGCCCTGGCTGCACACTCCGCATGGTCTGCTAATCTGTTTACGCTCACAACCGATATGTTTCCACGACAGGTAGTGGGTTCTGTTGTTGGAATTGGCAGTATGCTTGGCGCTGTTGGGGGTATGTTCGGTGCAACGATCGGCGGCTTCCTGTTACAAACAACCGGAAGCTATGTTTCATTATTTATTTTCGCCGGATGTGCCTACCTGATCGCATTTACAGGAATACAATTACTTTCACCAAAATTAAAATCTATAACTCTTGAGAAAATAATTTAATATTTAGTCTATAATTTCTGCTCGTCTACCTAAAATTCAATCAATTGAGATAAATTTAATTTCAATCTATTCTTATGATAAAATCTAACTTCAAAAACATTAAACACTTTCTGTTAATTAACTGTATGATTCTTTTTGGTACATCATGTGCAGATAAATCTGAAAAAATACAAGAACCTCAAATTCGTTTGATAACCCTTGATCCCGGACATTTTCACTCTGCTCTGATACAGAAGTCAATGTATCCCGAAATTGATTCAGTGGTGCATGTTTATGCCCCTTATGGAGATGAGGTAAAATCCCATCTTAATCTGATAAGCTCTTATAACAAAAGGGCAGAGGATCCAACAAGATGGAATCAAAAGGTATACACAGGGGATGATTACCTGGCAAGGATGTTTCAGGAAAAGGCAGGGAATGTGGTTGTTATTGCCGGAAACAATAAGTTTAAGACGAACTACATCAAGGCTTCGGTTGATTCGGGCCTGAATGTTCTGGCGGATAAGCCGATGGCAATCGATACTGAGGGCTTTAATACCCTGGTTCAGGCTTTTGAATCGGCAGAAAAAAATAAAGTGCTTCTTTATGATATCATGACTGAGCGTTATGAGATCAATAGCATCCTTCAAAAGGAGTTTGCGCATCTTCCGGCTTTTGGTGAGCTGGATAAGGGTAGTCCCGACAACCCGTCGGTAACAAAAATTAGTGTTCATTATTTCTTCAAGAATGTATCAGGTAAACCTCTTGTCAGACCGGCCTGGTTCTTTGATGTTAAGCAGCAGGGAGAGGGAATCACTGACATTACAACCCACCTGGTTGATTTGGTACAATGGGAATGTTTTCCTGATCAGGTACTTGACTATAAAAAGGATATCGAAATTGTTTCTGCCAAAAGATGGAGCACGAAATTAACGGCTCAGCAGTTTGAAAAAGTTACCCTAAAAAAAGAATTTCCAGAATATCTGAAGGCTGATGTTAAAGATGGCGTATTGAATCCTTATTCAAACGGAGAGATAAACTATCGTCTGAAAGGAATTCATGCAAAAGTTTCTGTGACATGGGATTTTCAGGCGCCAGAAGGAACCGGGGATACCCATTTTTCAGTAATGCGTGGGACTAAGGCGAGTGTCATAATTAAGCAGGGCAAGGAGCAGAATTTTAAGCCTGTATTGTATATCGAGCCCGCTGCAGGTACCGATATGAAAGCATTTGAGAATGCGATTATGGATGATCTGAAAAAAATTAACGACAAGTATCCTGGAGTTGAATTGAAGAAAAATTCAACAGGCTGGGAAGTAATTATTCCCGATAAGTATAAAGTTGGACACGAAGATCATTTTGCACAGGTAGCCAAAGCGTACTTTCAGTATTTGAGAGATGGAAAGTTACCGGCATGGGAAGTTCCAAATATGCTCGCGAAATATTATACTACAACCAAAGCCCGGGAAGTGGCATTAGCAAAATAATCAATCAGGGGGCCATTAATAGCCCCCTTTTTTTATAATAGGCCATGGTCAGTATGATCATCCGGTTATAACTTTTCATTCCATCGGGTTGTTTATTGGCCTTCAGGTAATTATCGTAAAAGATGCTGCTGAATCGCCTGGTCAAACCTCTGTATTGCTCCCAGTATGCTCTTTCATTTTTCAGATCGGCCAAAAATGGTTCTGAGATCCGGCTTTTAAGAGTTTGAAATACCACAGTATCCAATCTGCCGGTTTCAAACATAAATTCCTGGGCGGCCAGGTAATAAGCTGAATATCTGAGCATCTGATTATCCGATTCACTGGCACTTATAAAACCAATAAAATTAGCCTCATCCTCGGCACCATAGCCCATAGAATGTGCTGTTTCATGACAGGCAACAAAGGGTTTAAGATAAATCGGCATCCCCGAGTTGATCTGGGCTTCGCCTGTAAATGGATTAAAGTATCCGGCAGTCCCAAAATAATCCAAGAGCTTGCCGATCAGAGAGTTCTTTATTTTTGGAATCGGATATACAGCTGCATCATATGGAGGATGAAGTTTTTTTATCGCTTTGGCTGATTCCGAGTAAAGCTCAGGATCAGTTTGTGGCCATAGCTCCGGATTGATTTTTGAGCGGATGGAATTAGCAGAATCAATCAGAATTCCGGTTATTTTGTAAAGCTCCTCCTGTGAATATACCGTGCCGCTTAGTTTCAATCTTTCTGCTGCCGGCTGCCGGAAATAATTCAGCCCCCAGAACAAATAGAAAATAAGGATGAGTACTTCAAGGGAAATAATCATGTTGAGCCCAATTTTTGTTCCACTAAGATGTCTTTTCTGAAAGAAAAAGATCTTTAAAAACTTAAAAATGGAAATCAATATGGCGATGCTAAGAAGCAAATAAAGAAGATCCCCCAAACTAAATGAGATATTATTGAATATGAACTGAAGACTGCTTCGAATCAGTGGATAGGTGGAAGTAGAATAGTATTTTTCAATCAGCTCAGGCTGCGATTTTTGTTGGAAAATGAGTATGATCAGTGAGAGCAGAAAAATGCTTATGAATATTTTTAGTTTCGGAATCCTATCTGATTTTTTCTGAATCATACCCTAAATATGCAATTTATATTGTGAATCAAATTCCTTGATTCAAACAGGGAGGTCATCACTTAATAAACATTAACTTTGCAATAATTGATAAAATAAGAACCATTTTGCCATAAATGCCTTTTTAATATGCTTATAATTAATAACTATACTGAATTTGAATCTTTTCTTGGCCTGGAGCTTGGTGTTTCGGCCTGGCATAAAATTACACAGGATCAGATCGGAAAATTCGCAGATGCTACCCTGGACCATCAATGGATACACATTGATACTGAGCGTGCGGCCACTGAGGGGCCTTTTGGGGCAACGATTGCTCATGGTTATCTAACCCTGTCACTGATTCCATATCTATGGAAGCAGGTTATCAATATTAAAAATCTGAAAATGGAGATCAATTATGGTATTGATAACCTCAAATTTGCTCAGGCAGTTGTTGTGGACTCTGAGGTCAGATTAAGAGCAAAATTGGTTTCGATTGCCAACCTCAGAGGAGTAACAAAGGCTGTTCTGGGTGTTGAACTTGAGATCCGGGGCCAGAATAAACCTGCTTTTAAAGGTGAGGTTGTATTCCTTTACCATTTTATAGACTAAATCCTTTTTGCCCAAGTGATTTATAAACTCCCTGAATTTTAACTAAGTTCGCCGCCTAATAATCTGAAAAGGAAATCATGCCTAAATCCCGCAAAGCTGCTGTCAGCTTTCTTTTTATTACCCTCTTGCTTGATGTCATTGGCCTCGGTTTGATCATCCCGGTTTTCCCTCAATTAATAGAGGAGCTAATTCAGGGAAACATTAGTGAGGCTTCACAATGGGCTGGTTTATTAACTTTTGCCTATGCAATCATGCAGTTTATTTGCGCTCCAATTGTAGGCAATCTGAGTGATAAATATGGGCGACGGCCGGTTTTGCTTTTATCCTTATTAGGCTTTGGAATTGATTATATTTTTCTTTCGATGGCTCCAACAATCTGGTGGCTTTTTGTCGGAAGGCTAATTGCCGGACTTTTTGGAGCAAGTTTCACTACAGCTACAGCTTATATTGCCGATATCAGTACTCCAGAAAACCGATCCAAAAACTTTGGGATGATTGGAGCTGCGTTTGGTTTAGGATTTATTATTGGTCCCGGAATTGGTGGACTTTTGGGAGAGTTTGGTCCCAGAGTCCCATTCATGGCAGCGGCAATTCTAACATTCCTGAACTTTATCTATGGCTATTTTGTACTTCCTGAATCACTGGCAAAGGAGCATCGGAGACCCTTTGAATGGAAACGTGCCAATCCACTGGGCTCTCTGATACAACTCAAGAAGTACAAGGGCGTGGGTGGCTTAATTGTTTCCCTGATTTTTGTCTATATCGCAGGTCATGCAGTTCAAAGTACCTGGACCTTTTTCAACATAGAAAAATTTCAATGGAGTAATACATTGATGGGTATTTCATTAACTGTAATTGGTTTGCTTATTGCGATAGTTCAGGGTGGTTTGATCAGATATATTAACCCAAAGCTGGGTGATGAGAAAAGTATCTATGTTGGATTAGGGCTATATTCACTTGGCCTCTTTCTGTTTTCTTTCGCTACCGAAGGCTGGATGATGTTCGTTTTTTTAATTCCCTACTGTCTGGGCGGCATCGCAGGCCCGGCACTGCAATCAATCATTTCAGGTAATGTTCCCAGGAATGAGCAGGGGGAATTACAGGGGGCATTAACCAGTTTAATGAGCGCTACTTCTATTGTTGGACCTTTACTTATGACCAATTTATTTGCCTGGTTTACAAGGCCCGAAGGAGAGGTTAAATTTGCAGGGGCCCCATTCTTTGCGGGTGCAATATTAATGCTGATTAGTGCCGTAGTTGCTGCTAGAAGCATGAAAAAGGAGGCCTTTCTGAACAGAAAGACTATTCATGACGAAGAACCACTAAGCCCGGTTCCTTAAATTATTTAAAGCAAGAAAACGATTAGTTTTTAGGCGGAGGACTAATCATGATATGCGCCCGGTGTGTTCCGGGATCCATAAGCCAGGGCATACCCGGAGCATCCGGTTTTAGTGGTAATCCGGTACTTTCTGCTGTTGCATATGGAGTATAGATTACATATCTGAGATAACCATCTTTAACAGAACCTGTTTCAGGATTATAGTTTTCGGCCTTGGCTGTATAAACAAATAAACTTGCAGGTTGTTTTGGCATAGGAATCCACCCACTTTTGGCCTCATGGTCACGGATATCAGCCACTTCCTTAGGAGTCTTTCCTTCAGCTTTTAAATCACGTCCCCTTTTCATAAATGGTTCCAGGTCCTTATGATAACAGGCCACATTTAAGCCGGGAATTTTTGGATCATCTGCCAAACAGATCATTTCATTAGTACCCTTTCTGAGCAAAATGAATTCTCCTTTTGCAGAATAGCCATAAACACTTGAAGCTCCGCGTTTGTCGGCAGGAGCAGCCAGTTCGGCTGTTTGAATTTGTATTGCGGCAGCAGGAATATTGTTTTGTGCCCTTACAGTAAGTCCCAGATTTATGAGAACAATGGCTAAAAGCGTTCTTTTCATTGGTATATTTTTTAATAGATGCTGGATATTCCTATTAATTTAAGACTTTTTTGAGAAAAACAAGTATCAGACTGCTATAATCAGACCCTTTCTTTCGGGACTAGTTTTATCTCATGGTCAGATATTGTGATAAGACGTTCCTTATAGAGGCTCCCAATAGCTTTTTTGAAGGCCTTTTTGCTAATCTTTAACCGATTGTAAATATCCTCAGGCGAACTTTTATCACCTAAGAGAATTGATCCATTATTTTCCTGAAGATCAATCATCAGGCTGTCTTTCAAATCAAGAATATGTTTGAAGCCAATTACCTGCAGACTTAGATCGATTTTATTTCCTTCGCGGATCTTTTTTATAAATCCACGTTTCTGATCACCGGGTTTCAGGTCTTCAAAAACTTCATTCCGGTAAAGTAGTCCCATGAATCGCTGGTTGATAATGGCACTGAATCCCAGGTCACTTTCATCTGTGATCAGAAGTCTTACCTCATCTCCTTCTTCAAAATCATGTTCATCCTGATTAATAAAATCACTCAGATATGAAGAAGCTGTAATGCGTTCGGTTTTCTCATCATTGTAAAGGAACACAACATATTTCTGTCCAATCTTCATCGGGCGCTTTTGCTCTTTGTTAGGCACAAATACATCCTTACCTATACCCATATCCATGAACGCACCATTTTCATTTTCATCAACCACCTCCAGAAAGGCAAATTCATCAACCTGGGCAATCGGAGTTTCTGTAGTAGCCATTAAACGGCCATCACTGTGGATATAAACAAAAACATGAAGATTGTCGCCTATTTCAGCACCCTCCGGCGCATGCACATAAGGCAGCAGAACTTCCTTCTCACCTTCAGTCAGAATGAGACCATTTTCAGTCTTTTTTATAAACCTTAGCTCATTGAATTTGCCGATCTCTACCATGATTGTAATTTAATATTTTGCAAAGATACTAAACTGTTAACTATTGAATCCTGGTCTCTGGGATGATCAGCTATTAAACCTTGCATGATTTCAGGTAATTTATTTGTTATCTGCCACTTATCTTATTCAATTTTCGAATCCAATGATTATTTTCAAGCAATATTTGATGCTATGTTTCTGAGGTCTGCTGGGATCCTTTTTAAGATTATATCCTTCCTGTTAGTTTCGTGTTCTGTATACGCCCAGGATTTCGGTAAAGAAGTTATCCGTCAAAGCCTTGCTGTGGCATCTTTTTCCTCTGATTTGGAACTTTCGCCAAAATGGTCTTTGAATGTTGAAGTTCAGGAACGCATATATACGGACCCTGTCAGGCAATCACAAATGTTCTGTAAATCACAGCTGGGTTTTGAGCCATTTAAAAATTTTAGTTTTAGAAATGGAATTGCCTATTATTTAAATTCTCCGGGTGATCCCGAGTTCTCAAGTTCATTAAAGGTCCCTGAAATAAGGCTTAATCACGACCTGGGGTATAGTCACAATTTAAGATCAGTTCATTTGAGTCACCGTTACCGGATGGAAGAGCGATTCATCCATAAGAAACAGGATAATTCATTGATTGATGGATACAGATTTGTGGAAAGGATATCCTATATGTTAGCTCTTGAATGTAAAATAATCAATTCAAAAGATCATGATCACGACGTTTATCTTAAACTAAGTGAAGGGATTTATGTCAACACTCATAAGGGCATACTTTTTAATTCGTTTGATCAGAACCGGTTCTATGCCGGACTTAATTATCAATTGATCAAAAATCTGACCGTTGAACTGGGATATATCAACCTCTATCAGCAACGTATTTCTGGAGTCGAGTATTTAAATCGTAATATTGCAAGTCTAGGGATCAATCATAGCCTAAAATTGTATCATTAATTTTTGAGCAAAATATTAGGTTTTAAAATTTCAGGATTTGGCAACGAAGGTATTTTTAATAACCCCGCCCTTTACGCAGTTGAATACGCCATACCCTGCTACGGCATATCTGAAGGGCTTTCTTAACACAAAAAATATTTCTTCACATCAGGCTGATCTTGGAATTGAAGTCATTTTGAGGCTGTTTTCCAGATCCGGATTGGAAGACTTGTTCAATCAGATCATACATACAGATACTGTTTCAGAAAATTCAAGGCGAATAATAGCTCTCAAATCTCATTACATTAATACTATTGATGCGGTTATATCATTCCTTCAGGGTCATAATCCAACGCTTTCACACCTGATTTGTCAGGAGGATTTTCTGCCGGAAGCTTCACGTTTTGAGCAGCTGGACGATCTCGACTGGGCATTCGGTACTATGGGTACCCAGGATAAAGCAAAGCACCTGGCAACCCTGTACCTTGAGGATATTTCTGATCTGATTGTTGAGTGCATCGATCCCCATTTCGGATTCAGCAGATATGCTGAGCGTATGGGACGTTCTGCATCCGCTTTTGATGAATTATACGAAGCATTACAGCTTGACAATACCTATATCGACGGAATCCTTCTGCGTATTCTGGAAGAGAATATTATGAAGCTGAAACCTGAGCTTGTGTCACTCTCAGTTCCATTTCCAGGAAACCTTTATTCTGCTTTTCGGATAGCACAATGGCTGAAATTGCACTATCCTGAAATTAAGATCGCAATGGGTGGTGGTTTTCCGAATACTGAATTGCGTTCAGTTTCAGATGTAAGGGTATTCGAATTCCTTGATTTTATCTGTCTGGATGATGGAGAAGCTCCGATGGAGCATCTTTGTGAATATTTGGATGGAAAGCGTGGTTTGAATGAGCTGAAACGGACTTTTGCAATGTTTGATTCCAAGCTGAAGTATTGCAATGGCAGTATTTCTCCCGATTACAGGCAGTTTGATGTAGGTACACCTGATTACAGTGACCTGCTGCTTGATAAATATATTTCGGTTATTGAGGTGGTCAACCCAATGCACCGCATGTGGAGCGACGGTAGGTGGAACAAGCTGACGATGGCCCATGGCTGTTATTGGGGTAAATGCACATTTTGCGATATTTCACTTGATTATATTAAAGTTTATGAGCCTGTTGCGGCAGGTCTGCTTTGCGACAGGATGGAGGAAATGATTGAACAAACGGGTGAGCGGGGCTTCCATTTTGTCGATGAAGCTGCACCACCAGCCTTGATGCGCTCACTTGCTTTGGAGATTATCAGGAGAAAACTGACTGTAACCTGGTGGACAAACATTCGCTTTGAGAAGAGTTTTACAAGGGATCTTTGTTTGCTTTTAAAAGCATCAGGTTGTATAGCAATATCCGGCGGACTCGAAGTGGCATCCGATCGCCTGCTGGAACTGATCCAAAAAGGGGTAACAGTTGAACAGGTAGCCAGAGTTTGTCATAATTTTACTGAAGCAGGGATTATGGTTCATGCTTATCTGATGTATGGCTTCCCTACCCAAACTGCTCAGGAGACCATTGACTCACTCGAAATGGTAAGACAAATGTTTGAGGCAGGAGTTCTTCAGTCGGCGTTCTGGCATCAGTTTGCAATGACAGCTCATAGTCCGGTAGGGATGTATCCCGAAAAGTTCAAAGTTGAAAAAGCCTGCAGTACGAGTGGCAGCTTTGCAAATAATGATATAGTTCATATTGATAAAAGTGGAACTGACCATGAACTTTTTAGTTATGGCTTAAAGAAATCCTTGTTTAATTACATGCATGGAATCTGTTTTGATTACCCTTTGCAGGAATGGTTTGAACATAAGGTGCCAAAGACAAAAGTCGACCCTGAATTTATTATAAAATCTCTTTCTAAGGAAGAGTCATTTCTGCTTAAACCCGATTCAAAAATAGTATGGCTTGGGACAAAACCTGTAATCGATTATTTTACCAAAAGTAAAAAAGGCAGGCAGTGGGAAATGGCCGGATTAAAATTCTTTGATAAGAAAGGAAGTTTTAACATTCAGGTCGAAAAAGCCCAGGCTGACTGGCTGATTAAGTTCTTGACTCTTGTGGGTCCTGAAAATGCAGAAATTATGACCTTTAAAAATGCGAAAATAGATTTTGAAACTTCCTTGGAAGTAGATTTTGAACCATTTTGGTATGGAAAGGCAATAAATAGTTTGAGGCAAAACGGTTTACTGGTAATCTAATCGCTAATTAGCTGTTCGACATGCCCTGCGGAACATGTCGAACAGTATTAATTATTTTAATTCACACCACCTTTGCGAATAGGACTGCGTTGTGCAGGCCATGACATTGGCTGCCCGGTTCTTTGACTAACAGGAAGAATACTTTTTTCGCGTGATGCGGGTGTTGGATCTTCACTTGCTTTATAGGCCATGATCGCTGTAAGAATTGCATTTTTTTGAACATCATCAAATACAATCTTATCGTAAGTATCACGGTTGGTATGCCAGGTATAAGTTCCATAAGCCCAGCTTAATGAGCTTAATGAAAAGGCAGGAACACCTGCAGCTACAAAAGATGCGTAGTCAGATCCACCACCACCAGGAGTACCGGGGAAGTTGGTTTTAATCTCTGATCTGATTTCATCAGGTACAGCCTGTAACCATTTACCCAAATAACTGTAAGCATGTAAAAATCCCTGACCCGAAAGATCAACAACCCTTCCGGTTCCATTATCCTGATTGAACAAAGCCTGAATATTCCGGACGATATCCGGGTGGTCCTCAACAAATGCTCTGGATCCATTTAATCCCTGTTCTTCACTACCCCAATGCCCAACAAGAATAGTCCTTTTTGGATTAGGATAAACTTTTTTAAGGATTCTCATTGCTTCAAGCATGGTTATTGTTCCTGTAGCATTATCTGTAGCTCCTGTTCCGCCATCCCATGAATCGAAATGTGCGGATAGGACTACATACTCATCCGGTTTTTCAGTGCCTTTGATTTCAGCTATGGTATTGAATACAGGCACCATTCCCAGTTGTTTTGAATCGGCACGTAAATTAATCTTGGGATTAACTCCTGATTCTGTGAGACGGTACAGCATTCCGTAATCTTCAAGAGAAAGATCAATGGTTGGGATCTTTGTACTTTGAGCACCAAATATTTTATTTACACCAAATCCTGCAGACCAGTTTGAAGCAAAAATACCTGTGGCTCCAGCATTTTCTAGTGTGATAGCCAATGCTTTCGGATTAAGTCCGGTTTTGCTAAGACGGTTGCGCCATGCATTTACTGCAGCAGTACGCTCAGCCTTCATTTTTTCAAGGGATTCTTTGGTAGCAAACTCTTCCCAGTTTCTGTCATCTCTTCCTGTCGGCTGTTGCATAGAAATCATCACGAATTTACCCTTTACATTAGGTAACCAGTTTTGAAATGCAATAGAGTCGGGAAGGTCGGCCAGAATAATTGTTTCTGCAGTAACAGTTTTACCATGGGTTGAAGCACTCCAGGCAAGCTGCATTCCCTCGAGCGATTCTGTCCGTGGGTGAATCATATCAATATGGGTTATGCCTCTTTCCCACCCACGCCATTCTCCCCATTTTTCATTTCGTGCAGGAATTCCCCAGCTTTCATATTTTGCAATCGCCCAGTCGTGGGCTTGTTTCATTTGTGGTGTTCCAACTAACCTTGGACCAATGCCATCAGTTAGCTCATGGGCAAGTTTTTTTAATTGCGAGTTTTCACTTGCTTCTTTAATGATCTGCTGTACAATCGGATCGTTGTTTTGGGCATAGGTAATACTGCCTGAAAATAAAAAGACTATAGCTAAAAGCTTGATTGATTTTCTCATGAATTTATGATTGTTTTAAAATTGGTTCTGAACTGCGAAGATATTAAAAAGCCAGAATAAAGAAAATTATACCACTTTGAAGATCAGTATAGTTTCAGGCCTTTTGTTATTTCTTGTCTATCGAAATTTCTTTCTTGCTGACTGTGCTACCTTTATTTTATTTTAGTTCTAAATCATAAATAATCTTCTTAAATTCCATCTTTGCATAATAATACTGAAATTATTAAATGGCCGCCAAAACTGTTTATCCTGATATTAAACATTATCTGCTTTATTCAAGCCTTCTAACTCTCCTGACAATATCTTTAACTAATGCACAGCCTAAATTTGCTGGGAAAGAGGATTTATTATCTACTCCAAAGAAATATACCGTATTTTTTAACTCCGAGTCGCCAAAAATCGATGGTAAACTGGATGATGCGGTCTGGAAAAACGTGGAGTGGACAGAAAATTTTAAGGATATCGAAGCTGAACGAAAACCCCTTCCTATTTGGAACACCAGAGCAAAGATGACCTGGGATAGCAAAGGATTATATATTGCAGCTGAACTCATAGAGCCTCATGTTTGGGCATATTTAAAGAACTATGATGATATCGTTTTTTATGACAATGATTTTGAAGTGTTTATTGATCCCGACAATGATACTCACCGTTATTATGAGTTCGAAATCAATGCCTTAAATACCATGTTCGATTTGTTCATGACTAAACCTTACCGGAATGGCAGCGGAGCTATGATCACGTATAATGCTCCCGGTATGAAATGGGCAGTGGATGTTCAGGGAACCATAAATAATCCATCAGATATTGATAAGGGTTGGACTATTGAGATCTTTATCCCGTTTTGGGCAGTAAGTATCGCTAACTCTGCTAAAGTACCCGTTGATGGTGATTTCTGGAGGATCAATTTTTCGAGAGTAGAATGGAAAACTGAAGTGAAAGATGGAAAATATATCAAATTGAAAGGAGCTGATGGCAGGAATCTACCCGAATATAATTGGGTCTGGTCTTCGCAGGGTGTAATCAATATGCATTTTCCTGAACGCTGGGCTTATCTGCATTTCAGCAAACAAGTATCAGGGGATGCTAAAAATTCATTTACTATCCCTTACAGCGAGGTGCAAAAGAAGTATCTCTGGTATGTATATTATTTGCAGCAGGATTATTATCAAAAAAATAGAGTTTATGCAACTGATCTGGCTACTTTGGGGATAACTGAACTGATATTTCCTGTTGAAGGAAAAGAAAACAAGCTTTGGATGGAAGCAGGTACACATCAGTTTATGGTCTTTATCAGTAGTGATGAGCAGGTTTACAGCGTAAATAACGAAGGGCTGGTACAATTGAGGAAACGGACATTTAAATAATAACTTCCTATCCCTGCAAATTAATTATATCCCTGTAATTTATAGATTATAATCCCTGCAATTTCGTGCATTAGATTTTCCCATCGAACAATATTCCTGGTATTTGGGATAAATAGATCAGATGGGGTAGAACCCTGCCCATGGTACATCCCATCAACAGGATGTATGTCTATAGCCAAACCTACTTTCTTAAAACAACCTTCTGCCCTTCTCATATGCCAGGCAGATGTGATCATAATTGCTGATTTTAGTCCTTTTGCAATCATGATCTTTTCTGATTCAACAGCGTTCTCGTAGGTATTTCTAGATGCGGTGTCAATAATAACTACTGAGTCAGGTAAATTGCAATTTTCTATTAAAAATGATTTTGCCAGTGTTGATTCACGCGTATCATCTACCAGACTTCCGCTACCACCACTAATTATTATTTTTTTTATCCGGCCTTTTCTATATTGTATTAAACCCTCGGTCAGCCTGTCTGCACCTTCTCCAAAACTAAGACTGCCGCTTTTTTTATCCCGGCTCATGAAGCCACTGAGTACTATTCCTGCATCATAAACCTCCCTGTTATTCATGTTGCTTTTCGGTTCCCAATATCTAAGTAATTGATTAATTATAAATGGGTTGCTGAAGAAAAGAAGTAAGCCTAAAGAAGCGATGAGTAATTTTCTTCTTATGGCTGGTCTATTAATGATAAGTGCCATAATCAAAACACCTATGATAATGACAGTTGGTGAGATCAGGAAGCTAAGGATCTTTGATAAGTAGAAAAACATGTCTGTGAAATTAAAATGTACCAAATGAAATTTTCGACTCAGGCAGACAAATTAAGAAAAAATTCAAGGATTTAAGTCAGGGTTAAAATTTAGTACTGACTACCATTTATATCCATAAATCGTAACTATTTCACCTTTCTTAACGTAAAGAACAATAGTTCAGCCCTGATTTTAATGTAGGTTGATTTTGCATGAATCTTTTTCTTCCAAGTGTATAAACGGTATAGTAATTAACCGGATCAGAATAGTAATAGTCACAATCATTCAAATCAATGAAATTCCAGCCGCAGGAGATCAAAACTGTTTTACTTGCATTACTGCTTTTCATTGGTAGTACAATTTCTTCAATGGCACAGCAGAAGGCTATGTTTACACAATATATGTTTAATGGATTAATGATCAATCCGGCATATTCCTCAATTGATGATGCAATTAATGTCACAGCACTCGCCAGGCAGCAATGGGTAGGATTTAAAGGTGCTCCCAATACACAAACTATTTCTGTTCATAGCCCGATAAATCAATCAGGAACATCAGCAGGCATAATATTCATGAGGGATCAGATTGGTGAAGTAATTAGTGAGAATGGCTTTTTGGGTACGGTAGCTCATAAGGTTGCTGTTGGGGATGATACTTACTTTTCTCTGGGATTGAATGGTGGGCTCGGAAAGTATGAGGGACAATACAGCCAGTCCGGGAGTCCTACAGCAACGCAGGATCCTGTTTTTGCGGATCAGAATTCCCTGAGGGCAAATCTTGGATTCGGATTAATGCTATTTTCGCAGAAATTTTATGCCGGGTTTTCATCACCTTTTTTTTATTACAGAGATTTGGGTACAGCAAAGCAATCTGCCACTGCATACAAACCGCATTATTTACTACAGGGTGGATACCTGACGGATCTGGGAGCTGATATTAAGTTCAAGCCCAATATGCTTATTAAATATGTAAATGGTTCACCTGTTCAGATAGATTTGAATGCGAATTTCCTTTTTAAAGAGACACTCTGGCTTGGGGCTTCATTACGCTCTATGGATTCAGTGGATCTGCTTGCTGAGATCCAGCTAAGTCCAAATCTGCAATTGGGATATTCATACGATTTTACAACCTCCAGACTAGCAGCCGTTGAAAGGGGATCACATGAAATTGTGCTTAATTTCAGATTTTCTGCCAGGAATTCGAGTTCAACCCCAAAATGCTATTTTTGAGGGGTTAAAAGGATGTGAAGCTATTCAGCAATAACACCTGAATTTCTGTTTTCTATTCGACACTAACAGTTAAGCCTTCCTGCTGAAGTATTTTACGGTAAACTTCAACTTCAGTAAATGAGCCTTCAAGGATTATGCATTTTCCGTCATTATGAATTGTCCAGGCAATTCTTTCAGCCTGTTTTTCAGTGTAGTCGAGGTATTTTACGAGGCAATGAATAACGTGTTCGAATGTATTGGTATCATCATTCCAAAGGATCAGGCGATGATTAACCTTTAACGCTGCTAAAACCTCCTCAAGCGTTAGTGTTTCTTCCTGTACCTGTGTTCCCATTTTACAAAAATACAGAATGGATACCGATTACAGAATGAATATTTTAATAAGTATGTTATTGAATTAATGCCGATACCTCAATTTCTATGAGCAGATCAGGATGGATCAGGCGGCTTACCTCAACCATAGTTGTTGCAGGTTTTATATCTCTGAAAAACTCAGCATGGGCTTTACCTGCTTCCTCCCATTTACTTATATCGGTTACATACATGCGTGTTCGTACTACATCAGTCATTTGTGCACCCGCCTCATGCAGGGCTTTTTCAACTTTCAGGAGAATAAATTTTGTCTGAGCGTAGAGGTCATCTTTTCCGATCAGCATATCTCCATCAACTGATGTGGTTCCCGAAACTTCAATGATGTTTCCAATTCGTACGGCTCTGCTATAGCCTACCAGATCCTCCCAAACGGCTCCGGAAGAAATATTAACACGTTTCTGCATATATTTTCGATTGCAATTAACTTCCTTTGGCCGATCGGGTCATCATTTCGAGCATATCCCACATTTCGGGCGTTATTGCTTCAAGTCCGTTGAATTGTCCCGCTCCCTGCAACCATTCTCCACCATCAATAGTGATCACTTCTCCATTGATATATCCAGAAAAATCAGACATCATAAATGCAGCAAGATTTGCCAGTTCCTGATGATCGCCAACCCGTTTTAGAGGTACCCGATTTTTGAAATCGAATTTTTTTGCCATATCCCCTGGAAGTAATCTGTCCCATGCTCCTTTTGTTGGGAAAGGACCCGGGGCGATTGCATTATTTCTAATTCCATATTTACCCCACTCTGCTGCAAGAGAGCGGGTCATGGCTAAAACACCTCCTTTTGCGCAGGCCGATGGAACTACATATCCTGAGCCTGTGAATGCGTAGGTTGTTACAATATTTAATATTGTTCCGGCTTGTTTCTCTTTGATCCAGTGTTTTCCAATAGCCATTGTACAATTAGCTGTACCTTTTAAAACGATATCAATGATGGTTGAAAATGCATTTGGAGAAAGCCTTTCTGTTGGAGAAATAAAGTTACCTGCCGCATTATTTAGTAAACCATTAACCTGGCCAAAAGTTTCAAGAGATTTCTTTAAAACCTCATCAACTTCTTCAGGTTTACGAACATCACATTGAACAGGAAGTACTTTTGACCTAAGTTCTCTGCCATCAGCAGATGCTTCTTCCTGCATCTCGGCTGCAGTTTTTTCAAGAACATCCATCTTTCGGCTAGTGATAACCACATTAGCACCGAGTTTAAGAAAATAAGTGCTCATCGCCCTCCCTAAACCAGTTCCACCACCGGTAACAATGATTGTTTTTCCACTCAGGGCATTATCACGTAACATGGGTTCATTATACATATCAGGAAGATTTTTGTTGAAGATTTTGAATGATTGTTTTTAATATGGAACGTGTTGATGGCGACCACCATTGTTCAAGCATATGCCCCAGCATTTCAGTCTGATCAGCGCTTACCTTTTTGAGGAGATCTTCGCGAATATTCATTTTGCTTTGTTGCCAGGTTTTACGTTCAAGCTGTATGTAAGTTAACATTTTACGCTCAGCGGCGTGCAGGATACTTTCTGGGCTTACAAGCTCGTCGACAAGCCCGGCACTCAATGCTTCCTGAGTATTCATTAACTTGCCTTCAAGCAACGCACGATAAGCTGTAGCATTTCCAAGCCAGAATGCATAAAGATGGAAAATACTTTCAGGGACAATGATACCTACAGGAACTTCATTCAATCCTATGATAAACTTTCCTTCGGCCATTACCCGGTAATCACAGCAAATTGCAAGAACACAGCCACCTGCCGGACTATGTCCGCTGATTGCAGCGATCATGGGTTTCTTAAATGAGACCATAGAGGTAACCAGGCTTAAAAATTCTACCCAAAACTCTTTGATCTGGTCTTCGTCATAACCATATAATTCGATAAGGTCAAGTCCCGCTGAAAAGAAACCATCTTTCCCTGTTAGAATAAGTCCGGCAATAGAATCATCATTCTCGATATTCCTTATCATTTGATGCAGTTCAGAAACCATTTCTGAATTTATAGCATTTGAACGACCGCGATCGAGAGAAAGCACGGCAATTTTATCTTTAATCCTGACCTTTATTGTATTCATCTTACTATTTGACGCTATATCTGAAAACCTTTCTTCCTATCGATCCATTGATATTTATCCCTTCAACAATTGCTTTATAATTACCTGTTCCATCAGAATTGAAGAATTCAATATTAGCTTTACCGGTAGTATCACTTATAACATTTGGATTCCAGTAAATGGTAGTCCGCAGATCAGGAATCTTTGCATTAATCGCAGGATCATCATAATTGGGTGAATAAAACTCCCTTGCTTTAAAGAATCCCTGAGGTTTATAACTCATGATTCCGGGTGAATATGATCTGTAATTATTATTGACTTCACCACGTTTGGTGGTTATGATGAGCAGTCCGCCTCCACCCATAGAGCCATAAATAGCACTGTTTGCACCGCTTTTAAGTACTTCAACTGTCTCTACATCCTGAACATTAATTACTGATAGAAATTCAGGACCTAAAAACGCCCCGTCTACAACTACCTGCATAGGTATCGGCCCTCTGAATGAAGAAGCCATATTTCTCATCAGATAGGCCATACCATCCCGGATAATTAAACCGGCAACTCTTCCCTGGAGACAAAAGGCAAGATCAAAACAATTCTGGAGCTGATCAGCCTTGATTATAGCATCAGCCCTTCCCGGTCCATTCAGATTCGAGGAGTATTTTACTTCCTGTTTTCGCTCTACTATTTTCACCTCGTCAAGAAGGATATTTCTGCCAATAACACCATATCTCCTGAGTTCATCGAACTGGGTGCGGCTATTCTTCAGGTAAGGAAGCATGGAGCGGTTAACATTTACCTCCAGCATAGCCTCGTTTTTGTTCTTTGTAACCAACTGTGGTGGAATCCTGTCAAGCACAATTTCTACATTTTTCCGGTCTTTTTCATTTCTTGCCTGGATTACGAATTTCGTGCTATCATTAAAAATCAGGTTATCAAATCTGAATTCTCCGTTTACATTTGTAATGGTGTCAAGCATAAAAACGTCACCTGAGGCAGAGAATAAGGTAACTTTTCCACCGATCACAGGCCTGCCTGTCATTGTAGTTACCTTGCCACTTACCTGCAAATTGGTTTCAGGTTGATATACCAATGTTGGATAATTGTCTGCCAGTATATTTTTCCATTCAAAACGCCGCCATCCCTGGGTCAGTAATAGAATATCAAGCTGTCTGATCTTATCTTCGTTTATTTCATCGAAATAATAATTGGGCTGTTCAATAAAGCCTTTTAAATCTGAACTGAGCAAAAGGTTTGACATAATAGTGGTTTCATCAGCCTCATTAAAAGGTACTTTTGATTCATCCAGAATCGCAATAGAAAAACTCCCGAGTGTAGGTTTGCCCTCAGGATCTTTTGTTTCAATGGTCAGTTTGACTTTCTCCCTTTTTTTATACTCCGGCTTGCCGGCGCTCAGGTCAATCTGTAAAAAGTCAGAATGATTTATAAATACAAGCCGCTCTGCAACCGGCTCATTTTGAGCAGAAAAGAGTGTTAGCTGAAGTATCCCTGTTGGGAAACGTTTTTTAGGGATGCTTGCATTGAAGGTTTTCGAAGTAAGTTTATTTTTTGAAACAAAATGTACCTGTCCGTTGCTTTGCGCAATAAGGGTAATTTCTTCATCCGGTTTGGCGGTTTCAGTTGTTGATACCTTGATTTTGAGCTCATCTGTATCAGTATTACTCACAGATAAAACATATCCGCTCGCTTTTACCTTTGGCAGTGGATAAGCCTTCTCTGAGCCATCTTCAAAAGTAATATGAGCAGTATAGCTATCAGTAATTTCAGGTAGTAACCTAAAGTGACCCATTCCTGCATGTTCCGATTTAAAATCAGACAAACGGACATTATTTTGATTGCTGATATAACCACTGACATTGATTCCAAGTCCGTCTGAACTCACTGCCTTAAATCCAATCCTTGAACTGATCCCATTTACCAGATCCCCGCTTTCGGGGAAAAACTGAACAACAGATTCATTGGATGTTGATTTAACAGGGAAGTTTTTATTTGCACTGTTCTTTTCATCCAGACGGATAGTTGTACTGATTCTTCCAGACTTTAATACGAAAGGCTGATTGTTTACAAAACTGACCTGAAGATTCCCCATAGCATCAGTAATGCCTTTTCCTTTCAGAATACTCCTGAAATCCAGTTCAACATGATAGCTCACCTCTTTATTTGCGAGCGGCTGACCGGCCATATCGCTATAATTGATTTTGGCTGATACTTTTTGACCGCGCGGGTCTTTACTGTAAGAATAGTCAACCTGAGTTAACACAGTATTAGAAATAGAATTACCTATAGTAATGGTTTTATCGAAGAAGTACTCTTCTCCAAAATTTCGCATCCAGGTAGTATATGCCCGAATTCTGTAATTACCCTCTCTTAGCGAGTCAGTAAGTGCAAAATCCCCCCATGTTAATCCCATCTCCAATGGAATTTTCAGAGACTTCTTAATTGAATCCTTGTCGTTAATCAATTCTACATATAGAATCCTGCTCAGGGTAGATAATTCATTTTTCTCAGCATTAACTACATATGCCTTAAACCAGATATTATCGCCAATTGCATAATAGGGTTTATCAAGATGCAGATGAACTTTCTCCTGCGGGTATTGCAGTCTGTATTTTTCTATCTGAGTAAGAATCTTCTTCAGAGGCTCATCATCAATAATAAATCCCAGCATTGTTGCTGAGAATATTATAGAAAATATGATAATGAAATATTTTTTCATAAAGATTATGCTGAATAAAAAATCTAATGCCGGTATACTTGTATGCCAGGTTCAACCCGAAAAATTGGTGTCAGTAAAAATTTAAGCCTCAGTTTTTTAAATTGAGGCTTAACTATGTATAATATACGATTTATTTTCCTTCTGATGCTCAGAACGAATTCTTCCACATCATACTTTCAACGGGTTTTGTGGTCTTATTGTTGTATTTGGCATTGAGTTTTGTATTGTACATGGTCTCCACATCACCATCAACTACAAAATAGATTAATTGTCCGATAGGCATACCGGCATAAATCTTTACCGGTTGTGTACATGATATTTCCAGGGTCCAGGTATTACAGAAACCCACATCTCCCTTTCCGGCGGTTGCATGGATATCTATTCCAAGTCTGCCGGTACTCGATTTTCCTTCCAGAAATGGCACATGCCTGTGAGTTTCAGTATATTCGAGGGTCACCCCAAGATACAAGGTGTTGGGTTGAAGTATAAAACCATCTTTTGGAATCTCGAAATGGTCAATCTCATTATGAAGTTTAGCATCCAGAACCCTGTTTCTGTATGTTGCCAGGTATTTCCCCAGATGAACATCATAAGAATTGGTACCTAAGCACTCCTTTTTGAAGGGTTCAATAATTATATTTCCTCTTTCAATTTCTTCCAGAATGAGTTTATCAGAAAGTATCATAAATAAGCATAAGATTTGGTCTAAATTATGATTAATTTGAGATAGTTTTGCAGGTATTTTAATTTTAAGAATGGCTCTTGCTTACCACCGGGAAATTGACCGCGATACATCTTTTGCAATCTGGAAGATCGAAGAAAGTGCAGATGAATTACTGGCTCAGTTACAGTTAAAGGAACATGAATTATCTTATCTGGATACGCTGATTAATGGCAAACGCAATATGCATTGGCTCAGCACCCGTGTCCTGCTTCGGAGAATGATGGATACGGATAATTATATTGACTGCAAGGTAGATTCAAGTGGTAAACCATATTTAAGTAATTTTCCCCACCATATTTCATTAAGCCATTCTTATGATTACGCTGCCGTGATGGTTAGTAAGAGTAAGGCTGTGGGCATAGATATCGAACTTGTTAAAGATAAGATCGAACGAATTGCACACAAGTTCCTGAGTAAAGAGGAACTTGATTTTATTCAGGATAAAGATCGGATTGATCAGCTATATGTAACCTGGTGTGCAAAGGAGGCTATTTATAAACTTCATGGTAAAAAGAATATTAGTTTTCTGGAGCATATAAAGCTTGAGCCCTTTGAATATGAAGGAAGTGGCTCTTTTGATGCCATGCTCAATACGGGTACCCGGAACAGGAAGTTCAAAGTGCATTACGAAAAATTTGATGGGTATATGATCGGTTTTGTTGCAGATGATAATGAAGAATAAGAAGGTTATATTTCAGGATTGGGGTTTGCTTGATTACCAGCAGGCATGGGACAGACAGGAGCAGGTTTTTGCAGAAACGGTTCTGGCAAAAACACAGAATAGAAATAACAATACAGATTATCCGGTTAATAACCATCTCGTTTTCGTTGAACATCCTCATGTTTATACGCTCGGAAAAAGTGGTAAACCCGAAAATTTACTTCTTGATGAAGCGGGACTTGCGGATAAAAATGCCACATATTACAAAATTAACAGGGGGGGTGATATAACCTATCATGGTCCGGGGCAGATTGTGGCTTATCCAATACTTGACCTTGACAATTTCTTTACTGATATCCACCTTTATCTGCGTACTCTTGAGGAAGCTGTGATACTTACACTGGCTGATTATGGAATACAAAGCGGCAGGTATGAAGGTTATACCGGAGTCTGGCTGGATGCAGATAATGTACGTGCGAGAAAGATCTGTGCAATGGGTGTGAGGTGCAGCCGCTGGGTAACCATGCACGGGCTTGCATTCAATGTCAATACAGATCTGAATTATTTTAAAAACATAGTGCCTTGTGGAATAGATGACAAGGATGTTACTTCAATGGAAAGGGAGCTTGGTTTTAAGCCTGATATTGAAGAAGTGAAGCAGAAATTGAAGTTGAATATTGGGAGCTTGTTTGAGATGGAAATCTGTTGAGAGTTGAGAATGGAGAGTTGAGAATGGAGAGATGAGAATTGAAACCCGATGGTCTTCGGGTGGAAAATTCAGATCAAGATAATACATTCTCAATTAATTAATAATCCCTGAGATCAGGCATCAGACAACTGACATCAGATAATTCCTGTCTTCCCAAATTAAAACAAAAAAGCTCCGGATTTTATCCGGAGCTTTTTTGTGCGATCGAGAATAATATTACATCATTCCACCCATACCACCACCACCCATCGGAGGCATATGAGCACCACCTTTATCTTCTTCAGGATCATCAGCCAATACAACCTCAGTTGTCAACAGCATGGCTGCAATTGAAGCTGCATTTTCCAATGCAATACGACCAACCTTAGTTGGATCGATAACACCTGCACCGATCAGATTTTCGTAAACATCAGTACGGGCATTGTATCCGAAATCAGCTTTACCTTCTTTCACTTTCTGAACAACGATAGAACCTTCAATTCCTGCGTTTTGGCAGATTTGACGTAATGGCTCTTCGATAGCGCGTCTGATAATTGCAATACCTGTGTTCTCATCTTCATTAGCTCCTTTAAGATCTTTTAAAGCTTCAACAGCACGGATGAAAGCAACACCACCACCTGCAACTATTCCTTCTTCAACAGCAGCACGGGTTGCATGTAATGCATCGTCAACTCTGTCTTTTTTCTCTTTCATCTCAACTTCAGTAGCAGCACCAACATAAAGTACGGCAACACCACCTGAAAGTTTCGCTAAACGTTCCTGTAATTTTTCTTTATCATAATCAGAGGTAGTTGTTTCAACCTGAGCTTTGATCTGGCTGACACGAGCCTTGATATCAGCAGTTTTACCTGCTCCGTTAATTACGATCGTATTATCTTTATCAACAACTACTTTTTCTGCCTGACCTAAATAAGTAAGGTCAGCATTCTCTAATTTATAACCTCTTTCTTCAGAGATAACCGTACCACCTGTAAGGATAGCGATATCTTCAAGCATTGCTTTACGACGGTCACCAAATCCCGGAGCTTTAACAGCAGCTACTTTAAGTGAACCACGAATCTTGTTAACTACTAAGGTAGCTAATGCTTCACCGTCAAGATCTTCAGCAATGATCAATAATGGTTTTCCGGTTTGAACTTGTTTTTCAAGAACTGGAAGTAATTCTTTCATTGAAGAAATCTTCTTGTCGTAGATCAGGATATATGGATTATCCAGTTCAACTTCCATTTTATCAGCATTGGTTACGAAGTATGGAGATAAATATCCACGGTCGAACTGCATACCTTCAACTGTTTTCATTTCAGTTTCAGTACCTTTTGCTTCTTCAACAGTAATTACACCATCTTTTCCAACTTTTGCCATTGCATCAGCGATCAGAGTACCGATCACTTCATCATTGTTAGCTGAGATTGAGGCAACCTGCTTAATTTTCTTATTGTCTTCGCCAACAGACTGTGATTGTTTTTTCAAATTAGCAACAACAGCTGATACCGCTTTGTCAATACCACGTTTTAGATCCATTGGATTTGCACCGGCAGCCACGTTCTTAATTCCGGCAGTTACGATTGCCTGAGCTAAAACGGTAGCAGTAGTAGTTCCATCTCCAGCCTGATCAGCTGTTTTAGAGGCAACTTCTTTTACCATTTGTGCACCCATGTTTTCAAGGGCGTCTTTTAATTCAATTTCTTTGGCAACTGTAACACCATCTTTAGTGATTGCAGGTGAACCAAATTTCTTATCAATAATTACATTACGGCCTTTTGGTCCAAGAGTTACTTTTACTGCATTGGCAAGGATATCCACGCCTCTTTTCAGAGCATCGCGCGCTTCAACATTGTATTTAACTTGTTTTGACATTGTTTAAAGATTTTAGATGTTGGAGTTAATTCAAACTAATGTTTTTATCAAACTCTGGTTTTCAATTAAATTTAGATTCGAGGAATGAGGTCTGAGGTCTGAGATTTGACTTCCGACTTCTGACTTCATTATAGTGTTGCAAAAATATCAGATTCACGCATGATAAGATATTCTTTACCTTCATGAGAGATCTCTGTTCCTGCATACTTACCGTATAATACAACATCTCCTACTTTATAAGCCATAGGGATTAAATTGCCGGTTTGTTCTGCATATTTGCCCGGTCCAACAGCTACAACAGTACCTTTTTGAGGTTTTTCTTTTGCAGTATCAGGAATGTAAAGTCCGGAAGCTGTTTTTTCTTCAGCCGGTGCAGCTTCTATAACTACCCGGTCTGCGCTAGGTTTGATATTTAATGCCATATTGATATAATAAATTAAATTGATTGAATGTTTGTACTGTTTTGTTGACATGAATTATGCCAAATAGCCTGAGGATACATTTCTTGTCAAATTTTCATTATTTGATAATCAGGGGCTCTTCCTTGGCAATATATCGGTGTCAAGCTGTCAGTAAAATGTCAGCCTGATGCAAAAAAAAGCCACCGTTCAGGTGGCTTTTTTCTATAATGCTTTTTTATTTTTTAGTGCTGTCTGTTGGTAAAGAAAGACCTGATGGTGCGGCAACCGGAGCAGCAGGCTTATTGATCTGGTTTTGAATATCATTCATTTCCTGGTCAACTACTCCACCACGCGGAACCACTACATTTACCATTAGTGCCAAAACCATTAATGAAACTGCAAGAATCCAGGTACCTTTTTCCAGAAAATCTCCAGTGCGCTGAACACCCATAATATTATTTGAGCCCGCAAATCCGGAGGATAAACCACCTCCTTTAGGGTTTTGGATCAAAATGATCAGGACTAACAAAACACAAACAATGATTGCCAGAATAATAACTGTATATAACATATCTATTAATTTACTTTCTTTTCTAATTCACGAATTTGGTCGGCAAAGTACGTGCTTTTTTCCGGAACTTTCAAACTTAATTTTTTGTAAGTAGCGATGGCTTTTTCATATAACATCTGATCAGCATAGATATGTGCCAGTGTTTCTGAAACCAGATCGTTTGGATCTTCTGCACTTTTCCTTGCCTTATTCTCGGTATCTAATTTTTGAGAATCGGGCGGCTTGATCTGTGGCTCCTCCCTGATAAATTTCTCCAGAATAGAATCTTCCTTACGTTTAACCTGGAAAGGAACAGTTCTGGGTGCGTTTTCAGCCTGTTCCAAAGGTGATTGCAAGTGGAATATATTCTCAATGATCTGACTGCTCAACTGATCGACAGAACTTATTTTGATGTTATGATTGGTATCCAATCTGAAATCAGCATAAGGCTGATACGTTCCTGCATGCTCCATTCGGGTCTTTTGTAACCACCATAAAAAGGAATAAGGCATTTTATCGTCATTGTATCTGGATACTTCCTGATCTGTTTCTACTTCTGCTTTTTCAGCGCTGCCAGTTTCCTCAGCTGAGGGTTCTGCAGCATGTGCTTCAGCGGGAGCAGTTTTGATCTCTTCAGCAGGCATTATTTCTGATTCCTTTTCAAAATGGAAAATCGGCTCTGCCCTGATCTCGTCCTTTAGGGGATCTTCAGATGGAGCAGCACTTTCATTAATTGTATTGAAGATATCACCCAATAAAGAAGATTCTTTATCCAGATTTTTATTCACATCAGCACCCGGCTGCTCAGACTCAGCTATTGGTTCTTGCTCTTCTTTTATAGGATCTTCTGCATTTTTAGCAGGGATTTCTTCATCAATTGTCTGTTTTTCTGTCTCAGCATCCGCCCGGACTTCATTTTCTGGAGCTGTTTCTTTTTTTGCTGTCCAAACATCTTCCTCAATTGTCTGTTTTTCTTTTTCCGGTTCTGCTGCTATTTCATTTTCAGGCACAGTTTCTACCTTAGCAGACCATGAATCTTCTTCAATTATCTCATTTTTCAGTTCTTCTGAAACATTTTCTGATACAGGTTCCTGTTCTTCTAAACTTGCTTCTTCTTCATTAAAATCGATAGTATTTTCAATTTTATGAATCCCTTCGTCCTCCGGTTCCTGTTCTCCAAATAAAACAGATTCAATATATTTTAATTTTTCAGGCTCCTTTAATTTTTCAGGCTCATTCAGAATAGTATAAAGAATTTTTCTTTCAGGAATTGACAAAGCCGTATAACTCAATTGTTTCTTCAGGTTTTCGGAACCTGAAAGGGATAATGAGCGGCTGTAACAGAGATTTAATATCTGGCAAAAAGGAAAATTTTCCAGGGCTTGCTCTAAAAATCTTGCATCTCCGGCATCTATAGCAGAAGGATCTGCAATACATCTCGCAAATAATTTATTGTAGGATTCCTGCTGATTTATCTGTTTCAATTGTGCTGAGTTTTTTGAAAGCTAAATATTTATTACCAATTGGCAAAAGCCTTGTTAAAAATATCCTCGGTAAGCTGACGGATGATTAGGGCCAATAATTTCTGTTCCTGAGTTTGTATCGGCCCCTGATTCAGACTAAATTCCTGAAATGCCTGGAATGATTGTTCAAAATTTAATTCAGGCTTCAGAACATTAGTGTATTTTACCATAACAGTTACTGTTACCCTGTTCAGACCTGCCCTGTCATTCCCCTGAATAGCAACGGGCCGGATAGAATAGTCAGTAATCCTCCCTTCAAAATTAGCATCCGCCTCGGTTCTCACAATGCTTAATCTGGATTGATTTCTTATTCTGTCTTTTAATCCTTCAGTAAATTGCTGACTCAGATAAGGAACGACCAAAGCTGAAGTGTTCTCAAAGAACTGCACTGAAATCGTCTTCATTTCCGGAGGAATTGAAGCTCCGGAGAAAGAATAGGTTCCGCAGGACTGAGAGACCAATACAAGGCCAATAATTAGAAAGTATCTGAATTTTGAAAGGATCTTTTGCATTTTCTGTGACCGACTTAAAGTTCTAATTCCTTTATTTTACGATATAAGGTACGTTCTGAGATCCCAAGTTCATGAGCAGCTAATTTCCGCTTTCCTTTATGCTTCTTAAGTGCTTTCTTAATCAGATCTGATTCTTTGTCTATCAATGATAAGGATTCTTCTACCTCTTCTGCTTCATCCATCATATCATATGATTTATCATTATCCGGTTGATGGATCACCAGTTGATGCGGATCAGGAGCCAGGTTATTGCTTCCGGGAATTTCGATATCCCTGTAAAGCTGATTGATTACCTTCTGGTTTGATTGAATGCTTGAGGTATTGCCTCCGTTTTGTATGATCTCAGCAACCAGCTTTTTCAATTCCATCATATCCTTCTTCATATCGAAAAGCACTTTATAAAGAATATCCCGCTCAGAAAAGTCCTCCTTATTCTGGTTTGGAATACGCATAGGAAGAGTGCTTCCGGCCTCGGTTGGGATATAGTTCTGCAGGTGCTCTGCTGATAAATTTCTGTCTTTTTCAAGTACAGCAATTTGTTCGGCTATATTTTTAAGCTGACGAACATTTCCCGGCCAGCTGTAATTCATTAAAACCTGCTGTGCACTCTGGTCAAGCTGTACAGAGGGGCTTCTGTATTTATCTGTAAAATCGGCAATAAACTTCCTGAACAGTAAATTTATATCTTCCTTGCGCTCTCTTAATGCAGGAATTTTCAATGGTACAGTATTTAATCGGTAATAAAGATCTTCACGGAACTTTCCGGCACTTACTGCATCGAAAACATCCTTATTTGTAGCAGCAATCACACGTACGTTTGTTTTCTGGACTTTGGAAGAACCAACACGAATGTATTCGCCTGTTTCTAAAACTCTTAACAAGCGGGCCTGAGTTCCGATCGGCAGTTCAGCAACCTCATCCAGAAATATCGTTCCGCCATCAACTACCTCAAAATATCCTTTGCGGGCATCATGGGCTCCGGTAAATGACCCTTTTTCGTGGCCAAATAATTCGGAGTCGATTGTTCCTTCGGGTATTGCACCACAGTTTACGGCTATAAAAGGACCGTGTTTGCGTGCACTCAATGCATGAATAATATGTGAAAAAACCTCTTTACCGCTACCGCTCTCACCGGTAATCAGCACAGAAATATCGGTTGGTGCTACCTGCCTCGCAATATCAATTGCCCGGTTAAGTAAAGGTGAATTACCAATGATACCAAATCTGTTTTTTATGTCCTGAACATCCATTAGTGTAATTTGATGATTTGATGATTTGAAAATTTGATGATGCTATATCATTTCCAAATCAATCTTTAATTTTTCCAATTAATATTACCCGGCTGAATTTTAATTTGTTTTCTGGCATTTTCAAATCTCCAAATTTTCAAATCTCCACATCAGCCTTAATTCTACCTATTAAAGTGGCCGGAGTGCAGCGTTCTATTCTGACATCAACATAGTCGCCAGCTTTATATGCTTTATTTACCGGAAAAACTACAGTGATATTATGTTCGCTTTTTCCCGAAAAATCATCGTCTGATTTCTTTGAGAATCCGTCGATCAGCACTTTATGCGTTTTACCAATATGTTGTTCCAGGCGTTTCAATGAACATTCCTGCTGCTTTTTCAGAATCTCATTGAATCTGCGGGTTTTTACCGTTTCCGGAATATCGTCTTCAAAACGCTTGGCAGCAAGTGTGCCGGGACGCTCCGAATAGGTATACATATAAGCAAAGTCAAATTGTGCATAGTCCATCAGGCTCAGTGTATCCTGATGCTCCTCTTCAGTTTCCGTGCAAAAACCGATGATGATATCGGTTGAGACCGCGCATTCCGGAATAAGTTTTTTAATGGTATCAATCCGCTCAATATACCATTCACGGGTATAGGTACGATTCATAAGTTCCAGCACCCGGGAGTTCCCGGATTGTACCGGAAGGTGGATATGATTGCAGATATTTTCATACTTCTTCATCGTATGCAATACCTCATCAGTTATATCTTTCGGGTGGGATGTGGAGAAACGTACCCTCAGTAAGGGATTAATCTGTGCAACGCGTTCTAATAGTCCGGCAAAGTTCAGGGCCTCAGCCCCCAGGGAAATATCCGGCTCCCTTTCATCCGGAGAGGGCTTGGGTGAGGCTATTCCACTCCATTTATAAGAATCTACATTCTGACCAAGTAAGGTTACTTCACGATAACCATTTTCAAATAATTCCCTTGCTTCCTGTACAATTGATTGAGGGTCTCTGCTTCTTTCTCTGCCCCGGGTAAATGGAACCACACAAAACGAACACATATTATCGCATCCACGCATGATTGAAACAAAGGCGGAGATGCCATTGCTATTTAATCGTACGGGACTTATATCAGCATAAGTTTCTTCCCGGCTTAGAAGTACATTGACTGCCTTCATCCCCTCATCTGATTTGGCGATCAGGTTTGGCAGATCGCGGTAAGAATCAGGACCGATCACAATATCAACAAGTTTCTCTTCTTCCAGAAATTTCGATTTTAAACGCTCAGCCATGCAACCCAGGACACCAATCGTCATACCCGGTCGTTTGTTTTTAGCAGCTCCAAATTCACGCAGCCGGTTTCTTACCCTTTGCTCAGCATTATCACGAATTGAGCAGGTATTTATAAAAATGACATCAGCTTCTTTATATTGACTTGTTGTTTCAAAGCCCATATCCTGCATGATCGATGCAACAATCTCACTGTCAGAGAAATTCATCGCACAACCGTAACTTTCAATGTACAGTTTTCGTCCTGTATATTGGCCTGTATTTTCTAATATTAAGGCTTCACCCTGACGTGATTCATCGTGTAATGTGGTTTCTGATGAATCTTTTAAGTTTATTGGGCGCTCAAACATTCTTTATTAAATTAGCTGCAAAAGTATGATTTTTTCTGCAAAATGACAATTTGGCAGAGATTCTTTTTGCATCGCAGACAATATTTTTAAATTGTACTGACATATCAGATAATCTTTAGAAACGTTAACGATTAAAATTAACTTAGTATTTAACCGAAGGCATTCTATGGTTCAGAATAGTAATAAAGGCTTATTTAGAAAGTGGATTTTTTCAATTTTACTGATACTGGTCCTTCTGGTAAGCGGAGCCGCAGTATACCTGAACTACTATTGGAAACCTATTTTAACTCAAAGGATTAAAGAGGCGGTTAACAGGTCAACAGATGGCTTATATCGTATGGAATTTGAAAATATCAGGGTGAATTTTGTTACCGGAAGACTGAACGTTTCGAATATCCGGTTCATACCCGACACCCTGGTGTATGAAAAGATGAAGGTTGACAGCATTGCACCAAGGCATTTGTACGAAGTTGAAATAGCCGAACTGATCTTAAAGAGGATACAACCCTGGAAAATATATACGGTTGGCAAACTGGAAATGAGTTCTATAGAGATTGACCGGCCTTCATTGAAGGTTGTATTTTCTAAAATAAGAAATACAAAAGCATCCCCTAAACAAGACCTGAGAACTGCATACCAGCACCTTGCCCCATATCTCAATTCCGTAAAAATCGGGAAGATCATTTTCAGGAATGCAGATTTTAAGTATATCGATCGTAGTGCAGAGGGAGGGAACAGAGTAACTGAACTTAAGGATCTGTACATCAGGATCAGCGATCTGCTGATAGATTCGGCATCACAATTTGATCGGTCCCGTTTGTATTATACCAAAGATATTTATGCTGAACTGCTTGGCTACAAATCGCTTACAGAGGATGGAAATTATAATATTCAGTTCAGTGAATTCAAGGCCTCCACAGCAGGAGGGTATGCCCGTATAAAGGACTTTCGCCTTCTGCCAAGATATTCGGAGATGGAGTTTTCAAGAAGGTTTAAATTCCAGAAGGACCGATATTCTGCACACTTTGAAGACATTGAATTAAGCAATATAGATTACGAGTTATTAAACCGTGACAGAAGGCTGATTGCATCTTCATTAACCTTGAACAAGGGTAATTTATCAGTTTTTTTGAATCGTGGAATGCCCGATTCGATCAGGGATAAGGGTGTTAATTTTCCGCAGCTGGCATTAAAACGATTCAAGCTTGATACAACAATAGATACTGTATTGCTAAAGGATTCACATATCAATTATTCGGAATATAATCCTGATTCAAGGCGCAAAGGAACACTTTCATTTGCTGGGGTCAACGGAAGTATTTTCAATGTGACCAATGATTCGCTGAACCTGATTAAAAATAAATTCAGTGAGGTAAAGCTAACCTCACTTTTAATGGGTCGTGGTCGTTTGGATATAGCAATGAAATTCAATCTGCCAGATCCTGGCGGAGCGTTCGAGTTTTCCGGAAAATTGGGAAAACTTGATGCAGAAATGTTCAATTCGGCCATCAGACCATTATCTCTGATTGAAGTTAAATCTGGTTATATAAATCAGATGATTTTTAACGGGAGAGGAAGTATTAATGGGGTAAGAGGAAGTCTGACCTGTTATTATAATGGTTTAAAAATCATTCTTTTAGAAAAAAGTGAAAATTCCAGCCGCTTAAAACGAAAAGGTATTGCCTCTATTTTCGCTAACATTCTAATCATAAAGGACGATAACCCTATGAAAGGCCAGCCTGTGAGGAGGGGAATATTTTATTATGCCCGTCCTGATCGTTCCTCATTCTTCAATATGATATGGAAAGGATTTGCCGAAGCTCTGTTATCTACCATTGGGTTTGATGCCGCAACTCAGACTGAGATTAAAGCAAGGCTGAGAAAAATGGAAATTGAACGCAACAACAGGGAAGAAAGGCGTGATGACCGGCTGAGGAAACGCGATGTCCGAAGGATGAACAGGAATGATGGCAGGTAACCCGGGTCAAGCCCGGGTTGACAAACGTATCAGGTCTGGCTAGACCCGATGTTAGTCCGGGTTTGACCCGGACCGGACAATAAAATTCCAACCATGCTCATCAGCAGAGCGGCCATATCTTAATTCATTCAAAGTGTCAAGAACGCGGTTAGAGAATATCCGTTTTGCCGGATCAGGAAGGGTGTAAAGTTCGCCTTCATATCCGATTTCAGCTATATGAGCAATTGTAGCGGCTGTTCCAACACCAAATGCATCAGTGATGCGACCTTCTATAATTCCTTTGATAATCTCAGCAACTGAGATTCTGCGTTCTTCAATTGGGATGTTCCAGCCTTTTGCAAGAGTTAAAACGGTATCGCGGGTTACACCTTTTAGAATGGTATCTCTGGTAGATGGAGTAATTAACTTCCCATCCATCATGAACATGATATTTGCAGCACCCAGTTCTTCAACATAGGCATGTTCTTTTGAATCTGTCCAGATCAGCTGGTCAAAACCTTCCTGAGTGGCTTTCATTGCCGGAAGCATAGAGCCACCATAATTTCCTGCGGCTTTAGCAAAACCGAAACCACCGTCGCTTGCTCTTGAATAAAAAGTTTCAACTTTTACCTTCAGGTTCTTTGAAAAATAAGGGCCAACCGGACCAGTTAATACGATATATTTATATGTAGCTGAGGGTGTTACACCCAAAAAAGGATCAGTAGCAAACATGAACGGCCTGATGTACAGACTATGATTTGCCTTAGAGGGTACCCAGTCTCTGTCAAGATCAACCAATGTTTCAAGACTCTTTAAAAAGATATCAACCGGAAGTTCAGGCATACATAAACGCTGTGCAGAAAGATTAAAACGCTCTGCATTTTTATCAGGACGGAAGATGCTGACTTTTCCATCGGCATGTTTGTATGCCTTTATACCTTCGAAAAATGCCTGTCCGTAATGCAGGGCAGAAATTGCAGGACTGAACCCGATCTCTCCGTAAGGCACAATTCTGAAGTCTTTCCATGCTCCATCGCTGTAATCTGCAATGAACATATGATCGGAAAAGGTCTTTCCAAAGGGTAAATTATTGAAATCAATATCAGCCAAACGTGACTGGGATGTTTTAGTGATGGAAATATTTAATTTATCAGACACAGTATTAAAATTTAATCAGGCTGGCAATTTAATGATTTTTGTTGAAAAACCGTACTGTAAACTGCCTTCTGCTTTCAGCTTTCAGCTTTTTGCTTTCCGCTTAATAAAGTATTCTGAACTTAATAGTATGATCAATCTGCTTAAGAGCTTTCAGTACTTTTTTATCATACTCATCACTCACATCCGTAATTACATAACCTATACTTGGATTGGTCATCAGGTACTGCCCCACAATATTAATATGATGATCAGCAAAAACTTTATTGATCTGAGCCATAATACCCGGCATGTTTTTGTGGATGTGAATCAAACGATGCGCTCCTGCAATCCGTGGGAGCTGAAGATTTGGAAAGTTCGCACTCACATAAGTATGGCCATGGTTTATGAAATTGATCATCCTTTTGGCAATGAATTCTGGATTTTTAGGACTATGCTTCGGGTCGTCAAATATGACAATACCCATATCTGTACATAAACCATGGGATAGCTTAGGTTCGCTGTTGCCGAGATATCCTATCGTTTTTAGTTTTACCGCACGTTCGAGCTTTTCCCTTTCAAGCAGTTCACCATTAGCCAGCAGCATCATACCTACATCAGGTACATACTTTTCTTCAAAGGTTTTTTTATGGCGAATAGAAAACCCATCCTTTTTTAAGGTTTGAATAGCCAGATCAGGCACATCTCCAATCACCAGACAAAGAATTCTGTTTTTTGGATAGGAAATGGCTCTGGGTAGATTATTTACATACAGAAACTCATCAAAACTCGGGGTAACATGATCGGCTTTTTCGGCAACAGTTTTACGTTCGATATTCTCAGTAAACGCATAGAATTTTTTAATCATCCCAAATTCCTTCAGCTGGAAATCGGAATGTCCGTCGCCAATACCATAAATATCACCCTTGAGGTCAAGCTCTTTCAGTAATTTAACTTTTCCTCCTTCATTAGAAAGCGGATTATTCTCATCATATCCAATAATCTTTCCATTTGGATCAAAAACAAAGGTATTGGCATAAATATTTTCCTTACGTATATGATATGGAAGTACAACAGGGGTAATAAATTCCTTAAATCCACCCGACACAATGAGAACTGAATCTGCATGTTTTTTGAAGAATGTTTTATTCCGGGAAAAAGATGAAGAAACCTTCTTTTTCAGAAGGCTGACAAGCTGCTTTAGATGATCGCGGTTAGCTTCCAGTAGCTGAACGCGACCTGTAAGGCTTTCCCGGAAGGACATTTTACCTTCCATCGCTGCATTAGTCAGATCTTCAATTTTCTGATAGATCTTTTCCCTGTCGGGATGGTTCATTAAGGAGATACGGGCAAGTTCATCCAATGCCTCTACCTGGGTAAATGTACTGTCGAAATCTATGATATAAAACTGTTTCAATGCTTTATTAATTAAGGGATTAACTATTTTTAAGGTGCAGGCAAATTTCGCTGATGGAGTCATCAACAGGTTTAAAATTAAAATTTAATGCCTTTTTGATTTTTTCATTGGAATAGATTTGCTTTTTGAAGGCGCTGCGAACGGTTTCTGCACTCAGACCGAATCGTTTACCTGTTAAGAAGGTAATTATTCTGCTTCCCAGCCATGCGATATACATCATCCATGGTTTTAATGCTATAGCTGGTGGGTTTTTACCAAATTTCAGGGCAATATTCGAAAAAAACTCTTTATAAGTCAGGTTTTCTGAATTGATTATGAAACGTTCGTCAGAAATATTGCTTTCCATTAAAAGGATCATAGATTTGGCGACATCGGTAACATCCACATAACCGCAACTTCCTCCGGGAAAATAATTCAAGCCAGTTCTTATAGATTCAAATAATTGTCCGCTTCCCTCTTTACCCGCATTTTTGCCGATAATGATTGATGGATTTACGATGACTGCATTTAAGCCTTCTGCCGCCGCTCTGAAAACCTCCATCTCACTCTTATATTTTGAGATTGAATAAGCACTCTGACCTGATCCAAATTCCCAGTGATTCTTCTCAGTGATCAGGTTCCCTTTTTTACTCTCACCCAGTGCCGCAATTGAACTCACATGTAAAAAGCGCTGGATGTTCTTTTCCATGCAGATGTTGAGCAGATTTGAGGTGCCTTCCACATTCACTTTTAGCATCTCTTTTTTGTCTTTGGGATGGAAGGAAATCAGCGCAGCACAATGATAAACCTGGCTAATGCCATCCATTGCCTCACTCAGTGCGAAATAATCAAGAATGTCGGCGTTGAACCACTCAATATCTGTTTTATCTTTTAAAATTTGGGGTATCCGGGATGTATCACGCTTGATTGCTCTGATCTTTTCTCCTCTGAGCAGCAATTGGCTGATTAATTCTGAACCTAAAAAACCGGTAGCGCCGGTAACTAAAATCATCCGGATGAATTTTTTTAAATGCTTTCAAAAGTAACTGAATAAACTGATATTTGCTTTGAGTCTGTTCTCAATTATCTGATTCTTCTTCAATTTTGTATAAAGCAAAATTAATCGGGGGCTGTACAATTATAGAACTCAATTAAATTACAGGAACAATTATTATGTCATTATCCGATTTTCTTAGTCCGATTGATTTCGATTCCATTAGTCCGGAAAGTGGTTTTTATACCAGTCATTTAGGATCCAAGATCGTAGCCTTTCATGATGATTTTCCAGATCTCGATAATGTTCTTTATGATATTGCTCTGATTGGTGTATTGGAAGACAGAAATTCGATCAATAATATTGGGACAGCTTTGGCACCTGACACTTTCAGAAAAAAATTTTATGAGCTTAACGAGGGTAATTATAACACCCGTATCGTTGACCTTGGTAATATCCGTGCCGGGCATAAGGTCTCAGATACTTATGTTGCTCTAAAACTCCTGGTAACTGAACTCATCAAAAAGAACATAATACCTGTGATAATAGGTGGCGGTCAGGATCTGACATATCCTCAGTTCATGGCTTATGAAGAGCTGGAGCAGAAGGTAGACCTGCTGGTTGTCGATTCACATTTTGACCTTGATGACAATATCGATGGTACGATCGAAACCACTTCAATTTCCTATCTTAACAAGATCTTTTTACACGAACCCAATTTCCTCTTTAATTTCAGCAATATCGGATACCAGACTTTCTATGTCAATCAGGAAAGCCTGAAACTAATGGATAAACTCTATTTTGATGTACATCGCCTGGGTGATTTTGCAGGTAATATCAATCTTGCTGAGCCTGTGATCCGCAATGCGAATATGTTAAGTTTTGATATTTCTGCAATTCGTTCTTCGGATGCCACCGGCAATGCCAATGCCACACCAAATGGGTTTTATGGCGAGAATGCCTGCCAGATCGCAAGGTATGCCGGTATGAATGATAAGCTCTCTTCGATAGGATTCTATGAGTATAATCCGGCTTATGATCTTAATGGCCAGACTGCTATGCTACTGGCCCAAATGGTCTGGTATTTTGTAGATGGATTTTATAACAGGAAGAAAGAATTTCCTTTATTGCCTAAATCGCAATACATCACTTACAGAGCCGGACTCAAAGACGGTTCTCATGAACTGGTTTTTGTCAAAAGCAAAAAATCAGATCGCTGGTGGATGCAGGTACCTTACCCTGCCGGCAAGTCAAAGAATGAAAGGCATCACCTCGTACCATGCCGCTATGAAGATTACCAAACAGCCAACTCAGGTGAGATGCCCGATTTATGGTGGAGGACGTATCAAAAGCTTATTTGATCTGATATGTTGCCTGTTGCCGGTTATCTGTTAACTGGCAAAGTGAAAATTTAAGTATTTCTCAATATTTTTTCTTATAAAAGGTAACAGACAACTGATAATATTTTTTATAAATTCATTCTAACACAAAATCCTGCAAATGTTACTACTCGGTATCGACCTCGGCACTTCATCAATCAAAGTATCTGTTATTGATTCTCAAACTAAGGAATGCCTCTGTACGGTTCAATATCCGGAAACTGAAACAGTAATTATTGCTGAACATCCCGGATGGGCAGAGCAATCGCCGGAAGTATGGTGGGAAAATGTTCAGCAGGCGATTATTAAAGCAAATACTTCGGGATTGTACAATTCAAGAGCCGTAGGAGCGATTGGAATTGCCTATCAGATGCACGGACTGGTATTGGTTGATAAAGATCAAAAGGTACTAAGGAATTCAATTATCTGGTGCGACAGTAGAGCAGTTGAGATCGGTAATAAAGCGTTTCAGGCGATTGGTGAAGAAAAATGCCTGAGCAATCTACTTAATTCACCCGGGAACTTTACGGCTTCCAAGCTTGCCTGGGTGAAAGAAAATGAGCCTGAAATTTTCGAAAAGATCTACAAAGTGATGCTTCCTGGAGATTTTATCGGGATGAAACTTAGCGGGGAGATCAATATCAGCGTTTCATCACTTTCGGAAGGTGTATTCTGGGATTTTGGGAGGAATGAGCTTTCAAAGGAAGTCTTGAATCATTTTGCTTTCCCTGAGGATATTTTCCCGGAGATCCAGCCTGTATTTTCTGATCATGGCAGACTGAGTGCTGAAATTGCCGCCACACTTTCATTAAAACCGGGTATCCCTGTTAGCTATAAAGCTGGAGACCAACCCAATAATGCTCTTTCTTTGAATGTTTTAAAACCGGGTGAGGTTGCAGCCAATGGTGGTACTTCAGGGGTGATCTATGGAGTGTCTGACCAGCTGACTTTCGATAAGGAATCACGGATTAACAGCTTCGCTCATGTTAATTTTTCGGAAGAACAACAGCGAATCGGGGTATTGCTTTGTATCAATGGAACCGGAATTTTGAATCGCTGGACCAGGGATGTAATTGCACCTGGTATTGCTTATGATGCAATGAATGCTGAAGCTTCAACGATAAGAGTTGGGAGTAATGGTTTGAGGATTTTGCCTTTTGGAAACGGAGCAGAGCGTATGCTGAACAATAAGAATATCGGCGCCCACTTCCATAATATTGACCTGAACCTGCATAGCCGGGCACATATTTTCAGGGCTGTCCAGGAGGGCATCGCCTTCGCTTTTCGATACGGACTTGACATTATGCGTGAGAACGGTATGAACCCCACACTCATTAGCGCCGGTAAAGCGAATATGTTCTCAAGTGAACTTTTTATCGAAGCATTTGTGGATTCTTGTGGCGTTCCTGTAGAGCTCTACAGCAATGATGGAAGTATCGGAGCAGCAATTGGTGCCGGAATTGGTGCTGGAGAATTCAGTACCGAAAATGCATTTGCAAATTTGAAACCAATCCGCAAGATCGAACCTCAAAAATCAGAAGAATACGAAACGATTTACCAGGAATGGAAGGAATTGCTGCTGAGGCATTTTTAGGCTTGCATGTATTATTGTCATTGCGAGGAGGCACGACGAAGCAATCTTATGGCGTTTAGTACTATTGGCTAGGGGATTGCCGCGCTACGCTCGCAATGACAAAGCACTACACTCGCAATAATAATAGTATTGTCATTGCGAGGAGGCACGACGAAGCAATCTTATGACGTTTAGTACTATTGGTTAGAGGTTTGCTTCTCCGCCTTGGGCGGATCGCAATGACAATCCTACCTCCCCTTCCCAAAATGATAATCGGCAAACCTAATAAACTGATTCCAGTCATAAACAGTCATATCATGTTTTCCTTCCCGGTTATGATAAGCCAGAGGAGATTCAATTACAGGCGTATTCAAGCCCGGGGGAACCTCGGGTAATTTTGATTTTAAACCATACAAACCATAAACATCCTCTGCGTTTTTGAGGGATAAGAATGTACCCTTAGGATCAGCCCAGAGATCTTCTGAAGCATTTGTAGCATAAACCGGTCTTGGTGCGATCAGGGAGATCAGCATGTGCTGATCAACAGGCAAAAGCTCTTCATGATCATTGTACTTTTTATAATTTGTGTTAAACCAATGCGGGAATGAGGTATTGATCCTTCTCACCCGTTCTCCAAATTGTCGGCGGGCAAGTGCCGCTCCTGTACTTCCCGAGCAGTTTGTAATGCAGATTGCAAAACGCTGATCCTGTGCTGCTGCCCAGAGCGATGCTTTTCCGCCCCGCGAATGCCCGACCAGGGCTACCTTTTTTTTATCGATTTGCGGATCGCTTTCAAAATAATCCATCACCCGGCTCGCGCCCCATCCCCAGGCAGCAATCGCACGCATGCCATTATCAGCATTTAATTGTTCTGGATATAACTGCATTACCCCATTCATGAATTCATCTTTATTATCCGGTGCAAGATCACTGACATGAAAAGCTGCAATGGCATAACCAGCATCAATAAGCACTTCTGCAGGCCAGAATTCGCTTATTGTTTTTCTGCTGGGGTCCGTATTTTCCCTGCCTCGATTATTGATCAGTAAAAATGCAGGGCTTGGCTTTACTGCATTATTAGGAGTAAAAAGAACCAGATTAATCCTGACACTTTTATTTTGGTTGAACACCTCAATCAGAACTTCTTTGCGATGTGCTTTCCCATTCATGCTGTTTTTATCCTCACTAAGGACTGAAAACCGGATATCTTCAAAAGACTTAGGTACCTGCCCGTAAATATTATTTTCGAATAAAGTCAGTACTTCAGGTCTTCTAATCTTTTCCCATGCCTTTTTGTTTTTTATTGTTTTGTTATCACTTGATTTAAGAACATCCGGAAGGGTATAGACAGGTACTTTGGATTCGTCATAATTTGATTCTTCATGATTTTGGGCATGAAGCTGAATACAAATGATCAGGCTAAGGCAGCTTAATAGATAGGCTTTCATGGGGTGTTATTTACAATTCCGGAATAATAATTCTGATTATAAATATAGGTTTTTGTTAGTGAACAGGGACTTCCTGAATTACCTTCATCCCGACAAGCGATTACAATAGCTTTCTATTCGGAAATTTTACCTCGCGGAGGGATCTGTTCTAAGGATGCACTTTCAGAAGCTTTCTCTGCTCATTGGTTTGGAATCCCTCAATCGTTCGGGATGACGCCCTCTCATTTTTATTGAATTGTGAAACATTAGCTCCATGGTTTTTCACTAATTATTATTTAATTCTATAAATTCGAAAACATAAAAATTTCAGAATGGCAAACATCACAACAGGAGATAAAGAATTTTTCAAAGGCATAGGCCAGATACAATATGAGGGGCCTGAATCCAATAATCCATTGGCCTTTCGCTGGTATGACGAGAACAGGATCATCGCCGGTAAAACGATGAAGGAAACCCTGCGTTTTGCCTGCGCCTACTGGCATTCATTTGTTGGAAATGGATCAGATCCTTTCGGAGAGCCGACCCATATTTTTGCCTGGGATGCAAAAAGTGATGCGGTTGAACGTGCAAAAGATAAAATGGATGCAGCCTTTGAGTTTATTACCAAGATGAACCTGCCATATTACTGTTTTCATGATGTGGATGTAGTAGATTATGGCAATGATGTTTTAGAGAATGAGCGCCGCCTGCAGGCGATTACCGCTTATGCTAAAGAGAAGCAAAAGGCCAGTGGAGTGAAATTATTATGGGGAACAGCCAATCTGTTTTCACATCGCCGTTATATGAACGGAGCCTCAACCAATCCTGATTTTCATGTCCTGACTCATGCCGGAGCACAAGTTAAGGCAGCTCTGGATGCTACAATTGCCCTCAATGGTGAGAATTATGTATTCTGGGGTGGCCGTGAGGGATATATGAGTCTGCTGAATACTGATATGAAACGTGAGCAGGAGCATCTCGCTAAATTCCTGCACATGGCAAGGGATTATGCGCGAAAAAATGGATTTAAAGGTACTTTCTTCATTGAACCAAAGCCCTGCGAACCAAGTAAACATCAATATGATTATGATGCTGCTACTGTGATCAGTTTCCTGCGTCAGTATGATCTGATGGATGATTTTAAACTGAATATTGAAGTAAATCATGCTACTCTGGCCGGACATACCTTCCAGCATGAATTGCAGGTGAGTGCCGATGCGGGCTTACTGGGTTCGATCGATGCGAACCGCGGTGATTATCAGAATGGCTGGGATACCGACCAGTTTCCGAATAATATTAATGAACTGACTGAAGCGATGCTTGTGATCATTGAAGCCGGAGGTTTCGGTGGCGGAGGTATTAATTTTGATGCCAAGATCCGCAGAAACTCAACTGATCCTGCCGATTTATTTTATGCTCATATCGGTGGTATGGACACTTTCGCTCGTGCCCTCATTGCTGCTGAAAATATTTTGAAGCATTCGGATTATAAAAAGATACGCAAGGATCGTTATGCCTCTTTTGATTCGGGGAAAGGCAAAGATTTTGAAACAGGGAAACTGAGTCTGGAAGATCTGAGAAACCTGGCAGTTGAAATGGGCGAGCCTGCAGTAAAGAGTGGAAAGCAGGAGTACCTGGAGAATTTAGTGAACAGGTATATTTAAAAGGGTTTGTGATACTAATATGAGTAACATCCCTTTCCAAAGCATCGACTGGTCGGCCATTGAAAAAACCGAGCACCGGGGTGAAAGCGGGACGGCTTATTGGCAGACCATTCAGTTCCCCGGACTTAGGATTCGCTTAGTTGAGTATTCGAAAGGTTATCTGGCAGACCACTGGTGTCAGAAAGGGCATATAGTTCATTGTCTGGAGGGAGAATTTATTTCAGAGTTGAAAAATGGTGAACATGTGAAACTCGAAAAAGGCGGCACTTATGTGGTATCAGATGAATTGAGTTCACATCGTTCAGTAACTGAAAATGGCGTTAAACTGCTTATCGTGGATGGTGATTTTTTGAAGCTTAGTCTGTTATAGCGTAGATGGTTCCCCGGTTTTAAAATAAGTCAGATAAACCTTGAGCACCCTAAACCTAATCCATAATACCCCATTGATCTTCCTCGACAAGATCAGTGCCGATTTGCCCGGAAAGATCTATGCCAAGGCAGAGCATTTGCAGCCGGGCGGAAGTGTCAAAGACCGGGCGGCTTATCAGATTATCTTGGATGCTTATCACAACGGCAGTTTGAAAAAAGGACAAACGGTCGTGGAAATGACCAGCGGGAACATGGGTGCCGGACTGGCTTTGGTATGCAGGCAATTCGGCAATCCATTTGTAGCGGTGATGTCGGAAGGAAACAGTCCCGAACGCAGAAAAATCCTGAGCGCTTTTGGGGCAGAGCTGATACTTACTAAACAGGTCGACGGAAGCCCGGGAATGGTTACCGGTGCGGATATTGGCCAGGCTACCGATGTTGCAAAAGATATTGCTCGGAACAGGAATGCATTTTATGCAGATCAGTTCAATAATCCATCCTGTATTAAGGCACATTTTAATCATACCGGACCAGAAATTCTCGTGGATTTGCCTGAAGCTGATGTGTTTATTGCATCTGTTGGTAGTGGTGGTACATTCATCGGGGCTTCGAAATATCTGAAATCGGTCAACTTAAACATCAAATGCATTGCCGTAGAACCCGAAAAGTCGGCAATCCTGAAAACAGGAAAAGTCGATGACCCAAAGCATATCATTCAGGGCACTGCCTATGGATTGATCCCTCCGCACTGGGATGAATCATTGGCAGATGATTTTATCACAGTAAGTGATGAGGAAGTGATAGATATGAAAAAGAGATTATCCAAGGAGCAGGGTTTGTATGTGGGTTATTCAGCTGCTGCGAATGTAATTGCTGCTCAAAAGTACTTGAAGGCACAAACAAAACCATTAAATATTGTGACTGTGCTTTGTGATTCGGGGTATAAATACAGCGATTAAATAAATTTTTCTACAATTCTGGATTGCAAATCCAGATTATCTGAGTATTCGACATGCCCTTCGGAACATGTCGAACAGCTGTTATTTTCATTGTCATTGCGAGGAGACACGACGAAGCAATCTCCACTGTTTAATTAGAGATTGCTTCGTTGCACTCGCAATGACATTATCACTTATGACGCACAACGGAGTCAATTAAATCCCGTCCCATCTTCGATTTCTACCTCATAAACCAGCATTTCAGTTCCTGTTTCTGATAAGTAAGCATCGGTAACTTTTTTTATGAGATCATTTGCAGCTTCTGCCTTTACCAGATTGATCGTGCAACCCCCAAAACCTCCACCCATCATCCTGGCACCAATCACACCGGGATTGTCTTTGACCAGATCAACCAGCAGATCAAGTTCTTTGCAGCTTACTTCATACAGATCTTTTAGTCCGGCATGGGTCTCAAACATTCTTTTGCCAAAGCTGATCAGATCATCTTTCTTGAGGTCTTCACAGCCATTTAAAAGCCTTTTGATTTCTGAAACTACATAAGTGCATCTGCGGTAGACAGTTTCATCCTCTGTTTTTACAATATTGTCGAGCATTTCCTGGCTGGCATCCCTGAGACTTCTAACTTCCGGCTGGAATTTCTGTATAAGTTTTACTCCTCTTTCGCATTGTTCACGGCGCTGATTATAAGCTGAATCAGCCAGAGAATGTTTTACTCGGGTATCAAACAGCAATATTTTGATGTCTTTGGTATGGAATGGTACATAAACATATTCCAAACTCCGGCAATCCAGACGGATTAGATGCTCTTTTCTCCCAAAAACACTCGCAAACTGATCCATTATACCACATTTTACCCCAACAAATTCATTCTCTGCCGCTTGTCCGATTCTCACCAGATCCATTTTCTCATAATCAAGTCTGAACAGCTCATTCAGGGCATATGCCGTAGCACATTCCAAAGCTGCAGAAGATGATAGTCCGGCACCGGGAGGGATATCCCCGCCAAATACAAGATTAAACCCATGTTTTAAGGAATGTTTTTTTTGAATCTGTTCAAGCACTCCAAGAATATAATCGGGCCATAATTTGCCTGATGGAGCTATATTATAAATGCTGCCGCGGTAATCGTCATTGTAATCAAGTGAGTGCAGTCTAATACCATCGTCCTCCCGTTTCTGAATACCGAGCCAGATCGCCTTATTGATCGCAGCAGGCAATACGAAACCCATATTATAATCGAGGTGCTCACCGATCAGGTTTATTCTTCCCGGCGAACGGATAATCAGGGCCTCCTGCCCGAATAGTTCTTTGAATTTATTTCGGATGCTTTTTGGATAATCTGTGATAGGGTTATTCATTTTTTATCTTTCTTAATTCAATACATGCTTTACCTTCAAGTCACACCCAATAATAAAGGAAATTATCATTTAATAAGTACTAATTTTGCAGGATTAACGTTTTTTAGCACATGAGATTTTTCAAGTACACCATATATTTTTCAATACTTCTTGTTTGTCCGCTGATCAGTTCTGGCCAGCAAGCTTCCTATTCTATTAATGGTATGGTCTCCAACCCGGAGATCAAAAGCCTGTACTTTACAGAAACTTCCTTTTTCAGTAATGTTAAGCCAAAGGTTCAGAAAGTGAATATTCTGGACGGTAAATTTAGTATAAACAGTGATTTCAGCGAGCCTGTTCCTGTATTCCTTTCCCTGGATCAGGATTATAAAAAGGATCCGGCTACAACGAAACAGTTTATTCTCGACCAGGGTAATATCTCTGTTAAGATTAATACCGGACTTAATGATGCTCTTATTAGTGGTTCAAAAGCTCAGGATGATATGCAGCGATTAAGTTCGGGGCAGGCACCTTATTTCGAAAAGTTAAACCAGATTGGAAAAGAGGCGGAACTAAAATCACAATCGGGGATTTCTCCTGATTCCATTGCCGCCTTGTATCGGATTCCATTCAGGGATGTAAATAGGGAATTGGTGGAATTCCAAAGGACTTTTGTTAAGGAAAATCCTACAGCTTTTGCATCTCTATTGCTGATCCCAAGTATTGCCGGCAGCAAATTTAATTTTTTTGAGGCCGATAGCCTGCTGAAAAGTCTCAGTTCGGGGATACAAAACAGTTCAACCGCTAAGCTGGTAAAGGATTATATAGATTCTGAAAAGAAGACCTCATTAGGTGCTATTGCTCCTGATTTTGCATTATCCGATACTTTGGGCAAAGCGATTCCCCTATCCTCATTAAAAGGTAAATATGTTCTGCTTGATTTCTGGGCTGCCTGGTGCGGACCCTGTCGTCAGGAAAATCCGAATGTTGTGAATGCATACAAGCAGTTTAAGGATAAAGGATTCACCGTTTTTGGAGTGTCGCTCGACAGGGATAAAAAGAGCTGGCTTGCTGCAATCCGTGAAGATAATCTGAACTGGCAGCATGTTTCCGATCTGAAATACTGGGGAAGTGAAGCGGCAGCATTGTACAAAGTCGGCAGTATTCCAAGGAATTTTCTTCTTGATCCGAATGGGAAAATCATTGGTCGCGACCTTCGGGGACCTGATCTTTTGGATAGATTAAATGAATTATTTCCATTAAAGAAATAAAATTTCTATACAGTTAATTTATTCGAAAATTATAAAGATCAGGCAGAACAAATCTACAGCAGATCGGCACCGATATCAGGACGATAATATCTGCCATCAAAATAGATCCTTCCTGCATCAGCAGTTGCATTCTGAACTGCATCAAACAAATTATCCTGTAGTGAAGTGATGGCGATTACCCTGCCACCATTGCTCTTCACGACGCCATTTTCAAGTTCGGTCCCGGCATGAAATGCAACGGAGTTTCTAAGGTTTTCTATTCCTGAAAGTGTTTTTCCTTTTAGGTATTCTCCCGGATATCCTCCCGAAACGATCATTACCGTTGCAGCAAATTTTGGAGAAATTTTTAGTTCTTTCTCAGAAAGATTTTCGTCAGCCACTCCCATGAACAGCTCAATAAGATCGCTTTCAATTCTAGGAATTACACTTTCGGTTTCGGGATCACCCATACGTACATTGTACTCGATCACAAAAGGCTCTTTCCCATCTGCCGAACTTGCAGCCATCAGGCCAATGAATATAAATCCTTTATAAGGGATATTGTCCTTTTTTAAGCCTTCAATCGTTGGAATGATGACCCGCTCTTCTACCTTGCGCATAAATTTTGCATCAGCAAAAGGCACCGGAGAAACTGAGCCCATACCACCGGTATTTAATCCGGTATCACCTTCACCAATTCGTTTGTAATCCTTGGCTTCAGGCAGAATTTTATATGATTTACCATCCGTTAAAACGAAAACAGACAACTCGATTCCTGTTAAAAACTCTTCAATGACAACCGTGCTGCTGGCTTCTCCGAATTTTGCATCAGCAAGCATAGCTTTTAATTCAGTTTTTGCATCTTCCAGAGTCTCACAAATCAGTACCCCTTTACCGGCTGCTAATCCATCCGCTTTTAACACGATCGGCAGCTTCTGAGTTTCAAGATATTTTAAGCCATCTTCAAGGCTGGATTTGCTGAATGATTTAAATGCTGCAGTCGGAATGCCATGTTTAATCATGAACTGCTTCGAAAAATCCTTGCTGCCCTCCAGTTGAGCACCTTCTTTCTGCGGACCGATAACCGGAATATGCGATAAATCACTGCGTTCGAGAAAAAAATCATGAATTCCTTTTACCAATGGCTCTTCAGGTCCCACTACAAGCATCTCAACATCGTTTTTAAGAACAAAAGCAGCTATACCTTCAAAATCCGTTAGTTTCAGGTTTATATTCTTACCATAGGCAGAAGTTCCCGCATTTCCGGGTGCGATATATAATTGAGATAAATGCCGGCTTTCTGCCATTTTGGAAGCGAAAGCACATTCGCGTCCACCTGAACCAAGTAAGAGGATATTCATGCTGTAAAGATAGGCCGAATTAGCAATAGAACAAATTTGTTAAGGGTCAAATGATAATTGCAGTTAAAGTATTTGGATGTATTAAATCGAAGAAATCTCTTCTTTAAATGATTTTTTTGGATATCAAATTAATTTTTGACTTTATGATTTTAGAGATAATTTATTACTAATTTGTTTTAGCAATTAAGCGTATAATTTCTTTTTCAAAATGTTTCAGTCGCAGTTTCTTATTCCTGAATCCCGCTATAATAAGTATTTAAATTATTGAGATAATCTAAATGTCTGCTGAATGGTTCAGTGGCACTTATTATTTTAACATTAAATTGAATTGGTTTATTGAAATAGATGCGAATTAATTTTTATTAATAAACTAGAATTAATACCGGGATATTATTTTTTAGGCTAAAAGCACAAATTATGTTCATAGCAAATAAAAGTTTAAGCAAACTATGATGAATAAAAATTTATCCCGGCGTATTTTTATACAGAAAAGCATAGCTGCAGGTGTCACCCTGGCCGCAATGAACCAATTGTCGGCCTGTTCCAATTATTTGCATTCCAATTCTAAAAATTTATTAATGAAACCCGGATTAGTCACCTACCTCTGGGGTAAAGATTGGGATTTACCAACCTTGATTGCAAATTGTGCCAGGACTGGTTTACTTGGCGTAGAGCTTCGCACCCAGCATGCTCATGGTGTTGAATCAAACCTCAATGCGATGCAGCGGGCAGAAGTTAAAAAGAGGTTTTCTGACAGTCCTGTAACTTGTTTAGGCTATGGCTCTAACTACGAATATCATAGTCCTGATCAAAAAATACTCAGGCAAAATATTGAACAGACAAAGGAATATATAAAGCTATGTCAGGATATTGGCGCAACGGGTTTAAAAGTTAAGCCCAATGGCTTGCCGGCTCAAATACCCCAAGAAAAAACCATTGCCCAAATTGCCGCTTCACTCAATGAAGTTGGCAAGTATGCACAGGATTTTGGACAATTAATTAGAGTAGAAGCTCATGGCCCCCTCACTGAATTATTGCCCAATATGAAAGCAATTTTTGATCAGGTAACTGAACCAAATGTTAGAATTTGTTGGAATTGTAATCCACCCGATGTATCGGGAGCTGGTCTTGCAGAGAATTTTAATATGGTTAAAAAGTGGTTTGGGGATACAGTCCATATCCATGAATTGGACAGGAATGATTACCCTTATCAGGAAATCTTTAATCTTTTTGCAGGTATAAATTACAAAGGTTGGTTATTGCTCGAAGGAAGTTCCACAAATCCTGAAGATAAAATATCCGCAATGCATCAACACCTGGAATCTTTCAACAAGTTAAAAGCAAATATTACAAAAGTTTAGGTACAGCAATGTACCGCCTTGAGGGACAAAAACAGATCATTATGACAGTTAGAAGAGAATTTATAAAAAAGAGTCTGCTGGGTGGTAGTGCAATTGCTATCGGCGGCATGGGATTTAGCGCCAAATCTTATGCATCTATCCTCGGAGCGAATGACCGCATTAACATTGGAGTTATTGGAATACGTAACCAGGGTTCACTTCATATCAACAGCTGGTGTGGTATGAAAAGCAGCCATAATGTTATTGTTAAAACTATTTGTGATGCTGATGAATTGCTTTTCCCATCACGTTCTAAAAAGGTTTTTGATCAAACCGGGATTAAACCCAAAGAAGAATGGGATATGAGGAAGGTATTTGATGACAAAGAGATTGATGCCGTATCAATTGTAATACCAAATCATTGGCATGCGCTGGCTACTATTTGGGCCTGTCAGGCAGGAAAGCATGTTTATGTTGAAAAGCCCGCTTCTCATAATATATGGGAGGGGCGAAGGATGATTGAGGTCGCCAGAAAGACAGACCTGAGAGTGCAGGTTGGTTTAAATAACCGCTCGACCAATACCATAAGGGAAGCAATAAAATTTTTGCATGAAGGTGGAATTGGAGAAGTTTATATGGCACGTGCTCTATGCTTTAAGGCTCGTGATTCATTTGGGATGGCAAAGGATAGTGTTCCCCCTTCTTCATTTCATTACAACGAGTGGCTTGGCCCCGCTCCATACAGGCCTTATAATGTAAAGAAAAGCCATTACAATTGGCATTGGTACTGGGATACCGGTAATGGGGATACTGGCAACACAGGTCCGCACCAACTTGATATTGCCCGTTGGGGTTTAAATAAACATGAACATCCCGTATCGATATATTCTACAGGAGGTATTTATGGCTTTAATAAAGACGAACGCGAACCTGATAAGCGGACTCCGGGGAAACTGGTATATGGTGGAGTAGAGACTTATGGCCATGATAAGACATTCCAGGAAACACCAAACACACAGACATGCTCTTTCAAATATAGTGATGGAACTATGCTTGAGTTCGAAACCCGTGGACGCTACACCAATCATGAGGGAAGCAAGGGACAGGAGGTTGGAAACCTGTTTTATGGTACGGAAGGTTGGCTTGAAATCAGTGGCGATTCCTGGAAGGCTTTCCGCAGAAGGGAAAGAGAACCTTTTGCAGGGTCAAAAGACGATGGAGTTAAACAAACAGGTGATCACTTTACAAATTTTATCGATGCAGTCCGTGCTGATAAGAATGAAGTTCTTCACTGCGATATTAATGAAGGCTTCTACTCTTCTTGTCTGCCATTATTGGGTAATATATCTTATCGCGTAGGACGTGAAATAAGATTTATGAATGAGCATGAAAAATTTATAAATGATCCCGAAGCAGATACTCATTTAAAGAGGGTGTATAGAAAGCCATTTGTTGTTCCCGATATCGTTTGATATTGATAGCTATGGCCTTCATGTTACCAATTGCCAGAATTGCGTGAAAATAAGATCATTAAAGCTACATTAAATAAGCCTACCTTAATAAATGATGAAAAAATTAATAGTATTTGCATTCTCTGGACTGCTTATTTTCTTGTTAATAATGCAGTCCTGCACAAATGTTAACAGTCCAAAGTCTGAAAACAGAGATATAATTCCGGAATATTATTCTGAAGAGGATTTTAAGTCTGTTCCCAAGATTGATGCACATATGCATATCCAGAACTATGCGGATACAGTTTTCATAAATCAGGCGAAGGAGGACAATTTTCGCTTCCTCAATCTGAATGTTTTCAAGTCGGGCGGAAAACCCATTGAAGAACAACAAAAATTTTCGGTGGAGATGGTAAAAGCATTTCCGGACCGGAATGCCTGGGTCACTACTTTTTCGCTCGACAATTTTAATAATCAGGGTTGGCAGGAGGAAGTGATAAGCTACATAAAACAATCAGTCGAAAATGGAGCAGTTGGCGTAAAAGTCTGGAAGAACATTGGCTTTTTCCTGAAGGATGAGAAGGGTCAGCTGGTCATGATAGACCATCCCCGTTTTGATCCTATACTTGATTATCTGGCGAAGAACCATATACCATTAATCGGACATCTGGGTGAACATAGGAACTCCTGGTTGCCTTTAGAAAAGATGACGGTGAATGGAAACCGGGACTATGCCCGTGCCCATCCCGAAGAGCATATGTATTTACATCCTGAACGGCCATCTTACGAAGATTATATTAATGCGAGAGACCGGATGCTTGAAAAACATCCCGACCTGGTATTTATAGGAGCACATTTGGGAAGTTTGGAGTGGAGTGTCGACGAACTGGCAAAACGTCTGGATAAATTCCCCAATATGAGTGTCGATATGGCTGAACGGGTTTCGCATTTGCAATATCAGGCTTTAACCGAATGGCAAAAGGTGCATGACTTTTTTATAAAGTATCAGGACAGACTTGTTTATGGCACGGATCTCAGAAGTTCTGCAATGGATATCGTTAATAAAGGGATTAAAGATCCGGCAGGAATAAAAATGCATGCGCATGAGGTTTGGATGCGCCACTGGAAGTTTTTTACAAGCGACCAAATGATGCGTGTTCCTAAAGTTGAAGGTGAATTCAAAGGATTAAAACTACCCAGGACGGTGATAGATAAAATATACAGGACTAATGCTGAAAAGTTGTTTCCGGTGTTTGTGAAGTAGCAGGATAGCTCCGATTGACTGGACCAAAATATTTAAATACAAGATCTAAGAATCCAAATTGAAATGAAAAAACTGATATTACTTTTTTTAATATTCTCAATCGGGCATGTGTATGCTATTTCTGCCAGCATCCCTGACTCCAAAAAAAATTATGGAAATATTAATCCAGTTATCGATAGCTTGCCTGATGTTTTTGCCAAAAACCATGCTGATTTCCTTGAAAGTAAGTTGAGGAATGAGGCTATAATTAAGTTTGGAACACATCAGTTACCCGATAATCTGGAGGATTGGGTTAAATACCGGACCAATCTAAGGAAAACAATCATTCAGAAAACCGGTCTTGTTGTTAACCACAGTCTTTCTTTGGACATAAAGGAAACCGGTTCAATTCAGATGAAAGGCTACCGGATTAAGAATATTGCATTTCAAACCCGCCCCGGAGTTTATGCAACCGCTAATTTGTACATACCTGATGGAAAAGGTCCATTTCCGGCCGTGATTACAATGCCCGGTCATTGGAGGAAAGCCAAATTTGATTCTGAAGGACCGCAGCAATTAGGTCACAGTCTGGCACTTGATGGATATGTATGTCTGAGTATTGATCCATGGGGTTCGGGTGAAAGAACAAGCTCCCATGGTGCATTTGACTACCATGGTGCAAGTCTTGGGGCCTCACTTTTAAATGTTGGCGAATCTCTCGCGGGTTTTCAGATTTCAGATAATATCAGGGGAGTTGATTTACTAAGCTCATTGCCCTATGTCGACCCTAAAAATATTGGTGCCACGGGTGCCAGTGGTGGCGGGAATCAAACCATGTGGTTAGCTGCAATGGACGAACGCATCAAGGCGGCTGTTCCGGTGGTCAGTGTCGGAACTTTTGAATCCTATGTGATGCGGTCCAACTGTATCTGTGAATTGTTACCCGACGGATTAACTTTCACTGAAGAAGCTGGAATTATCGCGCTTGTAGCACCCCGGGCGATCATGATGTGTAATCACAAACAGGATTCTGCACCCGCTTTTTTACCATTTGAAATGCAGCGTACGGTTAGTAATGCACTTCCGGTTTTTAAAATGTTAGGGGTAGAGAAGAACATCACGTATCAGGTATTTGATAAAACCCATGGTTATTGGCCTGAGAACCGGGAAGCAATGCTGGGATGGTTTGATCTTCACCTCAAGGGAATTGGAGTGGGGATCCCTAAAAAGGAATCAGCTTTTGAGCTGTTGCCTGAAGAAAAATTGCTCGTTTACCCAATTGGTAAGCGTGATCCGGGAGTACAAACAACCGCAGAATTTTGTGAGAAACGTGGGAAGGAATTAAGAAATGCCTTTCTGAGCGCAGGTAATTTGGATGCCCTTGAAAAACAAAAAGAACTTCGCATAATTTTGAAGATAGATGAGAGGTCAGAACTTAAGAAGGCACATCAGTTTGCAAGCCTTGGTGGATGGGACCGGTTTGCGTTAGAAACTTCTGATACTAAACTGATTCCAATATTACACCAGGCACCTGCTAACCCAAAACAGGGATACATGATCATTAGCAATACCTCTGGAAAAAAGGGAATTTCAGCCGAATTGATCAGTGAAGTAAAGAAAAAGGGGCAGGGAATAGTGATCGTGGAGCTATCCGGTACAGGTGAGAGCATCTCTTCTAAGGAGATTGCAAATAATAAGAGCATGGTTCTGCATACCTTATCCCGGTCTGAATTATGGCTTGGCAGAACCATTTTAGGTGAATGGGTAAAGGAGTTGAATGTTGTCGCTGACTTCCTTAGGTCAAATTATAAGGCTCAGAAATTGAGTATAGATGGAAATAAGGAAGCCGGACTCGCGGCTCTGTTTCTTGCTGCTACAGGAGGGAATGTTGATGATATCATTTTGCGGGATACACCACTAAGTTATCAGTTTGATGGTGGCGGTTCCCTTGATTTTTTCAGTATGGCAATCCACCTGCCGGGATTTCTGAACTGGGGAGATGTCTCACTGGCCGCCGGACTTAGCGGGAAGCAGATTAAAATTGTAAATCCCCTAAGTATGTCGGGGCAGAAGATAATTGGTAGCAGTCTCAACGAATACCGGGAGGAGTTTGCAAAAATGCGTGCAAAGCTCAGAAAGCAGGGAGAAACAGTATTTAACTAAAAACAGCATCTATTATGAAAAATAATCGCAGAGATTTTTTAAAGCTCACCGGTATGGCCGGGCTAACTGTAGCCGGCACCGGTGTATTGAATGGTATTGCATCAGAACCTGAAAGTAAATACAAATCGACACCTGAACAGACAGCTCGTATCCAGCACTTTAATATGTCGGGCTACGCCGCACCTAAGCTCGACGTTGTACGAATTGGTTTTATTGGACTGGGCAACAGGGGTCCGGCTCATCTTGGCCAGGTAAGCATACTGGAAGGGGTGGATATTAAAGCATTATGCGATCTGCGTCAGGACAGGTTAGATTCAGCTAAAAAGAGAATCGAAAAAACCAATTTCAAACCCGACACTTATACCGGTAAAGAGGATTGGAAAAAGGTCTGTGAACGTAAGGATATCGACCTGATTTTTATTGCTACCCCATGGGAACTGCATACCCCTATGGCTGTTTATGCGATGAATCAGGGTAAACATGTTTGTATTGAAGTACCTGCCGCAAAAACTGTGGAAGAGTGCTGGCAATTGGTTGAAACATCCGAAAGAACCAAAATGCATTGCATGATGATGGAGAATGCCTGTTATGGTTTTTATGAACTTTTGATGTTAAACCTGGCTCGTGAGGGCTTTTTTGGAGAGATTATACATGGAGAGGGTGCCTATATTCATCATTTGCTTTATGGACATTTCTCAAAGGATAAATATTATGATCAATGGCGCCTAAAAGAAAATATTGGCAGAAACGGTAATCTGTATCCAACGCATGGCCTGGGTCCTATTGCTCAGGTAATGAATATCAACAGAGGAGATAAATTCGAGTACCTGGTCTCAGTCTCAGGAAATGATTTTATGATGAATGACCTGGCTAAAAAGATGGCAGATAAAGATCCATTTTATAAGCAGTATGTCGATAAGCCTTTCAGAGGCAGCATGAATACCACCACCATACGCACGAATATGGGTCGTACCATTATGCTGCAGCATGATGTTACCTCACCCCGCCCTAAATCTGACGGATTGGTAATCAGCGGAACTAAAGCTACGGCTATACAGTTCCCGGTAGAGAAAATTTCTGTTGCAAGGGAAGCTACCCCCGAAACCTGGAGAGGATCTGATGCTCAAACCTGGATTACAGATGATGAATTCAAGGAATTGCAAAAGAAGTATGAACCTAATATTGTTAAGAAGCTGGGTGAAATTGCAAAGCAGGTCGGAGCCCATGGCGGCGGTGATTTTTTAATGGATTGGCGTACAATCGACTGTCTTCGGAATGGACTCCCACTTGATCAGGATGTATATGATGCAGCATTATGGAGCGCAATAGGTCCCCTGACTGAATGGTCGGTTGCAAATCAAATGACAGTAAAGATTCCTGATTTTACTGCCGGTTCCTGGAAAACGAACAAGCCGATGGATATTGCGATTGCGAATGGTGGAAATACCAAAGTGATCAGGTAATAAAATAAATTACCTCCCCCTTTTATTCCCCCTCAGGCGGGGGATACTGGACGCCTAGAAATAGTGCCAAAAGAAAATATTTTCCTCATTACACAAATTCCTTAGGCACATGCTGTCCCCCTTCAGAGGGGGGCGCGTTTAGCCTTGTGAGTTGGCAGGGGGAGGTTACCGCGAATTTGGGACAAGACATTTGCTTCAGCAGCACTTATAAAACAACCTGGCGTATATTTTTGAGTATTTAGAATCTATGTTTTTGGAAATCTATGCTTACAGGGCTGCTTGCTTGTGACAGAATCAACAAGCCATTTTTCTCATTAATAATCGTAATTTTGCCCCCTGAATTATGCCAAACTGACTATAAAAAGGTAATGGCGTAATTCTTGTATAAATTGAATTTCAATATTTCACATACACATGTTAGGACTTTTAAGTAAACTTTTCGGTAGTAAATCAAATCGTGATATAAAACTGATTCAACCACTGGTTGAAAAAATTAAAGAGGAATATGCCAAATTGCATTCCCTTAGCAATGATGAATTAAGGCAGAGAACTATATATTTCAAGGCTCGTATTCAGGAATTTCTTGAAGAAATCGATAAAGAGATCGCGGTTGTGAAGACCAAAGCGGAATCTGAAGATCTGCCAATTAATGAAAAGACGGCACTTTATGATCAGCTGGATAAACTCCAGAAGGATCGTGACAAGGAGCTTGAAAAAGTCCTGATGGAAATATTGCCTGAGGCTTTTGCAGTTATGAAAGATACTGCTCGACGTTTCACAGAAAACACAACACTAGAAGTTACTGCTACACAGGCCGACAGAGAACTGGCTGCCCGCAAGAAGAATGTTGTGATTCAGGGAGACAAGGCTATTCACCATAATACCTGGCTTGCTGCCGGGACTGAGGTGACCTGGAACATGATTCATTATGATGTTCAGCTGATTGGTGGTATTGTACTTCACCAGGGTAAAATTGCCGAGATGGCAACGGGTGAGGGTAAAACCCTTGTCGGAACCCTGCCTGCCTACCTGAATGCATTATCGGGACAAGGTGTTCATATCGTAACGGTGAATGATTACCTGGCACGACGTGACTCGGAATGGAACGGACCATTATTTGAATTTCACGGATTAACTGTTGATTGTATCGATAAACATCAGCCAAATTCTGAAGAACGCCGCAAAGCCTACCTGGCTGATATCACCTTTGGTACCAATAACGAATTTGGTTTCGATTACCTGCGTGACAATATGACACTGAATCCGGAAAGTCTGGTTCAGCGTAAACTGCATTTTGCAATGGTGGATGAGGTTGACTCGGTATTGATCGATGATGCCAGAACCCCGCTGATCATTTCAGGTCCGATTCCAAGAGGTGATGAACACGAATTCTATGAACTGAAACCCCGTATTGAACGTCTGGTAACTGCCCAGAAGAATTTCGTTAACGGCGTTTTAAACGAAGCAAAAAAACTGATTAATGAAGGTCATGCTGGTCCGACAGAAGGTGGTTTAGCCCTTTTGAGAGCCTACCGTGGTTTGCCAAAGAGCAAGGCATTAATCAAATTTCTGAGTGAGCCGGGGATGAAGCAGATCCTGACCAAGGCAGAAAATTATCACATGGAAAATCAGAACAAAGAAATGCCAAAGGCAGATGCCGAGCTTTTCTTTGTGATTGATGAAAAAAATAATCAGGTTGAATTGACCGAAAAAGGTATTGAGCTGATTACCGCCTCAGGAGAAGATCAAAACTTCTTTGTGATGCCGGATGTTGGTACAGAGATCGCTGATCTTGAAAAATCCGCGTTATCTACCGAAGAAAAAATCGAGAAAAAAGACGCTTTAATGCGTGATTTCTCAATAAAATCTGAGCGTATACACTCTGTAAATCAATTACTTAAGGCTTACACCCTCTTTGAGATCGATGTTGAATATATCGTTGATGAGGGTAAAATTAAGTTGGTTGATGAGCAAACAGGTCGTATCATGGATGGCCGCCGTTATTCTGATGGATTACATCAGGCGATCGAGGCTAAAGAGAATGTTAAAGTTGAGGATGCGACCCAAACCTATGCAACTATTACCCTGCAGAACTTCTTCAGGATGTACCATAAATTATGTGGTATGACCGGAACAGCTGTAACAGAAGCAGGCGAGCTTTGGCAGATCTATAAATTGGATGTTGTTGAAATTCCAACCAATGTGACTGCTCAGCGTAAGGATCATGAAGATATGGTTTACCGTACCGTTCGTGAGAAATACAATGCTGTTGCGGATGAAATTACAAGATTAACTGAGGCCGGCAGACCGGTACTGGTGGGTACAACTTCAGTTGAGATTTCCGAATTGCTGAGCAGAATGCTTAAGCTAAGAGGCATAAAGCATAACGTTTTGAATGCGAAACTTCACCAGAAGGAAGCGGATATCGTTGCAGAAGCCGGACAGGCAGGAACAGTTACCATTGCAACCAATATGGCAGGCCGTGGTACGGATATCAAGCTTGGCCCTGGTGTTAAGGATGCAGGTGGTTTAGCGATTGTGGGTACCGAACGCCATGAATCACGCCGTGTCGACAGACAGTTACGTGGTCGTGCAGGTCGTCAGGGTGATCCGGGTTCCAGTCAGTTTTTTGTATCTCTTGAAGATAACCTGATGCGTTTATTTGGCTCTGAGCGGATATCCAATATCATGGTCAGAATGGGCATTGAAGAAGGCGAAGTCATTCAGCATTCAATGATCACCAAATCTATTGAACGTGCACAACGTAAGGTAGAAGAAAACAACTTTGGTGTTCGTAAGAGATTACTCGAGTATGATGATGTGATGAACTCACAGCGTTCTGTAGTTTATGCAAAACGTAAGAATGCATTATTCGGAGAGCGTCTGGATGTTGATCTGAACAATACCATTTTTGATGTGGTAGAGGATGTTGTTTCCGAATACAAGGATCAGGGTAATTTTGAAGGCTTCCAGATGGAGGTGATCCGCATTTTCTCTGTTGATCCTGAACTTACTGAAAAGCAATTTGCAGCAAGCAATATTCATACTCTTACTGATGAAGTTTTTGAGAAGATCAATGACTTCTATCACCGTAAACTTGAAGCCATTGCAAACCAGACACTTCCGGTTTTAAGGGATGTTTTTAAAGAGCGTGGTGATCAGATTGAAAATATTGTGGTTCCATTCTCAGATGGTATACGTTCAGTTCAGGTAGCAACTAACCTCAAAAAAGCTGTTGAAAGCAATGGTTATGAGGTATTTAAGGCCTTCGAGAAGAGCGTGGTACTTGCTCTTATAGACGATGCCTGGAAAGAGCATCTGCGTGAGATGGATGAATTGAAGCAGTCGGTACAGAATGCAGTTTATGAGCAGAAAGATCCTTTGATTGTGTATAAAATGGAAGCATTTAACATGTTCAAACAGATGCTTGCAACCGTTAATAAAGATATCGTCAGCTTCCTTTTCAAAGGAAATATTCCTTCTCAGGATCCCGATCAGGTACGTGAGGCACGTCCTCAGCCACGTCAGGATCTGAGCAAACTAAAGGTTTCAAAACCGGAGCTTAATCAGTCATCAGGTGGAGTACCTGTTGATGATACCAGAGAACTGCAAAAGACTCAGCCGATCAGGGTGGAACAAAAGATAGGCAGGAATGATCCTTGTCCTTGCGGAAGCGGTAAGAAGTACAAAAACTGCCATGGAGTAGGAGCCGATTAAAAGAATGCATTGGAAAAGCCTCATCGGATTTATTCTTATTATGTGCTTCCAGCAGCTGGCAGCTCAGGAAAAGGGTAAGGTTCTGGTTACAAAAGACCCGCAAATTGACAGCCTGATCGCACGTCGCCTGGAATTGAACAGGGCAGGTCTTACAGGCAATAATGTAACTTTATCGGGTTTCAGGGTGCAGATTTTTTCAGGTTTAGATCGGCAGATTGCTTATTCTGAACAGGCAAAATTTAAAGCACGGTATCCTGGTATTAATACCTATATCAGTTATACCCAGCCAAATTACCGGTTAAGAGTTGGGGATTTCCGAACCCGGCTGGAAGCCGAAAAATTGATGAATGAGCTAAAGAAATACTATACTTCCATGTTCATTTTTTCTGAAATGATAATTCTTAAATAATGTTAAAAGATAAGATTAGCCTTCTTGCAAAAGAGATCCACGCCAATGTGGTTGAGAACCGCAGGCATTTACATGCCAATCCTGAACTTTCCTTCCATGAATATCAGACTTCAGCTTATGTAGCACAGAAGCTTGATGAACTTGGAATTAAGTATCAGAAGATGGCAAATACAGGTTTGGTTGCGATGATCAAAGGTGAGAAACCTTCTGATGCGGTTGTAGCCCTTCGTGCTGATATGGATGCTCTGCCTATTGTTGAGGCGAATGAGGTGCCATATAAATCAAAGAATGCTGGTGTGATGCATGCTTGCGGGCATGATGCACATACCTCTTCTCTTCTTGGTACTGCAAAGATCCTCACTGAACTAAAAAATGAGTTCGGGGGAACCATAAAACTGATATTTCAACCTGCCGAAGAAAAATTACCCGGTGGTGCAAGTATGATGATAAAGGAAGGGGTTCTTGAAAATCCGAAACCTGATGCCGTGATCGGACAGCATGTAATGCCTTTAATAGAGGCAGGACAAGTTGGCTTCCGTTCGGGGAAATACATGGCTTCAACCGATGAGATCTATGTAACTGTTCACGGAAAGGGTGGTCATGGAGCACAGCCTCAGCAAAATATTGACCCTGTGCTGATCACTTCACATATTATTGTTGCTTTGCAGCAGATCATCAGCCGGGTTGCAGATCCAAAAACACCATCTGTACTATCCTTTGGTAAGGTTATTGCCAATGGTGCTACTAATGTGATCCCGAATGAGGTTTACCTTGAAGGAACTTTCCGTACTATGGATGAAGACTGGAGAGCCAGAGCTCATGAAAAAATGAAGAAAATGGCCGAAGGCATTGCTGAAGCTATGGGTGGAAGCTGTGATTTTAATATCGTTCGCGGCTATCCATTCCTGATCAATGAAGAAAAGCTTACTGCTGATGTTCGTGCCTATGCCGAAGACTATTTAGGGAAAGAAAACGTTCTGGATCTGGATATCTGGATGGCAGCAGAAGATTTTGCTTACTATTCCCAGGTTTCTGATGCCTGTTTCTACAGACTGGGTACAGGTAATAAAGAACGTGGAATTACTTCTTCTGTTCATACTCCAACATTTGATGTGGATGAAGAATCGCTCAAATTAAGTACCGGACTGATGGCATATATTGCCCTGAAGCAGTTGGGTAACTAGTATCATATACTTCTTAGGGACGTATATGCTTTTTTGAAATTAATATGAAGAAAATATATTTATTACTGAGCCTGTTGGGTGTTTACAGTGCAGGTTTGGCTCAGAAAATTCCACGTTTTAACCCCGATACAGTTCTTACTGTTACCATCGATTCGGCTATTACGATTACTTCAACACGCCTTACTGCTGAGACTTTTATTAATGAAATAATTAATGATACCAGCTTTTATGCGGCCTTTCGTAATATGAAGAAGTATAGTTTTAACGCTGAGAACCGCATTTTTACATATAACAAAGAGAATGCAGTTGAAGGTAAGATATACCGCAGAATCTATCATAATAATACCGGGCCTTACAAAATGGAGATCCTTGAAAAGAGGGATGACGGGAATGTCTACAAACGAAATGGAAAATATTCCCTTTACACGGTCGAGATGTTCGATTATATCTTCATGAATGCCTACAATTCTGATTTTGTTCCTTCTGCACCGATATCAGGAGCAAAGGGTGAAAGTAATGAATCGTACAAAGACAAATTAAAAACCCTGATTTTCAGTCCGGGAAGGCCAATTAAGGGTGTTCCCTTTATTGGAAATAAAACTCAGATTTTTACCCCAAACATGAGGCAGTATTATGATTATACTTTTTACAGGGGGACCTATCTTGATTCTATTCCTGTATACCGATTTAAGGTCGCACTTAAGCCGGATCTGTCGGGCTGGACTGAAGGTGGCATGATGATTAAGGAGCTGGTTACAATTTTTGATATGCGTAATTTTCAGATCCTTGGGCGTTATGTGGACATGAAATATGGAAATATGGCTTTTGATTTTGATGTTCAGATGAATATCGAACTGGGATATTTTGGTGAAGACAAAACTTTGTTGCCAACTAAGATCAGTTATCAGGGCAACTGGGATATACCCTTTAAGCGGGAAGAACGGGCTAGTTTCCTGATCCTGCATAAAGGGTATAAATAAATTATTGATTTCCGAAAGTTGGCATTCGATTAATTCTTTAATAATTAGAAATCTAAATTTAGGCAAATCAATATTGTGTTCTCAAGCATTAAATATAATTCCCCCACCTTAACCTTGCCTCCCTCTATAGCCGGGAGGGCCAATTTCTTTTGAGGGCCAAAAGGAACAAAAGCCTTCTTCAATCCCTAGGTGCCTTGGTCACAAGCCCCTGCGCATCAAAAAAAGCGATCGCTGCTTTTGGGGGATATCACAATATGAAAGTATACCGGGTATGATC
>JAKFCP010000003.1:0-3575 GCA_036676565.1 Pedobacter sp.
GGGATTGTTGCAGCTTGAACTAGGAAAATGGGATCTGATGCACCATTAGTTACAATGAGGCTTGTACCGGCAGGATAGTCAGATAAAGTGTAGAGATTGGTGTACACTGTCTTACTTGGTATGTTTACTATTTGCATAACATTTCCTTATGCTTTATTTGTTATTGGAAATGCTTATTGTAACTACACAAGGAGTGTAGATTATAAAATAGTTGCTGAAGGCCACTGAGCTACCTGCCAATCAGCTTGAATAGACGAAAGTTCTCTATTCCTCACCACATTGATGTCTTTCCATCAGTCATTTATTGCAGTGGCTTCGCCAGATGCCACGGGTTCCCGGAACTAGACCGGAATTCTTTTACTCATCGTCGTCTTCAGACTCTTTGAAGACGAGGCTCAAACGAGGACGAACTTCTTTGGCAATCTCTTCAGGTGTCTGCTCGCCAGCTTCCAAGGAATCTTTAACTTCAAACTTGAGTTTGTTGTAAGAGATTTCTTCAGCGTTAGCTGATTTTGATACTGTCACAATGCTATTCACAAGCCACTTACTACTACCAAGCTGCTCTGTATCAATCTGCTCGCCATTAATGCTCTTTTTGATATTCTCAAGAGCCTTGTCTTTCATTTCCAGAAGTTGTTCTTCTAGAATACGAAGCTTGCTTTTAGTGATTCTCTTGCTATTTCCGCCAGTCGTTTTACGGTTAGACTTACTACCGTTAAAACGTGTTTCTGGACTTGGGTTTTTACCAGCCATAATTCTTATTCCTTACACATGCTGATTAGCTGAACGCCAAGTGCTGCCATCCCAAACAAGAGTAATACCTCTGCCCGCTGTCAATGTTGCACTCGAACCAAGCGTCAATAACCCACCTGAGCTGTTAGCAATCACTAAGCTTGCTGTAGAAGAGTTCCTGTTGTTAATGATAAGAATCTGTCCGGGGAAAGCTCCTTGTGTAAGCGTGTTAATAACAACACCTGCAATCTGAGCTTCAACCCTTACAAATACTCTATCATCCCCAGCTAATTGAATATCAATTGTTTGGTTGCCTGCTGAAGCAAACGTAAACACACGATAACCTAAAGGCTTGGTGTTGTATCCAACAATGTATTCAGCAGAGACTTTTGGTGATGATGTTTCTTGGCCTAGGAATGTTCCGCCAGCCAATGCTGCATCCAACCTAAGTTTTCTGAATGTACTCTCAATAACATATTGAGATGCAGAAGTTCCAAGATAAGAAAGCCTTCCTGAAACACCATCTACTCTCAATCCTTGAACATAGGATTTAGTGCCTGTGGCTTCATGTGCGATGATCTTGTGGGTGTTCCCTGCAAGGATATTTAGTGACCCACCTTCCCACTCAAGAGAAGCACCTGTATTCAATGTTACAAGACTCGATCCGTTAGACGCTGGAGACATAGTGACATTAGTATCTCTCACAACAACTTTAGCGTTTGTAATGTCAAAGATAATTGGAGCTTGGGAATCAATGTCGCCTTGGAAATTAACTAGCGTTGTATATGTAGCACTACCGTTGATAACAACTGGTGTATGGCCAGATGGACCATTGTACTTAAGTCCACGGATATTCAACTTGGCGTTTGAAGTCTTGGAAGCACCAGACTGTGCAACCCCAATCTTAGACTTAGAAACATCGCAATCAATGATCTCACAATCATTACCACGAATCTGAATCCCTGCACCGCCGGTATCATTGCCACGAAAATCATCAGCAGTTTCACAATTGATGAACTTAATTCGTAATGCAGGGGAATGTGTGTCAAAGGCGTTGTGACAACCTTGTCCAAATCCATTTCTTACAATAGAGCCGATGGTACGTCCACGAAGCCACCACTTATCATCGTTTGCAACTGTTGAAGTTGGTGTAGATGTGGTGTAGGCATGTCGTGCATTAATACAATCAATACCGTTCACTTCGCTATAGTAACCAGCACTGTCATTAACCAAATAACCATAGGCCAACAGGTCAGGACGATTCTTGATATTACGACCAATCACCTTACCAACTTTAGCCCTATAATTACCTGTGATATTCAGGAAGGGAGCATTGATATCTTTAGCTGTTGTAGTACCATCAACTACAGGAGTTTGGAATCCTTGGATATTACAGAAACTGGCTGTTGTAGTATCGGCCCAAACAGACTCACCTTGAAGGTTCTTAATCTTTACCTTGGCGTTTGATGGTCTAGCTACTTTAATATTAGTAACATAGGCTTCATCAAACACACCAGTGGTATAGAACACATCAGCAGATTCAATAGCACCAACAGTAAAGTATTCCCCGCAGAATTGATTGTTCCCATCATTATCAGGAACCAAGTCATCACTAAAAACTTTACCAACCTGTCCAATCACAGTAAAGGGGTGGGCTGTTGCAGAAACTTTCATTACGTTGGTGAGTGTTCCACCATTACCTAAGTTGTAGCTAACTTGCTCAACTACAGCAGAAGGGATTGTACCAACATTGTTGTTCAACAAGCTCAATACTGTGTTGTTTCCACCTTGAATAAAGGTTGACCCATTCATATCAAGATTGAGGACATTGCCCTCGGAAAGAGTTTTACTTAACGAGGTATTTATTTTGTACTTGGCGTTTGGTGTACCGCGTCCTGAAGCTCCTGTGCTAATTAAAGCATCGAGGAACAAGCTCCAAGCTGTGCTATCATCAGCAACGTTATTACCAACTGCACCAAATAATTCAGGGACAAGACCTAACGCTAGTGCGCTTTGTGCGGCATTAGTGGCAGAAGTATTAGCGGATGATGCACTAGAAGCACTTGCAGAGGCACTGCTTGCACTAGCTGTAGCACTGTTCTGTGCATTTGTGGCACTTATAGCTGCCTGACTTGCAGACAAAGCAGCAGCATTCTTACTAGCCAATGCACTAGCAGCATCAGCCGCAACTTGAGCCACTAAAGGATCAGATCCAGCAGTTTGACCAATCATCAACAGAGCATTGATTGTAGTCTCTGTTGTTTCATCTGTAATTTCAATATTACCAATGCTTGTAAACGAATGATAAGAATTTACAAATACACTAACGCTATACCAACCATTAGGAACATCAATCTCATACTCACCATCGTCAGTTGTACGAAAATCTTTGGATACGAATTGAAGAACATCTGGATTGGTGTTGTTAGCTGTAATCCGTACAAGTGAATTGGAATATGGAGCACCTGTAGGGGTTAGAAGAATACCTGAAAGAATCATATTGTCCCTACATTGGAATAGTGCTTAGAATTGTTGTTTTAAAGAATTAGACTTTCTAAAGAACACTCACAGGACAACCTGCAATAGATTAAGTAATCAGAATGTTCTATAGAAAGCTCACTGACTTCCGGGAGAGTGCAGAAGCCAATGAGTAAAGACATGACTTGAGGAGAAGCAAGCTGTCTTTAAGGTCCGGCATGAGGAGGAAGACGCCGGGAGGAAACATAGCATTAATAGAATTTCTTCTTAGTTGCTATGGTGAAACTTTTAAGTGCTTCGAGAGCCTACACAAATATGTCATCTATACAACATTGTAACATTATTACATTCTATTTGCAACTACT
>JAKFCP010000004.1:0-90437 GCA_036676565.1 Pedobacter sp.
ATATGATTTAAAAAATCCTACCATCCTAAAATCCTATGAATCCTAATTCAGGTATTATGCCGTTTGTCTGAATTAGGATTAATAGGATTAAAAGATTTTAGGATAGGTTAAATCCTAAAAATCTTACCATCCTAAAATCCTATGAATCCTAATACAAACAACATTCCCAATACATCAATTTCTTAATTCAACCACTTAAACAATCCCTAATACCGTTTAATCATATTTTTTTAGTGCCCTAATTATTTTCGGCATATTAATTTATGATTCCTAATGAAGATTTACTCCATTATATCTGGCAATTCCGGCTTTACCATGTATCAGATCTTAAAAGTACCTCAGGAGAGAGCCTTGATATAGTCCGTCCCGGCCAGCATAACCACCATGCCGGCCCCGATTTCTCCAATGCAAAAATCCGGATCGGAGATACTTTATGGGCTGGGAACGTGGAGATTCATATCCGCTCTTCCGATTGGTACCGGCATCAGCATCAGTTCGACAAAGCCTATGACAATGTGATCCTTCATGTAGTGGCTTATCATGATCAGGAAATTTTCAGGACCGATGGTACGGAAATCGTTGTTTTGGAGATTGGAAACCTGATTCCTGAAGAGATCGCTCAAAATTATGAGTACCTGATGGCAGGCTTGAACTGGATTCCCTGTGAAAAGAAAATAAAGCAGGTTGATGAATTTTTTATAAACAATTGCCTTACAAGGGTTTTAATAGAGCGTCTTGAGGAAAAAAGCAAGCTGATTGATACACTTCTAATCGAAGTAAAAGGCAGCTGGAATGATGCCTTTTATATTAGCCTGGCCCGGAACTTCGGTTTTAAAACTAATGCCTTACCCTTCGAAATGCTTGCCAGATCCCTGCCGCAGTCTTTATTGGCAAGATACAAGGATCGCCCATTTCAGATTGAGGCGCTTATCTTCGGACAGGCAGGCTTTCTGGACACTAAATTAAAAGATAACTACCCGCAAATGCTCAGAAAGGAGTATCGGTTTCTGCGGATAAAGCACCATTTGAGGCCAATAGATAAATACTTATGGAAATATATGCGATTAAGACCCTGTAATTTTCCATCGCTCAGGCTCGCACAGTTTGCGGCCCTGATTATCCGTTCAAACCATTTATTCTCAAAAATCATTGATGAAAAGGATATTGCGGTCATTTCTGCGATGTTTAATAAGTTAAAGCTAAATGAGTACTGGAATACCCATTATCGCTTTGATCAGGAATGTAAATATTCAGCTGCTTCATTGGGAGAAGAGGCCATAAATAATATTCTGATTAATACAGTTTCAGTTTTTTTGTTCGCATTTGGTATCAGAACAGGAAGTGTAATACACAGGGAAAGGGGTATAATGCTGCTTGAAGGCCTCAAGCCCGAACGAAATGCAATTATCAGAAAGTTTAATGATATTGGGATAAATTCAAGTAATTCTGCAATAAGTCAGGCACTTATACAATTAAAAAAATCATATTGTGATCAAAAGAAATGCTTATCTTGCGGTATTGGAATCAAAATTTTGAGCAAGTAAAATGTTTCAGCAGTTTCTTACATTTTTCGAAAAACGTTCTTTTGGGGTATGTACCTATCTTGGAGAGCGATTTAATATATCCATTTCCAAGATCAGACTATTTTTTATTTACTCCTCATTTCTGGCCGTAGGCTTTCCCCTGATATTTTATGTATTTGCAGCCATTGTTTTGGATGTGAGGCATTATATCAAAAGGATCAGGGCGAGTAGTGTTTGGGATTTTTGACAATCCTCATTGCTATCCTTTGTTGGTACTTTCATTGCGAGGAGGCACGAAGAAGCAATCTAATTATGTTAGTTCTAATGGTTTTGGGATTTCTTCGCTGCACACACCATGACATGTTAAGTTTATAACATTTTTTACAGATGAATTTGTCATGGTTTATATTTACCCTACCATGAGCATAGTCACATCAAGTGGTTGGTAAAACACCGACCACAGGGAATGGGTCAAGCCCGGACCCAGATCAAGTCCGGCTTGACAATCCATTCACTAAAACTTAATATTCCCTCTTAATTCACCAGAGCCTACAGTTGAACTGTGGATGTTTACATACCATTTACCAGCCAATAACTGAGCTTCCTGGGCGCTTGTAAGGGCGACAGTCATTCCGCTCAGTGTACCACTACTGCCGGTTGCAAACCCCGTTATGCCGAGCGCAACACCTGAACTCACAGCATCACTGCCGGTATCAGAACCATGAAAATGCATGTTGGTTGTTGTTGCTGATGCACTTCCTAATTGCCAGGTGATTTTGTAAGTGATCATTTTCATCGTAGGATCATAAGAGATCTCTGCGGTGCCGGTCCCTGTAGTATTCACTGCCGGAACTTCCTGAGCACCACTTAACGTAACATTGGCCTTTTTTATCAGGCTGACAGGTTCCTCCACTTCATCTTTTTTGCAGCCTGAAAGTACTAGTACAGACAGCATAATCAGGGAAATTGATTTAATGGAACCAATGAGTAGGGACTTTTTCATAAATTATTTATTTAGTTTCAAGTACCTACGCAAAGAAGTCGCGTTTGGTTGTTTTCAGGAAAGAAATAAATCGGTCAGTCAGGAAAGAATCTTTGCAATTTCAAGAAAACCCTTTTCAAAAGCCTTATCAGCAGCAGTTTTGCCGTCTTCCATCTTTGCATCAACAATAGCCCCGGCCTCCAGTAAAACGATCAGGAGTTCGATATTGCCATTATGGGCAGCTGAATGAAGCGGGGTTGCCCCCGACTTTTGCACCACATTGATGTCAGCACCTGCTTCCAGAAGCATTTTGGCAATCATGGTGAAATTTGACGCGACAGCAGAGTGGATAGGGTATACGCTAAACCCGTTTTTTGATGGGATATTTGGATCCGCACCACTAAGAAGCAGGTTCCGGACTACATCTTCGTTTCCAAAATAGGCAGCCAGACTAAGTGGTGTAAATCCATCATCGGAAAATTCATGAATCAGACCGGGATTTTCTGCGACAATTTTTGTAATATGATCGTTCTTTCCTAAGGCTGCAGCCTCAAAAATGTTGATTTCAGGAACATGCTTTAAAATAATATCAGCCAGTTCGGGCTTTTTATAGTAACAACAGAGCAGTAAAGGAGAGATCTGCTGACTCGTTTTTTGAATGGCAAGTTTCGGATTAGAGTTAAGAAGTGCATATAACTCAATTGCATTGCCAGTTACAATGTATTCCTCCAGTAAATCCTGATCCATTTTATAAGGTATTAAATGAACTAAACATCTGTTTATCAATATTAAGAAAATTAAATAAAAAATGCAGCAGATTTAGGCTATCTCAGATATTCTTTATAACATTATATTTGTCAATATTTAGCAAATTTTCGAATGCCCTTACTAAAAGGAAACCAATTCAGGAGTGCCAATTCTTTTCGCGATGAGCCAAAGTCTAAGCCTGCCCCAAAACAGCGGGTTCCGAAAGAAACAGCTGAGGATCTGCCGAAGTTCAAGTTGAATGACGACCGGACAATAAAGATAATCGGCCTGTTCTTTCTGATCGTTTCGCTTTATTTCATGGTGGCCTTTACTTCTTATTTATTCACCTGGCAGGATGATCAGAGTTATGTAATCGATGCAAACGGTGGCTGGAGTAATTTGATGAAAACACAGCAGGAGCTGACTGAAATGGGACTTAACCAGCCGGCAGTTCAAAACTGGTTGGGTAAATTAGGTGCACTCTTATCTCATCAGTTTATTTATGAGTGGTTTGGTGTCGCATCCTTCCTCTTTATCGGTGTCTTTTTTATTATAGGTTACCGCATGTTATTTAAAATCAAGGTTTTATCCATAACCAAAACGCTTGCTTATTCTTTCTTTTTACTGATTTTCACTTCAATAACGCTCGCATTTTTCCATGCTTTCATCAGTGATTACCCGCATTTTCTTGAAGGTGAGTTCGGGTTCTGGACCAATCGTCTCCTGCAGGCACAGATAGGAGATGCCGGTACGGCCGGATTGCTGGTATTTGCAGGGTTAAGCGTATTGATCATTGCTTATAACATTGACTTTAAACTTCCGGAACGCAGCGCGAAACCTAAATATGTTGTTCCTGAAACCAGTGATGAGGTGGAACTGGAGGATGAAATCTTGTATCCGCCGGTAGAATTTAATTTGCCAAATCGCCCCGGACAGGAAACAGCAAACGTTAATACACAAAAACTAAGTCAGAATCTTCCTCCTATTGAGCTTCCTGAAGAGCCTGAACCTGAGGAACATAGACCTGTGGTACTTAGCCCTGCCAAAAATGTGCCTTTTGAAACTTCCTTAGCAGTATCCAATGATTTGAAGGATTCACCCCCGCTTACAATCGAGAAAACCGAAGAGGAGAAGAAATCGACTGAGCTTGTTGAGCAGTTTGGTATGTATGATCCAACCCTGGATCTGTCAAGTTACAAATACCCAACCCTTGACCTTCTCGAAAATTATGGTTCTAATAAGATTGCAGTTAATTCTGAAGAGCTTGAAGCCAACAAGAATAAAATAGTTGAGACACTCAACCATTATAATATAGAAATTGATAAGATCAAGGCAACGATCGGTCCGACGGTAACTTTGTATGAGATTATTCCTGCACCCGGAGTAAGGATCTCGAAGATTAAAAATCTGGAAGATGATATTGCCCTGAGCCTTGCAGCATTGGGTATCCGTATCATTGCCCCGATGCCAGGAAAGGGGACTATTGGTATTGAGGTTCCGAATCAGCATCCGGAAATGGTATCGATGCGTTCTGTGCTTGCAACAGAGAAATTCCAGAATACAACGATGGATCTGCCTATTGCATTGGGGAAAACGATATCAAATGAAGTTTATATTGCTGACCTGTCAAAAATGCCGCATTTACTGGTGGCCGGTGCTACCGGACAGGGGAAATCGGTTGGTATCAACGCGATTTTGATCTCCTTACTGTACAAAATGCACCCATCACAATTAAAGTTTGTGCTGGTTGATCCAAAAAAAGTAGAATTAACGCTTTTCAGGAAGATCGAAAGGCATTTTCTTGCCAAATTACCGGGTGAAGCAGATGCGATCATTACTGATACCAAAAAGGTAATCACCACCCTGAATTCTTTGTGTATTGAAATGGATCTGCGTTATGACCTGTTGAAAAATGGACATGTACGGAATCTCAAAGAGTATAACCAGAAATTCATCAGCAGGAAGCTTAATCCTAATGAAGGGCATCGTTTTCTGCCCTTTATCGTACTGATCATAGATGAGTTTGCCGATCTGATGATGACAGCCGGTAAGGAAGTTGAAACACCGATTGCAAGGATTGCCCAATTGGCCCGCGCGGTTGGTATTCACCTTGTAATTGCAACCCAGCGTCCTTCAGTAAACATTATTACCGGTACTATAAAAGCAAATTTTCCGGCTCGACTGGCTTTCAGGGTATTATCTAAAATTGACTCGAGAACGATCCTTGATAGCGGGGGTGCGGATCAGTTGATTGGACGGGGGGATATGCTTTTATCCACTGGAAGCGACCTGATCAGGATACAATGTGCCTTTGTAGACACTCCGGAAGTGGAAAAAGTGTCAGAGTTTATCGGTTCACAGCGCGGATATCCTTCAGCATGGATGCTGCCTGAGTATCTGGATGAAAATGCTGATTCATCGGCAAAAGATTTTGATGCCTCCGACAGGGATCCGATGTTTGAAGAAGCTGCACGTTTAATTGTGATGCATCAGCAGGGCTCTACCTCTTTAATCCAGCGAAAGCTGAAATTAGGATATAACAGGGCCGGCCGTATTATTGATCAACTGGAGGCCGCAAATATCGTCGGACCTTTTGAAGGGAGCAAGGCCAGAGAAGTTCTGATACCTGACGAATATTCTTTGGAACAGTTCTTGAATACATTAGATAAGAATGATTAATTAAAGAAAAAATCAAATGAAGAAGTTATTTATAGCTGCGTTTCTTGTTTTAGGTTCCGGAATAAGTGTGATGGCGCAGAGTGAAGTGAAAGCAAAGGCAATTTTGGCAGAAGTTTCAAAAAAGTACCGCAGTTATGACGTGATTAAGACTGAATTTTCATACACCCTTGAAAATCCGGAGGCAAAGATCAAAGAAACCCAGAGCGGGACCTTGTTTGTAAGATCGAAGGTGAATAAGTATAAGGTTGTATTGAAAGGGCAGGAGCTGATCAGTGATGGTAAAAATCAGTGGACCTATCTTAAAGCTGATAAAGAGGTTCAGTTGAGTGAGGTAGACAATTCTGCAGATGCTTTAAATCCTGCAAAACTGTTCACAATTTATGAAAAGGGTTTTAAATCACTTTATACGAACGATACTAAAGTGAACGGAAAAATGGTGCATAATATTGATTTGAGTCCGACAGATACCAAACGCAGTTTTTTCAAAGTCAAACTGCAGATTGATAAATTGAGTAAACAAATTGTTAATGCGGTAATCTTTGACAAAAATGGTAACCGTTATACCTATAGTATCAAGACTTTCACCCCGAATATTAAGGTACCTGAGTCTACATTTGCATTTGATTCTAAGCTTTATCCGGGCGTAGAAGTTGTGGATCTGCGATAAGGTTTATAAAAATTATTTAAAGGCTTCAGACAATTGTTTGAAGCCTTTTTTGTTATTTTTGAAATGCAATGACCCTAAGTTATACTCAGCATACACTCGATAAGCTCGAAGCCCTGATTAAAACTCTCGGATTTAAACTGCGCTATGAAAAGGGTAATTTTAAGACCGGCTCCTGTATTCTGGAGAAGGACAGGATAGTGATCGTGAATAAATTTTCGAACCTCGAAAGTAAAATCAATTCATTGGCTGATCTGATTCAGCGGTCAGAAACTGATGAAAACCTGCTGGATGAGAAGCAAAAGGTATTCCTTTACGTATTGAAACAAACAAAAATAGAGTTTTGAAGATCACATTTTTAGGAACAGGAACCTCTCAGGGCGTGCCAGTCATTGCCTGTGATTGCGTGGTGTGCAGTTCAAATAGTAAGCATGACAAGCGTTTAAGGGTATCTGTTCTGATTGAGGATCAGGGAAGAACAATGGTGATTGATGCAGGGCCTGATTTCCGCTACCAAATGCTCAGGGCTGGGGTGAAGCATCTGGATGCAATTCTGTTTACCCATGAACACAAAGATCATGTCGCCGGGCTGGATGATGTACGTGCCTTCAATCATAAACAGCAGTCTGAAATTGATATTTATGCCCATATCAGGGTTCAGGAGGCATTGAGGAAGGAGTTTCATTATATTTTCTCAGGAAATAATTACCCCGGTATACCCCGTTTAAAACTGAACAATATTGAGGAAAACCAGACTTTTGATGTTTCCGGAATCTCTGTGATGCCCATTTCTGTGATGCATTTCAAATTACCTGTTTTCGGTTTCAGGGTAGGAGGCTTTACCTATATCACTGATGCGAATTCGATTTCAGAAGAGGAAAAACTAAAGATCAAAGGTTCAGAACTGCTGGTAATCAATGCCTTGCAGAAAACAAAGCATATTTCACATTTCACTCTTGATGAAGCCCTGCAACTCGCAGTCGAGATTGGAGCAAAAAAAACCTATATCACCCACATCAGCCATAACATGGGAACTCACCGTGAAGTGTCTAAAGAACTGCCGGAAGGGGTTTTTCTGGCATATGATGGACTGGAATTGGAACTATAGTAGACACGAATTCACATCCTCTTCATTAAGGAAATTCGTTTTCGCCTCGTGGCTTAGATGTTATCTGTTATCAGTTACCTGTTATCAGGATGCGTTGTCATCCCGAAAGCTGCCCTTCAGCAGCTGAGGGAACTTCGCGATTATAGATTAATTTTTGACTCAATAGAGCTAAGCTCCTTCACTCCGTTCAGGATGACAGGCTGCGGATGAAGCAAGATTGTACTGAGAGATACCGTCCCCTTCGGTAGCCAGGTAACAGCCAACTGACAACAGATAACATTCTTTATTGTGCCCAGGAGCAGATTCGAACTGCCACACCCGTTAGGGCGCCACCCCCTCAAAGTGGTGCGTCTACCAATTTCGCCACCTGGGCATTTTTATCGTTGTCAGTTACCTGTTACCAGATGTTTGTTCTCAGGAGTGATTTACTGATAACAGATAACTGACAACTGATAACTGATAACACATTTACTCGTGCCCGAAGAGAGACTCGAACTCTCAAGGATATAACTCCAACGGCTTCTGAGACCGCAACGTTTACCAATTTCGCCATCCGGGCAATGCTTTTACAAGCTTTTCACCATTCATATTTCAAAGCTATTAAATCAGCCATTTTCTATGATGGGAGTGCAAATATATAAGATTTGGAATAAAATTGGGAGTAAAAGAAATAAAAAGCGTTTGTGGATTTTCCTGATTAATCATATCCCGCAAAGATGTGATTATATCATTTTGAATGCAAGCCCTGCCTTGGTTAACACATCATTTATTTTAGGCAAGCTACTTTTACCCATTCCGTGAAGCGATAAAATCTCCTTTTCGCTATAAGTGGATAGTTTCTCTAAACTTGTAATTCCTTCGTTCTCCAAAGCCCGTCTTGCTGGTGCTACCAGCAAGGCTAAAAAGCTGTCTTTAGGTTTTCTTTCTTCCTCACAAATTGGGCAGCTTGGACAGTCACTACTCTTATAGAACTTATGTCCTTCTGGACAGGTCTTTAAAGTGGTCATTCTATACTAATTAGGTCATTTAAAAACTATCAGTAATGGTTTGCTGTGATCGGATTTCATTCAGATAGTTTGTCCGGTTTTCCAAGATTAACTCTTTACCGGCTCATAATAATGTAATACTGCACCCGAGCTAAAAGCTTTTGTCTTTAACAGTCTAAGAAGAGTTCTGTTCTGTATATTTTCAAATAGGGGTAAACCGCCACCCACGATCACCGGATGAATACAAAGTTGAAATTCATCAATCAAATTTAGGTTCATAAGTTGTATGATCAGACTCCGGCAGCCAACTAAAATATCCCCTCCATCATAGGATTGCTTTAGCTCTAAAACCTTTTCTTCAAGAGATTTGTCAGACAGTTGAGCGGTATCCCATTCTGTATTCTCCAGCGTATTCGAAAAGACAATTTTTGGAATTTTATCTATAGCGATGGCAAAGTCGTCCATTGATTTTTCACCGGAAGGATTTTTTAGCAGGTTCTGCCAGAATTGCATGAGCTGGTAGGTGATTCTTCCATACAGTATCAGACCTGCTTTATCTAATAGCTCAGCGTAATGCTGATGTATTTCCTCATCCGGATCAATTGCGGTATGGTCGCAAAATCCATCGAGTGTCATATTGATTCCTGCGATTAGTTTTCTCATTCGAAAGCTTTAATTAATTCATTCTGCCTTATGAATATCTATGAAGATCTTATTCGTCCCTGATTAAATATCCATAATATCAGCAAATTATTCAACCTGGAAATAAAATATTAGAAATTGCAATACATCCGGTTAAACTTCAGCTAAACATTCTTTATTCAATCTCATCCTATATCATAGTCTCAACATGACTGGAAATCCTTATTTTAGTAATATCAACATAAATAAATGCGCAAACTGAAGCTATTTTCTGTATTCTACAAAAGCACGCTAAGTTTAAGCATTACATTTGCCGCGCTGGTTGCACTTATAGGAGGGAAGCTGGGTTTCGGGATAGCATTTATGACAGGCAGCTGGATTTTAAGCCTTTATTATAAAGAGCAAACCCGCAAAAATGAATACGTCTATTATCAGAATATGGGTATCACTAAATCTGCTCTGGTAATTTTCTCAATTCTCCTGAATGTTTTGATTGGATCATTCTTCATTCTCTATGATCGTGCCTGATGTTTTAGAAGTCGATAGTCTTGCTAAAAGGTATTCTGAGCGGGTAATCTTAAGCGATGTATATTTAAAATGCGTCACCGGTGATATTGTGGGGCTGTTTGGCAGAAACGGGACCGGTAAATCAACTCTGATGAAGATCGTGTTTGGTATTGAGAAGGCAGATAATAAATTCGTCAGGGTGAATGATAAGGTGTTGTTAAGCCAGTCTCAGCTGATAAAGGAAATTTCTTATTTATCGCAGGACAGCTTTTTACCCAATAATCTGACGGTTCTGCAGCTTGTAAACCTTACTTTAAATAGTAAGAATGTGGATAGTTTTTTGAATGATGTTATCCTGACTCCCTTTCTGAGCACTAAGGTAAATTCACTCTCAGGAGGGGAACTTCGTTATCTGGAGATTAAACTCTTACTGAACCTGCCTTCTAGGTTTGTATTGCTTGATGAGCCTTTCAATGGTATTTCTCCAATTATTGTACAAGCGGTCACAGAACTGATTAGATCTCATTCAAAATCCAAAGGGATTATCCTGACCGACCATGATTATCATAGTGTTCTGGATGTCGCAAACAGGTATTATCTGCTGAGTGATGGTTATTTGAGAACAATTTCCGGAAGAAATGATTTGGTGAGGCTAGGGTATTTGAATCGTTAGGGATGATTGATTTTAGGCTGTTAGTCCTTAGTTGTTCTATACTTTTTTTATTTCGTAACAGAGTTCAACCATTCCATTTTGGTAAGCTGTTACGTCTTTCAAATGCAAGGCTTGTTCTTGTTCTATATGGTCAAAAAATGGCATTCCTTCACCTAAAATGATTGGCAAAATGGATAATCTTATTTCGTCTGCTAACTTCAACCGAATGAATTCTTTGGTAATCATCGCACCCCCAACAACCCAAACATTGTTATAGTTCGGTATGAGCCGTTCTTTTACAAGTTTATTCAGGTCGCCCTTATAAAATCCGATATTCTGCCTTTCAGATGATAATTGTTTGTTGCTTAACACAATTGTTGGTTTGTCGCCGTAAGCCCAACCATAAGACTTAGAAAGCTCCAGGGCATGTTCATAAGTCCGCGCTCCCATGACATAGCAGTCTATGGTTTTTAAAAATTCTTCAGGATTTGGATCAATAACTCCTTTCTCGTAATTGTCTGATACTTCAAACCAGGAAACGCTATTGTCTTTTTTGGCAATAAAGCCATCAAGACTTGAGACCATATGTATTGTTATTCTAAAAGTGTTTGTTGTCATTAGTCAGCATATTTTTGAACTGTTGAACTAAGGCTACTATAAAATGCTATGTTCCCCGGCCTGCCGGCAGGCATGTGGTTTTCAGATTTTATGTCAAGTTCACGTTAAATTAAATTTGCTCATTATCAGTAAGATATCCCAGGCTAAAATGAAAAATTTAATTCTCATTAAATTGACAACAGGCAACGAATAACGATAGCCTCTGGCGCGTATTTGCCATATACTTTCCAGAGAAAAATCGCTTTGCCCACACCGGTTTCATTGATTAATGGGATGGAGCCTGGGCGGGTAAATTAGCTTAGAGGAGCCTGTGGTTAGTTTATTAATCTCTAAGGACTATAAGGACAAATGGGACTTATTGCCGTTTCAGTGTCCCAGGTTCTCCTTTTTGTCCTTATTTCTTAATTCGGTTCTAGCCTTAGTCATTCTTTCCCTTAAGCCTCACCTTCACCTTATAAACCCTGCTATTCCCATTCTCACTCTCCTCAAGATATTGATTGAGCTTTGCCACACTTTCAAATTTTTTAGGCTGAATGCTATTCCTTTTGCTGGTAAAGTATAATGTTTCATTAATTTCATCATAGAAAGGACAGTATTCCATGAATTTTGTGTTGATGGTATTGCCCATGTTTTCTGCTTTGCTCCATCGATTGTCTTTGTCTTTTTTGGAAATGTACAAATCGCCGCTACCCAGGCCTCCTTCGCTATTGTACTTTGTGTAAATCAGGAAATCTTCATTTTTGGAGATGAAGGCGTTGAATTCGTAGCCGCTACTATTGATTTCGGAAGCTAATAGTTTAGCTTCCTGATAAGCACCACTGCGGTATTCGCAAAAATAAATATCGTCTTTACCGATTCCACCCGGAGCATCGGATGTAAAATACAAATTATTATTTGCTGCAACTGAGGGATAGAATTCGTCATTTTTGGAATTTACCGGCTTGCCCATATTGATCGGGGCAGACCATGGACTGTTTTTGTTTTCTCTTTTGATATACCAGATATCATAATCTTTGGCAGTTTGTGCAGTATCGTTCAGAGGCCTGTTTGAAGCAAAATATAGTTTGGTTAGGTCTGGCGAGAAAAATGGCTCCATATCAGAGAATTTATCAGAGAATGGCATTAATATCGGGTCCGACCATTTTCCATTGAGCTTTTTCATAGACAGGATTTGTGAAATCTCCTGGAAAGGGCTTTGCAGCGTAAAATAGATTTCATCATTGTTCCTTGAAATGCAGAAATCCCTGATGTTTTGAAATTGCCTGAGCTTTTCGTTCGCAATTTCTACTTTCCCAATAACCTGGCTAAAGCCAGTGATTGCATAGCAGATCAATACTGCAAGAAGTAAGGGAATTTTATATGCTGTTTTCATTTTTTAGGGTTGGATGGTCTGCTGTCTTTGAAAAATAAGCCCTGGTATACAATTTGAATCATTTGTTAATTCGTTTTTCGGATATGCATGAACTCAGATAATGGAATTGGCTTGTTTAAATATGCTAAATATCTGTTACAGGTTCTAATTTTTTCCTGCACTCTTGAGGAGCAGGAAATACGGGTATAATTTACCGGTTTATCAAATCATAATCACATTCCCATGTCCAAATTCCCATAAAAAAATTAACTTTGCAATTCTAATACAGGCACCCAAAGAAAACGTTCAATGATCCATTTTTTTGTCTCCCCACTAAACAAAGTTTTTGCTGTTCAAACACCTGCTGAGATCGCTCAGGAAGATATAAAGAAACTAAACTGGCTCTTTGGGGAAGCACATAAATCAGATCAGATGGTGATGCCTGGCTATCATGTTGGTCCGCGGGCTGCGATGATCACCCCCTGGAGTACCAATGCGGTAGAGATCACACAAAACATGGGTATTTCAGGTATTATACGAATCGAGGAATTTGAAAAGGTTCCGGCTGATTTTAATGCCTTCGATCCGATGCTTTCTCAGAAATATACTGAGCTGAATCAGGAGATCTATACGATTCATATCAAGCCTGAGCCAATTCTGGATATCAGTGATATAGCGGCTTATAATCAATCCGAAGGACTGGCTTTAAGTGCTGAGGAAGTTGATTATTTGAATAATTTAGCTGTCAAACTGGAGAGAAAGTTAACTGATTCTGAGATTTTCGCATTCTCACAGGCCAATTCAGAACATTGCCGTCATAAGATTTTCAACGGGACCTTTGTGATTGATGGGGAAGAAAAACCGACTTCACTATTTAAACTGATCCGTAAAACCTCTGAAACGAATCCCAATGATATCGTTTCGGCCTATAAAGATAACGTGGCCTTTGTAAAAGGTCCGAAACTAGTGCAGTTTGCGCCTAAAACGGCTGATAAAGCTGATTTCTACGAAGAAAAAGAATTTGATTCTGTTCTTTCCCTAAAAGCCGAAACACATAATTTCCCGACAACAGTTGAACCTTTTAACGGGGCAGCAACCGGTTCGGGAGGGGAGATCCGCGACCGGCTGGCCGGTGGACAAGGTTCATTGCCGCTCGCTGGAACCGCTGTCTACATGACTGCCTACTCCCGTTTGGAGCAGGAATATGCTGATTACCAGCGCTCTAGTCACCCCGATGGAAATCGGGGGCATCAGGATGAGAACGCTCCAAACAACCGTCAGTGGGAGAATGCAATGCCCGAACGCCCATGGCTCTACCAAACCCCGATGGATATCCTGATCAAAGCCTCAAATGGGGCTTCCGATTTTGGAAATAAATTCGGTCAGCCTTTAATTGCTGGTTCTGTTCTGACTTTTGAGCATGAAGAAAGTGGCCGTAAAACCGGCTATGATAAGGTTATTATGCAGGCAGGCGGTGTGGGATATGGCAAACTGGATCAGGCGATAAAGCATATTCCGAAGGCAGGGGATAAAATTGTAATTCTTGGCGGAGAGAATTACCGTATTGGAATGGGTGGTGCTGCGGTTTCTTCTGCAGATACCGGTGCTTTTGGTTCAGGAATTGAGTTGAATGCTATTCAGCGTTCTAATCCTGAAATGCAGAAGCGTGCAGCAAATGCGATCCGTGCACTGGTGGAAAGCGATCATAACCCGATCGTTTCAATTCATGATCATGGGGCAGGGGGGCATTTAAATTGTCTTTCTGAACTGGTAGAAGCTACAGGCGGACTAATTGATCTGGACAAATTGCCTGTTGGCGATCCTACCTTATCAGCAAAAGAAATTATTGGTAACGAATCACAGGAACGCATGGGTCTGGTTATCGGCCAGAAAGATATAGCTACCTTAAAACGTATTGCTGACCGTGAGCGTTCTCCAATGTATGAGGTGGGAGATGTAACCAATGATCATCGTTTTACCTTCGAGTCGAAATCAACTGGTTTAAAGCCAATGGATTATGCTCTGGAAGATTTCTTTGGAAGTTCTCCCAAAACCATCATGGCTGATAAAACGATTCAGCGGAATTATGCTGATCTGACTTATACTACTTCTGAAATTCCATCTTACCTGAATCAGGTATTGCAATTGGAAGCAGTGGCCTGTAAGGATTGGCTGACTAATAAAGTCGACCGCTGCGTTGGTGGTAGAGTGGCTAAACAACAATGTGTTGGTCCGCTGCAATTGCCATTAAACAATGCAGGAGTAATGGCTCTTGATTTTAAAGGAAAGGAGGGTATTGCGACTTCCATCGGGCATTCACCTGTATCCGCATTGATTGATCCGGGAGCGGGTTCGCGGACAGCTATCGGAGAGGCGCTCTCCAATTTGGTCTGGGCACCATTGAAAGATGGTTTAGCTTCGGTTTCCCTTTCAGCAAACTGGATGTGGGCTTGTAAGAATGAAGGTGAGGATGCCCGTTTATACGAAGCTGTTAAAGCCTGTTCCGACTTTGCTATTGAGCTGGGAATCAATATCCCTACAGGGAAAGACTCGCTGTCAATGAAACAGAAATACCCTAATGATGAGGTGATTGCCCCGGGTACTGTTATTATTTCGGCAGCCGGTAATTGCTCTAACATCACCAAAGTTGTTGAGCCTGTTCTGAAGCGTAATGGCGGGCATATTTATTACCTTAATTTATCTCAGGATACATTCAAGCTTGGTGGTTCTTCTTTTGCTCAGATCTTAAATAAGGTTGGCACAGAAGTCCCGACAATTAAAGACTCAGCTTATTTCAAAAAGGCTTTTAATGTATTGCAGGATCTGATCAAAGATCGTAATATCAATGCCGGTCATGATGTTGGCAGCGGTGGTTTGATCACAACTTTACTGGAATTAAGTTTTGCAGAGGTGAATTTGGGTGCTGAATATGATCTGAGTTCATTAGATGAACAGGATACCGTAAAAGCATTCTTTAATGAGAACATTGCAGTAGTTTTTCAGGCTGATGAATCTGTAGAAGCTATATTTGCCCAGAATGGGATTGAGATCTTTAAAATAGGAACTGTTGCAGAAGGCAATTCAATCAGCATTAAGAATAACAGCGATTCGTTCAGATTCAATGTGTCTGAAACGAGAGATATCTGGTACAAAACTTCATTCCTTTTAGATTCAAAGCAATCGAAGAACGGAATGGCGCAGGAGCGTTATACCAATTATAAAAATCAGCCTTTACAATTCAATTTCCAGGCAAATTTTGATGGAAAATTACCAGTCATTGCCAAAGGGGCCTCCAGACCAAAAGCAGCGATCATTCGTGAGAAAGGAAGTAATTCTGAACGCGAAATGGCAAATGCGATGTATCTGGCCGGTTTTGATGTGAAAGATATCCACATGACCGATCTGATCTCGGGAAGGGAAAATTTGGAGGATATACAGTTTATAGGAGCTGTAGGAGGATTCTCTAATTCGGATGTTTTGGGTTCGGCAAAGGGCTGGGCCGGTGCGTTTTTGTACAATGAGAAAGCTAATACAGTACTGAAGAACTTTTTTAAGCGTGAGGATACCCTCTCAGTGGGTATTTGTAATGGCTGCCAGCTTTTTATGGAGCTGGAACTGATCAATCCGGATCATGAAGTTCATGGAAAACTGCATCATAATACCTCGCATAAGCATGAAAGTGGCTTTACATCCGTAAAAATCCAGAAAAACAATTCGGTGATGCTTTCTACATTAGAAGGCGCTACTTTGGGTGTATGGATCTCGCATGGAGAGGGTAAATTCAATTTGCCTTATGCCGAAGAGATGTATAATATTGTCGCTAAATACGGCTATGAAAGCTATCCTGCAAATCCGAATGGTTCTGATTTCAATACCGCGATGATGTGCGATGCAACAGGAAGACATTTGGTGATGATGCCGCATATTGAGCGTTCAATCTTTCCATGGAACTGGGCGAATTATCCTGAAAGAGCTCAAAAAGATGAAGTTTCTCCATGGCTGGAGGCTTTTGTGAATGCGAGGAAATGGGTTGAAGAAAGCTTAAAGCAGAAAGCTTAAAGCAGAAAGCCGGGATTGGGGTTCATTGCATAATAGGTAATCTTAAGCACTATCCTAATCCTACTAATCACCTTAATCCTAACATCATAGTCCATACCGGCCTCCACCCAGCCTCCTCTAAAGGGGAATAGAAGGAAGCTTAAAGCAGAAAACTTAAAGCAGAAAGCTGGGATTGGGGTACATTGCATAATAGGTAATCTTAAGCACTATCCTAATCCTACTAATCACCTTAATCCTAACATCATAGTCCATACCGGCCTCCACCCAGCCTCCTCTAAAGGGGAATAGAAGGAAGCTTAAAGAAGAAAGCTTAAAGCATTAAGCAGAAAGCCGGGATTGGGGTTCATTGCATAACAGGTAATCTTGAGTATTATCCTAATCCTAAGAATCACCTTAATCCTACCAATCCTAATTTCCTAATGATTTTTATTCCCCCCATTACCCCGATAATTTGAAATTATCCATATTTTTATAGATAATCAATTAGCTAACCATGTACAAACATCTTATTATCGTTCTGCTGCTTTTTTGCAGCATGAATGGCTTTTCGCAAAATAAAGATCTGATCCTTGGGAAATGGCTTAATGCGACAGGAGAGGCACATATTCATATTTACCCGAGCGGAAACAAATTCTTTGGCAAGCTGGCCTGGCTTAAAGAGCCTTTGGATGCCAATGGGAAACCTAAACTGGATAAAGAAAATCCGCATAATGAATTGAATAAACGGCCAATTCTGGGTCTGGTTTTTCTTAAAGATTTTATCTACAAAGAAGGAATCTGGGAGGGGGGCACTATTTACGATCCCAAAACAGGCAAAACTTATAGTTGCAAAATCACTGCAGACGGTAAGAATAAGATCAATGTACGCGGTTTTGTGGGCTTTTCATTGCTTGGCCGGACTGAAACCTGGACCCGGTTGGAATGAGGTATTGCATTAGTTTGATTTTTATTTTCATTCTTTCCATTTCCGGATTGAGTGCCCAATCTATACAACTTTTACAGAAAGGCAAGGATACGAGTCTCCGGGGATTGTCTGTTGTCAACGATTCCATAGCCTGGATAAGTGGCAGTAAAGGCTGGACTGCAGTCAGTAAAGATGGAGGCAAAAACTGGAGCTGGAAGCAGGTACAAGGCTATGAAAACCTCGATTTCAGGGATATTGAGGGTTTTTCGGCCTCTAAAGCTATTATGGTCAGTGCCGGCACACCTGCTGTGATCCTGTTAACAATAGATGGCGGCCAAAGCTGGAAGGAAGCCTACCGAAACGAATCTAAGGATATCTTTCTGGATGGTATGGATTTCTGGGATACTGAAAAAGGGATTATTTATGGTGATCCGATTAATGGAAAGATGGTCTTATTGGAAACAAGCGACGGAGGAATGAGTTGGCAGAACATCAGTGTGCAGAACAAAATACCTCTTGTAGCCGGAGAAGCGAGTTTCGCGGCGAGCGGGACAAACATTCGCACAGGAAAGGGAGGCAGGGTCTGGATTGCAACGGGTGGCCTACAATCAAGAATGTTCAGATCGAATGATTATGGATTGAACTGGGAAGCTACAAAATTGCCGATTATTCAGGGTAAAAATAGTACCGGGCCATTTTCCATCGCATTTTATAAGAATAAAGCAGGAGTCGCTGCGGGAGGTGATTTTCTTTCGGATACTTCCAGACTGAACAATTTGGTTCTTACAAAAAATGGGGGTCGGACCTGGACAAAGCCTCAGGTTACCTTATTTGGCTATCGTTCGGCTATAGAATATTTATCAAAAAATGAATTACTTGCATGCGGACCAAAGGGTACTGACCGTTCTATAGATGGAGGTAAAAGCTGGATGCGACTTTCTGATCAGGGTTTTCATACTGTAAGAAAGGCAAAATCAGGCAATCTGGTATTGCTGACGGGAGGAAACGGGAGCATTGCTATTTATCAGGACTGAAGAGTTTGGCTATTCAATTTTAAGACTTAAATGCGATTATGAATCTTGAATTTAATAAAAATGAGGACAGCAATAAGCAGCTGGTCTATGAGGTAAAAACCCGGCTAAAGAAAATTTATGCTGGAGGAGGTGAGAAGGCCGCTGCTAAGCAGAAGGAGAAGGGAAAGATGCTGGCGCGTGAGCGGATCAGTTATTTACTCGATCCGGATAGCCAGTGGCTGGAAATTGGGGCTTTTGCCGCCGAAGATATGTATCAGGATGTTGGTGGATGCCCTTCAGCAGGTGTGGTTACGGGCATAGGTTATGTTTCGGGCAGGCAGTGCATGATTGTCGCGAATGATGCAACAGTAAAAGCTGGCGCCTGGTTTCCAATGACGGCTAAGAAGAATCTCAGGGCTCAGGAGATTGCGATGGAGAACCGTTTGCCGGTGATCTATCTTGTAGATTCGGCAGGCGTGTTTTTACCAATGCAGGATGAGATATTTCCGGATAAAGAGCATTTCGGAAGGATTTTTCGCAATAATGCGATTATGAGCGGCATGGGTATAGTTCAGATTTCTGCAATAATGGGATCCTGTGTTGCCGGAGGGGCATATTTGCCAATCATGAGTGACGAAGCAATGATCGTGGAAGGTACAGGTTCGGTATTTTTGGCAGGGAGTTATCTCGTTAAATCAGCCATCGGAGAAGATATTGATAATGAAACCCTGGGTGGTGCGAGTACGCATTGTGAAATATCCGGGGTGACCGATTATAAACACCCCAATGATGCGGCTTGTCTGGATTCAATCCGTAAGGTGATGAGCATGCTTGGGAGTCCGCAGAACGCAGGATTTGACCGGATTAAGCCTGCTGCACCTAAACTGAATGAAGAGGAGATCTACGGATTGCTGCCAGAGAGCAGGGAAAATCCTTATGATATGCGGGAGATCATTCTTCGTCTGCTCGACAATTCTGAATTTGAAGAATATAAAGCTTTATACGGACAGAGTATTATTTGCGGATTAGGACGGATAGATGGCTGGGCAGTCGGTATTGTAGCCAATCAGCGCAAGGTGGTGAAGAGCAAAAAAGGTGAAATGCAGTTTGGCGGTGTGATTTACTCTGATTCTGCTGATAAATCTGCCCGCTTTATCATGAATTGCAACCAGAAGAAGATTCCCCTGGTGTTTTTGCAGGATGTGACCGGCTTTATGGTAGGGAGTCGGTCGGAGCAGGGTGGTATCATTAAAGACGGTGCAAAAATGGTGAACGTAGTTGCCAATTCAGTTGTTCCGAAGTTTACAATAGTGATTGGAAACTCCTATGGAGCAGGCAATTATGCAATGTGTGGTAAAGCTTATGATCCGCGTTTGATCTATGCATGGCCTTCTGCAAAGATCGCTGTAATGGGTGGTCAGCAGGCGGCTAAAGTATTGCTTCAGATTCAGGAAGCTTCTTTAAAAGCAAAAGGAGAGGTAATTACACAGGAAAAAGAGGATGAATTGTTAAATGAGATCAAAGACCGTTATGATGCGCAAACCACACCATATTATGCTGCATCACGTTTATGGGTCGATGGGATTATAGACCCGCTTGAGACCCGCAAGGTGATTTCGATGGGAATTGAAGCAGCGAATCAGTCCCCAATTGAGAAGTCCTTTAACGCAGGCATTTTACAGACCTAAATAAACCAGATGAAGCATTTATTTCTAAGCATATTTTTATTATCGGCGCTTGGTGCGAGTGCCCAGACCGGAGCAAAACTCCATAGAAAGGCCATTGTAGTAGATACCCATGGGGATATATTATCCGATCAGATCAAATCAGGTATTGATGTTGGAGTCCGACAGAAGAGTGGAAATTTTGATCTGGTACGTGCTAAAGAAGGTGGATTGGATGTACAGGTTTTTTCGGTCTGGAGTGATTATACAGGAGGATTTGCAATGGCGAACCGGCAGATTGATTCGCTGGATGCACTGATCAGACATCACCCGGATAAGATCGTTAAGGTAAGAACTGCTTCAGAATTAAAATCGGCAGTTAAACAAGGGAAAATGGCTGCTTTGTTTGGTGTAGAGGGCGGACATATGATTGAGAACAAGATCGAAAACCTGGAAGCGCTCGCAAAGCGCGGTATGACTTATATGACCCTGACCTGGAATAACAGTACCCCATGGTCGAGTTCGGCCTATGAAGAAACTTTTAAAAAGGATAGCTTAAAGCAAATAGGACTCAGTGATCTGGGAAAACAGATAATCAAACGCATGAATGAACTGGGTGTGATTGTAGATCTTTCGCATGTGGGGGAGACTACTTTTTACGATGCAATTAAGGCTTCCACAAAGCCTGTAATGGCCTCACATAGTTCTGCTTATGTGTTTAATGCGCATCAGCGTAATTTGAAGGATGATCAAATCAGGGCCATTGCTAACACGGGAGGGGTGGTTTTTGTGAACTTTTATACCGGCTTTCTGGATAGTACTTATACCGGCAAGCAAAAGCAGTTCAATGACAGACATAAAGCTGAACTGAGCTCACTGACAGCGAAATATAATAGCCGGGCCAGAGCATCAGAAGAGATCAATACTAAATACCGTCAGGAAATTGAGGATATGCGTGCTCCATTGTCATTGCTTATTGATCATATCGATCATATGGTCAAGCTTGTTGGGGCAGATCATGTTGGTTTGGGTGCTGATTATGATGGCGCAGAATCTTATCCCAAAGGCCTGGATGACGTTTCCAAATACCCGCTGATTACAGAAGCTTTGCTGCAAAGGGGGTATTCCGGTAAAGATGTGAAGAAGATATTGGGAGGGAATTTTATCAGACTGTTGGAGTTATAGGTTTTAAGTTATAAGTTGTAAGTTTTATGACTACTGAAGATGAAATTTATCTTTTTGGTGGAGATTATTGATTTCCGGGTCAATGGAAGTAGGCAATTATCAATTTATAACGGTGTCATCCAGACGCAGGACGTATCTTAGTCATATTTATACTCATTTGCAATTATCAACTCTCCACCCGATAGCTATCGGGTCTCCACTCTCAATTCTCCACTGTCAATTGTCAACTTTCAATTATCAATTAATCAAATGTTCCACCAATACGTCATTTTCAACACCAGGAACCTGTTTTTGACAGAAAATGGTGTGGGAATATAATTATCGGTATACACGATAAAGATGTCGGAGGCGGGCTTATAACGCCATTGTACACGGGTATTTACATTGATATTATCACTTTGCTCATTGTATTGAACAAATCCTGTGAAAAAGAGTTTATTGGTCATGGTTACATCCAGACGAGGGCCAACCAGCCAGAATTTGCGGTTATTCCAGGGATTAGGCAGCTTAATATCATTATAACTAGAACTTAGAGCAAAACTGACATAAGGCTGGAAACGGTATCCAAACTCCGTAGTGACATTCAAACGGGTTCCATCAGCATAATAGCCGCCATAGCGTGTTGAAAATGAGAAGGTATAAAGGCTCTGCGGCCGGGAAACGAATTCTGTACCAAATGAGTTCCAGCTATGTTCGCTTCCGGTAGGTAGAGTAGCAATTCCGGCATTGGTAGGATCAAATGGCTGTAAAAGTTTCACATAATCATGAGCAGTCCAGGCTGTAAAGGTCGCTCTTGTTCTGAAATTCAGACTATATGCAACATAATTGGTGTTATCAGTCGGCTTAAATGATTCGTTAAGGTAATTACTGCTGAAGAACTTTGGTCCGTGGCTAACAAGTTTGCCCCCTTTCGGGAAGAAGAGATAGGAGGCTGATGGATTCAGATGCACATATCCTCGTCTGGGAACATAACCGACTTCGGCATTATAATTAAGCCCAACATATTCGTGCTGCCAGTTCAGATCCCAGTTTCCGGTCCAGTAACGAAGATTAGCAGCCTGCATCATATCCTTGCCGCGTTTATTTGGACTGAAGGATTTCATGCTCACTGCCTTGCCTGTCCAGGTGTTATTGGCCGAGGCAAGATTGTACTCTAATCCTGCCACCCTGTTGTATCTTGAAACTCCTGCGGCTGCATTGGCTGCACTATAATTCAGGGACTGCTTATTGATCACAATGGCACTGATGCTGGATCTTGCAAACACCTTTCTCTGTAATGCAATCACCCCGAAATTCTGAGCCGGGTCACTTGCACCAGTATTTTCGGTCTGCATATTCATTACACTGATTCTCAGGTCTTTATTTAATTTCCCGCTGAGGCGGGCACCATACTGAATCGGTACACCTAAACCAATGCGTCTGGAGAAAAAGGGGCGAATATTCTGATAGCCGAAGTTGGCAAAAAGGTCTCCGTTTTCAAGAAAATATTGTCTTCTTTCTGGAAAGAAAAGTTCGAAACGGTCGAGGTTGGGAACCTGCCTGTCGACTTCCACCTGCGAGTAATCAGGGTTTACAGTCAGGTCCAGGTTAAGCGAAGAATTGATTGCTATTTTAATATCTCCACCAATCTCACCACGATCATCCCGGTGAATAGGGGAAGTAAGGTGATTATTGGAAATTCCTCCCAGTACATAGGGGATCACCGAAATATTCTGTCCCGGTACCGGAGGTGGCTGATCCCAGACCAATGATCCGGTATAACCAAGTGAAGCGGTTGCAAACTGTCTTGGAATGGGGGTCCAGCTTGATTTTTCGCTCGATTTAAGGTCCATGCGACTGAAATTGATTCCCCAGCGGGTGATTCCCTGCTTATAACGGATGGATTTGAATGGTATGGCAGCTTCAAAAACATAGCGGTCGGGGTAATTTTTTACTGCAGAAGTCCATTTATTATCCCAGCTCAGGTCTACTTTGCTGCCATCATACATAATACCATCCCATTGAGCGCCGGCAGCGTTGGTTCCGAACGAAAATCCATTGGTCAGGTCATTGAATGGGTCCATGAATATCAGGAAATTGTCGTTCTTACCGAATGCAAAATCCCTGCGTAATGATTCTACAAAATAGGGTCCAGGTTCATGATAACAAATAGCAATAATGTAGAGATGGTCCTTGTCATAGGTCATTTTTACATCGGTCCTGAGCTTTGCAAAACTCGTGTCCATGGGTTGTACCATAAAGAAATTACTCGCCAGTTCAGCATCATTCCATGCCTGCTCATTCACATCCCCGTCAATTTTTATTTCAGAGGTTGCCGGTTTGATATTCAGTTCGTATTTGGCGTTTATCTTTTGGGCGAACGCATTTATATTCAGAATGCTGAGAAGAAGGATGATGAAGACCGAAAAAGTCCCTATTTTAAAATATTTGACATAGAGAAGAGCGACGTTTTTTTTATCCCCGGAATTCAGAAATTGAAACATAAGTTTAAGACAGTTTGAGGGTGTAATATATTAACAATGCATGATTAGTGCAGAATAATATATCAGAGATTAGAATATGGTGGGATAATTAATTAAATGTTCCACCAATAAGTTAGTTTCAACACCAGGAATCTGTTCTTAACCGAAAATGGAGCCGGCAGGTAGTTGTCTGTATAAACTATAAACAGATCAGATGCGGGCTTATAACGCCATTGAAGACGGGTGTTTACGTTTATGTTCTCACTTTGTTCATTGTATTGCACAAAACCTGTAAAATACAGCTTATTGCTCATGGTTACATCTAAGCGGGGACCGACAAGCCAGAATTGCGTATTACTCCATGGTTTTGGCAGATGGATATCGTTATAACTTGAACTCAGGGCTATGCTTACATAAGGCTGGAAGCGATAGCCAAATTCGCTGGTCACGTTCAATAATGTTCCCTGCTGATAATATCCGCCGTACCGGCCTGATAATGAAATGGTATACAGGCTTTGAGGTCTGGATACAAAGCCTGCGCTGAAAGAGTTCCATCGATGTTCAGATCCAACTGACAGTGTATCTCCGTTGCGGTTTGTAGGATCAAATGGCCGTAGAAGTTTGACGTAATCATTTGTTAATCTGGCGGTTATTGTCGCCCGGTTTCTGTAATTGAGATTGTAGGCCAAAGAATTACTATGATCTGTACTTTTAAATGACTCATTATAAAAGAATGAATTAGAGAGTCTGGGACCATGACTCACAAAAGGACCTTTTTTGGGAAGGAAAAGATACCCGGCATGCGGACTTAAATTGATATAAGAACGGCGGGGAACATAACCCACCTCTGCATTGTAATTTTCACCTACAATTTCATGCTGCCAGTTTATATTCCAATGCCGGCTGACATACTGCAGGTTAGCAGCCTGCATCATTCCGTTTCCTTTTTTATCAGGGCTGAATGATTTCATAGCCAGCATTTTGCCTGTCCAGGTGTTATTTGCGGAGGCCAGATTATATTCCAGTCCTGCGACCCGGTTGTATCGGGATACTCCTTTATTGGCATTTTCAGGACTAAAGTTAAGGGAGGCTTTGTTTATAGCCAGGACACCGATACTTGATCTTGCAAATAATTTTTGCTGTACTGCCAGTACTGTAAAATTTTGCGATGGCTGATCCGGACCAGAGTCTGATGTTTGCATGTTCATCAGGCCTATCCTTAAGTCTGGATTAAGTTTGCCACTCAGGCGAGCACCATATTGAATGGGAACGCCAAGGCCAATTCTTCTCGAAAAAAAGGGTCTGGTGTTCTGGTATCCGAAATTTGAAAACAGATCTCCATTTTCCAGAAAGTATTGTCTGCGTTCCGGAAAGAAAAGTTCGAACCTATCGAGGTTGGCAACCTGACGATCAACTTCAACCTGTGAATAATCGGGATTGACGGTCAAATCCAGGTTTAAGGATGAGTTAACCGCGATTTTTGCATCTGTACCAATACCTTTGCGGTAATTGCGAATAATTGGCTTATTGGAATGATCATTGAAAAGCCCTCCAAGAGTATAAGGAATAATCGAAATGTTCTGTCCGGGAAGAGGTGGTAGTTGATCCCAGACCAGATTTCCTGAATAGGCAAGTGTGGCTGTTCCGAACTGCCGGGGAACAGGAGCCCAGCTTGATTTTTCAGAGGTCTTGAGTTCCATTCGTCCAAAATTAATGCTCCACTTTGTGGTTTCTGGTCTGTAACGTATTGATTTAAAAGGAATTGATGCCTCAAATATCCAATGATCCCGGTAATTCTTAACGCTTGAAGTCCATTTATTATCCCAGCTCAGACCCACGATACTCCCATCGGAGATCAAACCGTCCCATTGGGCACCGGCAGCGTTTGCCCCGAATGAATATCCGCTGTTCAAATCATTAAAAGGATCCATGAACAGTAAGAAATTATCATTCTTGTTAAAAGCAAAATCCCTTCTCAGTGATTCAACAAAATAGGGCCCCGGTTCGTGATAGCAAATGGCAATAATGTAAAGATTATCTTTATCATATGCCATTTTTACATCTGTTTTTACTTTAGCGAAACTTGTGTCCATAGGCTCTACAAGGTGGAATTTATTCGCAAGATCGGCATCTTTCCATGCGGCCTCATCCATGATTCCGTCAATCTTTATTAAAGAGCTTGCTGGTCGGATCTTTAGTTCATAGGAATCGTTCTTTTTCTGTGCATATAGGGTTGAGCTAAGGAAGATCAGAATAATAATGTATTTGTTTGAAATTGTGCGGGATTGTAAATCCTTAAAATAAAATTCTGACAGGCCGGTATTTTTAAACTTAAACATTGATGACATTAATCGCGGAAACCCAGGTATTCCTCATAATTATAAGAACATTGGTTCTTTTACACCTAAGAAATAGATATATTGATCATAAAATGATAATTTTTGTATAGTTTTTTGGGTGATCTCTGGCTTTATCATTTATATATATATCAGATTGATGCCTGCTATGATCCCAAATTTTAAAACTGTGTAATCTCTCTTTTTAACAAATAAGACCTGATTCTGAAGGAACAGATTTAACTGACATTTCCATGTTGTCCATCCGCCATCAAAACCTTAATTTTGTATAAATTACTTACAGAAATGTCTCAAGAAACTGAACACGTACAATGTCTGATCATAGGATCAGGTCCCGCAGGTTATACTGCAGCTATTTATGCTGCCCGTGCTGATTTGAAACCGGTAATGTATACCGGAATGGTTCCCGGAGGACAGCTCACTCAAACTACTGATGTTGAGAATTTCCCGGGTTATCCGGATGGAGTTATGGGCCCTGAGATGATGGAAGATTTCAGAAAACAGGCTGAGCGTTTCGGAACCCAGATCCGTTTTGGATATGTAACTAAAGTCGATTTTTCTTCAACTCCTCATAAAGTAATCATTGATGAAGAAAAGACTATAACTGCTGATACAGTAATTATTGCAACGGGGGCGAGTGCTAAATGGCTCGGACTGGAAAGCGAACAAAAATATAATGGCTTTGGAGTTTCTGCCTGTGCAGTTTGCGATGGCTTCTTTTTTAAGGGTCAGGATGTTGCGATAGTAGGGGCAGGCGATACAGCAGCAGAAGAAGCGACCTATCTGGCCAAGCTTTGCAGGAAGGTGCATATGCTGGTCAGAAGGGATGAGTTCAGAGCTTCCAAGGCAATGCAGAACCGAGTTTTAAATACCCCGAATATCGAGATCCATTACAATACAGATACAGAAGAAATTCTTGGTGACGGCAAAAATGTTACTGGAGTAAAGGTCTCAAATAACCTGACCAAAGAAACTAAAGTTTTAGACGTAACGGGATTCTTTGTTGCAATCGGCCATAATCCAAACACAGAGATATTCAAAGGAATACTGGATATGGATGAAACCGGATACCTGATTACGGAACCTGATAGTACTAAGACAAATATTCCGGGTGTATTCGCTTGTGGGGATGCACAGGATAAGTTATGGCGGCAGGCTGTAACTGCGGCAGGAACCGGCTGTATGGCAGCCCTCGAAGCTGAAAGATACCTGGCAGCTGCAGAACACGGTAGTCATTGATTACCGGATAAATAAGATATTAAAGCCTCCCTTATACGGAGGCTTTTTTTTGTGATTCGGATCAGGTATACGATAAGATCGGTATATAATATATTGTTAATCAAGCATATGAAATGCCTGCATTTATTTATTAAATTTGAGAAGAGCAAACAATTCTAATTATACCTTTATTGGCAATCTCTTCATATGAATAGTTTTAAATTTATTTCTGTGCTATGTTTAACGGGTTTATTGTTCTCCTGCGGAGCTGAAGAGGAAAAGCAGGTAATGCCTGTGAAGCAGGAAGCAAAGAAGATTCCTGAACCCTTTCGTTTTCACAAAGCAATAGAAGTAAAACCGGGACTCACTCTGGATATTGTTAGCTGGGGCAGGGGATCAGATTCCATTGGGGGATATCTCATTTTAAGATCAGATTCCACTCGTTTAAGTTACCGCTCTGTTTCAGGTGAACTAAAAGGTAAGGTGGCAGATGCCTGGAATATGGATCTCGATACCGACGGGAATCCGGAGCTGTATATACAATCGGTAGGGCATGAAAAAGATTCTTATCTGAATATGTATATCTATGAATTTGGGGATGGCGGATCCAGCCAGCAAATTCGTTTTCCGGATTTAAATTCATCCTTAAAAGAGGGATATCGCGGAGAGGATTCTATGTATGTAAAAGACGGAAGGCTGTTTCGTGAATTCCCATTCCATTCGGATCAGGATTCTTCATTAAAAGTCAAACCAGCGATCAGAAAATTGGAGTATACGCTAAAAAACAATAGCCTGCAGTTTAAAGAGATAAAGGAGGAAGTTGAGGCGGAAGCTAAAAAGCCTTAGGATTATTGGTCGGTATCTTCGAACTGTTTATGCAGCCTTTCGAGATTTTGGATCATTTCTTCCAGTTTTGTTTCCTCGCGTTTAATGTAGATTCGCATCAGAACAAAATAGCATAAGGCGATCCATAGGAAGGTGAATGAAATTACCATTACAGTGACCCATAGGGAAGTCATAAAGGAGATCTCGATAAAATAGAGTATAAAACCTGCGGTAAAGAATATAGAATACACTTTATACTTTCTGGTATTGAAAATATAACGGTCGTGTTTATATTTTTTAAGGTGATTAATATAGCATTCAGGCTTATCAAGAAGTTTATCATAGTTTATCCTGCGGTAATTGCTGATCATTGCAAGGATGTAATAAATGCAGCAACAGATAAATATGACCATTGCAAGATGGGTGGTCCACATGGTAAAGGGACTCGCTATCCAAACATAAATGAGTACCGAGGCGGCAATCCCCATGCCTATCATTTCGATTAATAGTTTACTTGCAAGACCATTCCTGGTCTTTCGCAGGTTTTTCAATACATCTTCGTGACTGACTTTCGGCAGTGCAACCTGGTCGTGCCAGATACTCTTCAGTGCTTCAAAATCTTTCATGTCTGTTATATAATTCAGTCAGTTTTTGTTTAATTCGATGAATTTTTACTCTCAGATTTCCTTCTGAGATACCCGAAATTTCTGCTATTTCGGAATAGGGTAATTCATCCAGTACCATGGTGATTATGATACGTTCATTTTCTTCAAGCTGAGCAATACATTTATAAAGCGTTGAAACCTGCTCGTTCTTCTCGGAGATCTCTTCTCCTCTGGTTTCGATAATGGTGTCTGTAAGCTCATCTTTTGCCTGCCGCTTTTCAACTCTCAGATGAGATAAGCAGGTATTGACAGCAATCCGGTAGATCCAGGTAGATATTAAAGCCTGATTTCTGAATTTATCCAGGTTTTGCCAGACTTTCATAAAAGTCTCCTGCATCAGGTCGTTCGCGGTTTCATCATCCCCGGTATAACCATAACACAAATGGTAGATCTTTTTAGAATTGGCCTGGAAAATTTCCTTGAATTGCGCTTCCTTGCTCAAAAGTAATCAGTTTAGGTTTTTTTGACTTTGCTATTGCTGAATTGTTACAAATATTGACTTTTGTTAATCCAGCGGGTTTGTTCAGAGGCATTAATTACAACAGATTCGAATTCTTTCTGATAATCAAACTGAAGGTCTTCATGCAGTTTTGGTAATAATTTGATAATTTTTTCAAATTGCCTTGTCAGTAAACCCTGTAGTGGCTTATGGCTTGTTTTAAGATCTGCAAATTTTAAAAAATTTATGCAAAACCAAAGTGCGAGTTCAGTTTCTACCTCTTTTGATCCGGTATATTTTGCATAACGGTTAATCAGGCGGATAATTTTGCGCATGCTTTTGGTACTGTAATAATAATGCCTCTGCATGGTTTTAAAATCCTCAAGCAGGAAATTTTTTACCTCCTCTGCATACTTCATCGGGTTTTCAGCGTCAAAAAGGAGGTAGGTAAGTAACTCTTTGTTTTCCTTTTTGTATTTAGCAAGACGGAGGCAGATGTCGGTTAATTCGTGCACAGAAAGTCCTGACAACTCTTTTTTTAGATCACTTAGTTTCTCTGGCTTCATCTTATGCTTTCATTTGCTTGGTAAATCTAATTAATTACTTTTGTTCGATATACTAACCAGCATTTATGAAGTTTTCAAATCTCGGAATTATCGCTATCATAGTGATTTCATTTTCTGCCTTGCTCACTTTTTTGGATCATTATAGCTTATTGAATGTTCCTGAATTGGTCCTGATGTTTTCGAGGTGGCTGGCCATCGCCGGATTGTTTATGTACGGGTTCAGGAAGAAATCACTTACCACCTGGATTTTGATCTCTATGGTAGTCGGAGCAGAAATTGGCCATGATTTTCCAGAGATAGGAATTAAATTGCAGGTATTGAGCAAGGTCTTCTTAAAAATGATCAAGACTATAATTGCCCCTTTGCTTTTTGCTACCCTGGTATTTGGTATTGCGGGTCATTCTGATCTGAAGCAGGTGGGCAGAATGGGATGGAAGTCAATTCTTTATTTTGAAGTGGTTACCACCATCGCTCTCTTTATCGGACTTGCAGCAATCAATATTTCGAAGGCTGGTATGGGGATTTCAATGCCGACAGGGGCTCATGAAGAACTTGAAAAGGTACCACCCCAAACTCTGAATGATATAATCCTTCATATTTTTCCTGAGAATATTGCCAAATCTATAGCCGAGGGTCAGGTTTTACAGATCGTAGTTTTCAGTATTATTTTTGGTATTGCACTTGCAATGGTTCGTGAAGATAAGCGTCAGCCTATGCTCCGGGCTACAGAGAGTCTTTCGGAAGTGATGTTCAAATTCACCAATATCATCATGTATTTTGCTCCTATTGGCGTGGGTGCAGCCATAGCTTATACTGTTGGGCATATGGGACTTGGGATTCTGGTGAATCTGTTCCAGTTGCTTCTTACCTTATATGTAGCATTGCTGGTATTCCTGCTCGGGGTTTTATTACCAATTGCTTTTTTTGTGGGTGTTCCGATCAAAAAATTCCTGCAGGCTATTGCCGAGCCTGTTTCAATTGCCTTTGCAACCACCAGTTCCGAAGCTGCACTTCCAAGAGCAATGGAGGCAATGGAACGTATTGGTGTGCCACGAAAAATAGTGGCCTTTGTAATGCCAACGGGATACAGTTTTAATCTTGATGGCACAACCTTATATTTGTCGCTTGCCGCGATCTTTGTCGCTCAGGCGGCCGGAATGCCCATGACCTTTGGTCAGCAATTACTGATCGTATTCACCCTGATGTTAACCAGCAAGGGTGTTGCAGGAGTTCCAAGGGCTTCCCTGGTCATTTTATTGGGTACTGCAGCATCTTTTGGTATGCCGGTTTGGCCCATTTTTATAATATTGGGTATCGATGAACTGATGGATATGGCCAGAACATCGGTCAATGTAATCGGGAATTGCCTGGCTACTGTAGTAATAGCTAAATGGGAGGGAGAGTTTAATCCTCCTGCAGAATTGAGTGCTCCGGATGAGAACCGGATCCATAATCTGGAAGATCAGGCAGCAAAACATTAATGAAATTTAATTTTAACAGGCACATGCTTTTAAATGCGTCAAATTTATGAGTGATAGAGGTAAAAAGATATTTTTAGCGATTTGTATAATAACCCCGTTTCTTTTATACACGGTTTATTATTATTCGATAATGGTGAAGAATGCCCCTTACCGGTTTTCTGATTTTGATTCCATAACGTTTAAATATGGACTTGGGGATAGCCTGGTCAATCAGTATTATTCGAAAACAGGTGATTTTCAATACGTTAATCAGGATGATTCTTTGATTAAGACAAAAGTTAAAATGCGTAAGGATGATCTGTTGTATCTGCACCGCAAGGCAGCAGAACTCGGTTTCTGGAACTTTCCTGATGAACTTAAAGGAGATCCGGAGGTAACTAAGGGCAGGAATTCTCCAACTTATTATATTGAATTCAGGTACAAAGATAAGAGTAAGCATGTGCTGTATGACATCAGCTATGATAAGGAACCAAAGCTTGCAGGTGCTGCAAAATCATTGATTACTGAGATCAGTAATATGATATCGGATGTGAGGGATAGGGATAAGGATTGATAATTAGCTAGTGCAATGCTTATTTAAAGATTTGTTGCTACTATTCAGTTCTTTATTCAATTTTGGTGAGCGGAATCTAGGTTTGTTTTTTTTCTAATGACCCAGAATGGGTCAAATGTTTATAGTCAAATTTTTTAAGGAAATCCCGCCCGCCCTGGGCGGGCGCATGTATTTCAAATTATCACATACGACCCCTTCCGGGTCGGGAATCAAGATATTAAGGTGCTTCTATAAACATACGACCACCTTCGGGGTCGACTGATCGATCAAGTGATTTTGTACACCGCAGGGCTGTATGACCCGATGAAATACAACCCCGGGTAAAATAAACCTTGCCGGAGGAGGTAGCTTCCGGCAGAGGGTATTTGAATTATAACGCGATTTCATGCCGGAACTACTCCGGAGGAAAGGGCTGAGCCAGCTTATAATACACAGGTATTGATTTCCAAAATAAAATTATTGCCGGTCTTAACCTTATCTAACCAATCAGAACCGTTTAATCTCAAATATTCCTATAACAAAAGCTAAAATTATTGAAGTACCCGATATCGGATCTTAATTCAATAGGGGTAGGGTATTTAATGAATTGTGCGGTTGAGATTTCCCCCCGGACTAATTATTCTGAATTAGTTTTTCTTTCAAAAGAAATATTCTTATATTTGCACCTCATTTAAAAAATATATTAATAATGTACGCAATAGTAAATATAGCCGGACAGCAATTTAAAGTTGCTAAAGACCAATATCTTTTTGTACACCGTTTACAGGGAGAAGAAGGCGCTAGTATTGAATTTGACAATGTATTATTAGCTGAAAACAATGGTAAATTCTCAATCGGTGCTGATGCATTGAAAGGAGCCAAAGTAAGTGCTAAAATACTGTCTCATTTAAAGGGAGAAAAAGTAATCGTTTTCAAAAAGAAACGTCGTAAAGGTTACAAAAAGAAGAACGGACACCGTCAGATGTTCACTAAGATTGAGATTACTGGCATTTCTTTATAAGTTATAGGTTATAAGTAATAAGTTATAGGTTATAACTTTTAACTCTTAATCAAAACGATTACAATTAGTTTAAGTTTAAAATCCTGAATTGTTTACAATTCATAAATTATAAAATAACATGGCACATAAAAAAGGAGCCGGTAGTTCCAGAAACGGTCGCGAATCACATAGCAAGCGTTTAGGTATTAAGATCTTCGGTGGTCAGGCAGCAATTGCAGGAAATATTATCGTGCGTCAGCGCGGTACTCAGCATCATCCTGACAGAAATGTTGGTATTGGTAAAGACCATACCCTTTTTGCACTGATTGATGGTACAGTAATTTTCAGAAAGAGATATGACAATAAATCATATGTTTCTATTCTTCCAAGAGAAGCTGCGGTAGTAGTTGAAGATGCTGCTCCAAAAGCAAAGAAAGCAGCAGCGCCAAAAGCAGCTGCAATCGATGAAGCAGTAGAAGTAGCTGCTAAACCAGCAGCAAAAAAGCCTGCAGCCAAAAAAGAACCGGCAGCTAAGAAAGCAGCTGTAAAGAAAGAAGCATCTGATGATGCTGCAGAAGCTTAATTTTTAGAAACAAGAAATATTAATTTATGAAAGCCCTGATGAAAATCAGGGCTTTTTTAATGTTCTCTGATCAGTAATTGCTCTGCAAATCCTCTGAGGAATTCTTTCTTTGAATTTTCAACAGTGATTTTATCCAGTGCATTTAGTGCTTTCCTGACATAATTTTCCATTTCAGCTTCTGCCAGCTTACGAACGCCTAATGAATTATAGACAGAGGTAATGGCATTCACCTTATTGTCAGGCAAAACATCCGGCTTATTCAGCCATATATCAAGTTCAGAAGCACTTTCGCCTTTGGCAAGCTCCCTAGCTTTGATCAGCAGAAAGGTTTTTTTATCGGCGAGAATATCTCCTCCAACCTGTTTTCCGAATTTCTCAGGATCACCATATACATCGAGGATGTCATCCTGAAGCTGAAAGGCAAGCCCCAGATTTTCGCCAAATTCATATAATAAATCAGCCTGCTCTTTTTCTGCACCTCCAATCAAAGCTCCGATCTGCATACTTCCTGCGAGTAATACAGCAGTTTTAAGCCTGATCATTTCAATATATTCATCAAGGCTTACATGATCCCTTTTCTCGAAATTCATATCAGCCTGTTGCCCCTGACAAACACCCGAAGCAGTATCAGAGAATATATCCAGAACTTTCCTTAGTATCGAATCATCTACCCGGATCATGAGTTTGTAGGCTTCTACGAACATGACATCGCCTGATAAAATCGCTGCACTTTCGTTCCATTTTACATGGACTGTTGGGTTCCCTCTTCTAAGGGGAGCTTTGTCCATAATATCATCATGCATCAGGGTGAAATTATGAAAGAGCTCAATGCCAATCGCAGCATCCAATGCTTTTAAAACATCCCCTCCGAATAATTCAGTTGAAACAAGGACCAGAACCGGTCGCATCCTTTTGCCACCCAATTTCATCAGGTAGCTGATCGGTTCGTATAGTTCTGCAGGTTTTGCGTTGTATTTGGTTTCGGCTATAGCCTTATTAATAATGTTTTGAAGCTGTTCTATCGAATGCATTTAATTTAAGCTAGGCCTGATGCAAAATTAGCAAAACTGATTAATTTAGACTCTGTTTAATTTCCCTGCTTATCTGAATTTTATTTTACCAGGATGAAATCTATTTGCCGCTTATTTAAATCAACTTTTTTAACAAGTATTTTAACTTCATCTCCCAGTTGATATTTCTTTTTACGGCGCTGACCAATGATGCAGTAGTTCTTCTCGTCTAAAACGTAAAAATCATCATTAAGATCGCGTAAACGAATCATTCCCTCGCATTTATTGGCTATAATTTCAACATACATACCCCATTCCGTCAATCCGGAAATAATTCCGCTGAATTCTTCCCCAATATTATTCTGAAGGTATTCGGCCTGCTTGTATTTTACTGAAGCACGTTCAGCATCGGCAGCTTTTTTCTCCATCAGGGAGGAATGAACAGACATTTTTTCATATTCCTCTTCATTTACAGATTTCCCTTCTGCCAGGTATAATTCGAGTAAACGGTGAACCATCACATCAGGGTACCTGCGGATAGGAGAGGTGAAGTGGGTATAATAATCGAATGCCAGTCCGTAGTGACTATGTTTCTTAGTCGTATAAACTGCCTTAGCCATTGACCGGATTGCGAGCTGGGTCAATACATTCTGCTCCTTCTTGCCTTCCACATCAGCCATTAAGAAATTAAGTGAGCGGGCGGTTTCCCGTCCCGAACTCATATCAATCTTATAGCCAAACTTTGATGCAAACTGTGAGAAACTCAATAATGCATCCTCTTTTGGTGAATCGTGGGAGCGGTAAACAAAAGTTAATTTCTGTTTTCCTTTACCCTTTTTTGCTACAAATTCGGCTACTTTTTTATTAGCCAGAAGCATAAAATCCTCAATCAGTTTATGGGCATCTTTACGCTCTTTAACATAAACCCCAAGTGGTTTACCCTGATCATCAAGCCGGAATTTTATTTCTACACTTTCAAAGCTGATTGCACCATGTTTAAACTTACGTTCACGCAACTTATAAGCAAGCTCATTTAACTTTAAGAGCTCTTCACTATGTTTGCCGCTTTTATTTTCGAGTACTTCCTGTGCATCTTCATAACTGAAGCGGGTATCAGAATGAATAATTGTCCGTCCAAACCATTGTTCAACAACATTGGCATCATCGTCGAGCTCAAATACTGCCGAGAAGCAAAGTTTGTCTTCATTAGGCCTTAGTGAGCATAAGCCATTAGATAATCGCTCAGGGAGCATGGGAATCACTCTGTCGACCAGGTAAACCGATGTTCCTCTCTCAAAGGCTTCTTTGTCAAGTGCAGATCCAGGTTTAACGTAATGCGAAACATCAGCAATATGAACGCCTACTTCAATATTTCCATTTTTTAATTTCTGGAATGAAATGGCGTCATCAAAATCTTTCGCATCCGCAGGATCAATAGTAAAGGTCAGCACCTGTCTGAAATCCTTCCGTTTGGCTATTTCTTCTTTGGTAATTTCTTCTTTTATTAATTCAGCTTGTTTTTCCACTTCGTCAGGGAAGGCCAGAGGAAAGCCATAATCCGCTAAAATGGCATTCATTTCAGCATTATTCTCACCCTGTTTACCAAGTACATGGGTAATCTCACCAATCGGATTTTTGGCATCTTCAGGCCAGTCAACAATTTTTGCTATGGCTTTATAACCATCTTTAGCCCCATTAAGTCCGTCTAAAGGAATAAAAATATCATGCAGCATCTTCCGGTCATCCGGTACAAAAAAGGCAAAGCGATCAGAAAGTTTAATAATTCCTGTAAAGTCCATTTTGGCCCTTTGAAGAATCTCGACAACTTCTCCGTCTTTTTTGCGGCCTTTGTTCTTTGCATACACATATACCTTAACAATATCACCGTGCAGTGCATTGCGCAGTTTACGCGGTGCTACATAAATATCTTCCTCAAATTCATCATCACTCACAATATAGGCCGAACCATCGCTGGTCATATCTACCTTACCGGTTACGAATGTTTTAAGCTGTTTTAATATGAATTTGCCCTTTTCAGGCTCCTGCAGAATTCCTTTTCTGGTCTCTTCTTTTAAAACCTCCAGTATTAAGACTCTGGTTTCATCATCATGGAGGTTAAGTTTTGATGCAACCTGCTTATAATTTAATGGCTTATTACCTGATTTTTCAAACACATCAGTAATGAGTTTGGTAAGGACCAGGTTAAAGTTATTTGATTTCTTTTTTGACATTTTTCACTAATTTCCCCTAAGATAAGGCTTAAGCAGCTAATAATAAGCTTCTTTACCATTTGATAACATTCAAATGATCATTGAAATGCGAGTTAGGAGTCTCTAATGACCGGTAAAAATAAAATTTATGCTAAAAATAAAATTAGTCCGCCTTTGCGGCGGAAGGGCACTTACTTTTCCCTTCAGCTGGAAAAGTAAGCAAAAGAGCCGCGGCTTCCCGGTATTTGTTGAAAATCCACACTTTATCCCATCGTGCAATCCAAGCCGTGTTTTTGGTAGTGTAAAAGTTGAATGAACCTGCAACTCTTCTCCGGATTGCTTAAGTGCAGTGATCAATGATTGTTAATGCAGGGATAAAGTGCGCCTTTCCTGCCAAATCCCGGAATGCCGGTACCTGCAGTCGGCAACACCAGTAATTTATGAACGGGTGTTACCCAGAGCACTGTCCCAGCTACCAGTCATAGCCGATAAACAGGCCTGAAGGACGATTCAATCCCCAGTGCCTGCAAATTCAGAAAACAGTTTCTCTTCCATTCAAAAATGCAATACCGAGCATAGGGATTGCGGATCATATCCGGATTGCATTCATATTGCACAACCCGCAAAACCAGCGAGACTTGTTTTATGAATGTGAGGAGGCCTTGTGACCAAAGGCACCTAGGGATTGAAGAAGGCTTTTGTTTCTTTTGGCCTTCAAAAGAAATTGGCCTTCCCGGCTATAGAGGGAGGCAAGGTTGAGAGGGGCCGCTTATTTTGAAGTTGGCTAAAATATTAATTTGAATAGCATAAATTGAGATAATATAAACATTCCTCAATTGAACCGGGCAGTAATAATCAGGGTTCCACAATAGTAATCTGATCTGTGGATAGGGCAGGTAAAGATTTAAATTTTAACAGGATTTGTGCAGTAGTAATCACATCCTTTTCACAATAAATCCTGATCCGTTCAAGATTATTATCTTCCCAGTAAACTTTGTGAACCATACTCCCGTCGATATCGTCTTTCGGACTTGGAATATTGAATACCGCAGCAAGCAGGTTCAGCGAGGTATAGTTTTTATAATCCCCGAATTTCCATAGATCCATCGTATCAAGATGCATGATCTCCCAGGGCTTTTTTCCATGGATATTTAACTGTATGGGTATTTGCAGTCCATTGATCAGCATTCTTCGGCAGAGATAGGGAAAATCAAATTCCTTGCCATTGTGAGCGCATAAAATAAGGGAATCGGGTTGTTTGTTTAAAAGATTAATAAATGACTGAATCACTTCTTTTTCTACATCTCCAAAGAATGATTTAACCCGAAGGGATAGTGTTTCTGTTTTTTTTGAAAAAATTCCAACTGAAATACATATGATTTTTCCAAATTCTGCCAGTATTCCTCCCCTTGAATAAAATTCTGCGGCCGTTTCGCCATCACGGCGCTGAAAGCGGGTCTTTTGATCCCATAATTGCTGATATTCTGCGGGTAATTCGTTAAAAGAAGGGTATTGAGGAACAGTTTCAATATCGAGCACTAAAACCTGTTGAAGATCAATGTTATCTAACATAAATGAATCTTTATCAGTATTAGAAAATTACACATTATAAACCTTTTAAAAAAATAAGCTTAGAAAACGGCTAAGTTAGTTCAGACAGAAGTTTATGGAATGCTTCTTTTAGTTCTGAAAGTTCTTTCTCAAGGATTTCAACCCGGGCACTAAGCTGATCGGTACTTGAAGGGTTTATACCGGAGTAATAATCAACAGGATCTTCCAAACTGTCTCCAAGCAGGTGAACATAACGAGCTTCTTTTTGTCCGGGCCGACGTTCAAGTGCTTTTACAAAACCTCTTTTTGAAAGATCCTGCAAGGTGCTCTGAACTTCTTCAATGCTTTCAAATTCATATAACCTTCCGGAGTTTGTATTCAGTTCTCCGGGAGTTTGAGGTCCTCTGAGGAGCAGTAAACCGATTAAAGCAAGTTCTGCCGGAACCAGTGGGTAGACAATTCCAAGGTTATGTTTGTATTTAACTACACGGCTTGAACCTCCTGTTGCAGTGGATATTAAATTTTTCTTCTTTAAGGAATTTAAAGTCTCAACAATGGTTTCTTCATCATACTGTACAATGGGAGATCTTGAAGTTTTTTGGTTACAAGCCGATTGGAGACCATTAATTGACATAGGGTAATAATCGGGAGTGGTTCTGCTTTTTTCAATCAGAGAACCAAGAACACGTTGTTCTTCTGCACTGAGCTGGGCTAAGGTTTGATTCGAATCCATGCCCAAAGATAGGGTTCTATTTTATTTGCGGGATATGAGGTTTTGATTTAGGAGAGAATCAAGGGCAAAATTTTGTAATCAGCTGAGTCTGGAAGGAATATAGGGGATGGAACCCGGTAAAACGTTTAACCAATCATTACCCCAGGCAGGTTCAACAATGGAATTCTGCTTAGATTGGTATCAATGATGCTCTCGGGTACAAAGATGAATTTTTTGTCAAAAATCTGTCCGCCGATATAATAACTAAGCCAATATTCATTGGTCAGGCCGAGAACCTGTTCATCAATCAGCTCAATGGCCGCATAATCCCTGGCAGCTACCGTACCTATCGAATGACGTAAAATGGATGTCTTAACCTGTTTTCCATCTTTTTCACCATAACCTTTAGAACTTACAAGTACAGTTTCAATAGGCTCATCCTTCAGGTTCAGCAGATAAACCTTCCAGTTTTTAACCTCTGGTGTTGAGGACTCCAGAACGACAGCTATTGCTACATTTTCAACTATGTTTTCAGGCAAATCTTTTTTCATAGGGTATCCAACCTTATTTCCTGTTCCGTTCGCCTACTTTTTAACAAGTTTTTTGGTACTCTTCTTAACCGCAACTTTCTTCACAACTTTTTTAGTTTTCGCTGCAAATGCATCAGGAACCTGCTCTATGATCAGTTTTTTAACTTCTTCCAGAGAAAGTGAAGCAAGCTCCTCAGGACTGTATTTATCGTTGGTGCCCTTGTTTTTTCCAAGCTTTAGCATTTGCTTGCCAAAACGGATAAAAGGTCCCCATCTGCCGTTTTCAAGTGCTATTTTTTCAGATGGCCAGGTTTGTATAAATCGGTTGGACTCTTTTTCGACTTTATTACTGATTAATTCGTTAATCTCTGCCTGACCTAACTGATCAAAATTATAGCGTACAGGGACATTTATGTAAAGGTTATTCCACTTTATAAATGGCCCGAAACGACCTTTACCTTTAGTTACAGGCAGGTTTTCATATTGGGCTATAGGAGCTTCAGCAATATTTTTTTGATCAATAAGTTCAATGGCGCGATCCAGATTAACTGAAAGCGGATCTTCACCTTTAGGTAATGAAATGAAACTTTCACCCCATTTGATATAAGGTCCAAAACGACCTACACCCACGCTAAGCTCCTTACCCTGGTAATCTTCGAGCTGGAATGGCAGCTTGAAGAGTTCGAGTGCCTCAGCTAAAGTGATGGTTTCGATCATTTGTCCGGCACGCAGGCTTGCATAACGCGGTTTTTCATCCTCCTCGTTTTCCTGCGATTCACCAATCTGAACAAATGGTCCGTACCTGCCAATACGTACAGATATTTTCTTGCCGCTTTCAGGATCGTTCCCCAGTTCCCTTTCGCCACTTGCCCTGTTTGCAGTTTGAAGGGTATTTTCTACTTCGGTATGGAAAGGGTTGTAAAACGATCGGAGCATTTCTGTCCAGTTCTTTAAACCTTGTGCGATCTCATCGAACTCTTTCTCAACTTTGGCTGTAAAGTTGAAATCTACAATACCCTTGAAATGTTCTACCAGAAAATCATTTACTACGGCACCAATATCCGTGGGGAATAGTTTATTTTTTTCTGCTCCGGTATTTTCTGATTTTGTTACTGAACTGATTTTTCCATCTTTCAGGCTAATTACCTGAAAATCACGCTTTTTACCTTCACGTTCTTCTTTGACAACATATCCCCGGTTCTGTATAGTGGAAATAGTAGGAGCATAAGTAGATGGACGGCCAATACCCAATTCTTCAAGTTTCTTAACCAGGCTGGCTTCAGTATAGCGTGCCGGTGGTCTTGAATAACGTTCAGTGGCATTCATTTCACGCAAATTCAGACGCTGACCCTTGCTTAATGGAGGCAGAATAGAGTTTTCATTGTCTTCATCAAGATTGATTTCAACTTCTTCCTCATCTTTGGATTCAAAATAGACCTTAAGGAATCCATCAAATTTCATTACCTCGCCATTGGCCACAAATTCTTCAGGACGGGTTGAAATAGTAATTTTAGCAGTAGTTTTTTCAAAATTAGCTTCCGCCATCTGGGAAGCAATTGAACGCTTCCAGATCAATTCGTAAAGGCGTTGTTCTGAATTATCACCACTAATTCTGTGCTGTTCAAAGTATGTAGGGCGAATCGCTTCGTGAGCTTCCTGTGCACCTGCAGATTTGGTTTTAAATTTTCTTAACTGGTGATATTTTTCACCGTAAGCTGATCGGATCTCATCTGCAGCAGCATTCAGTGCGGTATCCGAAAGGTTAACCGAGTCGGTACGCATATAGGTGATTTTACCGCTCTCGTATAGTTTTTGAGCTACCGACATGGTTCTGGCAACAGAAAAACCTAGTTTTCTGCTTGCTTCCTGTTGCAGGGTTGAGGTTGTAAAAGGTGGAGCCGGACTTCTTTTCGTTGGTCTGGTTTCAAGACTATTAACTGTGTAAATAGCGTTGATACAATCCTTCAGGAAATTCTCAGCCTCGGGTGCTTTTTCAAAGCGTTCAGGCAATTCAGCCCTGAAAATTTCTTTTTGATTATCGGTAGAAAATACAGCCACAACACGGAATGCGGCTGTAGCCGTGAATTTGTTTACTTCACGTTCACGGTCCACGATTAATCGTACCGCAACTGATTGTACTCGTCCTGCAGAAAGGGAAGGTTTTACCTTTTTCCACAATACCGGTGATAATTCAAAACCAACCAGCCGGTCTAATACCCGGCGTGCCTGTTGGGCATGTACTAAATTATAATCGATCTTGCGGGGTGTTTCAATCGCTTTGAGAATCGCGGTTTTCGTTATTTCATGGAAAACGATACGCTTTGTTTTATCTTCTTTGAGACCCAATGTCTCAAACAGATGCCATGAAATTGCTTCTCCCTCGCGGTCCTCATCCGATGCAAGCCATACCATTTCTGCATCCTTGGCCAATTTCTTTAATTCATTGACTACGGCTTTTTTATCAGAAGGAACTTCATAGCGCTGTTCAAAATTGTTGTTCACATTAATTGCATCATCGGTCTTGATCAGGTCGCGGATATGACCATAGCTTGATTTGACAAGAAAATCTTTTCCCAGATATCCTTCGATGGTTTTGGCTTTTGCCGGTGACTCAACAATAAGTAAATTTTTGGCCATTAAATTCTTTGATATTCTGCAAATAAAGGGATTATAAAAGGGAATGACAAATTAGCCAGGGGCAGAAATTGAAATTCGGGACCAAAAAAGGGAAGAATTATTGAAAATTTTTAATAGAATCAATTCAATCGGGTGCCATATCAGACCAGAAACCCGCCACCAATCAGATCATTTCCTTCATAGAACACTGCCGACTGTCCGGGTGCAATTCCTGAAACTGAATGATGAAAATTAATCCGGATCATTTCGCCTTCCTGTGTGAGGGTACTCATGGCCCCTGAATCTTTGTATCTGATCTTGCTTATAGCTTCGATCGGTTCCGGTATGCTATCATATTTTACCAGATTGATATTTCTGACCAGAGCTTCAGATTTCTCAAGTTCATCGATCGTACCCAGCATGACCGTATTGCTTTCGGGAAGTATGCGTGTTACAAACATGGGGTGGCCAAAGGCTACACCCAGTCCTTTACGCTGTCCGATTGTATAATAAGGATAACCAAGATGCTTACCTGCAATGCTGCCATCACTGAGCATGAAGTTCCCCGGACCGATACGCTCATCGAGATCCTGAACCTTATTTCTTAAAAAAGCACGATAATCATTGTCAGGAACAAAGCAGATCTCATAACTTTCAGATTTGTTTGCCAGTTCCAATTGTCCCATATCCTTGGCCATCTGCCTGATCTCTGATTTTGCAAAGCTTCCCAATGGAAACTGTGTACGGGCTAAATTTTCCTGTGAAACACCCCAAAGCACATAAGACTGATCTTTATGTTCATCTTTTCCTTTTGAGATTACATACCTGCCATTATCCTGTAAACGGATATTGGCGTAATGTCCGGTTGCAATAAACTCACAATCAAGCTTATCAGCACGCTTTAAGAGGGCTTCCCATTTGATATGCGTATTGCACAATACACATGGGTTAGGGGTTCTGCCTGCAATATATTCATCAACGAAGTTGTCGATTACATAATCCCCAAATTCAGAACGGATATCCAAAATGTAATGCGGAAAACCATAGGCAACAGCAAGGGCACGTGCATCATTGATGCTATCCAGACTGCAGCATCCCGTTTCTTTTGATGAGCCCCCGGAAGAAGCATAATCCCATGTTTTCATAGTCAGGCCGATCACTTCATAACCCTGTTCATGCAGCATAACTGCAGCAACAGAACTATCCACTCCACCACTCATTGCAACCAGTACTCTTCCTTTTTTGCTCATTGAAATTTCAGACCGTTTACCGGCCTCCTGTAATTATTTGCAAAGATAGGGATTTTGGGTATTCAGATGGTCAGACTGGGGTAAATTATGGATGAGATATGAGAAAACCAAGAATCAAGAACCAAGAACCAAGAACCAAGAACCAGGACGTGGAATACATCTATGCTCTCTATTTCCCATTTCCAATTGCCTATTTCCTATTCCTTAATATAAACAGTTTTAACGTTCACAAATTCTCTGATGCCATATAAACCTAGCTCCCGGCCATAGCCTGATTGTTTAATTCCACCAAAAGGTAAACGCGGATCTGATCTGACCATTGCATTGACAAAGCACGAACCCGCTTCCAAACGCCGGGATGCTATTTCTTCCCCACGTTTTAGATCCCTTGTAAATACTGCTGCACCCAATCCAAATACAGTGTCATTTGCAATTTGAATAGCCTCTTCTTCATTAGCTGCCGAAATAATTGCAGCGACTGGCCCGAAAAGTTCCTCCTCATAAGCAGGCATTCCTTTTTTTACTTCAGTCAGTATAGTAGGAGGGTAGAATGAATGGGTTCCTGTCGGTATTTCTCCTCCTAAAATACATTTAGCTCCGAGTTTGATGCTCTTCATTACCTGCTGATGAAGTTCATTTCTCAGATCGGGTCTTGCCTGCGGACCGATATCGGTATTTATATCCATCGGATCGCCCATGATTTTTGCAGCCATTTGCTTTCTGAAAAGTTCAGTAAATTCCTTTTCAATGGATTTTACAACGATAAAACGTTTGGCAGCAATGCAGCTTTGTCCGCTGTTGATCAATCTGCTGTTTACGCAACATTCTGCTGCAAGTTCGAGGTCAGCATCCTCCAGTATCAGGTAAGGGTCGCTTCCGCCAAGCTCCAGAACTGATTTTTTGAGTAGTGCGGCCGCTTTTGCCGCTACTTTTTTACCCGCTTCAGTACTTCCGGTAAGGGTAATAGCCTGAACCAGTGGACTTTCAATCACCGGATCTACTTCAGTTCCTGGAATCAGCAGCGTTCGGAACAGATTTTCAGGAAAGCCCGCCTCAATGATAATCTTTTCAATCTCAATGGCACAGCCGAAAACATTGGAGGCATGCTTTAATAATGCCGCATTGCCGGCCATCAGGGCCGGAGCAAGAAAACGAAAAACCTGCCAGAAAGGAAAATTCCATGGCATTATTGCCAGTACAATTCCCAAAGGCTGGAAACTTACAAAGCTTTTTGACGCATCAGTGTCAACAGGCTCATCCTTTAAGAATTGTTCTGAGTTTTTAGCATAGTATTCACAAACATCCGCACATTTCTCAATTTCTGCCCTTCCACCTTGTAATGGTTTACCCATTTCAAGGGCCATAAGTGCAGCAAGCTCTTCTTTCCTGCTGCGCAGGATTTTAGCAACAGCAAGCAAAAGCTTAGTTCGTAATGAAAAGGGGGTTTCTTTCCAATTCTCCCAGGCTTGATGGGTGCCGGCAATGATTTTACTGACCTCCTCTGGAGTATGTGTCTGATATGATTGAATTACTTGTCCGTTTGCAGGATTAATTGAATTTATGCTCATATCTAATTAGGGATGCTTTTATACTCACAAAATTAATCCTTTAATCAGATTTAGCTGTTTATTTATTATTCAGTTTTTTGATAAGATCAGTTTCTTCCTTGCGATAAGGTCTGCCATCCGGCCAGAATATGTCATGAAACCATACTTCGGGCTGTGCACCATCCTTTACGGGTTTATCCCAGGCATAAATTGTATTCGTTTTCCCGGAAACCAGGCCCCAATTAATTGCACCAATATTCTCTTTTTGCAACATAGGCATTGTATTGGCGAAGGTGCTGTTATTGGTCCTTGCCATATATTCGGTACAGATCAGGGGTCTGCCATGGGTCTTCAATACCTGCAAGACCCGTTTGTGCCATTCTGCTGCTTCATAGTCATGATAGGTTATGATGTCGGAATTCAAGATCTGGAACGCATTCAGCTTTTCAAAATCCCACCTCCAGAGTCCGACAGATAATGGCTGATCAGGATTAACGTCTCTTGCCCATTCAAAAACCTTTGTTAGCAAAGGCAGGGAAGTTTCCAGTTTACCCGAATTGCCTGGTTCATTGTATAGATCCCAGAGAAGAATACGCTTATCCTTGGCAAAATGATGAATTACATCCTTGACATAGGTTTCAAGTGCAGGAAAGTTTTCAGTCTGCTTGTAATTCGGATCCCCTGGATCCTGAACCCAGCCTGAATTATGGATGCCCGGTTTCGGAGAGGGTTGTTTCCCAATGACTCCAATTTTATTCCAGCAATCATCAAAAAATACAAAAATGGTTTTGATTTTATGTTTATCAGCAATACTAAGGTATTTGTCTATTCTGCCTTTAAAGCCCGCAGGATCTTGTTTATAGGCAAGACTGTGTAAATAAACGCGCATGGTATTAAAGCCGAGTTCTTCAGCCCATCCCAGTTCACGATCGATAGTTTGCGGATCAAAGCTGGATGCCTGCCACATTTCCAGCTGGTTGATTGCAGTGCTCGGAATAAAATTTGCCCCATTGATCCATGGATTCTCTTTTTGCCAGCTGTTAGCCTTTTCTAAGCTCCATTTACCTGCAATTTGGGCATTGGCATGATAAGTTACGATTATAAATAATGCAGCTAAAATGATGTATTTGATCTTCATCTTTAATTTTTGATTTTACATTCAATGAAATTGATCTGCCGCCCGGTATTATTGTTCAATTTAGACGGGAAAATATGAATTTAATCCATTTGCTGAATAAATTATGGAATATGGTAAAATTATAATTCGGAATCTTATTTAGCAGTCAGGATATTTATGACTTGATAATCTTTTCTCTATATTTTTAAATGATTTTTCTGAGGTGATGTTCATTAGACAGGAGCAAAGCAATTATTTCAGGAAGAATTAATCCCTCGACGATTTAGATAGTCATAAGGAAGAAATCCGGATAAATACTATGAAAAACATTCTGAAATACTTTTATCTGCCCATTTTTCTTGCCTTTTCCATGATAATTTGTTTATCATTCAAAATTTCTGAATCTGATAAGATCAAATTTCCCTATAAAAAGGCTGGTCTGACCGAACGTCAGGCTGCTGCCCATTTACTGAATCGTTTTACATTCGGAGCCCGTCCCGGAGATATTGATGAGGTGCTGAATATCGGACTGGAGAAATGGTTTACTCAGCAATTGGCCGCCCGGCAAAAGGATGATGAGTTGGATAAGAGGCTTGATTCGTATGATGCAATCAATCTTAGCAATGCAGAAGTCGTTAAACTCTTTCCCAAGAATGCACAGATTTTACGATTGGCTATAAAAGACGGCCTGATCAGCAAGGATTCGGTTAATCTGTCTGACATGAAAAAGTATCGTGCAACTTTGGCAACCTATATGCGTGATAAGGGTTTTAGACCGCAGGCAGAACTGTTCAGACAACTTGTTAATCAAAAGATCTTAAGAGCCGCATACAGTAATAATCAGCTTCAGGAAGTTTTAACAGATTTCTGGTTTAACCATTTTAACGTTTCGGTCACTAAAAATATTTGTGCTGAATATATCCCGGCCTATGAACGGGATGTGATCAGGCCTAATGTGAATGGCAGGTTTGAAGATCTACTTATTGCTACGGCAAAATCTCCCGCTATGCTCTTCTTTCTGGATAATTTTAGCAGTTCGGGTACAAGTGAGAGTACTGTTATGGCTGTAAATGATAATGTCAGGGTTCAGGTTTTGGCAAAGGCAAGAATGCAAATGGTCGATACCAATTCTATGAGAGCTCAGGCTTTGAAAAAAGTTCAGCAGAACAGAAAAAATCAAGGCTTGAATGAAAACTATGCACGTGAACTAATGGAACTGCACACCATGGGAGTGGATGGAGGTTATACCCAATCGGATGTAACTCAGGCTGCAAGGGTTCTTACAGGCTGGTCGGTTTACCCAATGGACAATGTTTATGGAAATCCCCTGAGAAATATGATTGAAAAAGCAGGAGTGGAGAACCTGAAGAAAAGAGGCTTTGTAATAGAGGGAGATTTTCTTTTTGCTTCAAATCGGCATGACAGAGGCGAAAAAGTGGTTCTGGGTAAAGTTTTTGCTGCAAATGGTGGTTATGAAGAGGGTCTTGAGCTTCTAAAAATGCTCGCTAATCATTCTTCAACTGCAAAATTTATATCCCGTAAACTAGCGGTACGCTTTGTAAATGATAATCCATCTGAAACTTTGATTGAAAAGATGGCAGAAACGTTTAAGCAAAAGGACGGTGATATTTCGTCGATCCTGTTGCGTATGGTATCTTCTCCCGAATTTTGGTCTGCTGATGCAATACGTGAGAAGACAAAGTCTCCTTTTGAACTGGCTATCAGTGCTGTACGAGGTTTAAATGCTGATGTTAGTCAGCCATTCCAGCTAAACAACTGGATCAGCAGAATGGGTCAGAAAATGTATTTTTATCAGGCTCCGACCGGTTTTCCGGATAAGGGGCAATACTGGATCAATACAGGTTCTTTGCTGAACAGGATGAATTTCGGTCTGGCGCTTGCTTCTCAGCGGATTCCCGGAGTCAGGCTGAATTTGCTTGTTTTGAATAAAAACAGGGAGCCTGAAAGTTCTGAATCTGCTTTGCATCAGTATAGCGAATTAATTCTCCCTGAACGGAATCTCGAAAAAACGATTGCACGTTTAATTCCTATGCTAAACGATCCCGATCTTATTAAAAAGGTTGAAAGCGCTGCAGTTCTCAATGTGGTGCAACAGCCAAAGTCAATTATGATAAATGAAGATGCTCAGCAGGCGAGTGATGCGACAGAATCAAAAGGAAGCAAAGCCATTTCAGGGAACAATCAGGGACAAACACAAAATGCCGGCAATTTGATGCTTGCACAAGTGGTTGGGGTGATTTTGGGATCTCCGGAGTTTCAAAGGAAGTGATTAAAATTATGAGATCATGATATCAAGAAAAGCATTTTTAAAAGCAGGAGCTCTCACACTTTTTGGTATTGGGACTGGCGGAATACCAGCTTTTATGGCACAGGCAGCCAATCTTGTGCAGGAACCAGCACTTTTCAGGAGAAGGAAAATTCTGGTGAGCATATTTCAGCGCGGGGCTATGGATGGCTTGATGGCTGTTAGTCCTTTTAATGATCAATTCCTGACAGCCGCGAGACCCGGCTTATTCATGCAGGCAGTTAAGAGCGGGAATATTCCTTCATTAATAGATCTTGACGGAAGATTTGGCTTACATCCTGCAATGCATGCATTTGAATCTGTATTTCGTGAAAAACGTCTTGCAATTGTTCATGGAATGGGTTCACCCAATAATACACGTTCACATTTTGATGCCCAGGATTATATGGAATCGGGAACACCTTTTAATAAAGGTGCATCCAGTGGCTGGCTGAACAGGGCTGTTGGCCAGCTTGGGCATGAAGCGACACCGTTTCAGGCTGTAAGTCTGACCTCATCAATGCCCCGGTCATTTTATGGTGAAATGCCTGCTTTGGCAATCAGTAATCTGCAGGATTTTTCAATTCAGATGAGGGGTAATCCGATGAACGCCAATCGTATTTCAAAAAGCTTTGAAGATCTCTATGACCAAACTGCTTCAGGATTATTAAAAACCACAGGTAAAGACAGTTTTGATGCGGTTAAAATGCTTCAGAAAACTGATTTAAGAAATTATAAACCTGTTAATGATGTGGTTTATCCAGCCAGTCCGCTTGGAAATTCATTGAAGCAGATCGCTCAACTGATCAAAATGGATGTGGGACTCGAAGTTGCATTTGCTGAGTCAGGAGGTTGGGATACCCATTTTAATCAGGGTACAGCAAATGGGGTATTCGCGAGGAATGTGACTGATCTGAGTGAGAGTATCATTGCGTTCTGGAAGGATATGGAAATTTATCAGGATGATCTGACTATAATGACCATGACTGAATTTGGCAGAACAGTAAAACAAAATGGTACTGGTGGCACCGATCACGGTCGTGCATCCTGCAATTTTATACTGGGAAATGATGTGAACGGAGGAATTGTACATGGGAAAGTGGATACACTTGCCCCAGAAAATCTGGAAGATGGAAGGGATCTGGCTGTTACTACTGATTTTAGGAGTATTTTTTCGGAGCTTGCAGAACGCCATCTTCAGATCGCAGACAAAAAAATATTATTTCCCGGATTTGAAGGCGGGAGTATAGGAGTAATGAAATAATCATATTAAATATTTTCATTCTTTAATTTCAGGTATATATAGGATTAGATCAATTACTTCATTATTATAAAGACTACACTATTTCCACTTTAATGAGCAATTCATTTAATTAGAATTAAAGGATAATCGATTTAAATTCAAGTCAAGAATATTAATTATAAGTTTAATATTTTATCTAATTAGATTTATTGTTGCTTAATTGTACATTTTATGATCAATTAATCCTATTAATCTCCTAACTCATGCTTTTTTGGATATCCCTGTTTTGCATTTTATAAGAACTTAATTTACGGGGCACTCCATTTGCTTTAGAAAGGTAGATGGAGATTTTTATAAAAAATATGGTTTGTGCCCGATGCAAAATGGTTGTAAAACTCGAGCTTGAAACACTTGGAATTTATTACAATGAAATTGAGCTGGGGAAAGTTGATATTATTGGAACTCCAAGTCATGAACAAATAGAAAAGTTCAGGACTGCATTGCTTAATTCGGGATTGGAGCTTCTTGAAAATAAAAAAAATGTCCTGATCGAAAAGATCAAACATACCATCATTGATATGGTTTACAATATGGACAGCCCTTTGAGAACTAATTTTTCTGATTATTTAAGTGAAAAATTAGATTTTGACTATACCTATCTAGCCAATATATTTTCGGAAACAACCAGAACAACTATTGAACAATTCATTATTCACAAAAGAATTGAGAGAGCAAAAGAGTTGATTTGGTGTAATGAATTTACTCTAACAGAGATTTCCTGGAAACTGCACTTCAGCAGTGTGGCACATCTGTCGTCACAATTCAAAAAGGTAACAGGATTTACCCCATCCCACTATAAAAACAGTCCCTTAAGCAGTTATTCACTGCTTCAAAATGTGTGAATTATATAATTTAATTCCAGAATAGTATAACATACGGATTTGCTTTCTTAGGTAGGTTTGCTTAGCCCTGTGGTCTGTTTAATTCATGCTGTAGGACTACAAAGAACTTATAAAAAATATATTATGAACAAAAAAATTACTGTTTTTAGTAATAGCCCTCAAGCGCGTAAAAGCAACGGCTATTATACAATCAGCAAATCCATAGCTTTTATGGCTTTACTCTTTGTGGCCTTTCTTGCAGGATGTAAGAAGGATGATTTTACAGGAGAGGTTGTCGGACTTTGTCCGACGGTTACTACCGATCCGATAGACAAGGCTGTTAATGTACCGCTTAATAAGGTAATAACAGCAACATTTAATACCGTAATGAAGGGATCTACCGTTAACAATTCAACATTTGTTATCAGGCAGGGAACAACCCAAATTGCAGGAAAAATAGCACCAACATCTGATGCTGCTGTTTTCACGTTTGATCCGGATGTGGATCTTTTACCATTTACAACCTATACCGGAACAATAAGTAAATCAGTTACAGATACTTTACGTACTGCGATGGTTGCTGATTATGTATGGACATTTACTACAATTCCGGTTGTTTCAGTATCAGCAGATCCAATTGCTGGTGGAACAGTTACGGGAGGTGGAGCATTTGCTCAAAGTTCAGTAGTTACTGTAAGTGCGGTACCGGCAGCTGGATATACATTCCTTAACTGGACTGAATCTGATAATGGTCCGTCGGTTTCTAACAGTGCGAGTTATCAGTTCACTATGAATGGAAACCGAACGCTTATCGCAAATTTTGAACCTATTCCAATTGGTCAATTTGCTGTAGTATTATCAGCTAATCCAACTGCGGGCGGAACAACGCTTGGAGCCGGTTCTTTTGATGCAGGTTCAAGTGTAACTGTATCAGCAAGAGTGAACGCAGGTTATACCTTCGTCGACTGGACAGAAAATGGTGTAAGGGTTTCTACAAGTTCGAACATTCAATTTACATTAAATGCGAATAGAAACTTTGTTGCCAATTTCAGGGCAATACCGGCCTCACAGTTTGCAGTTCTTTTAACATCAAGTCCTGCCGCAGGCGGAACAACAGATGGTGAAGGTGCATATCCTGCCGGAACATCCGTTACTATTACGTCAACACCCAACACAGGATATACATTTGTAAACTGGACGGATCTGGCAAGTGGAGCAGTTGTGTCTGGAAGTCCTAGTTTTACGTTCGCTTTGACTGCTAACAGAACTTTGGTTGCAAATTTCTTATTAAATACTTATACGCTTACTGTTAATGGTGTAAATGGTACTGTTTCAAGAGCACCGGATCAAGCCACTTACAATCATGGAAGTTCAGCTGTAATTACTGCAACTCCGGCTGCAGGTTACGTTTTCTCTTCCTGGTCGGGTGATGCCACAGGTTCAACGAATCCACTTACCGTTAGCATGACCAGTAATAAAACTATTACAGCGAATTTCACTGCGATACCTGCTAATCAATATACTCTTACAGTTAATGCAGTGAATGGATCGGTTGCCAAAGTTGCTGACCAGCCTACATATACCAGTGGTAGTACGGTAGTACTTACTGCTACACCGGCTGCAGGTTATACCTTCTCATCCTGGAGTGGAGATGCTACAGGTTCGGTAAATCCTTTAACTGTGACCATGAATGCTAACAAAAATATCACCGCAAACTTTACTCCACTTGCAGCAGTTGGTCCAACTGCAGTTAATCTGGGAACAGCCGGAGACTTTGCGATCTTATCTAAAGCAGGTATATCAACAACAGGTGTAACTTCAATAATGGGTGATATAGGGGTTAGTCCTGCTGCAGCAACAGCAATGACAGGATTTGGTTTGATCATGGATACCAACGGTCAATCCTCACATACTCCAATAGTTACCGGAAAAGCCTATGCAGCTGATTATGCAGCGCCAACTCCAGCTAAAATGACACAGGCTGTTAGTGACATGGAAACTGCGTTTACTACTGCAAATGGTCTGACTACCCCGGCACCTATTGTAGGTCTGTATAACGGTGATATCAGTGGAAGGATCCTTCCTCCGGGACTTTACAAATGGAGTACTGGTGTTTTAGTTACCAGTGCAGGTGTAACACTTACGGGTGGTCCAAATGATACATGGGTATTCCAGATTGCACAGAACCTGACCATTAATAATAATGCGAAAATTACATTATTAGGTGGAGCGCAAGCTAAAAACATCTTCTGGGTGGTATCAGGACAGGCAACCATTGGTTCAAACGCAAATGTTAGTGGAAATATTCTGAGCAAAACTCTTGTTTCCATGAATACTGGTTCAAGACTTACCGGAAGGCTATTGGCACAGACAGCTGTGACTTTGAATGCAAGTACAGTAGTTAAGCCATAATAATTCAACAAATCCCCCAGTCGCAGACTGGGGGATTTTAAAAGAAATATATCACAAATTATTAAAGAGAAATCTCATGTTAACAATAAACAAAATAATGCAGCGATGGACCATCTTAATACTGATGATCATCTTTGCTCAAAACAAGGCCGAGGCACAAACCTCGCAGCCAACCTGGTGGTTTGGACTCTCAGGAGCAGCCAACCTCAACTTTTACGATGGAACGACCCAAAGAATGAATAATGCATTATTTGTTCCATCAGCCTTTCACAAAGGTGAAGGTGTGAAACCCTTTGGTTCATTTTTGATGGAATTTCGCCCCGGACCATATTGGGGAGGAATGCTGAATATAGGCTATGATGGCCGTGGTGGACAATTTGATGGTGTGATTGCACCCTGTAATTGCCCGGCTACACTTGAAACTAATCTAAGCTATATAACTGTTGAACCTAGTTTACGTTTAGGTTCACCGAAATCAAATCTGTACTTCTTTGCAGGTCCGCGTGTAGCCTTTAATCTTGCGAAAGATTTCTGGTATACTCAGGAGAAACAACCTGATACAGAAGGGGAATTTAGTGCAATCCGTAAAACGCTTTTATCAGGCCAGATTGGAGTTGGATATGAATTCCAGCTTTCTCCAGCCAGTAGCGCAAATAAGGCTGTTTTAGCTCCTTTCGTTTCCTACCATCCATATTTTGGTCAGGATACCCGTACCATTGAAAGCTGGTCGGTTTCAACTCTTAGAATCGGTGCAGCTATTAAATTCGGAAAAGGAAAAGCTGCTGCAATTACAGAGCAGGTAGCTCAGGTTGCAGTACCAGTACGTGATGTTACTTTTACGGTTCGTGCTCCTAAATATGTCCCATTGAAACGTCAGGTCAGTGAAACTCTTCCATTGCGTAACTATGTATTTTTTGATGAAGGATCATCTCAAATACCGAATCGTTATGTTATGCTGAGTAAAGATCAGGCTAATTCATTCAGAGAGGTACAATTACAAAGTGTTCAAACTGAGAGTATGACTGGTCGTTCTGCACGTCAGATGAATGTTTATCATAACATTTTGAATATCACTGGTGATCGTATGCGGTCAAATCCTGGAAGTAGCATTTCTTTAAGCGGAGCTTCATTAAAAGGACCGAAAGAGGGTAAAGAATTCGCAGAAGCTATCAAATACTATCTTGTTGACAGGTTTGGTATTGATGCAAATCGTATCACAACAGATGGTCGTACCAAACCATTAATTCCATCAGAACAACCTGGCGGACAAAAGGAACTTACTCTTCTTCGTGAAGGGGACCGTCGTGTAGATATTGTTAGTTCTTCACCAGAATTGATGCTTGAAGTTGGAGGTGGAATGATGAAGCCAGTAACGATTGATGCAATTCAGGTTGATCCAATGGATAGCCATGTTGTATTCCAGGTAGGAGGAGCTAAGGAAATTCTAAAAACCTGGTCTATAGATATTTCCAATGATCAGGGTAATACACAACATCTGGGTCCTTTTACCAGAGATGTGGTGAGTGTACCGGGCAAGAATATTCTGGGCGATCGTGCTGAAGGCAATTATAAAGTAGTAATGACTGGTGAGACAAAAAATGGTTTATCTGTCAGGAAAGAAAGCATGGTCCGTTTGGAGCGTCAAACCGAGACATTAGAAAAAGCTTATCGCTTTAGTATTTTATTCGATTTCGATAAAACAAAAACCATTGATTCTTATGAAAAATTCATTGTTGAAACAGTTGTTCCATTGATTTCAGATGGTTCAAGAGTAATTATTCATGGTCATACCGACATCATTGGATCTGATGAATATAACAATACATTGTCTGAAAGCAGAGCTATGCAAACTCAAAAAATAATTGAGCGTGCTTTGAACGCTGCAGGCAAGAGAAATGTACGTTACGAAACCATTGGTTATGGAGAGGATATCAATCAATCGCCTTTTGATAATAATACTCCTGAAGAACGTTTCTATAACAGAACAGTAATTATCGATATTGTTCCCAACTAAAGTATAAAAGTCTTTTTTTGTTTTCAAAGGACGGGAGAAATCCCGTCCTTTTTTGTTAATGAAAATAAAATCAATTCTTCTCAGGGAATCGCTTTCGATTCGGGAAATAATAAAAACTAATTGATTGAACTAGAGCGTATTCCTAATTTCAGTTCTACAATACTGATTTTATATCCATTTATCTATTTACCTTGAGGGATTTGATAGTAAACGGAGCCTATTGATTTAAACATGAAAATGGTCGAAAATTTACCAGATTTTAAGCAGCAAATAGCTCAAATCGCATCGATACAACACCTGATACCCGCTGTGGTGATCATTCATGATCTTCAGGGGATGGTGATGTGGATGTCGAAGATGGGATTAGAACAGTTGGATATTACCATGGAAGAAATTCTGAACAGCACAGCAGAAGATTATTATTTCCGATATTTTAATGAATCAGATGCTAAAGATTACGTTCCGAAAATCTTGGGCTTACTTGAAAGAAATAACGATGATGAGATCATTACTTATTTTCAGCAGGTAAGATACCGTGAGCATTTGGATTGGACCTGGCATATGAGCAGCACGAGGATATTCTATCGTGATGAGCAAAGCAGGCCATTGTATACCATTACAATGTCATTCCCGATAGATGCCATGCATCATATGGTCAACAAGGCAGGCAAACTTCTGGATGAAAATAATTTTCTCAGGCACAATTATAATCGTTATTGCAGGCTAAGTAAAAGAGAACGGGAAGTACTTAAGTACATGGCATTGGGGAAATCATCATCCGAAACTGCGAATGAGCTTTTCATTTCATTAGGAACAGTTGACACCCATCGAAAGAATATCCGAAAGAAGCTGGAAACAAAATCTTATTTTGAATTAAGTCAGTATGCACGTTCCTTTGATCTGATTTGAGAACGATTGCATATCAGGCATCAAAATTTGAGATCTGGTTGTTAAATCACTTAATTCCTATTATTTAAAGCCAAAAACCAGTTTTGCACGTAAATAAAGCAAATCGATATTAAAAAAGTATAAAAGATGGAAAATCATTATTATAACGCTACAGATCTGGGTAAATTCGGTAATATCGCTGAATACCAAAAGGAACTGGCCGATAAATTCTTTTCCTACTACGGGGAGGTATTTAAAGACAGCCATTTGACAGCAAAAGAAAAATCACTGATTGCATTAGCGGTTGCACATGCTGTACAATGCCCATATTGTATTGATGCTTATAGCAGTGATGCCTTCGAAAAGGGCTACAGTGAGGCCCAGATGATGGAAGCTGTGCATGTAGCTTCTGCAATTAAAGGTGGTGCGGTTCTTGTTCATGGAGTACAGATGATGAACAAGGTCAAAGAAATAGGAATGTAATAGTGTATGATTAAGTCATTAAAAGTTTTACATCATCCTTTAGCAGATTCTGAAAATCAGCTTGAGGTACTCGAAAACTCTTTAGGGAGTATTCATCCGACCTTTAATGAGAAATTAGCGCTAAGTGGAATCTATCCTCTGCGGGCCTCTGGTATTGATATTCTGCAGCTGAATCTGGGGAAAATGTGCAACCAAACCTGCAAGCATTGTCATGTGGATGCGGGTCCTGACCGAAAGGAAATGATGTGCCGAAGCACGATGCAACTATGTCTGGATGTGCTTGAAAACTCAGATATTGAAACAGTTGATCTTACAGGAGGTGCTCCTGAACTAAATCCTGATTTTCGCTGGTTAGTAGAGCAAATAAAGAAACTTGGAAAGCATGTGATAGTGAGATGCAATCTGACTATCATCCTGGCGAATAAACGTTTCCATGATCTGCCGGATTTCTTTAAACAGCATCAGGTGGAAGTAGTTTCCTCGCTACCCGGTTTTACACAGGATCGTACCGACAGGCAACGTGGTGATGGTGTTTTTAATGACTCAATCAAGGCCCTCCAAATGCTTAATCTGGTTGGTTATGGACAGGAGGGAAGTGGATTGATACTAAATCTGGTTTACAATCCTGCAGGAGCTTTTCTTCCCCCATCACAGGCAGCACTTGAAAAAGAATATAAAATGGAACTCGCTTCAAGATATGGCATCGTTTTTAACCAGCTTTTCGCGATTACAAATATGCCCATCAGTCGCTATCTCGATTATTTATTGAGCTCCGGGAATTACAGCAGGTATATGGATAAACTGATATCAGCTTTTAATCCTGCATCAGTTCAAAATCTCATGTGCCGAAATACACTTTCTGTGGGTTGGGATGGATATTTGTATGATTGCGATTTTAATCAAATGCTTGATCTTCAAGTAAGCACTTCAGATAGCCAGCATATCTCAGATTTTGATTTTGAGATACTGAAGAACAGGAATATTGTTGTAAAGCAACATTGTTTTGGATGTACAGCAGGCGAAGGATCCAGTTGTGGAGGAAGCCTTACAATTTAAAAGACTATGCTCAGCACCACCGCTTTAGTTATTTTTGTCAGAAATCCAATCTCAGGGCAGGTAAAAACACGTCTGGCAAAGGATATTGGCGATGAACGGGCTCTTGCAATTTATCTTCAGTTACTTCAGCATACCCTTGAAATTACCAGAGGCTTAAGTTTCAGAAAGTTTATTTATTATGCAGATGAAGTCAGTGATTATGACCTTTGGAGCGTTCCCGGCTATACTAAAAGAAAACAAAATGGAAATGATCTTGGAGAGCGGATGCATAATTCTTTTAAAGAGCTTTTTGATCAGGGTTTTACCCGGATTATCATTATTGGCAGTGATTGTTTACAGTTAAAAACGGAAACTCTTGAGGAAGCTGTAGCTTTACTGGAATCTAATGCAGCTGTTATTGGTCCCGCAAGTGACGGGGGCTATTATCTGCTTGGATTAACTAAATTCTACCCTGATCTATTTATCAACAAGCCATGGAGCACGGATCAGGTTTTTGAAAAAACAATCAAAGATCTCATTAATCAGGGCATTTCTTATGCCTTACTCGAAGAGCTTAGTGATATTGATGATGTCACAGACCTTGAGGAAAATGGAATTCCAATTTAGAAACAGGGTGGGTACTCATCAGAAGCTCAATTTATTTAGATAATTTAGCTGAATGCCTATCAAAAAAAAATCAATACCTGAAGAAAAGGACAATTTTCATCCCCGGAACAGACACAGGCATCGATATGACTTCCCGGAACTGATCAAAGTCTGCCCTGAACTGGCAGAATATGTTTCGCCAAACCAATTTCAGGATCTTTCTATTGATTTCACAAACCAAAATGCAGTTAAGGCTCTTAATAAAGCCTTGCTCAAGCAGTTTTATAATATTGGCTTATGGGATATACCTGAGGGCTTTCTATGCCCGCCAATACCCGGAAGAGCAGATTATATTCATTATGCAGCAGATCTGCTGATCGGAGCGGATGGAAAGCTTCCTAAAGGCAAACATATTAAAGTCCTTGATATAGGGGTAGGAGCTAATTGTATTTATCCCCTGATCGGTCATTATGAATATGGATGGACCTTTGTGGGTTCTGAGATCGATCAGCTTGCCAGCCGTTCAGCAACAAACATTATTGAAGCCAATGGACTTTCAAAATTTATAAGTATCCGAAGGCAGCGTTCTGCAGATCAGATCTTTACAGATATTATTCACCCGGGAGAAAAATTCAGTTTAAGTATCTGTAATCCTCCTTTTCATTCTTCAATGAAAGAAGCCGCAGAAGGGACGGCGAGAAAATGGAAAAATCTTGGTAAAGATAAACAGGCCGCTACCGATCTTAATTTTGGTGGTAAAAATGCGGAATTATGGTGTGAAGGTGGGGAGGAGCGTTTTCTTTTGCGGATGATTGAAGAAAGTGTCCGTTTTGGCCAATCGGTTCAGTGGTTTACTTCCCTGGTCTCAAAAAAGGAAACTCTGTCGGCATGTTATAGGGCATTGGAAAGATTGGATGTTAAGGAAGTCAGAACGATTGACATGAAACAGGGACAGAAGGCAAGCAGAATACTTGCCTGGTCTTTTATAGAGGATTAATTCTGCAGAGACAAATAATTAAATTTTTGTGTCTCTGCAGAAATTCATTTCATCAAACGAAATTCCTCAGTCTTCCTACCTCAATGCCGCAACCTCAGCCTTAGTCACAGCATCCGAATTATTCCCCCAGCTTTTACGGATGTAGGTCAGTACCTCAGCGACCTGATCGTCATTCAGGAAGCTGCCATGTGCTGGCATTGTTTCACTGTATGGTAATCCTTTAACAGTAATCGGTCCGGACAGACCTTTAAGCACTACATTTATCAGTCTGGTTTTGTCTCCATTCACCCATTCAGATTCATTTAATGGAGGGAATCTTCCGCCATCACCTTTTCCATCACGCTGATGACAGGCACCACAATACATTGTATAAACGGCTGATGCAACCACTGGTTTGCCGCGGTCAAGATCATCTTTTATTGGATCAGGATCTTTGATATTACTGGCAGTTTTTTTCCGGATCACCATTTTTGCCAATTGAGCAGCACCGAATTTCGTTTTATCTCCTTTAAACATCACCCTCCAGATCTTTCCTTTCTCTGTCTCACTGATATACAATGAGCCATCCGGACCTTCGGTAATTCCCATTGGACGGTAACCTGCTGAATTTGCAGTCAATACCGGATCAGTTTGGATAAATCCATCAGCAAATACCTCCCATGGACCGGTAACGACTCCGTTTACCATCGGCACGAATGCGACAAAATATCCTCCCTGAGGGTAAGGCTGGCGGATTGTAGAGCCATGCAGCACTACAAATGCACCTTTTTTATACCTTGCAGGAAGCTGGTTACCCTTGTAAAAAAGAATATCGTTTGGAGCAAAATGCCCCGGAAAGCCCATTACAGGCTTGGTTAATTTTGCACCATTACCTTCTTTGATCTTATCACCGCCATATTCCGGGTTTAGATATTTTTTGCCTCGGATGTGATCATAGTAGTAGTATGGCCATCCGCCGTCAATACCCTGATGTACTTTAAAAAGTTCTTCAGATGGCAGAACAGCACTTTCCCATGGAGAATACATTCCCGGCCAAAGCATTCTGAAATTATCCCTCCCGTGAACTACTGCATAAAGAGAGTTACTGGCCTTATCCCAGTCCATACCAACAATACTGCGCATGCCTGTTGCATATCTTAAACCCTGTTCCTGTTTTTGATTCAGTTTGTTCTCATCAAACTTCCAGATTCCGCCATGGTCAATTAACTGAGGACAGCCTTCACCTGGTATAACTGCATCCGGTTTTCCGGCACCCATTGATCCCGGGCGACCGTTGGTACAAACATCAGAGCCCGCACCCCAACCCACATACATATAACCTTTTCCGTCAAATGCCAGAGGTTTTGTTTGATGGGAATGACTTGGCGGATTGTCAATAACTATCGTATCTACCTTACTGTCAGGCACTAACTGGCCTGGTTTTAGTTTCTGACGGTAAACAATAAGGTTGGAACTGTAATAGAGATATCCATTATGGATTTTCATTGCAGTACCATACTGCCCGCTTTCATATTTGTTGAAATGAGTAATAATATCAGCCTTGCCATCACCATCTGTATCTCTCAATGCCACATTTCCATAACCCTCGGTAAGTGCATGCAGACGGGTTTTTACATAAATATCACCATTGCTGTTTACTGCAAGATGTCTTGCATCACCCTTCAGGCTATCGACTACCGCCAGAGCTTCAAATCCATCGGGAAGAACCAGTCCTGCATTATTCGGATCACCCGGAGGCAATTTAGGCGTTTGGTAAAGCGTAAATCCATACACTATGAAAAAGGCAGCTAATAGTGCAAGAACATAGGGTTTTGACATTTTTTGTCTGCGAAAAGATTGTAGAATTTTATTCATATCAAATGATTTTTTCGTTTAAAAGGAAGGTGCTGAAAATCCTGCAATACAAGTCTATTGAAAAGAAATTGTAATGGAGGTTTCTATCTTATTTTTTACAGAGTAGTTAGTTGTCTGTTATCAGTTATCAGTTGTCTGTTATCAGTAGTCAGTTGTCAGCAATTTGTGCTAATTGTCAAGTTGGGTAGTATTAGTAAATATCCTTGAATTCAAATCTCAAATGAACCCGGATTAAGTCTTGATTCCTAATTCTCAAACCTAGATTGTCATCCCGACGCAGGAGGGATCTCGTGCCTATTAAAACCAGTTTTCATCTATAAAATGCTTATTAACAGTCAATATCCTTGAGTATAAAATTCAAATGAACCCGTATTTAGTCTTGGTTCTTGGCTCAGTTGTCAGTTGTCAGTTGTCTGTAAATTATCGTAATTATTAAATGAATTACTAATAGTTTATATCCTGGAGCACACATTTCAAATTATTCCGGATTTAGTCTTGATTCTTGGTTCCTGGCTCTTGATTCTATTTAATAAAATTCTCATACAAACTATTCACCCCGGCCCGCAGAACATCATTGATCCCTTTGGTATAAGTAGGATTACAACCGTTGGTAATCACTACAATTCCGAATTTCTCTTTAGGATGGAAAAACATCGCGCTGTATAATCCATAAGCCGAACCGGTATGCCCAACCATCATTTTTCCGGGTATCAGATCATCTAAGTTTGTCAGGGCGAGGGCATAACCTTCTTCCTCAGCAACCTTAGTCTGCATTAGTTTCGCACTCTTTTTCGATATAATTCTCCTGCCTTTATATTTACCCATATTCATGTGCATGCTCATGTATTTTGCAAGGTCAGTGGCCGAGATCTTCATTCCACCGGTCGGTGAGAAAATAGGGGTGGTATAGCCCATTACATAATTTCTTATTTCCTCACGTCTTGGATTATAAGCTGCAGGAGATGGTTTAAATGTCTTTGTTGTCGCATCATACTCATGCAGCGTTGCAAAACGGCTTGCATCCAGTGAGTCTACATTGTAACCACCATAAAGTTCGAGTGGATTTAAAATGTGATTCTTAACATAATTGTCGAAACGTTCACCACTTAGTTTTTCGATAACAGTGCCCACCATATTGTAATTCAAATTACAATACCGATATCCTTCTCCCGGAGCATAGTCGCTGTAGCATTTAGCCCAATCCGGGTTTTTTGAAGGATTAATCGCATCCAGCGTGAAATAACCCTGACTATCATTTATACTCGATGTATGCGATAGTACCATTCTCAATGTGATTACCTTGTCCGGAAATTTTGGATTCCTGATTTTGAAACCTACCAGATCACTAAAATCATCATCCAGTGAAAGCTTTCCGGCTTCTCTTAATTGCATGATTGAAGTTGCTGAGAATGACTTGGATATGGATGCAATCCGGAAGATATCTGTGTTTGAAAGAGGAGCTTTTGTCTCAATATTCTTTAAACCGAAAGAATTGGCATAAATGATATCGCCTTTTTTTACTACGGCAACAGAAAGACCCACCACATCCAGTTTTTTCATGATCTCACGCAAATCTGCTTCGGCTTTTTCATTTTGAGCGAAGACTGATATTGAGCAGGATAGCAGGAAAGTGATTGATAAAATTCTTAGGGAAAATGCTTTGATCATCGTTGTAATTTTTAATAAATCTATAAATATTTTCTAAGCTGTCAGGCTTTATTGGATAACAATCCTTATGGTTCGAATATTCTTTAAGGATCTGAAATTAAAGACTTAATTAATTAGATTTTTTGAAAAAGATCAGCCTTGCCGGGAGCGCTCCCGAAAATCGGGACTGTTCCCGAAAATATTTTTATCGATGGCTTAAGACAAAGTTTTAATCTTAACAATACATTTATATAAGGGTTTCACACAGAACACTTATATATGTGCTTATTCATAAGTGTTCAACAGGATAGGGCCTGAGGGCCTTTAATTAATGAGGGGCATTTCATTCAGATTTTAAATAATCATGAGTCCAAATATAGATACTATAGTCATATTTGTTTTTTCGGCATTCGTATTATGCATAGGACTTGTTTTCGCAAGAACGGGAATTAATTTAAAGTCGTTTTTTGCAGGAGGAGAGTCAGTTCCATGGTTTATCGGAGGATTATCGCTCTTTATGAGTTTTTTCTCTGCCGGAACATTTGTCGCATGGGGTTCGATAGCATATAAATACGGATGGGTAGCAATTACCATCCAGTGGACCATGTGTATTGGGGCTTTGATCAGCGGTATGTACCTTGCTCCGCTATGGAAATCAACCGGAAACCTTACCGCGGCAGAGTTTATCAAAGAGCGCCTTGGTCCGCAGGTACAAAAGACCTATATCTATATTTTTATGCTGGTTTCTTTATTCATTAAAGGAACAGTATTGTACCCGGTTGCAAAGCTTGTCAGCGCTTCATTAGGATATCCATTAATGCCTTCAACTATAGTTCTTGGCTTATTTATGATCGCTTATACGGCTGTTGGCGGACTTTGGGCAGTTATGGTAACTGATATTCTTCAGTTTGTGATATTAACCGCAGCCGTATTGATTATACTTCCTCTGTCGTTTGATGCAGCAGGAGGGCTGGCAAAGTTTCAGGCTAACGCTCAGGAAGGATTTTTTGAACTGATTAACGGTGAATTTACGCTGGGATTTATCATTGCATTTACACTTTACCATATTTTTTATATCGGAGGTAACTGGACCTTTGTACAGCGCTATACCAGTGTTAAAGACAGTAAATCAGCAAAAAAGGTAGCTTACCTTTTTGCGGGTCTTTATCTGATCAGCCCTGTACTATGGATGCTGCCACCAATGATCTACAAGACGATAAATCCTTCTCTTACAGGTCTGGATACAGAAAATGCCTATTTAATGATCTGTCAGCTGGTGCTGCCTCCCGGATTATTAGGTTTGATGCTTACCGGAATGTATTTTTCAACTTCTGCATCCGCAAATACAACCTTAAATGTTGTTTCAGCGGTTTTTACCAATGATATATATAAAGGCCGGATCAATCCGGTTGCTAGCGATCGTAAATTAATGCGGGTTGCCCGTCTGTCATCCTGGTTAATTGGCCTGGGGATGATCGCAATTGCACTCATGGTGCCTTATATTGGTGGCTTGGTCAATGTGACCATAAGTGTGGGCGCAATCACCGGTGGTCCGATTTTAGCTCCTCCGATCTGGGCATTATTCTCCAAAAGACTGAGCGGAAAAGCTACCCTGATTATCACTTATATCAGTCTGGGAATCAATCTGATATTTAAAATCATTTTACCCTTCCTCATTGATTTCAAACTTAGCCGGGCAGAAGAAATGCTGGTTGGGGTAGGTATACCCCTGGTACTTCTGATAGGCAATGAGATCAGGGCTTATTATGCAAATTATATGAGTTCACAATATATGGAATTTAAAGCCCTGAAAAACTCAAGAAAGGCTCAGCAGGCTAATTTAAGTGAAGAAGAGATCAGCGAGTCATTACAACAAAACAAATTTGGTTTAAAAATAACTGCCTTTGCATTGGCATTTACTGCTTTTCTCTTACTGGTCTTAGGTTTAATTACCGGAGAGAATATTGGTCTTTTGGGGTCGATAGCTGCCCTGATTTTTGTGCTGGCACTGATACCCTGGAGGGCGTCAAAAAGAATCATATTCTATTCCAAAGGCTAGACTATCCATTGATATTAATTTATAATTTATGATTAAAAGTGAGTTTTCTTCTGCCGGTCGTTCAATTTATGAACGTCCAATGAATGCTGATCTGGTTATCATTGGGGGTGGTATCGCAGGTACATGCGGAGCCATTGCTGCTGCAAGGGAGGGTTTAAAGGTTATTCTGGTGCAGGACAGGCCGGTACTTGGTGGAAACGCCTCCAGTGAAGTGAGATTGTGGATTTTAGGAGCGACTTCCAGTATGGGAAATAATAATCGCTGGTCGAGGGAAGGTGGGGTATTGAGTGAAATCCTGATTGAGAATATGTACCGTAACCCGGATGGTAATGCAATCATTCTTGACACTATTTTGCTGGAAAAGGTGAAGGATGAGCAGAATCTAACACTTCTTTTAAATACTGCGGTTTATGAAGTTGTAAAATCGGCTCCCGATGAGATTAGTGAAGTAATTGGCTTTTGCAGCCAGAACTCGACCCGTTATATTTTATCAGCACCTTATTTTTGCGATGCATCAGGTGATGGAATTGTGGCTTTTCAAGCCGGTGCGGCATTCAGGATGGGGGCAGAGTCAAGGGATGAGTTTGATGAGGGTTTTGCACCCGATAAGGAATACGGTGAACTTTTAGGACATTCCATTTACTTTTTTACAAAGAATGCCGGTCGTCCGATAACATTTACAGCTCCTTCTTATGCTTTAAAAGATGTTTCTTCTATTGTTAAATACCGTTCTTATGATATCAGTGATCATGGCTGCAAGCTCTGGTGGCTTGAATACGGGGGCAGGCTCGATACTATACATCAGACCGAAGAGATTAAATGGGAATTATGGAAAGTAATCTATGGAATTTGGGATCATGTTAAAAACTCAGGGAAATACCCTGAAGCCGAAAATCTGACACTGGAATGGGTTGGACATATTCCTGGTAAGCGGGAGAGCCGGCGTTTTGAAGGAGATTATATGCTTTCCCAAAAGGATGTAGTGGAACAGCGGGAACATCCGGATGCAGTGTCTTATGGAGGATGGTCATTGGATCTGCATCCGGCCGATGGGGTTTTCAGTGACAGGCCGGGCTGTAATCAATGGCATTCCAAGGGGATATATCAGATTCCGCTTCGCTGTATGTACAGCAAAAACATTAAAAATCTCTGGTTAGCCGGTAGAATTATAAGTGCTAGTCATGTGGCATTCGGTTCTGCCAGGGTAATGGCCACAGTATCTTATTCGGCACAGGTTCTGGGCCTGGCGACTCAATATTGCCTGAAGAACAAGATTACGCCTTCAAAACTCGCTAATTCTTCAAAAGTTCAGGCGTTGAGGCAGGAACTGATGCAAAGGGGACATTTTATTCCCGGATTGGAGCCGGAAAAGACAAATTTGGCACATAAAGCAGGCATCAGTGCCAGTTCTGAATATAAACTTAAAGAATTAAAGGCTGATGGAAGCTGGCAGAAACTTGAATATTCTACTGCACAGCTATTACCGGCTGCCCCTGGAGATCAGATAAAGATCAGTTTTGAGGTCGATGCAGAAAAGAAGACAAACTTAAGCCTTCAATTACGTGTCAGTACTAAGCAAATCAATTATACGCCTGAGATAATCCTGGAGAGCCGTGAAATTCCTGTCGCAGCGGGAAAGAGTACATTGAGCGTTGAATTTGATCATATAATCATGGAGGAACAGTATGTATTTGTCAGTATTCTGAAAAATGAACTTGTTTCGATTCAAACCAGCAAGATGTTTCTTACCGGAACCATGATGTTAATGAACCGCTACAATAAGGCTGTAGCCACAAGTGGGGTACAGTTACCACCCGATGGGATCGGAATCGACACCTTTGAGTTCTGGCTCCCTTCAAGAAGGCCGTCAGAACAAAATCTGGCCTTTAAACTGTCTGCTGCACTCAAACCTTTTAAAGTTTCAAACCTGAATAATGGATTCTGCCGCCCAACAAATGCTGCTAATGCCTGGGTAGCCGATCTTAATGATGCAGATCCTTATGTTACCTTAAGCTGGGATGAAACTGTTCAGATCAGGCGGATTGTGTTATTTTTCGACTCAGATTTTGACCATCCGCTCGAGTCTACCCTCAGGGTTCATCCGGAGCGTGTTGTGCCTCATACGGTCAGAAATTATAAAATAATGGATGCCTCAGACAACCTGATCTTTGAAAAAACTGGTAATTATCAGACAGTTAATGAAGTGATATTCGATAAGGCAATAAGTACCTCTTCCATCAGGATTTTCCCCGAACATCCTGCAAGTAATGTTCCTGCAGCAATATTTGAGGTGCAGGTCTTTTAAATGAATTAAAATATTAGGAATCAGTTAGGTTCTGGTTCCTGTAACACGCTGGAGTTTCTGACTATCAGCTTTGAATCGAGGGTTTTAGTAACGGCTTTCCATTGTGAGACCTCCTTGTCCATGAGGTCGAGCAATAATTGCATCGCAGTACTGCCCATCAGCCTTTGTGGCTGAGCAACAGTGGTCAGACTGGGTTCGATAAGGTCGGAGCCATAGTCGTTACTGAAACCAACGATTCCTATTTCCTCCGGAATACGGATTCCCATTTTTTTAATTGTTTGGATCGCCTCGATTGCTGCCGGATCATTTACAACGAACAATCCGTCAGGCGGACTTTTAAGATCCATTAAGTGTTTGATATAGATCTTAACCTTACCAATGGTTAGATCATAGGGGATGATCAGAGATTCATCTATCGGTATTTTATGCTTTTTAAGAGCATCCAGATATCCTTTCAAACGCTTTCTGCTTGTAATTAAGGAATCAGGACCTGCCAGATGGGCAATTCTTTTTTTACCTGTAAGGATAAGATGTTCAACAGCTCCAAATGCAGCTTCATAATCATTGATCACCACTTTAGGTACTATCATTTCATCGCAAACACGGTTGAATAAAACAATTGGAATGCCTTTACGTTCAAAAATTTTCAGGTGTTCATAGCTTCGGGTTTCTTTAGTGATTGAGACTAGTATTCCGTCAACCTGGCTGGCCAGCATGACTCTTGCATTTTCTACTTCGGTTTCAAATTTTTCGTTCGACTGGCTCACAATGATATTATAACCATGCTTGCTAGCCATTTCCTGTGCACCAATCACCACCTGTGGGAAGAATGAGGTATTGAATTCAGGAACAATGATCCCAATCAGGTTGCTTTTTCTTGAAATCAGATTGATGGACAGCATATTACGCTGATAGTCCAGTTTTTCGGCGAGTTCAAGAACTGCTTTCCGTGTTTCAGATTTTACTTCCGGATGGTTGGTTAAAGCCCGTGAAACGGTAGACTTGGATATATTTAATTCCCTTGCAATGTCATATATCGTAGTCTGGTGTATTTTCATTTTAATACTGATTGGGTATAAAATTAAAATAAAATTTGATGAATGGTTATTGGGAAGGTAGAGTAGATTTTAATTGAACATTTGAAACCGGAGGATTAATCTAACCTGAAGTGGATATAAGGAAGGTTAATATATTACAGTTATAATTGGTCAGATAAGGCTCTGGACTCACAATTATTAGATTTTGGAAAGCAATACCTGTGTGTTATAGGCAGGCACAGTCCTTTCCTACGGAGTATTTCCGGCAAGAAATTGCATTCTGGTTCAAATTACAAATAGCCGGAAGATACTTCCTCCGGCAAGGTTTATTTTACCCGGAGCTGTTTTTCATCGGGACCAACAGCCTGGCAAAAGGACTACCTGCCATTTGAAATAAACCAGGTAAACTCACATTAATTTAAGATAACAATAAAGAATGAATATGGAAAAACATCAAAGCCTGATATTTTCACATCAGGCTTTGTACCCTTAATTTATACATTAAAAATTTTCCTTAGCTCATTATTAATGAGCAGTCGCATTTTTATTCCAAAACCAATTCTCCAAGTGCAGCTTTCGTAAATCCTTTTAACTCATCACTCTGACCGTTCTTAATCTTTTTAACCCAGTTAGGGTCAGCCAGTAGGGGGCGACCAACAGCAACGAGGTCAAAGTCACCACGATCCATACGCCTCATCAGCTCATCCAGATTGCTGGGCTCAGAGCTTTCACCAGCAAATGCTGCTAAAAATTCGCCTGTTAAACCGACAGAACCAACGGTGATCGTGGCTTTACCGGTAATTTTCTTTGCCCAGCCTGCAAAATTAAGATCTGATCCTTCAAATTCAGGCTCCCAGAAACGGCGCTGGGAACAATGGAAGATATCGACTCCGGCCTCCGAAAGCGGATTTAGCCAGCTTTCCATTTCCTGAGGAGTTTTGGCCATTTGATTGGTATATGCAGAAGGTTTCCACTGTGATAATCGAAGAATAAGGGCAAAATCTTCACCCACCTGTTTGCGTACTTCTTTGACTACCTCCACACCAAAACGGCTACGATCAGCAAGTGTTTTTCCGCCATATTCATCATTACGTTTATTCGTGCCATCCCAAAAAAACTGGTCAATTAAATAGCCATGTGCTCCATGCAGCTCAACACTATCAAAACCGAGACGCTTGGCATCAGCAGCCGCTTTTCCATAGGCTATGATCGTATCTTCAATATCCCTTTTGGTCATGATATTACCATTTTTGAAATCCGGACGGTTTAAGCCAGAGGGACCCTCAAATGGCTGTGCAGGCAACCAGCCGGAACGATGATTATCCATAACACCCATATGCCATATCTGCGGAGCCATACTGCCCCCCGCTTCATGAACCTTGTCGATTACTTTTTTCCATCCGGCTAAGGATTGTTCACCATAGAAATGGGGGATATTAGGATCATTTGAGGAAGATACCCGATCAATGACCGTACCTTCAGAGAGAATCAATCCCACTTCGCCTTCTGCCCGCTTTTGATAGTATGCTGCTACAGTATCTGTAGGAATGCCATTGGGAGAAAACGAACGCGTCATTGGCGCCATTACAATGCGGTTTTTTATATTGAGTGATTTCAGGCTGAACGGCCTGAATAAACTGTCTGTATTCATACTATTTTTTAAATTTAATTAGATTTCTTTTTGAATAACCTGGCTTAAAAGCTCAAAAGTCTCTTCATTACGCTGGTAATAGGTCCATTGACCAATACGGGTAGATTTGATGAGTCCGGCTCGCTGCAGAAGCGATAAATACTCAGAAACGGTCGACTGGGTAAGTCCTGCCTTTAGTTGGATCTGTCCAACGCAAACCCCATGTTCAAAACCGGCATGTTGTTTTTGATCCGGGAAATTTAATTCCGGTTCCTTAAGCCAATTAAGGATTTGCAATCTCGTCTTGTTCGACAATGCTTTGAAAATTTCTACCTGATCCACGATACAAAGATATATCGGAAATTCCCGATATTCCAATTTATTAGCAGAGATGACATGGGAGTGATATTGTATGGGAAAAACTATTGGGCAAAAACCCGTCCGGATGAACTCCGTTCGGACTGGCCCGAAAACGAATAAATTATTTGACCCCAGCTAAAGCTGGAGCCTATTGAGCGATCGTTGGGCTAGCCACGTCGCTCAATAGCCCGGAGCTTTAGCTCCGGGTTAAGATCCGGTTTTCAAATCGGGCTTTAGCCCAAAACCTAAGAGACAGGAACGGAACAAATACCGGTGCTTAAGCGCCGCAATACCGATAAACAATCCACACCCACCATTCCCTAATCCGAATTTTTAATATTCCAAAAGTTTCAAATATTGTAGTCTAAATACCTGCAATGTCATTTATAAAAATAATTATCCATTGTGTATGGAGCACAAAAAATCGAATTCCATTTTTAAAATCATCGGAATTCCGGAATGAATTATGGGAACACATTCGCCAAAATTCAAAAAAGAAGAATATCCATATAGATACCATAAACGGATATGATGAACATTGCCATTGTCTCATTTCTTTAAAAAACGATCAATGTATTAAGGATGTTCTGCAACTAATCAAAGGAGAATCTTCGAGATGGATCAACCTGAGAGGGGGATTTACCAATTCGTATGCATCAAAATTTGAATGGCAGGATGAATACCTGGCAATTTCTGTTTCTGAATCCAATTTAGCAAGGGCAAGAGAATACATTAAAAATCAGGAAAGGCATCATAAGAGAAAATCATTTGAAGAAGAATTTAAGGCTTTTGTTGAAAAACTGGGGTTCAATCAAATCAAAGGATGTTAATGTTCTATCTATCGGGCTAAAGCCCAATTTAATGGTGCCTAGCATGTTGTAGAATATTGGGCTGAAGCCCGAAAACGAACAACCTCATTGACCCCAGCTAAAGCTGGGGCCTATTTAGCGACCGCACTAGTCGGGCTTCAGCTCAATATAATTTTGCTCCCATCTTATGGAATATTGGCAAAAACCCGTCCTGCTGAACTCCGTTCGGACTGGCCCGAAAACGAACAAATTATTTGACCCCAGCTAAAGCTGGAGCCTATTGATCGATCGTTGGGTTATGCACGTCGCTCAATAGCCCGGAGCTTTAGCTCCGGGTAATGATTAGGTTTTCGGATCGGGCTTCAGCCCAAAACCTAAGCAACCAGAACGGAACAATTACTGGTGCTTCAGCACCAAATTGCCGATAAATAATTTATACCCGCCATTCCCTAATCCAAATTTTTATTATTCCAAAACTTTCAAATACTGTAGGCTATGGGCTGAAGCCCGCCCGGATGAACTCCGTTCGGACTGGCCCGAAAACGAACAAATTATTTGACCCCAGCTAAAGCTGGAGCCTATTGAGCGACCGTACTAGTCGGGCTTTAGCCCAATATAATTTCCCCGCATTTTGCTGAATGTTGGGCTGAAGCCTGAAATGATCTAACTCGAAAATCCCAGCTAAAGCTGGGGCCTATTGAGCAATCGTGTTGCTGTAATGTCCTAAATACTTTAACGAACTTATTGGAATACTGAGTAGGCTAAGATACTGACAGTTTACCTCTGACAATGCAGGAGTAAAATCATATTCACTTACATCCCGTCACTTTCCAGATTTTTCCATCAGTTTTAGTAAACAGATAAAATTGTTTATTTACTCCTAAACCAAATCGGAGATCAGCTCTGCGGCTGGCGGTGATGTCTCTGAAGGTGGAAGGTACACCCTTGAATAATAAGTCAAATTCTAAAATTTCTACCGGTTTTCCTGATACAATTGCCTCATTTTCAATATAGAATACCCTGCCAGTGGTAACATCACCAAAAATATACTTATTCTTTAGCTGTTCGATATTGCCTTCATAAACATAGCCTCCGGATATTGCATTCCCTTCATCATGATCAAACTGAGCAATTGGATAAACAAATTTAAAGTTAGATTCATCAGGCTGTAAGGCATATACTTTATTCATTTTGCCTTTATTATTCAGGAAAAATGTTCCTTCCCGCTGTGGCCAGCCATAATCAGCTCCAGCCTGAATCAGGTTGAGTTCCTCAACACTGTTTAAACCGATATCAGAGACCAGCATCTTTCCTTCAGGTGTCCAGGCTACCCTGTTGGGATTTCGGAATCCTCTTGCATAAACCTCTCCAAGGGTTTTATCATCATTGTCGCTGGCAAAGGGATTAATAACAGGGATACCATATTTTCCGTTTTTACTATTATTTCCCTGGGGGTCTATGCGTAAAACCGAAGCCCTGATCTGAGTGTTTGTATTGCACAGGAAAGAAAATCCGGCTTCTGCCGAACCTCCGTCACCCATTGTGAGGTATAGCAAGCCATAATCTGAATCTTTGGGCAGGGAGAGTGGATTAAAGACAATTTCCTGCATACTATGAATTACAGTCGGCATGTCAATCCGTAAAAGTTCTCTGCTTTTACCCTCAAACTTGTCTGATTTGGGGTCATTAATTTTCCACTCCGTAAGCACACATTGTACCAGAACCGGAATAGAATCCGCATAAGCGAAATCAGAAGGAGCTGAGCGCGGCTTTTCAGAATGAATGGTATAAAGTAATCCGTTCTTATAAAAATTGGGATGGAAGGCAAAACTTCCAAAACCGGTAGCATAACCAGGTACTGAAATAAAGGCTGGTCTTTGAGTGCTAATATCCATTACCTCAGTCAGTTGACTGCCTTTTAATTCATATAATTTACCTCTCAGATCTTCAATAAAGCTGCGTTCTTTTTTGCCTGGTAAAACCCGCATTTGATTTATTCTGGCCAGAGGTATTTTGTCGGCGCTTGGATTGGCTCTTGTAACTTCCTCCAGTTCAAGCCTTAAACCTGATTTTTTTATCTTTTCAGGGATTGGATCATTCAATACAGCCCCGAATTTTTCAGTTGCTGCATCTTTTTTTACCTTAAAGGTATTGATATATGCCAATACCGACAGCATTTGATCATTGCTCAGGGCTTCGAATGAAGGCATTGGAACTTTATACTCCTGAAGCAATTTAATTCCGCGTGGGTTTCCACCTTCAATGACACTTTGTGAATTACGAATAAAGCGAAGGAGTGCTGGTTTGGTCAGTTCAGTAGTTACACCTGATAAATCCGGTCCGATACCTCTCTGTGTAAAGCTATGGCAGGAACTGCAATTCTGGGTAAATAAGGCTTTTCCTTCCTCAATTATTTTTTTATCCTGCGGATAATCATTGATTGTTTGTGCTTCTGCATTGAGAATAATGACCTGCGAAAAACAGAAGACAATAAATACTTTTAAGTAAGCCATATTGATTGTTTTATTTGCAATTAAACTATACCGACTTTGCTTCATTGGATAAATCTTGTATGCTGCCATTTTTGATTATTTAATTACCAATGGATAAGCATAATCATCCCACATCCTGTCGATAAAAGCTGCTTCAGGTGCTCCATCATAAACAATAAATCGATAACGGGCTATATATTCCTTTTCTGGCCTTATTTCAAAGTCGCCTGCTTGCGATGGTGCATAACAAAAGAAAGGTTCTGTAGGATGGATACGCATGGGTTGCGGAGACCGGAAATTATCCGGATGGGACAAAATACTGATACCACTAAGTTTTCCCCCAATATTACCACTGATGTGAACCCATTTTGAAGTGCTAGCGTGCCCATTGCTTCTGTCCTTGCCTTCTGAAGTCAAAAAATGTGCGCTATCCTTTCCATTCCACTCTCCATTGCCTCTGAAGCCGATTCCTCCATATAAATATTCCGGAAGTTTTAAGACAGAAGAAGTGGAAAGTTCCTGCCTGAGTTCCAGGTCAAACACATAATAGGTTTTTTCATCACCTTCTGTATTGTAAACTTTAATCATCCAGTTTTCATCCAAAACCTTCTTGTTGGGGCTTACTGATAGATCATAATATGCATTTACAGATTCAGAAGACGCAAATACTGATCCTGCCTCTGTATTTTTAATTCCCTCAAACAAAACAGTACCTGTTTTATCGGCCATATTCCAAAAATCGGGCTTTCGACCCTCAAATTCAGTTTTTGTCCATGCAGCCCATATTCCATGATGATGTTTATGGTTTAATGGATAATCATCAGCAACTGAAAGACCGGAAGGGGAGAGCACCGGAAAAATATATCCTCCGCGACGGAACACAGGTTCAATTTCCGCCGGCAGATCTTTTTTACCGGTTTGCAGACCGATTACCTGTTTCCCATTTACCGTAAATTTTGCCTCAGCATCTGTTAATAAAACTTCTGCTTTACTTCCTGAACCAAATTCTCTGATCGTTTTAAAGGTTTTAACTTCCCCCGGACTAAGACTCATAATCGCACAGGCATAATCATCTTTCAGAAATTGTACAGGATACTTCTTTTTGTCCTTATCTACAAGGTATATATTCTCTTTGCCGCCTGCAGGCTTTAATCTGAACCTGACAATACTGTTTTTTCTTACAATATGATCATTTGCAATCCGAACCTTCTCAGACTTTTGGGCAGATGTCTCTAATACTACCCCCAGCATCAAACAAAAAATTAATATTGACCTCATTTCAATAATTTTAATCTTTAGAACTGTATCTCCCCCGATTCCCTATTTCCCATTTCCAATTCCCTATTTCCCTAATCATCCTCCTCCACATAATTCAAATCCTTATGAAAGGTCTCATCCAAATACCTAAGCGCAATCACAGCAATTACAAACGACAGTAAACCAACTGCGGCTGCCGCATAAATAATGCCCCAGCTCGTCTTAAACTGAATAAATAATGCCGTCAATGGTATTACAGATCCCCTGACAAAATTAGGAACTGAGGTAGCTACCGTTGCCCTGAGATTAGTACCAAACATCTCGGCAGCAACAGTCACAAAAAGTGTCCAGTAGCCGTTAGCAAAGCCTAAAAGTGCGCAAATAGCATAGAAAACCACAATATCTTTTGTCGGGAATAAAAGATAAACCGCAGCCATAAGAGAGGAAATCAGCATGAACGTTAAAATGATTTTCTTTCTGCTCTGGAAATACTGGCTTAAGAATCCGCTTGCCAGATCACCGAGCACCTGACCTGAAAAGGCAAACATGACGGCTTTCCCGGCATTGACCGGTTCTGTTATTCCAAGGGCCTTACCAAATTCAGGAGAGAATGTTATCAGAATGCCTACTACAAACCAGATAGGCAAACCGATCAGGATACATTTTAGATATTTTAAAAACCTTTTTTTATTTTTAAAAAGCATTAAAACATTCCCCCGTTCTATGTTCTTATCCTTGATCTTTACAAAAATGCCGGATTCAAATACCTTCATCCTTAGAACAAGTAATAATAAGCCAAGTCCACCGCCAATAAAGTAGGAAGTCCGCCAATCAAACAGATCTGCCATAAAATAAGCCAGAACAGCCCCTAAGACTCCCATAGTTGCCACCAGAGTAGTCCCGTAGCCACGAATTTTCCTGGGCAATACTTCAGCAACAAGTGTGATACCCGCACCTAACTCACCAGCTAAACCCACGCCTGCAATAAATCTTAAAACGGCATATTGCTCAAAGGAAGTGACAAAGCCATTGGCAATATTAGCCAGAGAATAGATTAAGATGGAGCCAAAGAGTACAGAAAGCCGCCCTTTTTTATCCCCCAAAATCCCCCAGAATATTCCTCCGATCAATAGTCCGGCCATCTGTAAATTCAATAAAACGATACCATCGTCTAACAAGGCCTCCTGGGAAGTTCCCAGCGATAATAAACTTGGAACACGAACCACACTGAAGAGAAACAGATCATACATATCCACCAGATAACCTAGGGCTGCCACCATTACCGGAATTTGTACCAGTTGTTTGATGATATATTTAAAATCAACAGGATCAGTAGATTCCTGATCAGTAGCTTGAATTTCAGTAAGATTCTGTTTCATGTAAGCTTAATTTATCGAATCATTTAATTTATAAACGGGAGAGGGTTAAGCCACCATCAACCATAATGACCTGTCCGGTGGAGTAGGGGAAATAACCTGTTGCCAGTGCAAGCACTGCTTTAGCCACATCAGAAGCCTCGCCCCAGCGCTTTTGAACACAAAGGCCATCTGCAATTAATTTATCATACTTTTCAGTAACTCCGGCGGTCATGTCGGTATGGATTATACCCGGCCTTACCTCATATACCGGAATGTTAAATTCGCCCAAACGGGAAGCAAAAAGCTGTGTTGTCATACTTAAACCCGCTTTTGCAACGCAATATTCTCCACGGTTAACCGAGGCAACCGTTGCTGAAATAGATGAAACATTGATTATACAGGCTTTATAGTTTCTATCCTGCTGTTGTTGAGCGATCATCCAGTTTGCTGCTGCCTGAGTCAGAAAATAGGGTCCCTGGAGATTGGTCGACAGCAAATACTCAAAGCTTTCTTCTGATGCTTCCAGAATATCCTTGCGCTCCTTTGGTGCTACCCCTGCATTATTTACTAAAACATTAAGACCTCCATAATAAGCCTTTATTTTTTCAATCATTGCAGTCCGGTCTGCTTTTGAAGCGATATCGCCCCGGCAGTAAACTACTTGTCCGCCATGTGTTTCAAGTTCCCGAATCACCTCTTGTACTGCTTCTTCTGCACGGACACCATTAATGGCCAGGTCAAAACCAGCCTTCGCCAGTTCCAGCGCTATGCCAAAACCAATCCCACGGGTTCCTCCGGTTATAAATGCTATTTTCTTTTTCTGCATTCTGATTTATATAAAATAACGCTGTTGTTCAGTTTTTATCCATTTAGGCTTTAAGCTTTCTGCTTTCAGCTTTTTTTCCGCTTAAAGCTCCGGTACATCCAGCCAACACCTTTTCTCCCAGCTTTCAATACCTTTTTCTGCTAATTGCACCCCTTTTGCACCTTCCCGCAAATCCCATGGGAATGCTTCATCTTTTACAACATGTCTTAAGAACAGTTCCCATTGTACCTTGAATGCATTTTCAAAAACTTCCTGCTCAGGCACTTTAGACCAACCCTCAAAAAATTTAATCGGTTGCTCGATATCCGGATTCCATACCGGTTTAGGTGTGTTTCCGTAATGCTGTGTATAACATTCTCTCAAACCTGCAACTGCCGAGCCTTTGGTTCCGTCAACCTGCAGGGTTAGCAGATCATCGCGGCGGACGCGAACCGCCCAGGATGAATTAAAATGGGCAATTACACCTCCTTCTAATTCAAAAGTCGCATAGGCAGCATCATCGGCAGTACATTTATAAGCTTTGCCTTGTTCGTCAATACGTTCAGGGATATGAGTTGCACCCAGACATGATACTGCTTTTACCTTTCCAAAAACATGATCGAGCACATAGCGCCAGTGACATAACATATCTACGATGATACCACCATCATCTTCCTTGCGGTAATTCCAGGATGGCCTTTGTGCGGGGATCGAGTGCCCTTCAAAAACCCAGTAACCAAATTCCCCCCGAACAGACAGGATCTCGCCAAAAAAGCCGTTTTGAATCAGCCTCTTCAGTTTCATGATACCGGGCAGCCATAGCTTATCCTGCACAACCCCGTTTTTTAATCCTGCAGCCTTGCAGAGCTCGTATAACTCAAGTGCAGTTTTGGTGTCAATTGCTATCGGCTTTTCGCAATAGACATGCTTGCCTGCCTGTACTGCTTTTCTTACACCTTCTGCTCTTCTGCCAGTGGTTTGGGAATCAAAATAGATTATGTTATGCGGGTCGGCCAGGGCTTCATCCACATTGGTAGTCATTTTTTTAACCCCAGAAAGCTGACTTAACTTTTCCAGTTTATGAATATCACGGCCTACCAGAATAGGATCAGGCATAATTATTTCGTCTGAATTAACTTTTATGCCTCCCTGTTTAATTATTTCTGCAATCGACCTTAATAAATGCTGATTAGTACCCATGCGTCCGGTGACGCCGTTCATGATTATGCCTATGTTATGTACTTTCATTATGTTGTGTTCTTAAGAATTTTTTAAATATGCTTCTGTGATTTTTTTCAGGAAAACTGCCTGATCTTCCTGCCAATACAAGTTAGAAAAGATTTCCACCTCATTAAACCCATTGAAACCACTTTCCTCAACCCATCCCCGTATTTCTTTAATATTGATACAGCCTTCACCCATTAAACCCCGGTCGTTGAGCATATCGAGAGTAGGACTTTTCCAGTCGCAAATGTGAAATGCTGAAAGATTATTGTGTTGACCGCAGCGTTTAATTTCCTGTTCCAGATTGGGATCCCACCATAAATGGTAGACATCCAGTGCGATTCCAAGCCAGGGAGAATTTAGTTCTTCAGCCATATCATTTGCCTGAGCTAACGTATTGATCGCCGATCGGCTATCTGCATACATCGGGTGGAGAGGCTCAATAGCTAATTTTACTCCGGCAGCTTCAGCGTATGGTAAAACAGCCGCAATTCCTTCTTTTATTTGCTTACGCGATTCAGCTAAAGACTGTCCGGGCACTGCACCGCAGACTAAAACGATCAGTGGGGCTCCCAATGCTTCAGCTTCATCAATTGCCTTACGATTATCATCGATCGCTTCCTGCCGTCCTGATGCTGAACTATTCGGAAAGAATCCTCCCCGGCAAAGTGAGACGATATCCAGATTAGAATCCCGAAGCATTTTCCCCGTTTGTTTTATATCCCTTCCGTTCAGCGCATCCCGCCAGACCGTAATTCCTCCAATTCCTGCCTCAGAAAAATTCTTTGCAGCCTGTTCAATAGTCCAGGGCTTAGTAGTAATAGTATGAACACATAATCTCGAAAGATCCCTCAATTGTTCCGGCTTCATTTTAGACCTCCAAAAAATGATAAATAGGATTCATTGTTTATGATCCGCTGAAGATATAATGCTGCTTCACGCGCATGATAATCTCCCCACATACTGGATTCACCATTTGGTATTTTGCTGCCTGGCGGAACATGATCCCAACCATTCGGACGGTGGTAAATTGAATGTAATATCAAACCCTGATGATTCGTATCTGTGCTCAGGTAAGGTTCATCAAATAAAGTGTTCATTACCGTTAAACCGGCTTGCCAATAGCGTTCACCAGCTTCCTGATCACCTTTCCTGATCAGATATTTACCCAGACGAAGCAGTCCCTGTGCCCCAATCGCAGCGGCAGAACTATCTACAGGTTCAAAATCATTATAGGGTTCGGCCGGGCGGTTGAGGTAGTCGCCTAATTTATGAAGATCAGGCGCACCGGTATCCCAATAGGGGATGCCATCAGATGGAGTATGTTCAATGTAAAAATCGCAGGTTGCTTTGGCTGCCTTCAGCATAAAGGCTTCCGTTTCTTTGCGGCCACCAAACAGATCAAGTTCAGTATCAGAAAGCGTTTCGAAGCATTCAAGCTCTTCGGCAAAGCCGCACATAGCCCAGGCTAGACCACGTGTCCAGGTGCTGAAGCCTGTATAACCCTGTTGTGAGTTAGGACAGCGGAAGTTCCCATCCTTGGTATTAAAAACACTCTCATGCGCCGCTCTGCCCCATAAATCATACATATCACGGCCTTCACCATAAAAAACTGAATAATCTGCGGTGGCTTTGAGATGTAATATAGCCCTTTCCAGTAAGTTAATTTTTACATCACCCTCAGCCTGAAATACATGACCCAGAAGATGGCTCACCAATAAGGCCCGGCAAGAGCGGATCGTGTCTACAAATAATGAATGCGGTCCGTTAAAGGAATGAATAAATCCGCCATTTTTGATGTTTGTCCAGCGGCTAGCCTGTACCGCACCAGAAATTTTAAGCGCTAATTGATAAAATTCCTTTTCCCACTCATTATATTCTGTTTTGCCCTCGTTCATCAGTCGCAGGAGATTGCCGTAGGTGCTCACATTATTGAAACCATGATCATGAACTCCGATATGGCTGATATGCGGGGCCATCACTGCCAAAGTGTTCTTCCGGCCGATCTCCAGAAATTCTTTGTCGCCTGTTGCATCAAACTGTAAAATGGCAGAACCAAACTGAAAGCCCTGGGTCCATTCAGTCCAGCCACGGGTGCTGTATTTCCCTTTCACAGTAAAGACAGGCGATCCTTTAGAAACATCATAATTCTTATCAAGATCCATGATCTTTTGGCCCGAGAGCTTCCAGAATTGTTTTAGCTTAGTTTGAAGGTCAGAAGGCTTCAGTGTTTTATTTATACTTATCATAAGGTATCTTTATCGCCTGTAAGGCGATTAGGCTAAATAGGGTTAATGATTTGATTTGTTAGCTATTCAAACGTTTGAATAAATGTATATTTTTAATTTTCAATTTTCAAATCATTTTAATGCATTTTAAAAAGAATGGCAAAGAGAACGACGCTTAGGGATATTGCTGAAGAATTAAACCTGACGATTTCGGGTGTTTCAAAAGCCCTGAGCGGCCATCCCGCTATCAGTGCTGCAACCAAGCAACGGGTTAATGAAGCAGTTGCCAGGTTAAATTACAGGCCGAATAAAATTGCTTCATCCCTGCAGTCGGGTCAGACGAAAATTATTGGCGTTATTATTCCGAGTGCAGATAAGAGCTTTTTTGGTTCCATCGTATTTGGCATGGAAAATATTATTAACCAGAATGGCTACAGCATTTTATTATATCAGTCGCATGAACTCCCCGAAAATGAAATTAAAGGTATTGATACCTTTATCCAGTCGAGTGTGGATGGGATCATAGCCACGATGGGGAAACAGACCATAAACTATCAGCATTACCTTGAAGTTAAGAAGCGCAATATTCCGCTGGTCTTATTTGATACGGTCAACGAAAATATTCCTGTGCCGACAGTAACAATAGATAATTACAAAGGTGGTTTCATCGCAACCGAGCATCTCATTCAAAATGGATATAAACGGATTGCCTATATCTCAGGCCTGAAGCATATTCCAATTTTTAATGAGCGCTTACGCGGATATCAGGACGCTTTGAGAAAGTATAATATCCCGGTTGAAGAAGAACTTATCATTTATGGTAAAAACACCATTAAGTCAGGGACAGAATGCATGGAAAAGCTATTGGAGCTTCAAATAGTTCCGGACGCGGTAGTTGCCGTTGAGGATTTTACCGCTCTGGGAGCAATCAAAGCATTAAAAGCTCAAAAATACCGGATTCCTGAAGATGTCGGCATAGTTGGTTTTTCGAACGAAGGATTCAGCGAGCATATTTCCCCAAGTTTAACTACGATAAACCAAAAGACAGTCGAGATGGGAGAGGAGGCTGCCCGATTACTTTTTGCAATGAGTAATAAGGCAAATCCTTATGATGGAGAACCTGATAAGATTGTTCTGGAGCCTTTATTGATTGTCAGGGAATCATCGCTTAGGGAAAAGTGAAAAAGCTTCCATGATAATTCTCCTTAAAAAGCTAATAAATCAGGACTTTAAAGTGTTATTAGCTAAATTTATCATCAATTGGCTGCTTATGCTTATCATAGCTTTATTCCTCTAAAAACAAAATACCACTTTAACTTAAACGAAAACTCCCTGTCAGGCTCTTTCCCTGATTTCTCTATATTTTCTACTAATCAAGGCCTTAAAAGATCAGATAAGCATTCGGGAAAGATCCGTAAAACATGCGGTAAGCATTGGGGATAAAGTCGAAACCTTCCCGAAGCCTTCCCGGAACTGTCCCGGAACTGGTACTCTAAATGTATTGAAATTTCACCCGCTGTTTCGTTTTTGGGAAGCTAATGTTAATTCTGCTAAATGCCTGGAATTCCTTTGGAGATGATATTTCGTTAAAGTTAAAAGGCTTAAAGATATCATGTGCTCTTTATGAGATCAAATCTTCTTTTGTGATCAGTCTGAGTCAGTATTTAAATCTGAAAATATGTCATTTTTAAAAGTCAAAAATTCAGAAATCAGGTAATGAAATTAACAAAATGTCAGTTTTTAGGCTTTAAACAGCGTTTTGCACACAATTTGTACTGAATGAATCACCGTTATGGTAAAAGTTAATTTATTTATGGTTGAACCTTTAATTAGAAACAATTATGAAAAAACTAATCTTAATCATGGCGCTGAACGTTGCAACATTGTCAGGCAGCGCACAAGTAGTTAAAGTAGCTCTTAAACCTACTGAAAATGGCAATACACCTACTGTGGTGTTGGATTCTATTAAAAAATCGTTCCCTGAACCCATAAGCCAGACCCTTACTAAAATCACAGCTCAGAATTATGGAAAACAGTGGAATGTAGAGATCAGTCCTGCCTCTGAACAACAGGATCCCCTGTATTATGAAGTGGATATCATCAATAGTGAGGGCAGGTATAAAGCAATTTACAATAGTAAGGGAAATCTGATGCGCTTAAAACAGACCCTTAAGAAGGACTCTTTACCTGAACCTGTGAACCAGACGATCCAATCGAGATATAATGGCTGGTCGCTTGTTGACAAGGAAGAGCGAATTGATAATAACGGCAGAAGGGTGGATACAGAATACAAAGTGCTGTTGAAGAAAGGAATAATCAAAAAAGCGGTCTACCTTGATGAAAGCGGAAAAGTAAAACTGGCCCTGCCGGCAGTTTAACAAATTGAAATTTTAAACCTTATATTAAACTTTATTAAATCATAACAATTATGACGCTGGTTAAATTTAACAACAATGGAAACAGATCATTATTGCCAGGCTTTAATGATGTTTTCGAATCAATTTTTAATGACACCTTTTTCAGTGAAAGAATTCCCGGCTCGCTGCCTGCCGTGAACTCAAGTGAGAGTGCCGACTTCTATCATGTAGAAATGGCTGCTCCGGGATTAAAAAAGGAATGTTTTAAAATTAATGTAGAGGGGCAAATCCTGAATATTTCCTACCAGGATAATGAGGAACATGCCTCAGAAGGCAAGCGATATACCCGTCGTGAATATAGCTTTACATCCTTTGTCAGGTCCTTCAACCTTCCGGAGCAGGCTGATCTCAATATGATCGAAGCAAGCTATGAAAACGGAATACTTAAACTCGACATTGGTAAACGTGAGGAAGCTAAAAACACTTCACGTTTGATAGAGTTGAAATAATTTATAGCCTATTAAATCAAAAGGCCGCTCCGGATTCAGGGGCGGCCTTTTTTATTAAAAGTTCATTCTTTGTCTTTTAACAATTGGTGATGATACTAATTGGCCTGATGTAAATTTATCTCGCGACCAATATCATTTACTTCAGGATCTTCATCGAAAATTGGAAGGTCAGTTTCATAATCGAGTTTTAACCATATGCCTTCTGTATCCTTTTGAATGTGGATATATTCTTTGCCTTCTTTGAAAATAGTAAATGTATTATCCTCTTCCGGAAATACGGAATAGGTTGCTGATCCTATAAAAATATCAAATGGTTCTTCCATATACAAAGATAAGAGATGCAGGTTTAAACTTTCAAAACTTTAGTGAAACTATATCGAACTCTAAAATCGGCTTTTTAAACGGTAGGTATATTAAAAACAAAAGTCCTTGTTTGTAAAGGACTTTGATACCCTATATTACTAAACTGATTTATTAACTTAGAATATTAGAGGTCAAAAAAAACATATTGAGTAATGTTGTACAATAACCATTTGAAAATGAAAAAATTAATAATATTCACTTTGTTACTGCCAATGTTTGTGATTGCTCAAGATGATTGTAAGGGAATAAGTAAAGACAAAGACAAGTTTGCAGACCCGAATTACCCCACATATTCTTCTCCTATTTTTTTTAGACCGTTTAGGATTATTAAGATGTTCTCAAAAAGCGACCCTCCTACAACATTTGCGATTTTTGAGGCAGCAGGCAACACCCCTACAATGGATGGCAAAAGCATTATTTTATTGTTATTGAATGGTGAAAAAATTGAAATCCCCGCTGAAGTAAAAGTTAGTGTTAATACAACTCGAGGTGGTGATTCCTATAAATACACGGCATATATTACTATCAATGATGAATTAAATAATAAATTAATACAAACTCAAATCACTGATTACCGGATTTATATTTTCGATGTGAAGTTGACAAAAAAAATGTCACAGGATTTTCAACAGTATTTAAATTGTCTAAAAGCTATAACGCATTAACACACACAATCAGTAAACTATGAATAAATGGATTAAATTATTAATCGTTATAGTTGTAATTTATGCGGCTAAACAGATTTTTTTCGGAACATCCGAGCCGACAAATCCTGAAGATAAGTATGAGACATCATGGCAGTCACCCGGCGCGCAATTAGCGCCAATCGCAATAATAATGGGGAGAAATAGAGTATCGGGATGTGGAGAATTTCACATTAAGCAAAGAAATGACGGAAGTAACGAATATCTTGTGGCCTGTTCTTCGGATGGAAAAAGCTGGACGTATTATTTGGTTTGGTTAGGAACTGGCAATATTTCAGGCCCTTTATCAGATAGTCTAAGTAAACCATATTAATAATGCTTAGCCTCAGCAGGGCAACTATTCCTACAAGTATGTTACGACTCAAATAGAGTGTATAGAATATATTGAAATGCCAATCGTATTTTAATATGTAAAATGGGTTTAAGTGTTTTAAATATTACATCTGCTTATGAAAAGGTTTTATTGTTTAAACCTAAACTTTATTGTGAAAAATTGATGTAAAAACAGAAAACCGCTTTAAGGTGATCTAATGACGGTTTTTTTTTGTACTCGGAGCCGGTTCCGATAGCTATCGGGACGTGTCTGCCTCCCGATAGCTATCGGGACCACCATCATATATAACGTAACAGTAGTTTCTCAATCATTTCAGGGTATTTTTTCAAATTTTGAATATATACTTTGCTTTTCATTTCTTTTATATGGCGCTCAATGGATCTTGCTTGCCTGTAATCAAGATTGTCTTTGAAATAGAACAAGGTCCAGTCGTCTGCTTTTGCCGTAAAACTATCAATGAAATCCTTGTTTAAATGCTGACCAATGCGATAGTGCAAATCCATACAACTACCTGTATAAAACTTATCAAGTTTCCCAGAATATAATATATAAACCGATGCCATATAAACAAAAGTTGAGAGCTTGCTGTACTTGGAACAATTTACACTGAAGCTAATGAGGGAAGAAATCTTCTTAGTGAACGGACCGGGAGTGGTATAAAAAACAAAATCCCTTTGTTTCCAAAGGGATTTCGTACTCGGAGCGGGTTCCGATAATTATCGGGACGAACCCGCACTCGCTTTTGCGTTGGTATAAAATGCAAAACCGTATAAAAAACAAAAGCCCTTTGTTTCCAAAGAGCTTTAGTACTCGGAGCGGGAATCGAACCCGCACTCGCTTTAGGGCGAACAGGATTTTAAGTCCTGCGTGTCTACCAGTTCCACCATCCGAGCAGATGGTTATTCGATTTTATATTCCGGTAATCGCAACCGTTCTCGTGTCTACCTCCCGATAGCAATCGGGATCCACCATCCGAGCAGATGGTTATTTACTATTTCAAACAAAAATTCCCTCTGTTAGGAGGGAGTTTCATATTGGAGCGAAAGACGAGATTCGAACTCGCGACCCCGACCTTGGCAAGGTCGTGCTCTACCAACTGAGCTACTTTCGCGTTTTGGTGAGTGCAAATATAGGCAGAAAAGCAATTTTGGCAAGTATTTTTTTATTTTTTTGAACTTAATAGTATAAACTCTTGTTAATCAGTATTCTGTCGGGATACTAAGATTGAAAATAGTTTAAAACGAATGAAAAATCGTATGAGATTGAGCTGGTCGCGATTCCTGCTATTTCTTAATTCGCTCCTGAAGCCCAATTTTTGAGCCTGATCAGTAAATTTCATATTCAGTCTGTAAGATTAAATTGAAAATTCATCTAGATTTAGGAATAAAATTGAAAATTATGAACAAACTCAATATTCAGGAATATCTGTCTCTGGGCTATATTTATCTTTTAATTCTGGGCATAGCAACAGATGCGATCTATTTTGGCTTCCTTGGAATAAGTATTCTGGATTATTCTGCAATATCCGATGTTTTACTGTCGCCAATTAAGCTTTTAGCCCGTAACCTCATTGTTTGTATTATCCTACTTGTAATAATATCTTCTTTGTTTTTATTTAATAAATGGCAGGCTTCAAAATTAAAGAAAAGAGGAGAACCCGAAGCTCAGCAAACAGACCTTACAAACAAATTATTACTCAGCGCCTGCGTAATGGTGCTCTTTTTCTTTGTGGGAATCGGCCTTGGAGCGGGTAAAAAAAATGGAATGATGTTAAGTAAAGGTGAACTGAAACCAGATCATCAGATCACTTTTGCTAACGGAGAATTTATTGAAGCAAAAGTTGTCGGGAGGAATAGTATGTACCTTTTCTATGTTCGTCCAAATGAAAAGCAGGTAATTATCACGCCCATTGAAGAACATGTCTTTCAGTTGAAAAAACTAGAGCAGAAATAAGGCCTTTGATTTAACTATTTAATTCAGCAATCAGTAATGTATGGACAATAGGTTTTGTTCTTCGACCCCGAAGGCGGTCGGATGTTTATAGAAACATTATAAAAGCCCGTTTTCCGACCCTGAAGGGGTCGAATGTGAAAATTTCCAATTACATGCGCCCGCCCAGGGCGGGCGGAATTTCCGTTTTAAATAATTCTATAAACATTTGACCCCTTCAGGGTCATTAGGAAAAATTTCAGCATGGATTGCAATAATCTGTATTGAATTAAATCCTTGCAATGCTCTTTCCGGGTCAGGCTTATTGTGCTCTGAAGAAAGGGCTTCCTTATGAAAATCCGCCAGAAAATATTCATAGAAATAAATAAGAATGTATTTTATTGAGAGATAAATTTAACCTGACCCTAGTAATTCAGTAATTTCCTCTGCAATCAGGTCAGATTCATAACCTTTGGAAGCAGCATATCGGCTCAACAGGTAGCGGCGTTTAAAAGGATCTTTCTCTGATAGTAGATTTGATTTTTTCTCAAGGATTTGCCTTAAACTCATCAAATAATCGTCTTCATCAATGCTTTTAAGTGCTTTCTGGATCATCTTATCAGGAACCTGTTTTAATTTAAGCCCCTGTTTTATCTTCAATTTGCCCCAGCCCTTGATCCTGAATTTCCCGAGGGTATACGCTATTGTAAAACGCTCTTCATTCAGGAAATTCTGATCAATAAGCTCAGAAATGATTTCCTCTACATCTTTTTGATGCAAACCCCATTCATAAAGCTTATTCCTGACCTCATACTGCGACCTTTCCTGGTAGGCGCAATAGCTTTCAGCTTTCAGTTTGGCCTGTTCTCTGCTGAATATTTTAGGCTTGTTGTTCTCGTTTTTCAAAGCACTGAAATATCGCAAATATTTAAGAGGAATCTTTAAAATTTATTGAAATTAGCAGAATGAACCATATCCTATATTCAACAGAAGATCTCACAGTTATCCTCAAAGCGGAGTCTTTTATTCAGAATAAGGATATTTTGATGAGGACCATACTTAGCGATAGCCGGAAGCTTAGCGATATCAATCATGCGCTCTTTTTTGCGTTGAAGGCAAGGAGGGACGGACATAGCTTTATTGCTGCTGTTTATGAAGCCGGAGTAAGAAGTTTTGTGATTTCTGATCTCGGATTTGACATCGGAGCGTATCCTGATGCTAATTTTTACAAGGTTAGCGATACGCTATTGGCTTTGCAGGATCTGGCAGCTGCTCACCGTTCGAAATTCAATTATCCGGTCATCGGTATCACCGGCAGCAATGGCAAAACCATTGTTAAAGAATGGCTCTATCAGCTTCTGGTTCCCGAAAGTAATATTGTCAGGAGTCCTAAAAGTTATAATTCACAGATTGGTGTACCGGTCTCGGTATGGGAAATGAATGAGGAAAATGATCTGGCGATCTTTGAAGCCGGGGTATCTAAAGCGGGTGAGATGGAAAATCTTGCCAGGATAATTCGTCCTACGATTGGAATACTAACGAATATCGGAGAGGCCCATAGTGCCGGTTTTGAAAGCCTTAATGATAAGATCAGGGAAAAGCTGAAGCTGTTTGAAGGAGTGGATCTGTTTATTTATTCAGATAAATACCTGGATCAGTATGATGGTGAAATACCCGGTAAGAATAAGTTCACCTGGAACTATCGCGGACAGGCAAATTTAGAGGTTTTTGATGATGAGGTACTTGAGGAAAGGTTCCAGTTTCTAAGGGCTCGTTTCAACGGAAAGGATGTTCAGGCAATGATCCCTTTCACAGATCAGGCCTCCATTGAAAATGCGATCATCTGCTGGGCAAGTTTACTCGCAATGGGTTATGAGCCTGAAGAGGCTGATAAGCGGCTCGAGAAGCTGATTCCGGTAGGAATGCGGCTTGAACTTAAGAATGGTATCAACAACTGTTCTGTAATTGATGATTCCTATAGCCTTGACCTTTCTTCTTTGGCTATAGCCCTTGATTTTTTGAAACAGCAGAACCAGCATCAGCGACGAACATTGATCCTTTCTGATATACCAGGGACTGATTCTGAAGCTCTGTATGAGCAGGTAAGGAATCTGCTGGAGAATAAATCAGTCGACCGCTTAATTGCCGTAGGGGAGCATATCAGTAAGTATGCTGCTGATTATCCTTTTGAGACCGAATGCTTCGCCAGCACAGCGGATCTCCTGGAACATTTCGCCTCAATAAAGTTTCATAATGAGACCATACTCTTAAAAGGTGCAAGGGCTTTCGAATTTGAGCGAATCTCTCAGCTTTTAACGCAGAAGGTTCATGAAACCGTTCTCGAGATCAATCTGAATGCGCTGGAGAATAATCTGAATCATTATAAGCTGGAATTAGGGGCAGGGACAAAAATAATGGCCATGGTGAAGGCTTTTTCTTATGGCAGCGGCAGTTTTGAGATTGCCAATCTCCTGGAATTCAATAAGGTAGATTATTTGGCTGTTGCCTATGCTGATGAAGGTGTTGCATTACGTAGTGCCGGATGCAGTTTACCGATTATGGTGATGAGTCCGGATGCAATGGCGTTTGAAACGATCATCCAGCATAAACTTGAACCGGAGATATTCAGTGTACGGGTTTTAAATCAGTTATTAGAGGTTCTGAACCTGAAGAATCTGGAGAATTATCCAATTCACCTTAAACTGGATACCGGTATGCACCGGCTTGGCTTCATGGAGGATGAACTGGATGAACTGATTGAGATTCTAATCAATACACAGGGAGTACGTATCCAGAGTGTGTTTTCTCATCTGGTGGCAAGTGAAGATCCGGAGCATGATGACTTCACAAGGTATCAGATCGATCTTTTTTTCAGGCTGTCTGAACGTATCAGCAAAAGTCTGAATTATTCATTCATGCGGCATATAGCCAATACTTCAGGAATCAGCCGATGGCCGGATTCCCGTTTTGATATGGTCCGCCTTGGTATTGGCCTTTATGGGATAGATTCGGCTTATGATTCAAAATCTCCCTTACAAACCGTAACTTCGCTGAAAACAAGTATATCGCAGATCAAGAATATTCCTGCCGGTGATACCATCGGGTACGGCAGGGAAGGGAAGATGCCTGAAGGAGGCAAAATTGCAACTGTGAAGATCGGTTATGCAGATGGTTACCGAAGGAGATTGGGCAATGGAAAGGGTAAAATGATCGTAAGAGGAAAGGAAGTCCCCACGATCGGAAAGATTTGTATGGATATGTGCATGCTGGATATTAGCGGTATTGATGCTTCCGAAGGGGATGAAGTGATTGTGTTCAATGATCAGATCAGGGTCGAAGATATTGCAAAACAATTGGATACGATACCCTATGAGATACTGACGGGGATTTCCCAGCGGGTGAAACGAATTTATTATTATGAATAGAATAGTCAGAGCTTTATTTAATTACCTCGTAAGGGGCGCCCTGGTAATTCTGCCAATTGCCGCGGCTTTATTTTTTATTTACTGGGCAGTTTCCAAGCTGGATTCGGCACTGAATTTAAGTGATGTAATCTGGGTGGATCAGACCGGAAAACCTATCTATATTCCCGGATTAGGCATTCTTAGTGTCGTGGTGTTTCTGATTGTAGTTGGAATCGTCGTAACAAACTTTGTAACTGATCCGATCAAAAAGTGGTTCGGCTCCTGGTTCAAAAGGTTGCCGGTATTTAATGTAATCTATACCTCTTTCAAAGATCTGACCGAGGCTTTTGTAGGTGATGATAAGAAATTCAACGAGCCTGTAGTTGTTGAAGTAAATGAAACCGGATTGAAGAAAATTGGCTTCCTGACTCAAAAAGACCTTTCCAAAATCGGCTATCCTGGTGAGGTTGCTGTGTATTTTCCTTTATCTTATTCCTTCGCCGGACAATTATGCATTGTGAATGCTGATCGTGTCAAACCGCTTAAAATGAGTGCCAGTGAAGCAATGAAATTCATTGTATCAGGTGGTGTAAGTCATATTCCCTGAATTTAATGAGAGAATTAGCAAATCACTGTTGTCCGGGGAAAGTTTTTCTTAAGGTTTAGCCCGGCAGTAGAATTGTAACTCTTGCCATATTAAGAAAAGAGGGTATTTTATAAATGATTGTTTATTTTAATCTCGGGTATAGGCATATCGCTCAATAGGGCCCGCCTTTAGGCGGGTTGTAATCGTCGTGATTCAATTCGGGCCAGTCCGAACGGAGTTCATTCGGGCGGGCTTCAGCCCCACATATAGCAGGTTAGAAAATAACGTAAACCGGTGCTTCAGCGCCGACAACATTTAATCGGGCTGAAGCCCGATGCGGGTGTTCCGGTATAAACGGATTATTTTG
>JAKFCP010000005.1:0-48438 GCA_036676565.1 Pedobacter sp.
CCTAACAACGGCTTCAAACTATAGCGGTCACTGCTTTTTGAAACTACCTGCTTTCTAACTACTTTAGTGCTAAGCGCGGGCGAAGTGCATTTAACTGCTACAGCTTAAAGCCGCAAAACGTTAGGTGCCATTATGAAATCCACAACACCATGAACTACCAAAATGAGCGTCGACAACAGCTAATCGAAAAATTAGTGTCAAATGCCAAGGCGATTATTTCAAACCAAGTTGCTCTACCACTAGGAGTGCAAAAAATGAATAAAACAATCACATGGATTAATGATATTGAACCCCTAAAGGAGGATCTTAGTATTTTTCGCGACTATGATATAAATACAGACGACTTACCACTGGGAACGGAACGGTTAAATTGGAATATTGAAAAACTCATCGAAATAGAATCAGAGTTTGATCAGGCGAATTTGTTATTCAAGGCAGACATTCTTCGGAAATGCAAAAGTTTGATAGCATTATTCAGCAAATAAAACGTCACCTAACAACGGCTTCAAGCTATAGCGGTCATCGCTATTTGAAACCCCACTGTCCGTAGAGTTTCCTGCGATTACTAAAATTGATTTTTTAGCACAACAGAATTTAGCTGTTGTACAGTTTAAGCGCAGAATCTCTAAGGATTATTAAATAAATAAGAGTCTTCAGACTCGTCTATCCCCAATCCCGGTATTTTACCATAATAACATCCTGCCTCACTACTTTTGATGCAGACACAAACTGTTCCCATCCAAATCCTTGAACCAGGCAAATTTGCCCCAGGGGGTATTATCAATCTTGCCAACAGCAATCCCTTTACTTTCATAATCCCTGATTTGGGTTTCAATATCGTCTGTTTCACAAATGATACCTTGAAAACCCGCAAGCGAAATGCTGGTATTACTTCCGGGAAGTCCCATTTGTATCCAGGTTTCACCATGAGGATCCGTTGCTTCAACAAGCACTTTAAAACCGAGATTCAAATAAAATTCTTTGGCTTTTTGCCTGTCCTTGACAGGTATCATAATAATTTCTAATGATTTCATTTTAGTGCATTTTAAAGGTACAATGTAAAAATACGAGGAATAGATAGGCGCATTGTCGGGTAAAAACGACAATGTGGTGTGTCAATTGCGACAAAAAAATATGAATTGACTTAGGAAATCTCCAATATCTGCAGAGGCCTTGCACTAAACTTTAACGACAGGCAACCCTTCTGAGTTTTGCATAATGACATTTCGTAAACGGACTTGATTTTCATCGCCCCAATTGCCTAAAGCTGAGATTACTGGAATTAAGGTCTTTCCAAATTCTGTCAGGGAATATTCAACTTTTGGCGGAACAACAGGATAAATGATTTTTGAAATTAATTCGTGTTCTTCCAATTCTTTTAACTGAATATTCAAAACTCTTCGCGAAGCATCAGGAATACAACGTTGCAGTTCGCTTGGGCGTTTATGACCGTCATTTATAAACCACAGCAAGCGAATTTTCCATTTGCCATAAAGCACTTCGCCAATCAAGTCAAGGCCACAATTTAAGTTCAATGGAATTTTTCTGTCCTTCATAGAACAAACTTAGTTTAATGTACCAAATAGTGCAATAGGGGAAAAATTTAACCCTATGCAATTCGATTATCCGTACTTGTGCAAACTGCTTATATACTCCAATTTTGACCTTAAATAATTTAAACACATGGAAGGATTTAATTTCAACAATGAATTATCAGGCAAAATTGCATTGGTAACAGGTGGCACGAAAGGTGCTGGAAAAGCAATCGCGGAACGATTATTAAAAGCAGGGGCAACAGTTATCATAACCGCAAGAAACGCACCTGAAAAAGCAAATGAAAAACTGCATTTTATTTCGGCAGATCTTAGTAAACCAACAGGAACTCAAAAATTAGTTGATGAAGTATTATCGGGTTATAACCAACTGGATATTCTTGTAAATAATCTTGGTGGTTCTGAAACACCAAGCGGCGGGTTTGCAGCTTTGACCGATACTGACTGGGAAACAAGTATCCAAACAAATCTTTTGGCACCGGCACGACTGGACAGGGGTTTTCTGCAGCAAATGATAGAACGAAAAAGCGGTGTCATTATTCACATTGCTTCAATTCAGGGCAGACTCCCTTTACATGATTCTACATTAGCCTATGCAGCGGCCAAGGCAGGTTTAATCAATTACAGCAAAGGTTTATCTAAGGAGGTTTCACCGAAAGGCATTCGTGTTCTGACTGTTTCACCAGGATGGATAAATACTGCATCGGCAATGGCAATGATGGAGCGAATTGCCGAAGGTTCAAACATTACTGTTGAACAGGCAAGTCAACATGTTATGGATGCTTTAGGGGGAATACCAATCGGTCGCCCGGCGCAACCAGAAGAAATTGCAGAATTTGTTGGTTTTTTAGTCTCGCCAAGAGCCAATTATCTGACAGGGACAGAGTATGTAATTGATGGAGGAACGATACCAACTATTTAATAATCATTAATAAATATAAATATCATGAATTTACCAATCGTAATCGAAGATTTAGCAAAAGCACAAAACTGTTCCGACAGTGTGGCTTACTCAAATTGTTTTTCCGAATCAGCCATAGTTTTTGACGAGGGCAAAACACATAAGGGAAGAATTGAAATTGAACAATGGATTAAAAAAGCAAATGAAGAATACCAAGCAGCTATGAAACCTTTGGAATATTCAGCAACAGATGAAGTTCTGAAAGCTGAAGTTTCAGGCAATTTTCCGGGTAGCCCAGTTGTTCTGTCCTATCATTTTGAATTTAAAGACGGACTTATTCAGTCGTTGAAAATAACTGGCTGACAAAAAAGGGTAGCAGCTCAACCCCAAAAGACCTTAAGCCCCATGTAAAAACACCTCCGCAGGAATGCTGAAATAGTTATTCAGCTTTTGCGCCATTTTCAAGGTTATTGCACGTTTGCCAGACAATATTGCTGAAACATTCTCTTTGCTACCAATGATTGGCTCCAGATCTTTTGCTTTCATTCCCATTTCCATCATTTTGTATTTAATGACCTCCAGCGCATCGGGTACAGGCAGGTGATAATGCCTGTACTCGTAATCGAAATTCTTAATCATATGACAATGAACTAGCCCAATACACTTTTTTAACATATTTTATTTTCCGAATGGGGCTTTTTTCTTTTTGCGGGTCATTTATTTGTTTAATCGCTAAAAATCTGAATTATACTTCCATTCATGAAAAACCGGACTGATTTTGGTTTAAACCGAAGAACATTTTTAAGTACCAGTGGTCTCGGACTTTTGGGGGCTTCCATGTCGGGTGTTTTATGTAATGTTCCATCGAAAGAAGAATTAGAACAGACTGCCAATACCTTTCAGAAAGATGGCTGGAAAGCCATTATGGAATCGGCAAAGAAATATCCGAAGCTGGATGCTCATAATCATGTCTGGACTGGCAGTAATGCTGCCCAGGTAGATGAAAGCTGTGAAGCCCTTGGTATTACGAAAGCTGCCTGCTCAATTCCGGGAGGGAAAACGGTGGCCGAGATTCGTGCGAATAATGATATCATTATTCAGGCAATGAAATCGCATCCCAAGCGTATCATGGGCCAGTGTTATATCAATCCTCTATTTAAAAAAGAGGCTTTGGATGAGATCGACCGTTGTGTTGACAATGGGATGGTGATGCTTGGTGAACTTTATGATGCGGTTAAAATTTCTGATCCGCTGTATTACCCGATCGTTGAGCGCTGTATCAAACATAAAATTCCATTGATGCTTCATGGGGTGACTACACTTGGAAACTGGCGGCCGGGATATTTACCTACTAATCCTCCCAATTCATCTGTTCCTGAAGATTTTGTGGAGATAGCGAACCGCTATCCCGAAGCGATGATCATTTGTGGTCATATCGGCGGGGGTGGTAACTGGGAATATATGTGCCGGATCTTAAAAAAGGCGCCAACCTTATTTCTGGATACGAGCGGAAGTGTAAGTGATGAGGGTATGATCGATATGGCGGTTAAATATCTTGGTGCAGATCGTTTGTTATTTGCTACCGATATGAACTATGAAACAGGTGTCGGTAAAATTATATGGGCTGATCTGAGCGAGGACGACAGGAAAAAGATCTTCTTCGAAAACTTTAACAATTTATTGAGAAAGGCGGGTAATCATGCTGGTTGATATCAATGCATTCGTTGGTCACTGGCCATTCCGCAACTTAAGAGGGAATAACCTCAAAGACCTGCTTACACGTATGAATACCTATGGAGTGGATAAAGCAATAGTATCCAATCTGAATGGGATTTTTTATGTTGATGGGCAGATTGCAAATGAAGAGTTATTTGCTGAACTGAACTCCGATACCTCATTTAAAGATCGCTTCATTCTGTTCGCGACCATTAATCCGATTCTTCCCTGGTGGAGGGATGCACTGGAAACCTGCCATAAAGAGTTTGGAATGAAAGGGATCCGGATCTTTCCGCATTATCATCATTACAAGCTGACTGATGAGGCCTGCATTGAAATGGTTAAGGCTGCGAGAGATCTGGGTATGCCGGTTTCAATTCCTCTGCGTATGACTGATTTGAGGGAACGGTCCTGGCTGGATGTGGACAAGGCAATTAGTTATAATGATGTTGCTGCTCTGGTAAAAAAAGTGCCCGATGCAAAATATATGATCCTTGAAGCCCGGATTACTGACGGACAGGAACCAACAACAGCTGAATCTGTTAAAATACTGAAGGCTGCTGATGTTCTTTTTGATACTTCAAGAGGCAGTGGAGTGGTTGTCAAAGGCCCGAATAGTGAAAGTTTAACTTATCTGCTTGAGAATTTCGGAGCTGATAAGCTGGCCTTTGGAACAGAGACTCCTTTTGTGGATTATACTTCACCGTTTTTAAGACTCGGAGCTTTTAAAGCGATAAACGAGACTGAAAAACAAAAGGTATGGTCGGGGAATGCGATGAAAATGCTATCCCTCAATAGCGGGACTTAAAAGTAAGAGTCCCATAAAAACGGAAAATAAAAATAAATTATATACAAATGAAGAAACAATTCCTTTTACAAATGCTTGCCATTTGCATGATTCTGAATCTTGCTTATGCTCAAAACCCTGTTGGCAGGACTCCCTACACTTTGTTTAACGACTTTGAAACCGGTGAACTTTTCGGCTGGGAAACTTATCCATACGCTCAGGATATAGCCTTTGATGCGCTGTATTTTGCGGTTAAGTCACCTACTTATAAAGACAGCAAATACGCACTGGCTCGTCCTTTTAAGGCTCATGATGTGACTGAGCTCTATCAGGGATTTACAAAGCGTCTAAATCTTTATACGATTTCTGATACCAGGGTGAAAGCTGCTGTATATTTTCAGGGAGATCGTAATCCTGAGTCTCTTGAACTTTCTTTAGGAACTTTCGAAGGCAAACGTTACTTCCACAAGATCAATAATCCAAAAGCTAATTCCTGGTTAGAACTGGATCTGCCGATCTCAGCATTTAAGCTGGATGGCAAGTCCCTTAGTGCCAATGAGCATATTCAGGTGATCACACTGAAAGGAACTTATCCGATAGTGAATTACCTGTACACCTATACGATACTGATGGATGATTTCAGTATCAATGGTGAGCGTGACAGACAATTTATAGCTACTACACCTAGCTCTACTAATCTGGATATGTTCGATGTGACTATTTTGAATAAGCACTTTTTTTACGGTGATAATGTCAGTCTTAAAGTTGCACCGGAAGGAAATATAAGCCTGAAACAGGTTACAGGCACATTGGTAGACAGCAAAGGAAAAATTATTAAGGATAATATTTCATTCAGCCGCAATGGTAATGAATGGGCAAATACAGCCATGTATAAACTTTCAGAAAAGGATGCCCGCGGTCAGTGGGAGATCCGTTTGAAAGGTGAAGATAATCAGGGTGGATCAGTAAACTGGGCTATACGCTTTCTGATGCCGGGTAACCAGGTAAATGGTCACCCGAGACTATATTTCTCTGCTGAGGAGCTTAAAAACCGTCTGGCAAATGAAAAATCGCCGGTTGCTAAAAAAATACTTGATAATGCATTGGCGCATAAAGATTTCATGAAGGTGAATGTTGATGCAATCAATGAAGGTATAGATATGACTGCAGAAAACCTTGTTGGTGGTCCGCATTCAAAAACTTCAGTTGGTTTCAATTCATATGCACTTTGGAATAATCCTAATTCTACCCTTGGAAATGTAATTGAGGAAGGTAGCTTCCAGTACACTTTTAAAGGTGACCGAGCTGCGGGTGAGCAGGCCAAAAAAGCATTGCTGAAACTTTGCTCATTTAAAAAATGGAATGCCGACTGGATGCTGGAACGTAAATTCTGGACATACTATCCGGTAGGTTATACAATCAAACCTGTGGCTTATGGTTATGATATGCTTTACGACCTGCTTTCTGAGTCAGAGCGTGCATTTGTACGTACTGCCATAATGGAAAAAGGTTTGAAAATGTTCCATCGCGATATGGTTGAAATGAACCGCATGCCTTCTAACCAAACCAATCACATTGCAGTACTGGCAGGTGGTATGGGTTTAGCTGCAACGGCTATTTATGGTGATGACCCTTCCAATCCGAATCTGGAGCCTTATATCTCAGGCATCCTGACCAAAACTAAAACCTTTATCGACCGTACTTATTATGAGGATGGTAGTTACGGTGAGCCAAAAAGTGGTTATATGAATATGGCAAGCAGGGATATGGGTGAATTACTGCCTGCTTTGGAGCGTAATTTCGGAGTTGATTATTCCACAACTACAAGTTTTAAAGATTTTTACAAATACCTTATTCAGGCGAGCTATTCAAATGGTTTGATGCAGGATTATGGTGATGGTGGCGGAGCAAAAGGATCAAGAGTTGATATCGGCGGACAGATTCACTCCTGGTGGTTAGTTCAACGGACTAAAAACCCATTCCTGTATAGTTATGTAAAACCATTCTGGGAATCCGGAAAAGGTGGTTGTTTAAGTTATGTATGGTACAGGGATGATATCACACCGGTATCGAGAGAAACATTGCCTCCATCTAAATTCTTTACAGCACAGGGAATGGTGATGCGTTCCGGTTGGGATGATGCATCCACGGTTTTGAGTACCCGTGTTGGTCCTAACTCAAATCACTATCATTACGATCAGGGAAGTTTCCAGATCATGAAAAATGGAGAGACATTACTGACCGATCCTGCTTATGGTCCTTTGGGATATTATGCGAATCTGGAGTATCTGAGTTATAGTGTCCAGGCGATTGCTCATAACGTCATGCTGGTTGATCACGATCCTGAAAGTCAGGCTCCTGCTCATTACGATAATGGGATCAAAGCCCTGACCGAATGGCCAAGAGTAAAGCATTTATTCAACGGTAAGGATGCTGATGGAATTGAAAGTGAGCTGAGTTCAGTGTACAAGGGTAAACTTGAAAACTATTCACGTACCTTACTTTACACCAAGACTGGTCCTGTTTTCCTTTTTGATGAAGTGAAAAGTAAATCGCCAAAAGGCCATGTTTACGACTGGTTATTTCATGCTCCTCCGGGTGAGAACAATCAGACAGCAATCTCTTATGATAAAGGACGTATGATCATTGATCGTCCAAATGCTAAATTGACTATGGATGTGGTGAGTCCGGAGATCGTTGCATCTAAGATTTATGATAAGAGTGCAGGTATCGGTAAATCATTTTATGAGTCATTTCTGGATCTGTCAAGTAAGCCGGATCTGAATCAGGTTAATTTCCTTGCAGTTATTTTACCTGAATCTAAACCAGCTTCAGGTCCTGCTCCGGTTACCACAAAAATGGAAGCTCCGGGTTGGATCGGTGCTAAAATGGTACATGCTAATGGTTCGGACATTGGTTTCTTCAGAACAGGAACAGAAAATGGTGTAGCTGCTGGTTTTACAACTGATGCAAAACGATTTACTGCGAGCTATGATAAATCAGGTGCTCTTCAGAAAATTTACTATGAAGGAACTGCTATATCAGGCAATGGATTAGGATTAAACACTGATGCCGGAACCAGAGGTACAATTGCTTTGGTTTCTACAGGTATAGATGCCGAAATTAAATCATGGAAAGGCTGTTCAGTGAAAATGCTGGTTTCCGGCAAACCATCTTCAGTACTTGTTGGCGGTCAGTCGGTTAAAGACTGGACTTATGACGCGGCTTCCAAAACTGTTTCTGTGAAATTACCGGGTGGAACAGTTGCTTTAAAAATCAATAAATAAGGGTTTCGTTTTCTGTTTATCAGAAAGCTGCATTCCTTCAATTTTAAATATTCCGGATCTTCATCTAAAGATGGAGGTCCGGTATTTTTGTTAAGTTGGACCGCGTAATAATTTTGTTTTTCGACCCAGAAAGGGCAATGCCATGATTTAGGGTATTTTCCAATCTTATTGATTGTCATCCAGTTTGGAATTTTTTATTGTGACCTGAAGGGGTCAAATGTTTATAGAACTATTTAAAGAGGAAATCCCGACCCCGAAGGTGGTCGTATGTGAAAACTTCGAACACATACGACCACCTTCGGGGTCGGAAAACGGAGATTTATGATTTTTCTATAAACATACGACCCCTTTGGGGTCGCAAATCCATGAACCGAACGCTGTAATTTAATATTTAGATAATTACTGTTTTACAAACTATGTCGCCAAAACCCATTTTCAGAATTGTTTTAATTTCAATAGCATGCCTTGCTGGAATCATGAAAGGTTTTTCCGCAGATTTTGAGAATCCTTACAAAAATGGATCATTTAAAGATTCTCTCAAATCCAAAGCCGAGAACTGGACCGCCGCAGACTTATGGGCAAAATCTGTTTCTCAGAATCTGAAACTGGAAGAAAATGCAATTGTGCTTGAGGATAATCTGTTGATTGAAAATGATGCTGTTACCTTAGGTTCCATTCGTTCAGAAGCATGGGATACACTGTCAAAAGGCCGTATTATCAGGAAAGTTCTTGAATTGCCTGTTTTGCCTGCCAAGAATGCCTGGATTAGCATGCTCATTTATCCAATGCTGCCTGCTGAACCAATGAGTGGTGGAAAGCTTGAATTCAGGGTTAATGGGAATAAACCTATTGTCTATGAGCTACGCCACTTCTGGACTTCAGTTCCTGTTCCGGCAGCTTATTTAAAAAAGGGCAGAAACCTGATTGAGCTTAGGGTGCACAATCAGAACGAAAAATTCAGGATTCCAATGGCTTTGAGTTCAATTATTCGAAATATCATCGGACAGCCTACCTCATTTACAGGTAATAGTGAACGGAGTATTGATAATGGAAAAACCTGGAAGTATGCAGGCAGCTCATCAAATATTGCCGAATATCCAATCCGTCTGAAGATGCAGGCTTATGCCAAAAAAGCCTGGCTGCAAACTCCGGTCATTAATCTCGCTGATAAAGCCTTAGAAGGAGTGATGTATTTTCCTGTTAAGCTGGAAACTGCAGAGATCAGGCCCCGGGTCTTAAATGCCGAAAGCTCAAAATGGCGAACGCGTATAAGAAGCGGAAATACACATCTTCCTGAAGCAGGAGGATGGACAGCCTGGCAAAATTTTGAGGGTTCAGCTTTGCCGGCAGGGAATAATCATCGTTTTATTCAGCTTGAATATAGTATTGATCCGGGTACCGGAAACAGTACGCCCAAAATTACAGGACTGGAATTGAAAAGTTCATGGCGAAGCATTCCACAGGGCGCAGGTATTTTTATAACTGAAGTAAAGAATTACCCCCTGATTCGCTCTTCCTTTGATTTTGTTCATGAAAACCCTGTATTGCCTGAACTTCAGGAATTCAGGAAACAGTTTAAACTTGATCAGGTAGTAGAGGGTGCAACAACAGAATGGGAAAAGATCAAACGCCTGCGGGCATGGACAGCAGCAAACTGGGATTGGTTTCTGCCTAATTCTGAATTTGAAGATTTGCTGAGCTGGGATGCGGGTAAAATACTGAGCGGTGCTGCTGCGCCGGGAAATTTGTCTAAAAAGGGTGGGAATTGCCTTCACTATGCGATTGTTTTCGCTCAGGCTTGCCAGAGTTTTGGTATCCCTGCCAGGATTGTAAATACAAATTATGCAATCTGGGGTGGTCATGAACTGGTTGAAGTCTGGTCGCGGGATTATGAAAAGTGGATCATGGCAGACCCGAATTTTGACACGATGTTCTACGATAAAAAAACAGGAATCCCTCTAAATATTCTGGAGCTGCATGATTTATTTCTGAAAACTTATTATCCGGGCGGGGAGATCATCGACAGGGATAAATGGTCATTTGCAGATCGGGACAGGCGCGCAAGCCGGATCAATCCCAATGATCTTCCGATCGCTATGGAAGCAGGAGGGAAGGCTTTTTCGGGTAAGATCAACAAAGATTATGTTTGGTGGAAAGTGACATTCAATGAAGCAAATCCCGGATATTCAGGTGGTTATGGCTTTTATAATACCGCTGAAGTCCGATGGCTGCCCCGCAGTAACTGGTTGAGTCAAAGATCCCCTTTACCGGTAACTCATGGAAGAACTCACTGGGGCTGGGATGGCTATTACGCCTGGACCGATTCACAAACTCCCGAAACGCCTGAACATCGCTATTATGTCCGCAGACCTTCAGACATTTACAGCAGCCTGTTCCAGGTAGATTTTGCTGTACATTATATACAGAATGGGGAAATCCAGCTTGATCTGGCAACTGATTCCCCGGGCTTTGATCATTTTAACATTGTTTTAAATGGGATTCAGAGTTCATTAAAAGTCAGGGAAAGTAAGGTTAAACTAAGTTCCGGAATTAATTTTATTGAAATTTATGTGGTCGATGTTATGGGCAATCCAGGAACAAAAAGCAGGATTAAGATTAATTACATCCCTGCCGCCGGATAAAGATTCTCTGCTTCCTGATTTCGGATTTATTTTGAATGAGGGTAGGACATTTTCCCTTTCCGGAGTCCTAAAAGATAGGATACCTCTGTTCTGAATAAACAGAGGTAATATTTGTGAGATGAGTGTTAAACTCAATTATTTTTTATTAAAATTACCCCGGGGCTAAATCCCCGATTTTTACAGAATACAATTCAATTATGGAAAGAACACTTAAAATATACAATGGCAAGATATTAACCCCTTATCGCATCATCAGTGGTACTGTGGTAGTTGTTGACGGGAAAATAAAGGAAGTTGCGGAAGGAAATATTGAGGTTCCCGGTGCGGTTGAAATTGATGCAAAGGGAAATTATATTGCTCCCGGATTTATCGATATCCATGTTCACGGAGGCGGTGGCCATGATTTCATGGATGGATCGGAAGAAGCTTTCCTGAAGATTGCTGAGACTCATGCTAAATATGGAACAACTGGTCTGATGCCGACTACCCTGACCAGTGAACTGGATGAACTTTACAATACTCTCGATTTATACAAAAAAGCAGATAAAAAGAATAAAATGGGTGCCCAGTTTCTGGGTATGCACCTTGAAGGACCTTATTTTGCGATGTCACAACGCGGGGCTCAGGATCCGAGATATATCCGCAACCCTGATCCTGAAGAATATAAGGATATTTTATCGCGTTCATCTGATATCAAGAGATGGAGTGCGGCTCCTGAATTGAAAGGTGCGATCGAATTTGGAAATTACCTTCGTTCAAAAGGTATTCTGGTTGCTATGGCACATACTGATGCTATTTATGAAGAGGCTCTGGAGGCTTTTGAGGCTGGATTTACTCTGGGAACTCACTTTTACTCCTGCATGTCGGGAGTAAGCCGCAGAAACTGTTTCAGATATGCGGGTGTGATTGAAACTGCTTATCTACTCGATGAGATGGATGTTGAGATCATTGCTGATGGTATTCACCTTCCGGCACCATTATTAAAACTGATCTATAAAATTAAGGGACCTGACCGCATTGCTCTGATCACTGATTCTATGCGGGCTGCAGGTATGCCTCCGGGTGATAGCATCCTGGGAAGTAAACACAACGGACTAAAAGTTCTTGTTGAAGATGGGGTAGCTAAATTACCAGATCGTACTTCTTTTGCAGGTAGTGTTGCTACCTGTGACCGGCTGGTAAGGAATATGGTTAATATGGCTGAGGTGCCATTGCTTGAAGCTGTTAAAATGGCATCACTTACACCAGCAAATATTTTGGGACTGGGAGCGAGCAAAGGCTCATTGATTTGCGGCAAGGATGCAGATATTGTCATTTTTGATTCAAACATCAATGTCAGTACCACGATTGTGCAGGGAAGAATTGTTTACAATAAATTAGATTAATACGAATACAATTATGAGAGAGATTAAAAAGGATAAATTACAGGTTAATATATATGCCGGAAGACCTGAATTAGGTGCTGCAGCTGCAGAAACTCTGACGGCCAGAATTGCTGAATTACTAAAGACAAAAGAGCAGGTAAACATCATTTTCGCTTCTGCTCCATCACAAAATGAATTTCTTGCCGAATTGCTGAAAAAGGATATTGCATGGGGAAAGATCAATGCTTTCCACATGGATGAGTACATCGGTTTGCATCCGGATGCACCTCAGGGTTTCGGAAATTTCCTAAAAGACAGACTTTTTAGCCATGTAACTTGCCGTACTGTTAATTATCTGAATGGAAATACAGATCCGCAGGAGGAGTGTAAACGTTATTCAGATCTTTTAATTCAATATCCGACCGATATCGTTTGTCTGGGGATAGGTGAAAATACTCACCTGGCATTCAATGATCCGCATGTGGCCGATTTTAATGATCCACTGATCGTAAAGGTTGTTGATCTTGATCAGGATTGCCGGGTTCAGCAGGTGAATGATGGCTGTTTCAGCACGATTGATGAGGTTCCTACCCACGCACTTACGATCACCATGCCTGCATTATTCAAATCAACTTATGCTATTGCCATTGTGCCTGGTAAGTTCAAGGCAAATGCTATTTATCATACCATCAACAGCGAGATCAGCGAGAAATATCCTTCCACAATACTCAGAAGGCACGACAATGCAATCTTATTCATTGATGAAGACAGTGCATCCAAATTATAAGTTAATAAGGTAGAACGATTAAAATATTATATTTAAGAATTAGGGCTTCAAATCCGGAAATTAAAAGAGAAAATATGAGTAGTAATAAAACAGTATCAGTAGGATCATTAAGTCAGCGGGATACCATCACAGGCATGGTGATTATCGCATTCATGTTTTTCATGTTTGGATTTACTTCCTGGATCAATGCGATCTTGATCCCATATTTCAAGATTTCATTTGATCTGACACACGTACAGTCCTATCTTGTGACCTTCGCTTTTTACATTTCTTATCTGCTTTTTTCCGTCCCTGCTTCCTATCTGCTCAAAAAAGTAGGTTTCAAAAAAGGGATGATGATCGGTTTCTGGGTGATGTCAACAGGTGCTTTTCTTTTCGTACCGGCTGCGATTACTTTCACTTATGAATTATTCCTGTTGGGATTGTTTTCCATCGGGGCCGGACTTGCACTGCTCCAATCAGCAGCTAATCCATACATTACTATTTTAGGTCCAAAAGAGCGAGCAGCACAGCGCTTCAGTATTATGGGAATATGTAATAAGGGAGCAGGCATTCTGGCGCCTTTATTATTTGCTGCCGTGATTTTCAGGGCTACCGACAGCGGGATGCTTGATAGTCTGGATACAATGACTCCAGATCAGAAAAACACGGTCTTACATGAATTGATTCAAAGAGTAATTGTTCCCTATGCATGTGTAGGAACCTTTCTATTTCTGATCGGTCTCTTTATTCGCTATTCACCACTTCCTGAAATTGATACCGAACATGAAAGTGAAGAACTGGCACAGGCAAACTCATCAAAAACCAGTATCATGCAGTTCCCACACCTTGTTTTGGGAGCTTTCGCGATATTTCTGCACGTAGGAACTCAGGTAATTTCTATTGACACAGTTATCAGTTATGCGGCAACAATGAACCTTAACCTGATTGAAGCCAAGGTTTTTCCTTCATATACTCTGACGGCTCAGATCTGTGCTTATCTGGTTGGGATATTCTTTATTCCAAAATTCATGTCGCAGTTAACGGCATTGAAGGCAAGTACCATATTTGGTGCAATTCTGACCCTGATGATTATCTACGCCAAAGGGGATGTTACTTTCCTGGGTCATACCAATGATATTTCACTATGGTTTGTGGTGATGCTTGGTCTGGCTAACTCATTGGTTTGGGCAGGGATCTGGCCTTTGGCTCTGGATGGCTTAGGCCGATTTACTAAAGTTGGAGCATCATTGATGGTTATGGGTTTAGCAGGTAATGCAATACTTCCGCTCATCTATGGATATTTCGTAGATATATGGGATGCCCGTAATGCATACTGGGTATTAATGCCATGTTATTTGTATCTGATTTTTTATGCATTCAGAGGCTATCGTTTACGCAAATGGACCAGCTGATTCTAAATACTATTGATTTCAATGAATAAGCAGGTATTGTAAGCATGCCAGTCATTTTAATTGATGATGTCTTAAATTAAGCATTAATAAATTTTCTTATCATAATCTAATACCAATGAATCATTTACGAAATGTATTTGCTCTGGCGGCAGTTTTTTCTGCTGCTCTGGCCAATGCCCAGCTAGCTCCACCAGTCATGTCCAACCCGGATGTTGTTCTTGAACCATGGTCGTATACCGAAAACTTCGAGGATCGTGAATTAGGAGCCTGGGCATCATACCCTCACTGGCAGGATATTGCCTATAATCAGGATTTTCGACCAAATGAAATTGTTCCAGGCGATCCTAATATTTCGGTGGTTCAAAAGGTTCGTGCTTTTACCAATGTGGATGCTTATGCCGGTGCACAGAAATTACTTGACATGTACCTTGTTCCCGGTGCAAGTGTAAAATTCAGATATTATCTGAAGTCAAATACTCCTTCAGAATATTATAAGGTCAGGTTTGCGGCAGGTTACCTTGGAAAACTGGATTATACGATCAATAATCCTGAAAGGAATAAGTGGGTGACAGCGACTGTAAGTTTTAATGATCTGGTGTCTGAGAATCCTAAGATCTCGGGTAAGGATAAGGTTAAAATTTATGCCTTAGCTTTTATAACCAAATTCCCTTCAGCAGATCCGGATATGCCGATCTATTTTGGAATTGATGATATTTCCTTTACTGCCGCCCGTGAAACAGCCTTCCGTTTCAGTGCTCCGGAAATGTTTAAATTACCTGAGTATGCTCAGTATATTCCAAAAAAGCATTATGCAGCCGGAGATGATTTCAATCTGAGTGGTAAATGGCCGCTGGATGCAAAAAATGTAAACCTTGAAATTGTTTCATTTGCTGATCAGTCTAAATCTTTCTTTAAGGGCGACTTAACTAAGTCGGCTAATGATTGGTCGCTTAAACCTTTAAAGCTTAATTTCCCTGAAGGACTTTATATCGGAAAAATAAAGGCTTTGGATGGTGCTAAGGAACTGGCTCATACAGAATTCACTATTCATATAGCTCCTCAAAACATGGCAGGAAAGCATCCCCGCTTATTGTTTGATGCTGAAAAGAAGAAAGAACTGGATGTAAAAATTAAGCAGCCTGAGTATAAAAAAGTATATGATGATATCCTTAAGAATGCAAAAGCTCAGCGTGACAAGATTCCGGTTAGCAGTCTGATCTTTGATCTGGATCAGTTCCCGAAAGAGGACTGGCTAGCTACCTGGAATGCTTGGGGTGATAAAATTTATCATACCGGAGAAGCACTCCGTTTAAATGCCAGAGCGTATGCTTTTCATGGGGATAAGGAAGCCGGTGCTTATGTTAAAGATGTTCTGGTTAAGATCTCAGGCTGGCCAAACTGGACACATCCATGGCAGACTAATCGTGGTCGTTACAGTGAACACCGCACTGGCAGTTGGGCACACCGGGTTGCAGAGGCTTATGACCTGACCTATGATGTGATGACTCCTGCTGAGAGCAGCATTATTCGTAAGGCTATTATGGCAAACATTGTTGATGGAGCCCACCGTACCTATGTGTATAATGATGACATTACAGCAGCTACATCAAACTGGCTGGCAATGATTTTAGGAGGATCATTAATGAATATGGCTGCTGTATATGCAGACGGACCTGAAACAGAAAATCTGGAACCATACTTTACCGGTGGTTTGATAAAATATTACCGTTTCATTAATCGTGTTGTAGATCAGAAAGACGGTGCCTGGGGTGAAGGATATGGATATAACAGCTATTCATTCTCCAATATGGCATACAGCCTTCCTTCTTTAAACAATGTATTTAAGATAAATCTTACTGCGCCTTTGGTTGGTAGTTATAATGAATTTATCTGGGGCGGACTGATCAAGGATAAGCTATGGTTTGAATACGGAGATTCAGGAGGTGCAATGGTCCCTGCAACATTCTGGAGCTTTCTGCTTGAAAAAAGAAGAGAACCACGTTTAAGCTGGTTTTATAATTACATGAAAACTCAGGAGAACTATGAGGATGTGATTTTCAATACTAAAAATATTCCTGAGGATAGTCCTTTTGATGAGAATCCTGTAAAGGTTTTCCGCGAAATAGGAACAACAGTTTTCAAAAGTGGTTGGGAAAAGGATGATTTTTCATTCGTTATGCGTACAGGTGCATTCTATAATCACCAGCACATCGACCAGGGAAGTATCTGGTTAGCAGATAAAGGAGTTTTGTTCATTGAAGAACGTCACCTAAAAAACTCTACTTATTATGATGATCCGATCTATCAGTCAAAACTGATTCAGCCGGTTGCACATTCAACAATACTTATTGATGGAAACGAACAGAGTCAGCGTACAGGAGATCACCTTTATCATGCACCAGGTTTTGATGATCATGCCTATATCGCTAATTTCCTTGATGGGAAAGATGCTGCATTTACTTCAGGAAATATCGGACGTATATACTTTGATAAAGTAAAAGATCTGAGCAGGAATGTATTGTTCATTAAGCCACGCACTCTTTTAATGCTGGATACGGCTATTCCTTCTGAGAAGGATGCGAAGGTAACCCTGCTTTATCAGACTGCTGAACTTGAGCATATTAAGGCAGGTAAAGATGTTTCGAACATCACCAAGGGAGGCGTGACACTTAATTTCATGCACCTTGCGCCTAAAGTTGTTGAAACAGAAGCAGAGGAGACTCCTCATTATCTGTATACATTACAACGTGTACGCCACTTGAAGAAGGAGGGTATGTTGAAGGTTTCTGCCAGTACTACAAACCGTCAGCCCCTTGTAATGGCTAATCTGATTACCACTGATGGCAGCAATGGGGTTTCGGAAGTAATCACAGAAGAGGGTGATGGATTTGTAAGTGGTGTTGCATCAGGCAAGAAGTTCGCTTTCAGTACAAAGCCCGGTAAAGTTTATCAAACCGGAGGGATTGAGACCGACGCTGCTTCAATGACATGGAGCGCCGACAGGGATTTTGTCGCGCTGGCAACAAGTTTCAGCAATAAAAATGCTTCAAAAACACTCAGTTCATCAGAAGTTTTAACCTTTGAATGGTCGGCTGATGGTATTAAATATGCTGTAGGAAAAACTGCAAAACTGAGTATTTCTTCTGCATCAAAGCCAAAAACTGTACTTTTGAATGGGAAGGCAACCCGTAACTTTACTTATGATAGTTCTAAAAAGCAGGTATCACTGGAAGTGCAGGCGGGAGAGGGAGTAATTAAGGTTAATTGATTTGAGTATAGAGTACTGAGTAGTGAGTATTGAGACAAATCCGGGTTCATTTTAAGTAGCAAGAACCAAGAACCAAGATTCAAGACTTATTCTTGTTCATTTGAAAATTGTGCTCGATGATTTTAGCTATTACTAAGTCATTTATTTTTTAGGATAAATTACAGACAACTGGCAACAGACAACTAAACTAATACTTAATCCGGGTTCATTTGAAATTTAGTTCTCAGACTTACGAATTTACCTGAGCATCATGCAAGTTAAATTCGTCAGTCGCTTGATAATGTATCAAGAGCAAAGAATCGAGACATATACTTGTTCATTTGAAATTTGTGCTCAAGGATATTAACTAATACTGCATCATTTGACAATAACGATAAATTACAGACAACAGATAACTGATAACAGACAACTGAATAAACATGGAAGAATTCTCATTAAAAGGCAAAGTAATCATAGTAACAGGAGGCACAGGTATTCTAGGCGATTCATTTATTAAGGGAATAGTCAAAGCCGGTGGTGCAGTAGGGATTTTAGGCAGAAATAAGGATGTTGCCAATGAGCGTGCAGATGCAATTAATAAGGAAGGTGGACGTGCAGTAGCTCTCATTGCAGATGCAATGGATGAGGGGCAATTGATTGACGCTAAGAACAAGGTATTAGATACTTTCGGAAGGATTGATGGACTTGTAAATGGTGCAGGGGGTAATCAGCCGCATGGGGTACTTTTGCCGGGTGATGATATATTTAAAATGAATCTGGATGGGATGAAACGTGTGATGGATCTCAATACCTGGGGTACCCTGATTCCAACCCAGATCTTTGGGGAAGCAATGGTTAATTCTGTGGAGAAGGGTAGTATTGTAAATATCTCTTCCATGAATTCTAAGCGTGCTATAACCCGGGTTTTGGGTTATAATATGGGTAAGGCAGCGGTCGATTGTTATAATCAATGGTTTGCTGTCGAATTAGCCAATCGTTATGGTGATCGTATTCGTATGAATGCGCTCGCACCGGGTTTCTTTCTTACCGAACAGAACAGAAATTTATTAACTAACCCTGATGGAACATTTACCGACAGGGGCGAAAAGGTGATCAGAAATACTCCGTTTAAGAGATTTGGTCATCCGGACGAACTTCAGGGAGCCCTGGTATGGTTATTAAGCGATGCTTCGAAATTCGTTACTGGTTCTATGGTTTGTGTTGATGGAGGTTTTTCAATTTTTGCCGGAGTTTAATGAATACGAATTATAAAATAGACGGATCCTGCGCAATGCAGCAAACTATGCGGTGGTATGGCCCGAATGATCCTGTAAGTCTTTCGGATATTCGTCAGGCAGGCTGTACCGGAATTGTATCGGCATTACACCATATCCCAAATGGAGAGGTATGGCCGATTGAAGATATTCAAAAAAGACAAAAGGAAGTGGCTGATGCCGGTATGGTATGGAGTGTGGTTGAAAGCGTTCCGGTTCATGAAAATATCAAGACACAAATCGGTCCCTTTCTGAAGTATATTGATAACTACAAACAGAGTATCCGCAATTTATCTTCCTGTGGTATTAAGTGTATTACCTATAATTTCATGCCGGTTCTGGATTGGACGAGGACAGATCTGGCCTATACAGTGGAAGATGGATCGAAGGCTTTGCGTTTCGAAAAGGCAGCTTTTATTGCCTTCGACCTGTTTATTTTAAAACGTCCGGGTGCTGAATCTGATTATACCGATGAAGAAATAAGTCGCGCAAAAGTTCGGTTTGACGGGATGAATGATGATGAAAAGCATCTCCTGACAAGAAATATCATTGCAGGTTTACCGGGCAGTGAAGAGAGTTTTACTATTGAGCAATTTCAGCAGGCTCTTGACACCTATAAGGGCATTAATGCAGACCGTCTTCGTCAAAATCTGATCTATTTTTTAAGTGAAATTATTCCGGTTGCACATGAGAATGGAGTGAAAATGGTCATTCATCCCGATGATCCGCCGTATGGAATACTCGGATTACCAAGGGTTGTGAGCACCGCTGCAGATTTTAAAGCCCTGATCACAGCTATTCCATCATTGTCTAACGGACTTTGTTTCTGTACAGGTTCTTTTGGTGTGAGGGCTGATAATGATTTAGCAGCCATGGTAGAACAATTTGCCGATCGCATCAACTTCATACATTTAAGAAGTACCCGCCGCAATGAATGGGGAGATTTCTATGAGGATAATCATTTAGATGGTAATGTGGATATGTATGCGGTGGTTAAGCAATTGGTAAAGATATCCCATGCAAGAAATGTTTCCATTCCAATGCGCCCTGATCACGGACACCAGATGCTCGATGATCTGAAGAAGAAAACTAACCCTGGCTATTCAGCAATTGGCCGCCTCCGCGGATTGGCAGAGTTGAGGGGACTGGAATATGGGATTATTAGGAGTGAGATGTGAGATGTGAGATATGAGATGTGGGATTGGGGATGTGGTATCCACTCTCAATTCTCCACCCAATAGCTATCGGGTCTCAATTCCCTGTTTATTCCCCTTTAGAAGCAAATGCAATCGCGTGTATAGTATCTATAAAAAGCTTCTTTCAATGTAATTTTTCAACAGATTTTTTATTTAGTCGAATTACGATTTTAGAGAAATGCCTTATTAAGATTATATTCGAGGTAAAATATAGCATAAATTTTTAGTTGCAGCTAAAATTATGATTAACAATAACTCCGGAATAGGTGCCTGGGATACTGACGCAAAGACTTTTGAATCTATTTTCAAATCTCATTATGTTAAGTTAACACTTTATGCTAACAGGTTTTTAAATGATATTTCTATTTCGGAGGAAATTGCATCAGAATCGTTAACGTTCCTTTGGGAAAAGAGAGGGACAATAATCATTTCCTTCTCCATAACATCATACCTTTATAAAATGGTTCAGAATAAATGCATGAACTATATTAAGCATCAGAAAATTGAGAATGAGTACGTGAGTTATATGCTTAGAAATAAGTTAATTGATGAGTTACCAGAACATGATACCAACCCCTATCATGAAAAGGAGCTGGCTGAACAAATAAGACTTGCTATCGATACACTACCAGAAAAATGTAAGCTTGTATTTGAAATGAGCCGTTTTGAATACCTAAAGAACCGGGAGATAGCAGAAAGGCTGAATATATCTCAAAATACAGTTGAACGTCATATAACAATAGCCCTTGAAAAGCTTCGTAGAAGTCTAGGCTATGTAATTGGGATCATGTTTGCCCTGTTTTTTTAACTTTAACTCTTCCTCCCAGGATTCGAATCAGATAATCATCATGTAGCTACTGCTGGTGTCAGGCACATTTGTTAATGATTTTTTAATAAAATGCTTACACCCTTTGGGGGTATTGGGCTTGCCAGTTGTCTACTTATCATAGCAACATGAAAGAAATCGACAAAGTTTTAATTACTAAATACGTAACCAGGCAAGCAAATGAAGAAGAAATTGCAATGGCAAAGTATTTGATTAGCAACAGCAAAGTTCATGAAGAGTTCTATTTGCAGCTTTATGAAACCTGGCAAAGGTCTATTTATTATAAAATAGGCTTTATAGATTCTGAGAAGGCCTATTCAGATTTTCTAAACAAATCGATTGAAAGAAAGACCGGGAACATATTCAGATTAAAATACTTAAGCATTGCTGCATCTTTTTTAATTATTTGTGCAACAGCTCTCTATTTCTATAAATCAAACAGATCTGAAAAGATATTTTCCAGTACTGAAATTAATGTTCCTAAAGGGTCAATGCGAAAAATTGTTTTACCGGATGGAACAAAAGTAACCATCAATGCGGGTAGTTCTTTGAAATTTGAGTCGGACTTTGGTAAAAGAAATCGCACAGTTTATTTAAATGGAGAAGCATATTTTGATATATCGAAAAATGAAATTCCATTCATTGTAAATACGCACAGCTATACAATTCGTGATATCGGAACCATTTTTAATGTTAAAGCATATCCTGATGATCTCTCTTTCGAAACCATGGTAATTGAAGGAGAGGTTCAGGTAGAAGGCAAATTGTCAATAGATTCTGATAAGTCACAAATGATATCTGTTAAGCAGCAGCAGGTACTGAAACTCAATTACGCAAAATCAGTAAAGCATATCATTCAACCCAATAAGGATTTTTCTGAGATCATTGAGGTTAAAGTTCAGAAAATAAGCCCAACTCAAGTTGAAGTCTATACAGGATGGACAGAGGATTTACTTGTTTTTGAAGGAATTACTTTTCAGGAGATAACCAGGATCATGGAAAGAAGATATGATGTTGAAATTACCATGGACAATTCAGATTTGAGAAATCTAAAGTATACCGGAAGTTTTAAGAATATCGATGACATTGAAAAAGCATTAAAGATAATGAAGGAAACTACCGACATAGATTATGAAAAACAAGGCAGAATAATCAAGATTCGTAAAGGTGTTAATTTTAAAAACGATAGCCTATGATGTAAGATCAAACTAAAAAAACCGGAAGTGCGCTAACACCTCCGGTATAAGAGCAATAGCTAATACCCAATGCTTTGGGAAGCCAGTATTAACTAAAAACAAACAAAATTATGAAAATTCTCTATCAAAATGCAGAATTCGTCTGTCTAATGCGGCGAAAAATTATCAGGACAATGAAACTTATAGCATTATTTACCTTAGCAGCCATTTTTCAACTCCGTGCCGAGGTTCATTCTCAGTCCTTCAATTTTAATGAGACGAATACTACTGTTAAACAAATGTTTAAACAGATTGAAAAAAATAGTAAATATTCTATTTTCTATCGATTGGATCAGGTTAATCTTAACCAAAAAATCAATGTCATTACAAACGGTGGTACAATTGATAATGTAATGAGTCAGGTGTTGCGTAATCAACCGCTAACTTTTGAAGTAGTTGATCAGGTTATTGTTGTAAAGTTGATCAATAATACTTCAGAGGATGTTAGAGCAACTATAAAAGGGCAGGTAGTAGATTCGAAAGGAGAAACTCTGCCGGGGGTAAGTGTTCGGGTGAAGGGAAGCACTGTGGGCACAACCACAGACGCACTTGGAAGTTATACTCTTAATGCACCCGATGATGCTATTTTGGTTTTTAGTTATATCGGATATGTTAGCCAGGAAGTTGCTGTAAATGGCCGTACATCAATTAATGTGACTTTATTGGAGGATCAACAGCTTTTGGGTGAGGTTGTTGTAACTGCCCTGGGTATTGAGAGAGAAGCAAAATCTCTGACTTATTCCGTACAGACGCTAAAAACTGATAAGATCAATGAGGCCAAAACTACCAATATGGTAACTGCATTACAGGGGAAGGTTGCAGGAATGCGTATAACAATGAGCCCTAATGGACCAGGTAGTTCTGCAAATGTAATACTAAGAGGCCAGCGTTCATTATCGGGAAATAATCAGCCTTTATATATCATAGATGGAGTTCCTTTAGATAATAGTAGCAGAACGAATGCAATTGCAGGTACTACAGGTGTGTATGGGGGGCGAGATGGGGGAGATGGGATTGGAATGTTAAATAGTGATGATGTTGAGTCGATTACTGTTTTAAAAGGGGCCTCTGCCGCTGCATTATATGGCAGTCAGGGCCAAAATGGAGCTATTATCATTACTACAAAGAGAGGTTCAGAGGGCAAAGTTACTGTGAATTATACAGGAAATGCTTCATATGATACTCCTAATATTCTGCCTGAGATACAGTACGAATACGGACAGGGCGCCGGAGGTGTTTATAATGCCAATTCAGAAAACAGTTGGGGTCCAAAGGCAACTGGTCAAATGGTAACCCTATGGAATGGGAATAGCGTCCCATTTGTTGGGCAGGAGGGTAGATTAAGGGATTTTCTAAGGGCGGCTAAAACTCTGAATAATACGGTTAGTATTACTGGTGGTGGCAGTTTAATGCAAACCTATTTTTCTTATGGGAATACATCTGCAGAGGGTATCCTTCCCAATCAGGATCTGAACCGGCATAATTTTGACTTAAAGCTTGATAATAAGATATCTTCAAAGCTTTCTTTTGCAACAAAATTGACCTATATCAGAGAGGATATGGATAATAAGGCTTCTTTAGACTCTCATATTGACGTTTACAGCCGTATTCTAAAAGCACCGGTCACTATTCCTCTTAGTGAAATGCAGAATTATGAATATTTTGATGCTTTGGGTAATAGAAAGCAAAGTTTCTGGAGACCGGGATCTGTGTTTAATTCCAACCCGTACTGGGCATTGAACAGACACTTATACTTTGAGCAAAAGGATCGAATTCTGGGTCTTTTATCTGTAAAATATAAATTTTCAGATTGGATCGACTTACAAGTCAGGGGAAGTATGGATAAGACCATTAATAAAACTGATGACAGGATGTATGAAGATTCTTATCATTGGGCGGGAATAGGTGCGATTTATGGACTTAGAGATTTAAGGAGCACAGGTATTAATGTGGATGCCTTATTATCATTCAGACGAAATATCTCTAAGAAATTTGAAATAAGTGGAAATCTTGGAGCCTCAATTCAGGAAAGTAAATATGAATCTCAGGAATTCAATGCGCGTGGACTGATAAAAAAGGATTTCTTTTTCATGCAAAATGCCGTAAATGCTAATGGTTCGAATGAGTTTGGAAGGTCGCCACAGGTTCAGTCGGTTTACGGAATTTCTACATTAACTTATAATAATTATTTATATCTCGATGTTACTGTAAGAAATGACTGGTCCTCAGCACTTACAGCAGGTAATCAATCATATTTTTATCCTTCTTTCGGTTTATCTGCAATTGTTACCGACATGATGAAATTCCCTTCATGGGTATCTTATGGTAAGGCCAGGTTAACTATGGCGAATTCCGGATACGGTGGAAGACAATATCTGGATCGAAATTATTTCACAGTATCTCCAGGTGGTATTATTAGTCCATCACAGTTACGTGCAACACCTGATTATAAACCAGAATTAACTACATCATACGAGGCTGGATTGGACTGGAGATTTTTTAATGGAAGATTGGGGATGGATTTAACCTACTATATATCTGATACAAAAAACCAGTTAATCGCATTGCCAACTCCATCTGTTGCTTCATTGTTTAGCCAGGAGTACATAAATGCTGGTCTCATCAGGAATAACGGAATTGAAATGGTGTTAAATGGAAGGCCGATAGAAACCAAAAACTTTTCATGGGATGCTTCAATAAATTTTGCCGATAACAATAATAAAGTAGTACGCCTGAATGAGGGATCAACCAATAGGTTACTTGGAGGTAGTATTGGAGATGTATGGTTAAGGGGCTGGAGATACGATTCACAGGGAAGAAGACTCGTTGATGTAAATGGCAGACCTCTTTTTGCTACCGGAGAAACGTTTGTTGGTAACAGCAACCCGGATTATATGATGGGATTATCGAACACATTTGCCTATAAAAATCTTTCTTTGGGCTTCTTAATTGACTATAGTCATGGTGGTGTAGTAAATGCATTAATACAATCTGTTTTGGATGTTGGAGGTCATTCCAAACGTACACTTGAAGGCAGAGAAACTGGTCTGGTGTTAGATGCATATACCGCAGATGGGCAAAAGAATACAAAGACTATTACTGCTGAAAGTTACTGGTCAAATGTAAATGGTGTTGGCTATGTTTACTCGGCAACCAATATGCGACTCAGAGAAGTAATTCTGGGCTACACCATTCCGGATCGGTTGATAAATAAGACGGGTAAATTTATTAGCTCTGCAAAACTCTCTCTTGTGGGACGAAATCTTTTATTCTTTAAAAACGATGCGCCCATTGATCCTGAAAGTAGTCAGAACTATGCTCAGCCAACTACCCGTAACATCGGTCTTAATCTGAAGTTATCATTCTAATCGCTTTAAAATCATTAAGTATCTGATTTTAAAGTGAATGTATTTATATATTAATACTAAAAAGATGAAAAATATTAAATTAAATACCATAATGAACAACATATCATTACGCATGACAAAGATGTTTGTTGTAAAAATGCTAGCATTTTTAATGCTCTTAGCCGGATGTACCAAAAAATTCGAAGAAATTAATACTGATCCAACCCGATTGGCGGAACTGGAGCCTCTTGACGTGCGCAGCATGTTTCCAGGGACAATTGTAGGTTGTTTGGTTGGTACAAATTACTGGGCATCATCATTAACAGCTGGATTGTTTGCCCAACAATTTGCTTCTACACAAAATAATCACTCGTTCCAGCGTTATCTGGTACCCAACAGTATGGGTAATACACTATACAGGGCCTGGTATTTAAATGCGATGGCCCCGCTGGAGAATATTATTGCATCAACCGAAGGGAAAGACCAAACTTTAAATGCTGTAGCAAGAATTTGGAAAGTTTTTGTGATGCACCGCGTTACAGATACCTGGGGTCCAGTACCTTATTCTAAAATAGGAGAGTCAGGTAGAATTGTCGAATTTGATTCACAAAAGGATATTTACTATGCTTTTTTTCAGGAGTTAGAAAAAGCCAATACGGCCCTGAAAAGCAACATAACTAAGCCATCTTTTGGGGATAAAGATTTAATCTTTAAAGGAGATAATGCGAAGTGGATTAAATTTGGAAATTCACTCCGTTTACGACTTGCATTGAGAATATCAAAAGTTGAACCGGCCAAGGCTAAAGAAGAAGCTGAAAAAGCTGTTGCTGGCGGGGTAATGACTGAACTAGGTGACAATGCTTTTATGGCAGTTTCATTTAATATTCCAAACGGAATGAACTATCAGACTGGCTGGAATGAGCAAAGAATGAGTTCAAATTTTGAAAGTTTATTTGTAGGATGGAATGATCCCAGGATGTCCAAGTATTTTGAACCGGCCGTTTCTGATGGTAAGTTTCGAAGTGTAAGATGTGGGATGACCCCGGCCCAACAAAATATAGCTCAGAACAGATATGATAATACTTCAAATGTGAGCCTTAAGCTTCAGCCTGATAATATGACCACAAACCCTCAGACCATAATGTATACAGCAGAAGTATATTTACTCAGGGCAGAGGGAGCGGTAAATGGCTGGAATATGGGTGGTACAGCCAAGGATTTATATGAAAAAGGTATAGAGATGTCAATGCGCACCTGGGGTATCACTGATGCTACTGTTATCAGCAATTATCTAAATGGAACTACATTGCCTGTGGCAATCAACGATTATTTTAACACACCTGCATTAACTAATATTCCTGTTAAGTTTTCAACAGAACCTGAAAAACAAAGAGAACAAATAGGTACTCAAAAATGGATTGCATTATTCCCTGAACCACATGAAGCATGGGCAGAGATGAGACGATCGGGTTATCCAAAAATGTATCCACTGATTAATTCAGACAATGCAGATGTACCTAAAGAAAAAATGATTCGTCGTCTTTTATTCCTTACTGCAGAGTATACAGATAATCCGGTAGCCGTAAAAAATGCAATAACATTATTAGGACCCGGTGGAGACAAAGAGAGTACTCCCCTCTGGTGGGATAAAAATCCATTCTAGAATAAATTTGTATCGATTTTCTATGAATAGAAAAAGGTTTATAGCAGCTGCCTCGGTAATGACATTTAGCTCAATTCGAGGTGTGTCTTTACTTCAGGCAGCTGTTACTGATGGAAGGAGGCCACTTCCAATGATTGATACCCATCAGCATCTGGTTGATTTTGAACGCTTTGGAAAAGCATGGTCACGTCCTCCGGTTAGTGGAAATTTTGGCATGAAGGAATACCTTCAAGCTATGGAAGGACTGAATTTAAAGAAGGCTGTTTATGTGGAGGTTGCGGTTCCTCAGGAAAGAAGACATGAAGAAGCACTTTACGCTATTGAACTATGTAATGATAAATCAAATCCAACAGTTGCCGCTGTTATTAAAGCAGACCTTTATGCTGCCGATTTTATTAGTTATATGTCCCAATTTAAAGAATTTCCTTGTATAAAAGGAATCAGGGGCGGTTTTAAATCAAGTGATGATATATTAAATGAACAGATTATCAAGAATGTAAAAGGTCTTGGATCATTAAATATGGGTCTTGATTTCTCACTCCCGCCCACATGGTTCTTAGCTATGTCTAAACTAGTGGAGCTATGTCCTGAAACAAGATTTTTAATAAATCACTGTGGTAATGTGGATCCAAGGGCATTTATTGAACCGATCGGAAAATTCGGAATGCCGGATCACGATCCTGGTCAGTGGATAGCAGGAATGAAAGCTATGGCCGCCCATAAAAATGTTGCATGTAAAATCTCTGGTGTTGGAACCCGCTCATCCGGTTATCCTTTAACTGCTGAGAATCTTGGCCCTGCAATTAACCAATGTCTGGATATTTTTGGTTCAGATAGAGTATTGTTTGCTGCAGACTGGCCTTGGGTATTGAAAACTATGGAAATCCGTACCTGGGTAGATATTTTGAAAACTGTAATTGCCAACAGGTCTTATAAAGATCAAAAGAAATTATTTTACGATAATGCCTTAAAATTTTATAATATTTAAGTATGTCATTTCTCTTACGTTCAATTTGTTTTCTGCTCATCTTAAGTTTCCTGACGGGTATATCAACTGCCCAGGATAAGCGAAAATTTAAGGTCTTTCAGTTTCCTGCAAACATGATCCCAACAATAGATGGGAAAGTTGAGGACTGGAAAATAGTGGATCCCTCATACAATATCGGTATGGATCAATTATGGGATGACAGGGACGATAGCGTCAGACATCGCTTTGCTGATCCTAAAAATCTTAATGTCAATGTAAAGGTTGGATGGGTAAAGGGAATGAACAGGCTGTATTTTCTATATGAAGCGGACGATGATTATTGGGACTTTTCATTAACAAATTTACATAATGATATTTTCGAGGTGGTTGTTGACGGAGATCAGTCGGGTGGTCCATTTATCAGTTCTTTTCATCCTAATAAGAACCTGAATCAAATGGATACCTATTTTTCCTACCATGGGGTGCATGCACAAAACTATCACATTTTTACCCCGGCTAAGGAAAAAGATTGGGCAATGGTCTGGGGAAGTCAGCCCTGGATTAAAGATCTGCCTTATGCCAATGCTGCTTATAATTACAACTTCAAACCTGGTGAGTCAGGACGTTTAACCCTCGAATTCTGGATTACTCCTTTTGATTATGCTGGTCCTGAAGGTATTTCAAGAGCGGTTGAATCAGTTTTAACAGAGAATAAAGAAATTGGCCTAAGCTGGGCAGTACTTGATTATGATGACGTAAAGGCACCGAAATACAATGGATTTTGGAATCTCAGTAAGGTGCGGGAGATGTATGGTAATGCATCCTATCTGCTTCCTTTTCGCCTGATGCCATTGGAGAAGCCTTATCTAAAACCAATAGACGCTCAATGGTCATTTGTTGTAACGGATATGAATCGCCGGATGGTTTCCTTTACGGATCAGTCATATGGTGAAATTTCCTCATGGAAATGGGACTTTGGTGATGGAAGCAGCTCAGACCACCAGCATCCTGTTCATTTCTTCCCGAAACCAGGGCAATATGTTGTGACTTTATCAGTCAAGGGGCCTGCCGGTACCTCACGTTTATCAAAAGTATGGGATGTGACCTTAAAATAAATTAATATCATACCTGTTCGATCATTAGGCAGTAACAATCTGGTAAACAATGTTTTTTAGAAATTATGTTCATGATTTCGTAAAATAACATTAGTTGTTGATCAGAATTTAATGAACTTTTATTCTTTAGAACAATGAGGCCCTGCAGCAAAAAACTTAATATGATTAACCTGAAACAATTTTCTTTTTTATTCTTCATTGGTCTGGGTTTCTTTTGTATTTCTTGTGATAACTCTGACAATAAAAACGAATGGAGTGTCTACGGCGGAAGTAAGGAACGTATACAGTATTCGGCACTGGACGCAATAGATACTTCCAATGTTGAGAATTTACAGCTGGCCTGGATTTACCATACTAAAGATGCAGAATCAGGCAGTCAGATTCAGGCGAATCCGCTTATCGTTGATGGGGTACTTTATGGTGTTTCCGCACAACTAAAGCTGTTTGCTGTAGATGCACTAAGCGGAAAGGAAAAATGGGTATTTAATCCTGTCGATTCGATGATGGTTGATATTCAGGGCAGGCAAAGCTATGGAATGAATGCCTGCCGTGGGATTGCACTTTATAAGGGTAAAAACAAAGAACATCTGCTTTATTATACAGTAGGATCTTCCTTGTTTTGTATAAACAGTGCCACAGGTAAACCGGTTCTTACTTTTGGGAATAAAGGTCGAATTCCGCTCCACGACGGTCTTGATTTAGACAGGGATTTATCAAATTTAAGAGTCACTGCAACTTCACCGGGGGTGATTTACAAGGATCTTATCATCATCGGTACCAGTTTGTCGGAAGAAGAGGAATCTGCTCCCGGTCATATCAGGGCTTATGATGTACATACTGGCAAACTAAAATGGATGTTCAGGACAATACCTGAACCGGGTGATGTTGGGTATGATTCATGGGAAGATCCTGAGGCTCATAAATTTGTAGGAGGGGCAAATGCCTGGGGCGGACTTAGTTTAGATGAAAAGAGAGGAATGGTTTTTGCCTCTACAGGAGCGGCAGTGCCCGATTTTTATGGAGGTAAAAGAAAAGGGGATAATCTTTTTTCGAATAGTATTCTTGCGCTTGATGCAGAAACCGGAAAATATATCTGGCATTTTCAGGGTGTTCATCATGATCTGTGGGATTATGACTTTCCTACATCTCCGGTTCTGGTTTCAATAAAAAAAGATGGTAAAAATATTGATGCTGTAGTACAGGTTAGTAAGCAAGGGTTTATCTACATGCTAGAAAGGGAGACTGGTAAGCCTGTGCATCCGATTCTGGAAAAGCCAGTGCCTGCATCAGAGCTCAGGGGGGAGCAGACCTCTCCAACCCAACCCTTTCCAAGCGTACTTCCCCCTTTTGTGAGACAGGAATTTAAAGAATCTGATCTGAATAATATTATACCAGACTCTTCCTATCAGGATCTGAAAAAGAGGTTTTTAAGCCATAAATCGGGTAAGATGTTTATTCCACCAAGTGTGGAGGGAACACTTGTTCTGCCAGGATTAACCGGTGGTGCAGAGTGGGGCGGACCTTCCTTTGATCCTTCAAGCGGTATACTTTATATTAACGCTACTGAAATGCCATGGGTGGTTACCATGATTGATACTTTGAAAGAGAAGCTGCCAGAATCTACTCAAACAAATCTACAGGCTGGTAAAAGTATCTACAATAAGAGTTGTAAAGGCTGTCATGGTGCTGATCTTAAAGGTTCAGGTAATTTCCCTTCATTGCTCAATCTTCAGGCAAAGTATGATGAGCTGAAATTCAAAAATATCATATCATCCGGACAGCGAATGATGCCTGCCTTCAAGCATTTTAGTGAAGAAGATAAAACAGCTCTGGCATCGTATTTACTGAATATTGAATCAAAACAAAAGATGACTTTTAATCCGGTAACTAAGTTAAGCCATCCTTTCTATCGTTCACCGTATCGCTTTGGTGGATATAAACAGTTTTTAACTAAGGAAGGTTATCCGGGGATTAAGCCGCCATGGGGTACTTTAAGTGCTATTGAGCTCAGTACGGGTCGCTTGGTTTGGAAAAATACCCTCGGTGATTACCCTGAATTGAAGGCAAAAGGTATTCATGCCGGTACTGAAAATTGGGGCGGATCTGTTGTAACTGCCGGCGGATTGGTATTTATTGCTGCAACAAGGGATGAAAAATTCAGGGCTTTCAATAAAAGCACAGGTAAACTACTATTTGAAACTACTTTGCCTGCCGGGGGATATGCTACACCATCTGTGTACAGTGTGAATGGTAAGCAGTTTGTAGTAATTGCATCTGGTGGAGGAAGAATGAGAACTAAATCGGCGGATACCTATGTTGCTTATTCATTACCTGATAAATAAAATTTATAGCTAACAAATCAGTATTGAAAAACTAAATTTTAAGCATTATAAATAAAAAAAAATGGAAAGATCAACCTTTTTAAAATCCCTGGCTGGAGTAGGTATGGGTACTTTGGGACTGAGTTCCTTAAGTTCATGTAAAACCAGTTCCTCTGATTCCTCTGTTAATCCTGATGTGATGCCAGCACATATTTCGGGAGCTGCATTGGATTTCAATAAGATCAGGGAAGATTTCCCCCGCACAAGGGAGGAAGTCTATATGGATAATGCATCAACCCATCCAATTAATATTTATACGGCTGCAGCCCTGCATCGCTATGCGGAATGGGCTAAGAACGATGTAGGTGAGCCATGGTGGCCAAAATGGTCAGAAACCCGTCAGCAATGTAAAGATAGCTTTGCCAAACTGATCAATGCAGATCCGGATGAAATTGCTTTTGCAAGAACTACCGTCGAAGCCGAGAATAATATTCTGAATGGGATGGATCTTAAAGGGGGTAATGTGGTGACAACAGATCTTCATTATGCGCCAAGTTTATACGGTTACAAGATGCGCGAGAAGCGCGAGGGACTGGAAGTACGAATCATTAAACATAACGACTGGAAGTTTGATGCAAAGGATTTTGAAGGTGTGATCGATAAGAACACCAAATTGGTTGCTATAACACTGGTTTCGAATGTGAATGGTTTTCTGGTAAAGGATGTTCGGGCGATTGCTGATCTGGCTCATGCAAATGGAGCATTACTTTATGTAGATATAATTCAGGGCGTAGGTGCTGTGCCGGTCGATGTCAAAGCCATGGGTATTGATATGGCTGCCTGTTCTACCTTCAAATGGTTGATGGGTAGTAAAGGTTTTGGCTTTATGTATGTCCGCAAAGATCTTCAGGATACCAGGGTTCTACCAACGCAGCACCATGGTGGCTTAAATTTCAATTATGGCCCCTGGACAGATAACCCTGATTCAGCATTGGGTGAGTTTGATTTCAAACCTACCACAGGCCCGGCGATGTATGAAGTTAGTTATCCTTCTTATGAAGGCGTATCCTGTGCGATCACTTCGATGAAATATATACATACTCTGGGTGTAGAAAATATCCGTAATCATGTTCGTACATTAACAAGCCGTTTGGCAATAGAAATGCCAAAAATTGGCTATCCAATGATCACTCCTGAGGGCAACGAAAGTCCTATTATTGTTTTCAAAGCTAAAGATCCGGAGGAAGCAATGAAAAAGCTTCGTGCAGCCAAAATCAATGTGGCGATGCGTTTTGGAAATAAATTAAGACTTTCTCCATCGATTTATAATAATCAGGCGGATATCGATCGTATTTTGGAAACACTTTCTTAAAATAGGGAGCGGAATTTTAAGGTTAATATTTATTAGAAGAATTTCAATATTTAATTATTTTTGGTGACGGTGCATTCTTAAATGAATGTTTTATATAACTTGTCACAATGAAAAATTTCTCTTTAAATAATATTCGCTATAAAATTAGAGTAACACTTTTTCTGAGTGTTACTTTTTTTTTGATGGCAGATTCAGGATTTGCATGGGCTCAGTCTCCAAATCCGGGTTCTAAACCTAATATTATCTTCCTCGCGATTGATGATTTGAACGACTGGATTAATCCTGAAGGACTGGGAGGATTACCGGGATTGAAAACTCCGAATTTTGATCGCTTGAGGAAAATGTCAATGTCTTTTACCAATGCACATATTCCATCACCTGCCTGTGCACCTTCAAGGGTATCTATCATGACAGGAGTTAGTCCGGCAAGATCTGGGGTAACAGGTTGGAAGCATCCCGACTGGCGTAAAGTTCCTGCATTGAGCACTTTACTGACTATGGAACAGTTTTTCAAGGAAAAGGGCTATAAAACTCTTGCCGGTGGCAAAATCTACCATACTTTATCCCCTCCAAGGGCAACTTTAAATCAATCGGAAGCCAAAGGATGGGATTTTTATTATCCGAGTTTAAAAATTCCGGTTCCATTTCAGGTCAGAGCTCCTGAGGAAATTATCTCTCCAAAAAATTTCAAAGGTGTACAGCCTGATTATTTTACCTGGGGTCCAATTGCATTAGGTGATGATTATATGGCTGATTTTCAAATTGCTGAGTGGGCAAATTATGAACTTAGTCAAAAACATGATAAACCTTTGTTTTTAGCTGTCGGATTGACCAAACCTCATGATCCATGGGAAGTTCCACAAAAGTATTTTGATATGTACCCTCTGGTCAGTGTCCCTGACCTGCCATTTAAAGAAGATGATTTAGAGGATGCATTTATCCATGGAAGAAGGGCACTTCATCGCTTTATTACTGATAATAATCAGCTTAAGAAAGTTTTGCAGGCTTACATGGCAACCATATCTTTTACTGATGCAATGCTTGGAAAATTTTTGGATGGTATGGAAAAATCTGGTTATCTGAAAAACTCAATCCTTGTAGTCTGGTCTGACCATGGTATGCATATGGGTGAAAAGGAGAATTGGGAGAAATTTACATTATGGGAACGTTCTACCAGAGCTCCGTTGTTTATTATGGCCCCGGGTATAACTAAACCGGGCTCAACTACCCATGTTCCGGTCTCTATGATGGACATGTTCCCTACACTTGCTGAACTGACAGGCGAGAAAATTCCTGAATACTGTGATGGGGAAAGCTTAGTTCCAATGCTTAAACTTGAGAGATTTGATCATAAACCTGCGTTTACAGCTTATTTTATGAATGAGCAGGGTGGTGCAAATTCAGGTGATGGATACACCATTCGCTCAAAAAGGTATCGTTATATCTATTACCCTTTTATTAATCTGGAAGAGCTTTATGATCATCAGGTCGATCCTAACGAATGGAATAACATAGCTTATAAAGCTTCGAGTAAATCAGTAATTCAGGAACAAAGGAAACTCTTATTGGATCGGGTGCCTAACTTGTCATGGACCAATGCGGCACCTAAGGGATATACCATTGCTAAGGATGGAAGCGTTAAGAAAGATGGCTATGTAAAAATAGCAGATCTTAAAGAAATGAAATGGGGGCTTTAATGCAAAAAAAAATTAGAACATTTTTGTTGTGCCATTTTAATAATGCATCAAAAGTGTATTCTTGTCTGTTTTTAGGATTTTATTGCCTGTTTATATTCAGTTCATGTAACCAGGGACCAAAAACAGATTCAATTGAAAATAAATCTCTAGGAAGTGGTTCTGTCTATAAGACCCTTGATCAGATTACCTTTAATGGTGATACCTCAAATACGGGGATGGTTTCTATTCCGGGTGGTGAATTTATGATGGGTGCTGATAATGATCAGGCAGACAAGGATGAGTATCCCAAGCATAGAGTGATTTTAGATCAGTTCTGGATCGATCAGCATGAGGTTACCAATGATCAGTTTTCCAAATTTATTGAAAGTACAGGCTATGTAACTACGGCTGAACGCAAGCCTGATTGGGAGGAATTGAAAAAACAATTGCCACCCGGAACACCAAAGCCGGATGAATCATTACTGGTTGCGGCTTCACTGGTTTTTACACCACAACAGCAGGAGGTTGATCTCAATGATTATTCTCAATGGTGGGCATGGGTCCCGGGAGCCAATTGGAAGCACCCTGAGGGACCGGGTAGTACTATTGACGGTAAAGGCAATTACCCTGTAATCCATGTTAGCTGGGACGATGCTATGGCCTATTGTAAGTGGGCAGGAAAACGTTTGCCAACTGAGGCCGAGTGGGAATATGCCTCCCGGGGTGGACAGACCAATAAAATTTATCCCTGGGGAGATGAGCATATTAACAAGGGGAAAGCTAAGGCAAATACCTGGGAGGGGAGTTTCCCATACAAGAATACTGCATTTGATACTTTCACGGGGCTTGCTCCGGTTAAATCATTTGCTCCAAATGGATATGGATTGTATGATATGGCAGGAAACGTATGGGAATGGTGTCAGGACAAATACCGGAATGACTATTATCAGAGTATAAACAGCCCTGATGGTGTTAAAAATCCTCAGGGGCCTGCTGATAGTTTTGATCCCGATGAACCCTATACCCCTAAAAGGGTATCAAGGGGGGGATCATTTATGTGTAATGAAAGTTATTGTTCCGGGTACCGGGTTGCCCGACGAATGAAAAGCTCTCCGGATTCGGGGATGAGTAATCTGGGTTTCAGATGTGCCAAATAATTGTTTAAGAAGGATTTTTATGCTGAGTTCTAAAATGTCCAGAAATATAATAATCGTCCTGATGCCAGTCATTTTATTAGCCTTATCATGCTCAGGTCCTATTCCTGAAAGGCAGGCTAATAATATGCCTGCAAAAGTTTTGAAAGCTAAGAATGAGGTGCCGGCCTGTTGCTCAAAAAAACCACCCCGATTCTACCCTTTGGCAAAGCAAGCGTTGAAATAGATTTCTGCTTTGGCCGAAATCGTAACAAATAATCTGCCATTCTGACCCGTTTTTTTCTCTGATTCTTATAATTCACAGGGATATGTTTGTTAGTAAAACTCTATTATTTTCTAATATTTCTACTTTTTTTAGTATTTAAATTGTCTTATTTATTGGATAAAAAGTACGGCTAATTGTGTCTTAATGACACTAAGTTTCAGTATCTAAAATATTACCCCGGCAATTTTTTCTAATTGTTTTTATTTTTCACATTGGATTTTTATTTATTAATTTCGATTATATTAGTAGTTGATATGTCTACGTATGCAGTATATTCTGATGGCGAGTTGCTCGATCTTTTAAGGTCAGGGGACAGGTCTGCATTTGCAGAAATATATAGCAGGTATTGGAAGAATATATTTACAGTTGCATCCAATAAAATTGGCCAACTTGAGGAAGCAGAGGAAATCGTTCAGGATATTTTTATATCGCTCTGGAACAGAAGGGAAGAAATTGTTATTACCTCAAACCTGAATGCATACCTGTCAGTTTCAGCAAAATACCGCGTGATCAAGATTCTGGCAAAAAGAAACCAATACAATAAGTACGCTGTTCATAGTCAAAATGTTATTCCAATAACAGCCAATTCAACTGATGATTGGTTTGAGTTTGTGGAATTGAGATCAAGATTAGAAATTCTGGTCTCAAATCTTCCGGAAAAATGCCGCCTGGTATATAAAGCAAGTCGCGAAGATGGTTATTCTCAAAAGCAAATTGCTGAACAGTTTGGAATTTCTGAGAAGACTGTTGAAGCCCATATCAGCAAAGCTCTAAAATCTTTAAGAACAGGTTTAGGTCAGCTTTTCCTTTGATCTCATTAAAATCAAAAAATATTTTCATTCCCACTAAGGGATAAGCCAGGTTTGGGGGACATGTAGATAAACACCCCTTTAATGAAACCTTTAAGTTCAAACGAGCGATATCAGGAATTAGCCGAAAAATGGCTCAATAATACTATAAGTCCTCAGGAAAGCGAGGAGTTTCTTCAGTGGTATAATAGCGGCCAGGAGAATGATGTCTATATTCCCACAGACTATGCTGATAATGATCAGGACTTAAAAAGAAGAATTTTTGCAGAAATAAACCAGAGTATTTCTGAACCTGTTTCTTCTGCATCCTATAGATTTCAATCATGGTTTGCGGCAGCAGCTGTAATTATAGCTGTTTTCGCAGCCGGCCTTTATTTCTCCTCAGAAACAGAGGAAACAAAACAATATGTTGCAGATAAAGTAATTTCAGAGCCTAAAATAGCTTCTCCTTTAAAAAGGATATCTCCGGTATCTGAAATTGAAGACCAGGAGTCTGTTTTGGTCAATGATATCGAAGCGGGTGAAAATAAGGCAATACTTACATTGGGTGATGGCTCGAAAATTATATTGGATGATGCTAAAAATGGAATTCTTGCAAATCAGGGTGGAAATAGTGTCCTTAAGGCAGCAGAAGGTGAGGTTATCTATTCATTCCTTAGCGAAGTAAAAGATCCCCTGACAGTAGATGAAAATACTCCGGTAATTTATAATACAATTGAGACCCCAAAGGGAGGTAAATTTCAGATTAAGTTACCGGATGGGAGTAAAGTTTGGTTGAATGCTGCCTCTTCACTTCGTTTTCCAACAGTATTCAACGGATCCAAAAGGCAGGTTGAACTAAAAGGCGAGGCCTATTTTGAAGTATCACCGGATAAATCAAAAATATTTGAGGTCAACACCAGAAATCAGGTAGTACAGGTACTTGGAACACATTTTAATATAAATGCATATCTGGATGAACCAACTGTAAATACAACTTTGCTGGAGGGTAGCGTAAGGGTCTCTGATCTGAGGACAAATATTTCTCAATTGCTTAAACCCGGAGAACAATCTCAGTTGAGTGAGCAGATGGAGGTGATAAATTTGAAAAACACCAACGAAGCTGTTGCCTGGAAAGAAGGTTATTTCCAGTTTGATGAAGCGGATATAAAAACAGTTATGAGGCAAATTGAGCGCTGGTATGATGTATCAGTCGTGTATGAAGGCGATCTTCCCAATTACCGCTTTGGAGGTGAGATTGAAAGAAATTTAAGCCTGTTACAAGTGCTTAAAGTATTGGAAAAAACAAAAGTTCATTTTCGTTTAGAGGGAAGGGAGGTTATTGTAATGCCATAAAGGTCTACAAATGAACAAAAAAACAAACCAGAAGCGTTGGAGCGCCTCTGGTCACTGTTTTCGCTTAAATAAAAATTGATGCACAAAGATTATTTATTAACAAAACAAACAAATGTATGAATTCTCTAATTAATAAAGAGTATTGTTTAGACATTACTCGGTCAAAAGTCTGCCATAAATCAGACTCCTTAGACCATACAGAGCAACATCAGATTGCTGATAATCTGATAAAAAAGTCGCTTTACAAACAAATCGGACGGATTATGAAACTGACGTTCATTTTAATCATGGTTGCACTAATGAATGTCTATTCTAAAGGATATTCACAAAAAGTAACCCTTACAGGTAAACATGCCCCGCTGGAGGAGTTCTTCTCTACTATTAAGCAGCAAACGGGCTATGTGTTTTTTTATGACCTGAATCTGTTAAAAACAGCCAAGCCGGTAACCTTAAAAATAGTCGATACCGAATTATCAGAGGCTTTAGCTATTCTTTTTAATGATCAGCCACTGGATTACAGTATTGAGAATAAAACTATTGTTATCAGCGAAAAATTATCTGCAAAAGACAGAAAATCACTGAAGAACATGAGTTTCATGCTTATGGATATCCGTGGTAAAGTTGTTGATTCAAAAGGAGAGACTTTACCTGGTGTTAGTGTCAGGGTAAAAGGTACTGCTGTTGGAACAACGACAGATGCACAGGGTAATTTCGTCTTGAATGCTCCTGATAACGGCACTCTGGTTTTTAGCTATATAGGATATATAAGCCAGGAAGTTACCGTTAATGGCAGATCTACGATTAATGTCACTCTGGTTGAAGATTCGCAAATGCTTGGAGAGGTTGTGGTAACCGCTCTGGGTATCGAAAGATCCTCTAAATCCCTAAACTATGCTGCCCAGACTGTTAAAACAGCTGATCTAAATCAGGCTAAAGAAACAAATCTTATCAATTCCCTGGCTGGAAAAGTTGCCGGTGTAACTATTACCAAGAATGCAACCGGACCAGGTAGTTCTTCAAATGTAGTTTTACGTGGTCAACGGTCTGTATTCGGAAGTAACCAACCTTTATATGTTATTGATGGTGTTCCAATGGACAATACTAGTCGTGAGGTAGGTACAGGTGGTACACATGGAAGCCGCGATGGTGGAGATGGTATAGGTATGTTGAACAGTGATGATATTGAAACCATGACTATCCTTAAAGGTGCGTCAGCTGCTGCATTATATGGAAGCGCGGGACAAAATGGTGCAATCATTATTACAACTAAAAGAGGAAAATCAGGTAAGATTACCGTTGATTATACCGGAAATACCACTATTGATCGCCCGTTTATCCTGCCTGAAGTACAGTCAGAGTACGGACAGGGTGCTGGAGGTGTTTATAATGCAAACTCTGAAACCAGCTGGGGTCCAAAAATTACAGGACAAACAATCACTTTATGGAACGGTAAGCAGGTGGCAATGCAAGGTCAGCCTGATCGTATAAAGGATTTTTATCGTGATGGATCAAGTTTGACAAATACCATTGGAATTAGTGGTGGCAGCGAGAAAATGCAAACTTATTTTTCATATGGTAATAATCAGGCAAAAGGTATTCTTAGAAACCATGTATTAGACCGACATAATTTTGATTTCAAAATCGATAATAGTATTACCGACAAACTTTCATTCTTCACAAAGCTAAGTTATATCGTTGAAGATGTTGATAATAAGCCCTTTACTGGCGAAAGAAATGATGCAACAGGTAGTATATATCATGCTCCGGCTTCAATTCCACTGAGTGAGATGCAGAATTACGAATATACTGATGCTTTGGGTAACCTCAGACAAAGCTATTGGCTTCCAGGCTCTATTTACCTGTCGAATCCATACTGGAAGATGAACAGGCAGGTTTTCTTTGAACAAAAGCGTCGTATGATTGGCCTTTTACAAGCAAAGTATAAGTTTACTAACTGGCTTGATTTAATGGTTCGTGGTAGTATGGACAGAACGGACGAGAATACTGAAAATAAAATGCATAATGATTCCTATGAACTTTCAGGAAATGGTAACTATTATGAACTTTATGCCGGTAACAGAAGGTTTACCAACGTGGATGCATTACTTTCGTTTAAAAGAGACATTACGAAGGATTTTAATTTAACCGGATATGTTGGAGGTTCAATTCAGGAAACAAAATATGAATCAGTCAATACCAACGCTAATGGTCTGAACAAACTGGATTACTTCTTCATGTCTAATGCAAGAAATCCAAGAACTACAAACGTTATAGGCCAAACCCCACAAGTGCAGTCTGTGTATGGTACTTCGACTATATCATTCAAGGATTACCTTTATCTGGATATAACTGCCAGAAATGATTGGTCATCTGCACTTCCTAAAGCCAATCAGTCTTATTTCTATCCATCAGTAGGATTGACTGCTATAATAACAGATATGCTCGATTTGCCAAGCTGGATCTCTTATGGCAAGCTCAGGACTACCTACGCAAAAGCTGGTTTTGGTGGACAGCAGTATTTGACAGATAATTATTTTACAGTGGGTGCTGGTGGTGCCATAAATACTCCTAGTGTCAGATCACTCGGGAATTATCAACCGGAAATTACTACTTCATTTGAAGCCGGGTTAGACTGGCGATTCTTTACCAACCGGATAGGGCTTGATGTTACTTATTATAAATCAAATACTGAAAACCAGTTAATTGCTTTGGCTGTTCCAAATGCTACACTCTTTAGTTCTCAGTACATCAATGCCGGATTGATCCGGAATAGTGGAGTAGAAATTATGTTAAGTGGTGCGCCAGTTAGAAATCAGAGTTTTTCATGGGACATGATGGTTAATTTCTCAAAAAATGTTAATAAGGTTGTTAGATTGTCTGAGAGACTTAAAACAGCTGTTTTAGGTGATGACAGACAGGTGCTAGAAACAGTTGAAGAAGGCAAGTCATTTGGGGAAATGTATATGGCCGAATGGAGTAAAGATGCACAAGGCAGAAGGTTAGTTAGTCCTGCAGGTGTTCCAATTCTTACCGGGAAAACAGCTTATGCAGGAAATTATAATCCTAATTATATGCTTGGTGTCAACAATTCATTCACTTTTAAAAATCTTAACCTCAGTTTCTTATTAGATTACAGAAATGGCGGTACAGTTGTAGCCGGTACTTTGGCTGCAATGGATGTGAGTGGTAACTCGAAAAATTCTCTCCAATATAGAGAAACTGGGATTGTTGTGGATGGTTATACTACAGCCGGTGTAAAAAACACAACATCAATTACTGCAGAAAGATACTGGCAATCGTTAGGTAACAGAACTCCTGCAAAAGACTTTTATGCTTTTTCTGCGACTAACCTTAGGCTGAGAGAAGTGGTGTTTGGGTACAAAATTCCAAATCAGTTTGTTCAAAAATCAGGATTTATTAAAAATGCCAGATTATCTCTGGTTGGAAGGAATCTGCTATTCTTAAAGAAATATGCGCCTTACGATCCTGAGATTGCTACAGCAGTAACTAATAGGGGTGGTATGGAATATTCTTCTTTACCTACAACCCGTAATATTGGTCTTAGCCTGAACGCATCATTCTAATAGCTAATTGGCTATTGAATTAAATATTATTATTAATATTAAATTGAATACAATGAAAACTCAAAAATCATTATATAAAAGATGGGCCGGTAGGTTGATGCTATTTTTAGCACCAATCGTAATACTGACTGCCTGTACTAAAAATTTCGATGAAATAAATAAAAAGCCAGACGGTTTATTGGAACTGACTGCTCCTGATTTACGTAGTTTATTCCCCGGTGCATTAGTAGCCGGAGGTGGAATAGGTTATAACGAAACGAGTATGCTCTTGTTTCCTGGAGTATACTCTCAACATTTTGCCGGTACAAACATCAATCAGGAGTCTCACAGATATGTTATTGTGCAAAGATGGCAGGACATATGGCCTGGAACCTATGTGAATGCAATGCCCAAATTGGTAAATATTATCGAAGCAACCAAAGGTGGGAAAGAACCTAGCATGAATGCAATTGCCAGAATGTGGAAAGTTTTCTGTTTTATGCGTGTGACTGACCAGTGGGGTCCGATTCCATATTCCAAAATAGGTAAGGATACTACAGTTGTGAGTTATGATGATCAAAAGAGTATCTATTTTGATTTCTTCAAAGAACTGGATGAAGCAACTACAGATCTCAAAAATAATTTAGCTAAACCTTCATTTGCAACAGCAGATCGAATCTATAATGGAGATAATGCGAAATGGTTAAAGTTTGGAAATACATTGCGCCTGCGTTTGGCATTGAGAATTTCGGATGTAGAACCTGCTAAAGCTAAATTAGAAGCAGAGAAGGCATTTGCTGCTGGAGTGATGACACAGGCTTCAGATGGAGCCCATTTTGCAACTAATGCAGATTTTAACAATGGACTGAATAATTTCATGGGAAGAAATGGCTCCAGGATGAGTGCTACTATGGAAAGTTTATTAGTGGGGTATAATGACCCAAGGCTACCTGTATTCTGGAGTCCTGCCCTCACTGATGGTAAGTTCCGTGGTGTTAGAAACGGAATGACTGTTGCTCAGCAAAACTTGCCTGCTAATAGCATCAACAATAATTCAGCAGTTGGTCCAAAATATCAGCCTGCTGCGATGACTACAACTCCTCAGGTTGTTTTTTATGCCTCAGAGGCTTATTTTCTTAGGGCTGAAGGTGCATTGAATGGCTGGAACATGGGTGGAACTGCTAAAGAACTATATGAGATGGGGATTGAAACTTCATTACGTGAACATGGTATTACCAGTGCAGCAGTTATTTCTGCTTATATTAATGGTACAAGTTTACCTGTTGCACCCGATAATATGTTTCCAACTCCGCCTTTAACCGATATTCCGGTTAAGTGGGAAACTGCTACTGAAAGACAGCGCGAGCAAATCGGAACCCAGAAATGGATTGCTTTATTCCCGGAAGGTCATGAGGCATGGGCCAATATCAGAAGGTCAGGATATCCTAAATTTTATCCTTTGTTAAATTCTCAAAATCCTGATATAACACCGGATAAAATGATCCGGAGAATTTCCTTCCTCGACAGGGAAATCATTGCTAATGGTGCTGCAGTAAAGGCAGCAGTTCCATTACTGGGTGGTGGTCCTGATAACGTAGCTACCCGTTTGTGGTGGGATAAATCAAAATCAAATTAAGGAACCTTATAGCAGGTTACTTATTTCTTAAAATGCATCATCATAATACCCCGGGCATACTTGCGAAAGCAGGTATGCCCTAATTTACCCATCAATTGGTATTGATGATGCTTTGAAATTTTTTGCCCATTTACCAGATTTTAATTGGAGGTTTTTGATCTATCCATGGAATTTGTTGGCTGTTCATTTTAAAATTTGATTGGATATAATCCTCATAAACTCAAATGCATGATTGAATCTAATAAGAACTTTCCTGCTTTAACTGATATGGAGCATTCGGATAGTAGTATTGAAAAAGATATCACCAGTCATCATCATTTTGATGATAACATATCTGCTGCAAACCTTCAATTGAAGCGAAGGAAGTTTTTAGGTCTGGGTTTACTGGGAATGGCTGGTTTAGGATTGCCATTCAGAGCAAATGGATTTGACAATAGAATTGTTGAGGAATTTGTAAGTGATATTGTTGCCTCGGAAACGGATTTGTTTAAAAAGCATTCAGATAGTTTTGAGGATAAAATGAAATTGATGCAGAAGGCCTGGGATGAAAAGGATTTCAGGATGGTACGTTCATTAAGCGACTCCATCAGGAATACAGGTATTCAGGCCCAGAATGAATATGAAGATCCCGGTAAGCCATTGGTCAACGGAAGTCAGTTCGGAACCGTAGACTCACTTCCATCAAGCTGGAGGACCTGGGCAAAAGGCTGGAAATATTACAAAGTTATCGGTCTTGAAGAAAAGGCCGGGATACAAAGACAAGCTGAACCTGTAGAAGTTTTATTGGGCTTCCGCTCTGATCAGGTTAATTCATTGGCACGGGAGATACGTGTAGCCGAAGTTTATAATGGCTTGCTCAAAGAAGTTACCTCACAGGTTTTTGGAGTAGTAAGAAGAGGTTCTGAAAGATTATGTAAGGTCATGTTTTTGGCTGATAACAAAGGTTCTGAAAAGCGTCAGTATTTGGTTTTCTATGGAAACCCCGATGCTGAGTTACCCGAATATACTACTGATCTTGAAGTGAGAGGAGAGGGTTATGATCTGGAGATTGAGAATCAGTATTTTATTGCACATCTTTCCAGGCAAACTGGTCAGTTGGAGCGGATGCTGATTAAAAGAGAACATGGTGTAGAATTATATGCCGGTGGTCCGGCTCATGCTGAAACTCCCTGCATTGACTGGTCGCATGATTATGTTGCAGAAGATTTTTTCATGAAAGTCAGGATTCAGTATTGGGGTGAATGCCCTGATTATGAGATTGTTCGTGGCCCGATTTGTACAATTATCAGACGCTGGGGATTCCCTCATTCGGCACTTCATCCTGTCTATAATCCGTCACGTCTGAATATTAATGTAGATTATCGCTTTTATTCTGGATTGCCATACTTCTTTAAATCCAGTAAAATGAAGGCTGTAAAATCATTCGTTATCCAGACTATGCGGGATGATGAATGGGTTTTCACAGGTCAGCCTTTTACCGGAAGTTTATGGATTGGAGCTGATGAAAAGGTAAAGTTTGGTGAGGTTGATGAAGCCAATAAGAACAGTGTGAAAGGTTTTGGCTACTATAATAAAGATTCAAAAGACTCTTTTGTGGGCCTTTATTTAGATCATTCTTCAGAAGTAATACCGGATCTTCTTAATGGTGGTTCTTCCTTGTTTTATTATAACTGGCACGGAACAGTATGGGTTCGTCATCCAACCATTGTGGGGATAAAAAATCACACTATACCTGAGGGTGCCATTCTCCGGCAGAAGAACGCTTATGTTACGATTGCTTTTACAGAAAAAGATGGACCGGGTAAAATTGAAGCACTCAGGAAAGAACTGTTAAGTCCAATGGACAGTTATACCATCGGCTTGCCTGCAACTTCATCTGCAAAAGAAAGTAAGCGTTCACTGGCAAGGCCAGGAGAAGCCGGGGATAGCCCGATTTCGAAGGCTGTTTTGTGGGAGGCTTTAAAAAGCTGTATTGATCAGCAAATGTACATCTCGAATGTAAATCTTGTTGAACTGGGATACATTTATAACCTGACTGTAGATGATGATGGGGTAGTTAAGGTACTTATGACTATGCCACATAGAGGCCGGCCATTATCAAGCTTCTTTGTGTGGGGCTCCAGTGTAGTTCATCGTACGGTTTCAAAAACAATTGCTGGCGCACTGACAGAAATACCGGGAGTCCGTAAAGTTGTTGTTGACCAGACCTGGTATCCTGAATGGAATTCCAATCTGATGAGTGATGACTGTCGTAAAAAACTGGGAATATGAGCAATGAGACACAAGATGAATATTTCGTTCTGGTATTATTAACCTGATATCTGATACGATATACCTTATGTTATGACAATAGTAATTTGAAATATAAATTAGAAATATGAAAACTAATATTCCAATCAAAACTGAATTAAAGATGCATAATAACTCATATTCTGAAAAATTCGTTGAAGATCTTTCGACTTCCCCAAACCATGATCCTGAATTTTCTGCCCCTGTTTCTGATCCCATTAAACGAAGAAAATTTCTCGGGATGGGCCTCCTGGGTATGGCGGGATTAAGTTTACCATTCGCTTCAAGAGCTGCTGAAAATAATTCTGTCGAGAAATTCGTAAAAAATGTCATTGCAACTGAAACTGAACTCTATAAAAAGCAGTCTGATAGTTTTGAAACCAAGATAAAATTAATTGAGAAAGCCTGGGCTGAAAAGGATTACCGAATGGTACGCTCACTAAGTGATTCCCTTCGGAATACGGGTATTCAGGCTCAGATAGAAGATGAGGATCCGGGAAAGCCATTGGTTGGTTCAGGTCAGTTCGGTATTGTTGCTACACTTCCTGCGGCCTGGAAAACCTGGGCAAATGGCTGGAAATATTATAAAGTAATTGGATTGGAAGAGAAAGCCGGAATTAAAAGGAATGCGGAGCCTGTGGAGGTTCTTCTGGCTTTCCGTTCAGATCAGGTGACATCCCTGGCCAGAGAAATCCGTGTTGCTGAAATCAGTAATGGTCAGATAAAGGAAGTGACTTCTCAGGTATATGGAGTTGTAAGAAGAGGAGCAGAAAGATTATGTAAGGTGATGTTTCTTGCTGATAATCAGGGAGGTGAGAAGCGTAATTATCTGGTGTTTTATGGTAATCCGGATGCTGAATTACCAGAGTATACCTCAGATCTTGAAGTAAGCGGAGAAGGCTATCACTTAAAAATAGAAAACCAATACTTCATCGCCTCACTTTCTAAACAAACGGGCCAGTTGGAACGGATGTTAATTAAAAGAGAGCATGGGGTTGAATTATATGCCGGTGGTCCCGGACATGGAGAAACTCCTTGTATCGACTGGGCTCATGATTATGTATCTGAAGATAATTTCATGAAAGTTAGAATTCAGTACTGGGGAGAATGTCCTGATTATGAAATTGTTCGTGGTCCTATATGTACCATTGTCCGCCGCTGGGGATTCCCGCATTCAGCCCTGCATCCCGTCTATAACCCATCCCGTTTGAATATTGATATAGAGTACCGATTCTATGCCGGTTTACCTTTCTTCCATAAGTTTGGAAAGATGAAAGCTGTCAAGCAATTTGTTTCTACAGCTCTCAGGGATGATGAATGGGTATTTACTGGCCAGCCCTTTACCGGAAGCCTGTGGATGGGAGCCGATGAAAAATTAAAATTCGGTGAGATTGATGAAGCAAATAAACACAGTGTTAAAGCATTCGGATATTATAATAAGGACTCCAAAGATTCATTTATCGGATTATATTTAGAACATTCCGCCGAAGAAATACCGAAATTTCTTCATGCCGGACATTCCCTGCTATACTACAACTGGCATGGAACAACCTGGTCACGTTATCCGCTTGAAAGAAATCAGCTTGTTCCCGAAGGAGCCGTGCTTCATCAGAAAAATGCTTATGTAACTGTTGGCTTTACTGAGGCTGATGGCCCGGCTAAAATTGAAGCATTAAGAAGGGAACTATTAAGTCCGCTAACCAGCTTCCAGTCTGCTTTACCTGCCGGAATTACGGCAAAAGAAAATAAGCGGCTGCTTGCCCGTGAAGGTGAAGCACAGAATGGACAAATTCCAAAACAGGTATTGTGGGATGCTTTGAGAAACTGTAAAGATCAGCAGTTGTATATCGCAGATGTCAATATTGTTGAGCTGGGATATATTTATAACCTCTCAATGGATGATGATGGTGTTGTAAAAGTTTTGATGACAATGCCACACAGGGGCAGACCATTGACAAGTTTCTTTATCTGGGGATCGAGTGTGGTACATCGTACGGTATCTAAAACAATTATGGGTGCACTTACAGAAATACCGGGGGTCAGGAAAGTTGTTGTTGATCAAACCTGGTATCCTGAATGGAATTCTAATTTCATCTCAGAGGAGGGCCGTAAAAAATTAGGGATATAGATTAAATAAATTAACAAGCCGGATTTCGGTTTAAACATTTAATGCTTATAACATTTCTGCCGTGAAAAAAAATAGTCCATCTAAATCAGGATCAGTTCCCCGGGAATCAGGCTCAGGAATAACAACTTCAGGAAGATTTTACCCGGAAGAAACTCCGGAAAAAGTGTCTGAAAGGATAAATTCCGATGGAATAAAGCGCCGAAAATTTCTGAGTATGGGTTTGCTGGGTGTTGCCGGACTTACTTTACCGCTTAGTAACAGAGCTGAAGGCAAGACTGCTATCGATGAATTTATAAAAGAATCTGTTTCAATGGCAGAATCAGTCTCCAGTCAGTCGGATAGTTTTGAAGATAAGATGAAAATGCTTCAGAAAGCCTGGGATAAGAAAGATTATCGTCTTGCGCGGGCACTGACCAATTCACTTCGTATTTCAGAACTTCAGGCTCAGGCAGATCATGAGGATTTGGGAACTCCTTTGCTTGGTGCAAATCAATTTGGGACTGTTGCTTCCCTTCCAGTTGCCTGGAAGAACTGGGCTAAGGGCTGGATGTATTATAAAGTTGTGAATCTGGAGGAGAAGGCCGGTATT
>JAKFCP010000006.1:0-137995 GCA_036676565.1 Pedobacter sp.
TTCCTTACTCATAGCGCCACTATTTACCTGATCCACTACATGCCGCTTAAACGACTCACTACATTGTTGCTTTTTTTGATTCATAAGTTTACTTTTTGCGTAAACCTATTTTAGGACAAGACAGATGGGGCTCGACCCGATAGCTATCGGGACCACGACCCTCGGCACCACAAAGCTCCCGATGACAATCAGGAATTCCAAGCATACCAATAGCCATCCGGAGAGAAATAACCTAAAAAAAAACCTAAAAAAAAGGCCTTAGTTTTAACTAAGACCTTTCTATTAAGGGTGGCTGATGGGGCTCGTCCCGATAGCTATCGGGACCACGACCATTGCACTATAAACCTCCCGTTAATTATCGGGAGAGTTACAATTTCAAAAATTCTTGAAACAAAAAAAGCAGTTCTTTTTAGAACTGCTTTTAATCCTGATGTTAATCGGAACTATGGGTGGCTGATGGGGCTCGAACCCACGACCCTCGGCACCACAAACCAATACTCTAACCAACTGAGCTACAGCCACCGTTTTATTTCTGCAAAACTAAGCATTTCGGGAGATATTGCAAATTTTTTATATTAAATTTCATTACTGATAATCAGCATGATGGCGTTCCAGAATAGCTTTAAGCTTAATTAAGCCCTAATCAGAGGGTGATGTTCCTGTCATATTTAGAACATTATATTCTGAGCTTATACATTTAGCCTTCTTAAGTATTAAATTTGCATACAGCCTCTTAAATGACATGTTATGGAAAAAGAAGAATTGATTGAACTTCAGGTAAGCGGTATGCATTGCAATAACTGTGCGCTATCAGTCCATAAATTACTTGAAAAAAAAGGGCTGCAGGATATCTATGTTGATTTTGCGAACGATGAGGTAAAATTCAAAACCAGTAAACCTTCAGAAACTCCACTAATTATCAAGGATATCGAAGGTTTAGGTTATAAGGTAAGTGAGGAAAGTATCCCTATTCAGGAAAAATTCTTTGAAAAAGTAGAGAACAAATTCTATTTCAGCCTCATTTTTACTATTCCCCTCTTCTCTCATATGTTTTTGCCTTTCCATTGGCTCCACAACCCTTTGGTTCAGTTAGGCTTATGTATTCCGGTTTATATTTTAGGATGTATCCATTTTGGCAAAAGTGCTTTCAATTCCTTAAAGAATGGAATCCCCAATATGGATGTACTGATTTTTATCGGTTCGAGTGCAGCTTTTATCTATAGTTTGTACGGGACAGTTCAGAATTTGGGTCCTGATTTTTTGTTTTATGAAACTGCAGCGACCATTATTACCCTGGTGCTCTTAGGAAATGTTTTGGAAAAGAGGTCTGTAACACAAACCACATCAGCTGTCAGAGATCTGATGAAATTTCAGGAGGCAAAAGCAAATAAACTGCTCAATGGAGAAATAATAACCATAAACTCACAGGAAGTAGTCCCGGGGGATACACTGGTCATCAATTCAGGTGATAAAATTCCTGTGGATGGGGAAATCATCTGGGGTGAAGCCTCGGTTAATGAATCGATGCTTACCGGCGAGAGTCTGCCGGTAGAGAAGTCGAAATACGACCAGGTAATCGGTGGTACTTTGATTGAGAAGGGTAGCATCCACATACTTGTAACTAAAACCGGAAAACATACTATTTTATCACAGATTATTGATCTGATGAAAAAGGCACAGTCGGCAAAACCCCCAATTCAGAAGCTTGGAGATCAGGTGGCTGCGATATTTGTGCCTGTAGTAGTTGGTATTGCTGTTCTAACTTTTGTTTTTGCCTATTATTCATTTGATCTCAGCTTTCAAAAATCTATGCTGAATGCAATAGCCGTATTGGTTATATCCTGCCCCTGTGCTATGGGTTTAGCCACACCTACTGCAGTGATGGTTGGTTTGGGCAGGGCTGCTAAAAATGGCATCCTGATAAAGGGTGGAAATACGCTTGAGGAGATAGCGAAGTTAAAATATATGGTCTTTGATAAAACCGGGACTCTCACAACCGGAAATTTCAAAATCAAAAAGATCGAAAGTATAAAGATTTCTCAGAAGAAAGCCGAATCGATTATTTATGGTATTGAGGCTTATTCAAATCATCCCATTGCGCGATCCCTGGTTTCAGAACTTAGTGCAGGAAATCCTGAAAAAATAATATTCACAAAAGTATTTGAAGAAAAAGGCCTCGGAATGAACGGAACTGATTCAGAGGGCAATACCTATCAATTCGGATCGAAGCAAATCTTAAATCCGGAAGAAGAACAGGGAGATTTTAGCCTTTTCCTTAAAATGAATGGAAGCCTCCTTGCGAAAATTGAAATTGAGGATGAAATTAAACCGGATGCACCGAAACTGATCGGCACCCTGAAATCTATGGGCATTAAGCCGGTTTTACTGAGCGGTGATCTAAAAAAGAAATGTGAAGACCTGGCTGCTATTTTAGGTATAGAAGAGGTATATGGCGAAACCCTGCCACATCAGAAGCTTGAGATCATCGAAAGTATTAAAAAAAGAGGGAAAACAGCAATGGTGGGCGATGGAATAAATGATGGCCCCGCCCTTACTACTTCAGATGTTGGTATTTCGATGAGTGATTCCAGTCAGATCGCGATCCAGTCTGCTGAAGTGGTCCTGTTAAAGAATGAGCTCGGAGTTATCGATCTAATGTTAAGAATCGGGAAACATACGCTCTTAACAATTAAACAAAATCTGTTCTGGGCGTTTTTCTATAATGTTGTGGCGATACCCGTAGCGGCATTTGGTTTTCTTAACCCTATGGTTGGAGCCTTAACAATGGCATTTTCGGATGTTATTGTGATCGGCAATTCTATCCGCTTAAAAACTAAATCACTATAATTGCGCATTAAAAGCATTTTTAATGATCAATATTTATACTGACGGTGCATCAAGCGGGAATCCTGGTCCCGGAGGATTTGGAGTAATACTGCATTCAGGCAAGCATTATAAAGAAATTTCGGAGGGTTATCGAAAAACAACCAATAACCGCATGGAATTGCTCGCCGTAATCACCGGACTGGAAAGTATCAAAAATCCGGGGCAGGAGATTATGATCTATTCAGATTCCAAATATATTATCGACTCTGTTGAGAAAAAATGGGTATTTAACTGGGTCAGGACCAATTTTAAGGACAAGAAAAACAAAGACCTCTGGCTGAGATTTCTGGAAGTCTACAAACAACATAAGATTCGTTTTACCTGGGTAAAAGGGCATAACGGGCACCCTGAGAATGAACGATGCGATGAACTGGCAGTTCAGGCTTCGAAACAAAAAAATCTTCTCATTGATGTTTATTTTGAGAAAGAGGAACTTAAATTAAATCTTTAATCTACCCCTCCTACTATTCCCAATTTCTCCATTGTTGCTTCTGCTTTCTCATCAGGGGCTAATGGGGAAAATTTATGCATTAATTCCTCGGCCTTCAGTACCATATTCTTTGACCCTATAAAAATCGCAGATCGCTGATGCAGGGAAGTAACATCTTTATCGAGTATTCTATTGAATCCGTCGGTTGCCCGGCCACCCGCCTGTTCAATTATAAATGCCATTGGATTACATTCATAAACAAGACGAAGTTTACCATTTGGAGCACCTGATGTGGTAGGATAAATAAATATTCCACCTTTGATCATATTACGATGCACATCAGCAACCATAGAACCAATGTAACGTGAGGTATAAGGACGTGAAGTTTGCTGGTCTTCAACCTGGCAATATTTCAGGTATTTCTTGACACCATCAGGAAAATGAACGTAATTTCCTTCATTTAATGAATAAATAGTTCCATCCTCAGGAATTTTCATTTTCGGATGAGAAAGACAAAATTCTCCGATAGAAGGGTCGAGTGTAAATCCATTTACTCCTTTGCCTGTTGTATAAACCAGCATAGTTGAGGACCCATAAATGATATATCCTGCAGCGACCTGCTCAGTACCTTTTTGAAGAACATCTTCAATAGTAGCTTTTCCATCAGTTGATACCCTTCTGTAAATAGAAAAAATAGTACCTACTGCTACATTGACATCAATATTGGATGATCCGTCCAAAGGGTCCATAGCTACTATGTATTTCGCATTCTTGGAAACTTCGCCATCAATATGCACAAACTCATCATTCTCCTCTGAAGCAACGATGCAACACTCTCCACCACTTTTCAGTGCAGCTATAAATTGTTCATTGGCAAAGACATCCAATTTTTTCTGTGATTCACCTTGTATATTGATCGTCCCAACATCCCCAAGTATGTCCATCAGGCCCGCTTTATTTACTTCACGATTAACAATTTTTGCCGCAATTCCTATATCTCTCAGCAATCGTGACAACTCCCCTTTGGCGTATGGAAAATCGCTTTGCTTTTCAATAATGAACTGTCCTAATGTTAAAATGCCCTTCATATACTTAGTGTACTTTTTACGTTATCTATTCGCTAATTCTATGACGTCTAAGTTATGAATTTTTTCTCCTGAAATGCAAAACCGAAGCAATGTGCGAACTTTATGCCAGCCTTGCTTTCCGGCAGCTCCGGGATTTAAGTGTAAACAACTTATTTTTTTATCATAAATAACCTTGAGAATATGGGAATGACCACTGATGAAAAGTCCCGGAGGATTTCGGTATATTTCTTCTCTGATACCCGGGGCATACTTTCCGGGATATCCTCCGATATGAGTGATCCAAACTTTTAATTCCTCACAGTCGAATCTCAAATGTTCGGGATATTGTGACCTTACATCCTGCCCGTCGATATTTCCATAAACTCCCCTGAGTGGTTTGAATGCATTCAATTGATCCGCAATTTCAATGGTACCGAAATCACCGGCATGCCAGATCTCATCACAGTTTTCAAAATGGCTGAAAACGGCATCATCCAGGTATCCATGTGTATCTGAAATTAGTCCGATTGTTTTCATTGCTGTATATGCATTAAAAAATTGTAAGATAGTCCTTTAACAGATTTCTATAAATGTCTGAATAAACGCCTTTACTCTCATAAATAACCAGGCTCTCCTCCATCGGAGCAAGTGTTTCAAACCCCATGACCATAATCGTACGATGTGGTTTTGACTCAATAAATGAATAAATCAATATCTCCTTCTGAACTTTTAAAACTCCTGAGCTGTGAACCATTTTTTTTACCAGAGCAGCCGTTTCGAGAGGTAGAATAAAACAAAGATGACCTGAATGGTTTAAATGTCTCACTGATTCTGTCAGCAATACCTCAAAAAAAGAAAGATCTGTATGCCGGGCAATACTTTTTTCCGGTTTTTGAGAACTTAGTGAATTAATAAAAAAAGGCGGATTAGAAATAATAAGGTCGTATTGTTCAGTATTATTTGTAAAATGATCTTTAATTGAACTGTGGAACAATGCTATTCTGTTCGAAAACGGGGAGTTTGAAAAATTCTCCTTAGCAGTATCAGCGGCATGCTGATCTATCTCCACAGCATGAACTATTGCCGAAGTATATTTCTGGGCAAGCATTAATGCAATCAAACCGGTACCTGTTCCAACATCAAGTATTTTTACAGGGCTCCTGAAATCAGCGAGTGCAGCAAGCAATACCCCATCGGTATTTACTTTCATTGCGCAGTTTGCCTGATCAATTTTAAACTGTTTGAAATGAAAAACAGACGACATCAGCTCTCGTACAATTCTATAGGTAATCCATCGGGATCGGAAAAAAATACAAATTTCTTCCCCGTAAACTCATCAAGCCTTATTTCTTCTGTAATCACTCCCATCCTGTTCAATTCTTTTACAGATTGAGTCAGATCGTCTATTTCAAAAGCAATATGCCGCAAACCTCTGGCTTCAGGACCCGAAACCCGTTCAGGCGGATCAGGAAAAGAGAATAACTCGATCTGGTATCTGCCATTTACCGAAAGATCCAGTTTATACGAATTTCGATCAGCTCTGTAAGCTTCATTCAGTATTTTAAGACCCAATATTTCAGTGTAAAAATATTTAGAAAGCTCATAATCGGAACATATTATTGCCAGATGGTGTATGGAATTTAATTTAAGCATATTTATTCTCCAAAAAATAAGATAAAAGCATTTTAATTTCAGGGAACCAGCCCTCTTCTCCGGAATTTCCGATCCTCAAAATGTGCAGATTAAGCAGCCCATGCTTTAACATATCTGGTATCCAAAATTAGAAAAAAGCTTTGCTTTCTATCGAACGATTATGAAACAGGATTTTAGCAGGATATAATAAATAAGGATTCCTAAACTTTATATTAGTTTATTCAAACCTATATTTAATATATAGCACATACTGTAATCACAGAAACAAAATCAATTTTTCAAGAGACAAGCAAGCCAAAAACAGATATTTTTGGTAAATTTTTGATTTTGGATCAATTTTTTTGACTTTTTAATGTTTTTTTTGACTTTTTTTATGTTTTTACGCATCAAAACATTTATTTTTATCGAAATTTTAATCAAACCCAAGCAAAACGATGTCATCTTTAAGATTCCAAGCATTAAATGCGGTACTTTCCAGGACAATCCCTGAAGGAAAATCTCTATCCTCAAAACTTTCTGAATTATATGGTGTAAATGTCTTCGACCAGAAAAAAATGAAAGACACTTTATCCAAGGAAGCTTACAACGGTATTATTGAGTCTGTTAATTCTGGTACTCCGATTGACAGAAGTATTTCAGAGCAAGTGGCTTCAGCAATGAAATCATGGGCTATGGCAAAAGGTGCAACACATTATACACACTGGTTCCAGCCACTGACAGGAAGTACTGCTGAGAAGCATGATTCGTTTTTTGAGCCGGGATCAGACGGTCATGGAATAGAAAAATTCTCAGGTGAGGCTTTAGCACAACAGGAGCCGGATGCTTCAAGTTTCCCTAATGGTGGTATCAGAAGCACTTTTGAAGCCCGCGGATATACAGCATGGGATCCATCATCACCTGCCTTTATTATAGGATCTACTTTATGTATACCTACTGTATTTATTTCTTATACTGGTGAGGCTCTTGATTACAAGGCTCCACTTCTGAAGGCAATCAGCCTGATGGATAAGGCAGCAGTTGCTGTGGCTCAGTATTTTGACAAAGGAATTGAAAAGGTTAACAGTTCCCTTGGAATTGAACAGGAGTATTTCCTGGTTGACATTGCCTTATTTAATGCCAGACCAGACATGTATCTGACAGGCAGGACCTTATTCGGTCACATGTCAGCTAAAAACCAGCAGTTAGATGATCATTATTTCGGATCAATTCCTGAACGTGTTCTTGCATACATGGAAGATCTGGAAATTGAGGCGATAAAACTTGGCATACCTTTAAAGACCCGTCACAATGAGGTAGCACCTTCACAATTTGAATGTGCTCCGCTATATGAGGAGATGAACCTTGCTATCGACCATAATTCATTATTAATGGATTTGATGGATAAAGTAGCCAGAAGACATAACTTCAAAGTTTTACTACACGAAAAGCCATATGCTGGTATCAATGGTTCGGGTAAACACAATAACTGGTCTCTGATTACAAATACAGGCAAGAATCTTCTTTCTCCGGGTAAAACTCCGAAAAACAATCTGATGTTCCTTACATTCTTTGTGAATACAATAAGGGCTGTATATGAATATTCAGATTTGTTAAGAGCATCGATTGCTTCAGTTAACAACGATCACCGTTTAGGTGCCAATGAGGCCCCTCCTGCAATTATTTCAACTTTCCTTGGAAGTCAGCTAAGTGATCTACTGGATGAGATCGAAACATCAAGAGTAACTTCAAAAATGAAGCAGGATTCGGCATTGTGGACTAATATTCCAAAAATACCTTCTATCCTGCTTGACAATACCGACCGTAACCGTACTTCGCCAATGGCATTTACAGGTAATAAGTTCGAGCTTCGTGCAGTTGGATCATCAGCAAATTCAGCCAATCCGATGACCATATTAAACGTTATCGTTGCTGATCAGCTGAATAAATTTAAAGCGGAAGCAGATAAGCTGATCAAAAAAGGCGAAAAGAAAGATGTGGCGATCATGACTATCATCAAGCGCTACATTAAAGAATCCAAAAATATCCGTTTTGAAGGTAATGGATACAGCGATGAATGGGCTAAGGAAGCAGCAAAAAGAGGTTTATCAAATATAAAAACCACTCCGAAAGCACTGGATGTCTTATTAGACCCTAAAACTGATAAGTTGTTTGAGGATACTGGTGTATTCAGCAAGCGTGAATCTCATGCACGTCATGAAATCTTACTGGAAAGCTATTTCAAAAAGCTTCAGATAGAAGCCCGCGTTATGGGTGATTTAATTGATAATATGATTATTCCTACTGCAATCAATTATCAAACAACACTGATCGAAAACGTAAAGGGTTTGAAAGAGATCGGACTTGGAGAAGATACCTACAATGCTCAGCTTGAGATCATCAAGAAAATTTCAACGCACGTAAACTTTATCAGAACTGCAAATCTGGAAATGGTTAATGAGCGTAAAAAAGCGAATAACATTGAAGATATCAGAGATAAGTCTATCGCTTATGATGAAAAAGTAAAATCATACTTTGAACCAATCCGTTATCATGTTGATAAATTGGAACAACTGGTTGATGATACAAAATGGCCTCTTCCAAAGTTTAGAGAGCTGTTGTTTATTAAGTAGTATTAAGATTTGAGTACAGAGTATTGAGACTTGAAAATTCTGTACTAAGTTTAAAAGAGTCCTCCTTCTGGGGGACTCTTTTTATTTATGATACATTAATATTATCCTGAACTAGCAGATTGTTTTTGATTATAAGTTTAAAAAATAGTCAAAAGCAAATTTTATTGCTTCGAGCACTAAATACTCAATACTCAATACTAAATACTCACTACTAAGTACTATTTTTGCATCAATGTCAGATCTAAAATATAACCAGCGGGGCGTTTCTGCCGATAAAGAAGATGTGCATAATGCCATCAAAAATATAGACAAAGGTATTTTCCCAAAGGCTTTTTGCAAGATTATCCCGGATATTCTGGGTTCTGATGATGATTACTGCAATATCATGCATGCAGATGGTGCCGGCACTAAATCATCTCTTGCCTATGTTTATTGGAAAGAGACCGGTGATATATCTGTATGGAGAGGAATTGCTCAGGATGCAATCATTATGAATCTTGACGATCTGCTTTGTGTTGGGGCAACTGATAATATTTTATTGTCATCAACCATAGGCAGGAATAAAAATCTTGTTCCGGGTGAAGTGATTGCAGAACTGATTAACGGGACTGAAGATATACTGTCTGAATTACGCAAATTAGGAATAGGAATTTATTCAACCGGAGGTGAAACTGCTGATGTTGGGGATATTGTCAGAACGATCATTGTTGATTCTACAGTAACATGCAGAATGAAAAGATCGGATATCATCTCGAATGATAAGATCCGGAAAGGCGATGTGATAGTCGGACTATCTTCCTATGGTAAAGCCAGTTATGAAACAGAGTATAATGGTGGAATGGGATCCAATGGATTGACCTCTGCAAGACATGATGTTTTTCATAAATACATTGCAGAGAAATATCCTGAAAGTTATGATCCTTCGGTTCCCTATGAACTGCTTTTCTCAGGTAATAAAAAGCTGACTGACACTATTGAAATTCCCGCAACTGAATTTAATGAAAATTTAAGCCTCAGTGCGGGCAAACTGGTTCTTTCCCCAACCCGCACCTATGCTCCTATCATAAAGAAGATACTTGATAAGTATCGGTCTCAGATCCATGGTATGGTTCATTGCAGTGGAGGTGCTCAGACCAAGATACTACACTTCATTGATAAGCTTCATATCATAAAAGATAACATGATGCCTGTTCCACCACTATTTAACTTAATTCAGGAGCAATCAGGAACAGACTGGAAAGAAATGTATAAGGTTTTCAATATGGGGCATCGGATGGAATTCTATGTACCTTCAGAAATCGCCAGTGATATCATCAGAATATCAAAAGAATTCAATGTAGATGCAAAAATTATTGGCCGTGTTGAGGATTCAGAAAAGAAACAGGTGACCATTCGCTCTGATTATGGGGAGTTCGTCTATTATTGAGATAGGAATAGGATTAAAGGATTGTAGGATTATAGGATTGTAAGATTAGGATTATAGGATTAAAAAGAAGGCTGACAGGGTTTGGAACCCTGTCAGCCTTTTTACTAATAGATGCCCGTTATAAGTTGTCAGGCTGTTAACCGGTAACTGACAACTGACAACAGAGGACCACTTACTCCGTCTTTTTCATTATCAATTTATCCTTTGGAACAGGTAGTTTGTTAGTCCGGATATCCATTTCATTGATGATATTTTTTGCTCCTCCCAGAACATCGATACACCAGAGAACAAATCGAATATCTACAGATATAGTACGCTTAAACTGCTTATCAAAGGCAATATCTCCGCTCATCGCTTCCCAGTTACCGTCAAAGGCAATACCAATAAGCTCTCCGCTCCCATTCAGTACAGGGGATCCGGAATTACCGCCCGTAATATCATTATTGCTAATAAAACCCACATTGAGGGTTCCATTCTCTGCATATTGCCTGAAATCGCGCTTAGCATATGCATCAATTAAAGATTGAGGAAGATCAAATTCATCATCACCGGGCTGATACTTGGCCATCATCCCATCAATTGTGGTGGTGATATTATAGGTAATTCCATCTTTCGGACTATAGTTCTGAATTTGCCCGTAGCTGATACGCATTGTTGAATTAGCATCAGGATAGATTAAAGCACCCTTATTTTTTGCCAATAAAGCCTTCAGGTACAAATTATCCAGGCGATTTTTCTCTGCCTGAAACTGACTGTATATTGTACCAAAATTGTTCTTCACATAATCCTGAGGAACTAAATTAAGAGCATATTTATAAGCAGGATCATTTTGAAGCTCTTCCATAGATGGATTACTTAAAAATTTCCTCAGGTTTTCAGGCTCAATCAGCTTGCTGTTTTTCCATAAATTGTCAGCATAGTTCTGGAAGGTAGCATCTGCAGAACCTTTCCAAAAATCTTCGGCAATTAGTGTAATGAACTTCGGGTGCTGTGATTTAGGAACATCGTTGTAAAAGGAACTTAATATCTGGGCAAAAATCTTCTTATCAGCAGTCTCATTATAAGTCTTCTGATAGTTATTTACCATAGTATTTAAATTCTGATTCAGCTGTGAAATATACGCAGCATCATCCTTACGGGCATTCATAGAATTAATTGTATTCCCAAGCTGGGATACATTTCTGACCCATGGAGAGGCAAGCAGACCTTCATTTAGGTAGGTAAAATGAACAGCATAAGGCTCGAATGCAGAATACGCATTTTTATATTGAGCCATTAGATTTACACTTTCAGGTGATGATGATGCCCATTGGGTGAAATCATTTTCCTGCTTTTGCTTTTCTTCAAATATTTTCAATCTCTTTAATTGCTCTGTCTGGCCAATATAATACTTCCAGTAATTTGCAATATTAGCATAGATTGATGAAAGGGCAAGCCGTGTATCATCGCTTTTATCCATCTCCTCTTTCCATGCTTTTAAGCGAATATCCCGCAGTTTAACTATTGTTGGGTTTGTCTTTTCAACAGCCATTTGAACCCCATAAGAGGTAAGATATCGGTCTGTACGTCCAGGAAAACCATAAACCATTGAAAAATCACCATTCTTTACCCCTTTGATAGAGATGGGGAGTGATTTTTTAGGGGTATATGGCTTATTGGCAGCAGAATAAGTTGCAGATTTATTATTCTGATCTGCATAAACACGAAACACAGAAAAATCTCCGGTTTGGCGCGGCCATTCCCAGTTATCGGTATCTCCACCGAATTTACCAATTGACTGAGGAGGAGTCCCTACCAAACGGATATCATTAAAACGTTCATAGATAAAAAGAAGGTATTGATTGGCTTTGTAAACATCTCTGACATCTGCCTCCCAGGTTTTACCTGCAGTCGCATCAGCACTAATAGTTTTACTGATCTCAGCAATTTTTGCAGCTTTATCCTTTTCCTCAACGCCATTTAAAGCAGCCATTACTTTTGGTGTAACATCTTCCATGCGCACAAGGAAACGTACAAAGAGCCCTTGAATAGGTTTCTCCTCCTGAAAAGACTTTGCATAAAATCCATTATCCAGAATATTATTTTCAAGGGTTGAATTGGAGGCCACAGCATCATATCCACAATGATGATTTGTTAAAATCAAACCATTTTTTGATACAATTTCACCGGTACAGAAACCACCGAATGATACAATTGCATCTTTAATACTTGCCTTATTCACACTATACAAATCTTCAGGGGTCAATTTGAAGCCCTGCTTTTTCATTTGATCGTAATTCTTGCCTATTAGCATAGGCAGCCACATACCTTCATCGGCTTTAACCGGATTTCCAAAACCCAGCATAAATGCCAGCAGCATCGCTACAGCATAATTCACTTTTTTCATAAAATGGAATTTTAATTAATTGGTTAGGGCAAATATACAGCCAAAAGAAACAAAACCTGATAGTTGATTTTTTTTGTTCAAAAAAAAGCTCCGGATAAAATCCGGAGCTTTTTAAGTTTATATAAAATTACAATCTGCTACTGGAAATTGTAACGGAAACCAAATTGCATATAATAGGTCGAAGCAAAAGTCTGAGTAGTTCCAAAAGTTGAATCCACTGGCTTGTTATCAAAAGTATTTAACCAAAATGTAGGCCTTACTGTGCCACCTGGTGTTAAAGCTGCTACGTTCTGAGGTACAAGTATACCAGCAGATTTAACAAAATCAACATTACCCCAGCTGCTATTTAGCATGTTTCCAAAGTTCATAATATCCATGGTGAACTGGAAATTGTTTCTTCTTTTACCAAAGTTCTTGAAAATTTCCTGAGTTAATCTGATATCTACCTGATTTCTCCATGGCTGCTTTCCGCCGTTACGCTCAGCATATTTTCCTTTATTTTTCTTCAGGTAATCATCCTGCTCAATGTATGCGAAGAACAAATCACTTTGCTGCTGTGCAGTGTAAGCTACGTTACTGGTAGCAGTGGAAGCAGGACGGGCTGCAAAAGTAATTTCACTTGGATCCCTTGGGATATAAATCAAATCGTTAGTTTGGCCATCACGGTTAAAGTCAGTAGAATAGGTATAAGAAAATCTACCCTGATGAGCAGACTCTAAGAACATAGAAACTGAAGTTGCTAAGTTTTTGATGTATTCTTTACGGTATGAAATACCAGCAATAACGCGGTGAGGTAAATTAAAATTTGAATAACTCAAACCCGGGTTGTTTCCGGTATTCGAATTTTGATTTAAGGACCAGGTATTTAACAATTGGTCACCATTCCCATCATAAAGTACTTTTTGCTCACTTCTGGTGTAGGACAATTGAGCTGAAAAGCCTCTACTGAAAGATTTGTTTAAAGATGCGGTTAGGAACCAAGAATGTCCATCCTGGGCATTTGCCAGTACAATAGGATTTAATGCCGCAGTACCAGTTGCACTTGCCTGACCTGTTGGGGTTAATTTGTTTATGAACTTACTGACGTTTGCACTTGGGTACATTGGGCGATTATCAGGATATCCAGACACGTTTAAGGCTGTAGGATCTACAAGATTCACATTTATACCTTTTGCAATGTTCAGGTCTTTATTGTAAATCCCTTCAATTGTTCCAACTATTCCCCAGGGCAATTTAGCATCTAATGCTAAACTACTTTTCCAAGTTTGAGGAAATTTGAAATCAGGATCTATGGCGCTGACAGTTGCCGGAATAGATGTTCCTGCTGCAGGAGGGGTTGCAGGAAGATATTTACGGATATCCTGACTGAAAGGCCCAGGAGTATTTGCAGTACCATTCCAGTTTTGAGTAAATTGAATCAAACCTGCATCACCCGATTGAGCAACAATCCAAACAAAAGGTACTTTGGTAGTGAAAATACCGGTTCCACCTCTCAATTGTAAAGAACGATCGCCTTTTACATCATAATTGAAACCAATTCTTGGTGACAACATGATTCTTTCTTTAGGTAAAACTCCTGTATCCAGTTTTCTGCCTTCAGAAAATGTTAGAGGAGCAATTAAAGGATGGGTTTTGATTTCGGGTACATCCGGATAAGTAGGCAATTCAAAACGTAAACCAGCAGTAATGTTCAGTTTCTCACCTACACGGAAATTATCCTGAAAATAGGCTGAATACTGCTGAAATTTAAATGTTGGGAAAGCCTGTGCATAACCCGGTGAAAGAGAATAAGTGATGGCATAATCATTTGGTTTTGCACCATTCACAAAATCGTCCCATGAATTGAACCGGTATGCACCTGTTCCGAAACGCTGGAATCCATTTTTAGTGGTACTGAAGTCCATCTGTAAACCAAGAGTTAGTTCATGATTTCCTAAACTCATGGTTAGGTTATCTGTGAAACTATAGGTTTGTACATCTCTTAAGTTTCCATAGGTAAAAGGCTCATATCCGAAAGTTGTAAAAGCTGTACCATCTTTCATGATATCAACCAAAGGGAAAACATCACTTTCTGAGCCTCTTGGATCATTCTGGTGTGTAAAACTTCCTCTCAGGGTATTAGAAAGTTTGGAACCAAATGAAGAGTTCAACTCCGCAGCCAATGAGTACTGATTAGCTTCCTGAGTGTAATTTGAATTGCTGAAATGCAGGTGACCAGGGTTATTCCTTCCACCATTATTCGGGAAGTTAAATCCGGTTCCTCCTGTTGAAGTACTGATAAAGGAAGGTGTGGCGCTTTCAACCTGATTATATCGGATATTGAAACGATGATCTTTATTAATATTCCAGTCCAATCTGGCTAAGATTTTATTATTATAGCTTTCATTAGCATATCCCTGATAAATTCCAGGATCATAATTATAAGTTCTCATTAAATAACTGCGGATATCATTAAGTTCAGCAGCCGTTGGACGGGCAATATTTGGATTTGAACCAAATGGCGCAGAAGGGGTGGCAGCAAGTCTGTTCTGACCTGGTCTTACCTGAGCAGTCCGGTCAATATTTGCAAAGAAAAACAGCTTGTTTTTAATGATCGGTCCTCCTAAACTAAGAGAGTATTGGGTTTCATCAAGAGGCTGTAAAACAATATTGTTAGAACCTACTTTATTACCCTGATTACTTTCATTTCTAAATCCAAAAAAGGCATTTCCGAAAAAATCATTTCTTCCGGAGCGGGTTACAGCATTAATAGCACTTCCTACAAATCCTGACATTCTTACGTCGTATGGTGTAACGTTTACTGAAACCTCTTCAATCGCATCGATAGAGATTGGTGAACCCCCAGCCGGTAAATTACTGCCAATTCCAAATTGGTTATTAAAATCAGAACCATCCACTGTAAAGTTGTTCTGACGATAATTTCCGCCACCAATAGATGCACCATTTGCCTGGGGCGTGAATTTTGTCAGATCATTTACACTTCTGGTAATAGTTGGAACACTTTGAATCTGTGCACGACCAAGGTTAGTTGTTGAGCCGGTGCGGTTTGCGTTCAAGACCGAATTAGGGTCCTGGGCTGTAATTACAACCTCCTGCAATTCTCTTCCCGATGCAGACAATAAAACATTCAAAACATAAGGCTCACCCAGTTTCAATATTACATCACTGAATGACTCTGATTGGTAACCAACATAGGATACCACGATCAGATATGGACCTCCTACACGCATGTTGGGGATATTGAATCTTCCATCGATACCGGAAGAGGAACCGTACACGGTACCTGTTGGCTGATGTGTTGCCTTTATCGTAGCACCAATAAGCGATTCCTTAGAATCGCGGATAGTACCCGACAAACTACTGGTTGTAACCTGTGCACTAATATTAAATGCAACAAATACCACAACAAGCGTTGAGAGTAAAAACTTCTTCATAAATTGTACTTTAAGTGAGACTGATTAATTGGTTTGTTAGAATCTGTACAAAGATATGTACCCAATCTGAATATTAGGCAGTTCCAGTATTAACTTAATGTTAAATTACAGGTTTTTTTTCGACAAATTACACTTTTCAACATTCTTGATTTGAATCTGAACTGATAGTCCGATCAAATATTTTCAACCCGATAAGTATTTTGTTAGATTTGCGCTGAATCTCTATTGTATTATTTATATAAAATATGAACTACGACATCATAGTTATAGGAAGCGGACCAGGCGGTTATGTGGCAGCTATTCGTGCATCTCAGTTAGGCTTAAAGGTTGCCGTTGTTGAACGGGAATCCCTGGGTGGAATTTGTTTAAACTGGGGCTGTATACCCACAAAAGCCCTTCTGAAAAGTGCTAATGTATTTGAATACATAAACCATGCTGCGGATTATGGAATAAGTGTTAAGGATGCTGCAGCAGATTTTGGGGCAATAATTAAACGAAGTCGTGGTGTTGCAGATGGAATGAGCAAAGGAGTTCAGTTTCTGATGAAGAAGAACAAGATTGATGTGATCACCGGAACCGGAAAGATAAAAAAAGGCGGAAAAGTTGAGGTTAAGGGTCCGGATGGTACAGACAAAGAGTTCACAGCTAAACACATAATTCTTGCAACCGGAGGCAGGTCAAGAGAATTACCAAACCTGAAACAGGATGGGAAAAAAGTGATCGGATACCGTCAGGCAATGGTTTTACCACAACAACCTAAATCTATGGTTATTGTTGGTTCAGGAGCAATAGGTGTTGAATTTGCATATTTCTACAATGCAATAGGAACTAAAGTTACGATTGTTGAATATCTCGACAATATAGTTCCTGTAGAAGACGAGGATATATCAAAACAACTATTGAGAAGCTTTAAAAAAGCAGGCATCAACGTTATGACCGGAACAAATGTTGAATCAGTAGATACTTCCGGCAGCGGATGTAAAGTACTGGTAAAGACAGCTGTTGGTACTGAGACAATTGAGTGTGACATTGTGCTTTCTGCGATTGGGGTAAGTCCTAATATTGAAAATATCGGACTTGAAGAACTTGGTATCACAATTGACAAAGGACGTGTTCAGGTTGATGATTTTTACAAAACCAATATAGATGGTGTTTATGCAATAGGTGATATTGTAAAAGGTCAGGCTCTGGCACATGTTGCATCTGCAGAAGGCATTATTTGTGTAGAAAAGATTGCAGGTCATCATCCTGAGCCCTTAAACTATAATAATATACCGGGATGTACATATTGCTCTCCGGAGATTGCATCAGTTGGTTATACAGAAAAAGCTGCCAAAGAAGCCGGATATGAGATTAAAGTCGGCAAATTTCCATTTTCTGCTTCAGGTAAGGCAAGTGCTGCCGGTGCTAAAGACGGCTTCGTAAAAGTAATATTCGATGCTAAATACGGAGAGTTCCTGGGTGCTCATATGATCGGTGCCAATGTAACTGAAATGATTGCTGAAGTTGTGGTAGCCAGAAAACTGGAAACTACAGGTATGGATATTGTAAAAACGGTACACCCACATCCTACTATGAGTGAAGCAATCATGGAAGCTGCTGCTGATGCATACGGTGAAGTAATACACCTTTAATAATTGAGAATGGAGAGTTGAGAGTTGAAAGTTACCGGCTCTCCATTCTCAACCCTCCATTCTCAACTCTCAATTATACTCTATGGCCTGGATTTATCTCATCATCGGTGGCTTATTTGAAGTAGCCTTTACAAGCTGTCTGGCTAAAGCAAAGGAAGCTTCAGGTATTGAGTTTGTTTTATGGATAACAGGCTTCCTGATCAGCGTATCTATCAGTATGTATCTTTTATTCCTTGCATCCAAAACCTTACCAATGGGTACCTCCTACGCTGTTTGGGCCGGGATTGGAGCTGCGGGATCGGTTATTGCAGGAATAATCCTGTTTAAAGACCCAACCGACTTCTGGAGGATGTTTTTCCTGTTTCTTTTAATATCTTCAATCATTGGATTAAAACTTTCAAGCAAAGTCTGAAATGAAATTATTTACCATAAACGCAGGATTTTTTAAGCTGGACGGTGGTGCTATGTTTGGGGTAGTACCCAAATCAATCTGGCAGAAAACCAATCCGGCAGACGAGAACAACCTTTGCAACTGGGCTATGCGCTGCCTTCTGATCGTAGATGGTGATCGTAAAATACTGATTGACAATGGAATAGGACACAAACAGGATGAGCGCTTTTTAAAGCATTATTACCTGCATGGTGATGATAATCTTGAAAAATCACTTGAAAATCAAGGTTTTACCAAAGATGAAATCACTGATGTATTTTTAACCCATCTTCATTTCGACCATTGTGGTGGCTCGATAGAAAAACTTGAGGATGGAAGTCTTGTACCTGCTTTTAAAAACGCTGTTTATTGGAGCAATAAGGCACATTGGGAATGGGCTGTTCATCCAAATGACCGGGAAAAAGCATCATTTCTGAAAGAAAATATTCTGCCTATTCAGGAAAGCGGGAAATTAAAGTTTATTGATACCACTGATGGTATAGCCTTCACAGATCATATCAAAATTCGATTTGCTTTCGGACATACTGATGCTATGATGCTGCCTCAGATCAGCTATAAAGGCAAGACGATACTTTACATGGCTGATATGCTCCCTTCCACCGGACATATTCCAATGCCTTACGTAATGTCATATGACATGTTTCCACTCAAAACCCTGAATGAGAAGAAAAAATTTCTAACAGAGGCTGTTGAAAATGACTATATCCTCTATCTGGAACACGACCCTGTAAATGAATGTTGTACCCTTCAGGAAACAGAAAAAGGCATCCGTGTAAAGGATACCTTTAAATTAACTGATATTTTATAAGGCAGACAGGATTTTCAAGGCTGACAGGGTTTAAAACCCTGTCAGCCTTATATTAAGGAATTATAACCTGAGGTTTAGTTCCTGTAATTTCATCAATTTCCAGCATAATTTCATTTGTCAGCAAAGGCACCACTTCCAGTGCAGTAAGATTCTCCTTTAGCTGTATAGGCTTTGAAGCTCCTAAAATTACTGTACTGACATGAGGATTTTTTAAACACCATGCTATAGCAAGTTTAGCTAATGAGGTATTCAGTCTCTCTGCAACTGCCTGCAATAATTTAACCTTATGTATATTTGATTCAACAAGCAGTCTGTTTCTTAACCATTCCAGATTATCCATGCTGAAACGGGCATCTTTTGGATCGGCATTATTGTATTTTCCCGAAAGTAATCCGGAAGCCATTGGGCTCCAGATTGTGGTTCCCATTCCAAAATCCCTGAACAATAATAAAAATTCCATTTCCATTTTATCACGCCAAAGCATGTTATACTGAGGCTGTTCCATCACCGGTGGAACCAGATGATTTTTTTCAGCAAAATAATGAGCCTGCATTATTTCCAGTGCGCTCCATTCAGATGTTCCCCAATACAATGCTTTTCCTTGTTGGATCAATTGATGCATTGCCCAAACCGTTTCTTCTATCGGGGTTTCCTTATCAGGTCTGTGACAGTAGATCAGATCCACATAATCCAACTGCAGGCGCTTAAGGGCATTATGAGTCCCCTCAAATAAATGCTTTTTAGAGAGCCCGATCATATTAGGTTTCTTTTCTTCGGCTCCAAAAAAGATCTTGCTGGATACAATGTAGGAACTGCGATCCCATTTTTTCTTTTTTAAAATGTTGCCCATTACAATTTCCGACTTCCCTCCTGCATACCCTTCGGCATTATCAAAGAAATTTACTCCACCTTCATAGGCAATGTCCATTAATTCTTCGGCAACCTTATCCTCTATCTGCTGTCCAAAAGTTAACCAACTTCCTAATGAAAGGGCACTTACTTTTAAACCTGATTTACCTAAACGTCTGTATTCCATAGTTTTATATAATTAAAATTCAATGTTCATTTCTTAGTTAAAAATACGTTTTGTAATCGTAAAAAAATTTATGATTTCATGGTTTTTAATTATTAATAGATATGGAGAATTTTATAAATTGAACCCTTAAAACTAATCATGATCCGCTCTGAGCGGAAAGAAGAAAATGCAGCTTACACAACTGGAAATCAAGGGTTTTAAAAGCTTCGGCGATAAGATCACGATCAATTTCAATGATGGTGTGACTGCTATTGTTGGACCTAATGGCTGCGGGAAATCAAATGTTGTAGACGCCATACGCTGGGTACTCGGAGAGCAGAGCACCCGTATGCTTCGCTCCGAGAAAATGGAAAATATCATTTTCAATGGAACAAAAACACGCAAGCCATCTAATCTTGCAGAGGTATCCCTGACATTCGATAATACCAAGAATATTCTTCCTACTGATTTTACAAGGGTAACCATAACCCGTAAGCTATATCGTTCAGGCGAAAGTGAATACCGGTTAAATGATGTGCAATGCCGCCTGAAAGACATTACAGACCTGTTTCTTGATACCGGTATAGGATCAGACTCCTATTCTATTATCGAATTGAAAATGATTGATGAGATCATTGCCAATAAAGACAATTCCAGAAGGGCTTTATTTGAGGAGGCTTCGGGTATATCCAAATACAAACTAAGGAAAAAACAAACCTTCAATAAATTAAAGGATACAGAGGCCGACCTTAGCCGGGTGGAGGATCTTTTGTTTGAGATCGAAAAAAATTTAAAAACCCTTGAAAATCAGGCTAAAAAAGCCGAGAGGTATTACCGGCTCAAGGAACAATACAAGACATTAAGTCTGAGCCTGGCCTCCTATCGTATCATTGGATTTAGAGAATCCCTGACTAAGCTTGAAGACAAGGAGCAGCAGCATTCTCTGGAAAGCAGCGGAATAAATACTGAAATCAGTAATCTGGAGGCATTTCTGCAGAAATTAAAACTTGAAAACCTGAACCTGGAAAAGAATCTTTCCATTCAGCAAAAAGCCACCAATGATTTTATTACCAAGATTCGAACTTATGAAAGTGATAAGAAATTAAAGAACGAACAATTACGATTTCTTGAAGATAAAAAAACCAGATTAAGTGATGAGCTTGAAAAAGATCAGAATCAACTTAATCATGTCTTTTACAATCAGAAACGCTTAAATGAGGAACATTTACAGGAAAGTGAGATTCTTGAGAAACTTCGTATTTCAACAGAAAATCAGCATCAGGGAATCAATGAATTAAGGTTAGAACAGCAAAAATCAAAAGCAGCGCTCGATGCCATCAGTATTGAAAATAATGAACTCCAAAATCAGGTATATAAACTTGAAAAGGATATTGCAATATTGAATATTCAGAAGGAAGCACTTCATCAGGAAAGCAGCCGCAATATGGCCGATACAGAATCAAAAGAGGTTGAACTCAATGAATTTAATAAGGTTATTACTGAGTTAAAGAGCAAACTGGATAATAAGCAAAAGGAATATATTCAGAATAAAGAGCTTGAGGATGAACTGGAACGACAAATAAGACATAGTACCGAGCAGCTGAAGGAAAAAAAAGAAACTCTCAATCAGGAAAGCCGAAAACTCGACTCCAAACAGAATGAGTATAACCTCACCAAATCAATGGTTGATAACCTGGAAGGATTTCCGGAATCTATCCGTTTTCTGAAAAAAAATGCAGGCTGGACAAAACAGGCACCCCTTTTCTCAGACATACTTTTTTGCCGGGAAGAATACCGGATAGCCATAGAGAACTACCTCGAGCCGGTTATGAATCATTATGTCGTTGAAACGCAGGCGGAGGCAGTCCAGGCCATTCAATTACTGAGTGATTCATCAAGAGGCCGTGCTAATTTTTTTATTCTGGAGGCTTTAAATATAGCAGGAAAACGACCTTTAGTAAATACTGAACGTAAAGACCTGATTCCTGCTTTAGAAATTATAGACACAGACGCCAAATATCGTCCACTTTGTGAAATGCTGCTCTATAATGTTTATCTGCTGCAATCAGGAGAAGAGAATGAATTACGCTCGGCATTGCCATCAGAACAGGTTGTTATCCTGAGTAAGACGGGGATGTTTACAAAAACCAGAACGGGAATGTCGGGTGGTTCTGTTGGACTTTTTGAGGGTAAACGAATTGGAAGGGCTAAAAATCTCGAAAAACTTTCTAAAGAAATTAATAACGGAGAAACCTTAATTGTTAAATTAAAGAACTCCATTGCAGAAGAAGAGATCAAATTAAAAGATCTGATAGATTCTTCACAAAAAGATCTCCTTCAGGAATCTCAACTGGAAATCAACAGATTGAGCAATGAATATACGTCTGTTAAAACCAAACAGGAACAATACCTTGCTTTCATTGAAAATAGCCTTAATAGAAAACAGGATATCGAGCAAAAAATAGCGAGTATAGCAAATGAATTAATTGCCGCAGAACCCCTTCTAATTGAGCTAAAAGTCAACAAGCAAATTAAGCAGGAGCAAGTTTTAAATGACCAGCAAAGCTATAATGAGCTTGCAGAAAGCTTAAATTCAAAATCGGCACTCTATAACCAGGAGAATATTCGCTTCCACCAGCAGCAAAATAAAGTATCAGGTATAGAAAAAGACCTTGAATACCGTGAAAGTCAGCAAAAAAACCTGGAAACGCGTATCGGTTTAAATCAGGCTGAACTTGAAAAGACACAGGCAGGAATTAAAGAAACACTTCAGCATGCAGATCATTCTGACGAAGATCTGATTGCGATGTATGTTCAAAAAGAGGAATTTGAAGCAGCTGTTAATGAGGCTGAGCAAAGCTATTATGCTTCCCGGTTACAGATTGCTGAAACAGAAGAAAAAATAAGCCTGCTACGTAAAAATAAAGAACAGGCCGAGCTGATTTCCAATGAGCTAAAAGACGAGAAAACAGCAATTAAACTGGAGTTAAATGCCTTAAAGGAAAGACTATCTGTAGAATTCGATGTTGATATTTCTGTATTACTGGATGAAGAATCCTACGAGCAACAGACTGATAGTGAGCAGGATATTCGTGAAAAGACCGAGCGGATAAAAAGACAACTGGATGAATTTGGCGCAATAAACCCAATGGCAATGGAAGCCTACCAGGAAATGAATGAACGCTATAACTTTATTCAATCTCAGAAAAAAGATCTGGCTGAAGCTAAATCATCTTTACTACAAACCATTAAAGAAATTGATGATACGGCAAAGGAGAAGTTTATGGCAGCCTTCAGCGATGTCAGGACTCATTTTATACAGGTTTTCCGGTCTCTTTTTAATGAAGAAGACAGCTGCGACCTGATATTGGCAGATCCTTCCAACCCGCTGGAATCAGACATTGATATTATTGCCCGCCCAAAAGGTAAGCGGCCACTATCCATCAATCAATTATCCGGAGGTGAAAAAACGCTGACGGCAACCGCATTGCTCTTCTCATTATATCTATTAAAACCGGCCCCATTCTGTATTTTCGATGAAGTTGATGCACCATTGGATGATACAAACATTGATAAATTCAATAATATCATAAGGGAATTTTCAGATCAGTCACAGTTTATTATTGTTTCCCATAATAAACGAACCATCGCCAGTACAGATATAATATATGGCGTGACTATGGCAGAACAGGGTGTTTCAAGGGTAGTGGCTGTTGATATTCGTGAAGTAGCATAAAATCATATCAATTTTAAGTATATAAATTATGATAAAATTCATGTACTTACTCAAAATCAAAAAATGAAGAACCTCATAAAAATTCTCCTGATATTTTCAGTTTATAGTGTTAATGCACAAAATATCGATCGGAAAATATTGCTTAATGATATAGAGACACTTTCATCAGACAAGTATGAGGGCAGAAAAACAGGCAGCCGGGGAAATTTCATGGCCGCTGAATATATTGTTAACAGATTCAAAGAAATTGGGCTGGACGCTTATAATAAGGACTTTAAGCATACATTTACCTTCAAAAACCGAAGAAACGAAGAAATCAATGGAGTGAACCTGATTGGATATATAAAAGGCAGATCAGATCAGGTAATTGTAATTTCAGCCCATTATGATCACGTTGGAATGAACAATTCTGAGATTTTTAACGGGGCTGATGATAATGCTTCAGGAGTTGCTGCAATATTATCAATTGCAAAATATTTCAAGGAACATAAGCCTAAAAACACACTTCTGTTTATCGCATTTGACGCCGAAGAAATGGGTTTACAGGGTGCTTATTCTTTTTTAAAGGCTCCTGTCCCATCCAGGGAACATATAAAATTGAATATCAATCTGGATATGGTGTCACATAATGACAAATCCGAACTTTATGCTGCCGGCACCTATAAAACACCAATTTTAAGAGATATTCTTCAGCATACTGATAAGAATACTGGTATAACTATAAAATTCGGGCATGATGAACCAGGATCAGGGAAAGATGACTGGACTATGCAAAGCGATCATGGGCCATTTGCCAAGGAGAATATTCCGTTTGTTTATTTTGGCGTTGAAGACCATGATGATTATCACAAGCCAAGTGATGATTTTGCAAATATCAATCAGGATTTCTTCCATTCATCGAGTAATGCAATTCTGAAAAGCGTCATCAGTCTCGACAAAAATCTTACCCGTATAAACCCTTAATAACAAATCACTATCTTTGTAAAGCAAGCCGTTCTATCGCTCATCCGCATTTGCGGGAGAGAGGAAAGTCCGGGCAACACAGAGCATCCTGCTTCTTAACGGGAAGGCTCCGCGAAAGCGGAGACGGAAAGTGCCACAGAAAATATACTACCCTCAAACTTAGGTTTGGGGGAAAAGGTGAAAACGTGAGGTAAGAGCTCACGGTATTGTATGGTGACATGCAGTGCGGTAAACCCCAGGAGTTGAAAGACCAAATAGGTTCCGGACGTGAAGCTGCTCGCTTCCTTATCCCGTACGTACGGGATTATCCGGAATGGGTAGGTCGTTAGATCTCGCAAGCAATTGCGCGACCAGATAAATGATAGATACCGCCCCAGGCGGATACAGAACCCGGCTTACAGGCTTGCATTTTTTTATTTTTCAAAACCCCTCTATTTTAGGGTTTTCGGCATCTTGTTTGCGATATAAATTATGGTTATTACATTCGGCATTAAACCGTATTATTTTAAAAATCTACACGATACTTATGGCAAAAATATTAATCATTGACGATGAGAGGGCAATACGAAATACTCTAAGAGAAATACTTGAATATGAGGAGTACCAGGTTGAGGATGTAGACAATGGAATCGATGCATTAGAGCTGATCAGGAAAAATGAGTATGATCTGGTTCTTTGTGATATAAAAATGAATAAAATGGACGGGCTGGAGGTTCTTACCGAAGGACTGAAAATTCAGCCTGATCTTCCATTTATTATGATTTCTGGTCATGGGACGATTGAAACCGCTGTAGAGGCAAGTAAAAAGGGAGCCTATGACTTTATTTCAAAACCACCTGATCTTAACCGCTTACTGATAACTGTAAGAAATGCATTAGAACGTAAAACTCTGGTAACAGAAACAAAAGTTTTAAAGCGTAAGGTCAGCAAGACCCGTGAGATGCTGGGTAATTCAGCAGCCATTGAACGAATCAAAGCTACAATTGAACGGGTGGCCCCTACTGATGCAAGAGTGCTTATTACTGGGGCAAATGGAAGCGGAAAAGAGCTTGTGGCCCGCTGGCTGCATGAAAAATCAAATCGTGCCAATTCTGTACTCGTTGAGGTAAATTGTGCTGCAATACCTTCAGAACTAATTGAAAGTGAGCTTTTTGGTCATGAGAAGGGATCTTTTACTTCAGCCATCAAGCAAAGAATAGGAAAATTTGAACAGGCAAGCGGAGGTACTTTGTTTCTGGATGAAATCGGAGACATGAGCCTTTCAGCACAGGCAAAGGTTTTGCGTGCTCTTCAGGAAAATAAAGTAACCCGCGTTGGTGGCGAAAAAGAGATCGATGTAGATGTCAGGGTAATTGCTGCAACAAATAAGGACCTTCAAAAGGAAATTGAAGCAGGAAATTTCAGAATGGATTTATACCATCGCTTAAGTGTAATACTGATTCATGTACCTCATTTAACTGAACGGAGGGAAGATATACCACTTATTGCACAAAGTTTCTGTGAAGAAATCTGTAATGATTATGGAATGCCGGTTAAAAAAATCAGTGAGTCGGCAATGATTGCATTACAGGAGATGAACTGGACGGGTAATATCCGGGAGCTTCGCAATATGATTGAAAGACTGATCATTTTGAGTGATAAATTAATTACCGAAGCTGATGTTAGCAATTATGCAAATCCCTCTTCTTTTTCAATGGGATCTGAAAGCCCGGCAGCAGCGCCTCAGCAAAATTTTGATCAGTTCAGCAACTTTCAGGAATATAAAGATTTTGCCGAAAAGGACTATATCAAATATAAACTGGAAAAAAACAACTGGAATGTGTCTAAAACAGCAGATGACATAGATATACAAAGAAGTCATCTGTACAGTAAAATTGAGAAATATGGTCTGAAAAGAGCCGATTAGAAAGCCAAAAGCAGAAAGCTTAAAGTAGGAAGCTTAAAGCGAATCCAGCTTTATCCTTTCAGCTTTAAACTTTTAGCTTACTAAAGTGTTTTGATTTCAGTTACCAGTTGCTGAAGCACTGATTTAGCATCTCCGAAAAGCATGGAAGATTTAGGCTGAAAGAAAAGTTCATTTTCGATTCCGGCATATCCGGGGTTCATGCTTCGCTTATTAATAATTACCAGCTTAGCAAGTTCTACGTCCAAAACAGGCATGCCATAAATTGGAGATCCGGGATCTGTTTTTGCTGCGGGGTTGACCACATCATTGGCCCCCAAAATCAAAACCACATCAGTCATAGGAAATTCCTCATTGGCCTGTTCCATTTCAAGTAATTTCGCATAATCTACATCAGCTTCAGCGAGAAGAACGTTCATATGACCGGGCATACGTCCGGCAACCGGATGAATAGCGTAATTAACCTCCACTCCTTTATCACTCAGTAATTTTTCAAGTTCGTGGCATACATGCTGAGCCTGAGCAACGGCAAGCCCATAACCAGGCACAATCATAACCCGTTTAGCATAACTCATGACTACAGCAGAATCGCTGATGCTAATTTCTTTGTAAGCTCCCTGCTCCTTCCCTGAAGAACCCGCAGAAGAACCACCGAATGAACCTATCAGGACATTGCTAAGCGGACGGTTCATTGCTTTACACATCAGAATTGTCAGAATAGTGCCCGCAGAACCAACCAGAATACCACCAGTTAACATCACAGGATTATCATAAAGGAAACCTCCGAATGCTGCAGCAACCCCTGTAAATGAATTTAACAAAGAAATAACAACAGGCATATCGGCGCCTCCAATTGGAAAAACGAAAAAGAGTCCGTAAACGATCGATAATGCAAATATGACATAAAACAATGTACTGGCTGCTGTATCAAGTGAAATAATCAGATACGCAGAAAGTGCAATTATTACACCAAAAATAACCAGGTTTACGATATGCTGCCCATTGAATGAGAAGTCCTTGATTTTTCCGTTCAATTTACCCCAGGCAACCATACTACCTGAAAATGAGACCGTTCCAATAATTAATCCTGCAAAAATAATCAGCAATATTCCACGGTCAGCAGTAGCTCCTGCCTGAACCTGATGAGAGAGATGGTCAAATTCTACGATGGAAATAAGTGCAGCGCAGGCCCCACCCATCCCATTAAATAAACTCACCATTTCGGGCATAGCTGTCATTTTTACTCTCTTGGCAGCCATAGTTCCCAAAATTGTACCAATGATTAATGCTGAAAAAATCCAGGCATAATTCCCCAGCTTAAGACCCTCTTCCTCATAAAGAAAGATTGTACCCAAAATAGAAACAGCCATACCAGCAGCGGCAATTAGATTACCTTTTCTAGCGCTCTCTGGATGACTTAACATCTTTAAACCAATAATGAAGGTTACGGAACCGATCAGGTAACAAATAATTAAGATATTTAATTCCATTGTACTCTATTTCTGAATTTTATAAGGGTTGGATTAAAACCGATCTGACATAAACCAGGTTTATTATTTCTTCTTTTTAAACATTTCAAGCATACGATCAGTCACCACAAAACCGCCGACAACATTTAAAGTGCCTAGAATCACTGCAAGGAATCCCAGAACAAGGGCAAGCAAATTATCACTTTCTGCCTTTCCCATCACAATAATAGCGCCTATTATAACTACTCCGTGAATTGCATTGGCACCACTCATCAATGGCGTATGTAAAACACTGGGAACTCTGCCAATGACCTCAATTCCAAGAAATACACTCAGAATAACAATGTAAATCATCTGCTGATGCTGGCTAAGCCAGTTGAATATCTCGTCCATATTATATTATTTATCAAATATTTTGTTTGTTGGTTTGAAGCAGTTTTAAAACTTACCACTTAATACTTACAACTTAATACTTACAACTTATTACTTATTACCCGTCAATTCCTTCACCCTCTCATTACACACTTCGCCATTGTTGCTGATACAAGTACCTTTCACCAGGTCATCCTCAAAATTTAAATTGAGTTGTCCCTCTTTCCCGATGATGAGCTGCAGAAAGTTTAAAATATTCTTTCCATACAATTTACTTGCATCAGATGGCATAGTGCCCTGCAAGTTTGAATTGCCAATAATTGTTACATTTTTATAAACAACGGTTTCACGGTCTTTAGTTCTGCTCGTGTTACCCCCTGTAATCGAGGCCAGATCAATAATAAGAGAACCGGCCTTCATATTATCCAAAATACTGTCGGGCAATAGAATTGGAGCTTTTTTGCCCGGAATCTGTGCGGTTGTAATGATTACATCCGCTTTAGATGCAACCTCGGCAATCCTTGCCTGTTGTTTTTGTTTATATTCTTCGGTCTGATCAACTGCATAACCACCGGCCTTTGAAGCATCAAGCGCGCCTTCCACTTCTATAAACTTGGCTCCCAGACTCATTACTTCTTCCTTAACAGCCGGACGGGTATCAAAAACTTCAACAACAGCACCCAAACGTTTAGCTGTCGCTATTGCCTGAAGTCCGGCAACACCTGCTCCCAGTATCATCACTTTTGCAGGTGCTATACTTCCTGCTGCGGTCATAAACATTGGAAAGTACTTGGGTAGCTGCATAGCAGCCAGAATCACGGCTTTATAACCTGCAATATTAGCCTGAGAACTCAGTATATCCATACTTTGAGCTCTGGTTGTACGGGGCAGCATATCCATACTAAATGTCGTGAATCCACGCTCTGCCCATTTCTTAATTAATTCGAAATTGGCCAGCGGATTAAAAACACCCAATATTACAGCTGATTTTTTTGCTTTGCTAAGATCATCCTCTGTCAAGGGATGGATACTCAATAAAATATCTGAATTTTTTAAAACATTCTCTCTTGAACTTAACTCTGCACCCTGATCAGAATAGAGCATGTCAGGAGCAAATGCATTTGCACCACAATTGCTTTCGGCTAATACATTTATATTTTGTTTCTTCAGGACTGAAATGTGTTCGGGAATTAATGATACCCGTGTTTCCGGGGAGGGCTCAAGCAAAATACCAATCGTCATGAATTCATTAATATTATTAAGTGATTATTTCCCAAAATAGAAAAAAAAATTAGCTATAAAGAAAGCTGCAGTAAAAAAATTACAAATATTTTAAGCTGAGCATCAGGTACATGATAACAGATTAATCAGAATGATGAAATCGTTTATGTCGAATAAAATTTGAGCTTAATAAACTATATTTGCGCCTCAAATGAAGTATATACGTAACTTTTGCATAATTGCTCACATTGATCACGGTAAAAGCACTTTGGCTGACCGTCTTCTGGAGTATACAAATACAATCACCCAGCGTGAATCACAGGCTCAACTGCTTGATGATATGGATCTGGAACGTGAACGCGGCATTACCATTAAGAGTCATGCAATCCAAATGGATTACATTCAGGATGGTCAGCCCTATGTTCTTAATCTGATAGACACACCGGGGCATGTGGATTTTTCCTATGAAGTTTCCCGCTCGATCGCTGCCTGTGAGGGTGCATTACTGATCGTGGATGCATCACAGGGAATACAAGCACAGACCATATCTAATTTGTACCTGGCACTTGAGCACGATCTGGAGATTATTCCAATTCTGAACAAGATGGACCTTCCGGGAGCTATGCCTGAGGAAGTGAAAGACCAGATCATTGAACTGATTGGTTGCAAACGTGAAGAAATTATTCCGGCCTCAGGCAAAACTGGCTTAGGGGTAGATAACATTTTAAAAGCCATAGTTGAACGAATTCCTGCTCCAAAGGGAAACCCTGATGGAGAATTGCAGGCTTTGATATTCGACTCTGTTTTTAATTCATTCAGGGGAATCATTGCATATTTTAAGGTACTTAACGGCGAGATCCGCAAGGGCGATAAGGTAAAGTTTGTAGCAACCGATAAGGATTATATCGCAGAGGAAGTAGGAACTTTAAAACTGACTCAGAAACCAAAGGATGTGATTAAAACCGGGGATGTGGGTTATATCATTTCGGGGATAAAAGAAGCACGTGAGGTTAAGGTCGGAGATACGATTACACATAAAGATAAGCCAAGTTCAGAACCAATCAAAGGTTTTGAGGAAGTAAAACCAATGGTATTTGCCGGCATCTATCCGGTTGATACAGATGAGTACGAAGAACTTCGTGAAAGCATGCACAAACTGCAGCTGAATGACGCTTCTATCGTTTTCGAACCTGAGTCATCAGCGGCTTTGGGATTCGGTTTCCGCTGTGGTTTCCTGGGTATGCTCCACATGGAAATTATACAGGAGCGACTGGAAAGAGAATTCGACATGACAGTGATTACCACTGTTCCGAACGTATCTTATAAGGCATTTACTTCCAAAGGTCTTGAGATCGATGTACATAACCCATCCGATCTGCCTGATCCAAGTAAACTGGATCATGTTGAAGAACCTTATATCAAAGCCAATATTATCACTAAATCTGAATTTGTAGGGCCAATTATGTCGCTTTGCATTCAGAAACGCGGAACAATAATCAATCAATCCTATTTAACATCCGACCGGGTTGAACTGATATTTGAAATGCCAATGGGTGAAATTGTATTCGATTTTTATGATCGCCTGAAAACAATCTCGAAGGGATATGCTTCATTTGATTATCATCAGATCGGTTACCGGCAGTCTGACCTGGTTCGTTTGGATATACTCTTAAACAGCGAGCCTGTTGATGCTCTTTCCTCATTGATTCATAGAACGAACTCTTATAATTTCGGAAAAAAGATCTGTGAAAAACTTCGGGAACTGATTCCTCGCCAGCAGTTTGAGATTATTATTCAGGCATCCATCGGAGCGAAAATTATTGCCCGTGAAACTGTTAAAGCCCTGCGTAAAGATGTAACCGCAAAATGTTATGGTGGTGATATTTCGAGGAAACGTAAGCTTCTTGAGAAGCAGAAAAAAGGTAAAAAGCGCATGAGGCAGGTAGGTAATGTCGAAATACCTCAAACAGCCTTCATGGCAGTGCTGAAATTAGATTAATTCCAATATTTCGCATTACGCGAATTGCGAAATTGATATGTTAATAAGCCAATAAATGTTAATAAATAACATATTTTAATAAAAATGCAGTTACTCGACGGTAAATTTGTTTCAGAGAAACTAAAAGAAAGAATCGCAATCGAGGCGGCCGAAATTTTAAAGAATACAGGCCGTAAACCTCACCTGGTAGCCATACTCGTCGGGCATGATGGTGGTTCAGAAACCTATGTTGCCAGTAAAATAAAAAACTGTGAAAAGGTAGGTTTTAATTCAACCTTATATCGCTTTGAGAATACAATCACCGAAGAAGAATTACTTCGGAAAATTGATGAGGTAAATAAAGATCCTGAGACTGATGGTATCCTTGTTCAGCTTCCTCTTCCAAAACATATCTCTGCAGATAAAGTCACTGAAAAAATATCTCCCGAAAAAGATGTGGACGGCTTCCATCCGGTTAATCTCGGCAGGATGCAGCGTAACCTCCCCTCCTTTTTACCGGCAACTCCTTATGGTATTTTACTGATGCTTCAGGAATATGGAATCGATACTGCCGGTAAACATTGTGTGGTTGTTGGCAGAAGCAATATTGTGGGTTCACCGATGAGCATATTAATGGCAAGGAATACAAATCCTGGAAATTGCACGGTTACTATCTGTCACAGTAAAACTCCGGATATTAAAAAATATAGTCTGGATGCTGATATATTAATCGTAGCAATTGGTAAAAAGAATTTCATTACAGCCGACATGGTTAAAGAAGGTGCCATAGTCATTGATGTTGGTATGAATCGGGAGATTTCCTCAGAGACCAAATCAGGATTCAAACTATACGGAGATGTAGACTTTGAAAATGTAGCACCTAAAAGCTCGTGGATCACCCCTGTTCCCGGAGGTGTAGGCTTGATGACAATCGTAGGCTTACTGAAAAACACCCTGGCTTCTGCAAAAAAAGAAATTTATTAATTATACGTAATATTATTTTAAATTATACGTAATTAATACTACTTTTGTCTTAAACAGAAAGGAGTTTTCATGAATGCTAAATTAACTCTGAGCTTTAATGAAGAGGTCATCAATAAAGCAAAAAAGTATGCAGAAGAAAACGACATTAGTCTATCAAGGCTCATAGAATTTCTTTTAATAAAAGTTACTTCAACAGATTACCAATCGCTCGAAGAATACCCCATAGCTGATTGGGTAAATCTGATTGCCGAAGGCAAAGCTGAATATCAAACTAAACGAATTAGAAAATCAGCTAAAAAGGAATTTTTTGATTCAAGAAAATGAATGTTTTTCTGGATGCCAATATTCTGATTTCTGTATTAAACAAGGAATATCCCACTTTTACAAATTCAGCGAGAATATTAAGTCTGGCAGGAAACAAAAGATTCACTTTACTTACTTCCCCAATATGTCTGGCTATATCCTTTTATTTTGCAGAAAAAAAGCATAAAAGCAGCATTGCAAAGTCCAAAATAAAGATCCTTTCAGAGCATATTAGCATTGCAGCAAATTCATCTGAAGCTGTTTTGAAATGTATCGCGAATCCTTCCATTCATGATTTTGAAGATGGACTTGAATATTATGCTGCCCTGGAAAGCAATTGTAATTGCATCATCACTGAAGATAAATCAGACTTCTATTTTTCTGAAATTGAAGTACTGAATAGTGAAGAGTTCTGCAAAAAATACCTTTTTAAAAAAGATTAGAAATTTACCAGAACTTCCACCAGGCTTTGGAAATTCCGACATAAAGTCCGTCCTCTCTCAGCTCCACCGGATAGGTATCAATATAATTACCCTGCCCTTCGGCACCACGGCCTGTTTTAAGATCAAATTCATGCCGGTGGTAAGGACATACCAGCTTACCTGAAGCACACCAGCCTTTACTAAGTTCAGCCCCGGCATGTGGGCATTTATTTTGCACAGCATAAAATTCGTTTCCCGTCTTCACTATACACAGTTTTCTTCCCGATACCTGCACAGTTCTGATAAAATCTTCAGAAGCTGTGATGCTTTTGGGAAGTATATTAATCCAGTTCATATTAAAATTGAATTGTCAGCATTGTGTCTCTATCTGTTTTGCACGAGGTTGATCTCTTAAACTTAAGTATATTTGCGCTCTAAATTACAAAATGGCACACCAAATTCCAGCCGACGGCACCTTATTACCATTAATGGAAGAGTTCTACACCATACAGGGTGAAGGATTTCATTCCGGAAAAGCAGCCTATTTCATTCGTTTGGGTGGTTGTGATGTGGGTTGTCACTGGTGTGATGTTAAGGAAAGCTGGGATGCAGAATTGCATCCATTGACAGCTACCGATCAAATCGTAAAAAATGCAGAAAAATACCCTGGTAAAGCAGTAGTAGTGACTGGTGGTGAGCCTCTTATCTATAACCTGGATTATCTAACATCAGAATTACAGAAAAGAGGAATTAAAACATTTATTGAAACCTCCGGGGCCTATCCCCTTTCAGGCACCTGGGACTGGATTTGTCTCTCACCAAAGAAATTCAAGGCCCCTCGTCCGGATATTGCTCCACTGGCCGGTGAATTAAAAGTAATCGTATTTAATAAAAGTGATTTCAAATGGGCAGAGGAATATGCGGCCACAGTATCCGAAGGATGCAAACTATACCTTCAGCCTGAATGGTCAAAATCAGCAGAGGTGATCCCGCAAATCATTGATTATGTTATGGAGAACCCAAAATGGGAAATCTCTCTTCAGACTCATAAATATCTTAATATTCCCTGATTCTTTTTTCATTCAGATTATTGGCTGTCATTTAACACAATTCTATGCCATTTTTTTTATTATGCTTAATTAATCAATAGGCTTAATACAGAATATTTTCTACCTTCATACAAAGGGAAAGTCTCGTAAGAATGAAAATATTACTGCTATTATTATGTCTTTTACCTTGTATTTGTTCAGCACAAAAACAAACTTCCTCCCCGGTTAAACAGGCACAAAAATCATACAATCTGGCAAATCAATATTTAAGCTACAGATTATATGATAAGGCAATTGCTGAACTGAGTCAGGCGGTTATTCTTGATAAAAATTTCACTGCTGCATATCAGCAGCTAGGTGATATTTATCGAAAGACCGGAAATTTCAGTAAAGCGCTCGTCAGTTATAAAAGGGTTATTGAAATAGATCCTGAATTCTTACCACTAACATATTTTGGTCTTGCCGAAAGTGAATTAAATACGGGCAATTATGCCAATGCATATGAACATTTCAATAAATATCTCTCCTATCCTGGCCTGAGCGCTGAAAGCAAACAAAAAACAGTAAAATATATTGCAGATTGCAGTTTTAGTCTTGAGGCAATAAAGAATCCGGTAAGCTTTAAACCTGTAAATCTGGGTCCAGGAATTAATTCAAAAGAAGAAGAATATCTGCCTGTAATTACTGCTGATGAGAAAATGATCATATTCACCCGTCAGACTAACAGAAATGAAGATTTTTTCAAAAGTGTGAAACGTGACAGTCTCTGGGCTACAGCTGAGTATCTGAGCAAAGAGATTAATACGTTTAATTATAATGAAGGAGCGCAATGCATTTCGCCAGATGGAAATTATTTGTTTTTCACGGGTTGTAACCGTCCGGATGGTTTGGGAAGATGTGATATCTATATTTCCAGATGGGAAGGAAATGCCTGGAGTAAACCATTTAATATAGGGGGGCCGGTCAATACTCCCGGCTGGGAATCTCAGCCATCTATTAGTGCCGATGGCAGAACCTTATATTTTGTTAGTACCCGAAATGGAGGATATGGCGGTTATGACATCTGGAAATCAGAACTTAATAATGATGGATCATGGGGTGTCCCATTAAATCTGGGACCGGAGATAAATACCTCTTACGATGAACAATCGCCATTTATTCACCCCGATGATGAAAGCCTTTATTTCTCTTCAAATGGCTGGCCCGGACTTGGAAATAAGGATCTTTTCATGAGCAGAAAACTTTTTAAGGATGATGTTCAAACCGGCTGGAAAAGACCTCAGAATCTTGGATATCCGATCAATACTTTCGGGGAAGAAAGCGGATTAAGTATCAGCAGCAATGGCAAACTTGCTTTCTTTTCTACGAACCAGAAAGGCGGGTTTGGCGGACTTGACATTTACTCTTTTGAATTACCGGTAGCTATGAGACCCAATACTGTAACCTATGTTAAGGGATTGGTTTTTGACAAAATCACAAAGGAAATTCTCGACGCGAAAGTCGAAATTATCAATCTTAAAGACGGAAAAGCCATTTTTGACGATGTTACCGATCCCGAAACCGGTGAGTTTCTGGCGACCATGATGGCCGGTAAGTCTTTTGGATTAAATGTATCAAAAGATGGATACCTGTTCTATTCTCAAAACTTCACACCTGATCTGAAACTGATCAATAAGCCATTTATTTTGGAAATTCCATTAAAGAAAATAGAGGTTGGCGGACTGGTTATACTTAATAATATTTTCTTTGAGAGCGGCAAATATAATCTCCTACCTGAATCGAAAACCGAATTACAACATTTAATTAGCTTTATGAAGGAGAATCCATCAGTCTCTATCGAAATTGGCGGGCATACAGATGATGTCGGCGATGAGAAGTCAAATCTGGAGCTTTCTGAAAACAGGGCCCGTACTGTTTATGATTATCTCATAAGCAACCTTATTTCTGCAAATAAAATAAGTTACAAGGGTTATGGCGAAGGGCTTCCCCTTAATGATAATTCATCTGAAGAAAACAGAAAAAATAACAGGAGAACAGAATTTAAAATCATAACAAAATAGATATGGAACAGAATTTCAAAAATCACACCCGTTTTATAACGGCTTACCACAGAGTACTTGCTTTATTTTTAATATCAGGATTAATTGGATCATCTGTCAACCTTGTTGAATCTATTGGGACTGATAATTTATACTCTGCAAGTCTGCTGCTACTCTTATTTGTATGCTGTATTATGCTTTACTGGTTTGTTAGGGTTTTTCCACTCAAGGCCCAGGACAGGGCTATACGTGCAGAAGAAAATTTCAGACATTTCATTCTGAGCGGCAAACCTCTTCCGGCAGGATTACGCATTAGTCAGATTGTAGCGCTTCGTTTTGCATCTGATGAGGAGTTTTTGGAACTTGTACAAAAAGCACTGGCAGAAAATATGACAAATAAAGCCATTAAATTGATGATCAAAAATTGGAAACCTGATTATCACAGAGTTTAAGATGTGTGATTTAATATAAAAGCTAAAAAATAATTATCTTTTGACAGGTAATATCAGGATAACAATCATAACCATTAATCAGTATTTTGAATATGAATACCAAAAAAGATCAAAGCATTTTTGACCGTCGTGAAGCATTGAAAATGCTTGGTATAGGCTCAACCGCAGGAATCATGGGTATGTTCGGCTCATCATCTCCGGCCAGTGCCTCTGAAAAGGAGGCATCATCATACGCCCGTGGAATGGCTCCTGTTAAGATTACAGGTGTCAGAGCCATTGCCTGCGCTCCGGCCGGCTCTAACCTGATTGTAGTAAGAGTTGATACCTCTGAACCCGGCTTATATGGATTAGGTTGTGCTACATTTACTCAAAGAGCGATGGCTGTAGTTACTGCTATCAATAGTTACCTCAATGATTTCTGTGTTGGAAAGGATGTAGACAATATTGAGGATATGTGGCACGGGGTCTATGTCAGCTCATACTGGCGAAATGGCCCTGTGTTGAATAATGCGCTTAGCGGTTTAGATCAGGCATTGTGGGATATTAAGGGAAAACGTGCTAATATGCCTGTATATCAGCTTCTTGGCGGCAAGGTAAGATTTGCAGTACCCTGTTATGCCCATGCAAGTGGAAGCACTCCTGAGGAAGTAGCAGATAATGTCCAGAAATTTATGGACGAGGGATATAAATATGTAAGGATACAGCAGGGAGGCTATGGCGCCGTTGGAGTAACTCAGAAAAAACCTGATTTTAAAGAGGCTGGATTTGGTGGGGCCAATGACGCCTATATGGATGAGCGAACTTATTTGAGATCTGTTCCAAAGATTTTTGAAGCCGTCAGGAAAAAGTGCGGCGATGATGTAGAGCTATTGCATGATATTCATGAGCGTGTACAACCAATGGATGCCATCAATATGATCAAACAGCTGGAGCCATATCGCCCATTTTTCATAGAAGATCCTTTTTCTCCAGAAAATATGGAATGGTTCAAGCAACTCAGAACAAGCACTTCTGTTCCCATTGCAATGGGCGAACTATTTAACAATATCAACGAATTTAAACTCCCAATGGTGAACCAGTGGTTTGATTATATCCGGATTCATATCTCTCAGATCGGGGGCATTACTCCTGCTATGAAAGTTGCGAGACTTGGGGAATGGTTCAACATAAAAACTGCCTGGCATGGCCCTGGTGATGTTTCACCTGTAGGTCATGCAGCAAATGCCCACATCGACCTCGCAGTCTGGAATTTCGGAATACAGGAATCAATTCGTTTTTCAGATAAAATGAAGGAGGTGTTCTCAGGATGCCCTACAATGAAAAATGGTTATATGTATGTGAATGAAGTTCCGGGATTAGGTGTGGATATCAATGAAAAAGAAGCTGCAAAATATCCTATTGGTACTAAATCCAACTGGCAGGTTCGCAAAGCAGATGGTACACTGATCAGACCATAGCCCTGATTTTTAAAATAAACTATAAATATTAATCATAATGCTAAAACAGATTTTAACTATATGTCTTCTACTTTCTGGCTATCAGGTCATTGCCCAATATCCTGAAGCCCGGATCTCAAATGGAGAAATTGAAGCCAGAATATACTTGCCTGATGCAAAAGAAGGGTTTTATCGCGGTACCAGGTTTGACTGGGCGGGGGTAATTCCAAGCCTTAAATATAAGGGTCATGAATATTTCGGAGAGTGGTATGCAAAGCATGATCCTAAAAGACATGATGCAATTACCGGCCCTGTAGAGGCTTTTGATCCGATTGAATATGAATCAGCCGCTCCTGGTGAAACCTTCATTAAAATAGGTATTGGAACAGTTAAAAAGATAAATAATAATCCATACCGCTTCAATGCTCCTTTTGAACTGGTCAATACTGGAACATGGAAAGTCCGTAAAAAAACTGACAGGATTATCTTTATTCATAAACTGAATGATGGAAAAGGTTATTCATATACCTACACTAAAACGGTAAGATTACTAAAAGGAAAGCCTGAGTTGGTACTGGAACATAATTTAAAGAACACTGGTCAGAAATCAATTAATACGAGTGTTTTTAATCATAATTTCTTCGTGATCGACAGTCAGACTACAGGATCCGATTTTACGGTTACTCTTCCCTTCAAAATTGCCAATAAACCGACAGGTAAAAATCTGATGGACTTCAGTGAAAATAAAATGAGCTATTTAAGGGATCTCAAAAAAGGTGAAAGTACAATGGAGTACCCTACAGGATATTCAGGTGATAAAGTTGAGGATTATGATTTCAGAATCGAAAACAAAAAAACCGGTGCCGGTGTCAGAATAACTGCCGACAGGGCATTATCAAAATTCATGTACTGGTCTGTTCCTACTACACTGAGTCCTGAGCCATTTATTAAGGTTGATGCTGACCCGGGTAAGCAATTTAAATGGGCAATTAAATATCAGTTTTACAATACAGAAAAATAGTCAACAAATATAATATTATGATCAACAGAAGATCTTTCCTTAAAAGCTCAGGGATTATTGCATTGAGCAGTGCATTACCTGTATGGGCTAATTCAGTAAATAGACATCCTGCACTTAAATATCCGCCATTCGGTTTACAGGTTTACACATTGAACAGCATAATTAATGCTCCCGGTGCGGATACTAAAACCGTTCTTAAACAAATTGCAGACCTTGGAATCAGGGAACTTGAAACAGCAACAGGTTCTGGTGGCTTATATTACAGACATTCAGCGAGGGATTTTGCTGCAATAGTGAATGATCTGGGTTTAAAATGGATAGGTAATCATGTTGGCGGATTGCCCCGTACTGCACAGGTAGCAGCAGGCTCACGAAATCTGAGAGATAATTTGCAACAAATCGTCGATGAGGCTGCTGAAGGTGGATGTGGCTGGGTAATTTGTTCAAGTTCATCAATCAATAATCTTGATGAGATTAAAAAAACTACTGAAATCTTTATTAAAGCAGGTGATGCCGCTGCGAAAAATAAAATGAAATTTGCATACCATAACCATCAGTCGGAGTTTACTGTCATTGAAGGTACATCTGCTTTTGATTATGTTTTGGGCAATACCGATAAAAATAAAGTGTTTATGGAACTGGATCTTGCCTGGGCAACAGCAGCAGGTATGGATCCGGTGGCATTGTTCAAAAAATACCCGAACCGATTCCCTCTATGGCATGTTAAAGATCTTGACAAAGTTACAGGCAAGCCTTGCCCGGTAGGAACAGGCAAGGTTGATTTCAAACATATCTTTGAAAATTCCAGGCTTTCAGGGGTTAAGCACGCCTTTATTGAACAGGATGGGGCAAAGATTATTGGTGATCCGGCATCAAGCGTGGAATGGCTTAAAGCTAATATTTACAATAAGTCTTAAGTTTTCTACTATATAACCCTGATCCAGTATGTCTTCCTGCAACTTAAGCTGGATCAGGAAATTGCCTGTCTTATCCTGATTAATTTTATCAGCAGGGCTTCCAGATTATCCAGGTGCAGCATATTGGCACCGTCTGATTTGGCATTGGCCGGGTCAGGGTGAGTTTCTATAAATAATCCATCAGAGCCAACTGCAATTGCAGCTTTCGCGATGGTTTCGATCAGTGCGGGCTTCCCTCCTGTTACTCCGCTTGCCTGATTGGGTTGCTGCAAGGAGTGTGTACAATCCATCACTACCGGCACGCCAAAGGATCTCATTTCTGGTATGCCCCTGAAGTCAACTATCATGTCCTGATATCCGAAAGTGTTACCCCGATCGGTAAGGATCACATTCGGATTACCCGAGTCCTGAACTTTATCAACTGCAAAGCGCATTGCAGATGCAGACAGAAACTGGCCTTTTTTTACATTAATTGTCTTTCCAGTCTTAGCAGCAGCAATCAAAAGATCGGTTTGACGACATAAAAAAGCAGGTATTTGCAATACATCCACATACTCAGCTGCCATTGCAGCTTCATGACTTTCATGAATATCTGTTACAGTAGGAACAGCAAATTCCCGACTGACCCTGGATAATATTTTAAGTGCTTTTTCATCCCCGATTCCTGTAAAAGAATCAAGGCGTGAGCGGTTTGCCTTTCGGTATGAACCCTTGAATATCAATGGGATAGCTAATCTGTCTGTAATGTTTACAATCCGATCGGCTATTCTGAGAGCCATTTCTTCACCTTCTATTGCACATGGACCAGCCATAAGAAAAAAATTGCCTGAGCCGGTATGTTTTATTTGCGGGATATTATTGATCATTAATTTCCTAATTCTGATATAAATTTAATACGCATCAGTTGTACCTCTTCGCGTGTATAATCATCTGTTCCAAGTTCCGCCATTGCAGTATCAATAGAATCTGTTTCTGTAGATCTGAAATAATCGTAAACCTCATCCTGCCTGTCCTCCTCAATCAATTCATCAATGTAATAATTGAGGTTGAGTTTAGTCCCGGAGTTTACAATGGTTTCCAGCTCCTTCAAAATATCATCGTAGGTAATTCCTTTCGCAGATGCAATATCTTCCAGTGCAATTTGTCTGTCGATGTTTTGTATTATTGACACTTTGAGAGCAGATTTATTGGCAGCACTCTTAATCACAAGATCGACTGGGCGGTCGATATCATTATCTTCAACATACTTTTTAATGAGTTCAATAAATGGCTGGCCAAACTTCAAAGCTTTTCCCGAACCAACACCATGAATCTGTTTAAGTTCTTCAATTGAAACAGGATAATGAATGCACATTTCATCCAGTGATGGATCCTGAAATACTACAAATGGGGGTAGATTTTTCTGTTTGGCGATCTTTTTGCGCAGATCTTTAAGCATCTGTAAAAGCTGGGTATCCAGTGCTCCGCTCTGCTGTTGTGATTCTTCAACCTCATCTTCAGCCTCATCCATCAGATAGTTCAGTATAAACTTCAATGAATGCGGATTTTCAATAAATGCATTGCCGGATCTGGTCAGTTTTAATAAGCCGTAATTATCAATATCTTTCTGAACATAGTTGTTGAGAACAGCCTGCCGCAGTAAGGATTTCCACAAAATTTCACCCTGCTCCTTTCCGGATCCAAAAAGAGGATGTTTACTATGACCATAAGAAGCAACCTGGGCATTTTCAATTCCCATCATAATATTGATAAAATACTGATCATCAAATTTTTCTCCAAGCTCTCTTATTAATTTTAATACGCTATGCAATGGAGCTTCGGCATCGAAATATTTTTTAGTGTGACGGCAATTATCACACATATTATTGCAACCGGTTTCATTGAAGTTCTCTCCAAAATAGTGCAATATCTGTTTACGCCTGCATACAGAAGACTCGGCATAATCAATCACTTCTTTAAGTATCTGGGTTCCTATTTCTCTTTCAGAAACAGGCTTATCTTTCATAAACTTGGTAAGCTTATCAATATCTTTCTGTGAGTAAAAAGCTACACAAATACCTTCACCCCCATCCCGTCCAGATCGGCCGGTTTCCTGATAATAACCCTCCATGCTCTTTGGAATATCATGGTGGATAACATAGCGAACATCCGGCTTGTCGATTCCCATACCAAAGGCAATGGTCGCAACAATGACATCAACGTCCTCCATCAGAAAATTATCCTGAGTTTCAGCCCTTGTCTTTGGATCAAGTCCGGCATGGTATGGAAGAGCCTTAATTCCATTCAGTTTTAACGCTTCTGCCACCTCTTCCACCTTTTTACGGCTCAGGCAATAAACAATTCCAGATTTTCCGGAATTCATTTTCGCATATCTTACAATTTCTTTAATGACATTACGCTTGGCACGTACTTCATAGAATAAATTGGGCCGGTTAAAAGATGATTTAAAGAGAGCTGCATTATTCATCTGCAGGTTCTTCTGAATATCCTGCTGAACCTTTGGGGTTGCAGTAGCTGTAAGCGCAATAATAGGAATATTGTCTCCAATATTGTCAATTACCTGACGAATTCTGCGATACTCTGGCCTGAAATCATGCCCCCATTCTGATATACAATGTGCTTCGTCAACTGCTACAAATGAAATGGATATCCCCCGCAAAAAATCGACATTCTCAGGTTTGGTAAGTGATTCAGGGGCTACATACAGTAATTTAGTCTCGCCATTGCTTACATCCTCCTTAACCTTGGTAATCTCAGATTTATTTAAGGAAGAATTTAAAAAATGGGCAATGCTATCAGTTCCTCCAAAAGCCCGTAACTGATCTACCTGATTTTTCATCAGCGCAATTAGTGGCGAAATGACTATTGCAGTACCCTCACTCATAAGGGCCGGTAACTGATAACAAATTGATTTGCCACCACCAGTTGGCATTATGACAAAAGTATCTTTCTTCTGAAGAATACTGGTTATTATGGCTTCCTGATCACCTTTAAAGTTATCAAAGCCGAAAAAATTCTGTAAATTATCAAACAGGGATTTGTTTATTTCCATTGCCTGGTTGGAAAAAATTGAAAATGGGTCATAATAATATTCAAAATAACATATTTTTGCGATTAATTATCTATTTATTAAAAAAATATCTCATTGAAAAGCAATGCTGAAATATTAGAAATCGCAAGAAAAACGCTTCAAATTGAAGCTGAAAGTGTAAAAAGACTTGCAACTCAATTAAATGATAATTTTTCAGAATTAGTACAACAAATTCTGTACCTAAATGCCAGAGTCATAGTAACTGGCATTGGAAAAAGTGCAATAATAGCTCAAAAAATTGTTGCGACTTTCAATTCTACCGGAACTCCCTCTATTTTCATGCATGCAGCAGACGCCATTCATGGCGATTTGGGAATGATTCAAAAAGAGGATCTGGTGATTTGCATCTCAAAAAGTGGAAATACACCTGAAATTAAAGTTTTGATCCCATTATTGAAGCAGGGAGGTAATAAACTGGTAGGTATGGTAGGAGATAAAGACTCTTTTCTGGCCAGACAATCAGACTGGATCCTGGATACCTCTGTTGAACATGAAGCTTGCCCGCATAATCTGGCACCAACAAGCAGCACGACTGCCCAATTGGCTATGGGTGACGCCTTGGCAGTTAGTTTGCTTGAATGTCGTGAATTCAGTAGTGCTGATTTCGCAAAATATCATCCGGGGGGTTCATTAGGGAAACGACTTTATCTGAAAGTATCTGATCTGGCCGCACAAAACGAAAAACCGTTAGTAAGTTCCAATGCCAGCGTTAAAGAAGTAATCATTGAAATCACAAAAAACCGCTTAGGTGCAGTTGCTGTTGTTGATCATGGAATCTTAAAAGGAATCATCACAGATGGTGATATACGCCGGATGTTAAATAAAAACCATACCATTGAGGGACTTTGCGCGGCAGACATTATGACAAGCTCCCCGAAGTACATAGATAAGAATGAACTTGCTGTTAACGCGCTTGAAATACTCCGCGAAAATAATATTACTCAGATACTTGTAGGAACAGGCACAAAATTTGAAGGCTTCATCCATCTTCATGACCTTTTGAAAGAAGGCATCATTTAAATGCATTAGATCTATATGAAAAATTATTATGCCCTGATAATGGCAGGAGGAATTGGCAGCAGATTTTGGCCAATAAGTCGGACTGCCCATCCAAAACAATTTATAGACATACTGGGCACAGGTAAAACGCTCATTCAGCAAACATATGATCGATTTTTAAAGATCGTACCCAAGGAAAACATCTTTATTCTGACCAATGAATCATATATAAAACTGGTACAGGAGCAGTTACCGGATCTGGATGATTCGCAGATACTTGCAGAACCAATAATGCGGAATACCGCTCCCTGTATCGCATATGGAAGTCATAAGATTCTTAAACTTAATCCTGAAGCCTCTATCGTCGTTGCACCTTCCGACCATCTTATCATGGATTCAGAAGAATTTACCCGTTGTATAAATAAATCTCTTGAAACTGCTTCAAACCATGATTGCCTGATCTCATTGGGTATTAAGCCTTCCCGACCTGATACGGGATATGGTTATATACAATACAATACAAAAAAAATAGGTGATGATTTTTTTATGGTTAAAACGTTTACTGAAAAACCAAATAAAGAACTAGCCAAAACCTTCGTTCAAAGCGGCGATTTTTTATGGAATGCCGGAATATTTGTCTGGTCGGTGAAAAGTATCCTCAATGCTTTTAAAAAATATCTGCCCGAGATGAACGAGATATTCAGGGAGGGTGAAGCAATATACAATACCCCGGAGGAGCAGGAGTTCGTTCGTACTGCATTTTCCCAGTGTACCAATCTTTCTATTGATTACGGAATCATGGAAAAAGCTGAAAATGTTTACGTGCTCCCTTCAGAATTTGGCTGGTCAGATCTTGGAACCTGGGCATCTGTTTATGATTTATCCGAAAAGGATTACGTTGGAAATGCTGTAATTCCTTCCGAAATGGTGATCATGTACGATTCATCCAATTGTATGGTTAATGTACCAAAAGGGAAACTGGTGATCATGCAGGGACTGCATGATTTTATTGTTGTCGAAGACAATAATACATTACTTATTTGTCCTAGAAGTGAAGAACAGGAGATTAAGCAGATTGTAGGTGACGTAAAACAAAGATTTGGACCAGAGTTTATTTAAGAGCAATCTTTTGCCTGACAGCTTCATAAAGCAAAATACCTGCAGAAACCGAAACGTTTAATGACTCAATCTCTCCATACATTGGTATTTTTGCAAGATGATCAGCTATCCGGATGAGTTCTGTAGAAATACCATTTTCTTCCGAGCCCATTATAATTGCGGTGGGTACAGTGTAATCAGGCTGATAAAGGTATTCATTTGTTTTTTCGGTACATGCAACAAGCTGTAAACCAGACTCCTGCAAAAATTTAGCTGTTTTAAACAAACTATCATGACGGCATACCGGGATCTTGTATAATGCGCCGGCAGAAGTTTTTATCGCATCAGGATTGATTTGTGCCGAACCTTTTGACGGAACGATAAGGGCATGTACTCCGGCACATTCAGCAGTGCGGGCAATGGCACCAAAATTTCTTACATCAGTAATTCCATCCAGTATTAATACCAATGGCACTTCACCTTTCTCGTAAATAGAAGGAATTATATTTTCAATTTTATCATAACTAATCGGAGAAATAAATGCCACAGCACCCTGATGGTTCTTAGGTGTTAAACGATTCAACTTCTCTACAGGTACAAGTTGAAATCCAATTTCCTGTTCATTTATCAATGCCCGCAGTTCTAAAATTATACCTCCAGTAAGCCCACGCTGCAGGTACAGACTTTCAATTTCCTTTCCACTCTTTATTGCCTCAATAATCGCCCTGATTCCAAATACCATTTGGTTAGACTCATGGCTTTCATTGTCCCTTCTTCTTTTAAAAGAGTTAGTGTTCATTTCTATAAATTATAGTAAGCAGCGAAGTTAGATATTATTTCCATTTTAGTATAAATGACTTATTTGTTTTGAACTAAATCGAAGTTTATCAACATCACAAAAAGTTATTAACAATTATGATTTATTGATTTAAGAGCTGTTTTATTATAAAATCCATAATTTTTCAACAATTTATGTTAATAAAAAAGTGATTTGTAAGGCTAAAAGCAAATAGTGTTAATTGCTAAAAAAAATCGGTGTGAAAAACTAAAAAAATTCCGCTTCAATTTTTGTATACTTTTGTTGTTATGAGTTTAGAAAAGGATCAGGAATTTAATAAAAGTAACAAAAATACATTTTCATCTGAACGCCGTAACAGATTGAGTACGATCGCAAGCGGATTAGGCAAACTACCTCCTCAGGCGCTTGATTTGGAAGAGGCCGTTCTGGGAGCCCTGATGCTCGAAAAGGATGCACTATCTGCTGTTATTGATATATTAAAACCCGATGTTTTTTATAAGGATAGTCATCAGAAAATTTTTGAAGCTATACAGGCACTTTTTCAAAAATCCTCCCCGGTTGATATATTAACTGTTACAGCTCAATTGCGTCAGCAGGGCGACCTTGAAATGATTGGCGGTGCGTACTATATCACCGAACTCACCAATCGTGTTGCATCAGCCGCAAACATCGAATATCATGCAAGAATCATCTCACAAAAATTTATTCAGCGTGAGCTGATCAGGATTTCGACTGAAATCATTAGTAATGCATATGAGGATACTACAGATATTTTCGATCTTCTGGATCATGCTGAAAAGAACCTGTTCGATATTGCCCAGAACAACCTGAGGAGAGATTCCAGAAAGATGGATGATATCATCAGAGAGTCACTCGATAATCTGGAAAAAATTAAAGATAAAGTAGACGGTTTAACAGGTGTGCCATCGGGCTTCACTGCTCTTGATCGCATTACCTCAGGCTGGCAACCTTCTGATCTGGTAATTATTGCGGCGAGGCCTGCAATGGGTAAAACTGCCTTTGTATTAAGTTGTGCCCGTAATGCTGCTGTGCAGTTCAATAAACCGGTGGTCTTTTTCTCACTGGAAATGTCTTCAGTTCAGTTAGTCAACCGTTTGATATCAGGAGAAACGGAAATAGAACAGGAAAAAATCCGAAAAGGTCATCTGGCAGAATGGGAATGGCAAAAACTTCACTCAAAAATCGGAACACTAACCGAAGCTCCATTGTTTATTGATGATACTCCGGCATTGAATATTTTCGAATTCAGGGCAAAATGCAGACGATTAAAAGCACAGTATGATATTCAAATGATAATCATTGACTACCTGCAGCTGATGCATGGTAAAAATGATGGTAAAGGCGGCAACCGTGAGCAGGAGATTGGCAGTATTTCGAGAGCTTTAAAATCAGTGGCAAAAGAACTAAACGTACCTGTTATCGCTTTGTCGCAGTTGAGCAGAGCAGTAGAAACCCGGCCAGGAGCAGCTAAAAAACCTATGCTATCAGATCTTCGTGAATCGGGATCTATTGAACAGGATGCCGATATGGTTCTCTTCCTGTACCGCCCGGAGTATTACGGCTTAACCGAAGATGAACAGGGACGTTCAACCATTGGTATCGGTGAAGTAATTGTGGCTAAGCATAGAAATGGTGAAACTGGAACGGTTCCATTGCGATTTGTGGGTAAATATGTGAAATTCGTTGACCTGGAGGAGGACTTCAGTAATGCTTCTGCAAGTAATCCAAATCCGTTTGCCGGTATCAGCCCTTCTCAGGATTTTGAGAAACCGAATAACTTCATTATACGTCCTTCAAGAATGGATGATATGGATGATGAACAACCTTTTTAAATAAAAGTCTAAAAGGAATTTTCTTAAAGGAACAAGCCCAATAACACAGCTGCAAGAATAATCAGTGGGGTTCTGATTTTGGTAAAGGCCAGTAAAAGAAAAGTGCTTACAATCAGGCCTACTGAGAGGTAATTTATTCCGACAGGATGTATCAGTAACAGAAATGCTGCACCCATAAATCCGACCGAAACTGCATTTATACCCGATAGGGAATTCTTAATTCTGGTTATTTTCTTCAGATCATTCCAGAAAGGGACGATAAACAATATGAGTATCAAACCAGGAAGGTTAATTCCAAGGACCGCAATTATACTGCCCATAATCTGCCCATAAATATTCGCTCCCGAATTTTTCATGGTCATTCCACCCACAAAGGAAGTAAATGAAAAAGTAGGTCCAGGCAAAGCTTGCTGAAAAGCATATCCTGAAAGAAATTGGTCTGAACTGAGGTAAGCCTTCATCTCTACGAATTCGGTATACATAAATGGTACAAGGACCTGCCCTCCTCCAAAAATCATAATCCCGTTACGGTAGAAATTCTCAAACATACGAATCGGTAAACTGAAAGGTGAAGTACGGTTAATGAGCGCACCCAGTCCGGCGAACAAAAGCAAAACACCAATAAAATAAGCAATCTTTTGAGGATTGATATTCGAAAACAGTCTTATTCTCAGATCATTCTCTTCAACTTCTTTGTTGATGCTGGATGAGACGATACCTCCAATCAAAATAAGGATCGGAAATGCATATGCATTTCTCAATAGTAAAGTGGCGAACAATGAACCTGCAGCTAGCCAGAATGATGTTTTCGACTTAAGAACCTTCTCTCCAAAAGAATAAGCTGCATATGCTACAATACCAACAGCTACAGGCTGAACGTAATGAAGTACCTGAGTAAATTTCTCCTTTTGCCCAAGTAAGGTATAGCTTAATACCGCAAGGCACATCAATAGCGTTGAAGGTAATATCCAGATAATGAAAGCGCTGATTGCGATTGGAAGTCCACCAACCTTATAGGCAATTCCAATCAGTGTTTGTGTAGAGGATGGTCCAGGAAGGATTTGAGTCAGGGCATTAAGCTCTAACAATTCATTTTCAGAGATGTACTGACGTTTTTTGACGAAATTCTTGAGCATCATACCGATATGAGCCTGTGCTCCTCCAAATGCTGTCAGTGTAAACCATATTACATCAGTAAGAAAAATAAGCTGACGTTTTCTGAGCATAAAATTTAGTCGTCTTCGTAATCTAAACCATTTGCAGAATTATATACCGTCTGTAACTCCGAAAATGCGTGTGTATCCCCTTTTCTCCTCGCAACTTCCATTCCCTTTCTATAAATATCTATTGCTTCCTGCTTTCTGTCAATGATTTCATACAATTTACCCAAATGATAATAAGTTCCAACATAATCAGGATGATTAGATATCAGATCTTCAAAATAAAACAAAGCTTTTTCATGATCTTTGACATTAAAATACTCTGTAGCAAGTGCATATTTTAAAAAAGGATCTTCAGGTTCATTTTTAAGAAAATCCAAAAGCTTTTGTAAACGGATATGATGCATTTTAATTTGGCTTTTTTGAGTAGATTTGCAAAAACAGAAATCTATATGAAAGTATTAGTTTGTGTCAGTAATGTTCCAGATACTACAACAAAAGTAACTTTTAGCGGCGATAATACCCAATTCAATACTGCAGGTGTTCAATATATTTTGAATCCTTATGATGAAATTGCGCTGGCACGTGCTATCGAGTTAACTGAAGGTGGAAAAGGCACAGTGACCATCATACATGTTGGGGAAATTAGTTCTGAACCAACCATAAGGAAAGCTCTTGCAATTGGTGCTGATGATGCTGTACGGATAAATGCAGCTCCGCGCGATGCTTATTTTGTGGCAGCTCAGATCGCTGATTATGCAAAAGAAAAAGGCTTTGAAATGATTCTAACAGGCAGAGAATCAATTGATTACAATGGATCTCAGCTAGCTTCAATGATTGCTGAGTTTATGGATATCCCATCCATTTCGATCATCAAAAAATTAGATATTGATGGCAATCAAGCCAGTCTTGTCCGTGAAATTGAGGGTGGTAAAGAAATGCTGAAAGTCACATTTCCTTTTGTTGCAAGTTGTGCAGAGGGTGTGGCTGAGCCTAAGATTCCCAATATGCGTGGAATCATGTCGGCAAGAACCAAGCCATTGGAAGTTATTGAAGCTTCTTCGGTCGAAAAGCTGCTGGATTTCAAATCCTATTCTATACCAGCACCCCGTGGCTCAGTGACAATGCTTAGTGCAGATGAAACAGAGAAACTGGTTGATCTGTTACACACCAGGTCCAAAGTTATTTAAAGCTATAATAAATTCATTAAGCCCATTAAGGCTATAAAGGAGAGAATATGTCAGTTTTAGTATATGTAGAGAATGCAGAGGGGAAATTCAAGAAATCTATCTTTGAGGTGGTTTCATATGCCGCTGCTATTGCAGAACAGTTAAAAACAGATTTGATCGCTATTTCGATAGGTAATGTAAGTCAGGCTGATCTGAGCAGCCTTGGAAAATATGGTGCTACAAAAGTGCTCAATGTATCAAATGAGAAATTAAAGTCCTTTGTCAATCAGGCGTATGCATCAATCATTGCTGAAGCCGCCAAAAAAGAAGGTTCAACACTTGTTGTATTCTCAAATACATTCAGCGCTAAGGGCCTTGCCCCTCGCGTTGCTGTAAAGCTTAAGGCCGGACTTGCCGATTCAGCTGTTGAATTACCTGAAATTGACAAGGATAAGTTCTTGATAAAGAAAACAGCATTTTCAGGAAAAGCCTTCGCAACCGTTGAACTGGTTTCTCCGATTAAGGTTATCACACTGAATCCAAATTCATATCAGTTAAAAGAAAGTGGATCGGCCGGAAAAGTAGAGGATTTTACTCCTGAATTCAAGGAATCTGACTTTCGCACAATGATTACTGAGATTGTAAGAGCAAGTGATAAAATTGCACTACCAGATGCTGAACTTGTAGTTTCGGCAGGTCGCGGGATGAAAGGGCCTGAAAACTGGGGTATGATCGAGGAACTGGCTTCTGTGCTAGGAGCAGCAACAGCCTGTTCTAAACCTGTTTCTGATGCCGGATGGCGTCCTCATGAAGAACATGTGGGCCAGACTGGAATCGCAGTAAGTCCTAACCTTTACATTGCCATTGGTATTTCTGGTGCAATACAGCATTTGGCTGGAGTTAGTTCATCTAAAACTATTGTAGTGATTAACAAAGATCCTGAAGCTCCCTTTTTTAAGGTTGCAGATTACGGAATTGTTGGAGATGCATTTGAAGTGGTTCCAAAATTAATTGAGGCGATCAAGGCTTATAAATCAAATTCCTGATCTCCGGCGCACATATTTGAGCTCCTTTGATTTTTAGCTATTTTAATGAAGAAGATAAAATTAGATATTGTAGGCCTTTCTTACAGCCAAACTCAATCGGGGGCTTATGCACTTGTATTGGGTGAAATAAATGGGCGAAGAAGACTTCCCATCATTATTGGGGCTTTTGAAGCCCAGGCTATTGCAATTGAGATTGAGAAGATGACGCCAAGCCGTCCACTAACTCACGATCTATTCAAATCATTAGCAGGTTCATACAACATTAACATACAGGAGATTATAATTTATAATCTGGTCGACGGAATATTTTTTGCCAAACTGATTTGTTCTGACGGTAAGAAAACTTCTGAGATTGATGCCAGGACTTCTGATGCTATTGCTTTGGCCGTACGTTTTGATTGTCCGATTTATACCTATGAATTTATCCTGGCTACTGCGGGAATAGTAATTGAAGGTAATGAATTTGTATTTCTGGAGAATATCGAAGCTCCTGCTGAAGAAAAGGCAGTTTCTGCGACTATCAATTTCAGCTCACTTACAGAAGATGAGCTAAAAGAAAAACTTAAAGATGCACTGGCTGATGAAGCCTATGAAAAAGCTGCAAAAATACGGGATGAACTTTCGAGAAGAAAATCTTCATAATTTTCTTTAAAAAACATTAATTCTAATTCTTATTTCTAAATTTCACGCTTTAATCAGAATTTAATATTCTTATGGAGAGATTTACCGGACTGATTGGCGTTGTATTGATTTTTGCAATTGCCTTTCTGATGTCCAATAATAGAAAGGCAATCAATTACAAATTGGTGTTTTCCGGTTTGGCGATACAAATCTCTCTGGCAGTATTCATACTTAAAATTCCGATAGGCAAAAGTATTTTCGCCTGGCTTGGTGATGCGGTTACAAAAATTCTGAACTTTTCACAGGCTGGAGCAGCATTTGTATTCGGCCCATTGGTCAATACAGCTAATATGAGCAAGGCTTTTGGAAATGGAAACGAATTTATCTTCTTTTTTAATATTATTCCAACGATCATATTTGTTGCTGTATTAGTTAGTGTTGCCTATTACCTTGGGATCATGCAGCGCATTGTAAAGTTCATAGCATATATCGTTTACAAATTAATGGGGGTTTCGGGTTCAGAGGCACTTTCTAATGTGGCGAGTGCATTTGTTGGACAAGTTGAGGCACAGATTATGATCAAACCTTATTTAAAGGGTATGACCATGTCAGAATTATTAGCCTCTATGACTGGTAGTATGGCTTGCATAGCCGGTGGGGTCATGGCAGTATATATTGCTCTGGGTGTGCCTGCAGAATATCTCATAGCTGCGAGTTTAATGGCCGCTCCAGCCGCATTAGTCATTTCCAAGATCGTTTGGCCGGAAACAGAAATCTCAGAGACCAAAGGAAGGGTATCTTTAGAAATTAAGAAAACAAATGCGAATCTGGTTGATGCGATCTCCCATGGTGCAAGCGATGGATTAAAAGTAGGTTTAAATGTTGTGGCCATGCTGATCGGGTTTATCGCTATCATTGCTCTGGTTGATTTTGTACTGGGAAAAATTGGATTCGGACTTCATAGTCTCGGATTAAGCCTTTCTTTTATTGGGATCAATTTACAGACACTCAGTCTAAACCAAATTCTGGGTTCACTTTTCTCAATATTTGCATACGCAATGGGCGTTCCTGGCAAGGACATTCAAATAGCAGGGTCATTAATGGGTACTAAAATGGTTATTAATGAATTTGTGGCTTATCTCGACCTTGCAAAGATCAAGGAAACCCTGGATCCAAAAACTATTCTGATAACCAGTTTTGCCCTTTGCGGATTTGCAAATTTCAGCTCAATTGCCATTCAGGTTGGAGGAATTGGAGAACTATCTCCTGAAAGAAGAACCGACCTTGCCAAGCTTGGAATGCGGGCGTTAATCTGTGGTACCCTGGCCTCCTATCTTTCTGCAACTATCGCAGGAATTTTGATGTAGGATTAAATTAACCTGGGTTCGACGAAATAAGAAAGAGCAAAAAATACGGTTTTAATTATTCAGATAAGGCTTTGTAGCCACTATGATTTGATTTTGAAAATCAATACCTGTGTGTTATAGGCTGGTTCAGCCCTTTCCTTCGGAGTATTTCCGGCAAGAAATCGCGCTCTGGTTCAAATTACGAATAGCCGGAAGATACTTCCTCCGGCAAGGTTTATTTTACCCGGTGATGTTTTTCATCGGGATGGACAGTCCGGCAAAAGAAGCATCTGCCTTTTGATATAAACCCGTGGCAGCTATACCTTTTTTGCGATACGAAATTTTATGATATATACTGAACAGTTGTAAAAACAATGGCAGAACAGGCGAAGTCGCGACCGAAGAATCACAGGCCTTGCTTTCTCAAACAAAAGAGAATCTTCAACCTAATTAGTCCTGAGAGATTTTATATCGAAATCGGTTTAAATAAATAATTTTCAAATTGTTCTCAATAAACTTGAGCTCTTCCAGTTGTCAAAAAAAAAAACTCCTTTGGATTTTAGCCAAAGGAGTTTTTCTATAATTCTAGCAGCGAATTAACGATTCTTTAAATCTACATAAGTTCGAACTGTTTCACCTGTAAATATTTGTCTTGGTCTGCCAATTGGTTCTTTATTCTCACGCATTTCCTTCCATTGAGCAATCCATCCAGGTAAACGCCCTAAAGCAAAAAGTACAGTGAACATATCCGTTGGAAAACCTAATGCCCGGTAAATAATACCAGAATAGAAATCTACATTGGGATAAAGCTTACGGTCAACAAAATAAGGATCATTCAAAGCTGCTGTTTCAAGTTTCTTTGCAATATCCAGAACCGGATCATCAATACCCAGTTTGTCAAGAATTTCATCACATGCTTTTTTAATAATTTTAGCACGCGGATCAAAATTTTTGTAAACTCGATGACCAAATCCCATCAATCTGAAGCCATCGTTTTTATCCTTTGCTTTATTGATCCATTTATCGGTATCCCCCCCATCATTTTTAATCTCCTCAAGCATCTCAATTACTGCCTGGTTGGCACCACCATGAAGTGGACCCCAAAGTGCTGAAATACCTGCTGATATAGAAGCGTATAAATTACAGTCTGATGAACCAACCATTCGAACAGTTGAAGTTGAACAGTTTTGCTCATGGTCAGCATGAAGGATGAATAAAACATTCATAGCCTTAACCACTACCGGATCGATTTCGATTTGTTCTGTACGCTGACCAAAGGTCATATTCAGAAAATTACTTACATAATCCAGGTTGTTCTGTGGATATATGATCGGATGTCCGAGTGATTTCTTATAAATCCAGGAAACCACTGTAGTCATTTTTGCAAATAACTTGATAATGGTAAGATTTTGCTCTTCCGGAGTTTGTTTTGCATTTAGTGATTCAGGATAGAAAGAAGAAAGGGAGCAAATTAGTGAAGAAAGCTGACCCATTGGATGGGATTTTGAAGGAAAGCCATCAAAAAACTTCTTCATATCCTCATGAACGAGAGTATGTCTTGAAATACTCGACTGAAAGGCATCAAGTTGCGTTTGATTTGGCAATTCACCATAGATCAGAAGATAAGCAACTTCGATAAATGTAGATTTCTCTGCTAACTCTTCAATACCATAGCCTCTGTATTTTAATATCCCGTCTTCCCCATCTAAAAATGTTATGGCACTTTTTGTTGCGCCTGTATTTTTATATCCAGAATCAAGAGTTATATATCCGCTTGCGTCCCGAAGTTTAGAAATATCAATGGCCTTTTCACCTTCAGTACCAGTAATGATTGGCAGTTCGTAAATTTGTTCTCCTATTTTAAGGGATGCTGATTCTGACATAAAATTCTAATAGTTGATTCACAAAACTAATAATTATGTGCGCTTTTGACCTAATTTTGGCAAAAGCTTTTGCAATATTTTTGTTAAAAAATTAAAAAAGTATATAAATAGTAAAAGATTAACTGGTATTTATTGAGAAATGAATAAAAAAAGTTTCAAACCTTAAAACAGGTAAGAATTATTTCTTTGCTATAGTTTCTTTCACTTCACCACAATGAAGCATCTCATCACCATAATACGGATTCATTATTTCCTCTTTTGAAGATAACCAGTATCCACCTTCTCCTGCGTTGGCCATCGGACAATATTGCACATAAATACTGCCGGATGATATCTCAGATTGTTTAAACAATTTAATCACATCATTACTTAAGGCAGTAAAACTGGTTCGCTGCTCCGAAAGATCGGTACTGTTGGCAATTTTATCTGCTAAAACTGCAGTATTTTCAGATCCCTTTATCTTACGAAGAGCTGCTCCAAGTTCGGCTGCTGCTATCCGGGCTTCTGATGGATTTGATGTAACCAGTACATCCTTAAGATCCTCATAACATTTATAGGCCTGATTCATTGATGTGTCTCTTAATTCAACTTCAACTGCAGGTACCTTCACAAGCGAATCACTTACAGGAGTCTCTTTGTTTTCCTGAGTCTGATTGCAGGCTCCAAGTAGAGCAACTATTGCAAAAATTGAAATACTAAGTTTTATATTATACATGATAATTGGGTTTTATGGCTCAAATATCGAAATTTTATTGAAAGAAGATAAGAAATGGGGGTATCAAAGCAAAAGAAGCCTTATTTTGATAAGAAAAATATTAATTATTTACCTTTTAAGTATTAGATAGCCTCTGTTAATATTTTTCGTTCTAACACCATTATTCGTACTGAATGTATTGACGATATAGAAATAGACCCCATCTGTCAGGGGCGCCTCAGAATTGACAAGCAAACCTTTATTCGCATAACCTTTAAATGTCCTGTCACTGCTATTGTATGCTTTAATATAAAATAATTCATTCCCCCATCTGTTGAATATAATTACTTCATTTTCAGGATATGCTTCAATATTCCTGATAGTGAAATATTCATTTCCAAGACCGTCACCGTTCGGTGAAAGAAGCGGATCAATCTCTATATCCTGATTAACAGGTTCTACACCGGGAATGTCAGTTATTGGTGGAGGAGGATATACATCATTGATCGTAACCAGAGCCCCATTTCCTATTTTAACTGCAGCATTTGAAACTGTCTTTATCTTTATTTTGATATCCTCAATTCCCTCTTCAAATGCATCATTTAATACGGCAATTGTAATCTTATCAGTTGCAGATAATGAACCTTTAGGTATTTTTAAACCCTGATAATTATCGAGAAGCAAATAATCTTTTTCCTTTTCTGCTTTTCCACCGTATTCGAGAGTTACAAAAACATCTTCAGGAAATGTTTGCCTTAATCTGGCTGTAATACTGACCTTAGCTCCTTCTTTAACTGAAGAAATTTCGGGGTTCAGACTTACAATGGAAACAGGACTTACAGTTATTTGCACATTTGCTGTTTTACAATTTCCGCTGATATTACAAATCTGGTAAGTAAACTTAGTTTGTCCATTAAAACCACTATCTGGCTGGAAACTGAATTTTCCATCCTGATTGAAAACAATCTTTCCATTCTCTGGTTCTGACAATTTAAGAAAGGTCAATTTTTCATTATTAGGGTCGGAATCATTTGGGGATACATCACCTGTAAAAGGGACTTGCTGCTCAGTTTTAAAGCTATCATCCCTTGCGATCGGTGAACAATCTCCATATAAAATTTCAGTTTCGGCTCTGAGGGAGCAACCATTTGAATCTGTAATTAGCAGGGCATATTTACCAGGTTTGACATTTTTTATTTCAGAATTATTTAAATCTTTATTCTCATTCCAGATCAGGATATAAGGTGCCTTCCCTCCTTTTATATTTGCTGTAATGCTACCATCAGAAGTATTCTTACATGAAGCATTTTTGACTATTAATAAAACGGACAATCGCTCGGGCTGGGTAATCGAAATTTCTAATTTACTAATACAGGAATTCGCGTCCGTCACAGTTACTAAATATTTTCCTGCTTTAATCCCGGTCAGATTCCTTGTATTCTGACCGGAACTCCAGCTGTATGAATATGGTGCTGTGCCACCTGATACTGTCAGATTGATTGAACCGGTACTTTCCCCAAAGCAATTGATATTGGTTTGGGTACTACTCATTGATAGTGCTGCCAGTGGTTGAGAAATCAAGATAGTATTTGTTGCCGTACAACCTTTCGAATCAGTCACTGTAACGGTATAAGATCCGGCTGCCAAAGAACTCAGATCCTCCGTCGCCTGACCGGAACTCCAGCTGTATGAATATGGTGCTGTGCCGCCTGTTGCAGTCAGATTGATCGCACCGCTGCTTTCTCCAAAGCAGTTGATATTGGTTTGGGTCGCAGTTAAGGATAAAACTGCAGCAGGTTGGGTGATCAGAATGGTTTCAGTCTTAGTACAACCTTTCGAATCAGTCACTGTAACGGTATAGGATCCAGCTGGCAAACCACTCAGATCTTCTGTCGTCTGACCAGAGCTCCAGCTGTAAGAATATGGTGCAGTTCCTCCTGCTACTGTCAGATTGATTGAACCGGTACTTTCCCCAAAGCAATTGATATTGGTTTGGGTCGCAGTTAAGAATAAAACTGCAGCAGGTTGGGTGATCAGAATCGTTTCTGTTGCGGTACACCCTTTTGAATCAGTGACCGTCACAGCATAAGATTCTGCTGCCAAAGAACTCAGATCTTCTGTCGTCTGACCAGAGCTCCAGCTGTATGAATATGGTGCTGTGCCGCCTGTTGCAGTCAGATTGATCGCACCGCTGCTTTCTCCAAAGCAGTTGATATTGGTTTGGGTCGCAGTTAAGGATAAAACTGCCAGTGGTTGATTAATCAGAATCGTTTCTGTTGCGGTACACCCTTTCGAATCAGTCACTGTAACGGTATAAGATCCTGCTGCCAAAGAACTCAGATCCTCCGTCGTCTGACCGGAGCTCCAGCTGTATGAATACGGTGCTGTTCCGCCTGTTGCAGTCAGATTGATCGAACCGCTGCTTTCTCCAAAGCAATTGATATTGGTTTGGGTCGCAGTTAAGGATAAAACTGCCAGTGGTTGAGTAATCAGAATCGTTTCTGTTGCCGTACAACCTTTCGAATCAGTCACTGTAACGGTATAAGATCCGGCTGCCAAAGAACTCAGATCTTCTGTCGCCTGACCGGAACTCCAGCTGTATGAATATGGTGCAGTTCCTCCTGTTACGGTCAGATTGATTGAACCGGTAGTTTCACCAAAACAATTGATATTGGTTTGGGTACTGCTTAGTGATAGTGCTGCCAGTGGTTGAGAAATCAAGATAGTATTTGTTGCCGTACATCCTTTCGAATCAGTCACTGTAACGGTATAGGATCCAGCTGCCAAAGAACTCAGATCTTCTGTCGCCTGACCGGAACTCCAGCTGTATGAATATGGTGCAGTTCCTCCTGTTACGGTCAGATTGATTGAACCGGTACTTTCCCCAAAGCAGTTGATATTGGTTTGGGTCGGAATTAAAGTAAGACTTGAACGAGTAATAGATACATCATCCGTACATCCCCCATAGTCAGATTTTAACATAAAACGATAAACACCATCAGCCGACATACCTGTAACATCCCCTGTCAAAGAATCTATAACTGCATCAGCAGGATTTCCGGCAAATTTTATCCACTTGTAACCCAGCCCTGCATCCGGAAATTTATATGTATTCTGAGATGAACAGATTTTCACATCTGTTCCAGCACTTGAAACTTCATCCCGGGTAACAGTAACTGTATCTGTACAGCCACTGGAATTTATCAGTTGGAATCTATAAAAACCATTGGAAACCATGCCGTTTATATTTCCAGATTGATCAATAGTAGCCGGGGAAGGATTTCCAGCAACAATAGCCCAGGTCTCACCTGAACCTGCAACCTTCAGTTTGGCTGTGCTTGAACTGTTACATCCTGTTATATCTGCACCGGCAAGAGGTTTTTCAAATGCCGAAACTGTAATGATCTTATCTGCAGAAATATTGCATGTCGTACCCAATAAATTACTGGCATCTGTGGCAACTTTCAATCTGTACCTATACCCATTCATACTGGGATCAATAGGAATATCGCCGTAAATGGCCTGATATTCATAAGATCCTGTCAATGTGTTATATACAGGACTCCCGGTAGCCGGGCTTCCCATATCTGTCCAGCTTAGTCCGCCATCTATGCTATTCTGAAAGATATATGATGCGTAAGTATTAATTGAGGCTACAATATTTGCTTTTAAAGGCAAAACACCATAAGAACAAAATTTCGGAGTCAATGAAATATCTGGATAAGTTATCTCAGGGCCACAAATAGCCATAGAAATATCATCCAGACCAAGATCATTGCCACTGGCAACAAATGTTGCATTATCTATTCTCAGGTTCACAGAGGTATTGGGACCAGAATACCATAAGCCCCCTACCTTTACCCAGGTTGGTTCAAAACTTGTAGAAGCATTGGAATAAGGTATAGCACCTGAAGTAGATACCAATTGATTATTAATATAAAAACTAATGTTTGGCTCAGTCCCAGGTAAGGCTGCAGAATGATTTCCTGGTAATACATTGATCACATAGGCTGAAAATTCATAGAGGGTGTTAGGGCATACCGCAATACTGCTGGCATTATAAAAAGTCTTCCCAAATGTCGCAGAGTTTGGTGAGCCATTCACAATCATCGCATATCCTCCATCACCAGTATGATCTGATGCTACCCAATCGGTCTTAATACAATTGCGTGTAGCCATGGTACCTAAGGTCTTTAGAAAGGAATAAGTTCCCTCAGGACCTAGTCCACCACTTGTTGAAGCATAATTATAATTTGTGAGTCCGGGCTTGGCATTACCAAGATTTTGTAAAGGTGATGCAACTGTTGAATTATTATTTATACAACTACTTGTAGCATTAGCTGTTATAAAGGGGGAACTGAAGGTTCCTTGTGCCCCAAGAATATTATTCCCGAGTCCCCCCCCCGTGCAGACCAGCAATGTTCCGTTATCGGTAACCGGAATACTAAATATTGCTGCCGAATCGTCTGAATTACCATCATTATCAGTTGTGGTATATGTAAAAGATGCTGTTCCTGTAAAAGTGGATTTAACTTCAAACTGTAGTTGTTTCGCCTGAACAGGATTTAAAACCTGATTTAAACTGACAACAACATTATTGAGATAAAGTATACCATGTGCACTATTGGGAAGGCTGAGAATTTTAAATGAAATGATAGTACCGTCAGAATCACTGCCTATCAGTGGAAGAATTTGGGAGCGGCCGGAAATATTATGAATAGGAAAATTATTTATATTGATAGCAGTTGGAGGACTCGAGACAAGCTTCCTGTTGTTTTCTGAGTTAAAAAAATAAGCAAATACCGGTGAAAAAGAGAAAAATACGGACAAAAAAATGACAATAAAGCTGGAAATAGGCTTTGATACAATTCTCATCTTATGTTAATCACAGTAGGTGATTATTTCTACGCCAAAAACCCGAAAAGGTTATGATTTTAACAATAAGAGAGGATATTTTAGAATTTCTAAGATGACCAGGGATCGGGATCTTACTGGGAGAGAGTCCTGATATAAAGCTCTTCAACCTTTTTATGGGCCCATTCTGTTTTCCTGAGAAATTTCAGACTTGAAGGAATGCCCGGGTTTTCATTAAAGCAATTGATCCTGATCAATAAACCAAGTTTCTTCCAACCATAATAATCTACAAGATACTCCAGGATCATTTCAAGTGTTTTACCATGAAGCGGATTATTTGGCTGCCCAGAAGTCATAATAATTATTAAAATACAGACAAATGTAGGCAGCAATTTGGATTTATTCCTTTAAAAATGAATGTAGATTATGCTGATTTTTATTTTCATAGATTTGCTACCTGCTGCCTATTTTCAGGGCCTGTCAAAATCCTTTAAAATGAAATATAAATTAGGTGAATTTGTTCGTTTTGTCAATGAACGAAGAGAGGGTTATATCACCCGGATAATTGATGAAAGCACCATTGCTGTAACCGATGATGATGGATTTGAAATTCCGGTATTGGCAAGTCAGGTTACACATGTGCATGGAAAAACTGATAGCTCGGTTGACCTCAAAGTTGAAACCAATTCTGATCTAAAAATATCCCAATTCATTACAAATGGCATATTTCTTGCCATCAGTCCCGACAAAAGAAGCCCATCAGTGGTTCATTTCCATTTAATCAATTCGAGTTCATGGCAATTACTAATCACATTATACACAAGGAAAAAGAATCAGTATAAAGGTGAATATGCCGGAATTCTAATGGCCCGGTCGGCAGTTCAGATTTATTCATGCTCATTGAATGAACTCGACCTTTGGCCTGAATTTAATATTCAGGCACTTTTATTCAGTCCGGGTAATGAAGAGATGCAAAAGCCTATTGAGTTTTCAGAGAAATTCAAGGCCAAAGATTTTTCGGGAGCAAAGAAGCAACATGAATTACTTGAACAAGCCGCCTGGTTAATACAGCTTGACAGTCCTGAACCAATCATTGACCCCGAAAAACTAAAGGAGAGTTTTTTCAGATCTCATGAAGAAAAAATTAAAATAGAAAAACCAGGAAAAGAGGTTGACCTGCATATCGAAAAGCTCAGGGATGATTATCAGTTCCTGAACAACTCAGAAATACTGGATATCCAGATGAGCCATTTCAGAAAATCACTCGATGCGGCAATTGTTCATAAAATACCTTCTATCATTTTTATTCATGGCTCCGGTAATGGCACTTTAAGAATTGAAATACATAAAATCATCAGCAAGCATGCCCAGGTTAAAACCTTTATGGACGCACATAAAGAACGGTTTGGGTATGGTGCGACGGAAATATTTTTAAAATAGAGTAAGGAATCAAGAGCAAAGATTAAAGACTAATTTCCAATTCATTGAAAATCTAAATTTTAGAACAAGAATCAAGAAAATGAAATACTAATGTGACATTTTGTAGCACATCAACATTTACTCAAATTCCACTCAACGTCTTCTCAAAGACCACTCATTGATCGGTACAGGACCAGTACTGAAACGCTCATTAACCTTTGTACATTACAGTTAGAAACAACAAAAATTATTAGCTTTGCATTTTTACAAAGAAGCCCTGATGTGATTAATGTCACATTCCCTTAATACTATGCTCAACCAGGAAATAGAAAAGCGAAAAACCTTTGCCATTATTAGTCACCCCGATGCTGGAAAAACAACCCTGACAGAAAAATTTCTTTTGTTTGGTGGCGCTATAAACACCGCTGGCACCGTAAAACGAAATAAAGCAAATCAAAGCAGCACATCCGATTTCATGGAAATTGAAAAACAGCGGGGTATCTCTGTTGCTACTTCAGTAATGGGCTTTGAATATAATGGGAAAAGAATCAACATACTTGATACTCCGGGGCACAAGGATTTTGCTGAAGACACTTACCGTACCCTATCTGCAGTAGATAGTGTTATTCTGGTTGTCGACAGTGTGAAAGGTGTCGAAGAGCAAACACAAAAGCTAATGGATGTGTGCAGGATGCGCAATACTCCTGTTATCATATTCGTAAACAAGCTCGACCGCGAAGGAAAAGACACCTTTGAACTGCTTGATGAACTGGAGAATAATCTGAATATCAGTGTTTGTCCGCTCTCCTGGCCTATCGGACAAGGTTATAATTTCAAAGGGGTATATAATATATTCGACAAGCAACTTAATCTATTTAAACCTGATAAATCTAAAATCAGTGAACCTGTAATACAGGTTAAAGATCTTAATGATCCTCTGCTACCTCAATTTCTGCAGCCGAAAGAACTTAAAACCTTACAGGATGACCTGGAACTGGTTGATGGTGTTTATGGTAATCTGGATAATGAACTTTACCTGGAAGGCCTTCTTGCCCCTGTTTTCTTTGGAAGTGCTATAAATAATTTCGGGATTCGCGAATTGCTTGACACATTCGTTGCCATTGCACCAAGTCCGAAAAGCCGGGAAGCCAACGAGCGGATGGTTATGGCGAATGAAAAGAATTTTACCGGCTTCGTATTTAAGATCCATGCAAACCTCGATCCTAACCATCGTGATAGAATTGCGTTTTTAAGAATTTGCTCTGGTAAGTTTGAACGTAACAAATTCTTCTATCATACCCGACTGAATAAAAAATTGAAATTCTCGAACCCGGTAGACTTCATGGCTAATGAAAAAAGTCTGGTGGAAGAAGCATGGCCCGGTGATGTTGTAGGGCTTTATGACAGCGGGAATTTTAAGATCGGTGATACCTTAACTGAGGGTGAACAATTACAATTTAAGGGAATTCCGAGCTTCTCTCCTGAAATATTCAAAGAAGTTGAAAACAGGGACCCGCTTAAATCAAAGCAGCTTGAAAAAGGCTTGCAACAGCTTACAGATGAAGGTGTTGCACAACTTTTTGTACAGCAGCCGGGTAATAGAAAGATTGTTGGAACCGTAGGTGAGCTTCAATATGAAGTTATTATGTTCAGGCTTCAGCATGAATATGGTGCAAAATGTGCCTTCAGACCACTGACTTTCAGAAAATCAAGCTGGATGACCTCTAAAGACAAGAAAAATATCAATGAAATAATTCAGCGCAGGCATCATCACATAGCCACAGATAAGGATGGAAATCCTGTATTTCTGGCAGATAACGACTGGACACTAAATCTAGCCAAGCGTGATTTTCCTGAAGTCGAATTCCACAACACTTCAGAGTTTAAAAAAGGACAATCCTAAAGCCCAAAGCAACAAGCTTTTCGCTAATTGCCTTGTGCTCTTTAACTTATAACATTAATTAAAATATTGTTGGGCCAGGGTTTTATCATGGCCATAAATATCATCACGGAAATGTATCTGACCATTATCGTCAGCCCAGGCGGTAAAGTAAACCAGGTAGACTGGTAAAACCTCTTTTAGTTTCACATGCTTTTCTTTTCTTTCTGATATGGTACTTAATATTTGAGACCTGCTCCAGTTTCCCGAGTCTCTCAATAAGTATTCAGCAAGTTCGATCGGCTTCTCCACCCTAACACAGCCATGGCTAAATCCACGCTTTGCCTGACTGAATAATTCATCATGAGGAGTATCATGAAGATAGATATCATTGGTATTAGGAAAAATAAACTTTACATCACCAAGATCATTTTTGGGTCCGGGACGGCGGCGTAAAATATATTTCCAGTTACTTGCATTAACAGATCCCCAGTTGATAGAAGATGGACTTACCTGCTCTCCCTTTGCGTTTACAACTTCCATATCCAGACGATCAAGATATGAAGGATTTCCGGCAATCTTTGGCGCCAGTTCTTTTTCAATTATACTAACAGGAACATTCCAATATGGAGAAAGTACAACTGTTTCCATTTTATCACTGAATATCGGAGTACTGTTTAAAGTTTTACCTACAATGACGTTCATTGACATTTTATGCTTGTTCTTCTCAAATACATGAAGTTTATACTCAGGGATATTTACAAGCAGGTAATCAGGTTCAAAGCTTTTCGGTATCCATCTCCAGCGTTCCATATTCAGAATGATCTGCTTTACCCTTTGTTCAACAGGAATATTCATTATTCTGACGGTTTCATTTCCCAAAGCTCCATCAGGTTGCAAACCCAGATCATTTTGAAATTGTTTAACAGCATTGAACACTTCTACAGTATAAACAGAATCTGTTCCGCCACTTAATCCCAGTCTTCTTCTTAATGCCGGAATAACTGGAGAGGCCTCCCCTGCTCTTAATTTCGGAGAAGCCGTAATCTTAGGCCAACCTCCGGATGCCTGAATCTTTCTATAAGATGCCAGTGCAGTTTTAAGCCTTGAATATTCTGGATGTAAGGGGCTAAAACTAGCATATGGGTACTTACTCTCCCGCTCCCCCAAAACTGTCATTAGTGCTTTGTGAAGTTTAATTTTGTTGCGTTTCACATCCCATTCTATTTCTTCATTTTCTTTTGGAATCACTACACCCCGGTAATAATCTGAAGCCCAAACAAAATAAGTTGCAGACAAGGAAACATCAATTTCTTTCTGCAGTTCTGTAAACTTCGCTGAATCCCTCTTTGAATCTTCCAAATCAGCAAATAATTTAGTAAAATCTTTGATTTGGTAATTTTTGGGGTCTAAACCTTCCTCATCAGCTTTGGTGATCATGCCAAGCATTTTCTCCGCCTCAGGAACAATTTTATTATTTTTAAACCAGCCTAATTGAAACTCCCTTTCACGGTAAAATGATTTAACCCAATCAAGCTGATCTTTAAACTTTGGCTCGGATTTTACATAATTAATATAGTAAGTACTATCAAGTGATGGCTGCGCTTTATTAGAAACCATTCTTTCATTCTTTTTCCCCTGGCAGGCTGAGGCAAAAATTATCATGATTGAAGCCGAAAAAAAGATCAGACATTTTCTGACTAAATTTTTCCCAAGGGATGCTGAAAGCAAGCCAAGGCCGGATACTAAATTAAACGGGTTATTAGAATTAGTTAGGGTTTTCTTAATCATATGAAATTCACTTTTTAGTATTTAATTGATTTACAATATCTTACAGCGCAAAATGCCTGATCTATTATTTCTTCTGTCATTATTGCAAGAAATGTGCCGAAAGGAGAAAACGTTTTCTATCCAATCTTTTTAAAGTCTATTAGAATGAGAGTAGTTGGAGTTTTAGGAGGACCCTGGGTGCCAACTTGACATAATTTCTCTTTGGAATAAGTATTGATATGATTGACTTGTAACCTAAAATTTAATATTATGCAAGAAAAAGGAACCATTTCGATTCACACTGAGAACATTTTTCCAATCATTAAGAAATTTTTATACTCTGATAACGAGATCTTCCTGAGAGAGCTGGTTGCAAATGCAGTAGATGCCACTCAAAAAATCAAACGCCTCTCCTCTTTGGGTGAATATAAAGGGGATCTGGGTGAGTTAAAAGTTTCAGTATCTGTCGACGAAAAGAAAAAGACGATCACTATTTCCGACAATGGTTTGGGAATGACAGGCGAAGAAATTAAAAAGTACATCAATCAGATTGCATTCTCGGGTGCAACAGAATTTGTTGAGAAATTCAAGGATGCCAAGGATGCGAATGAGATCATTGGAAAATTCGGTCTTGGATTTTACTCTGCATTTATGGTTGCTGATCAGGTTGAAATTCAAACACTTTCTTACCAGGACGGCGCAGAACCTGCACGCTGGATTTGCGATGGAAGCACCGAGTTTGAAATCAGTGCCGGAACACGTGCCAGCAGAGGAACAGATATCATCCTTCATGTAAATAAAGAATCAAAAGAATTCTTAGATAAAGCCAAAATCAAGGAAATTCTTGAAAAGTATTGCAAATTCCTGCCAATTCCTGTACAATTTGGAACCCGCTCAGAGCAAGAGCCCGATGGAGAAGATGAAGAAGGAAAACCAAAATTCAAATCGGTTGAAGTTGATAATATCATCAATAATACGAGTCCGATATGGACAAAATCTCCTTCTGAATTAAAAGACGAAGATTATCTTGCCTTTTACAAAGAGCTTTATCCATTCTCTGAAGATCCCCTCTTCTGGATCCATCTGAATGTAGATTATCCTTTCAATCTGACGGGTGTTCTGTACTTCCCGAAAGTGAAGAATGAGTTTGAAATACAGCGAAATAAAATTAAGCTTTTCTCACGCCAGGTATTCATTACCGATGAAGTAAAAGATGTAGTTCCTGAATTTTTAATGCTGCTGCATGGTGTAATCGATTCACCTGATATTCCATTGAACGTTTCAAGAAGCTTTCTGCAGGCTGATAGTGCCGTTAAAAAGATCAACAGTTATATCACCAAAAAAGTGGCCGATAAATTGGCTTCACTGTTCAAGAATGACCGTAAAGCTTTTGAAGAAAAATGGAGCGACATCGGTTTATTCGTAAAATACGGAATGATCAGTGAAGAGAAGTTCTATGATAAGGGAAAAGATTTCGTGCTGCTTAACAATACCAAAAACGAATATTTTACGCTCGAAGAATACAAAGAAAAGGTAAAAGCAGCCCAAACTGATAAGAATGATATGCTGGTTTATCTGTATGCAACCGATACCGATAAGCAGGATACCTTTATACAGTCGGCAAACAAAAAGGGATATGATGTTCTGAACCTGAACTCTCCTATCGATCCGCATTTTATCAGTCAATTGGAGCAAAAACTCGAAAAAACATCCCTTAAGCGTGTTGATGCTGATGTTGCCGATAAGATCATCAGTAAAGAAGATCAGACTGTTCATGTACTGAACGATGAGGAAAAAGCTAAAGTTAAAGCAATCTTTGAAAAGGCAATTGTTAAGCCAAACATGAGGATTGAAATTGAAAGTCTGAACCCCGAAGAGCTTCCTGTTATTGTAACCATGGATGAATTTATGAGGCGTATGAAAGATATGTCTAAAATGGGTGGAGGAATGGGCTTCTATGGAAACCTGCCGGATAATTATAATGTAGCCATTAATGGTAATCATAAGCTGATTGGTAAAATCCTTCAAACTCAGGACGAAGCAGAACAAACACAATTGGCAAAACAAGCTTTCGATCTTGCTTTACTGTCGCAGGGTATGCTTACCGGTTCAGACTTAACTGAATTTGTAAACAGAAGTGTGAGTTTGATCTGATAATTCAGCTCAGACCATCGTAAACATTTTAAAAGCATCCTTTCTGTTAAAGAGAGGATGCTTTTTTTATTCAATTGAAATTTAAAATTGAATGAAATTCCAGGCTTAAATACTAATTTAGTCGAATGGATTCGCTAAATATTCTCATGGAAAATTATCAGGCATTTGAAGAAACGCGAATAAAAGATCGTTTTTTCAAACATGCTGATCTCCTGAAAATACTCGACAAACTAAAGGCAAATTCTGCTTTTAATTTAAAAGTAGCAGGCCTGTCAACCAACGGACTCTCCATTAATCTGATTACCTGGGGTAAAGGGCCCAAACGGGTATTTCTATGGACTCAGATGCATGGCGATGAAGCAACAGCCACAATGTCTATTGCTGATCTTTTGAATTTTTTATCACAGCCCGGGCAGTTTCGGCAAATTAATGATCTGCTGGCTGAAAAATGCACGCTCTACATATTACCAATGGTAAATCCGGATGGTGCCGAAGTATTCAATCGCCGAAATGCAATGAATATTGACATTAACCGGGATTTTCACCGGCAACAGAGTCCTGAAGGAAGAATCTTACGCCATTTAAGGGATGAAATAAAGCCTCATTTTGGTTTTAATCTGCATGATCAAAGTACTTTGTGGTCGGCAGGAAATACCGGAAACCCGGCCACAATCTCTTTGCTTGCTCCGGCATATGATGAAGATCTGAGTATAAATTCAACCAGGGAACAGGCAATGCAAGTGATTGCCGTCATGAATTCTGCCATTCAAAAAAGTATATCAAATCAGGTTGGACGCTTTGATGATGAATATGAACCCCGGGCATTTGGTGATAATTTTCAGGCTGCAGGAACGAGCACCATACTGATAGAAGCCGGTGGTTTTTACAATGACCCTGAAAAACAATATATCCGCAAAGTATATTTCAAAGCTATACTTTCAGGCCTGATCAGTATAGCCGATGAATCATACCAAAAAGCTAAAACCAAAGATTATTTTTCCATACCGGAGAATAAGAAACTACATTTTCACATATTACTGAGGAATTGCAAACTTGAAAAAAATGGCATTCCCTATATGCTTGATATTGGGCTTTGTGCAGAAGAAAAAATTACGAAGGATGCCAAATCGGTAAAATACACCTATATGGTAACTGAGCTGGGCGACCTCTCAGATTATTTTGGCTATGAAGAAATTAACTGTGAATTCTTTACTCTAACTGAAACAAAAGAAATAAAAATTGATGAACCGGCAGATTTAATTGTCCATTACGGAACAAACATTTTGCTTACAATTGAGAATGGGGTTTTGACTAGTGGTAATATAGAATAAATTATTTTAAGTTATCTGTTACCTGTTATCAGACATACACAACCGGATAACATTTAACCGATAACAGGCAACCGATAACCGATAAAACCTATGGCATTAAACTACATCTGGATCGGATTCTTTGTAATTGCGTTTCTGGTCGCACTGGTCAAGTTAATCTTCTTTGGGGATACGGCCATTTTCAATAATGTTGTTAATGGGATGTTCGACAGCGCTAAAACAGGTGCAGAAATATCCATAGGATTGATTGGGATTATGACTTTCTGGCTGGGTATTATGAAAATAGGCGAACGGGCAGGTATGATCTCCCTTTTTGCAAAAGGTGTGAGTCCGTTTTTTAGCAGATTATTTCCTGAAGTACCTAAAAGTCACCCGGCAAATGGTTCAATAATCATGAACTTTTCTGCAAATATGCTCGGTTTAGATAATGCAGCAACCCCTGTAGGCCTGAAAGCTATGCAGGAATTGCAGGAATTAAATCCTGAAAAAGATACTGCAACAAATGCTCAGATCATGTTCCTGGTGCTGAATACCGCAGGAATTACCCTGATACCCACAGGGGTTATCGCATTGCGAATGGCAAATGGTGCTGCAAACCCTGCAGATGTCTTTATACCCTGTCTTATTGGTACTTTTATTTCATTTTTAGCAGGGATGATCGCAGTATCTTTCTACCAAAAGATCAATCTGTTACAGCTTCCAATTTTAGTGTTTTTTGGAGGATTCATTGCGCTGATGGCTGGACTATATTTCTGGCTTGGAGGTCTCCCACCCGATCAGATACAGGTTTATGCCGGTTTACTCGGAGGTATCATTATTTTTTCGATCATCACCCTGTTCATCGTTTATGGTGCTTCTAAAAAAGTAAATGTTTATGAGGCATTTATTGATGGTGCAAAAGAGGGTTTCAGTACCTCAATCATGATCATCCCCTTTCTGATCGCAATTCTGGTTGCTATCAGTGCATTTCGTACAACCGGATGCATGGATTATGTGGTGAACGCCATCGGTGCAGTGGTTGCAGCGATGGGACTGGATACTTCATTCGTTCCAGCCTTACCCGTAGGTTTGATGAAAACGCTTAGTGGTGGTGGTGCCAGAGGACTAATGGTTGATGTTATGACCACCTATGGTGCTGATTCCTTTCAGGGCAGACTGGCAAGTGTGATTCAGGGCAGCTCAGAAACTACATTTTATGTATTGGCGGTATATTTCGGTTCGGTTGGAATCAAAAAACCTCGTTACGCATTGGTCTGCGGACTCATTGCAGATCTGGTTGGACTGATCGCCGCAATTTTCCTGACCTATCTGTTTTTTGGACATACCATTTAACTTAACTAGATTTTAACAATTTAACCTTTCTTATATCGAACCAGATTAATTCATTATCTAATATTGTTATGTCACTCATCAATTGACGGACAAAGTTTCAATAATTTCATCCTCTTATCGTCCCAATTAAACCGCCCTTTTATTTAAGCCTCCTTGGTATTCCGATTGGTTTGTCAAAGTTTTTATAAATGAAACCAACACAGTCGCTCAATAAACCCCAGCTTAAGCTGGGGCTAATAAGTTTGTAGGTTTTCGGGCTTCAGCCCAACATTTTGCAACAAATTAGGAACTAATAGATTGGGCTTTAGCCCGATAGCTAAAAATTTTGGCGCTGAAGTACCAGTATTTGTTCCGTTCTGGTCGCTTAGGTTTTGGGCTGAAGCCCGATCTAAAAATCGGATCCTTGCCCGGAGCTAAAGCCCCGGGCTATTCAGCGATACGTCAAAGTATTTATGACATGACACTAGTTTATAAGAATAATTAAAATTATTCCATTCGTATCATATTTGAATATCCCCTGGCAATTAATCTGTTTTTTACCGGAAGCCAAAGTTCACATTGCAGCTTGATTATCTGCTTACCCCGTTTATTAACTGAGCTTCTTGCTTCAATAATATCTCACTCATGTGCCGGGGCAAAATAGTCAACATAATTATTGATCGTAGTGTAATGATGGCTTAAGTTCATTGCAAAGACGGTCGCTCCAATAATATCATCAATTATACCGGCACTAAGCCCTCCTTGAAGAATCTGTATCGGATTGGTATCTGACATTCCAAAATCAGGAACCAGCTTCCGCACCCCTGACTATTGGCTTTAGCCAACGGCAAAAGAGCGAAGGTCTATTGCTGAATTCTTTCCCAATACTTTCCTGAATTAAAAGCTATATTTTGTTTATCCATAACAATTTTGCACAACATTGATTATGAACATATTAATGCAGTGTTATTTTTGAAAAATTTATTAAATTTATAGGAGGTTTTAAAGGAATAGAACCGCCACAGGACGGGTTTTTAATAAAATTAAGTGGCTCTAATAAAATAGTTCCGTAGTTCCTGTACTATTCTGTTCTATTTAATATTCTTTGATTCAGGTGTACTTTTCAATCAGATCACGATATAAAAGATTTATTTTCTCGAAAGATAAGATGAATCTTCTTTAAAATAGGGATAGCTGCAATTTATGGGTTTTACATCAGGATACTTGTATTCATTTTTGGTATTACTATTTGGAGGTTCGGCAATCACAGCATTTGAACTTTTGGCCTGGCAATTATTCGTATCATTTAATAGCCGCTCATTATATGCTTCTAATATTGCTCAATCTAAAACATTACCTGGTCTGATTCCAAATCATTCAGGTAAAATAAGCTTTGCAAGGCACTCCGCATCAGAGCATTTGATCGATGTATTTAGCTTCCCTGCTATTACTTTTCACTCTTTGGCAAGTCAGTTGATTTCAGCCATCCGGAAAACCGGTTTCTATTCAGGTATTTATTTCGTCCGTTTCATTTCATTTGTACAATTGATATTCTGCTCTCAATTATTTGCTTTCCCAGCGCTTCAACTGTTAAATGAAAAGAAAACACGAGTACTCACATCGTGGTATTTCGGGAAACAAGATCTATCTATTCATTTTATTTATAAAATATGTGAAGCGTGAGTACCAAATTAAACTGAACCAAAATATCTGATGAGATTTCCCCTTAAATATTTCCTTATTCTGGCATTGACCGTACTGGTCCATGCTGTTGGTAATGAAGCAAGGGCAGCAAACGTCACCACCACCTGGACCGGAACAGTAAATACCGATTGGAACAATGCAGGTAATTGGAGTGGTGGATTGGTTCCTTTTAACGGAAATGGTGGCGATAATTATTCTGTCATAATACCAACCGGATTAACAAATTATCCTGATCTCGGGACCAATTCATTTAGTATCAGAAGTATCACTTCTATAGGCAATGGAGCAAGCATTTCTGGTACAGGCACATTAACCCTTACTTTTGCGGCAACAACCACTGCCACAGGTACAGCAATTATTTCTTGTCCTCTTTCCATTTCAGTTGCCACTACATTTTCTGTAACAAATGCCACTGATCAGTTAACTATTTCGGGAGTAATAAGCGGTACAGTAGCCTTAACAAAATCAGGTAGCGGGACTCTGATTCTCGCCGGAAACAATTCGTATTCAGGTTTAACAACAATCAGTGCCGGAACGTTAAAACTTGGAGCAAGTGGAGATGGCACCAACGGACCTTTGGGCACCACTGCCGCAGGAACAACAATATCTGTCGTTGGTGCTGCCTTCGATCTGAATGGCTTTACTCTGGGCACAGCAGAGACTATCACCCTGCGCGGAACCGGGGTTTCAGCTGGTGGTGCTCTGACAAACACAGGCGGCGATGCTTCATTCAGCGGGGCAATTACCCTGGCAGCAGCAACAACAATTAATGCCAATACCTCCGGCACGCTTACCCTTAGCGGTAATTGTTCCGGCAATTTTGCATTAACACTGGATGGAGACGGAACAGGTATTTATTCAGGGATAAGATCCGGAACCAGTACCATAGTTAAGACCGGTGCAAGTACATGGACATTATCGGGTGACAACTCTTACTCCGGGTTAACTACGATCAGTGCCGGAACTTTAAAACTCGGAGCGAATGGCGGAGCCGTCAATACCCCATTAGGAACCACAGTCGCAGCTACAACTATCGCAGCTGGTGCTACTCTGGATCTGAATGGGTTTACTCTGGGTACAGCCGAAGCAATTACCAGCATGGCAGGTACAGGAGTTTCGGGTGCAGGTGCATTGACAAACACGGGAGGGAATGCATCTTTTAGTGGGAGCATTACTTTAATAACACCGGGAGCAACCATCAGCGCCACCAGTTCAGGCACACTCAGCCTTAGCGGAAATATCACAGGTAACTTTCCTTTAACATTTGCTGGAAACGGAATAGGCAGCTATTCGGGAGTAAGATCAGGCACAAGCACAGTCATTAAGGATGAGACAGGTACATGGACCTTATCCGGGCTTAATACCTATACCGGTACAACCACTGTGACGAGTGGGGTTTTGCGTGCTGAAAACAATACTTTAGTTGCTTCAACTAACGGTCCATTCGGCAATAATGCAAGTGGCTTAAATTTAAATGGTGGAACAATTCAAAGCAATGTGGCAACGTTCAGCCGGCCTGTAACTGTTACGGCAACCAATTCAGGCTTAGATGCTTACGGCTCAGCAAGAACGATCAGTTCAGCAATTACACTCGCAACGGCAGGTACATTTAATCTGAATATCGGAGGTACAACCGCGACAAATGCTGAGGGTCAGGAATTAACTCTATCAGGAATAATAAGTAATTCATCCGGTACACTGGGTTTAACAAAAATTGGTACAAGTACAGGTATACTCTCAGGAACAAATACATATTCAGGTTCAACAAGTGTAAGCGCCGGTATTTTGCGCGCCAATACAACAAATGTTATTGCATCAACAAACGGACCCTTTGGAAATAACGCAAGCGGCTTAAACTTAAATGGCGGAACAATTCAAAGCAATGTGGCAACGTTCAGCCGACCGATTACAGTTACTGCTACTAATTCAGGTATAGATGCCTACGGATCAGCAAGAACAATCAGTTCTGCGATAGATAATGCCTCAGGGAATACATTTAATATGTTTGTAGGAGGAACAACAGCTGCGGGTGCTGAAGGACAGGATTTAACTTTATCAGGTATAATCAGCAACAGTTCAGGAACTCTTAGCTTAACAAAAACCGGTACAAGTAAAGTTATAATTTCAGGAACAAATACGTTCACCGGTGGAGTAAGCCTTAATTCAGGTACCTTAAATATCGATAATAATCAGGCACTCGGTACTGTTTCCGGGACATTTACCATTGCAGGTGGCACTATAGATGCTTCAAGCTCAGGTATTTCTACTCTAAATTATCCTTTGGCTTTAAATTCTGATTTTACTTTTACCGGTACCAATAGTTTAAATCTTGGAACCGGGTCAATCAGTATGAATGCCAGCCGGCAAATCACCACAACAGCAAATATACTTACACTGGGAGGTGCCATTTCGGAGGCAACAAGAACTTTGACCAAGTCCGGGGCAGGCACTCTTAGTTTCGGGAGTAATACAGTAACACTTAATGGGCTCAGCATCAGTGCCGGTACGCTCACTTCCACATCCGGCACCATGTCCTTAACCGGCAATTTTTCGAACAGCGGCACTTTTACACACAACAGCGGGACAGTTAATTTAAATGGTACAGGCCTGCAGACAATTACAGGATCAACAAGCTTTTCAACACTTAAAATAAATAATTCTACTGAAGTAAGGCTCGCAAATACAATCAGTGTAAGTACCCTGACTATTGGGGATGTTACATCAAACAGCATTTTGAATGATGACGGCTTTCAGATTAGTAGTACTGGGACTCTTAATCTTACTTCAGGTACATTTAAGCTTGGCGGCTTAGCTACAGCTACAACATTTCCAGCATTTACAACCCGGAATATTTCAGCCGGAACGACCATAGAATATACTTCTGGTGTCGCACAAACTGTTTCCGTAATACCAAACTATCAAAATCTGACATATTCGGGTGCCGGTACGAAAACGGTTGCTGCAGATGGTACGCTTTCTGTTGCCGGGAATTTTAGCACAACAGGGGGAACAGCAACGTTTCTTACTACGGCAAATGCGACCGTCACAGGCAATATCCTTGGTTCTGGTGCGATCACCATGGGCTCTGGAACTCTCACTGTTAGCGGTAACTGGACTAATAATGGAACATTTACCGCAGGTACAGGCACAGTGAACTACAACGGCAGTGCCCAGACCATAGCACCCGTAACTTATAATAATCTGACCATTAACCAATCGGCTGGCAATGCCACCCTTGGTGCTGATGCAACAGTGAATGGTATCCTCAGCCTTAGCAGTGGTAATCTGGCAGTAACAGATCCTTATGCATTGACCATGAGCGGATCTGCAACAACTATCGGGGCTAAAGATGTAATAGGTATTGTTAAAAGAACAAGCTTAGTCGCAGCTACATCCTATACGTTTGGTAATCAGTACACTACTATTAATTTTCAGGATATTGGTACCTTACCCAGTGATATCAGCATGAAAATCAGCATCGCTTCGGTTCCCTCATGGAAAACAGATGCAATCCAAAGGTCTTATGATATAATCAGGACAGGGGGAACTGGCAGTTATTTTACTTTAAACCTGCATTATCTTGATAGTGAATTAAATGGAAATACAGAAAACACACTGGTCCTCTGGCATCTTCACAGTGATGCTTCCGTCCATGAACATGGAAGATCAAATTATAACACAACAGATAATATGGTTGGTCAGTCAAGCTTTAATTTATCAGAATTACCTACGGTATTTAACTCAGCTGCCTGGACAATGGCTAATACTGTCCTTTCTAGTTCTACCTGGACTGGGTCAATCAACTCAGATTGGAATAACCCTGGTAATTGGACCCCCTCGGGTGTTCCATCAGAATTGATTGATGTAATCATTCCTGATGCTTCTACAACCCCAAATGATCCGACATTAGGTCTATCTACTGCCGTCAAAAGATTGACAATCAATAATGGAGGAATTATAAATTCAGGAGCAACCTCCACCCTGACAATTTATGGAGCCGGTGGTGCCTGGAGCAACAATGGGGGTACATTTAATGCAAGTACAGGTAACGTAGTTTTCACAAATGCAGAAGCCACATTATCAGGTATAACAGAGTTCTATAACCTGACTATTAATTCAGGTGCGACATTGACCATGACAAGTAATTCATCTTTAAGCATTTCCGGATCGGTAACTAATAATGGAACATGGAATGTAGCACAAAATACCGGTACAACCGTTAAGTATAATGGTGGAAATCAGACCATACTAATTCCGAACGGAACAACACCGGGTTATCGAAATCTTAAATTGGAAGGCAGCGGGACCAAGACCATGCCAGCTGGCACATTGAGCATAAATGGAGATTTTTCTATGTCCGGTACTGCTGCTGCAACTGCATCTGCTGCAATAAATACTACAGGAAACTTTACAATAGGCCTCGGTACCTCATTTACTGCGGGAGTTTTTACTCATTCCATTGGGGGGAACTTCTCAAATTCCGGCACATTTACATCAACAGGCAGCACCTTCAATTTTAATGGTACAGATGCACAGACTATTAATAATGCAAATACCTGGTATAATTTATCCATCACAGGTGCTGCGGCCAGAACAGTAACTTTTCAAAGTGGGGTGACTCAAACCGTAAGCAACAGTCTTACTTTAACCGGAGCTTCAGGGCAGTTACTTAGCCTCGTTCCTTCAGCTTCTCCCACAAAATGGCAACTTAATGCACCAGCCACCCAAAGTGTTTCCTATGTATCTGCTTCATATTCTGATGCAAGCAGTGGAACCGCTATCAGCGCAGATAATGGCACGAACGTAAACAACAGCAATAACCTCAACTGGAATTTCTCAGCACAAACTACTCCGACTTTTAGTCCGGCAGCCGGAGCTATAACTTTCGGAACTACCGTAACAATCAGTTCGGCCGGAGCCGATGCCATCTATTATACCACCGATGGATCTGATCCCACCACCGCATCGACCAATCAGGCCACAACACCGCTTGTAATTAATTCAGCAGTCACAGTTAAAGCATTAGCGGTCAAAGCCGGATCTCCAAACAGTGCCATCGGAAGTGCAAGCTATACCCAGTCAGCCAGTGCCAACCTGACTGGTTTAGTCATGAGTGGCAGCCCTTCAAATTATACCTTTGCTTCTGGCACCTATACCTACAATGGGGTACGAGTCCTAAATTCAGTCAGCAGCATAACCATCACTCCTACCGGAGCGGGTACCATCACCGTGGATGGAACAACTGTCAGTAGTGGTTCTGCTTCTGCAGCAATTAGTCTGGCTGCAGGAGTCCAAAAGGCAATTGTTATAGTGGCCACTGAAACTGGCAAATCTGCCAAAACTTATACCATCAATGTCACCAGGAATGATATTACACCAACTCCAGTCTTTAGTCCGGCTGCCGGGGCTATCGCCTTTGGAACAACTGTAAGCATCACTTCATCAGGGGCTGACGCTATTTACTATACCACCGATGGATCTGATCCAACTACCGCCAGCACTTTATACTCTGCTCCGGTGGCCATCAATTCAGCACTGACCTTAAAAGCACTGGCCGTAAAAGCCGGTTATGATAACAGCACCATCGGCAGTGCCGCTTATACCCAGGCTGTTAGTGCCGACCTGAGCAGTATTGTCCTTAGCGGAAGCCCTTTCGGTTATACCTTCGCTTCCGGAACCTATACCTATAATGGGGTAACAGTGCTGAATGCGGTCAGCAGCATCACCGTCACCCCTAGCGGATCAGGGACTATTACGGTAGATGGAGTAAACGTAAGCAGCGGATCCTCATCGGCAGCTATTAACTTAACAGCGCAGGTAGAAAAAAGCATTGTAATTGTGGCTACAGAAACTGGAAAGAGCTCTAAAACTTATACAATCAAAGTTACCAGGAACGGCGCAGCACAGGCCACCCCAACCTTCTCCCCTCTGGCAGGTGCGATTGCTTTCGGAAACACCGTGACTATAACTTCTACCGGCGCAGATGCCATTTATTATACTACAGATGGATCAGAACCGACTTTAGCCAGTACTTTATACACTGCACCTGAAGCCATTAATGAGGCGGTCACTTTAAAAGCATTGGCCGTAAAAGCAGGTTTGGATAATAGTGCCATCGGAAGTGCATCTTACACCCAGGCCGCAAGTGCCGACCTCAGCAGTATTGACCTGAGCGGCAGTCCCTCAAATTATACCTTCTCTTCCGGAACCTATACCTACACTGGGGTAACAGTCCAGTATGCGGTCAGCAGCATCACCGTCACTCCTACCGGCACAGGCACCATCACTGTCGATGGGACGATCGTGAGCAGCGAAACAGCTTCAGCAGCTATAGCCTTAACAGCAGGAGTACAAAAAGCTATCGTTATTGTAGTCAGTGAAGGAGGTAAAAGCGACAAAACCTATACCATAAACGTCACCAGAGCACTTGATCCGGCTAAAGCAATAAGCAGCTTCACCATTATGGGTAACGGTACGGTCAATGAAAGTGCAAAGACTATTGCCGTGACTGTGCCCTGCGGAACCGCTGTTACAGCACTGGTAGCATCCTTCACTACAACAGGAGCATCTGTTAAAATTGGCGGGGTGAGCCAGACCAGTGGAACTACAGCCAATAACTTCAGCAGCCCGGTAACCTATACCGTTACTGCTGCCGATGGCACGACTCAGGATTATATAGTCACCGTTACTGTGGCCCCTGATCCCTCTAAATCAATCACTGCTTTCACCATTTTGGGTAACGGTACAGTAAATGAGACTGCCAGAACCATTGCAGTAACTCTGCCTTACGGTACAAATGTTAGTGCTCTGACAGCTAGTTTTAGTACAAGCGGGGTATCCGTAAAAGTGGGAGGCATTGAACAAACCAGCGGAACTACAATCAATAACTTCAGCAGTCCGGTAACCTATACCGTTACCGCCGCAGATGCCACAACACAGAATTATGTGGTTACTGTAACAGTAGCCCCTAATCCGGCTAAGGCAATTACTGCATTTACAATACTTGGCAATGGTATAGTTACTGAAAGCTCAAAGACTATTACTGTGACCCTGCCATACGGTACAAATGTTAGTGCACTGGTAGCCTCTTTCACTACAACCGGAGCTTCGGTCAAAGTTGGCGGAATAACACAAACCAGCGGAACTACAATCAATAATTTCAGCAGTCCGGTAACCTATACCGTTACTGCTGCTGATGCCAGCACACAGGATTATGTGGTTACCGTCACTCTAGCCGCAAATCCAGCCAAAGCAATAACTGCATTTCTCATTCTTGGCAATGGCACAGTCAATGAAAGTGCAAAGACCATTGCCGTAACTGTTCCATTTGGTACAGACCCAACGGCGCTGGTAGCCAGCTTTACCACTACAGGAGCATCGGTCAAAATTGGCGGAGTAACACAGACCAGCGGAGCCACAGCCAATAATTTCAGCAGTCCGGTAACCTATACCGTTATTGCGGCAGATGGAACAACTCAGGATTATGTAGTCACTGTAACTGTAGCTGCTAATCCGGCAAAAGCAATAACAGCTTTTACTATTCTGGGAAATGGGACTGTCAACGAAAGTGCAAAGACCATTGCTGTGACTTTGCCCTACGGGACAGACATTACTGCATTGGCGGCAAGTTTTACGACCACAGGAGCATCTGTCAAAGTGGGTGGAATAACACAAATCAGTTCAACAACCATAAATAATTTCAGCAGCCCGGTAACTTATACTGTTACTGCAGCAGATGCCTCAACACAGAATTATGTTGTCACGGTAACTGTAGCTGCAAATACGGCAAAAGCAATCACATCTTTTACTATTCTGGGAAATGGCACAGTCAACGAAAGTGCAAAGACCATTGCAGTAACCCTGCCATATGGTACAAATATTACTGCATTGGCAGCAAGTTTTACCACAACCGGAGTATCTGTCAAGGTAGCCGGGCTAACACAGAGCAGCGGAATCACAACTAATAACTTCAGCAGCCCGGTAACCTATACCGTTACAGCTTCAGACGGATCCACACAAGATTATGTGGTTACGGTAAGCGTGGCAAGTAATACAAGTAAATCGATTACTGCATTTACTATACTCGGAAGCGGAACTGTCAATGAAAGTACAAGAACCATTTCCGTGACTGTGCCTTACGGGACAAACCTAACTGCATTGGCAGCTAGCTTTACAAGTACAGGTGCATCAGTCAAAGTAGGCGGAGTAACACAAACCAGTGGAACAAGCATCAATAATTTCAGCAGCCCGGTAAACTACACTGTTACGGCTTTAGACGGTTCCACCCAAAGTTATATGGTTACAGTAAATGTGGCACAGATTACAAGTAAAGCTATCACTTCGTTCACTATTCTAGGGAACGGTACTGTCAATGAAACCACAAAGTCTATTTCTGTGACCCTGCCTTTTGGCACAAACCTAAGTGCATTGACAGCAAGTTTTACGACCACAGGTGTATCCGTCAAAGTGGGTGGGGTAACACAAATCAGCGGAACAACTGTCAATAACTTTAGTAATCCCCTAATTTATACTGTATCAGCAGCAGATGGCAGCTCCCAAAATTATTCTATAACAGTAAATACAGCTGCTAATCCGGCTAAGGCAATTACAGCATTTACAATAAATGGTAATGGCACGGTAAATGAAAGTACGAAGACTATTTCCGTGATTTTACCTTACGGTACAAACCTGTCTGCTTTGATTCCAAATTTTACAATTACAGGCACAACGGTCAAAGTGGGTGGAATAACACAGATCAGTGGGACAACAGCCAATAATTTCAGTAGCCCGATAACCTATACCGTTACTGCGGCAGATGGATCTACCCAGGATTATGTCGTAAGGGTCAGTCTTACGGCTAGTAGTGCAAAAGCGATCACAGCCTTTAGCATCTTGGGGTCCGGAATAGTGAATGAGAATGCAAAAACGATTACTGTTTCAGTGCCATTTGGTACTGATGTTAAAGCTCTGGTGGCGACTTTTACTACAACCGGGGTATCCGTTAAAGTGGGTGAAGTAACGCAAATCAGTGGTAAAACTGTCAATAACTTTAGCAGCCTTCTGATCTATACTGTTACTGCGGCTGATGCTTCAACCCAAACCTATGTGGTATCGGTAAATGTGGCAAAAAATCCAGCCAAATCAATCACAGCTTTTACTATTATGGGAAATGGAGCAGTCAATGAAAGTGCAAAATCGATAACTGTGAGGCTCTCTTATGGTACAAATCTTACAACATTAATAGCAAGTTTTACTACTACAGGAGCATCTGTCAGTGTAGGCGGAGTATTACAGACCAGCGGAAAAACAGCTAATAATTTTAATAGTCCGGTCACTTATACCGTTACTGCAGCAGATGCATCTACTACGAACTATCTGGTAACAGTAAGTACTGAAACTGCTCCACTTCTGGCAGGAAGTATTGGCAACGATCAACTTATTTGTGAAGGAATAACAGCTCCATTGATTCAAACGGCGGCGGCTACCGGAGGAAGCGGTATTTACACTTATCAATGGCAGAAATCAAGCTTAGGGCCGAATACTGGTTTTTACGATATTGAAGGAGCTACTAATATTGATTATACACCGGGGAACTTAAGTCAGACCACTTGGTATAAAAGACTGGTAAGCTCCCAGGGCTCCAGTTCTGCCCCAATTGCAAGTAATATTGTAAAGATTACAGTCACACCTGCCTTAAGCAATAATACAATCATTGGACCTTCCATATTAACCTTCTGTGAAAGTGCCGAGCCTGGATTGATTACAGGAAGCACTCCGGATGGGGGAAGTGGAGACTATACCTATCAGTGGAAGTTTGCGACAGCAGAAAGCACTTGCATGCCTATCATAGGGGCAACGTCAAAAGATTATAATCCCGGAGTACTTACAAAGACAACCGATTTCAAGCGCGAGGTAATTTCCGGAAACTGTGTATACCTCAGTAATACAATTACAATTACTGTTTCCCAGCCTTTGAAAAATAATACAATATCGGGTGATCAGACAATTTCATCGGATAATAAACCAAACAAAATAAATGGTTCGGTTCCTGAAGGAGGAGATAGCAAAAAAATATATTTATGGGAAAGCAGCACATTAAGTGACACATCAGGCTTTGTACCCGCTGCTGGTATCAATTCAGAGCAGAATTATAGTCCGCCTATGCTCGCAAAAACTACCTATTTCAGAAGAAAGGTGACTTCAGGGATTTGCCCGCCGATATACAGTAATAGCGTAAAAATCACCGTTAACATCATAAATCGCCCTCCGGTAGCTTCTAATGACAGCTATACAACAATTAAGAACACTCCTTTAGTGGTTTCAAGTTCGGTTGGAGTTCTCAAGAATGATTTTGATCCGGATAATAACCCGCTTACCGCTACACTTCTCAGATCCCCTGCCAATGGTATACTCAGCCTGAATTCCGGTGGTGGCTTTACCTATACTCCTAACAGTAATTTTACAGGCAGGGATAGTTTTACGTATAGTGCATGTGATAATGAATTTCCAATTTTTTGTGATACGGCTACTGTTTCTATTGTTGTAACTGGTAGCCAGTTATTAGGTATAGCAAAAGCTGCAACTACTCCAATGAGGCAGCTGGATGGCTTAAATAGCAATATCTTAACTTATAAAATAACTGTAAGGAATTATGGAAACTTAGCGTTGAAGAATTTACAGGTAACTGATGATTTAACCAAAAGCTTCCCTTTTCCAACCCAATTCACTATTCAGGGCATTCCTTCCACTTCAAAAGGAATTCTCGTACCCAGTTCAGCCTATGATGGCAGAGTAAATAGTAATCTGTTAAAATCAGATAATACGCTGCCAGCAGGTGAGACTGATACAATTCAATTTACTATTAAAGTAACTCCGTATGAGGATATAATGGGTCCATATTATAATTCGGCAAAAGCGAATGCGACCGACCCCGATGGGAAATTAGCAGAAGATATTTCAACAACAGGAACTAATCCGGATCCCGATAACAATGGCATTCCGGATGAAAGTCTTGCCACAATTGTAATGCTTGAAAAGGTAACGGTACGTATCCCCGAAGGATTCTCCCCGAACGGTGATGGCGTTAATGATATGTTCATTATAGAAAATCTGGACAATGAGCAAATCAGCCTGCAGGTATTTAATTCACTTGGGGCACTGGTTTATAAAAATACAAATTATAAGAATGACTGGTCAGGATTAAATAATCAAAGAAACTATTCAGGAAAGGAAATTCCTAGCGGAACATATTACTATATCGTTAGCAAAAGAAACAATAATGAAAATTATGCTTCATTTATTACTATAACCCGATAGGAACCCCATATGAAAAGAATTATTATTCTTTTTTCCTTAATACTGTGTCAATTGAGTGTGTTAGGTCAGCAGGATGCCATGTATTCCCAGTATCTGTTCAACAAACTGGCAATTAATCCGGCTTATGCAGGTAGCAGGGGTATCAGCAGCGCTTCTGCTTTGTTTCGTACCCAATGGGTCGGGATAAAAGGCGCTCCTGTAACCAAAACAGTATCTTACGATGGACCATTACGAAATAATAAGATTGGCTTGGGTATTCAGGCATTTAATTATCAAATGGGAATAACAAATCTTAATGGTGCATTTGTGAGTTATTCTTATCGGATAAACTTCTCTGCCTCCACCCTGGCCTTTGGCTTACAGGGGGGAGCATCGCATATTAAAGCTGATTTGAATTCAGTCAAATTGGGGACTCAGGGGCAGGATCAGGCATTTTCTCAAAACATAAATGAAGTATTCCTGAATTTTGGAACAGGTGCATATTATAATACCGAAAAGTTCTATGTTGGCTTCTCAGTTCCACATCTTTTAAGAAACAGGCTTAGAACTGATTATGATGAAAGCTCTGATGGGCTCGTTTCAAGGCAACACTTAAACATTTTCCTGACCTCCGGATATGAATTCCGCCTCGGTGAAGATTTTAAACTGACCCCCTCTTTTCTGCTCAGGGGTATGCAGGGCTCGCCGGCAAGGTTGGATCTGAACGCGAATATGTGGATAAAAGACCGGTTTTCAGTGGGTTTGCAATATCGCATCAGTGAAGCAATTGGGGCGATACTGGAAGTAAATATTACACCACAGATCAGTATGGGATATTCTTATGACCGGAGCATAACAAAATTGATAGAATTCAATTCAGGAAGTCACGAAATTATGTTGGCCTATAAATTTAAACTCAAAAAAGAATCAAAGCAATAATTAAGGTTACAATCACATTGAAGCCCTGAGCAATCAAAAAAGCGTAAAAAGGTTTCTTACTCTGTTTATTAAAAAGATCGGCAAAATTGGTTTCAAGACCGATACTGGTAAAAGCCAAAGCAAACCATAAACCCTGCAGGTTTTTAAGACTTCCTTTTACAGAGGAACTGACCTCAGGACTCACTATAAATGAGAACAATAGTGAAGCTGCAAGAAAGCCTAAAACGAATTTCGGGAAACGCTCCCAGATGACTTTGAGGCCTGGCTTACCATCCGACTCATTAGCTTTTGGGTGTTTGGTATAAGTCCAGTAAACGGAGATTGCAAAAGCTGCCAAACCCAAAAGGACATTTTGGGAGAACTTAACAATGGTGCTGATCTTTAATGCGGTTTCCCCTACTAATGAGCCTGAAGCCACAACAGCACCTGTGGTATCTATACTACCCCCAAGCCATGCACCGGTCACTTCCTGCGACAAATCAAAATATTTGGCAACCATGGGCATGAAGATCATCATTGGAATAGCGGTGATTAATACCATTGAAATTACATAAGAAAGCTTTTTCGAATCTCCTTTTATTGCTCCAGAGGTTGCAATAGCAGCCGAAACACCACAGATAGAAACAGCACTTGAGATCATCATTGTGAGTTCATCGTCTATTTTCAGCTTCTTACACAACCAAAACGCAAAATACCATACCGATAATACCACTGCCAAAGCCTGAATAAGTCCGAGTGAGCCTGCTTTTAATACATCAGAGAAGATGACACTGGTTCCCAGTAACACCAGCCCGATTTTAACAAACAATTCGGTCGAAAGTGATGAACGAAGCCATTCAGGCATCTTAAAAAAGTTACTGATGATCAGTCCTAAGCCCAAACTAAAAATAACTGCCTCCAAATTAAAAGATTTGACCTGACTATTCCCTGCAAGTATTAAAGCAATGATGGTGATCAGATAGACCAATGGAAAACCAAATAAAAAATGTTTAAATGGCTTTCCTGTTAAAAATGCACCTATTGCAGCTACGACCAATACAAATATGAACTGGATAAAAATGAGACTCAGATTACTGGCTGAGAGTACCTTCCCGAAAAGCTCGCCGGAATTGCTCCAGCCGAAAGCCGGGACTTCTAAAATTAGTCCTCCTATTGAAAGGATAATAATCAGTGCACCCAGTATTACAACAGTCCAGTCCTCATGAATTACAATTTTTTTCTGTTCTGACATAAAATTTATAATGTAATTTTGATATTAAAAATGTCCTTAAGTGCTTGTTTAGCAGCATTATAACCACACATCCCGTGTACTCCACCACCCGGAGGGGTAGATGAAGAACAAATATATAATCCTCTGGAAGAAGTACGGTATGGAGAAGTTCTGAGGGCTGGCCGGGTAAATAGCTGACCTATATCTATAACTCCTCCATTGATATCTCCACCAATATAATTGGGATTATATGCTTCAATCTCCCTGGTATTCATCGTATGCTTTGCGAGAATCAGATCTTTAAAACCAGGAGCAAAACGCTCCACCTGATTTTCAATGGCATTAGTCATGTCCTTTTCAGATCCATTAGGCACGTGGCAATATGCCCATGCCGTATGTTTACCTTCAGGGGCACGCAGGGAATCAAACAAACTTTGCTGAGCCAGAAGAACAAATGGCTTTTCTGGTAATACACCTGCATTTGTCATTTCTTCTCCTTTTGCTATCTCCTCATAAGTATTTCCAAGATGTACAGTACCGGCTTTACGACATTCGGGAGCAGTAAAAGGAATTGGCCCGTCCAAAGCCCAGTCTATCTTAAAAACTCCCATTCCATAACGGTATCGACTTAACTGCCAGGTATATATGGAAGAAAAACTCTCCCCTGCTATTTCAAGAATCTGTTTCGGAGTAAGATCAAAGAGAACAACAGTAGATGCTGGTATATCCTTCATTGATCGAACAGGCATACCAGTTTCTATTTTTCCACCTATTGAAAGAAAGTAGGAAACAAGTGCGTTAGCAATTACCCTGGATCCACCTTTAGGCAATGGCCAGCCTTTTAGGTGTCCGGTAGCCATTAAGACCAGTCCGAAGGCTGAAGTACCTAAATTACTTAATGGTTGCAGTGAATGAGCTGACATACCGGCCCATAAACCTCTCGCTTCTTTAGTTTTAAATTTCCGTACAAGTGATGTTGCAGAACGCAAAGCATTCAGACCAAAAGCAGCCATATCTATGGGATGTTTTGGAAAATGTAAAGGTCCCAGTAGATCTTTCACCATGCCGGGCCAGTTTTTGACCAGCGGCTTTAACAGGTTGATATAAGATTCTCTGTCAATCCCAAGGGTTTCAGCAGTCTCTTCAACACTACCACTTAAAGCCGCCGCAGTTCCATCATCAAAGGGATGAGCTGCCGCCAACCCAGGATAAATATATTCAAGTCCGTGCTGCTCAAGGGGTAAGGAATTAAAAAAGGGAGAACCTGCCGCAAGCGGATGAATCGCAGAACAGATATCATGCAGAAATCCTGGTAAAGTGAGTTCTGCAGATCTTAATCCTCCTCCTGTTGAATCCTTTGCCTCCAGGATCAGAACAGAAAGTCCGGCCTGCTGCAAAGTAATTGCTGCCGACAAGCCATTAGGGCCCGAACCTATAATGATTGCATCAAATTCAGAACTGACATTTACTCGTCTCATTTTAGATGAATATCATCATTCTGGACTAAAAAACATAATAATACACTAATTATGAGGAATCAGTTCAAACTTAATTTACAGATGGCTGAGGTAAAAAAGCAGACAGATTTTACCATTTCGCAAATGCAAAATCAGATAATCTATTATTAAATAAATACATCATCTGATTTTGTAAAGAATACTTAATTTCGAAATCAAAACCGTAATAGATGAATTCAAAAATAGATTTAATCAGACAAACAAGATCCAAAGCACTGGAAATTATCAGCGGACTAAGCATTCCCGAATTGAATAGAATTCCCGAAGGATTCAACAATAATATTATCTGGAATCTGGGACACCTGATCGCTGCCCAGGAAGGAATATTTTACCTTCGCGGAAAACTCGAGCTAAATATAGAACAGGAATTTTTCAATTCATTCAAAAATGGCTCCCGGCCTGAGCGTGAGATTCATGCTGAAGAAATTGAAAAGATAAGGTCCCTCCTTTTCAGCAGTCTGGATCATTTTGAAGCAGATCTCGAAAAAAATACCTTTCAAAATTATCCTGCATGGACTACCAGTATGGGCATACAAATCAATTCTATTGAAGATGCACTTGGCTTTTTACCATTTCATGAAGGACTCCACCTGGGTCATATAATGACCTATAAACGTATTATAGTGAGCAGATAGGTATCACCCCGGGTAATTATGTCAATTTATAACTAATAGGCCTGCAGCTCATTTTCGACTTTAAACTTTTGCTTTGAGAAAAGGATTCCCAGCATCAGGATAAGTCCCGAAACCAAAATCACAAAGGAAAGCACTCCCTCATTAAATTTATCAGAAGTTAACTGTACTGGAATACTGTAAAATAGAATAACTGTGATCAAACCTCTTGGAGCGATGAATAGCTCCGGAAAAACATTCGTCTTTGAGATATAGCGCAAAAATACATAGCGTATCAGCAAAATCACCAAAATAATAATGCTGCCGGTTATTATTACCGGCACTGAAATGATTAATGACAGATCTATACTATAGCCGAACAATAAAAAAAAGAAAGTGCGAATAAGAAATGCAAGTTCAGCAGTCATCCCTTTTAGTTCGCGATTCACACTGTTTAATTTTGCCGGGTTCAGAAATCCTGCAATCCAGCCTTTAAGAAAGGGTTCTGCATTATTTAAAACCAGACCAAATACCAGAATAAAAAACAGGGATGGCAAATGCCATTGCTTGGATAATGAATAAACTAAAATCAGAATAGAAAGAATTAGGAAGACCTTAATGTGCCCTTTCAAATATTTTAATAAAACCAATACCAAAACTGTACAAATAATCGAAATGAGACTTATTAAAACCAGATTCCAAACAAACACAAGACCTGTATTAAGCGATAATAATTTATCTGAAATCACATAATTGAATAACATAATTCCCAGGATATCAGAAAAAGTGGATTCATAAATTATAAATTCCCGCTTATCTGCACTCAGATTATTGACACTTGGAATTGCAATTGCACTGCTGATTACCCCCATCGCAACAGCATAAGGCAATGCCTGTTTAAATGGAATTTCAAAGGCAAAATGTAAAATATCAGCAATCGCAATTGTCGTTATAAACAGAACAGATACTGCACTTAGTAATGACCTGATTATCAGCTTCTTTTTATCCGGAGTAATTTTAAGGTCAAGAGCACCTTCCAGAACAATCATTATTAATCCAATAACTCCCAATAATTCGAGAACTGTCCTTGGAACCAGAAAGTTCATTTGATATTGGTCTCCAACGACTTTCAGGATCATCCCACAAACAATTAACAATATGACAGAGGGTACTTTCAAACGGTCTGAAATGATATTGAAAATATAGGATATGATCGTTACGATACATAAAACAATTAAAATATGGTAAGTATCTAAGATCATTTTAAGGCTGAGTTGAAAAAATTAGAAAATCTAAAACGCTCCTCTTGTGCCAAAATAAGGAAAGTATCAGGTCAGATTAAGTACTCAACAAAAATGTTGCCTAAATCATACATTTCTTTTAGCGGGCACCGTATAAATTATTTCTTTTGAAAACGGAGTTTTTCGGGAAGAGAGTCTAGAGCATAATAATGATGGTCTACAATTTTCCCTTTTACATTTACAATTCTGAATCCTGAACTGTCGGCGCCAAGCGGCCTGCCAACAGGCCCTGTAGTAATCATTTCCAAATCACCAGCTTTTCCATAAGAATTACGATGATAGTGGCCCGCAAAAACCTGTTTTACACCATATTGTTTAAATAATTCAAGATACATTTTGCGACGCTCTGTATTAATATTGAAATACTCATCCGGTTCATTTTGGTCTTTCAGGAACAATGAATGATGCATAAATACCATGATGTTCTTTGCTCCTGATTTTTTAGCATTTTCTAAGTTAGTTCTCAACCAGGTTTCCTGTGCTGCGGCTTCGGCAGGCGCCAGTGAGGGGTCTTTGATCAATGAAGAATTAATTATTATTCCAAGCATATTACCGGAACGGAAAGTATAACGGTCCTCACCAAAATGCTGCTTATACAGTTTCAGGCTCGCAGTTGTTGGAACATTTTCGACATCATGATTGCCTGAAACGCTATATAATTTAATAGAGGGATCTAACTTAGACGCAATTCTTTTATATTCTGCTATCTGTGCAAGATCGCCAGGCTTATTAACCAAATCACCGCAGATTACAACGAAAGCAGGTTTTAAACGATTCGACTCAGCAATTGCCTTTTCCATGTTAACGGTTTCCCTGCTGAATTCTTTATTGGCATTGAAAAAACCAAACTGGGTATCTGCCATTTGGAAAAACGTATAGGGCTTTGATGAGCATCCTGCCATCAATAACAATAAAAGGATTGCTGATATATGTCCGGGATAAAAAGATCTTTTCATTTGTTAAATATCTCTATTCAATATGATTAAGCAAAACATTTATATGATCATTACGTTAAATCTATGGTAAAAAAACGATGAAATCAGCAGGGAACATCTCTGAATGTGTTGATTTATCATGAATTTAAAATAGAACATCTAAGCACAGGAATAATTATGCGTTTATTTCTGTTGAGCTTAATTTCTTAACTTGCGCCTGCTAACCAAAACAAGATAAAAATGAATGAAGTATATATAATCTCGGCAGTAAGAACTCCTATAGGGAGTTTCGGAGGCTCACTTTCCAGCCTTTCCGCAAGCGCTTTGGGCGCTGCTGCAATCAAAGCTGCTGTTGAACGTGCAGGTATCAAGTCAGATCAGGTACAGGAAGTATTTATGGGAAATGTTTTATCAGCTAATCTCGGGCAGGCACCTGCTACCCAGGCAGCAAAATTTGCAGGCTTACCTGATCTACCAGCAACTACAATTAACAAAGTATGCGCATCAGGCACCAAGGCAATTATGATAGCTGCCCAGAGTATTGCATTGGGAGAGAATGATGTTGTTATTGCCGGCGGAATGGAAAGCATGAGCAATGTGCCTTATTATCTGGATAAAGCAAGAAATGGCTACCGGCTGGGCAACGGACAAATCATTGACGGACTAGTAAAGGACGGCTTGTGGGATGTTTACAATGATTATCACATGGGTTCTGCAGCAGAACTTTGCGCAACAGAATGTAATATCAGCCGTGAGGACCAGGATGCATTCGCAATAGAATCCTATAAACGATCACAATCAGCACAGGCAAACGGTAAATTTAAAAATGAGATAGTACCTGTCGAAATAAAGGACCGAAAAGGGGAAGTAAGCCTGATTGAGCATGATGAAGAGATCAATGCAGTTAAATTTGATAAAATTCCTTCCCTTAAACCTGTTTTTAAAAAGGATGGTACCGTAACAGCTGCAAACGCTTCCACTTTAAACGATGGTGCCGCAGCTCTGGTACTTATGAGTAAAGCAAAAGCCCATGAATTGGGCCTTAAACCCTTAGCCAGGATTATATCCTACGCAGATGCCCAGCAGGCTCCTGAATGGTTTACTACCACACCGTCAAAAGCCATTCCCAAAGCATTGGGGCGTGCCAGAATCAAAGCTTCTGAAGTAGATTTTTATGAGATCAATGAAGCATTTTCAGTGGTTTCCGTAGCAAATAACCGAATTCTTGAACTCGATCCGGCCAAAGTTAACGTAAATGGAGGAGCAGTTTCAATGGGACATCCTCTCGGTGCATCGGGTGCCCGGATAGTAGTCACCTTGCTGAATGTTCTTCAGCAGAATGGTGGAAAGATTGGTGTTGCCGGCATCTGTAATGGAGGTGGCGGAGCAAGTGCGATCATCATTGAAAATATGCAATAGAAGATAATGAGACATCTTTTTATAATTTTCGGATTGTTAATCTTTACTTCTGGAAATGCTGAAGCTCAGCATTCTGACAGTAATAAAAACAAGCAGACTATGCTGAATCTTCAGGATAGTCTGCAGGTTCTAAGTTATAAAATGATCAATGACAGTATTGAACCGGAACGTTACAATGCCAATTACAAATTCATTAAAACCTTAGTTAATACGTTAAAAACACCCTATTCTTTCAATTTTTCTTTCGATTCACTAAAGACAATTTCTATTCAGTCATCTTCAGATAAAAGATTCAGAATCTTTAGCTGGCATGTGATGAATAATGATGGCAGCTACCGTTATTATGGCACCATACAAATGAATAACCCTGATGGTAAGCTGCAAATGTTTCCGCTGGTTGATTATACCCCTGCTATAAAGAACAGCGCTGATACTATCACTACACCTGATAAGTGGTATGGTGCTCAGTATTACCGTATTATATCAGTTCTGAATAATGTTCAAACTCCTTATTATGTATTACTTGGCTGGAAGGGCAATACAATCAGGTCAACTAAGAAAGTAATCGAAATCCTGTATTTCAAGGATGGTAAAGCCTATTTCGGGATGCCTGTATTCGATGGTGACAAAGAGCAGCCCAATAAAAAACGTGCAATCTTTGAGTACGACCGTCGCGCATCGATGTTACTAAACTATGAGCCATCGATAAGTACAGTTGTTTTCGACCATCTCGCCCCACCCGATCCCAAATTAAAGGGAAGATTTGAACTCTATGGTCCTGATTTCTCATACGATGGCTACCGCCTTGTAAACGGGAGATGGAAATTTGTACAGGATCTGGAACTTAAAAACACACCAACAGATCAGGATGATAATTTCAATGACCCGAAGAAAATGAAGGGTAATTGACAATTGATAGTTGACAGTTGACAAATAAAGCAATTAACCCGCACCAGATAACAGATAACAGATAACAGGTAACAGATAACAGATAACAGGTAGCTACGGCGAAACCGCCTGCATCATCAATCCGCAAACATAAGCCCCGTAAGTACCAATAACATAACCGAATACAGCAAGCAATACCCCTACCGGAGCCAGCGAAGGATGAAAGGCACTTGCTATAACCGGAGCTGATGCCGGTCCGCCAATATTAGCCATACTGCCAACCGCTGCAAAAAAGAAAGGCGTCTTTGTAATCTTGGCTATAATGAATAAAATAATTGCATGAATCAATATCCAGACCAAGCCTATGAGCAGAATTCCCGGATTCCTGAAAATGGCCATCACATTCATTTGCATCCCAATAGTAGCAATCAGAACATATAAAAGAACACTCCCTATCCGGGATGCTCCGGCACCTTCCAGATTCCTCATCTTTGTAAATGATAATATCATTCCCAAGGTAGTTGCTATAATAACAAGCCAGAAAAAACCAGATGTAAGGCTGAAAGTACTTAGATAAGGCGCATTAATTGTAACCCATGGTGCAATTGTATCAGCTCCCAGATGGGCAATACCGGTAACCCCAAACCCGATTCCAAGAATCATAAGAATATCTTCCATCTTAGGAATCCTCATAATACTTAACTGATAGGCTTCAATCTTATCCTTTATTTCGGTAACCGACTGATCATCGGCTTTTAAAAATTGGTTGATCTTATCGTTCTTCCCTGCTCCATATAACAAAAGGGCCATCCAGGCATAGCTAACAAATACGTCCAGAGCTACCATGGCAGAAAAAAGGTCTGCACTCGGCTTGAATATCTCAAACATAGCAGCCTGGTTCGCTCCCCCACCAATCCAGGTACCGGCAACGGTACTCAACCCTCTCCACACGGCATCCGCTCCCTCTCCACCAACTATTTCAGGTGCAAATAAAGACACAATCAACACAGCTAATGGTCCGCCAATTATGATACTGAATGAAGCTGTGATAAACATCAAACCGGCTTTCTTTCTCAATTTCCAGATTTCATTCAGATCAAGGCTAAGGGTAAATAATACCAGACTTGCTGGCAAAAGATATCGGGAAGCCATTGCATATAATCCGGATGAAGTACCGGAAATAATACCCGCAGAATTTAGAATACCCGGAAGAAAATAGCAAAGCAATATTGGAGGAATAACGGAATAAAGCTTTTTAAAGAATATAAGACCACTTTGAGAAGACCAGAATACTAATCCCAGAATACTCATTAAAATCCCCAGAACAACAGCATCATTCGTAATTAATGGAATTTCTTTGATCATTGATAGGGATTTTATTTGTTACAAATATTATAAGTGGGCAATTTTAGTAAATTTTAATTATAATTGAACTTTTTACTCCTTTTTAACCAATTAAAGAGTAAGACTTTATCCAATTATAAATTCTAAACAATCAATTATTTTATCAAAACGTATGGAAATACAGCAAAAACAGCTTTTTGGACACCCAAGAGGGTTATATGTACTTTTTCTTACAGAAATGTGGGAAAGATTCAGTTTTTATGGAATGAGAGCCCTGCTCGTATTATTTCTTGTTTCGTCAGTAAATGGTGAGAACCCCGGATTTGGATGGACAAGTAGTGAAGCCTTAAAGCTGTACGGTATTTATACTTTCCTTGTCTATTTATCCTCAATCCCGGGGGGAATCCTGGCAGATAAATTGATCGGACAGAAAAAGGCAGTAATCCTTGGTGGCTTACTTCTGGTAGCAGGGCACAGTATTCTTGCATTCCAGTCATTAATTACTTTTTACATCGGATTAGGGCTTATCATTGCGGGTGTAGGATGTTTAAAACCTAATATTTCGACGATGGTTGGTGGTCTGTACCCTAAAGGTGATGACCGTCGAGATAAGGGCTTTACAATTTTCTATATTGGTATTAATACCGGAGCTTTTTTAGCAGGTATCATTATTGGATATGTAGGTGAAACAATGGGCTGGCATTATGGATTCGGACTAGCAGGAATAGGAATGGCCTTGGGACTTGTCATATTTATGGCTGGCCATAAATATCTTAAAGGTGTAGGTGAAGCAACCACAGAATTATCAGCTGCTGATCAGGCAATTATCTCAAAACCACTTACAAGTATTGAAAAAGACCGGGTAAAAGTCATGTTGCTTTCCTTTTTAATGATTATTGTATTCTGGGGTGCCTTTGAACAGGCCGGAGGATTAATGAACCTGTATGCATCAGAGAAAACTAATCGTATGATTGAATTCCTGAACTGGACAGTCCCTGCAACCTGGTTTCAGTCGGTAAACTCTTTCTTCATAATCACCCTGGGTATTCCTGTAGCGGCCTTCTGGTTTAACCGGAAAAGAAGTGGTAAGGAAGCTTCCTCGATCTTCAAGATCGCAATCGGTGTGATCATTATGGGCTGGGGATTTTTATTTATGTCTGCAGCTTCATTTCAATATCAAAATGATGGCGCTTCAGCGATGTACTGGCTGGTTCTTGCCTACCTGTTCCACACAATTGGTGAACTTAGTGCCTCCCCTGTTGCATTATCCTTTATTACCAAACTTGCGCCAATGAAATATGCATCAATCATGATGGGTGTATTTTTCGCAGCTACCGGACTTGGTAATTACGTAGCCGGATGGGTTGGTGTATGGTCACAAACTGCCGGCGAACTCGAAATATTTACCGGAATTGCGATTTTCTGCACACTTATCGGAGGTATTGTAATCGCCATTCTTAAGCCATTAAAAAGACTTGCTCATGGAGCTGAAGACTTTTCTAAAGAAACCATGGCCACAGCCAAAGCCGAATAGAGCTTTATTACAAGATTAAAATGAAGAGAGAGATACAGAAATATCTCTCTCTTCGTTTAAAGCAGTATATTCGCAAATCAAATCTGTATTCGTGTTATCAGACAGCATCGTCATAATTCCCACCTATAACGAGAAGGAAAATATCGAAAATATCATTCGAAAGGTATTTTCACTGCCTGATGTATTTCATATTCTGGTTGTTGACGACGGATCTCCCGATGGTACTGCTGAAATTGTTAAAAGTCTGCAGCAAGAATATGAGGGTATGATTCATATTGAAGAGCGTTCTGGCAAACTCGGACTTGGGACTGCTTATATTCATGGCTTTAAATGGGCTCTTGAACGTAATTATGAGTATATCTTTGAAATGGATGCAGATTTTTCGCACAATCCGGAAGACCTGATCCGTTTAAAAACTGCATGTATTGGAGGCGCTGACCTGGCTATCGGTTCAAGGTATATCAGAGGGGTGAATGTTGTAAACTGGCCAATGAGCAGAGTACTCATGTCCTATTTTGCCTCCGTGTACGTCAGGCTGGTCACAAGGATCGATATTCAGGATGCAACCGCAGGATTTAAATGCTACCGTCGTGTGGTGCTTGCAACCATACCTCTGGATAAAATCAAGTTTATCGGCTACGCCTTCCAGATTGAAATGAAATTTACTGCAATCAAATATGGTTTTAATGTCGTGGAAGTCCCGATTATCTTTACCGACCGTACTGAAGGCACCTCTAAGATGAGTACGAAGATATTCAGGGAAGCTTTTTTGGGCGTGATTCAAATCAAATTAAACAGCTTTTTCAGGAAATATAAATAACCGGGCTTTAACCTGAATATTAAGAAATTAAGCACATAAGATTTATATTTACTACCTATTAATCATTCAATCAGAATCCTAATAAATAATAAGAACCTATGAATGAACATCTTGATCCCGGAGAAGAGAACTTATCACCTGTAGAACGGGAGATCGAGAAAGTTCTGCGTCCCCAGGTCTTTGAAGACTTCACAGGTCAGCATAAAATTCTGGCGAACCTTCGTGTATTCGTTCAGGCAGCCAAACAACGAGGTGAAGCTCTGGATCATGTATTGCTGCATGGGCCTCCCGGATTAGGAAAAACGACCCTGTCACATATCATTGCCAATGAAATGGGTGTTAATATCCGTATCACCTCAGGACCTGTTCTGGATAAACCTGGTGATCTCGCCGGATTATTAACCAATCTTGAAGAAGGCGATATCCTGTTTATTGATGAAATCCACCGTTTAAGTCCACTGGTAGAAGAATATCTCTACTCAGCAATGGAAGATTTCAAGATCGATATCATGCTCGAAACCGGCCCAAATGCCCGTTCAGTTCAGATTTCATTAAATCCCTTTACTTTGGTTGGTGCTACTACCCGCTCAGGCCTTCTTACAGCACCCTTACGTGCCCGCTTTGGCATTAACAGCCGGCTGGAGTACTATGATGCCAAATTATTAACTACCATTGTCCAGCGCTCCGCACAGATTCTCAAAACAGAAATTTCTGATGAAGGATCTTATGAAATCGCCCGCAGAAGCCGGGGTACACCCCGTATCGCCAATGCCTTACTGCGCCGTACCAGAGATTTCGCACAGATAAAAGGCACAGGAAATATCGATACTGACATTGCAAAATATGCTCTGAATGCTCTGAATGTGGATGAGCATGGTCTTGATGAAATGGATAATAAGATCCTGCTGACTATTATCGATAAGTTCAAAGGCGGGCCTGTTGGTCTTAAAACCATAGCTACTGCGGTTGGTGAAGAAGAAGGAACTATTGAAGAAGTATATGAGCCTTTTCTGATCCAGGAGGGCTATATCATGCGTACCTCAAGAGGCAGGGAATGTACAGAAGCAGCCTATAAACATTTGGGCAGGATAAAAACAGGAGGCAGCAACACCTTGTTTTGATACGATTATTGATTTATATTTAAGAATAAAATAAATCAATATGGATCAGAAAATCATTAATCTTTACGACGAGTATACTCATAAACCCTTGAGCCGCAAGTTGTTTATGAACCGCCTTGTAAAGCTTACAGGGAGTGCAGCAATGGCTATGACAGCACTTTCTGTACTTGAGGTGGGCTATGCAAATGCAGAAACTGTTTCTGAACAGGATGAAGACCTGATACTTGAAGATATTTCCTATCCCGGCGATGATTGTACCATGAAGGGTTATCTTGCACGTCCTAAAGGCAGAGGAAAATTTGGAAGTGTAGTAGTAATACATGAAAATCGTGGCTTAAACCCTCATATAAAAGATATAGCACGACGTGTTGCTAAAGCAGGATTTATTGCTCTTGCGCCGGATGCCCTATCCCCTTTCGGCGGAACACCTGCAAATACCGACGATGCCAGGGGAATGTTCAGTAAGATAGATGCATCAAAAAACCTGAATAACTTCCTGAATGCGCTGGACTATCTGAAATCCAGAAAAGAAAGCAATGGCAAAACTGCTTGTGTAGGATTCTGCTGGGGTGGCAGAATGGCCAATTTCCTTGCAGTAAATTCAGCATCCCTCAATGCTGCGGTCGCTTATTATGGCGGACAACCCGATGCGGCAGATGTTCCAAAAATAAAAGCAAAATTAATTCTGCATTATGCAGGAATGGATGAACGTGTCAATGCAGGAATTCCTGCTTATGAAGCCGCATTAAAAGCATCAGGTATTGATTATCAGCTTTTTATTTACGATGGAGTTCAGCATGCCTTCAATAATGATACCGGTGGTGAACGCTATAATGCCGATGCTGCAAAGCTTGCATGGGGAAGAACATTAGAACTTTTCAATAAAACAATCAAATAAAAAAGGGGCTGATCCGAATGGACAGCCCCTTTTTTTGGATTATAATTGATTCTAGTATAAAGTAAATTCTACTCTTCTGTTATCCTGACGACCTTTCGCAGTTTTATTTGTTGCGATTGGCTGACTTTCACCATAACCTATTGCTTCAACACGTGAAGAATTAACTCCCTGACTTACCAGGTAAGATTTCACTGACTCAGCACGGTCTTTAGACAATTTCAGATTTGCTGCATCGCTGCCCACATTATCTGTATGACCTGCTAATTTAAGACTGAAATCCTTAGATTTTAATAAATCAGCAACTCTGTTAAGGGTTGGATATGAAGTTGAACGTAAAGTTGATTTTCCAAAATCAAATTCAAGATTACGAATAGCTTCGGCGACAATTCTTCTGTCTTCTTCAGTTACTACAACACGAACAGGATTAACAACAGTTGTTGTTGAAGTTACTTTAATTTCACAACCTGCACCATCAACCTGTATTCCTACCGGTGTGTTCGGGCATTTATCAAAGTAATCAGAAACACCATCCTTATCGCTATCATTCAAAAAGCGCATTCTTTCTTTATTCATCTCTTCCATATGCGCTGCATGCTTAGCTCTATCAGCATCAAGACTTGCCTGAAGTGCTGCATTTCTGGTGATATAATCATCCTGTAATGCGGCAACCGGATTATAGCTTGACAATGGAGTTTTTGATTTGCTTCCTAAATTAAACTCAAGTCCGATATGTGAATAAGAGAACTTATCGTTTTGTGGTCCTGCACGATATCCATCAAGATTATCGCCATCCACAAAATTCATCGTATAACCCATATCTAAATTAATAGAATTAGATAAACCGAATTTTATTCCAAGCCCAACTGGTAAATAAGCTTCTTTCACATTCTCACCTGCATTAAACTTGGTTTCAACTCCTGCTTTAGTTTTAGTAGTAGGCTTATAACCCATAATACCATATCCTGCTGTCATGTAAGGTCTGATGACATTTACACGATTCATCCAGTAAATATTTGCAAGAGTTAAATTAGCACTCAAACTAGCTGAATAGGAAACTTTGGTTTCGTATGAATCAAACGCACTTACTGGTGGCAATCCATTACCCCAGTTTCTGCTATTGTCTGCCTTAAGTTTTCCGGCTAAAAAATCTGCCTGAATACCTAATGCCGGTAATATTTGATTCTTCAAAGTAGCGCCATATCCAATATCGGCTTTCCAGTTCGTAAAATCATTCATTCCATTGATAACCGTAGGTGCAAGTATGCCGGCATGGATACCAAAAGACCATGTATTAAATGCTGATGAAGGAGCAAAAAGCTTAGGACTCTCAGGTTTCTCCTGAGCATTTGCTCCGGCAGTAACAATTAAACTGAGTGCCAGTGCTGATAGTTTTAGAAAATGTGTTTTCATAATTTATGATTTATTTGATAGGATTAGTGCAAATGCTATACCATAAGGCCAATAACTATGATAATAGTCCTCAATGCTGATTCTGAATCAATAAAGCACGTATTCTAATTCTTATCTTTGGACTAAATAATGGTCAGTAATTCAAAACATTCAAAATTCATAAAGACTGAAGCCCTTAAACTGGGATTTCAATTTTGCGGTATTTCTAAAGCCGGATTTCTGGAAGAAGAAGCCCCAAGACTTGAAAACTGGCTAAAAAATGGGTACCATGGCGAAATGAGTTATATGGAGAACCATTTTGATAAGCGCCTGGATCCGCGAAAGCTTGTAGATGGTGCCCGTTCAGTTATTTCCCTTTCCCTGAATTACTTTACTGATCAGCAACAGGAAGATTCAAGTGCGCCGAAAATCAGTAAATACGCTTATGGCAAAGATTATCACTTTGTGATAAAAGATAAGCTAAAACTCCTGATGGAGGCTATAAGAGCTAAAATTGGAGAGGTAAATGGCCGGGCATTTGTAGATTCAGCACCTGTTCTGGACAAGGTTTGGGCAAAAAAAGCAGGAATTGGCTGGGTTGGTAAACATAGTAACCTGATCAATAAGAATACTGGCTCATTTTTCTTTCTGGCCGAATTAATTACTGATCTTGATCTCGAATACGATGTAATTCCAACAAAGGATCATTGCGGGACATGTACACGCTGCATTGATGCATGCCCTACTGAAGCCATTGTATCCCCTTACATGGTCGACGGAAGCCGATGCATCTCCTATCTGACCATTGAGCTTAAAAATGAATTACCAGCTGAATTCAGAGAAAAAATGGAAAATTGGATGTTCGGCTGTGACATTTGTCAGGATGTTTGTCCCTGGAATAAGTTTTCAGTACTCCATACTGAGCAGAATTTCAGTCCGCATGAAGACCTTCTCGGACTTAAACAGGCAGACTGGTATGAACTTACCGAAGAAACATTTAACAAAGTATTCAAAAACTCAGCGGTTAAAAGAACAAAGTATAGCGGACTAAAACGAAATATTGATTTTCTGAAGCCACACTAAGGTTTATTGTTATCGAAAAAACTGCAGAATAAGCAAACTCATCACATTTATCTCCTATCTCATCACATTTATTAGCAGGGCGGTTTTGGCTGCTGTATCATTGCTTCATCATTCAGAACAATTTAGAACAAGGAATTAGATTTCCTGAAGATGTGAAAACAATGAAATTAAAATTATTACTACTCCTCTTTTGTCTCAACTTTAATCTGCAAGCACAAACCATAACAACAGCACTTAATACTGTAAAAGGAATTGCTGTTGATTCTCTTACAAAAGAAACTCTTGATTACATAACTATAGGATTAAAAACAGAACAAAATATTCCGATTAAATCAACATTGAGCAAGTCTGATGGAACATTTATCATTTCTGACATTAAAGCGGGAAATTATTTACTTACGCTGATCTCGGTTGGATACCAGACAAAAACGATAAAACTAAAATTGGATGAAGCACCTGCAACCACAGACCTGGGCACGATCCATTTAAGCACAAAAAACAACCAGCTGAAAGAAGTAATTGTTTTGGCAGATAAACCGATCATTAAACAGGAAGTCGACCTGATATCGTACGATCTTCAGGCTGATCCTGAAAGCAAAACCAGCAATGTGATGGAAATAATGAGGAAAGTTCCACTAATTTCAGTTGACGGTGATGATAACATTCTGTTAAAAGGTGATGCGAATTATAAAATTCTGATAAATGGAAAGCCATCCAGCATGATGGAAAGAAACGCCAAAGAAATTTTGAAAAGTATGCCCGCTTCAAGTATTCAGAATATAGAAGTCATAACCAATCCACCGGCAAAGTATGATGCCGAAGGTATTGCCGGGATTATTAACATCATAACCAACAAAAAGCTAGATAACGGCTATAATGGCTCCGTAAATATGAGTAAAAGATTTCCTGCAGGTGGCCCTGGGACTGGTGGTTCTGCAACATTTAAACAGGGAAAACTTGGGATTTCAGCTTTTGGTGGTGCTAATATATCCCGAACCCCTTTAATATCCAATACAATTTCAAGAACGAGTTCCGGGATCATCAATACAAATCTATCTCAGGTTATCAGCAGAAAAACGGATAACAGGAATGGGTATTTTGGAAGCGAATTAAGTTTTGAAATTGATAGCTTAAACCTAATTTCCGGACAATTGAATATAAATGGAAACTCCAATGAAAACAGAAACTATCAGCAATCTCTACTCAAGGGACAAACAGTTGTCTTACAAAGTTACAATCTGGATGGAAACAATGAAGGAAACGGACATGGTATGGATGCTGCTTTAAATTATCAGCTTGGATTCAAAAAAAACAAACAGCAGCTTCTAACATTTTCATACCGGATCTATTCTTACCGCAACGAACAAAACAACGAACTGATAAGCAGCAATCCGTTGAATTACAATTTACCCGATTACAATCAGTTCAACAATGGTGGGACTATGGAACAAACCATGCAGATTGATTACATCCAGCCGGTAAAAAAAATGACCATTGAGGCTGGTATAAAAGGTATCCGTAGAAAAAACGATAGTGATTTCCGGTTCAAATACTTTGACGAGAACAGCGGTCAATATAAGACTGATGCTGCAAGAACCAATATTTTTGATAACACTCAGGAGGTTCTGGGTGCGTATAATACCTATCAGTACAGCTTTAAAAACTGGGGCTTAAAAGGAGGCTTCCGGCTTGAACGTACTGTAATAGATGCAGATTTCATCTCAGGACAGAAACAGGTCAGGCAGGAATACCTTAATTTAATCCCATCATTTAGCCTGAACAGGAAATTTAAAGATATGAGTAATTTAAATCTGGCATTTTCACAACGGATTCAGCGCCCTGGAATTTATCAGCTGAATCCTTTTGTAGATCGATCGAATCCAAATTTTGAGTCAACAGGAAACCCTGATTTACATCCTACAACCGGAAGCAATCTTTCCCTAAGCTATAGTAAATCTAAAAAAGGATCTTTTAATTTCTTATTGGGATACCAGGCCATAAAGGGTATGATTATGCCGGTTTATGTTTTTGATCCAATTAGCTTTATCACCTACAATTCTTATGATAATACGGGAAGGGCAAGACTATTCCAGGCTAACCTGAACCTAAACTACCCCTTTACAAAAAAATTGAATTTCAGCTTTAATGGGGGGGTGTCGCATGGACGAGTACAAGGCATTGTAAATAGCATTCTTGTAAAAAATGAAGGATTCATGTATAATTTTTCATCATCAGGTTCTTACCGTTTTGAAAAAGGCTGGCGCCTGAATGCAAGCGTTAATGCGAGTGGGCCTAATATATCATTACAAGGTACAAGCAACTCTTATCTCGGAAGTTCATTCAGTATTAATAAGGACCTGATTAAGGATAAACTATCATTCTCTGCAGCAGCTAACAATCCTTTCAGAAAATACAGAACAAATATTCGGGAATCTTTCGGACCGGATTTCTTGCAGACCAGTAATTTTCAAACCTTTTACAGGTCATTCAATACAAGCCTTAACTACCGCTTTGGAAATCTGAAATCAACTATAAAAAAGAACACAAGAGGCATCAGAAATGATGATGTATCAAACAATTCAGGACAGTAAATAACATAGAAAATGAGAAATATAATAAAAAACCCTTCAGATATTAACAGGATAGAATTCTGGGCTGCCACCACTATGGTAGTGTTCTCAATATTCTTTCTTGTTTCAGGAGCTATAAACAATAACTGGGAACCGGGGAAATATGAATTCGATGAGGCTCATCAGCACTATTCCTACTTCAGCAACCATTTTTTACCAATGTTATGCAGATATATCAGCTTTTATGCCAGTTATTGCCTGCTTACCTTTGTGATCATACCACCCCTCAGCAGAAAAGAAAACATCACGCTGAACATCATATTCACGCTGATTATATTTTACCTGATCAGTGTGGTACTTGCCATTAGCGATACCTGGACTCAGGGATATCTTTTCGATAAATATTCTGAAGATGAGCTTTATTCAAAGCTCTTTCAGGAAGCAGCCATCTATTCTTTCTGGCTATTGATGATGTTCGCGCTATATAATATAATAAAGTTCCTTGCGATCTATCTGCTCGAAAATTCAGATCTGATCCAATCAAAATACAGGGTGATTACCCGCGACGGAATATTTGCTTTCATTTTCTGGATGATTGCATTGTTCCTATTATTAATTGGTCAGAGTGATGCAGATGTGGTCATGATTGTCGGGACATGTTCTCTTGCAGGAATATTTTTATACTGCTATTCGATGTATGCCGTATTACCCGAAATCTACAAGAAATCCAGGCCGTTTAAAATTTATCTGAAGAAAATTTTACTTTTAGTTTTACTTAGCACAATACCCCTGTTCACAATACTTCTGTTCCTGATTCCACGCCATGATAGTGAAATAGCTTTTGTTGCCTCATTATTTAATATTGGATTTCAACTTTTATTTACAGCACCGCTGACCTGGTATGTCTACAAACACAGAACTACTGTTGATTATGAGATTAAAGGACTGCAGACCGCATTAGGACGTTCAACAGCCGACCTGAACTTCCTTCGTTCCCAGATCAATCCTCATTTTTTGTTCAATGTACTGAATACCCTCTATGGCACTGCACTTCAGGAAAATGCAGAGCGTACTTCTGAGGGTATTCAGAAACTTGGAGATATGATGCGTTTTATGCTAAGGGAAAACCTTCAGGAAAAAATTTCTCTGACCAGAGAAATAGAATACCTGAATAATTATATCGGGCTTCAGACCCTGCGTACCCAGTCATCACCTGATATTCAGATCCATACAGAAATCGAAGAGCATACTGGCATACTGCAGATCGCACCCATGCTGCTCATCCCATTCATTGAAAATGCATTTAAACATGGCATAAGTCTGAAAGAGCCCTCAAACATTCGTATCAGTCTGGTTTGTAAAGAAAAGACCCTCTATTTCGATATTTCTAACAGCATTCATCCAAAATCACTGAATGATCCCGAAAAGGACAATAATGGCATAGGTCTGAATAATGTGCAGCAAAGGCTAAGACTATTATATCCGGGTAAGCATGAGTTATCCATCCGTGAAAGCGGCAAAGAATTTTTTGTTCACCTGACTATTCAACTGGACTAATTCAGGGAAAATGAAAAGTTTATTGTGCATACTGCTCTTTAGCCTCATATTCAATGCCTGCGGTGAAAGTTTATGCGATGAGCCTGATGCTCAGGAAATCAACAAAGCAAAAAACTCCAAAGCATCTGATTATCAGCCTAATAAAAAACATGCTCTAACAGAAAGTAAATGTCATTTATTGGATGAATGGATCAATCGAAAAAGTATGAGTCATTTCTTAAAAAATCATATTTCAATCGAATCAGGAATCAGCAGTATCAATGAAAAAACTCTTTTTAATGATACATTTATACCATGAATGCCATTGCACTTGACGATGAACCATTAGCACTTGAAGTAGTGCGTAGTCATGCTTCAAAAGTCCCTTTTCTGAACCTGAAGGCCGAATTTACCGATGCTTTTAAAGCTATGGAGTATATTCAGAAGGAAAATATTGACCTGATATTTCTGGATATTAAAATGCCCGATATTTCAGGTATCGATTTCATGAATAGTCTTAATAAAAAACCAATGGTAATCTTCACAACCGCTTATTCTGAGCACGCGGTTACCAGCTTTGAACTGGATGCAATTGATTACCTGCTCAAGCCATTCTCATTGAGCCGCTTTGTAAAAGGATGTAATAAAGCTTATGAACTGTTCCAGTTGAGAAATAAAAGTGGTAGTACTGATTTTATTTTTTTAAAAACGGGATACGAGCAGGAGAAGGTACATTTTGAGGATATACTCTACCTGGAAGCAGCAGGAAACTATGTTAACTTTGTCCTGAAAAATAAAAGCCTGCTTTCGCGGATGACCTTCGCCGAACTTGAAGTAATCCTGCCGAAGAATAAATTTATCAGAATACATCGCTCCTACATGGCTGCAGTTTCTGCAATAAACAGAATTGAAAGGCATCAGGTCCATATAAATGACATTCTAATCCCTGTAAGTGAATCGTATATGACAAATCTGAATGGTTTGGATAAGAGGTAAGGCTTTGCTTAGATTTATGATATGAAATATGTCCTGCTCCTGTTTTCTTTCATTTTGGTTGTTGACTGCCATTCGCAGCATCTGAAATTAAGAAAGCGCGGAGCTAATGCATTAAGTGGCTCTGAATTCTCAAAGAGTATCAGGGATAGTTCCTTAAGTCTTGAGAAACGGGAAGAAATTATCTTTAATGAGATCCGATCAGGCAATATCCCCCGCTTTTACAGAAAATTAGCATTAGTCAGGGATACAGCCATGATTATAGGTCAATTAAAAACGATCAGGTATTATGTTCTGCCCGATTTTCTCGCGATTGGCTCTGATTCAGATTATTTTTATTGTCCGATGCGCCCTCAGTTAGCTCAGAAAGTTGCAGATTTCCTCGGCTGCAGTCTTCCAACAAGAAAGATCTCCGACAGAATTTACCATACTGCAAAAGTCAAAATGATGCCCCAGCCAATCCCTCCTTCCAAAGCAATGATCACTGTTCCGGTATTTGAAAGGCATACAAGGATGGTACAGCAGCAAAGGGAACAATCGATAAGGCAATATCCCCTGGGAAGTCTGGTAGCCGGGAATAAGAAAGATGTTGTAATCTCAAATATGATTTTCAATTCCAAAAATCAACTTAGGGTTGTAATTTATGGCTGGCATAAACCCGATGGGAAAGCAATTCAGCCACTCCATAACGGGCATACCACCGATCATGTGGATTACAGCCATGGTATACGCCTGATTCAGAATAAGGTATGGGTTAATGGAAAGCAATCTACACTGCGGGCTATACTTGAATCACAAAGTCTGCATCCCCTGCTTAGTGATGAAGGGGTAATCAGTAAGGCGTATTATCCTTTAAAATAAATGTTGCCTGTTAGCAGTTATCTGTTGCCTGTTACTACCATTTTCAATTCTCAACCCGTTAGCTATCGGTTCATTGTCAACTGTCAATTGTCAACTACTTACCGAATTTCATCTTCAACTGCTCCAAATGATCATTTGTGATTGGTTTAGCTTCTTCTTTAGGATTTTGGGGAATAATCTGTTCGGTCTTTGGGGCGGTCGCTGCATTCTGCCGCTCAGTTCTTAACTGTTCTTTTTTTGCATTAAAACGGTTCCATATTTTTTCGAGACAGCGCTTGGTATACAATGGAAAATCGCCATTCATCATCCAGTTATAATAACTTGGTTCTGATTGAAATACATCTTCAACAGGCCGGCCTTTATGCTTCCCGAAATTAATTACCTCCACACCATCTTCATTATAAACCATTCTGGCAGCGAAATCTACCGGTTTGTTAAGATTTGTGAATGCATGAAGTGCTTCGATATTGTTTTGAACCGGTTTTGAAACTACACCCTTTTTATCTTCCCAGCTCTGATTTTCATAACGTTCGATCTGGGCTTTCAGAACTTCATAAGTAGCTTTTATATCCGCTTCGGCTGAATGTGCATTTTCAATATCCTTACCGCAATAGAACTGATAAGCAGCTTTCAAAGTACGCTGCTCCATCTGATGAAATATATTCTGAACATCAACAAAGTGCCTGTTTTCAATGTCAAAATCAATACCCGCACGAAGAAACTCCTCCATTAATACCGGAATATCAAAGCGGTTGGAATTATAACCTGCAAGGTCGCAATCATCCAGAAAACGGGCCAGTTCCTCTCCGGCCTGCTTAAATGTGCGCTCATGACGAATATCCTCATCGTAAATGCCGTGTATAAGTGATGATTCCAGAGGAATTGGTATTCCCGGATTGATACGCAGGGTTTTTACATCTTCCGTTCCATCAGGCATAGCCTTCAGTATCGAGATCTCAACAATGCGGTCGGAAGCAACATTTACACCAGTCGTTTCAAGATCAAAAAAGGCAAGCGGACGTTTTAAGTTTAATTTCATAGTTTATAGTCTGCAAAAATCGCAAAATCATTCATATAAAGGGCAAAGTGTAAAATATTTTTGAATTAACGGGGAATTGTATATTTTGAGATATTGTTAAATCTACTATCTAAGCTACCCTATGAAAAGGACAATGTTAATTATATGTCTTTTGGCATATTTCGGATCCGCATTTTCACAAAAAAATCCTATCGGAGAATTGACAAATGAAGAACTGACAATGAAAGCCTATACCGGTGACACTAGTGCACACGCGGTCGTTTTAAAAGAACTAGGAAATGCATATTTCAAAATTCAACAGGATTCAAGGATCATTCTTGAATATACTGTCCGCATAAAAATATTTGACGATAAAGGTTTTGATGAGGGAAATGTAATAATCCCTATTTACAAAGGCGACAATTTAAAATACGAATCGGTAACAAATATTTCGGGAACTACAACTTACATTGATGTTAATGGAAAAACAGTAAAAGTGTCGCTAGATACAAAAAGTGTAATAAAAGAAAATAAAAACAAAAATTGGGACCTCGTCAAATTCACCTTACCTGATCTTCATGAAGGTTGTGTAATTGAGTATAGTTATAAACTTTCATCACCCTTTATTTTCAATTTTCGTTCCTGGGAATTTCAATCTGATATTCCAAAGATTGAAAGCAAATATATAACGACCATTCCGCAGGTTTATCATTATAATATTTCATATAAAGGTCCATACGAGTTGATAGCTGATCTGCCAGAATTAATGAAGGATTGTTTTACCGGTGGTGGGTCTGATCTAAAAACCGATTGCTGGAAAAATACATATGTTTTGGATAGTATACCTGCCTTCGTGGAGGAAGCATACATGACTGCCCGTTCAAATTTTTTATCTACAATCAATTTTGAGCTTTCAGAATATACCGATTACATGGGAATAAAGCATGGGGTAACAAAAGAGTGGAAAAACATCGATGAAGAATTAATGTCTTCTGACGCATTTGGAAAACAGCTTCAGAAGAAAGACGTGTTTGCAACAGAAATCAAAGCCCTCTTAGGAAACCAAACCGATGAACTTATAAAGGCAAAAACTATTTTTAAACATATCCAAAAATGGTTTAAATGGGATGGGACAAGTGGGATTTATCCTGACGGTCTGCGCAAAGCTTATGAAAAAAGATCTGGAAATATTGCAGATATTAATCTTTCTCTTGTTTCTGCGATGACTTCAGCAGGATTATTTTGTGAGCCAGTATTATTGTCAACAAGGAATAATGGAATCATAAACAAATTATATCCTGTTGTAAGTGATTTCAATTATGTAATCGCAAGGGTTATAATTGGGGAGAAAAGCTACCTGATGGATGCATCTGATCCCTTTCTCCCCTTCGGATTATTACCAATTCAATGCATCAATGATCAGGGACGGGTAATGAGTTTCACGCGACCGTCCTTTTGGATTGATCTTAAGGCTACACACAAGTCGGTTGATTCATATAGCCTGGTTCTGGCCCTCGATGAAGCTGGAAAAATTAAAGGGAAGCTCACAAACTTTTCTATCGGATATGAGGCTCATAACAAAAGAAAGAGGATCAAAAAATTCAATTCTGTTGAAGAATACATCGAAGACCTGGATGAGCGTTACCCCAGGATGAAAATCTTAAAATCAGAAATTTCTAATCTTGACAGTCTGGAATCTACCCTTAGTGAAAGCTATGAGATAGAAATTGATGCATATGATAATCTCAACCAGGAAAAGTTTCTTTATAATCCTTTCCTGATGGTCAAGTTAACTGAGAATCCGTTCAAATTAGCTGAAAGATTATATGCGGTAGACTGGGGAATACCAAGTGAAACCCGGTTAATGCTATCGCTGACCTTTCCAGACAAATTTCGGGTGGTATCTTCGCCTGCAACAGCACGTCTTGGTCTGCCTCTGGATGGCGGCTTATTCATAACCACTCAAGAAATCAGTGATAATGTTATCCAGTTATCTCAAAGGACATTGTTCAACAAATCAATATATACACCAGAAGAATACCCATACTTAAAAGAACTTTTTAACAAGATTGTTGATAATCATAAAACTGACTTTGTATTTGAAAAGAAACTATGAAAAAGTATTTTGGAACAATGGCCTTAGTTGTGATGCATATTTTCTCTTATGCACAGATGAAATATGCCATAGATGCTATCCCTGCCGAGCTCAAATCACGGGCAGGGGCAGTGATCAGGAATGATGAAACCATTGTTGAAGTTAAGGATTTCAACGAAGTGATTATACGAAACAATAAGGTAATAACAGTGCTTAACGAATCCGCCGATGAGGAAGCAGCGCTTTATATGTGGTATGACAAAACCCGGTCAATCAAATCTATCAAGGGAGCCTTTTACAACGAGTCCGGACATTTAATAAGCAAAATTACCGATAAGGATTTTAAAGACGAAAGCTCTGTTAGCAACATATCATTATTCGAAGACAGCCGTATAAAGCATTTCTCGCCAGTCAGCAAGATTTACCCATATACCATAGAATATGAATCAGAGATTAGAGTAAAGCAGAGTCTTATTTTACCGGAATGGATACCCTGTAACTCAACGGGAGTTTCGGTACAATCATCAAAATTTACTATTCTATCCAACCCTAATTTCGAAATACGTTACAAAGAGATGAATAGTCCCGGGAAAGTTGAATCTGGAACTGATAAAGACGGCTACAAAACCTATAAATGGGAAATAAAGAATATGAAAGCCCTGCGTTCAGAACCCTACAGTCCTGATCCTGAACATTTTCTTCCAAGAGTCAAACTTGCACCTGTAAATTTTGCCTATCAAAACGTGAAAGGGACATTTACGAACTGGAATGAATATGGAAAGTGGACCAACGAAGCATTACTTAAAGACAGAGATATCATCCCCGAAGAAACAAAAATGTATATTATAGATTTGGTTAAAGGAATTGAGAGCCCAAAGCTTAAGGCAAAAAAAATATATGAATTTGTCCAGCAAAAGACCCGATATATAAGTATCCAGGTAGGCATCGGGGGTTTTCAACCATTTCCTGCATCAGATGTCGACCGGCTTGGGTATGGTGACTGTAAAGGGCTCGTAAATTACATGAAGGGTCTGCTCAATACTATTGGTGTAAAATCTTATTACACGCTCGTAGAAGCTGGAAATTTAAAAAAAAGTGCTATTACAGAATTTGCAAGTATAAATCAGTTCAATCATGTTATACTTTGTATACCCTTTCCTAATGACACTACATGGGTTGATTGTACAAGCAAAACTCTCCCGTTTGGGTTTTTAGGGGACTTTACAGATGATCGGGTAGCATTGGCGTGCACAGAAGAAGGTGGTAAATTAATAAGAACACCTAAACTGACAACGGAAGAAAATAAACAAATTAGAAAGGCAGAATTTTTAATAGATGATAAAGGTGGATTAAATGCAACCCTAAAAACAACATTTGAAGGGTCACAATACGAAAACCGTGAAACTCTAATCAATGAATCTTATACTGAACAAGTTAAAAAATTAAAAGAAATTTACAATTTAGACTTTAATATTGAATCGTTTAAACTCAACCAGGATAAGGGTTATCATCCCTTGACCACTGAAGAAATTAAATTCAACTATCCTAATTATAGCTCCTTATCAGGAGAAAGACTTTTTATTCCTCTAAATATCATCGATCCAATAGGAAGAGCTCCCAAAGAGGTTACAAACCGCACAAATCCAGTCTACATAAACAGGGGCTATACAGATACGGACGATATCGTTTTCACACTCCCGCAAGGCTATAAACTTGATACAAAACCTCAAAATATCGTCATTGAAAAGCCTTTTGGGAAATTTAGTTCGACAATAGAAATTAACAATAACATTGCGAAGTATAGCCGTTACGTGCAGCTAAAAGAAGGGCTTTATCCTCCCGAACAATACCCTGAATTAGTAAAATTTTATCAAAGCATTGCTGATTCAGATGCCTCACGGATTACTTTACTAAAGTAGTGTTATCCTAGAGTTACCCGAAGATTATAATACCCAATGTAATTCCGATAATCATTATCAGATATAAGAGTATCTCTGTAGTAGCAAAGCGCTTATATTTCTTCCAGAATGTATAGTCGCCTTTCTCTGTGCTCATAAATAGATCCGGGATTATTATTTTCCCAAAATTACTGATTAAAACAGATTATCAATGAAAGAATTGAGCCTATGGTTTGACACTTCCGGCCCTGGTAAAGTATTTATAATACCAAGGATCCTTTAAATCACTGATTATTACCCCTTTTGAGGTAGATGCATGAACAAATTTATTGTTGTGAAGATAAACCCCAACATGGCTGAACTTTTGACCATCGAAATCAAAGAAAACCAGATCGCCCTCCTCCAGATCCTGCTCATATTTTCGCTTCACTTTATCTGCCATTGTACGGGCAGTCCGGGGTAGATCTTTGTTAAAAACTTCTTTCTCAAGCAGGAAAGTAAATCCTGAGCAATCTACACCCTTTTTATCCATTCCTCCTGAACGATGAGGCACTCCTATCCAGCTGTCAATAAAACGGTATAGTTTCTCATTATCGAGCTCCTTTTCCTTTACATTTAAGAGGGATGCATAACGCTCCTTTATACTTCCGGAAGATATTGCTTTTGATTTTGAGGCATCAGTGATGATCTTTTTGCTTTTACAGGAAGTGACAAACAGAGTAATTAATATAAGAGCGAGGAGAAATGTTTTACTTGCTGATTTTTGCATAATCTAATTTCTCCCTACTGAATCTATAATCAAATAAAACGTTTTGCACAGCTGTGGATAATAAAAAACTAATCCCGTCCCGAAACCGGCTTTTTGTGTACGGAACAGGATTAAATTTAAATGAACGCAGCACACGCTTGTGGCGTATACGGTCATAGAATTATCTCGGAGCAGATAATTTAGTATACAAATTATCAAAAACCACAGGACAAATCTCAAAAGACATCCTTTAATAATGCGATTTACCAGTCTACAACTGAACCATCAAGTGGATTATATGTTTCCGGATTTTTCCAATCATGGCCTATTTTATCTGCCATTAAGGCTTCATCCAATTCAATTCCTAATCCCGGACCTTTTGGAACCAGAACAGTACCATCCTTTTGTAATTTAAAAGGATTTTTTAGGTATCCCTCGCCTAATGAAACTTGTTCCTGTACCAAAAAATTAGGAATGCTTGCAGCTAATTGCAAGCCTACAGCTAAAGATATAGGTCCCATAGGATTATGAGGTGCAATTGGAACATAATAAGCCTCTGCCATGCCTGCTATAATCCTACCCTCAGTAATGCCTCCTGCATGACAAAGATCTGGCTGAATTATGCTTGCAGCTCCCTTTTCAAGTATTTCCCGGAAACCCCATTTTGTAAAAATTCTTTCTCCTGTTGCTATTGGAATATGAGTTCCTCTGGCAATGTCAACCATGGTATCTACATTTTGACATTGGCAAGGCTCTTCAATAAACATAGGCTGGTAAACTTCCAGTTCTTTAATCAGAATTTTCGCCGTTTGAGGAGAAATACTGCCATGAAAATCAATTCCTATGTCCATATCATCACCACCAGCATCTCTTAAAGAAGCAAAATTATCAATGGCATATTTAATAAATCTTGGGTTCTCTACGATATTGGCATGAGCTTTTTTTGCAACTCCGGTTTTAATCACAGTAAAACCTGCAGCCTTTTGCTGTTTCATTTGCTCTGCGGTACTTGCACGTCCATATACCCTAACCCGGTCACGTGTGGGACCACCTAATAATTCATATACCGGAACATTTAATAATTTTCCCTTGATATCCCACAAAGCCTGATCAATTCCACTTAAAGCACTTGTTAGAATTGGACCACCACGATAGAAAGCATGCCTGTATATAGCCTGCCAATGATGCACAACGTTCCTGGGGTCTTTTCCAATTAAATATGGCTCTATCTCTTTTATAGCTGTTTGAATTGTCAATGCACGCCCTTCTAACAATGGTTCACCCAGGCCAAATACTCCAGCATCGGTATGGATTTTTAGAAAAATCCAGCGTGGTTTTACCAGAAATGTTTCAAGTTTGGTAATTTTTACTTCTCCATTACCTCTGATTTGCTCCATTGTGGATGCCTTCACTTTATTTCCGGAACCTATTGCATAGGAAGATTCAGGTAATGACATAATCCCCATCCCTGCAACGCCTAAAACCGATTGGATTGCAGTGCGACGTGAGATTTCAAATTTTTTCGTTGTTGATTTCATCTAATCATTATTTTAAACTAATTCAAATTAATCATTTTGCTTTTAATGGATTGACAAACAGAGTATTTAATAAAAGTCCTTAAGGAAATGTTTTACTTAGTATTTATACCTAATTTAATTTCAGCTTATTGAAACCAAAATCATTGCTGGTGCAGGCTTGCCAAGTATGGCCTGTACTTAGATTTATACAAGGGCACGGGCCACAGGCTTGTGCCCTCATGAAGTATAAAACAAAAAATTGATCAATAATTAATTACACAATTCAACTATAAGTCCTGTCATGAGATCGCAGTTCATTCCACTCATTTGTAGGAGCGAAATAACTTTTATCGGTAGACTTTAAATGCTGTTTTAAAACGTCCTCATTCAATTCTATTCCTAAACCCGGAGAATTAAGCGGCAGAATTGCATAACCCTTTTCTATCATTTTCTTACCATCTGTAGTCTTTACCAGGTCCTCCCACCATGGGATATCCACAGAATGATGCTCCAATGCAAGGAAATTCTGTGTCGCAGCTGCACAGTGAACACTTGCCATAAAAGAAACCGGTGTGCCTGCCTGATGCATTGCCATCGCCACTCCATATTCTTCTGCATAATCTCCTATCCTCTTGGTCTCAAGCAAGCCTCCTGAAGAGGCCAGATCAGGGTGAATGATATCTACTGCCCTGGCATGGATCAAAGGTTTGAAATCTTTCAGTAAATAAATGTCTTCGCCGGTGGTTGTAGGTGTTTCCAATGCATCTGAAATGGTTTTCCATTGCTCAGTATAGGTCCAGGGTACCATATCTTCGAACCAGGCTAACCTGTATTTTTCCATAGCCTTGCCTAAACGGATACTGTTATTCAGGTCAAAGTGACCGTAATGGTCGGTAGAGATCGGAAGATCATAACCAACCATATTTCGGATCGTTTCTACAATTTGTGATAATTCTTCTAAACCTTTATCAGTGATCTGAATCTGGGTAAAGGGGTGTGCGGTATTTCCATAGGACATCATATTTCTTTGATCCCCCCATTGTGCAAGATCTCCTTTATCATTTTCCCAGAATTTGGAATTCACAACAGTCCCTGCTTTTCCTTTCAATTCACTGATTGAAATATCCATCTTGAGCCATGTATAACCCTGATCTTTGATCCGGTAATTGATCAGTTTTTGCTGTTCTGCCGGACTTGCTGCCTCTGGTGTATCTGCATACAGCCTCACCTTATCACGATATCTTCCCCCCAGTAATTGCCAGGCTGGTACACCATAGGCCTTGCCGCAAAGATCCCATAAGGCCATTTCTACTGCACAAACACCACCGGCCTGACGTGCTGGTCCTCCGAACTGTTTAAGGATCTTAAAAATCATCTCCACATTACAGGGATTTCTTCCCAGAATCCTGCTCTTTAACATCAGGGCATACCTTGCATCCGCAGCATCCCTTACTTCACCCAGACCATAAATTCCCTGATTCGTATCAATACGTATGATGGCTGTTCCTCCCATTACATTGGTAAGGCAATAACGCATATCCGTAATCTTCAGGTCTGAAGGATTTGAAGACCTTTTTACATTCTGTGTAGTATGTGCAATCGTATCTTCTATAGAAAGATTCATCAATCCCCCCAGGGCAATACCACCCAAGGCTGTTTTTTTAAGAAAACTCCTCCTGTTGCTGCCTGTTTCAGGACTATTGATTTCAGCTTCTCTTGATTCAGCATAAGCTTTTTCTTCTTCCTTATTTCTGGAAATTAAAGATTGTAAAGTGCTTTTCATATCGTTTAAATTACAGATTAATAAAATATCAGTGTTTTTTACCCAAATAGGCATCGAGTTGTTCAGGAGTATACATGGTCTTCCTTGGATATTTTGCCAGCCAGGCTCTGAATTCATTTTTTATTGTCTCAGTCCAGTCTCCATGGATCTCTCCAGAAAGATATTTACCCTGTTTCAGCAATAAACGCTCGAACTCATCACGCAGACCAGTCAGCTCATTTGCCTTGACCAGATCTTCAACAAGATGAGCAGGAATAAAAACAACACCATAATCATTCGCAAATACAATATCACCAGGAAAAACAGTCACTTCTCCAACTCGAATCGGTGCATTGATCGAAGTTGGGGTCATATCCCGTATAAATGAAGGATCATGGCCCTTCACCCATGCATTGAATCCTTCAGTATCCCTTAGTTCCTGCATATCCCTTATAGATCCGTTAAAAACCACTCCCTTACCTGTTTTAGCATAAATCGAGTTTCCAAGGCTTGATCCTATCAGCGTTCCATCCTTCACTTTTCCAAAACCATCTGCTACATAAACATCTCCCTTTGCTAAAATATCGATCGGCCATATATTATATCCTCCCCGCTGGGAACGTCCTTCCCTCCGACCCTGTGCTTTAACCAGTGTGTCAAGATCTGGTCTTGAAGGCATAAACTGGGCAGTAACAACACGACCAACCATAGTTTGTCCTGTTTTTAGTACAGTCCAGTTCTTCTCCACCTGATTACGGTAGCCTTTACTCAACAGATAACCCCATATCTGCTCCAGTGTATTATACTGTAAACGCTCAAGCACAATCTCGGAAACCATAGGCCGGCCATCTGCCGAACGTTCACCTTTCCACAAAGCAGTCATTTCTTTTACATATTCAGGGCTTGAACCAATCCGTTGAGCACTGACAAAAACTGCATTCATAAGAATCAGAAGCAATAAAATTAATTTCTTACACATAATTATATTTTCTTATCAGTTAAATTACTTTGCTATTAAGATACTCTGGGAATAGCCCAGTATGAATTTTGTTTATGCTTTACCCTAAGTTAAAAAATATAAGGCTTAAAATTTATGAGCTGAAGATTTTAAGAAAATTAAATTTAGAAATCTTTGGCATCATTATTTCATGAAGCATACTGGCCATCAACCATATGGCCAAAAGGAAATTATGAAAAATATACTAATCATGTTTGCATTTGCAGTAATAGTTACCTCTTGCAACAGTAACGCGAATGAGAATGCTAAAATAGATCAGGATTCGGTAAGAATGGTTAATCAGCTTGACAGCTTTAAAAGAGCTGCATCAGCCGATTCGGCTGCAACTGCATTAGCAATCGCAAAAGAAAGAGCAAATACTAAAAAACAGTATCAATCATCAGGTACTTCTTCAAAATCAGTGACTACCACTACAAATACAACAACTCATACAGGCACAACAGCACAGAAAAAAGGCTGGAGTTCAGCTGCTAAGGGTGCAGTTATCGGTGGGGTTATTGGTGCGGGAACAGGAATTATCGTTGACAAAAAAGATGGCAGAGGTGCTGCAATCGGTGGGGTTGTTGGTGCAGGAACAGGCTATGTAATTGGCAGGGAGCAGGATAAAAAATCCGGCAGAGTGAATCAGTAATAATTTCTACCTATGAAATAAAATGCCCCGGATTATATTTAGTCCGGGGCATTTTTTTGTCTTGATATTTTTCAGTTGGTTAGTTGTTAGCAATTTGTTGTTACTGTCAAATTAATTACTTCTAGTCAATATCCTTAAGCACTCCTTTCAAACTAATCCGAATTTAGTCTTGATTCTTGGTTCTTGATTCTTATTACTCTTCAGTTAGTTGTTAGTAAATTATCCTGATTATTAAATGTTTTTAAATAGTCAATCTCATTTAAATATAAAATTTCAAATGAATCAGGATTAAGTCTCAATACTGACTACTCAATACTCAATACTACGACTTAATCACCCTCTGAATCTCATCCAACTTCATCAAAGCCTCAACCGGTGTCAGTGTATTTACTTCAAGATTATTCAGCATATCCCTGATCTTAACCAGTACCGGATCATCAATAGAGAACATTTGTAGCTGGTACGCCTGTTTCTGAACTTTTTTAAGGCTGTCTTTGATATCCTCGCCACCTGTCCTTTCCTGCTCAAGCCGTTTCAATATCTCATTTGCCCTGCTAACTAGTTTTGGAGGCATTCCGGCCATCTTAGCCACATGAATTCCAAAACTATGCTCGCTGCCTCCCGGCACGAGCTTCCGCAGGAAAATAACTTTGTTGCCCAACTCTTTAACAGACACATTGAAATTCTTAATTCTGCTAAAGGAGTTGGTCAGTTCATTCAATTCATGATAATGTGTTGCGAATAGCGTTTTTGCCTTCGCCGTGGGATGATTATGAAGATATTCTGCAATCGACCAGGCAATTGATATTCCATCATAGGTACTGGTGCCCCTGCCAATCTCATCCATCAGAATGAGGCTTCGGGGTGATAAATTATTCAGAATACTCGCTGTTTCATTCATTTCAACCATGAATGTTGACTCACCGGTAGTGAGATTATCTGAAGCCCCTACCCGGGTATAAATCTTATCCACAAGACCTATCTGCGCCTCTTTAGCAGGCACAAAACAACCCATTTGTGCCATCAGTACGATCAGACCAGTTTGCCTTAATAAAGCCGATTTACCCGACATATTCGGACCTGTTATAATTATGATCTGCTGAGTATCACTGTCAAGGAACACATCATTTGTAATGTATTCCTCTCCCGGAGGAAGATTTTTTTCAATAACCGGATGTCTTCCACCCTTAATATCGATCACACTGCTTTCATCGATCACCGGCTTGACATAATAATTCTTAATCGCCAGGCTGGCAAAATTAATCAATACATCCAATTGGGCGACTAATTGTGCATTCAATTGAATGGGCTTGATAAATTCGGATAGTGCAAAGGTAAGTTCATTATAAAGACGGGTTTCCAGAACCTGAATTTTTTCTTCTGCACCAAGGATCTGTTCTTCGTACTCTTTTAACTCAGGAGTAATATAACGCTCAGCATTCACCAGGGTTTGCTTTCTAAGCCATTCGGCCGGAACTTTATCCTTATGGGTATGGGTTACTTCGAGATAATAACCGAAAACATTATTAAAAGCAACTTTGAGGGATGGGATTCCGGTAATTTCAGCCTCGCGCTTTTGGATTTCGAGCAGATAACCCTTTCCTCCGAATGCGATCTTCCGCAAACGGTCCAGTTCCTCATCAACCCCATCTGCTATAACAGAGCCTTTTGCGAGCATCACAGGCGAATCGGGATTCAGCTCCCGCTCAATTTTATCCCTGATCAGAACACAGGGATTGAATTGCTCGGCAATCATTTTTAAGGGGAAATTTTCAGATTTCTGACAAATCTCCTTCAGATTGGAAATAGCATAAAGTGCTCTTTTTAACTGTAATACCTCCCGGGGATTTGCCTTTTGAAGACCAATTTTCGAGATCAGTCTTTCAAGATCCCCTATTTGTTTCAGTTCATGCAATAATTTTTCACGGAGTTCGTCCTGCCCGACAAGAAATTCAACCACATCCAGACGCTCCTGAATCGGTTTTAGCTCCTTCAATGGCATGATGATCCATCGACGAAGTAAACGTGCTCCCATCGGGGAACAGGTCTTATCGAGCACATCTACAAGGCTGACTGCATTCTCATTTGCTGAACCTATCAGTTCTAGATTCCGGATCGTAAACCGGTCCAGCCACATATAGCGGTCTTCTTCAATCCTTGAAACAGAGGAAATATGCTGAAGGTTACGATGCTCAGTCTCATTCAGATAATGGAGCGCAACCCCTGCAGCAATGATCGCAAGCGGATATTTTTCAATCCCAAAACCTTTTAATGATTTGACATCGAAATGTTTGAGCAGAAATTCAGAAGCATAATCACCACTATAGGCCCAGTCGTCAAGATGATAGGTATAAAACCGGTCGCCAAAAGTCTCCGTAAAATCACGCTGCCTGCTTTTCTGAAAAATTACCTCACTAGGTTTAAAACTCTGAAGCAACTTGTCTATATAATCGGCATTACCCTGCGCAACCAGAAATTCACCCGTTGAAATATCTATAAATGCTATCCCAAATGAATTCTTTTCAAAATAAAGCGAAGCCAGATAATTATTGGTGTTTTGCTGAATGATATTATCACTGTATGAGACACCGGGTGTAATCAGCTCAGTTACCCCTCTCTTAACAATGGTCTTAGTAGTTTTTGGATCTTCAAGCTGATCACAAATAGCTACCCGCTGACCTGCTCTGACTAACTTTGGCAGATAAGTTTCCAGAGAGTGATGTGGAAAACCAGCCAGCTCAGTATTGGTGCCCGAACCATTTCCCCTTTTTGTGAGCACAATGCCTAATATTCCGGAGGCTTTTATCGCATCCTGCCCAAAAGTTTCGTAAAAATCGCCCACACGGAACAATAATAATGCACCTGGATATTTCGCCTTGATCGCATTGTACTGCAGCATTAAGGGTGTTTCCTTCTGTTCGTTCTTTTTAGACAAGTTCTTGCAATTAATCAGGCCATAAAGTTAATGGATTGCATAAGTTTTAGAAGATTTGTGGAAAACTGTCTTAAGGTGGGAAAATCCGCAAACTGATTTTGTTAAATCCCTGTAATAAATAGTCGGTTTATTAGTCAAATATTAGGTTCCTTATCAACTTTCCAAACTATTATTTAATTTGTCGCGTGCTTTCATATCCTATTAATCTCTATAAAAAAGCCTATTCCGGACTTAGTAAGGAAAGCTGGTATCTTTCCTTTGTGATGCTGATTAACCGCAGCGGCACTATGGTAGTGCCCTTTCTCACCATTTATTGTACCCAGAAACTAAATTTCAGCATTGTTGAGGCAGGATTGATCATGGCGATCTTCGGACTCGGATCGGTATTTGGTGCCTTTTTCGGTGGAAAGTTTACAGATAAGATCGGCTTCTATTACCTTCAGATCGGAGCATTACTAAGCGGAGGCCTGATGTTCTTTATGATCAGCTTTCTCGAAACATTTTGGAGCCTGGGAATAGGGACATTCATTCTGAGCATGTGTAATGAGAGTTTCAGACCCGCCAACGCAACAGCAATAGCCTATTACAGTACTGAAAAGACGAGAACAAGATCCAATTCATTAAACAGGCTCGCAGTCAATCTCGGCTGGTCATTTGGCGGAGCTCTGGGTGGCTTCCTTGCTTCTGTTGACTATCATTTATTATTTTATGTAGATGGCTTCTCCAACATCCTCGCTGCAATCTTACTCATCAAATTATTGCCGGCCGTAAAAAATTCTAAATCTAAGGAAACTGAAACTCATGAAATTCAGGTGCAATCTCCCTATAAGGATAAACTATATCTGGCATTTATCATTTTGACCATTTTATTTTCATCCTGTTTTTTTCAGTTTTTTACTCTGCAACCGGTATTTTTCAAAACAGAATGGAAATTGACTGAGCAATTTATCGGGGGATTAATGGCTATGAACGGACTGATCATTGTTTTCACCGAAATGCTTCTGGTAAATAATCTTGAAGGGAAAAGGTCTCCACTCTATTTCACCGGTATAGGTGTAGTTATTGCAGCATTTAGCTATTCCATATTAATATTCTTCCCTGCTGCGGCCTGGCTTGCGGTCATTTCCATCATAATGGTAACCCTGGGAGAAATGATTGCTATGCCCTTCATGAATACCTTTTGGATGAGCCGTTCAAACGACAGAAACCGTGGTGAATATGCAGCCTTGTATACCATTGCATGGTCTGTAGCGCAAATCATAGGTCCGATTTATGGATCATTTCTGATCGAATACGGGGGTTATAAACTATTCTGGTACTTTATTTTTGGCATCTGTTTGCTAACTGCCGGAGGATATTTCTACCTCAATAATTTAAACAGAAAAAGGGAGTTTAAAAATGTGATGAATATCGCTTCCTCTTAAGTATTGGAAACCTTGTAACTTGTTCGGCGTCTGTACATTTCTCCCGGTCTTAAAATAGTAGATGGGAATTCCGGAATATTGACCGCGTTGGTATGGTGCTGAGTCTCAAAACAGAAACCACTAAATGCCGAATAGTTTGCTCCACCCTTAACTCCTGTATTATTTAAATGCTTACCGGTATAAAATTGCACAGTAGGTTCATCTGTATACACCTCCAGCTTAATCCCGGAACTTTCTGAATATGCCATTGCTGCCTTTCCCCATTCTCCATACTCTTTGTCAAGAATGAAAGACTGATCATAACCATTTTCAGGATCCCAAACCCTGCTGATCTGCTTTACATTTCTAAAATCATAGAACGTATCCTTTACAGCAAGAATTTCTCCATTTGGTACCAGGTCACTATGCTGCCCCAGATAAAAAGAAGCAGGTATTTCCGCAAAATGATCTTCAATTGTACCTGTACCATTCAGATTAAAATAACCATGATGGGTCAAATTAACTGGGGTGGCCTTGTCAGTACTGGCTTCGGTTTGCATCATCAGTTCATTATTCTCATTAAGCTCAAAAGCTATCCGGACACTTAAATTACCGGGGAAACCTTCCTCTCCATCCTTACTAAGATAGCTGAGAACAAGCCTGGCCTGAGGAACTTCTGAAATACTCTCAAGCTTCCAGACTTTTCTATCGAAACCTTCATAACCACCATGAAGCTGATGTGGAGGGTGATTTGAACTAAGCGGATAAAGTTCAGAATCCAGTTCAAAAACAGAATTACTGATCCTGTTGGCATATCTCCCGACAATGGCACCCAGATAAGAATTAGATTCAAGATAAGACTGATCAGTGTAATGCTCCATTTGATCGAATCCTAACACAATATCTCTGGGTTTCCCTGAGCTATCAGGAACGATAAATGACTGGATGATCGCTCCAAGATTACTGATACTTACTTCAACACCATTACTGTTTTTCAGTGTAAAAAGATACACATCCTCATTCTGGTGTTGAAATAGTACTGGAGACTGGACTAATAACATATCTGATTCTAAAATCAATAAAATGCAAGGGCATTCCAAATCATGAAATTAAGCCAAAATCTTTAATATTTTTGAAAAATAAAGCAGCTTCAGTTCGAAGAGGCTATTTTTGGAAGATATGCGGAAATTAAAAACAGAAGAACTTGGGCGTGTGGGTATTGAGGACTTCAAAAAACAGGATAAATTGCCCATCACAGTGATATTGGACAATGTTCGAAGCATGCATAATATCGGTTCAATTTTTCGCACATCTGATGGATTCGCGATTGAAAAGATATACTTATGCGGAATCACCGCTCAGCCACCTCACCGTGAAATAGAAAAAACTGCTCTTGGCGCAACCCAATCTATTGAATGGGTCTATTCGGCAGATATAAGTCAAATAATTCAGGAATTAAAAGCAGCACAGTACACTATTATAGCCATAGAACAGGCAGATAATAGTGTTATGCTCAATGATTTTCAACCTAAATCTTCAGAAAAGTATGCCCTGATCTTCGGAAATGAAGTAAATGGAGTCAGTGATGAAGCCATGAAGCTAATTGATACTTGTATAGAAATTCCCCAATTCGGAACCAAGCATTCATTTAATATTGTTGTTTCAGCAGGGATTGTGCTATGGGACTTTTTTGCGAAACTAAAACTCAGACCCTAGTGATGTCAATAAATAAATTATCGAAAAAATTATTGATCAAGCCAGGTAAGTCTGTCTTAATTGTAAATGGACCTGAGCATTATATCAGACTTCTTGAGCCATTACCAGAGGCAGTTCAGATCAGTTTTAATGCCGCTGGTAATTATGATCTAATTCAGCTGTTTGTTCTGAACAATTCGGAACTCAAAAAGGAATTAAAAAACCTTCAATCCCATTTTCGGGCTGATACCATTATTTGGATTGCCTATCCTAAAAAGACATCCGGAATAATAACAGATCTTGGAATGATGAGTTCATGGGAGGAAACATCCAGATACAATCTTAGTCCCGTAGCTTCTGTTGCAATTAATGAAACCTGGACTGCCCTCCGGTTCAGACCAAATGATCAGATCAAAAATTCTGATGTAAGTAATTCCTCTATACGTGTGAATGAATTGGGCAAATATATTGATGTTGATAACCGTATAATCACCCTGCCCCCCGAGCTAAGCAAAAAACTAGATACTCAGGCTGCTGACTTTTTTAAATCATTATCTTACACCAATAAAAAAGAATATGTAACCTGGATTTTGACTGCCAAACAGGAAAAAACCCGAACTGAGCGGATCCTTAAAGCCGCAGAAAAACTTAGCGCAGGTAAGAAGAATCCTTCAGAAAAATAAGAATTTATCAGATATGGAAGTTCATAGCTTACAAAATCAGGATATTGATACACTGAATGAACTTCAGCCGGCCGGCTGGGATGACATCAGACCCTACTTTTATTATTATACATCCTCCAGCTTCTGCAATCCAATAAAGATCAGTGATGGCAGTAAAACTGTCGCCGTCGGAACTATAATAAAACATCAGGATACTGCCTGGCTGGCACATTTAATCGTTCATACTGAATACAGGAATCAGGGTCTTGGCAAAATGCTTACAAACGCTCTTGTGGAACGTGCAGATCCGAAGATCTTTAAAACAATTTATCTTGATGCAACCGATATGGGATACCCTGTCTATAAAAAAGTTGGATTTGAAATTGAAATGGACTACATGCACCTCGATGGTAATCTGCTCAACCTAAACCTGAAAAATCCGGCCAGCGTTATTCCATTTGAGGATAAATACCGAACCAAGGTAATGGAACTTGACAGAATTACATCCGGTGAAAACAGAGAAGTTATCTTCAGGGATCATTTGAAATCTTCATTGCTCTACCTCTCAGATGGCATAGTAAGGGGTGCTTACTTTCCGGGATTCTTTGACCGCTATATTATGGCCGATATGCCCGAAGCAGGAACTGAACTGATGAAATTGCGTATGAGGGTTAAGAATACCACAAAACTCCCTGTAAAAAACCAGTCTGGCATAGATTTCCTGCTGGGAAATGATTACAAAGAAGTCAGGAGATCCAAAAGAATGATTCTGGGCGAAAAAAGAGAATGGAAAGCAGAAAATAATTTCAACAGGATTAGTGGAGGACTGGGTTAGTAATTGAGAGTGGGAAATTGAGAGTGGAGAGTTGAGAATTTGTTGTCTGTTATAAGTAAATTATCTTAATTATAAAATGCCTGGTAATTGTCAATATCCTGAGTGTAAAATTTCAAATGAACCACTATTTTGTCCTGGTTCTTGGTTCTTGGCTCTAGGTTATTGATTCTCTCACATCTCATATCTCACATCTCACCTCAAAAAAAAGCCCCGCCTTCTGGGCAGAGCTTTTGCTTTTTTATCATTGATACCTTTATGAGGTAACGTACTCATTGACTCTATCCTTACTTGGCAGTGTAGTAGCTCCCATTAAGAATTCATCGACCTTTCTTGCTGCCTCACGGCCTTCAGAAATTGCCCAAACCACCAGTGATTGTCCTCTTCGCATATCACCTGCTGCAAAAACCTTTGCAACACTGGTCTGATAATTTCTTTCGTCGGCTTTTACATTCCCCCTTGCATCGACTTCAAGACCGGCATTTTCTACCAGTCCCTGATATTGAGGATGCAGGAATCCCATAGCCAACAGGATCAGCTGACAAGGAATTTCACGCTCAGAGCCGCTTACTTCATTGAATTTTACCGGACGGCCCATTGCATCGAGTTCCCAGCTCACATCAGATACGAGAATCGCCCTGAGCTCTCCATTTTCATTACCTAAGAAAGATTTCGTGTTGATACCCCAGAACCGCTCACAACCCTCTTCATGCGAGCTGGTTGTTTTCAGAAGCATAGGATAAGTAGGCCAGGGCATGTTCTCTGTACGCTCTGCAGGCGGCTGAACCATTAACTCAAACTGCTTTACCGTGTTTGCATGTTGCCTGTTAGAAGTACCCACACAATCAGATCCGGTATCACCACCCCCGATTACCACCACATCCTTATCTGTTGCGATAATACGCTCGCCTTTGAACGAAATATTACCTACTGTCTTATTTTGTTGTTTCAGAAAATCCATCGCAAAATGGATACCCTTTAAATCACGGCCGGGAATATTAAGGTTACGAGGGATCGTTGAGCCACCGGCTGCAACTACCGCATCATGCTGATCAATAAAGGCCTTCATATCTCCGTCCTTTCCAACCTCTACATTACAGACGAATTTCACGCCTTCCTGCTCCATAATCTCCAGACGACGATCAATAACCGACTTTTCAAGTTTAAAATCAGGTATTCCATAACGTAAGAGGCCTCCCGGACGATCATCACGTTCATATACCGTCACATTATGGCCTGCTTTGTTCAACTGAGCCGCAGCAGCTAAACCTGCAGGGCCCGAGCCGATAACAGCAACGTTTTTACCAGTACGCAGAATTGGAGTACTCGGCTTCACATATCCCTTAGAATAGGCGATCTCGATAATGTGCCGTTCAATCTCTTCAATAGCAACCGGGGGTTTATTTATACCCAAAACACAGGCTGCTTCGCAGGGTGCCGGACAAATACGACCGGTAAACTCCGGAAAATTATTTGTAGAATTGAGGATAAGATAAGCTTCCTCCCATTTACCCTGATAAACCGCATCATTAAATTCAGGAATAACATTTCCCAGCGGACAGCCTGAATGACAGAAAGGAACCCCGCAATTCATACATCTGGCTGCCTGTTCATTCAACTTCTCAGGCGGATATTCCTGAACAAATTCATTGTAATTTTCTAACCGTTCTGCAGGGGCAATTTTCTTAGGAAGCTCCCTGTCATACTCTTTAAATCCTGTTACTTTTCCCATTATCCCGCTGATTGCTGTAATTCTTTTTGTAATAAAACCTTTTTGTACTCCTTCGGAAATACTTTGATGAATGATGAAGATTGCTGCGCCCAGTCATCAAGAATGTATTTCGCTACCTGACTTTGAGTAAGCTGAACATGCTTATTCAGCAGACTGAGGATTTCTTCTTCATCCTTAGGCGATAAAGGATCAAGATCAACCATTTCTGTATTGCAATTTTCTACAAAAGAGTTATCCGAATCATAAACCCATGCTATTCCTCCGCTCATACCTGCAGCGAAATTCCGGCCTGTTTTGCCTAAGATTAAAGCTCTTCCTCCGGTCATGTATTCACAGCCATGATCACCCACACCTTCCACAACAGCAATGGCTCCTGAATTTCTGACCGCAAATCGCTCTCCTGCCTGACCTCTGACAAACAGATCACCGGACGTTGCACCATAAAGCGCTACGTTACCAATGATGATATTCTCCTGCGACAAAACTTTACTTTTCTTCGAAGGATAAATAACCAGTTGAGCTCCCGAAAGACCTTTTCCCACATAATCGTTTGCTTCACCACAAAGTTCAAAGGAAATTCCTTTGGTACAGAAAGCACCAAAACTTTGTCCGGCAGAACCTGTAAAGGTGTAATTTATTGTATTCTGCGGAAGTCCGGCAGAATGATACTTCTTCGTAATCTCATTCGAAAGAATCGTACCTGTTGTCCGGTCGGTATTTTTGATATTAAAAGAAGCAAATACCGGTTCTTTTGATTCAATGGCTTTTGCCGCCTGTTTAACCAATTCCCAATCAAGTACGTTTTCCAGATTATGATCCTGCTTTTCACTGTTATACAGAGTCATACCTGATGGATTGTCCATCGGATATAATATACCTGAAAGATCAATATTCTTCACTTTCCAGTGATCCACATCATCACGCATTTTCAGGAACTGAACCCTGCCAACCATATCATTGATGGTTCTGAATCCAAGTTCTGCCATGATCTCACGTAATTCCTCTGCAATAAATCTGAACAGGTTTACAATGTGTTCAGGCTTACCTGAGAATAGTTTTCTAAGTTCAGGATCCTGAGTTGCAACACCGACCGGGCAGGTATTCAGATGACATTTACGCATCATGATACAACCACCTGCCACCAATGCAGCAGTTGCTACACCCCATTCCTCGGCACCAAGAAGTGTCGCAATGGCAATGTCTTTACCTGTTTTTAACTGACCGTCAGTCTGAAGCACTACCCTGCTCCTCAATTTATTTTTAACCAGAGTTTGCTGAGCCTCAGCCAATCCGAGTTCCCATGGCAATCCCGCATGTTTTATTGAAGTAAGAGGTGATGCTCCGGTTCCACCATCATGTCCTGCAATCAGGATCACGTCTGCATGAGCCTTCGCAACACCGGCAGCAATGGTACCAACACCCGCCTTTGAAACCAGCTTAACACTGATACGGGCAGCCCGGTTTGCATTCTTCAGATCGAAAATCAGCTGTGCCAAATCCTCTATCGAATAAATATCATGATGAGGCGGCGGCGAAATCAATCCTACACCTGGTGTTGCATGACGAACTTTTGCAATCCATTCATCTACTTTATCTCCAGGTAATTGTCCACCTTCACCCGGTTTAGCACCCTGTGCCATTTTGATCTGTAATTCATCTGCATTGGTCAGGTAATTGGCTGTAACCCCAAACCTTCCTGACGCGATCTGCTTAATCGCAGAGCGCATAGAACCTCCATCTGCTAATGGTACATATCTTAATTCATCTTCACCACCTTCACCGGTATTACTTTTAGCACCAATTCTGTTCATTGCAATTGCAAGCGTACTGTGGGCCTCGTGAGAAATAGATCCAAATGACATCGCACCGGTTGCAAAACGCTTCAGAATGACCTCCACAGGCTCAACTTCACTCAAAGGCACCGGCTGACGGTGATGAGCAAAATCAAGAAGTCCGCGGATAGTATATAAAGTGTCAGTCTGTTTGTTAATATGGGATGCATATTTCTTATAAACATCGTAATTATTGGTCCGGGTAGCATGCTGCAGCAGGTGTACAGTCTCCGGATTGAACAGATGTGCTTCACCCTTTCTCTTCCACTGGTAAACACCACCTTCGGGCAATAGTTTTGCTTCTATCCCACGGCGCTTAAATCCCAAGAAATGCTTGCGCAAAGCTTCTTCAGCGATATCATCCAGTCCCATTCCTCCGATACGGGATACGGAGCCGGTGAAGTAGTTATCGATCACATCCTTATTTAAACCTACGATCTCAAAGATCTGGGCACCATGATAAGATTGCAGAGTAGATATACCCATTTTAGAGAATATCTTCAGCAAACCATCATTAACTGATTTAATATAATTTTTATATAAATACTTAATATCCAATGAACTATCTATTCTTTCATCAGTTTTTAGTTTATGTATTGTTGCCAGCGCGAGGTATGGATTAACCGCTGTAGCACCAAATGCGATAAGACATGCAAAGTGATGAACTTCCCAGACATCCCCTGCTTCAAGCATAATACCAACTGCACCTCGGAGACCTTTCTTGATCAGGTGATGGTGAACAGCAGATACCGCAAGCAAAGATGGAATTGGTGCGTGTTCAGAATCAATAGCCCGGTCAGACAATATCAAAACCTCAAATCCGTCATGAACAGCATCTTCAGCATATCTGCAAAGGCGCTCAAGTCCGCGCTGCAATGAACCCTGCTGACCATCAGCTTTGAAATAAGTTTGAAGGGTCTTGGCCTGAAAAGAACCGGTATCTATACTTCTGATCTTCTCAAGTTCAGTATTACTCAATACCGGATGAGGCAATGCCACACAATGACAATGCATTTCATCCTCATCAAGGATATTACCATTATTACCCATAAATCCGGCAAGGCTCATCACCAGACGTTCCCGGATCGGATCGATCGGAGGATTGGTAACCTGTGCAAACAACTGTTTAAAATAATTAGCAAGGTGTTGCGGGCGATCAGAAAATACCGCTAATGGTGTATCTGTACCCATTGATCCTACTGCTTCTTTGCCGGTTAAGGCCATTGGCTTGATCAGGGTATCTATATCTTCGCGTGAATAACCAAATACCTGCTGGTATTTGAATGTTGATTCATTTGACAGTTGTGTAAAGGCAACCCTTGGCTCCGCAAGGTCTTCTAATCTGATCTTATAGTTTTCTAACCAGGTACCATAAGGCTGCTGGGTAGTAATAGCCTTTTTGATCTCATCATCTTCAATGATGGTGCCTTTTATGGTATCAACCACCAGCATTTTTCCGGGTTGTAAACGTCCCTTCTTGATCACTTTTGATTCATCAACAGGTAAAACCCCTGCTTCTGACGCCACAATAATCTGATTATCGTCTGTAATCACAAAACGCTGCGGACGAAGGCCATTTCTATCGAGAGTTGCTCCGATCATATGTCCATCGGTAAAGGCAATAGCTGCCGGTCCGTCCCATGGTTCGATCAGGGTAGCATGATATTCGTAAAAAGCTTTTGTTGCAGGATCCATCTGCTCATTTCCATCCCAGGCTTCAGGGATTAGCATCATCATTACATGAGGTAAAGAACGACCACAATGGAATAACAACTCAACAACATTATCAAGACATGCAGAATCGGATTGATTATTATCAATTACCGGCAAGAGCATATCCATTTCATCCTTACTGAAAAAAGGTGATGCAAATGAACGGATACCCGAGTAAAACCAGTTCAGGTTTCCTTTTAAAGTATTGATCTCCCCATTGTGAGCGATAAACCTGAACGGCTGTGCCAGGCGCCATGAAGGAAATGTATTGGTTGAAAAACGTGAATGGATCATCCCAAAGGCAGAACTCAGCAAGCTATTGTTCAGATCAGGAAAATAAATTCTAACCTGGCTGCTCGTAAACTCACCCTTGTACATGATGACATTCTGAGACAGCGATACAACATAAAACTGCTGTTCTGCTCCTGTCACAGTTTCTCTGACAAGTTTGGTAGCATAGTTCTTGAGGACGTATAGTTTTCTTTCAAAATCCTCAGGTGTATGCAATGATGCAGGTTTAGCAATGAATACCTGCTCAATATCGGGCTCTGATGAAAATGCAGCTTCCCCGATTATTCCGCTGTTGATTGGAACTTTACGATAACCTAATATTTTAAGTCCAAGCTTATCTGCAGCTTTACCGATCGCTCTGCGGCACTCTTCCTTAATCGTGGCTTTCTTTGGAAAGAAAAGCATTCCTACACCATAACTACCAGCCTTTTCGAGACTGATATTGAGTTTCAGAGCTTCCTGTTTAAAAAATTCATGTGGGATTTGAATTAAAATCCCTGCACCATCACCCGAATCCGGATCACAACCGCAGGCACCGCGGTGTTCCATGTTCTCTAAAATAGTAAGGGCATCACTAACAATCTTGTGAGATTTCTTTCCCTTAATATTTGCAATAAAACCAACTCCACAGGCATCGTGCTCCATTGAAGGATCATATAAACCCTGTGTTTGGTTGTCAGTATTTGTCATCTATTGAATTAAATTTATTAAGCCGCCTAAATTAATTAAAATACGCCATTTTTACTTGATTTACAACTATTTTTATGATTAAATCAAAAAATCCTATTATCTCAATTATAAATTGCAATATTAATAATTTTTTTGTCATTCTATTAACACTTTCGCATTTCACAATTCTATTGTTGTCCTATACCCTGAATTTGCATTTTTTTTCTACTTTTGTGCCGGGCAAGTCTTTTACGACCAGCTCCCTTTGAACTCCCCCAGGGTGGGAACGCAGCAAGGGTAGAAGGTTGTAGCGGTGCGATAAAAGGTGCTTGCCCATTTTTTTTTCTTCAATTTGTCAATTAGATAATTTGTCGATTTGTCAATGACAACAAAAATCCCACTTCAGGATAATCTGATTATTGATAAAACCTTTCAATTCGCAGTTCATATACTTAAATTCTCCCAACTCTTACAGGACCAAAAACAATATATTCTTGCAAATCAATTGCAACGTTCGGGTACTTCGATCGGCGCCAATGCAAGGGAGGCCCAAAACGCCGAGAGCAAGGCAGATTTTATCCACAAATTTAAAGTTTCTGCAAAGGAAGCCGATGAAACAGAATATTGGCTACTTTTGTCAAAAGAGGTTATAAATTATCCTGAAATTCAAAATTTACTCGATGAATTGAAAATCATTCAAAAAATAATTACCAAAATTATTGCAACAACGAAAATTCAATTGACTCATAAACAAATCAACAAATAGACAAATCAGCAAAATGAAATTCTTCATCGACACCGCAAATCTCGCCCAGATCAAAGAAGCACAGGCATTGGGAATATTAGACGGAGTAACCACAAACCCAAGCCTGATGGCCAAAGAAGGCATTACAGGCGATCAAAATGTAATTAACCACTACAAAGCCATCTGTGCACTTGTTGATGGAGATGTCAGTGCTGAGGTAATTGCAACTGATTTTGAAAATATGGTGAAAGAAGGTGAAATTCTTGCCGCACTCGATCCAAAGATTGTGGTTAAAGTACCGATGATCGCTGAAGGAATCAAAGCGATTAAATACTTTAGTTCAAAAGGTATTAAAACAAATTGCACCCTTGTATTTTCATCCGGACAGGCACTTCTGGCAGCAAAAGTTGGAGCAACTTACGTCTCTCCTTTCATTGGTCGTCTGGATGATGTTTCTACCGATGGATTAACCCTGATCGAAGATATCCGGTTGATCTATGATAACTATGGCTTCGAAACTCAGATTCTGGCCGCTTCAGTTCGTCATCCAATGCACATTATCAATTGCGCTAAAATAGGTGCTGATGTAATCACCGGACCACTGGCAGCGATGATTGCCTTATCAAAACATCCTTTAACTGATAGCGGACTGGCAACATTTCTTGCTGATCATGCGAAAGCTGCAGGGAAGTAAGCTTTAAGCTGAAAGCCTAAAGCTAAAAGAGAAAAGCATGGAGTGTAAAACTCTGTGCTTTTTGTAATTTTAAGCCATCTTGCCTTTAAATTATTAAATATAAAACGCAGTAATAAATCCTGAAATTGGACAATAAATACGATATTCTGATCATTGGTGGAGGTCCAATTGGACTTGCCTGTGGAATTGAGGCAAAAAAAGCCGGACTGACTTACGTCATACTCGAAAAAGGCTGTCTGGTTAATTCGCTATACAATTATCCGGCAAATATGACCTTCTTTTCCACTTCTGATAAACTGGAGATCGGTGGTATCCCATTTGTCAGTAATAACATCAAGCCTACCCGGTCTGAGGCACTGGAATACTACCGTAGGGTGACTGAACATTACGACCTTAATCTCAGGCTCTTTGAAGAGGTGAAATCTGTCAGGAAAGATGGCAGCAGCTATCGTATTGAAAGCAGTAAATCCCTATACGAAGCTGCTAATATCATTATCTCCACAGGATTTTATGATATTCCCAATCTGCTGAATATCCCCGGAGAAGATCTTCCGAAAGTAAAGCACTATTATAAAGACCCTCATTTTTATGCCAAACAGCATGTACTTGTAGTTGGTGCAAATAACTCATCTGTAGATGCTGCGCTTGAAACCTATCGTAAAGGCGCTCAGGTAAGCATGGTTATCCGGGAACCGGAAATCGGAGAACGGGTAAAATACTGGGTCAGACCTGACATTGTAAACCGGATAAAAGAAGGCAGCATTAAAGCCTATTTTAATTCAAACCTGTCAGAGGTCAGGGAACATGAAGTTGATCTGATCGGTCCGGAAGGTAAAATCACAATCCAAAATGACTTTGTTCTGGCCATGACGGGTTATCAGCCTGATCTGAGTTTTCTAAGGAAATTAGGAATCAATATCTCAGATGACGAAAAACAGGTCCCGGAGCATAATCCCGATACAATGGAAACAAATATGAAGGGTATTTACCTCGCAGGAGTGATCTGCGGAGGTATGGATACGCATGTTTGGTTCATTGAGAACTCGAGGGTTCATGCGGAGAAAATAATTCAAAGTATATTTGAGAATTGAGAATTGAGAATTGATAGTTGTATGTGAATTTGCTCACTCTCAACTCTCCACTCTCCATTCTCAACTAAATTATCAACTCTCAACTACCGATTAGGGCGATTTTAGGAAAATCCTTCTAATTAAGCAATCATATTCAAAATCTCCCCAATCGGCTGATCACTATCAATCAATATCCCCTTCACTCCTGCTGCCTCACCGGCGATCACATCTCTTTCTCTGTCGCCGATAAAATAGGATGAGCCTGCATCGATGCCGAAACGGGCAATAGCCTTTTCAAGCATTAGCGAACCGGGTTTACGGCAAAGACATTTCCCATTGTATTCAGGATGATGCCTGCAGTAATAAACGTCAGTTAAATGAATCCCCTGATCAGCATAAGTTTTTCTGAGATGATCATGCATCAGACCCAGCGTTTCTTCCGTATACCAGCCCTTAGCTAGTCCGCCCTGATTGGTAATGACAATCAGCAAATAACCCCTCGACTGCAATTCTATCAAAGCCGGAAAATTATGCTCCAGCACTTTAAAATCCTCGAATTTGCATACATAATCACCAAGTTCTTTATTTAAAACCCCATCACGATCTAAAAAAACGGCTTTTTTCATTTTATTTCTTATCATTCAAAATTGACCTTTCAACTTAAGCTTTGCAGGAGGATAATTTAAATTCAAATCGCTCTTCCATATTTCAAATATCGCTAAAAGAAGTATCTTTAATTTACAAAACCAATTAAAATACTATGTCGGACACTACAGAAAAGAAAGAGTTTAAGCCCTATATCAGTTCAGATAGCAAGGTGGCTGAATTCACCGTAAAATCAGTATTGCTTGGGGCAATATTCGGGATCATATTTGGGGCAGCAACTGTTTATCTTGCATTAAAAGCCGGATTAACAGTCTCAGCATCCATTCCAATCGCCGTACTGGCTATCTCTATTGGCCGAAAATTCTTCAAAACAACGATCCTTGAAAATAATATCATACAGACTACCGGTTCTGCCGGAGAATCAATTGCCGCAGGTGTTGTGTTCACCCTGCCGGGATTTCTGTTTCTATCTGCAGGGAGTAACAGCGAATCCTTTTTCTCTTACTGGCCAATTTTCTTCCTTGCTGCTTTAGGAGGAATTCTGGGAACCCTGATGATGATTCCACTCAGGAGATCCCTGATAGTTGAAGAACATCAAAGCCTGCCTTATCCCGAAGGAACTGCCTGTGCATCCGTATTGATTGCAGGCGAAAAAGGGGGCGACTTTGCTAAAACAGCTTATTACGGACTTGCCTTTGCATTTGCCTATGCTATTCTTCAGAAGATATTCCATCTGATTGCAGAGGCTCCTGCCTGGGCAACAAGCCAGGCGAACAAATTCTTTCCTTCAGCAACTGTAAATGGCGAAATCACTCCTGAATATATGGGGGTGGGTTATATCATCGGACCGAAGATTGCCGGTGTTCTGGTAGCCGGCGGTGTGCTTGCCTGGCTGGGGCTTATCCCTTTACTGGCAACACTAGTACCGACAGAAACAATTGCCTATCAATTAGTTAAGCTTGGTTACCTGAAAGATGTATACAGTCCCGGAGGACCAGGGGGATGGGATCCTTTAAACATGGTCTTTGCCAATACAGCTACAGCAATCTACCAGGCCTATGTAAAACAGATCGGAGCAGGTGCAGTGGCAGCCGGTGGATTTATTACCCTTCTTAAAACGATTCCTACAATTGTTTCTTCATTCAAATCAAGTCTGGCATCGATGAATAAGTCGGGTTCAGAAAAGCAGACCATTAAACGTACAGACGATGACCTTTCATTTAAAATCGTAATTTTTGGAAGCCTTGGACTTATTTTACTGATGGCTTTATTACCACAAATACCGGGCGATTCTGTATTAAACAAATTACTGATCGGGGTTTTGGTAATCGTCTTCGGATTTTTCTTTGTGACTGTGTCCAGCCGGATCGTAGGCTTGATCGGTACCTCCTCAAACCCGGTATCCGGAATGACCATTGCGACTTTAATGGGAACCTGCCTTATTTTCATCAGTATAGGCTGGACCGGGCATTTATATGAGCCAATGGCATTGGTTGTAGGAAGCATGATCTGTATTGCTGCCGCCAACGCCGGAGCTACATCACAGGATCTCAAGACCGGATATATTGTTGGTGCAACTCCAAGATATCAGCAATTAGCCCTCTTTGTTGGTGCAATTGTTTCTGCGGTAGTAATCGGACTCACACTTTCTGTATTAGACAGACCCACTGCTGAAATGACGGCGCAGGGAATAACACATGCAATCGGAACCGAAACCTATCCTGCACCTCAGGGAACCCTAATGGCTACCCTGATCAAAGGACTACTTTCATTTAACCTCGACTGGCAATTTGTACTGGTTGGAGTTTTTCTGGCGATCACAATCGAGTTATGCGGGGTTAAATCACTTTCTTTTGCGGTAGGAGCTTATTTACCGCTCTCCACTACCCTGCCCATCTTTGCCGGAGGAGCCATTAAAGGTCTGGTCGAGATGAGAACTAAGAAGGATGGTAAAAAATCAGAGGATGAGGAATTGGGAAAAGGAAACCTGTTTGCTACCGGACTGGTCGCAGGTGGTGCTTTAATGGGCGTTATTTATGCCTTCCTGATGGCATTTGAATCAACCGGAGGACCGGTAGGAAGCTTGAATATGGAAGAGCACCTTAGCGGATTGCTTGGAACAGGAGGATATCAGATCTTAGGATTTATGTTCTTCCTTTTTATGGGCTGGACTCTATACCGCATTGCAATTAGCAAAGACAAGTAATTCATATAGAGCAACATAGGGTAAAGAACAGGCAGAAATACCTAATCTTTACCCTATGTTCATTTTTTAGATTAAATTTGAATTTTGAAACAAATTGACTGAAGAGGCATCCAATAGCCTCCTGAACAATGGTTTCTAAACTCTTATTTAATTACCTATGAAAAAAATTCTACTTGTATTTACCTTTCTTCTTGTATTTCAACAAAGCTATGGTCAGGGTTGTGTCGCAGTAAGGCATTTCGGGGTTTGTTCTGCCGATATGACTCATAACACCTTTGCAAAAGGTGATATTCAGGCAGGTGTAAACTACCGCTATTTCAAGTCTTTCAGACACTTCAGGGGAACTCATGAGGAGCCTGACAGGATTACAAACGGAACAGAAGTAATCAATCACTCGCATAACTGGGAATACAATGTTAATTATTGGTTGTCTGGCAAAACGAATTTAATTCTTGGTGTACCAACCCAAATCAATACAAGATCCTCCCTGTATGAACATGGCAGAACAGAGAGGCATATGTCCTTTTCACGTGGATTGGGCGACATCAGGTTTGGTATTCAGCAATGGATCGTTCAACCCGGTTCAAAATCATGGAATATCCAGTTGGGATCATCCCTGAAACTACCCACAGGGAATTTTAATTCCTCAGATATCTTTTATAATGTTGGGGTGAACGGAACACCGGAAGTTAGGCCTGTCGATCAATCCATTCAGTTAGGTGATGGTGGATTTGGGGTGATTCTTGAAACGCAGATGTATGTTAAACTCAGTGAAAAGATCTATCTCTCTACCGGAGCATTTTACTTAATAAACCCAAGAGAAGTAAACAATATCAGAACATTCAGGGAGAAATTAAGTCCGACACTTGCTAATGAGGCTATTATGTCGGTTCCTGATCAATTTTCATCAAGATTAGCCGCAAATTTTTCCCTTAGCCCTGTTTCAAATATATCCCTTGGTGCCCGGTATGAGGCTGTACCTGTGAACGATTTTATTGGCGGAAGTGCAGGTTTCAGACGCCCGGGAAATATCCTATCGGTTGAACCGGTATATTCTTACATGAAGAATAATCTATCTCTCAGCTTTGGCTTACCTATTGCAGTCAGAAGGGAACGTCCTCAAAGTTATACCGATCTTGAATATCAGAGAACTACAGGAACCTATCGTATGGGGGATGCAGCTTTCGCTGATTATGCAATTAATGTGGGTATTCAATACACATTTAAGAAAAAAACAGAGGCAAAAGGCGCTCCGGTGTTTGAAATTCCAAGGTAATAAAAATAGAGTGTCGAATTAAATCATTGCTGTCCGGTTCCCTGTGGTTGGTGTTACCACCGAACAATGATATGATCGTGCCTGGTAGGGATAACACAGACCAGAGGGAAATAGCGAATCTAATGGGGGAAAGGGTAACAATTCTATTTCCCGCTTCTCACATTTGCTAATCACTGTTGTCCGGTAAAAATAAAATGTTTAAAATATCCTTTTAAAAAGTATCGCGAACGATTTTATTTCCTGATTTCAAAAAGCAAGCCCCGCTGTTAGCGCACTCGCTCAATAGGCCCCGCTTTTAAGCGGGGTAAACAAGGGGGATATTCCAGGCTTCAGCCCAAAATAATCCGTTTATACCGGAACACCCGCATCGGGCTTCAGCCCGATTAAATGTTGTCGGCGCTGAAGCACCGGTTTACGTTATTTTCTAACCTGCTATAT
>JAKFCP010000007.1:0-3454 GCA_036676565.1 Pedobacter sp.
GTCCGGCGGTAGAAATAATTCCGGTAAAATGACTATGCGTTATCTCGGTGGGGGACATAAAAAGTCATACCGATTGATTGATTTTAAACGCGATAAAAACGATATCCCCGCAACTGTTGCCACTATTGAGTACGATCCGAATCGTAGCGCACGTATCGCCCTGGTAAATTATGCCGATGGTGAGAAGCGTTACATCATTGCACCGGAAGGCTTGAAAGTTGGAATGAAGATCGTTTCTGGTGCAGATTCTGCTCCTGAGATTGGAAATGCACTTCCTTTGAAGAACATTCCACTGGGATCTATTATTCACAACATCGAACTGAACCCTGGTCAGGGAGCAATCATTGCACGCAGTGCAGGAGCTTATGCCCAGTTATCGGCCCGTGATGGTAAATATGCGATCATTAAAATGCCTTCAGGCGAAACCCGCATGATCCTTGCAACCTGTATCGCTACTATCGGAACTGTTTCAAACTCCGAGAAAGCAAATGAGGTTTTAGGTAAAGCAGGTAGAAAACGCTGGTTAGGACGTCGTCCAAGAGTAAGAGGTGTAGCTATGAACCCTGTCGATCACCCTATGGGTGGTGGTGAAGGTAGATCATCAGGTGGTCATCCGCGCTCAAGAAAAGGTTTATTGGCTAAAGGCTTTAAAACCCGCGATAAAAAGAAGTCGTCTGATCGTTACATCATAGAGAGAAGGAAGAAATAATGGCACGTTCAATAAAAAAAGGTCCCTATATCGATCATAACGTAGCGAAGAAAGTAGCTACTCAGAATGAGGGAAATAAGAAAACTGTGATCAAAACTTGGTCACGCAGGTCAATGATCTCTCCGGATTTCGTAGGCCATACATTCGCAGTACACAACGGAAACAAATTTATTCCGGTTTATGTAACTGAAAACATGGTTGGTCATAAGCTTGGTGAATTTTCTCCAACGAGAACATTTAGAGGTCACTCTGATAAGAAAAAATAAGCAATGGAAGCAATAGCAAAATTAAACGATTGCCCTACCTCACCACGTAAGATGAGATTGGTTGTTGATCTGATCAGAGGTGAGCGGGTTGAGAAAGCCTTGTATATTTTGAAGTATACCAATAAAGAAGCAGCAATCAGAGTTGAAAAACTTTTATTATCTGCGATCAAAAATTGGGAATCCAAAAATGAAGGTCAGCGCCCTGAAGACAATGAATTGTTTGTGAAAACAATCATGGTTGATGGCGGACGTCAGTTAAAGAGATTAAGACCAGCTCCTCAGGGTCGCGGACATAGAATTCGTAAGCGTTCTAACCACGTTACTCTGATAGTTGACAGTAAAAACAGTGAACCAAAAACTAAGTAAGGAGAAATGGGACAAAAAGCACATCCAATAGGTAACAGATTAGGAATCATCAAAGGTTGGGATTCTAATTGGTTCGGTGGGAACGATTACTCTGATAAATTAGTTGAGGACGAAAAGATCAGAAAATACCTGGCAGCACGTATTTCAAAGGGCGGTATCTCTAAAGTAGTTATCGAGCGTACTTTGAAACGTATCACCATCACTATTCACACTGCCCGTCCGGGTATCGTGATCGGAAAAGGTGGTCAGGAAGTTGATAAGATCAAAGAAGAATTAAAAAAACTGACTAAGAAAGACGTACAGATCAATATTTTTGAGATCAAACGTCCTGAATTAGACGCACAATTAGTAGGCGAAGGAGTTGCAAAGCAATTAGAAGCAAGAATCTCTTTCCGTCGTGCCATGAAGACTTCAATCGCATCAACCATGCGTATGGGAGCTGAAGGGATCAAAATTATGTGTTCCGGTCGTTTAGGTGGTGCCGAGATGGCGCGTACTGAGCAATATAAAGATGGACGTGTTCCATTGCATACTTTCCGTGCTGATATTGATTATGCTTTATCAGAAGCTTTAACCACTTACGGTAAGATCGGTGTTAAGGTTTGGATCATGAAAGGTGAAGTTTACGGTAAACGTGATCTTTCTCCGAACATTGGCCAGACTACCGGTGTTAAAGGAAGAGGACCAGAAGGAGCGGCACCATTTGCTGGTGGCGGCGAGAGACGTGGCGGTGGCGACAGACGTACGGATAACCGTGGTGGCGGTGGCGACAGACGTGGCGGTGGTGATAACCGTGGCGGAGGTCAGAATCGTGGCGGCGGACCGGGTGGTCAGAATCGTGGCGGACAGGGAGGCCAGAACCGTGGCGGTAACGCAGGCGGTGCAGGTGGTTTCAGAGGAAAGAAATAATTAAAAATTAGTGATTAGTTTAAGTAATTAGTTTTAGGGACAGCGTTCTAACCAACTAACAACCAACAACTAACAACCAAAAATAAATAAGAACATGTTACAGCCAAAGAGAACGAAGTTCAGAAAGATGCAGAAGGGCAAAATGAAAGGTCTGGCCGGTCGCGGTGCAGAATTAGCCTTCGGTTCTTTCGGAATCAAATCATTAGAGCCTGCCTGGATCACCAGTCGTCAGATAGAAGCTGCCCGTATTGCCGTTACCCGTTTCATGAAAAGGGAAGGTCAGGTTTGGATCCGTATTTTCCCGGACAAACCAGTTACGAAAAAGCCTGCTGAAGTACGTATGGGTAAAGGTAAAGGTGCTCCTGAGTATTGGGTAGCAGTTGTAAGACCTGGCAGAATGATCTTTGAAGCTGAAGGTGTGCCTTTGGAAGTAGCCAAAGAAGCCATGCGTTTAGCAGCTCAGAAACTGCCGGTACAAACGAAATTTGTTATACGCAGAGATTTCGTAACTGAGTCTTAAGTTATAAGTTATAGGTTATAAGTTTCTGACCCAACGCCTATACTTGAACTTTAAACTTAAATACAAAGGGTTATAAGTTAAACAGTTAGAAGTCCCGATTTGTGACTTACAACTTATAACTTACAACCTACAACTAAAAAAAAATGAAAAACTCAGAAATACAAGGATTAACAACTGAAGAGGTTGTTGCCAGAATTAATGAAGAGAAAGCTAATCTCACCAAATTAAAATTTGCACATACGGTTTCTGCTATTGAGAACCCTTTGAGGATCACAAAAGTGAGAAAAGATGTAGCACGTTTAAACACAGAATTGACTAAGCGCAAGGCGGAAGCGAAAGCATCTGCTACGCCAGAGTCCGCTTCTGAATAAATAAAAGTCCAAAATGGAAAGACAATTAAGAAAAACAAGAACCGGGTTGGTAGTAAGTAACAAAATGGAGAAATCTATTGTCGTTGCGGTTGAGCGGAAAGTGAAACACCCGATCTATGGTAAGTTTGTTAAGAAAACTACCAAATTTATGGCTCATGACGAGACTAACACTTGCGGTATCGGTGATACAGTGTTAATTATGGAAACTCGTCCGCTGAGTAAGACCAAGAACTGGAGATTAGTGGAAATTTTAGAAAGAGCTAAGTAACATGGTACAACAGGAATCAAGACTGAATGTTGCTGACAACAGTGG
>JAKFCP010000008.1:0-79619 GCA_036676565.1 Pedobacter sp.
CAATTGTGACAGTTAATCCATTACCTGGAGTGGGCATGGCAGTGAGTGATCCAACGATCTGTTCAGGAGCAGCAGCTACGATTACATTAAGCAGTTCGGTGCTTGGTATCAATTACCAGTTACAACTTGATTCAGACAATTCATTGGTAGGTGCAGTGGTAGCAGGTACAGGAGGTAATATTACCTTCAGCGTGAGTCCGACGAGCACTAGGACCTATAATATTCTGGCCACAAACGCAACAACAAGTTGTTCAGCGATGGTAACTGATAAATCAATTGTGACAGTTAATACTACAGGACAGCCCTCTGTTATCAGCGGTTTAAATGTCGTGTGTATAGGCGCTACAGGTGTGACTTATAGTGTAACCAATGAACCTGGTCATACCTACAATTGGACCTATAGTGGGACCGGTCATACCATTACCGCAGGTACAGGAACTAATTCAATCACAGTTTCCTACTCCACCAGTGCTACAAGTGGAACATGGAGTGTTACAGCTACCAACACGACAACTACATGCACAAGTATTGCCCGTACTTATGCTGTTACCGTTAATTCTACTCCTCAGCCGAGTGTTGTTACAGGTACTGCAAGTGTTTGTGTGGGTTCTACTGGAGTAAACTACAGTGTAACAGCAGTATCCAATACTACCTATAATTGGACTTATAGTGGAACAGGAGCAACAATTACCAGTGGTGGAGGTACAAATGCAATCATTGTTACCTATGCAGCAAATGCAACTAGTGGAACCTGGAGTGTCACAGCGACTGGAACTAATACCTGTGCCAGTATTCCCCGTACTTTTGCAGTGACTCTTAATGCTTTACCAACTATAGCGGCAATTACCGGTACTTTAGATGTTTGTATCGGATTAACCACCCAATTGCTAAATGCAACAGCAGGGGGGACATGGAGTAGCAGCAATACTTCTATTGCAACCGTGAATTCTAGTACAGGTGTAGTAACCGGAGTCGCCGCAGGAACAACTACTATTACTTATACCACAGCTGCAAGTGGTAATGGATGTATAAACACAGCTTCAGCTACAGTTACAGTTAATGCCTCACCAACTGTAGCCGCCATTACTGGTGCTACAGGCACAACTGTCGGGTCAACTACACAGCTTGCCAGCACTACAACAGGAGGTACCTGGAGCAGTAGTAACACAACAGTAGCAACTGTAAGTTCTACCGGGTTAATAACTGGGGTAGCGGCAGGGACTGCTACTATAACTTACGCAGTTACAAGCGGTACATGTATAAGCAGTGTAACTAAAGTAATTACAATTACAGCGGCGCCAGTAAATAATAACCCACCTGTAGCAGTGGCAGATGCTTACAGTACAGTTAAGGGCGGAACATTAACAGTTGCTGCACCTGGTGTTTTGAATAATGATTCAGACTCAAATTCAAATCCAATTACTGCGATTAAAGTAACTGATCCAGCAAATGGAACACTAATTTTAAATTCAAACGGTTCATTTACCTATGTTCATAATAACGGAACTTCAACTTCCGATAGTTTTACATATAAAGTAAATGATGGAATTGTTGATGGGAATACAGTTACAGTAACAATCACAATTAACGCTTCCAATACACCTCCAGTTATAGTAGATATCCCAAAAACAGGAGTTATTGATCAGCCGGTCACGTTTACAGCAGGTGATTTCACAAGTAAGTTTACTGATCCGAATGGAGACGCATTGAATAAAATACGGATTGTTACTTTACCACCTAGTGGCACATTAAGACTCAATGGTGTTCCAATTACAGTCGGTCAGGAAATACCTGCAGCAGATCTACCTAATATAACATTTGTACCTCCGGCAGGATTTTCAGGTGGCCCGATTTCATTCCAGTGGAATGGTTCTGATGGTACTGATTATGCAACGACACCTAAAAATGTCAATATTACTATTGATCCGACATCAATTTCAATTACTGTGACTGAAGTATGTATAGGTGATGTGCCGTGGGTGCAGTATACAATTACAGGTCAGGGCTTTACTCCGGCTGCAAACAGTGCAACAATCCGATGGAAAAAGATGGATGGTACGATAGTAAGGGAATTAACTAATCAGGCACTTACCGGTCAGTTATTATGGCCTGGTGCAGCTGTTGATGCAAATGGAATCCCTACGGCATGGCCGGGATGGAATTTTACCGGTGGGCAATGGGTTCAGATTTCTGATGGACTTCGTCCTCAGATGCGCCTGCACATCAGTATAAATCCTGAAACAGAGGTGATAGTTAATTACCCTCCTGCTACGCCTTTCTGTTCTGCCAATCCAAACAGACCGCCGATAGTAAGTAATATTACCAAGAGCAGTACCGGATTTTTACCGATACCGTTTACAGTTGCAGATTTTACAAGTAAGTATACTGACCCTGACGGAGATCCTTTAGTTAAAGTCAGGATTCAAACACTACCTCCTGATGGAGTTCTGAAATTAAATGGTATTCCCGTTACGATAAATCAGGAGATTCCTGTTGCAGACCTTGCAAAGCTGACATTTGAGCCTGCACTGAACTGGAGTGGAACGACTAATTTCACATGGAATGGTTCTGATGGCGACGTATATGCTACAAGTCCGGCAAATACAGCACTTACAGTTATCGCACCAAGTGATCCTAATGCCAAGATCGGTTTGGCTAAGAATCTGGCTTCTGTTACTCCGGCTTTGAATGGTACGTATGATGTTAAGTTCGTTTTCACAGCAGTAAATTTTGGTCCAAATGGTTTAGAGAATATCAGTATAAAAGATAATCTGGCTCTGGCATTTGGTGGTGCAGAAGTGACAGTTAAAACAGTTACAGCCTTCGGAAATCTGAAAGCAAATTCATCTTTTAATGGTTCAACCAATGCAGAACTGTTATTACCAACCAGCCGCCTTGTTGCTGGAGAGGAAGCAAAAGTAGAGTTACTTATCAATGTTAAGCTTTTGTTAACATCAGGTGTTTTTCAAAACACGGCTACAGCAGAGGCTATTTCATCACTAACCGGATTTAAAGTAACTGATGTTTCAACCAACGGTTTGAGACCAGATCCAAATTCGACGGCTGATGTAAGTCCCTCAGAGACAACACCTATTAAACTTGATGCATTGCCTGCCTATGTGCCTGCTGGTTTCTCACCGAACGGAGATGGTATGAACGATAAGTTTGTCGTGCAGAATGCTAATGGTAAACATGTATCTCTTGAAATGTATAACAGATGGGGTAACCGTGTTTATAAATCTGATGATTATAAGAATGATTGGGGAGGAGAGGTTACAGAGGGATTTTTCCTCGGCAGGGACATTCCTGATGGCACTTATTATTATATTATTATAATTGATAAGAAAGATAAATACGCGGGCTTTATTACTGTGAACAGGTAAATTAATGAGAATATTAACGGTAATGACGCACAAAATATTTAAAGGATTAATTGTTATTGTAGTTTTGTTATTAAACTGTGCAGGATTGTTTGCACAGCAGAATGCTTTATTTTCACAGTATATGTTTAATACCCTCGCTTTCAATCCTGCTTATGCGGGAAGCAGGAATGTGGCAGCCGCTACAGCACTCTACAGAAATCAATGGGTAGGTATTGAAGGAGCTCCTCAAACCGGAACATTCACTATGGATGCTCCTTTTGCAAATGAGCGTTTGGGATTGGGTATACAGTTAATGAGTGATAAAGTTGGAATTACAAAGACGACAGGAATTGTGTTAAGCGGTGCTTACCGTATTCCAATAAATGAAGGGAGCCTTTCTTTTGGTTTGCAGGGAAGTATGAATAATTATCATGCGGGTTTCTCAAGTGTTAACCTTGATCCTTCAGGACCTGTACCGGATATGGCATTCGCTTCAGATGTAAATAAAACTTTGTATAATTTTGGTGCAGGAACTTACTACCGTAACAGCCGATTCTATGCAGGATTATCTATTCAGGATTTCGTTAGAAACCGACTCAATTTTAACGACATAAATACCGGGGATATCACTGCCAGACAATCTGCTCATGCTTACCTTGCAACAGGTTATGTTTTTCCCTTAGGATTCGACTTTAATCTCAAGACTTCAGTACTTCTGAAAGGAGTTAAAGGGGCTCCTGTTCAGGGCGATTTTAATGCAACACTTTGGATAAAAGAAGTGGTCGCAATTGGAGCTGAATATCGTACGAGCGCTGATATTTCTGCAATGATGGAAGTAAGGGTTGCGCCAAGGGTAAGTTTAGGTTATGCCTTTGATAAGAGTATCACAAGTTTAAGAACATATAATTCCGGGAGTCATGAATTTATGTTGAGGTACGAGTTTTCTTTTGACCGCGACAGAGTACTATCACCCAGATATTTTTAATAACGAGGATTTAAGATATGCAATTAAGGAAACCATTAACGATCATTTGCTTATCAGTAATGCTGTTCATTGCTGTGCCATTTGCAGATGCACAGCAGGTTGATAATAGTCCCTTGTTAAGAAAAGCCATAATTGAATATCAATCCCTGCGTTTTGCAGATGCAATAAGAGAACTTAAAAAGGTTTTAGAGAAAGATCCTGAGAATGTTTCAGCGCAGGAGATGATGGCAGCAAGCAATCGGAATATTAAGGATTATGACGAAGCGATGTATTGGTATGGTGAGCTTTGTAAACTTAAAAATATTAAACCAGAATGGGCTCTCTATTATGCAGAAGCATTGGCAAATAAGGAAAAGTATGAGCAATCAGAGCAGTGGTATCGTAAATTTCTAAGTATGAAGCCAAGTGACCGACGGGCAGATGCATTTTCCAAAGCAAATTTGAATTCTTTCTCCAGGAATGCAGGGGAATATCGGGTTAGCTACTCAAGTATCAATACAGATGCCTCTGAATATTCACCAATGTATTACAAAGATGGATTGCTCTTCGTGAGCAACCGCTCTCAAAAAACCAGATATATATTTCAATGGGACAGGACTTCCTATTCAGACTTATATATAATTGACAAGCTGGAAGACATCACAGAGGCTGATCCCGACAGTGCAGGTAAATCAGATAAGGCGTCTAAACCCTCTAAGTATATCGCATCTAATTCAGATACTGAACGGTCCATCTTATCTTTATTTGCTTCAAACAAAGCTGAAAGTCCTGATGAAGGCTCTGAACCTTATTTACTCAGAGGGAAAGTTAAGAGCAGCTTTCATGAAGGACCTTCGGTACTTTTGCCAGAAGGAAGTCTCTTGTTCACGAGAAACAATTATGTGGGAGGAAAGGCGGCAAAAAGCAATAATGGAGTTAATAAATTAAAGCTTTATACAGCTTCAGGACCGGGATGGGATAAAATCACGCCATTTCCCTATAACAATAACGAATATTCTACAGGGCATCCAACCGTTTCGCAGGACGGAAGAATACTGATCTTCGCTTCTGATATGCCCAGAGGATTTGGGGGTACTGATCTTTACTATTGTGTTCGTACAGGGGATGGAAAGAAATGGGGGCGGCCAACCAATTTAGGTCCTAAAATTAACACTGAAGGTAATGAACAGTTTCCATTTCTTCATAAAGACGGTAAGCTTTACTTTTCTTCAACAGGACATCCCGGTTTAGGCGGACTGGATATTTTCGAGGTAGTACTGAAAGATCTTAAAGCAGTAGGAAGCCCCAAAAATATGGGAACTGATATTAACTCTTCTTCGGATGATTTTGGCTTCATTATGGATGAACCTGCAAAAAGCGGATATTTTAGTTCAAACAGAAGAGGTAATGATGATATCTATCAATTTACCCGAATGGCATATACTGTTGTTCTAAAAGGTAAAGTCATTGATGCAGGGACCAATACCCCGCTTCCAGGTACCAGGGTGATTTTGCGTAACAACGGACTAACAGATACTCTTGTGGCCAATAGTAATGGTGAATTCACGAGAGTGCTTTCAAAAGAAACTGATTATGAATTAAGTGGTAGCCGGATAACTTATGTAAGCCGCCAAAGCTTCCTGAGTACGGTTGGTATTACAGCCGATTCAACCATCAATGTTCTTGTTAAATTGAACAGGGCTGAGAACATGCAGCAATGGGTAAGCGACAATTGTGAGACATTAAAGAAGACATTCAGTCTGGATAATATTTATTATGATCTCGATCAGGCAGAAATCCGTCCGGATGCAATCCCAACACTTGATAGGATTGCAATGATTATGCAGAAAAATCCTGAAATCAGTATTATTTCTGCAAGTCATACTGATAGTAGAGCTACCGATAACTATAACAGACAGCTGTCATTGAGAAGGGGAGAAGCCGCACGTTCTTATTTGATTTCAAAAGGTATAGATGGAAGACGTATAGAAGTAAAATATTACGGTAAAAGCAGGCTGGTAAACTCATGTGTGGAGGGTGTTAATTGCCCTGAAGCAGAGCAGCAGATGAACAGAAGAACAGAATTTGAGGTTATATTGAATGATGTTAATATCACCCAACTGAATTGTAAAGAATAAGAAATATCGTTTTAACTGATAATATTTGAGTATAAATTGTGCGTCGTCATTTTATTTGGACGAATTGAAAATTAAAATTTTATGAGAAAACTTCTGAATCTAATCCTACTTGTCTTTTTTGCCGGCATAACTTCATGCGAAAAGCAGAATAATGCTATTGAAGGTACTGTGAGTAATATGAGTGATCTCAAAATTCCCGTAGGATTTACATGGGAGAATTCAAAGGATATTTATTTTGATATCACTATAACGGATAACCGGTTTAATGATGCTGTGCATGTGGTATCAATATACGATGCAGATCCGGCATTAAATGGAAAGTTGCTCTCCAAAGGTTCTGCCTCTTTGAAAATACCTTTTGCAACCAAGGTCTATTTGCCTAACACAGTGAAAGAGGTTTTTATTGTTAAAACTGCGCCTGACAACACAAGCAGTATTCAGAAGGTGCCAATTTCCGGACTTAAATTAAACGTTCAGCTAAGTGCAACCCTGAAAAATAATTTAAATACACTTGCCGGTACTAATATCATTGCAGGGATTGATGACAGTCCGAATTGTAATACTGGCTGTACTCAAACAATTACCACATCAAATACAAATATTAATGTGAATAACGGTGATTTAATATGTATAACCGGAAGTAATATTACGGTGGGCTTTAATGGAAATGGAGGAACAGTCAGAATTTGTGGTACGAATGTGACTGTACAGAATGCCTCCTTGAACAATAGTGCTTTATTGATCATTACCAAGACAGGTTCAGCAACTTTCAGCAATCTTAATATGAATGGCTCAAACAGTGCATTTATAAATTATGGAACTGCTACTGTTAATGGATCTTTTTCTCCCGGCGGTTCCTTTACGAATGAAAATACATTCAGCACTACGGGTGATTTTAATCTGAACTCTAACTCAAATTTCATGAATAATGGGATTTTAAGTATTGGGGGAACGATGAATGTGAATACAAATAATGTGACCACGAATAACGGTTCAATCACCACTACTCAAAGTTTTCAATTAAATAATAATAGTGAGTTCGTGAATAACTGTTTATTATGGGTTAAGGCTGATTATAACCACAATAACAATGCAGTATTAAAGAATTACAGTCTGGTAAAAGTTAACAATACTACTACTTTAAACGGGAACAATGGTGAGCTGGCTCTTTATAATGGAGCAATGCTTAGAACAACTAATATGACCATTAATAATAAAATTAAAGGTTATGGTACAACTTCATTAGTAAAAGTTTCAGGTAATACTACCATCAACAGCGGGAGAATTGAAAATGCCATTCAGTATTGTGATCTGAATGGTATTGAAACAAATAATAATGCACAGTTCACCGGAGGAGCAGTTCAGGCTTGCAGTTTGTATGTTCCGGTTACAAACTGTAATACCGAGGGCAATGGTACAGCACCTCCAGCCGATTCTGATGGTGATGGTGTGATGGATGCGCAGGACGAGTATCCAAATGACCCGAATAAAGCTTACAACAACTATTATCCGTCTTCTTCACCAAGCTCAGGAGCAACCGTTGCATTTGAAGACCAGTGGCCGATTAAAGGAGATTACGATTTAAATGATGTGGTAGTATCTTACCGTTATAAAATTGTAACTAATGCTCAGAACAAGGTTGTACAAGTAAATGGAAACTATACCCTCCACGCCACAGGCTCTGGTTATGATACAGGTTTTGCTATAGAATTTCCTACACTACGGTCAAGTGTAAGCGGTGTTAGCGGTGGAACATTGGAGGCCGGGCAAACTAAAGCGGTAATTAAAATATTTGATGATATTCGGGATGAAATGCAAGAGTGGAATACTCTCCCTGGGAAACCTGTTTCACCCTTAAAAAATTATTCGGTGAGTTTTAACGTGAGTAATGGTCCTGCTCTCAATACCTTCGGCTTAGGTTCTTATAATCCGTTTATCTGGAATGGAGGACTTGGGAATGGACGGAATCACGAGATACATCTTCCGGGTAAAACTCCAACGAGTTTAGGTACTACATCTGTTTTTGGGACAGGAGATGATAATTCCAGCGTTTCAGCAGCAAGATATTATGTAACAGGTACGGGATTGCCATGGGCTATCGACATCCCCATTAAGCCATTTAACTACCCTGTTGAATACATGAATATCACCGGAGGGTATCTTAAGTTTCAGGGCTGGGCAGAGTCAGGAGGCTCGCAGTTTGCAGATTGGTATTCTAATACCCAATCCGGTTACAGAAACACGAGTAATCTTTTTCTTCGATAATTCTGGAGGAGTATTTTGTGATAACACCCCAAAAGACTGTTCTTTCGACTTAAAATCACTTGTATGAGTGAATTTGATTTCAGTAGAATCCTGGATATTAATCAGGATGTTTTCAGGTATTTCCTGAAGAATTCAGGATAGAACTGCAAGGCATAGACAAATGTGTTTCTGATACTTACATTTAATTCCTTCCTGAGAATAGTTTGGCCAATGATCAGACCAATGATATGTGCCACCAAAGTAGCGTAAGCTGCACCAAGTACCCCCATTCTGCTTATGAAAATATAATTTAAGCCAATATTTATTGAAGTGACTATCAGAACTACAAAAAAAGTAATGCGGGTTTTGCCTATCGAGTCTAATATGTTGCCAAATTGCCTTCCATAAGGAGTAAAAAGGCAATAGAGCAAGGTGATATGAAGCAATGGAATGGTGTCTTTATAGTTATTACCAGCAATTAATGTGACTACAAAATCAGAAAAAAGGTAAAGGAATAATATTCCAGGAATTAGTAATGCGATAAGGGTGCCAACCGATTTTTCGTACAAATACTTAATCCCCTCTTTTCCTTCGGTAACAATACGCTTTGCACTTTGTGGAAATACAATCACTGCAACTGCATTAGTTGGGATGTCGAGAAGATTCGTGATTCTGACAGCTACATTATAAGCACCAGCCTGTACCGGTGAAAGGATAGCACCCAGCATCATCTGGTCAACTGTAACAGAAAGTATAGCACTGATAGATGTACCAAAAGCATATTTCCCGTAATTAAAAAGTTTTTTGATCCAGTCAGCGTAAATTTTGAACGAAATGGATAGATAAGGTCTGACAAGAATATATGAAATCAGTGTGCTTGTTAGATTGGTTCCTATCTGCACATAGACAAGGTTAATCAGGCTGATATTTATGTTGAGGGTATAACAAACAGCTACATAGGTAAAGAAGCCCAATTGCATTGTAAAGGAGCTTAGAAAAATGCTTTTGAACTTTAGATTTGCCTGTAGAATGCAGTTAAACTGACTTAGAATACCTGAAATAATCAAGGTTATGCAATAAGTATTGAACATTTTTTGCAGGTACTGGGTTTTCCAAATTGTTGCAAGAACATTTCCGAATGTAAGAATCAGGATAATACATATCAGACTTAGGATACCGCTAAGAGTAAATGAAGCAGCTGTAATCTTATGATGTTCATTTTTTTCTTCTGATGCCAGGAACTTGATTAAGGCATTTTGAAGCATGCCACCCCTGACAGTTTCAATGATGGTGGCAGTAACCATGAAAAGTACCCACACCCCATAATCTTTTGGACCCAGAATTCTTAATAAAATATAAAAACTGCCAATGCTGAAAAATACACCAGAAAGACTCTGTAATAGCGAAAAAAAGCCTGCTCTGATCCAGTAAAGATCCTTATTGAAGATCTTCATTGCCGGGGTAGGATTTTTTCATCGGATAGGTAATTGTCAATATGACTAAACAGTTCTTCATCACTTTTTGCGTGGTATATTCTTGCACCTGATAGTTTTGGATATAATTTCTGATAACATTTAAAATGATGCTCAGGGCCTTTTTTAGAAAGGATCAGGTTAATGCCTCCAAAATAGCTGGCAAGAGTTGCTGTTCCTCCATGTGTTGAGATAAAATGACTGGCATTTGCATAAACCATCAGTTGCAAATGGTTGAAATTATTTGCTTTGGCTTTATTCTCTTTATATAATGTTTCCATCAGGATTACATCCGGATGCTCCTGCTCCAGCCATTCATATTCATGAAGATCATAAATTATGCTGTCGTCAACGGTAATGTTTTGTGATCTGGGACGGTTATAGATGATTGTATATTTGCCCCTTAGTTTTTTTATAATTGAATCAAGTACAGGAATACTAAGGAAGCTAACAGGCGCACCATCCCATTCCATATTATAACGGTTGGCAATAATCAGGATAGGCTTATCATAAACATAATCTGAATTCTGGTAGGTCTTCTTTAATGGAACCTGTTCCCATTTTTGGATATCGTAATCCTGACTATATAGTATTCGGGGTATTTCAAAATTATAATTTCCTTCGTTGGATCGTTCGTCAAAAGCTTCCTCATGGTCGGGTGAAAAAAAGTAAAGCTCCTTTGAGTATTTTGATGATCGGGTTTTATCCAGTGTTCCGTTTTTAAAATGCCAGTAAGCAAAGGGAAGTACAAACTGTAATTCCGGAGCAAATTCGCCATTAAAAGAAATGGTCTTATATTTTTTACGGATAATATAATCTTGCAACAGATGCCTTAACTGAACAATCTGGCAATAATAAGTATCCTTATAAAATTGCATAAACTCCCTGGAAACACCTCTGTACCTGATCCTTACATAAAGACTAAGGATCTTATTTAATACTGCCTTAGAAAGATCAATGAAACTGTTACTTTCTTTTCTGAGTTTAGCAATGTCTGATTGAATCGCAAAACCATGGTTAGTTCTGAGAAAGCGGAGGTCATAATTATATCTGAACTGACGATAAATATCCCTTGAAAGTTTTATGAATGGGTTTTTACTCAGTGTTAATACCCCACGGATAGTAGTGCTTGGCTCCTCTTCCGGATTAATCTGCTTGAACAGGCTCAGGTAATCGTTATAAAAAAGTCCTTTACCTCTCTGCTGAATAAATGATATGCACATCCGGTATTCAGAGCGGTCAACGCTTACATGTTCAGTATAAGTACCGAATTTTTCTATAAAATTTGATCTTCTTAAGTGAGGGTGATCACTGTAATAATAGATTTTACGGTAATTCAATGACCATGGTTTATAGACCATTTGAGAAAATCCCTTTTCAAATGGTATAAGATGCGGATATTTGATATAGGAATAAAAACGAATGATGTCCAGATCTTTCTTTTTCTCTATTATTTCCAGAGCGTCCTTAAACCGTTCCCCAAATGCAGGTAATGGGACGAAATCTTCCTGAACATATAGAGTATAAGGTAATGTAACGGCCGCTTGTCCTTTATTGATATTATTACCCAGACCACTGTTTACTTCAGTTGTGATCAGTTTAAAATCATACTGGCATTGCAGTTCTTTGATAGCTTCTATATGCTCGGGTAAACTTCCATCATCCGAAACAACAATTTCTTCAAAGGTATAATTGAGATCTCTGAATGCTTTTAGTAGACGTGCGAGTGAACTGCTGCGGTTATAGTGGGTAATAAGTAAACTGACGTCTTTAAAAAAGTAGTCTGAGGTCATAGCTTCTGAAGATCAGGACTTTACTTCTGGTTTTTTATTTTCGGGTAATCTGGAATGCAAATTATAAAAAAAACGTCTAAGTTCTTTGAAGAAGCGAATAATTAGTGCCCCAGAAATACTTCCATCAAGCCGAAGAGTTCGTATACCTGTCCAGGTTCTTGCTTTTTTTGCTTTTACCTGTTTGATCTTCCCGTATTTCATCAGGTCGAGGCAGAGCTGTCCATCTTCACCTCTCCTGTTTATCTTTATAAAACCAACCTTCAGACCATATTCTTTAAGATAACCCATACTCATTCCATATGCATTAAAATAAGGTCGGTTAACATGTCTGAATTCTGCAATAATGTCTTTCATTAATTCAAATATGCTCAGTTTCCAGCGTGGATATCCGGGTTCACTGATAAAAGAATAGCGGCCATAAACACATACTACTTCCGGTTGTGATAGAACGCTGATCATTTCATCAAGCCAGCAATCCGGATACAGACAGTCGGCATCACCCATTAAAATATATTTTCCCAATGCATTCTCTTGTCCAAGTTGTCTTGCAGGTCCACAACCCTGGACTGACTCAAAAAATGATTTTATATGTAAGCGGTCAAGAGTTTTTTGTGTCTGATCAGTGGAATTATTATTAACAACTATAATTTCAAAAGGAATAGTCGTTTTCATTTTAGACAAGCTGGCAAGGCATTTTAAAATGTTTACTTCTTCGTTCCAGGCTGCAATTACTATACTTACTAAGGGTGATTTATTCTGAATTCTGTCTAGATCAAGGTTGACAGAATCAAATACTTCTGCAGGTATTTCATTGTAGCTAGGAAAAGGATATTGAAACTGATTTAACCAGTCTGGATTCTTAAAAAAATTCATTATTTACATGCTTTGATAAGAAATTTCTTGGTTAATGTTCAAAAAATCAGTTGCATTATACTAATTTGTTAAGCAGAAATTAAATAGTATGTACGAGTTTCATCTTCGATTCAATCCGACCTGCAAATCTTAAGCCACAAAGATAAATCATCTTATTACCTCTTAAAATTTACATCTAAATATAATTATAAGTGATTAGATTAATAAATCATTAATTTTTTAAATTTAATCTTCCAGGATTTACTCAATCTGTAAATATTTTATTCAATGAATAGTATTCACTCAAAAAGGATTATTTTGTTTATTATTTGATCCTACTTTCGATTGATACATATGCTATGGTGGGCAGGTTAACTGTTTATATTTTGGGTAATTATAGGCCAGGCATGGCCGATGGCCTCGCAGAGTTCAATTTCCAGAACGTCACTGCACTGAAAGCTGTTATTGATTTTCATTTTGTAGAATTTGATGGTTCAGAGGAAACCAGCTTTTACAATTCAAGCACGGTCGATCAAATAAGGATTCATCGGTTTGGTTCAAAGGATTTACCTGCTTTGAAACTTTCATCGGTATTTAAGGCCTGGTTAGGTGATTTAGCTCTTGGTGATTCCGTTTTCCATCTTAATCATATATATAATCTTAATAACTATTTGGTTGCAAGATTGTTAAATCGTCACAAGATTCCTTACCTGATAACACCTCATGATTCTTATGTTTACTGCAAGGAGTTCAGATTGAAAAGGCCCTTGATCAAAAGGATGTATAGAGATCTTTATGTACAATTGATTGATAAATATGTTTTGGATCATGCATCTTATATTCATGCATTGACCAATCAATGTATTGCATGTTTACGATTGCTAACTTCCAGACCGATTATAGTTGTTGGCAATCAGGTAACTGATATGCATCTTGTTTTGAACCTCAATTCAATTGAAAACCAGATTTGTTTTATTGGGCGATCTGATATATACCAGAAGGGTATTGATAGAGCATTAAGAGGGTTCAGCCTGTTTCTGAACTTGCAAAACAATCTCCCTGCGATTAATCTAATAATTGTTGGTCCGGCAGATCATAAATCAGATCAGTTAAGAAATGATCTTTGCAAAGAACTTAATCTGGAGGTAGGCAGTCAGGTTAGTTTTTCAGGCAAGGTTGAAGAAACAGAACGAAACAGAATTCTAAGTACTTCAAAAGTCTATATTCATCTTTCAAGATTCGAAGGTTTTGGATTGAGTGTAATTCAGGCATTGTCTGCATTTAAGCCTGTGATAGTTTCCAGGCAGGTTCCAACCTCCGATATAATAAATAATTATAAAGCTGGAATTGTTGTTGACAGTACTGAAGAAATCGCCAGTGCCATTGCTACAATTTTTGCGCTAACAGATGAGCAATATATTCAAATGGCCAGAAATGCAAGACGTTGTTATGAGGAACAATTTCATCCGGATGTGATCAGGCCAAAATTATTTGATCTATATAATAAGGCGGCCTCAGGTTCTTTCTCAAACTAGTTTAAGGCTTGCAATAAGCATCTTTGACGCTTTATTTTTTTTAAATTTGTTAGTTTAACGTATCTTTATGATATAATATCACGATGAAATTAAGGAACCCCAGCTCGAGGTTTGACCTCTCCATAAAACCTACAGACAGAGTACTTGAAGTTGGAGGGGGCCATAATCCTCATCCCCGGGCAAATGTTGTTGTTGACAAATTTGTAGACTCAAATTACCATCGTAGCGGTGATATAAAAGTGTTAACTCACCAGCAATTTTTAAGTGCCGATGGAGAAGAACTTCCTTTTGAAGATAAGTCATTTGATTATGTAATATGTGCACAGGTGCTGGAACATGTCGATGATCCGATCCGCTTTGTAAATGAGCAGGTAAGAGTCTCTTCAAGGGGGTATATGGAAACTCCTTCAATTATAGGTGAGTTTTTAATTCCAAAGGAATCTCATCGCTGGATTCTGCAGGAGATTGATAATAAGATCGTAATGTATGAAAAGGAGCAGATTGGATTTAAACCGGTTATGGATTTTGGCTATGTGTTTCAGGAGTTTCTGCCAAAGAATTCATTAGGTTTCAAAATTATGCAGCAAACTCATAGCGACCTGACCCTGATGAAATATGAATGGCAGGATGACCTTGAAATTCTTGTAAACCCTGACAGTTCTTATTTTCGTGATTTCTTTACTAAACCCTGGGATGAAGAAGCTTGTAACAGGTTTTTATACAAGCGGACTTTGGGTAAGGAAGGCCTGTCTAGTTTTTCAGCATTTATTGATATTTGCCAGTCGGTATTTAAAAGTAAAGTGCTTAGAAGATAATTCCGGTTAGGATTGCTTGTTTTTAAGCGTATTAAAGATCAGTTCCGCAATTTCTTCTCCCCGTTTTTCCCATGTATTTTCTTTCGCAACACTGATTCTGGCCTGTTTTAAATGAGGATTGTCTGCTTTCAGAACCTCCTCAATAGTCTTTATGAATGAGGCAGCATCCCTGCAAAATGAAACCATACCATGTGTGAATTCTTCAAGATCAGGGTTAAAGTCGGTTGCAATGACGGGTTTTCCGGCTCCAAGGTATTCAAATAGTTTTAGCGGGAAAATGGTTCTGCTGACTTCATCTTTTTTGAATGGGATGATGGCAATATCAAATCCTTTAATTAGTCCGGGCATTTCCTCAAATGGCAAACGTCCGATATAATGTAAATTGGGAGTTTTCAGGAACCAGTCGGGTACAAATTCGGGCATGAGGGGGCCTGCAAATACAAAACTTTTATCTGGGTTGGCATCAATCACTTCCCTGATAAGTTCATAATTAAAACGCCTTTCAATGCTGCCGGCATAACCAATAACCGGACGTGCCATTCCTACTAAATGATGGTTAATGCTTAAGTTTTCGTTAAGTGCTTTTGAACTATGCTCAATGTCGGCAGCATTGGGTATGAAATAGGTATTGGAATTCTGTTTTTTCTTTTCTTCGTAAAGCATTCTGCTTGTACAAATAACCATATCACTTTTTAGTACAAGCTCATTCTCAGAGATAATTCCATGCTTCATATCGTAGGGAATGATCATCGGATCTACACAATGATATACAGAAAGTGCCGGTTTTAATGAATCAGCAATTCGTGGATAATGGAAGTTGAATGAGTTGATATAGATAAAATCCTTAATCTTATTTTTTTTTATGGCCATCTTCATACGCTTCCGGATAATAAATTCATTAATCCGAAGAATTGACCGGTATACTCTTCCTTCCGGAAGGAAATTGATGCTGACCAGAGGCGGGCTGATAATGATTTTAAGGTTGTCATATTCACTCGAAACAATGCCGTCTGAAAACGGGGAAAAGTATTGTTTGCGTGCCTGAATCAGTTTATCGTTCTTCTTGCTGAAATAATCTTTCCAGGTGATGGGATAATCAATATAATATACAAAATTATTTTTGGAAAGTTCTCTTGCAATATTAAAACTGGTTGACTGGTCAGGACCATCAAATTTTGTCGCGCCCAGAATGAAGATATGTTTTCCTTTCAGGATCATGGATTGACTTTTTCCCAAATTTTGGTGTCCGGGTTGTATTGCTTTATTATTCTTGCGGGATTTCCAACTGCAACACAATAAGCAGGAAGATCTTTGGTTACTATACTCCCTGCCCCAATGATAGTATGCCTGCCGATACTGACCCCGGCTGTAATTACAGAATTTGCTCCCACCCATACATTTTCTGCAATGCTGATTTTGGAGGTACTTACCTTTTGCATAGTGGGAGGGGTCTCAATATCCTCATAACTATGATTCATCCCTGAAATGACTACATTTTGGGCAGTCATCACATGATCTGCGATTTCTACCGGACCGATAATGACGTTTGAAACCCCGATAAAGGACCTGCTGCCAATTAAAACATCTCCAACACCGTTATTGATTGTAGTAAAATCCTCTATTACTGAATAAGAACCCAATTTGAAATTTTTATAAGGAAAAAGGTCCATTTTAGTTCTCCACCTGATAATAGATCCCTTCCCCCGGGTATGTTTGAAAGGATTAAGAAACAATCTTACCCATAAACGCGGACGGTATTGATTTGGTGAAATAAGTGCCCAGCGAGCAACTTTTTTCAAAGAATCATTGGATCGGATCAGGGATGAGAGAGACATTTTACTGATTTTTATTTCTCAAATATAAACATTGGATATTCTCCTTTTCTGCCGCAAAGTTCCGGGTCTTTTTCCTCTTTAGTATAAATCCAGTTTAAGATTTGTTTTCCGAAAAGTGCAGGGTGAATATAGTAACGCATGAATGGCACACTTAAAGATCTCCATACAGCAAGTTGAAAGGGGGGCAGATTTTCTTTGAAATAGTTGTAAGTATGAGCGTAGAAATAAAGTCTCTTTGCTGGCCCACCTTTTCCGAGCAGTTTACCAAGGAGACTTAACAGACGATTCTTAATAAATACAAATCCACGAAATGGCAGCAAATAAAGGTTCATCCAGGCCGAATGTTTATACCAGTCGTAAACTACTACCCCTTTACCTTTCTTTGCCAATAATCTGTATAATTCCCGGATAGCAAGTACCTGCTCATCTTTGGGGATATGGTAAATGGTATTCAGGGATACAAAACCATCCATTACATTATCCTTAAAAGGCATATTACACATATCGGCAAGAACATAGATTCCTTTTTCTCCTAATTTTTTTCTTGCCTCTGACAATGCCTGAAATGAAAAATCTACACATACCCTGTAGGTGTAATTTTCAGAATACTGCAGATAGTCGGGATATTGCAATGCCCCTGAAGCGGCATCCAGCATATAGGTTCCTGAAGAATTAAGGTAGCGGGAAACGCGATCGTGGCATTTTTTTAGATAATCTTTGGAAACATCTCTTAGATCTTCGTAAATAACAGCATCTTCATAATTGCCTTCCTCATTCACAAACCAACCTTTCTGATTGTAGAAGTTTTGAACTAATTGTTTGTCCTTATCTTTTTCTTCCTTAATGAATTTATCAGCAGAACGTGTAATTGCAAGATCCTTCAATAAAATTACTATACCATTGATAATTGGGTAAATGTATGATTGGTCAGATGAGATCAGGCCCTGTTCTAATGTCTGATTCATCACTGATCCATCGGCTTGCCATATTTTATGAGCGGCAACATCGGAGTTTAGCATCACAATCTCTTCTTCTGTCAGAATGCGAAGGTCGAGACCGGTAAGAGGGCATTTTAAAATTCCAATCCAATTCATATCCATTAATTCAATTTGATAGTGTATTTGATATCTTCAACTTTTCTTCTTTCTTTTCCTTATCAAGATTATAGGTTGCATCAATCAGAGCTGCTACAAGGAAAAAATAAACATTTAGGGGATATTGTGTAATCGCTTCCTGTGGGTAGTTGCCGATGGTAATTGCATACACTATCAGTACCATGGCAAGGCAGTAGCTTTTGAGTTCCGGATCCTCCATTTTAAAGAAATTTGAGATGCCCTTTTGCAAAATGACAAATAATAGGCAGCAGAAAATAAATAAACCAATCCAGCCCATTTCAACAGCTACCCTGACATATCCGCTGTCCGGAGGAAATGAAGCCAGAAACGATCCTGGCGAAAATTTTGCACCCCAAACCCCGGTTGAACCAAGTCCTCCTCCTATGGGGTGCGACCAGATATAAGGCTGAATCATCTTTTGATTCCTTGCTCTTACATTGAAGGAAGCATCATCAGAGGGCTTAAATGCCGATTGGAAACGATATAAAACAGGGTTGCTGGTAGGCATGAAAATGATAACAGCCATAAAAAGGGCCGCCCCGGTGGTTATCAGCATGATCTGCCGGTTGAAAACCAAAATAGTCAGCATTAACATGGCAGCCGGTAATAATACATAGGCACTTCTGGTTCCTGAAAAAAGCATGTTTGAGATGAAAAACATGACCAGGACTGACAAGAATATTTTTCTTCTCGTTGATATCTTTCCGAACATCATTCCAATACAAAGCAGACTGCTTAAGATCATGTTATAAGAGAACACCGTCGGATCAGAGAATATCGAGAATTTCCTCCAAACCCCATTAATAAATAGGAGATCCCTGATTAAGGGGTCAGAGTACAGATAGGCTTCTTCATACCCCATGAAACCGATAAACTGTTGCCTGTACCCGTTAATTCCTGCAAAAACACTCAGAATCAGCCAAAGTTTGATAATGAATCTGATAAACTTTATGTCCCGGATATGATAACTGAAGATGAAATAGGTCAGCATAACAATGGCCATCCCTCTTATTGTATATAGCCATGCCATTTTTGATTGAGCGACCGGATTTGCAACCAGAATAAAATTGTAAATAATCCAAATAGAGATCATAAGACTGATTGGACTACTCAGGAATGACCAGTCGGGCCGATATTTAAGCTGAATAAACAAGCCAATAATTAATAATGCAAGCAGGCCATCCATTAAAGTTCCTAATGGGAAATTGACCAGGTTGAGCCTTATGATCCACATGATCAGGTAGGCAGCAATCAATAATACGATAATTCCAAATTTTGGCTTAGAGATCACAGCAAATGCAATAATGGGCCCGATTAATAGAATTAATATAATGGCGGCGCCTTTAATCTGAGCAGCATTTATGACATAAGCAAATAATATAGAAATAGCAAGCAAGACGAAAAAACCCAGGGGTTTACCAAGGGTTTTTGCGAAAGATGTCATGCTATTAAATCCTGATCGTATCACTTAAACTTTAATTATCTGTCTAAAACTAGAGAAAAAGTATTTTCATAAAAAAGAAAAATACAGTTATGAAAGCCAATGTCATCGAACCATACTTACTGAATAGAAGAAATATTTCTTTGCTTGTTTTCTTATCTTTTATATGATTGTACCTCATGATTTAAACCCTTTTCTCAATATTAAATATTTATATATGTCAAGATCGTCAATTTCTAATCTTCAGAATATTTTTTGTGAAGATGTTTTGTAGCCACTGAAATTTTGTTCGCCGACCTTATTTTAAGCAATGATAACACTTGAAAGAACATGAATTCAGGAATATTTATTAGTGCTTTATAGATTCTCAGATCCGTATTTTTTTGGAATATTGCGATACCAAAACCTGTTAAAAAGCAGACAAATGCAAAGATCCATATCAAAGCTAATTCTGGATTTAGAAAAATATTGAGAATCAGGCATATTAATGAAAGAATCAGGAAGATAAAAAGGGGTGGCCTGAGCAATGTTAATCCAAACAAAAACTGATTTAGATTAAAATTCTGAAGACCCATTAGCAGAAGCTTAAATCCATTCGAAAAATATTTAAACCAGGTATTTATCCATCTGGATCTTTGTTTAACTAATTGATCAGAAACAGATGTCTTTTCATCATAAACAATTGCTTTTTCTGCAAATGCTATCCGGTGCTTACGTTTTACAATGTTGTATTGGAGAAATTTATCAAATCCTGCCCCGCGTATCTCTTTATCTTCCAGACATTCGCGATACAACCCAATGGTAAAAGCCATCCCAGAACCGGAAAGCGTTGCGGATGAGCCTAAACCAAATAGAATCCTTCCATCATAAAAATGATAATAAAGGTCTCTCGCAGCATCCAGGGCCGCTATATTGGTATCCAGATTCTTAGCTTTTCTTATTCCTTGTACTGCAATAAACCCCCTGTTGAAATATTTATTGAGCTCATTTAAGTATCCGCTTTCAACTAAATTATCACTGTCAATTATTGTGAGATGCGTATGTTCTCTTTTAAAATGCCTGATCGCATAGAAATGTGAAGCAGTATTACTTGCAAGAGTTTGCTCTGGTCTGAGCAGTATTACCCGTTCATCATTGAAATGCAGGTTGGATATATCACATTTATCTGCCACAACATATACCAAAAACCTGCTGTAATTTGATTTCAGGATTGAATTGACTGCCGCTGGAATAAAATCGGTCTGCTCGTATGCAGTGATTATTATTGCATAATCAATCTCCTGAAGCTGAGAAGCATCCAATGTCTGTTTTTTCAGTACGCCAGATATTTTGTAAAAAAAAAAGAGTATCAGTGGTAAAAGAAGATTATATCCTATCAATACCTGGATTATTATCCAAAAATATATTGTGATATGATACAGCATATCATTCTAATACATTTGCATGGTCAATATGTTCTTCAGGTTTTCCCTGTTGCTTAACTTTATTCAGAATCCAGCCAATAAACTGGCCATTTAGTGTTGTCAAATAGTTGATATGCTGATTCTTCACTTCATTAATAGTTTGGTCAGCTTCAAAAACACTTACAGTTTTGTCGGTAAATAGTATCCATTCTTTTGCTTTATTCAGAGCATCAAGAGGGGGGGTCTCAACCAGGATAACATCGAAGTGTGATCTTAATTGTTCAAGTCTTTCTATAATGGTTTCTTCGTCGCTTACTTCCAGCAATGATTTGTCTCCACCCCGGTTTCCCATCACCATTATTCCGGAATTGAAATTAATTCCACCCAGATCACCCGAGTGCAGAAAATCTTCAAGAAATAGTTTGGTATTGGAGTTTTTGGTGATAGACGGATTGTCGAAGTTCCCGTCGATAAGCAGAACTTTCTTATTTACCATAACATAGGTATAAGCTATGCAGGCTGAAATAAGTGTTTTTCCTTCCCCTTCGCTGATACTGGTAATGCTTAAGACCTGACCACGGTCTGAGGTTCGGGCGAGTTCACGGTTTACTTCAAATCGGGTTGATCGTAATTGCTTTTTGAATTCACGCATTTCAGCAGTTCCATGCAGGTTTTTCCAGATACCTTTCAGATCGAGCGTCGACTTACCAACAAGGTTGAGATATCCGAGTACCGGTGCCTTAGTAAGCATTACAAGGTCTGCCGGGCGCCGGATGCGGTTATCCAGGAAGAACATGATAAACAGGATAATCACACAAAAAACCCCGCTTAATATCCCACTGATAATAACTAAGAGCATTTTTTTGGATGGTAGCGGTAGCCCGGGCATTGCAACCTGTGCTTGCCGGAGTTTGACGGGAAACTCAGCCTCCATCGTTACTTTGTTGTACTGTGCCAGTAAGTCCTGATACTCTTCACTACCTGTTTGGATATCGCGTTCATAGCTTTGAATAACGGCTTCATGCGGTACCAGTTGCTCGAATTTCTTACTCATGACAGCGAGCTGATTTTTGAGCGAATTCAAGCCATAAACAGTACGGTCAAGTTCAATCTGAAGATCAAGCTTCTTTTGAATAAGTGCGGTTTTTGAGCTTAGGGGATTATCAGTGTATTTATCCGACATCGTATTGATCTGGGCACTTACAATCCTCTGAAGCGAATCGATCGAATTTTTATAGCGTTCATCAAAATCACTCTGAATGTATTTATCCTGCAGCGCGTTCATTTGAACCTTCGACCCGATTATCTTTTGATTAATATCAGTAAAGGTCGATTCCATGTATCTGCGGTCAGCAGGGTCGAATCTTTTATCAATGTTCGCAATAGTTCCTTTAAGAGCTACGATATCTTTTTCAGCCTGCTGCATTCTTAGTTCATAATCAGCAGTCTGGGTATAGATCTGTGAGGATTGTTCATTGAGGTTAAGTATTCTGTTTTCTATTTTATATTCACGCAGTCCACTGATCCTGGCTTGAAGGGTGTCAGATTTTATTTTGAGCAGGTTTTTAAGGAAGTTTACAGAAGAACGCTGATTTTCTTTTACCAGAACGGTATAATAATCTGTAAATTCATTGGATAAGGTATTGACCACAAATGCAGATAATTCGGAATTTTCAGATTGAAAATCAATGAAGATAAAGTCTGTGGTTCCGGCACGATATATCAGCATGTCATTCATCAATGACATGTAGTCATAACCCATAGACCCTAATATCCGATGCAAACCATTTTCATCGTCATTTCTTAAATTTAAACCCTCTTTTTTATTGTATTTTTCTTTAAAGACACTTAATGCATGTTTTTTAGCCTCAAGATTTAATGTTTTCAGAAGTTCACTGGGTTCCCTGAAAGGCTTGCCGCTCAGGTCATGTATAATTAATTTATATGAAACCAGGTCAATCATGCTTTTTGAGTTCATGACCTGCACCATATTGATAAATTTCTGGTTGATTCTTGATTCCTGTAAGACACTGGCTTCCGAAAGTGCCATTTGTTGAGTTTCGTCGACAATACCTGTTGCAATCTGGGCTTGTGCTGGATAAACATCAGGTAGGTTTCGGACAATATAAAAAGTAACCATAACCGTAATAAGCGGCACGGTAATTAAAACTATTTTGTAACGTAATAATAAATCAATGAATTTTTTTAGTTCTTCCATACTGCACTCTACTGTATTTCTTCGATTTTTTTCGTCAATAATTCTTCAAGAGATGCTTTGGCAATCAGAAAGTTTGATTCTGCAGCAATTTTAGATTGCAATGCTCCTGAATAGGACATTTGCATTAATGTATACTGCTCATAAGTTATTTCGCTTTTTTCAAATTTGGTTTTGACATCATTACTGACATTAAGTGCGTCAGAGCTCAGTTTGGTTTGGAGCCGTAAATTGGAAAGTGCCTGGACATAGGTAAAATAACGTCGTTTGACCTCTGTTTCCAGTGTCAAATGATATTCTTCAAGATCATATTGGGCAAGTTTAACACTTTCTTTGGCCTGTTTTACATTGCCAGGTTTTTGAAGTATTGAACTTAGGTTGAAATTGAATGCAACCTGATATCCATTAAAAAATCTGGGAACTGCCAGATCTAAAGTATTGTTGGGATTGTAAATGTAGGAAAATGAAAATGCATCGAGCCAGGAAAGTTGCTCCTGGCCAACGGTTGTTTTAGCAACCTTAATCCGTCCTTCAAAACTATTCATCCGGGGGTAGTTTTCCTTTGCAGTAGCAATAAGTTTTTCAAGGAAAACATATGAAATGTCTGTCATCATTGTTTCCTGCGACTTAGCAGAATTACTTAAAAGAAGTAAAAAAAACGTTGCTAAAAAAAAGTATTTCCTGAACATATATTAAAATTTTTCCTTGTGTAATATTACCGGCAGTGTTTTAATCAATATTTCAAAATCGAACCAGAACGAATATTTTGACGCGTAAAAGTTATCGAATTTTTTCCGTTCCCGCTCGGAAATATCTCTTTTTCCTCTACTTTTTATTTGCCACAAACCTGTAACACCTGCCGGCCCCATAAAGCGCTGTGACCAGTCATTTGATGTCAGCATTTCAGCTTCATAAAGCGGTAAGGGTCTGTTCCCAACCAAAGACATGTCTCCTTTTAAAACATTGAAAAGCTGGGGTAATTCATCGATACTGGTCCTTCTGATAAAGGACCCAAACCGGGTTATTCTTGGGTCGTCGATTAGCTTTACAAATGTTGTTCGTTTTTTCTGGTCATCAGCTTCTTCTTCCTGGTATTCATCGTTTTTATATCGATTAAGGTCTGATAAATCTTCCAACTGGCTGTCGGCTCCTACCTGCATGGATCTGAATTTGTAGAAATCAAATATATTATATCCGGTACCAACCCTTTTGCTTTTATAAATAATCGGCCCTTTTGAGTCCAAACGAATTAATATTGCAGTTAAAATTAGAACAGGTGCTAAAACAATGATGCATATTGCTGAGATTACTACATCAAAAATGCGCTTCATTTGTGGTAATTTGTAGATAACATCAGAGTTTTCCAGTACAGAAAGTTGTGGTCTGATCAGTTTGAATTTAACTAAAAAATGTAGCCTTTCTATCAAATGTTCAACAGGAAAGGGCATGACATAAAAGTCATGTACCTTTAATTTTAAAGCACTTGCTTTCCATACTTTATCCCTTTCAGGTGCAATCAGAACAATAATCAACTCACGATAAAGCGGATTTTTTTTAATTTTTTCAATAAAGTTGAAGCACTTCCCCTCTGAATCGGTTTCAATCAGTATTACATCAGGTAAAGTTAAAATGGACTGATTATCCAGATAGTCCTGAAGATCTTCTAAGGCATGATGTTTATTTATGAAAAACTCGGATGGTAATTCCTTAATTAACAAGGATGTAGAACCTGTGCCCATATAAGCAATGCTTAAATGGTGCACGGTGTTGGTATCCCCTCCTTGCTTAATTATTTGCGACATTATGCTTTTGAAGTGTTTCCGTTATTGATGACTTTAATTCAGTAGGATTGAAGGGCTTTTTAAAATAACAATCTGCCCGGAATGGCATTTGCTCAACAATCTTATCAAGATTATCTGCCCCTGAAAGAAGAATTACAGGGGTATCTCTGTAAAATCCACTAATTTTCAGGTTTCTTATAAATGAACCACCATCAATATATGGCATTTCCAGATCAGAAATGATCAGTGCCGGATCATTACCATCCTCAAGCCAGCTTATAGCATCTGCGCCATTTTGTTTAATCACAAGATCATAGTCTTTTGACAGTATGAAATTGAGCAGTTTTAATATGCTCAGCTCATCATCTACAACCAGAATTTGTTTTTTCATAATTTAAATAGCCCTGCCTTCTCATTGAAAGGAATATATTTCAATAACCACTTATCTACCAGGCAATTCAAATAAAGAATACAGATACTAAAAGTACTTAATTATTGAAAATATATTGACCTTGTAGAATAAAAATTAGTTAAATAAATATTGAACAAATTGTACAATGAAAGTGCCAAATCAATTAAGCTTGCTAAGAACATATAGAGGAGAGAAGTGTGGAAATTATTCCCGAAATAGTGTAGAAAAAATTCCACGATTATGGCAAAAATTTAACCTAAATTCCCGGGTTAGCAAATATGTGAAGACTTGAAGGGTAATTGAAACCCGTAACTATCGGGTTGAGAGTTGACAATGAAAAATCGGTTTCAACAATATTACCATCTAAAAACAAGAGTTACTTATATAGAAACAGCTTACTGATAACAGACAACAGACAACAGATTCCGGTTATTTTGCCGCTATTGGGTAGCCTTTCTCAATCCAGTTCTGTTTCAAATTTGTAGGCAGGTTAAGCAGTTTGCCATTTGTGAATCCCATGGTTTTTAGCATGTTTACCGCAGGGCGGATATTTGGACATCTTTCAAACGGACAGCAACCACAGTACACGACTAAAAAAGTATTTTTTGGCAAGTTTGACAGAGCTTTATTTAACTTCTGGAGATTCTCTTTTTCACTTACTCCGCCAATGTTTACAGCCCCTTTGATATTATCAACCACTCCAATATTGAATATTTTAGGTTGATTAGCCTTGGGATTAGCAATAATTGCTGCCAAAGCAGAGGGTTCAATAAGGTCTTTTTGAGTCCAATTGTCTTTTTTGTCTAATGCCTGATTGGTTCTGATAGTAGTTTGAGCCAGGCTGTAGCTTGTTGCTGTTAACAAAAATAATATGGTGTAAAGAAGGATTTTCATGCTGTTCATTGGTTATTAATTACAAAATTAAGCATTTCTTAATAGGGATGTCAAAATACTTACTAATTTGTTGTTTTATCTGCTCAGGGCATTTAGGAAGTTCAGCATTTCTGCATTATCATAATCTGCCATCCCACTATGCTGAAAAACGATATCTCCTTTAGGCCCTATAATCACTGTTGTAGGGAGAGTACCGCTAAAAATATGTTCGGGGATTGCCGATTCACTCGAAAAGACTTTTAATTGGTAGGAGTGTTTTTGCATAAACTTAACAGATGATGCAATTTTATTGTCAACGTCTACCATTATAAAATTGACTTTATCCTTGTTCTTGATCTTCGAAGACAATGAATTTATTGAAGGCATTTCGGCCCGGCATGGGGGGCACCAGGTTGCCCAGAAATTGATAAAGTAAACTTTACCTTTATTTTCGCCCAGTTTAAGTAGTTCCCCATCTTCTGATCTGAAAGTCAAATCAGAAGGAACGGATTTGCTTGTTTTAAGATCTTTAGAGGGAGCATCGGCGTTGTAAAGCCCGGTACTCATAAGCCCCTTGATAAGGAGTGTCCTTGCATCAGCACTAAAGAACATAATACCTGCAAAAAGCACAAATAGAATATTACCGATATTTGATTTGATGACTCTTAACAACCCCATTATTTTTCTTCTTTAGATCTTTGCAAGTTAGCACGTTTCACTAAACCTTACTGTAACATTAGTCACAAAGCTTTTAAAGTTCAAGGGGATTTTAAGCAAAAATGTACAGAAGAATGTCTATTATTTTCTACACTTTTCTGACTAGTCTGCATAAATATCTGCTTAGCTAAGTCATTAATCTGCAATAAATTACAGCATTAGTGCTCAAAATACTTTTGCAGAGCATTTTTAGGAATTGAGCTTAATAATCTGACCATAATTTGATCAAAAGAAAAACATTTGGTCTGATTTTCGAGTATAATTAATTAATCTGTTAAAATTATATCGGTATGGTAAAAAGTAAAATAGCCGCGATAAAAGACTGGATCAAAATAATGGGATTTGAATTGATAAAATCGCATGATTTGAGTGGCAAAGAAGTTAAAATTAACTACTACAGTTTGGGTAATTTTGGTATTTATGAGGAAATATCGAATAAGAAATTGGTTGGGCGCAGTAAGGAGGCAGAATTGCGATTTATTTCATGGAATCCCTGGGGAATTGATTTTGAAGTTACTTCCCTTAAGGAGTTAATCAGCGCTTATCAGGATTCTAAGTCTTATAGCCCTGAAATGCTGCCCGCAGATTTAAACAACCAATTGGAAACTACCTGCGAGAATTTCGCATTTCATTAAATTCCATTTTTTAAAATAAAACGGGATAGTTCTTCAATTGGGTGTTTCAGGATCTTACCCACTTTGATTTCGTTTGCCAAACAGAGTTCCTTCAGGATGTCAGAGAAATGATATGCAATTGAGCCTACAAAATGGCAGGTTTGATCCTTGTAATCAGGATAAGATTTGATGTTTGTTTCAATAAATTCATTAAAGCCCCTTTTTATGATATCAATAATAAAGGGGTGGCTGATATGTTCACTAAGAAAGGGTGCGAAAGATGCAAGATAGAAATTTGGTGCAGGTTGCTGATAAACATGTTTTATGACAGACTCTTTATCGATTTTGTAGTTTTTATAAAAGCTGTCTGATAGGTCAGCTGGCATCTTTCCATATAAGAAACTTGTAATTAATTGCTTTCCAAGCCAGGTTCCAGAGCCTTCGTCCCCAAGAATGTACCCCAGACCATGCTTGCTTTCATGGATTTTTGATCCATCGAAATAGGTAATGTTAGACCCTGTACCGATTATACAACAGATTCCTTTTGAATTACCTGCAGTGGCATAAATGGATGCAATGATATCTATATCAACACTTACAAATGCATTTTTAAATATTTTAGATAGGGCATTGGAAATATGTTCACGACGGTCCGGACTTGAACATCCTGCTCCGAAAAAGTATATTTCTTTTACCTGATCTGTATAGGGTTGTATTTCAGGAGTATTCTGGAATATTTTGATAATATCTTTCTCAGACAGGAAGAATGGATTGATGCCACTTGTTCTGAAAGGTATGGTTTCAGTATCTGAAAGCGTTAATATCCAGTCGGCTTTGCTTGAGCCGCTGTCTGCAACTAATAACATATTTAAATTTCCTGAAGAATTTGACTTGTAAGTGGTTTGCCAATAAACCTGGATACGAGGTGATTTTCTTTCACTCTTCTGATGTCTTTTGGATCCAGAGATGAGGTGAGGACATAAATTTTAATTTTATCGGGCCCCAGATCAGGAAGCTCAGTTAATGCCTTAAGAAATTCAAATCCGTTCATTATGGGCATTCTAAGATCTAAAAAAATGACCTCGGGAAGTTCTTTACCTTCAAGATATAAATCCCGTATGTATTTATAGGCTTCTTTTGGTGATTCGATTACGGTAATAGACTCTGCAAAATTGCCATTATCCAAAATCTTTCGATTAATCAGATTGTCTATGTAGCTGTCATCTACCAGTAATACACTTTTGTATTTGAAGGTAATCATCAAATCAAAATTACTAATTCTTTACACTTAAGCAAGAGAATTAGTATTATAGGTCTATTACTGAAGATTAAGTCTTCCTGAGAGCTGCATTAAGGCTACCTCTGCCAGTTTAGCTTCGAATTGTGCATTAGTATAACGAGCATTTGCATCAATATAGTTTCGCTGAGCCTCTCTGAATTCCAATGGTGCAACACTTCCCAGCCTGAATTTTTCGAGAGTAATATCCATGTTTTGCCTTGCTACTTCCAGGTTCTGTCGCTCGAGTTTAACCAGTTGCAGGTTAGTCTGGTAGGTTTGAAATAAAGAGCTTAACTGCGAAGTGATAGACTGATTCAGCCTTTCGTATTGCAACTGATTATTCTCTATTTGTAGAGAGGCATTTTTTTCGGCTCTTTTTTGCAAATGCCCATTAAAAATATTAATTGAAGCAGTGAGACCATAATTAAGACCCCTGCCTACCGAGTTCCTTGCAAATCCAAGTTCAGAAGTTGACCGGTTAAAGTTATAACCTGTATTCAGGTTTATTCCCGGATATCGGTTTGCCTTAACTTCTCTCAGGTTGATTTCTGAAATTCGTTTATTAATCAATGCTGATTGCAGTGACGGATTTAGCTGAGCTGCAGAATTTTGCAATTCCGGAAGCAGAAGGTTACTGCCAATGATGATGGTGTCTGACACTGAGAAATCAGTATTAATATCTCTTGCCAGAAGTTCATTGAGTTTAATTTTTGTATTGCGGTACTGGTCAATTTGCCTCAGAAGGTTAGTTGTATCGGTATTCAGGTCTACGGAAGCTGCGAGTACCTCAAGTTTTGCGGCTTTTCCAATAGTGTACCTGCTTTCAGAATTTCGGAGTCTGATCCTCGAGATCTCAAGCGCACCGCGCAGGGCTTCGATTTGCTGCTGTTGTTGTACCAGATCGTAGTAGTTATTGATAACATCAGCAAGTGTTGTCTGAACTGCTAGTTTGAAGTTTGCTTCACCAAGATTTTCAAGCTCCTTAAGTCTGTCATATCTGGCGAACATTTGAAAACCGTCAAATACCTGCCAGTTAAGTACCGGTCCATAAACCAGATTGGTATTTTTGGCGCCGTTTCTTTCCTGTGATACTCCGCTGGAAAGAGTTTGTTTTGTATTTGAAACTGTATTGTTTGTACTTAAATTTCCTGTTATTACAGGAAGCATACCCGCGTTAGCCCTGTTCACATTATTTTTAGCCTGCTCAACCTCATTCTTATTCAACTTGATATCATAGTTGTTTTCCAATGCGGTTTGCACCGCCTGCTCCAGGCTAAGTCGTTCCTGTGCACGGAGGATTGAAATCTGAAATAGGCATGCAAAAAATAGTACAATACTGAATTTGATTTTTTTTCTGTTCATATATATTAATATCCTAATGATAAAGCCTATTAATAGGCCTGACCCTAGTGTATTTATTAAGCGTTAATCAATTCTGCTTCAAGAACCGGTTCTGGTTTTCCTGTTATCTCCGGAAGTGGTTTATGTTTTTTCGACCACATTGAATAAACTGCAGGGATTACATATAGTGTTAAGATCAAAGAGAAAAGTGTACCACCTATAATTACAATACCCATACTCATCCTGCTTTTTGCAGCTGCACCCAAAGCCATGGCTATTGGTAATGCACCTAAGGCAATTGCCAGACTTGTCATTAGGATTGGCCTTAAACGAGCCACTGAGGCTTCTATAATCGCTTCACCTAAAGGCATTCCCTGTTCTTTCAATTGGTTTGCAAACTCCACAATCAAAATGCCATTCTTGGTAACGAGCCCAATGAGCATGATCGTTCCGATCTGGCTAAAGATATTCCAGGTTTGTCCGAATAGCCAGAGCGAAAGGAAGGCACCCGCCACCGCCATCGGTACAGTCAGAATGATAATGAATGGATCAATGAAACTTTCGAACTGTGCCGCCAGAATCAGGTAGACCAATAACAAGGCTAATGCAAATGCAAAAAGGGTATTTGAAGAACTCTCTCTGTAATCACGTGATTCTCCACCAAGATCGGTAGTAAAGGTGTCATCCAGTATTTTTGCAGCGGCTTTGTCCATTACATCAATTCCATCGCCAATACTTTTACCTGGCGCAAGGCCTGCAGACACGGTTGCTGACATGAATCGGTTATTATGATACAATTGAGGTGGAGTACTGGTTTCCTGTACTGTAACCAGATTGTCGAGCTGTATGAGTTCACCTTTATTATTTCGTACAAAAATAGAGGTCAGATCCAATGGGTCATTACGGTCGGGACGGTCATATTGACCGATAACCTGATATTGTCTGCCGTTCATCTGGAAATAAGCAAATCGCTGTCCGCTAAGCGCAAATTGAAGCGTTTGAGCAACATCCAAAATCGAAACACCGAGATTTCTGGATTTTTCCCTGTCAATTGTAATATTAATTTCGGGCTTATTAAATTTCAGGTTTGCATCCGTAGCGGTAAAAGTTGGATCCTGGCTGATTTCTTCCATAAATAGCGGCAGCTTCTCGCGGAGTTTTTCAAAATTGGGTGCCTGTATGATGTAATTCACTGGTAAACCACCTCGCCTTGTTACAGAAATTGTAGGCTGCTGAATCACAAATACGCGACCTTCTGTATAAGCTTTTGTAATTTTTGTCAGTTTATCTGCAACCTGTGCCTGTGAAGTTTCCCGTTCGGATGGTTCGCTCAAACGAATCCTTAAAAATCCGGTGTTTGCTGCCCCTGAGCCACTGAAGCCCGGAGAAGTTACCGTAAGATTAAATTCTTTCTCCGGAATCGAATCCTCCACCAGTTTGGAAAGTTCAAGAATGAAGTTATCAGTATATTCATAAGATGAGCCCTCTGGGGTTGTAACCTGCATACTAACTGCTGCACGGTCATCATAAGGTGCTGTTTCTTTTTGAAGAACTGTCCAAAAGAGTACGATAAGACCAATACAAACAAGAATGATCGGAAATGCAACCCAGCGTTTCTTCATAAAATTTTTCAGGGAGCTTGCGTAACCTGAGGTCATACTCTCAAAATAGGGCTCTGACCAATTGTAGAATTTGGTTTTCTTTTTATTCGCCTTCATCATATAAGCATTCAGCATCGGTGTTAAGGACAGCGATACAAATGCAGATATTAATACTGCTGCCCCGATGACGACCCCGAATTCCCGGAAGAGACGCCCGACAAATCCTTCCAGAAAAATTACCGGCAGGAATACTGCAGCAAGGGTTACTGAGATTGAAATTACTGCAAAAAAGATCTCATTTGAGCCCTTTATGGCAGCTTCAATCGGACTGTATCCTTCTTCAAGTTTCTTAAAGATATTTTCTGTAACAACAATTCCATCATCCACAACCAAACCGGTAGCCAATACAACTGCCAACAGGGTAAGTACATTGATCGAAAACCCAAACAGGTACATAATGAAGAAGGTGGATATAAGTGATACCGGTATATCAATCAATGGCCTGAATGCGATACTCCAGTCGCGGAAGAAAAGAAATATGATCAGAATTACCAGGATCAGGGAGATCAATATTGTTTCGGCAACCTCGGTTACAGAACGTTTTATAAATACAGTGGTATCCATTGCAATATCAGTCCTGAAATCTTCAGGAAGATCTTTTTTGATTTGCTCGTACCGTTTGTAGAATTCATTTGAGATTTCCAGGTAATTTGAACCGGGTTGTGGAATCAAACCCATTCCGATCATCGGTGTGCCCGAAGAGCGAAGCATAGTCTCTTCATTTTCAGGTCCTAATACTGCAGTTCCGATATCTCTCAAACGAACAATATTATCCCCCGAACTTTGAATAATCAGATTGTTAAACTCTTCTTCATTGGTGAGATTTCCGAGTGTCTTTACAGATAATTCGGTAGCGTTTCCGGTAATTTTACCCGAAGGTAACTCCACATTTTCGCGGTCAAGGGCATTCTTTACATCCAAAGCTGTTAGCCTGTAGGCCGCCAGTTTTGCAGGGTCAAGCCAGATACGCATAGCAAAGCGCTTCTGCCCCCAGATCTGAATTCCACTTACTCCTGGAATAGTCTGTAAACGTTGAGAAATTACGTTCTCAGCATAATCACTCAGTTCCAATTGATTTCTGCGGTCACTCTGCAAAGTCATTGAAAGAATTGCTTCTGAGTTCGCATCAGCCTTAGATACTACAGGAAGTCCGTCGATGTCCTTAGGCAAGGTTCTTACAGCCTGAGAAACCTTGTCTCTTACATCATTTGCGGCTTCTTCAAGTTCCTTATCAAGATTAAATTCAATGTTGATATTACTTGTTCCCTGATTACTTGAAGAGGACATGTTTTTGATACCCTCTATACTATTCAATGCTTTTTCAAGAGGTTCAGTAATCTGAGATTCAATGATATCTGAGTTTGCACCCGGATAGCTTGTTCGTACCGAAACAATCGGCGGATCGATGGATGGGAATTCCCTAACACCCAAAAAATTAAAGCCAATGACGCCGAAAAGAACCAAAAGCAGATTCATAACGATTGCCAGTACAGGCCTTTTTATGCTGGTGGTTGATAAACTCATAGCTTTGTATTTTAATTTTGTTTTATCCTGTGTGGTAATATTTCCGATTTACCCACAATTAATTTGTAACCTTAACTTTTACCGGAAGTGCATCCTTCAATGACATAATACCTGTTGTCAGTACAGTATCTCCAATACTCAATCCTGAAAGGATCAATACTGATTTTTCAGTCCGTGCTCCAGTCTCAACCAAAACCTCCTTGGCTTTTCCATTTGAGCTGATATAGACTTTTTTGCCCTGTAAAACAGGGATTATTGATTCTGTCGGTATTAAAATTGCATCATTAATATTGCTGAGAGGCAGGTCAATCTTTGCAAAAGATCCCGGCAACAAGTTCCCATTAGAATTGGAAGCTTTGGCTTTTAACTGCAAGGTTCTGGTTGACATATCTATTCCCGGTTCAATTGCATATACTGTACCAGTATAAGTGTTATTCGAGCCGGCAACTGTAAAGGAGATTTGTGTATTTAGTTTTATTGTACCTGCATATTTTTCAGGAATTGAAAATAAAATCTTAACCGGGTTAGTACTGACTAATCTGGCAATATTGCTTGAGGGGGTGATATATTCCCCGGCAGAAATTGTCCTTAATCCGATTTTACCACTGAATGGTGCGCGGATCAGAGTTTTAGCCAATTGTGCACGGATTAGTTGTGTTTGAGATTGCAATGATCTTAATTCTGAGAGGGCAACATCGTATTCCTCTTTACTGATTGCTTCTTTTTCAAGCAGCTTACCTGCGCGATATTCTGTTTCCTGCGCTAATTTTTGCTTGGTTAAAGCCTGAGAAAGCTGAGCCTGCAGCTCAAGATCATTGATCTTTAACAATACTTTTCCCTTGGAAACGGTGCTGCCCTCGTTAAACAGGATCTCAGTAACAAGGCCTGACACTTCGCTTCGGATATCAACCTGTTCGTTCGCCTCTATTGTTCCTGCGATGGCGAGAGAGTTTGAAAAATTCTCTGCCTTAGTAACGATACCGTTTACGGTTAGTGCAGAGGCTGGTCCTCCAGATCCGCGACCTGCACCTGCACCTGCTTTTTGAGCTTTATTCTTATTCATTCGGTAAGCAACAAATACAGCCAGCAGGATTACAAGAATTGTGTAAACGATATATTTAGTTTTCATCTGTTTCTTTTTTGTTTTTTTATGGTGTTGAAGCTATCATGATTTGATTATTAGATCCCTGTCGGATTGAGCAAAATCATGCTGGTCTCATGTAATTAATTATAATTTTTTAATATAGAATGTGTTTTTTCCTCTAAATCAGGTGTGATGTCAATTAAATTAAACTGAATAGTTGTTAATACCTCATTAAATATCTGTTTGTTAGATTCACAGATATTATGGAATGCCATTTCATTAAGCTCTTTTATTGCTTTTCTTATAATTGGAATACAATTCTGCGCTTTTGGGGTTAATCTGATCAGTTGTTCCCTGCGGTCCTGAGGGTTCTTTTCCCTCATCACATAGCCCCTTTCTTCCAGATAATCCAAAATAGTGACCATATAGGATTTGTCGATATGTAAAATTTCAGCCAGCGCTTTTTGTGTTAGGTTCTCATCGTGAGAATCTAACAAGATCAGTACATAGTGATACCTGTCTATTGATAACTGAGCGACCATTTTTGAAAGGGCACTCAGATATTTTTTAGAGACGGCGATAAATGGATTAGCTAGCGGTTCAAGCATATTAATACCACAAATCTATTTTTATACTTTGAAATTAGTTGGATGTAGCAACTATTTTACTGAACATTAGCAGTCTCACCGATTTAAATTAAATCGAAAACTTACTTTTGCGATTGAACAATTATTTATAGAAAAATGAAATATTTTGTCTCTTTAATTTTTATTGCTTTTATGTCCAGTTCAATTCTTGCCCAAAATAAAATTGCTTATGAGGTTTCCTTTACAGAACCCCAGGCTCATTATGCAGAGGTATTAATGAATATTTCAGGAGTTAAAGCTGCACATATTGATCTGAAAATGCCTGTTTGGACTCCAGGCTCTTATCTGATCAGGGAATTTTCAAAAAATGTGGAGGGTTTTAAGGCCTTTGATTCAGACGGTAAAGAACTGCCATTTGAAAAAATTAACAAAAATACCTGGAGGATCAGTACAGCAAACTCCGGGATGATAAAAGTGACTTACAGGGTATATTCATTCGAAATATCTGTAAGGACAAGCTTTGTAGATGAATCACATGCTTTCTTATCTCCAACAGGAATTTTTATGTACCCTGATGGTCAGCTGAATGCAGCATCCGAGATCACAATCAATCCCCATAAATCCTGGTCTAAAATATCTACCGGTCTTGAAAAAGTGACATCAAAGCCAAATACCTATTATGCCCAGAATTTTGATGTGCTTTTTGATTCGCCTTTCGAAGTTGGAAATCAGGATATTTTTGAATTTGTTGCCGAGGGAGTTCGGCATGAGGTTGCCATGTATGGAGGAGGAAACTATGACAAGGAGATCCTCAAGCGGGATATGGCAAAGATCGTTACAGAACAAACCAGGACTTTTGGTACTAATCCGAACAAACGTTATGTGTTTATTGTTCATAATTTTAATTCAGGAGGCGGTGGACTTGAGCACCTGAATTCAACTGTTTTAGGGGCCAGCCGCAATTCATACAATACAGAGGCAGGTCTTTTGAGATTCCTGGGACTTGTTTCTCATGAGTATTTTCATATTTGGAATGTAAAGCGTTTGCGCCCGATAGCATTGGGGCCATTTAACTATGAACAGGAGAATTACACCAGAAATCTCTGGATCGCTGAAGGTTTTACTGCATATTATCAGGATATCTATACCAAAAGGGCCGGTTTACAAAGCCCGGATCGTTACCTGATGAATTTGGCCGCGTCGATTAGCTCGGTTGAAAATCAGCCGGGGAATCGGGTTGAAACAGTAAGCGATGCTAGTTTTGATGCCTGGATCAAGCAATATCGGCCAAATGAAAATTCTGCCAATTCCACTATTTCTTATTACAGTAAGGGAGCCCTGATCGCTTTGATCATGGACCTTGAAATCATTCATTCTACTCAGGCAAAAGCTGGTCTTGATGAAGTGATGAAGGCGATGTACGATGAATATTATACAAAGAAAGACCGGGGATATACAGATGCCGAGTTTAAAACAATGCTTGAAAAGGTATCGGGGAAGTCATTTGACGATGTTTATAAAAATTATGTTAATGGTGTTAAGACCATAGATTACAACAAATATTTTGCCTATGCCGGATTCACATTGATTGATGATGCAGCTAAAGGCAATGATGCATATTTGGGAGCGGTAACAGCACTTAAAGATGGTAAGATCATCGTGACGAATGTAAGTCGCCAGAGCCCGGCATGGATTGCCGGTTTGAATGTAAATGACGAGATACTTTCCATAGATGGAAATCGTATAAATAATGTTTCGGATCCCAGATTATCAGAAGTTGAGAAATTCATAGCCACCAAAAGACCCGGTGAAAAAATATTGATATCCTTTAATCGTGACGGTTTGATAAGACAGACTGAAGTGACGCTGGTCAGAAATCCAAATCACAGATTTAGAATTGCTTCTCTATCAAATCTTACTGAAGCACAGCTTGCTGTGAGGAAGAGATGGTTGAAACTTTTATAATTGAGAATTGAGAGTGGAGAATTGAGAATTGAGAATGGGCAACGCGGCCCCTCCTGTCTAATGGTTACTCCTGACAACAGATAACAGATAACAGATAACAGATAACAGATAACAAAAAAGGGGCTGCTTCATACGAAGCAGCCCTTTTTTTTAAAAGGTTAATCTAATTGCAAGACCCACATCTCCTGTACGGAAATTTGTATCCGGAGTCAGTTCAAGGCGAGGTCTCCAGTCAATGGCCAGATTCAGTGGTGCACCTTCGATTTTATAATCCAGACCCAACACACCATCAGCACTTAACCAAAGGTCACCGTCAAAATCCCGTCTTTTATATGATCCGATACTACCACCGCCACCGTAATACCACAATAGGCCGGATGCTCCCTCAATAGGATTATGAACTTCGTAAAGTCCGGTGAAGAGAAATCGCTGCAGATCATTGTTGTTTCTGAACGACAAATTAAGGTCAAGTGCCTTGTTTGAGTTTAAAAATGTTTTGTAGTTTAAGCCATTGTAAGACCCCAGTCTTACTCCAATGGCGTTCTCATAAGTCTGTGCCTGTGAGTTTGAATTGGCAAGAAAAATAAATCCTGCAGTTAAACATAATAGTAATAGCTTTTTCATCTTTTTATTTTTTGTTTGTCAGTGGCGAAGCAATCATGATTTAATAATCTACCCTTGCAGGAGTTAGCAAAATCAAGATAGTTTCATATTCATAAATTTTATAAATCGAACGTTTCAAATACAGTGCCATAGCAGGGTTTAACTGACAAAAGTTAAAAACTGTCAGCTTATTGTATCTTTCCAAAGAATATTCCTATCTAGCTGACATTTATTACTGAGATGTGAGTTTAATCATTTTGCACCTTACTTATTTTTAGCTACTTTACGTTTAAAAGGATAGAAGTTATGGCAGAAATTACACGTGTGTTTGATCTTTTGGAGTATTCGCTTGAAAAGCACCGGAAGGATGATATGGTGGCAGCAAAGCAGAATGGTATTTGGAATAAATATTCTACAGAAAAATTTGTTGCGCAGGTAAATTCAGTAAGTCAGGGATTAATCGCTTCGGGGATTATAAAGGACAACAAGGTTGCAATTATGTCAGCCAACCGTCCTGAATGGAATATTTGCGATTTTGCAATCATGCAGATTGGCGCTACTCAGGTGCCAATGTATCCAACATTAGCCGAAAGTGATATTAAATTTATACTCCGGGATGCAGATGTTAAAATCGTATTTGTTTCTGAACTGGTATTGTATGAAAAACTGAACAATGTCAGAAAAACAGAGGGGATAGATTTTAAGATCTTTAGTTTTGATAAAATTGAAGGTGTACCAAACTGGCTGGAGTTGATAGAAATTGGCGAGCGGGCAGAACCTGTTAATCTTCAGGTTTATCGTGACCGTATTCTCCCTGAAGATTTGCTGACCTTGATCTATACCTCCGGAACTACCGGAACTCCAAAAGGCGTAATGCTGACTCATAGTAATCTGGTTAGCAATGTGATTTCCTCCTCTGTGTTGTATCCCAAAGATTTCAAAAGAGCACTTAGTTTCCTGCCGCTCTCACATGTTTTTGAGCGTATGGTACTTTATATGTACTTCTATTTAGGTATATCGGTGTATTATGCACAAAGTATGGATACTATAGCGGCTGATCTTATCGAGGTTAAACCACATGGTTTTACAACTGTTCCCCGTTTGCTTGAAAAAGTTTATGACAGGATTGTGGCTAAAGGTTCTGAGCTTACAGGAATAAAGAAAACTTTGTTCTTTTGGGCATTAAATCTCGGACTCAGATATGAATTGAATGGAGCAAACGGACTTTGGTATGAAATTCAACTAAAACTGGCTAATAAGCTGATATTCAATAAGTGGCGCGATGCTTTGGGAGGTAACATTATGGCTGTAGTTTCTGGAGGAGCCGCCCTGCAGCCGCGTTTGGCACGGGTTTTCTGGGCGGCAGGAATGCCGGTACTTGAGGGTTACGGGCTAACTGAAACTTCTCCTGTAATTGCGGTTAACGGACTAGATAAAGGTGCTGCAAAATTTACAACTGTCGGAAAAGCCATAAAAGATGTTGAGATTAAAATTGCAGAAGATGGTGAAATATTATGTAAAGGCCCTAATGTAATGAAGGGCTATTATAACCGGCCCGATCTAAGTGACGAAGTAATTGATAAGGATGGATTTTTCCATACCGGAGATATCGGGGAATTGGTGGATGGCCAATACCTCAGAATAACTGATCGCAAAAAGGAAATATTTAAAACTGCAGGTGGAAAATATATCGCACCACAAATACTTGAAAATAAATTCAAGGAATCACCTTATATCGAGCAAGTGATAGTAATTGGTGAAAATGAGCGCTTTCCGGCAGCTTTAATCCTGCCTAATTTTCCGGCACTGGCTGCATGGTGTGCCCGATCAGGAATTCCATACACCAATAATGTTGATATGGTTAAAGATCAAAGGATAATCGATAAAATCCAGTCAATTATTGATCATTTCAATAAAGATTTCGGGCATTGGGAGCAGGTTAAAAAGTTTGAGCTGCTCACACAAGACTGGAGTATTGACGGAGGAGAACTTACTCCAAAACTTAGTCTGAAAAGAAAAGTAATTTTACACAAATACAAAAATGAAGTAGAAAAAATATATAGAAATGCATAGAAACAAAGCAATGAGATTTATGAAGGGAACAGGTCTATTACTTGCTTTTGGTATTCTGCTTTCAGGATGTCTTGGCGGAAGTCTCTCTAAAAATAATTCCGGTGAGTATAAAAATGGCCTGGTTGTTTCTGCCCATCCATCTTCGTCGAAAGTAGGTTTGGATATTCTCAAGAAGGGTGGAAATGCGGTTGATGCCGCGGTTGCAGTCCAATTTGCTCTGGCGGTGGTTTATCCGGGTGCCGGAAATTTAGGTGGGGGCGGATTTATGGTTTACCGCTCGGCAAGCGGAGAACTGGCAACGCTCGATTTTCGTGAAAAAGCCCCGGGATTGGCAAGCCGTGATATGTACCTCGACTCTGCCGGGAATGCCATTACTGATAAGAGTTTATATGGTCATCTTGCTGCAGGTGTACCCGGAAGTGTTGATGGTATGGTTAAGGCTCATGAAAAGTTCGGTAAATTAAGCTGGGCAGAAGTTGTACAACCTGCATTGGATCTTGCCAGAAAGGGATTCCCTATTACAGATAGTCAGGTAGAAGAGTTCACAGAATTGCAGGAAGGCATTAAAAAATACAATCCGGGTAAATCATACTTTATTAAGGAAAAATGGGAGAAAGGTGATTTTTGGATTCAGGAGGATCTTGCTAAAACTCTGGAACTGATCCGGGATAAAGGCCGTGAAGGGTTTTACGCAGGTGAAGTAGCAGATCATATAGAAGCTGAGATGAAAAGTGGTGGTGGTTTGATCAGTAAAGAAGATTTAAAGAATTATCAGTCGCAATGGCGCGAACCATTGGTTGGAAACTACAAAGATTATAAGGTAATTACTATGCCACCCACATCAAGTGGTGGCATTGCTTTGCTGCAGCTTTTGAATTCTGTTGAAGAATATCCACTCAAAAGATGGGGACATAACTCCGACTCCACTGTTCAGGTTATGGTTGAGGCTGAGCGTAGAGTTTATGCCGACAGAGCAAGCCATCTGGGCGACCCTGATTTTTATAAGGTACCTCAGAAATATCTGGTTAATCCAATCTATTCAAAGTACAGAATGAAAGATTTCAACTGGGATAAAGCAACGCTTAGCTCTGATATTAAGGCCGGGGAAGTACCAAAAGAAAGTGAAGAAACTACCCATTTTTCTATTGTTGACAGGGATGGAAATGCGGTATCAGTCACTACAACACTGAATGGCGGTTATGGCTCGATGGTATTCGTAAAAGGGGCAGGATTCCTTTTGAATAATGAGATGGATGATTTTTCAGTAAAGCCGGGCTCTCCCAATATGTACGGATTGCTTGGAGGAGAAGCTAATGCTATTGTTCCCGGAAAAAGAATGCTTAGTTCAATGACCCCAACTATTCTTGAAAAAGGAGGTGAACTTTTCATGGTTGTGGGTACCCCCGGGGGCTCAACCATCATTACTTCTGTTTTTCAAACCATTTTAAATGTTCTTGAATTTGATATGGGTATGCAGGCTGCGGTAAATGCGAAGAAATTCCATCATCAATGGTATCCGGATTTGGTTACTTATGAAAAGGGTGGATTGGATACTCTGGTCAGGCAAAAACTGGAGAAAAAGGGGTATACCTTTAAAGTTAGAAGTGCTATTGGCCGAGTTGACGCAATCCTTAAAACCCAATGGGGTTATTATGAGGGTGGTGCCGATCCCCGGGGCGATGACACCAAGATGGGATGGTGATATTCTATTGTCGAAAATTCTGATCTATTGCTTAAGTTCTGCTATTTGTTTCCCTTTGGTCGGTAATTTCACCATACAATAATCACCTGTAAATTATATGGCCGGTGAAAATTCCGATCATAGGTGCATTAGGCTTAAATCTCAGACTCTGCTATTTTGCTTCCCTTTTGCTGAAAGAAGAACTGTGATCAGAAAGTGGAGTAATACCAACGCCAATAGCAAAAATTTAATTCCTGCAAATATAAAAGCTGCACCTGCATATAAGTCATCAGGGCCGCTATTAATAAGCTGCAGCAGTGAAAGGTTCTCCAGGAAATCACAGGCAACTGCAGTCAGGGTCATATTGCTCAAAATTCTGAATTTGTTTAAGGGATGATCTTTATCCAGTCTACCGCATGCCCAAGCACTGCCGTAAAAGAATGTAGCTCCATATAGAAGCGGGAAGATGAAGTCAAGATAGATACTGAGTGTCATCAATTCTGTATGGCCTAAATCTTTTAGCTTGTTAAGAAACAGTTCTGCATTTGCTGCTGTTCCAATAAATTCAAATGTGAGAATACTGCCCTGATTAAGGGGAGCTGTCATAGTCCGCATCAGGATAATCCATCCGAAAGTGATTAGCAGTAATATGATGAACCTAAGGCCTTTGTTTTTCATAGAGTATTATTTTTTGCTCAATTATTAAAGGGATACTTACGAATTGAAGTCTGGCTCATTCCATCTTTTTCATAAATCGCTATACAATTCTTCTTGTATCTTTCGGGGATATTAACTTCTCCGAAATTCAATTCTTCAGGAATCTCGCTATTGTTTAAAAAAAAGTAAATCCTCGTGGTTCCATATTTTGTATGAGGCATATAATTGCCATACTGTTCCATCTCTTCCCAATTTTCAGTCTTAAGACTTACAGCATAGATTCTGATTACCGGGCCGGTGTTCTGTTCATTCCGAATAAATGCTACTTCTTTAAAATCGCTTTTAAGGTCCTTTATTCCGGGTTCAGTAAGTGTGTTCCAAACTATTGCAATAATTATTAATACAGATACAGCAAGGATATAGATTTTATATTTTTTCATTTATTTCCAAAGCTAAGCTTAAATATACAATTCATGGTTTCTGCCCGCTCAAAATAAAAGCATAATTGCTCTTGTTTTATATTTATCTATTTTATACATTTGCTATGCTTGCATAGTAAATTTGAATGAAGCCTGAAGAAACTGTAGATTATTTTTTGAAAATTGTTTGGCAAACAGTTGCTAACAAATACAATCAGATTGCTGCAGATTATGGAATAACGCAGGCTCTGGGCTATATGCTGATCAATATACATGAAGAGGGAACTGCAGTCTCACAAATTGCGGCCTTGTCGGGTGTGAAATCTACAAGTCTGTCGAGAATGCTTAAGAACATGGAAGAGCTTGGTCTGATTTACAGGGAGACAGATTTAAATGATAAGCGTTCGGTTAAGATATTTTTAACACCATTCGGTATTGAGAAGCGGCAGATTGCGAAAGATGTTGTAAGAAAATTTAATGAGTATCTCAATGCTCATATTTCCGATAAGGAACGGCTGAAGCTCATTAATACATTAAACAAGATAAATCAACTAACCACTGATTATAAACCTCAGTTTTGCTACCCGGAAATTCCGGGTAGTAAAACCTGAAAAAGAGTATTGTGAATCCAAGTTCGGGGTTTAAACATCAAAGGTAACATCCGCATCAGCGGGAAAACAAACAAAAAATAGACAGATGAAACGAGTCATCAGAAAAGTAGCGGTATTGGGTTCTGGTATAATGGGATCCCGTATTGCATGCCACTTTGCCAATATTGGAGTTGAAGTTTTGCTGCTTGACATTGTTCCAAAAGAGCTGACAGCCGAGGAGCAGGCAAAAGGTGCTGATCTGAATTCTAAATCAGTCAGAAATAGAATTGTTAATTCGGCACTTGATAGTACTTTGAAGGCCAATCCATCTGCTGTTTTCTCCAAAAAAGTTGCTGTCAATATTTCTACTGGCAATTTCGATGACAATATGAAAGATATTGCATCCTGTGATTGGGTGATAGAGGTTGTTGTCGAGAGGCTTGATATTAAGAAACTGATTTATGATCAGGTAGAAAAATTCCGAACTCCGGGAACCCTGATAAGTTCTAATACTTCCGGAATTCCGATTCATCTGATGGCAGAAGGACGTTCAGAAGATTTTCGTGCTCATTTCTGCGGGACGCACTTCTTTAATCCACCGCGATATCTGCGTTTGCTTGAAATCATCCCAACAGCTCAGACAAAACCTGAGATTATTGATTTCCTGATGCATTATGGTGATAAATTTCTTGGGAAAACAACAGTTTTATGTAAAGATACTCCCGCCTTTATCGCAAACAGGGTCGGAGTTTATTCTATTATGGCACTCCTGCATCTTGTTGAGAAAATGGATCTTTCGGTTGAGGAGGTTGATAAATATACAGGTCCTGCACTAGGCAGACCAAAATCGGCGACTTTTCGTACCACAGATGTTGTCGGACTGGACACGATGATCAATGTAGCCGGTGGATTATTCAACAATCTTCCTGAAGATAAAGCGCATGATCTGTTTGAACTGCCTGGTTATGTTAAGAAAATGCAGGAGAATAAATGGCTTGGAGATAAAACAAAGCAGGGTTTTTATAAAAAAGTAAAAGGTGCTGACGGGAAATCTGAAATTCTGGCTCTTGATCTTAAAACATTAGAATATAAACCTCAGCAGAAAATAAAATCTTCAACACTTGAGGCTACGAAGCTGGTTGAAAATTTGCCTGAGCGGATGAAAGTTTTTGCTAATGGAACTGATAAGGCTGCTGATTTCTTCCGCCATTCTTTTTTCGGGCTGTTTGAATATGTTTCTGACCGAATTCCTGAAATTTCTGATGAATTATACCGCATTGACGATGCAATGAGAGCCGGTTTTGGCTGGGAACTCGGACCATTTGAGGTTTGGGATGCCATCGGACCTAAAAAGGCGCTCGAAGGAATGAAGAAATATGGTAATGAGGCAGCAGCATGGGTACATGAGATGCTTCAGGCCGGAAATGAGTCATTTTATAAGGTTGAAAATGGTGTTAAGAAGTATTATGATATTCCGTCAAAATCTTATAAACCGGTTCCCGGGACTGATTCTTTCATCATTCTCGATAATATTCGTCAAAACAATACAATCTGGAAAAATTCAGGAACTACAATCACCGATCTGGGCGATGGCATACTGAATGTTGAATTCCACACCAAAATGAACACGATTGGGGGTGAAGTAATTCAGGGATTAAATAAAGCAATTGACCTGGCTGAAAAAGATTACAGAGGCCTGGTTGTTGGGAATGATGGTGCCAATTTTTCGGCAGGTGCTAATATCGGAATGATATTTATGGCTGCCGTTGAACAGGATTGGGATGAGATCAACATTGCCATTAAGATGTTCCAGAATACGATGATGCGGATGCGCTATTCAAGTATTCCGGTTGTGGCCGCGCCGCATAATCTTACTTTGGGAGGTGGTTGTGAGTTATGTCTGCATGCAGATTTTGTTCAGGCTAATGCCGAAACCTATATGGGATTAGTTGAATTTGGGGTAGGATTAATACCGGGTGGAGGAGGTTCAAAAGAGTTTGCTCTTCGTCTATCTGATGAATTTAAAGAAGGTCAGATAGAACAGGCAGCACTAAGAGAGCGTTTTTTAACCATTGGGCAGGCTAAAGTTTCCACTTCGGCAGTTGAAGCGGTAGAACTTTGTTACATCCAGAAAGAGAAGTTCGGCATAAGCATGAATCGTAACCGCTTGATCGTTGACGCTAAAGAGAAAGCAATTGAACTTGCGGATGCAGGCTATACCAAACCGGTTCAGCGCAAGGATATCAGGGTATTGGGTAAGCAGGGGATGGGTATTGTTTATGCAGGGGCAAATTCCATGTTCGCCGGAAATTTTATCTCAGAGCATGATAAAAAGATTTCCGAGAAATTGGGGTACGTTTTGTGCGGGGGAAATCTCTCAGCCCCAACATTGGTTTCTGAGCAATATTTACTCGATCTGGAAAGGGAAGTTTTCCTTTCACTTTGCGGAGAGAAGAAAACACTCGAGAGAATACAGAGTATTCTGACAAAGGGCAAGCCGTTGAGGAATTGAGGAGAGAGTATTGAGTATTGGGTATTGCGAATGGATCATCATATGAACTGCAAACTCAATTGGTTATTACAGAACGTCTAGGATTTGTTGATACTATAATATGTAGTGAATTACTCGAAAGCATAGATGAACTTCAAAAAATGAATTTTAATCTTCAAAAATCAATAAGACTTAAATTGTAGTTGGTTTGGGTCTCAATACTCAATACTCTCTACTCAATACTATAGGAATGGAAGAAGCATATATCATAGCCGCATACAGAACCGCAGTTGGAAAAGCACCCCGCGGTGTATTTCGTTTTACCAGGGCTGATGATCTGGCGGCAGAAGTGGTCAGACATCTGGTAGCCTCTGTGCCTGATCTGGATAAGGACCAGATCGATGATGTGATCGTCGGAAATGCTACTCCAGAAGCAGAGCAGGGCTTGAATATAGCCCGTATGATCTCTTTGATGGGACTGGATACGGATAAAGTTCCCGGTGTTACAGTAAATCGTTACTGTGCTTCCGGATTGGAGACCATAGCCATTGCTACTGCAAAAATAAGGTCGGGTATGGCCGATTGTATTGTTGCTGGTGGGGTCGAGGTGATGTCGGGTATGCCCTTCGGAGGTTGGAAACTGGTTCCGAATGCAGATGTCGCTAAGAATAATCCTGACTGGTATTGGGGTATGGGTCTTACAGCCGAGGCCGTAGCGAAAGAATACAAGGTTAGCCGTGAAGATCAGGATGAATTTTCATTTAAGTCTCATCAAAAAGCCATAGCAGCAATAAAGAATGGTCATCTTAAAGACGGACTGATTCCTATTACGGTGAAGGAAACCTATCTGGACGAAAATTTAAAGCAGAAAACAAGGGAGTTTATTGTCGATACAGACGAGGGTCCGAGGGCTGATACTGCAATCGATAAGCTCGCTAACCTCAAGCCGGTATTTGCAGCCGGAGGTTCAGTTACTGCAGGTAATTCATCCCAAACATCTGATGGAGCAGCCTTTGTATTGGTAGTTTCCGAAACAATGTTGAAGAAATTAAATGTAAAGCCAATTGCCCGTCTGGTAAGTTATGGTGTTGCAGGAGTGCCGCCAAGAATTATGGGGATTGGTCCGATAGAGGCTATTCCACTTGCACTGAAAAAAGCAGGGATGAAGCAGCAGGATCTGGATCTCATTGAGCTGAACGAAGCTTTTGCATCTCAATCCCTTGCTGTAATAAGAACTCTGGACTTAGATCAGGACAAAATAAATGTTAATGGAGGTGCTATAGCCCTTGGTCATCCTCTGGGTTGTACAGGTTCAAAATTGTCAGTTCAGCTTTTTAATGAACTGAAACGAAAAGAAAAGAAATTTGGAATGGTTACCATGTGTGTTGGTACTGGGCAGGGAGCAGCGGGGATATTTGAACTGCTTTAATTTTTGAACCGAGAGCCAAGAACCAGGAATCAAGACATATTAAATTTCATTTGGCATTTAGTATTAATAGAGAATATAACTGATAACAATAAGGAACCAAGAATCAAGAGCCAGGAACCAAGATAGATTTAACTTCATTTGGTATTGAGTATTAACAGAGAATTAAGCGGATAATGATTAGGAACCAAGTGCCAGGAATCAAAACCAAGATATATGCACAATTTCAAAAAGCTAAATATTTGGGTGAATGCAATGAGTCTTGCTAAAGATGTGTATCTCATTACATCAAGTTTTCCTAAAGAGGAAAAATTTGGATTGGTTTCTCAAATTAATAGATCTTGTATTTCAGTTCCATCAAATATTGCAGAAGGGTCTTCAAGATCTTCAAGTAAAGAGTTTTCACATTATATTAAAATTGCCTTAGGGTCATTATTTGAGTTAGAAACTCAGATAATATTATCAAGTGAATTCAAAATGATTAATGATCATGATTCAATTAGCATTCTGGATAAAATTTCAACTCTTCAAAAAATGCTAAATGGATTTTTAACAACACTTAAATAAAGACACAAGAACCAAGACACAAGAACCAAGAGCCAGGAACCAAGAGCCAGGAACCAAGAATCAAGAATTAATTTATAACCACGAATTTGTCTTGACTCTTGGCTCTTGGTTCTTGAATCAATAAACAACACGAATCTGTCTTGAATCTTGGTTCTTGATTCTTGAATCAAAAAAAACAATATGGAAACAGCAAAAACCAAATCAATCAAAGGCGGAGAATTTATTATTCGCGAAACGGCATGTGAGGATATTTTCATCCCTGAAGAATTTGACGAAGAGCAGTTGATGATCAAAAAAACCTGTGAGGATTTTTTGGAGGCAGAGGTATTTCCTAATCTCGACAGGATCGATAATCAGGAAGAAGGCTTAATGGTGAGCCTGATGGATAAGGCTGGAGAGCTGGGTTTATTAGCTGTTTCTATTCCTGAGGAATATGGTGGCTTTGGCAAGAACTTCAATACCTCTATGCTGGTAGCCGATTCAGTTGGAGCCGGATGTTCCTTCGCGGTAGCACTTTCTGCACATACAGGAATCGGTACATTACCTATTCTCTATTATGGCACTAAAGAGCAGAAGGATAAATATATTCCAAAGCTGGCAACGGGCGAATGGAAAGCTTCCTATTGTCTGACTGAGCCCAATTCTGGTTCCGATGCTAATTCCGGCAGGACAAAAGCTGTATTAAATGCAGAAGGTACCCATTACCTGATTACCGGTCAGAAAATGTGGATCACCAATGGTGGATTTGCTGATATATTTATTGTTTTTGCAAAGATCGGAGAAGATAAAAACCTGTCTGCATTTATTGTAGAAAAGGATTTTGGTGGAATTACGATGAACCCTGAGGAACATAAACTGGGTATTAAAGGATCCTCAACAAGACAGGTGTTTTTCAATGACTGTCCGGTTCCTGTTGCCAATCTGCTTTCCGAACGTGAGAATGGCTTTAAAATAGCCGTTAATATTTTGAATATTGGCCGGATAAAACTTGGTGTTGCAGCTATCGGCTCTTCGCGTAAGGTTTTGAATCAGGCGATAAATTATTCGAATGAACGTATTCAGTTCGGTTTGCCAATATCCAAGTTCGGGGCCATTCGCTATAAACTTGCAGAAATGGCTACCAGGAATTTTGCTCTTGAAAGCGCGTCTTACCGTGCCGGACAGAATATTGATGATGCTTATGATGCTTTGGTAGCAGAAGGAATGGAACCTTCACAGGCTAAATTGAAATCTACCGAGCAATTCGCGGTGGAATGTGCAATTATCAAGGTTTGGGGGTCTGAAGTCTTGGATTATATTGTTGATGAGGGTTTGCAGGTTTATGGAGGTATGGGCTATTCTGCAGAGGCACCGATGGAACGTGCTTACCGCGATAGCCGCATCAACAGAATATTTGAGGGTACCAATGAGATTAACAGGATGCTTATTCTGGATATGCTTTTGAAACGTGCAATGAAAGGTGAGCTGGATCTGATGACTCCTGCCCAGGCCGTTGCCGCCGAATTAATGTCAATTCCTGATTTTGGGGAAGAAGATAATTCATTATTTGCTGCAGAGAAACGTCAATTGGCCAACCTGAAAAAGGCGGGATTGATGATAGCCGGTGCCGCAGTTCAGAAATTGATGATGACCTTGTCAAAAGAGCAGGAAATTCTGATGAATATTGCTGACATTATTGGATACATATATGTTGCCGAATCAACAATACTAAGAGTTGAAAAACTGGTGAAATTAAGAGGTGAAGAAGCGTGTGCCGGACAGCTGGATATGATGCGTATCTATCTTTATCAAACTGTAGATAAGGTTTCTGTAGCTGGTAAGGAAGCCCTTTATTCATTCGCCGAAGGTGATGAACTAAGAATGATGCTGGTTGGACTGAGACGTTTTACCAAATCAGAGCCATTTAATATAAAGGAAACAAGACAACGTGTCGCCAAACAATTGATTGAGGCAAATAAATATTGTTATTAAGTAATATTTTAATTTAGAATTAAGACATCAGATTGGCTCCTGCCGGCCTGATGTCTTTTTAGTACCTGAGCAAAGTATTCAGGGCTATTTTTGCAATGCTTTGTGAATATTACAAAATATGACAAAATGTAAACTATTTGGAAGATTTCTGGCAAACTCTTTGTCTATAAATAACGTATATCTTAAAGCTGAATCAGGCAATTAATATTAATAGTTTATGAAATTAGTTAATTTAATCACCATAGCAATTCTTGAAATGTCCGGACTGATTGACAAATTAAAAGCCCTGAAAGAGAAACTTCAGGATTTTCTCCCTGATCTTAATCCTCAGGAATCAAATAAAAAGCAGCTGATTTACATTCCACTGCGTGTTTCTGATCAGGACAAGACCAGGAAAAAGTCTTAAAGACAATTAATATTCCAATATGAATAATGCTATGAATACTGCAGAAGAAATTCAAAATGCTTATATAGATTATGTTTTGACAAAGGGCATAAAACCAGCCTCGGTTTATGTGTTTGCAAAAGAAAATAATCTGACGGAAGAGGAGTTCTATAATTTCTATGCTTCATTTGAAGGGATTGAAGAATCGATCTGGACTGAGCTTTGTGGTAAAACATTGACTGAAGTACAAAATCAGGAAATATGGGAGCAATACTCTTCACGTGAGAAGACGCTTGCATTTTTTTATGCCTTTATTGAGTTGCTGAAGAGTAAAAGAAGCTTTGTATTGTATAGTTTGAAGCATTCGGGGCAAAGCATTGGTACGCCGGCAATTTTAAAAGGAGTTAAAATGCTTTTTGAAGGATTTGCATCCGGTCTGGTGGATCAGGGTGTAGAGTCAGGAGAATTGGCAAACAGACGTTTTCTGACCTCGAAATATAAAGACGCTCTCTGGATTCAGTTTGGTGTCATTTTGAATTTCTGGGCTAAGGACAACAGCCCTGGCTTTGAAAAAACTGATGAAGCCATTGAAAAGGGAATTAATGTCACTTTCGATCTTTTTGGTAAATCACCATTAGATAGTCTGTTTGATTATGGGAAGTTCATGATGAATAATGGCGGCATGAAACCGAATGTTAAGTTTTAATAGCCATAATGACAATAAGAACTTCAATTGCTAAATGAAAGAACAGGACAGTATCCCAACATCAAAAACAGAACGCTCAGCTAAATTTGTAAAAACTGGTCTCAAGGTTGGCGGAAACTACATTAAGCATTACTCTAAAAAGCTATTTAATCCCTCTCTCAATAAAGATGAGTTAAATCTCGATAATGCAACAGATATCTATGCATCCTTAAGTGAGTTAAAGGGAAGTGCCCTCAAGGTAGCCCAGATGCTTAGTATGGATAAAAATATATTACCCAAAGCATATGTTGATCAGTTTTCACTCTCTCAATACAATGCTCCTCCCTTATCGGGGCCACTGATTGTCAGAACTTTTAGTAAATACTTTGGTAAAACACCCTCTGAGATCTATGATGAATTTAACATCAGATCGACCAATGCGGCTTCTATCGGACAGGTTCATCAGGCTAGCTTAAGTGGTAAAAAGTTAGCGGTTAAAATTCAATATCCGGGAGTCGGTGACAGTATATCTTCGGATCTTAAAATGGTAAAGCCATTTGCATTCCGCTTATTGGGAATGAGTCAGAAGGAGCTGGAAGTTTACATGACTGAAGTGGAAGAACGGCTGCTCGAAGAAACTGATTATGACCTCGAAATCAAACGATCCATTGAGTTTTCGGAAGCTTGTAAGAACATACCCAATGTAGTTTTCCCTGCCTATTATCCTGATCTTTCTTCAAAAAGAATCATTACCATGGATTGGCTCGAAGGTCAGCACATGAAAGAATTTATGAAGACGAATCCTTCACAGGAACTCAGGGATAAGATTGGTCAGGCTCTGTGGGATTTTTATAATTTTCAGCAGCATGAGTTAAGAGCGGTACATGCTGATCCTCATCCCGGAAATTTCCTGATCACACCAGAAGGAAAACTGGGGATTATTGATTTTGGATGTATTAAAGAAATGCCGGATGATTTCTATTATCCTTTCTTTTCCCTGACCTCTACAGATATGCTGAAAGATAAGGCCAGGACAATAAAAGCATTCAGACAATTGGAGATGATCCGGGAAAACGATGATGCGGCACAAATAGAATTTTACTACCGCATTTATAAGGAAATGATCGAATTGTTTGCTCAGCCATACATGTCAGATACCTTTGATTTTAGCAAGTCCGAATTTTTTGATAAGCTTTATTCCTATGGAGAGAAAATTTCCCGAATGCCTGAGTTCAAACAGGCCCGGGGTGTAAAGCATTTTATTTATGTAAACCGGACAAACTTTGGTTTATACAATATGCTTCACGATTTGGGTGCAACTGTAAGAACTGATACCTGGTATCCCCATTTAGAGGTCGCTGTTTAGACTGAATTAATCGAAGCTTTATATCTTCCGGAATCTAAATATTGGATCATAAATTAAAATATTTTGTTAAAAAATGTTAATCCTTACTTTTTAACGTTTAAAAGGATAAATTTGCTGCAATATGAAAATTAACCTATTACTGTTCTCTATCGTCATGGTGCTTGGATTAAGCTCATGTCTTAAAGATGATTATGTTGACCCAACTGTTCAGGCACAAAAGGACGATGCAATAATTGTTAAATTCCTGACTGATAATAAAATATCTGCAATAAAGCATTCCAGTGGTTTGTATTATCAAATTATTCAATCAGGTGCTGGCAATATCACTTATACAGCTAACACAACCGTCACCTCTAATTATACCGGCAGATTATTGTCAGGACAGGTTTTTGATAAATCAACCACACAACCGCTTGCTTTCAAGCTGGGGCAGGTTATTGTAGGCTGGCAGATCGGTGTTCCTCTGATCCAAAAAGGAGGTAAGATCAGATTGTTCATTCCTTCTGGTTATGGTTATGGACCTCAGGGTTCAGGCCCGATTCCCGCAAATTCGGTACTCGATTTTGATATCGAATTAGTGGATGTTCAAAATTAAAAGCATAAAATGAAACAATATATTAAATACGCCTTTGCAGTTATTTTTTTGTCGGGCATCCTTGTTTCCTGTGTTAAGGAATACGAATCTATCGAAGTAATTGATGACCGTAATGTTAAGGAATACATACAGAAAAATAGTTTATCTGTTCAGGAGTATAATGGTACCGGTATTTATTATCAGGTAGTTAGTCCGGGACTTGGAGCTGAGGTGAAATATTCTGAACTAACCCCTGCATTGATAACAATACGTTCATTGGATGGTAAATATGTTGCTGTTGATACTTTCAGTAATGGTAACCGATATTACAATTACCTGGGATATTTCAATCCGGAAGCCGTACGGGTTGGCATTAAAGAAGTGCTGAAAAAGGCAAATGGAACAATCAGAATTATTGTTCCTTCGCGTTTGGCATTTGGCAGGAACGGCACAACACAAATACCGGGCAATTCCTCACTTGATATTGTTGTTAAGGTTATGGAGAAAGAGAAAATTCCACAGTATGATGATTATACGCTAATCAAATACATGGAAAAGAATGCATTGACCGGCTTTAGCAAAACTAACACAGGAATCTATTATAAAATAGCTCAGCCAGGTACAGGAAGTCCAATAACCGTTGATTCAACAGTGGTTGCAAACTATACAGGCAAATTACTGAATGGTACAATATTCGATCGTGCAGTGGCCGGAAGCGAGGCAACCTTTGCCCTAACTTCGGTAATTAAAGGATGGCAACAGGCTATTCCTCTCATTAATCAGGGAGGTAGCATTCGTATGTTAATTCCTTCGACACTGGCTTATGGTATGGAAGGAAGTTCCCCTTCAATCCCGCCATTCTCTTGTCTGGATTTTGAGGTTAATGTTACTGATGTCAAATAATGTTCCTGCCTTATAATTTGAAGCTGGTTCTATTCATTAATCTTTCTTTTAATTGATCTATAAGAAGCATATTTTCATCTGCACAAATCAGCGTCCGTCAGGAGCCAGGATTTGTTGTGGCGAAGAGCATGGTTCAGCGTTAGTCGCAGAATTTAAAAAATTGATAAAGAACAAGGGACTTGATGTTGAGATGAGAGCCCAGAGAACAGGCTGTTTTGATATTTGTGAACAAGGACCAACGGTTGCAGTTTATCCTGAGGGAGTGTTCTACGGTAAAGTACAGTTAAGCGATGTCGAAGAAATCGTTTTCGAACATTTGGAAAATGACAGAATCGTTGGCAGGTTGCTGATAACCGAAAAGTAATACCTCTGCCATAATTCCCTACGCTTGTCAATCCTATAGTTTACCTATAAATTTATATCGAATAAGCAGGTGTCCATATGTTGGGTGTTTCCCGCTTTCGCGGGATCCGATAGCTATCGGATGACAAGCCCTATAGGGGGAACTGTGGAGATTCTAGCCGTCGCTGATTCAACCTAAAATGTATTGCCGGAGGTTCCCACTTTCGTGGGATCCGATAGCTATCGGATGACAAGGGTTGTTTGGGAGTGAGGAGATTCCAGCCTTCGCTGGAATCGGTTCAGATCACTCCTCATTCCCAAGATATATAAAGACAAAAAATGAGTTAAAGCAAACATCATTTATAATACGGTTCCATCATGCGATTCCAGCGAAGGCTGGAATCTCCTTATTAACCAAAAAATTTTGTCATTCCAGCGAAAGCTGGAACCTCCCGACTCTATACTTAATGACACCTTGCTTGATCCCTGTCAGTGCGTGCTTGACCCGCACCTAACTACTAATATAACTCTGCAATTGCTCAATCGTTTGTTTCTGGTCATTGATGACAAATTTCACCAGATCGCCAATAGAAATCATACCTGAAACTTTTCCGTTATCGACTATTGGTAAATGGCGGATATGTTTATCAGTCATAATCTGCATGCAATGATCGATACTTGAGTTCAGGTTGATAACTTCCAGACTCGCAGTCATTACCTCTTTAATTTTAGTGTCTTTTGAAGATTTCCCTTGCAGAATGATCTTCCGGGCATAATCCCGTTCTGTGAAAATTCCTTTCAATTCAGGGCCTTCCATCACCAGTAAGGCACTGATATTTTTATCCATCATAATTTTAAGAGCATCCAAAACGGATGTATCCGGGTCAACAGAGTAAATTGATTGGGATTTATACTGGAGAATATTCCTTACTGTTTTCATATTCAGATGGTTTAGCTATTAAATATATTAAATATTAAACGGATAAGATTTAGAAATTTTAATAATTTAAGCAGGCTTAAGCCTGATTTTTTTAATCCAGGATAAATTGATAGCCTGAATCTTATAGCCTGAATTGCCAAATCCTTCTTTTTCTGTCAAAATTCAGCACCTATTTAAAATCTTACATGAAAATGATTAAGAAAGTCAATCCTATGACCGTAATTTGCCACAACATTCAAATTTTCATTAATATTAATGCGTGAAGGTATTCCGGGGGAGCCTTAAATAGATATGAGCGGTAAAACCATTTTAGTTTGGTTTAGAAAAGATTTACGAATTCACGATAACGAGATTTTAGCTGAGGCGGTTCGAAAAGGTGACAGAATTATTCCTGTATATTGTTTTGATCCACGTCAATTTGAAATGACCTCATTCCAGACCAGGAAAACTGGTCTGATACGTACCCGTTTTTTATTGGAAAGTGTAGCTGATCTACGCGACTCTTTTAAACGCGCGGGGGGCGATCTGATCATTAAGTTTGGTAAACCTGAAATTATACTTCCTGAACTTGTTGCAAAATATCAGGTCAATGAAGTATATCATCACCGTGAAGTAGCGTCTGAAGAGACCCGGGTTTCAGCTGATGTTGAGAATGCACTGTGGAAGCTTAAAATTAATCTGAAGCATTTCATCGGTCATACACTTTATCATAAGGAAGACCTTCCCTTTCCGATCAATAGTATCCCTGATGTCTTTACCAGTTTCCGTAAGAAAGTTGAACGCGACGGTTCAGTAAGGCCTTGTCACGAGACTCCGGGCAATATGAATTTTCCGGATAACCTGGAAAGCAGTAAGATACCTGATCTCTCTGATTTTGGATTTGATGAATATGAACCAGCAGACCCACGATCTGTCATGAAGTTCTATGGTGGAGAGACTGAGGCCTTAAAACGAATGCAGGATTATTTCTGGGAGACAAATGCCGTTCAGAATTATAAGCAAACCCGTAATGGCCTCTTGGGTTCTGATTATTCATCCAAGTTTTCTGCCTGGATTGCATTGGGATGCCTTTCACCAAGAGAAGTTTACTGGGAGATCAAAAAATATGATCAGGCCTTTGGTTCGGGTGATTCAAGCTATAGCCTTTTTCTGGAGTTATTATGGAGGGATTATTTCCGTTTTATGTTTAAGAAATACGGGAATAAATTTTTTCAGAAAATAGGATTCAAGGGTCTTGCACCCGAAGAAAGCGAAAATCAGCAGGAGCTTTTCGAACTCTGGAAAAATGCTGAAACAGGCATTCCTTTTATTGACGCCAATATGAAGGAATTGAATGCAACCGGCTTCATGAGTAACAGAGGTCGTCAGAATGTAGCCAGCTTTTTGGTAAAGGATCTGAAGGTTAACTGGATGTGGGGCGCTTCTTATTTTGAAGAAAAACTGATTGATTATTGTCCGGCGAATAATTGGGGAAACTGGGCATATGTTGCCGGTGTAGGAAATGACCCCAGGGAATACCGTTATTTCAATGTGCTAAAACAGGCTATTGAGTACGATCCTCATGGCGAGTATGTAAGGTTATGGATCCCGGAACTTTCAAAGATACCCGGGGCTGGTGTTCATCAACCATGGAACCTGTCGCAAGCCGAAAGGTCTGAATATCAATTGGTAAACTATCTGACAGCCCCTCCCTATACACCTGAATTAGTCTCATTGAAAAAATAATTAATAAAAAGCGTTAAGCAATGGCTTTTAAAGCATATTTAGGCAGTATTCCTGAACATTTTTTCTTAATTTTCCGGCGTGAATATTGTGAGCTTCGTTGTATGCCCTTAATTTCAAATTAGCATACACTTTTACACGATTCCATGCTTAAAATTTTATTTTTGTGTCGCAAACACTTTGTTTTTGAATGAAACCTGCATAAGCTTAATACTTACATAATAAAATGAACTTTAGCTCATGCAATCCCGCACATGCGTGACTTGAAAAATATAATATACTAATGAAAAATTTATCATACCTCAACAACGCGAATTCTGCTTACATCGATTCTCTCTATCAGTTATACAAAGAAGACCCGGCTTCGGTTGAGTTTGGCTGGCAGAAATTCTTTGAAGGATTCGATTTTGGTCGCGGTTCTGAAGCAGGGGTAGTTAGTGCTGAAACTCCTGATCATTTTTTAAAGGAGATTAAAGTATTAAATCTCATAAACGGCTACAGACAACGCGGACACCTGTTTACCAAAACCAATCCAGTTCAGGAGCGCAGGTCTTATTTCCCTGGTAAAGAACTTTCAACCTTTGGTTTAGATAATGGGGATCTCGAAACAGTGTTTAATGCAGGTGTTGAAGTAGGTATAGGTCCCGCCAAATTAAAGGATATTCTGGCCCTGGTTGAGCAAACCTATTGTCAATCAATAGGAGTTGAATATAAGTATGTCAGAAATCCCGAAAAACTTAAATGGTTTGAGCAAAGAATGGAATCCGAGCGAAATACGCCGAATTTCAGTATTGAAACCAAAAAGGGAATTCTTAAAAAATTAAATGAAGCTGTTGTTTTTGAAAATTTTCTCGGAACCAAATTCTTAGGTCAGAAGCGATTTTCACTTGAAGGTGCAGAAACAGTTATTCCGGCTTTGGATTTTGTTATTGGTAAAGGTGCTGATCTCGGAATAGATGAGTTTGTGATTGGAATGGCTCATCGCGGGCGCTTAAACGTTCTTGCCAATATCATGCAGAAAACCTATAAGGATATATTTTCTGAATTTGAAGGTAAGGGTTTTGATGCCAACACACCCTATGGAGGTGATGTAAAGTATCACCTGGGTTATTCAACTGATGTTGAAACAGGCTCCGGTAAAAAAGTCCATTTAAGCTTATGTCCTAATCCATCACACCTCGAAACAGTGGATTCAGTTGTGCAGGGAATGGTCCGTTCAAAGATTGATTTCAAATATGGTGGTGACTATAAACGCATTGCCCCAATTCTGATCCATGGTGATGCATCACTTGCCGGACAAGGAATAACTTATGAAGTTCTTCAAATGGCAAAACTGGATGGTTATAAAACAGGTGGAAGTATTCACCTCGTTATTAATAACCAGGTAGGTTTTACAACGAATTTCAAAGATGCACGATCTTCAACATATTGTACTGATCTGGCCAAGGTTACATTATCCCCGGTATTCCATGTGAATGGAGATGATGTGGAAGCTATTGTATATGCAATCAATATGGCAGTAGAATATCGCCAGAAATACCATAATGATGTATTTATAGATATTTTATGTTATCGCCGATACGGTCATAACGAGGCTGACGAACCTAAATTCACGCAGCCGCTTTTATATAAAGCGATTGAAAAGCATCCTAACCCAAGGGAGATCTACAATCAAAAATTATTGGATCAGGGTACTGTAGATGCTAACCTTGCAAAGGAGATGGAAAAAAGCTTCCGCGCTTTACTACAGGACAGATTGAATGAAGCAAAAGAGGATCAGACCTATTCTGCTGTTCATCAGATATTCGGCGGATCATGGACAGGGCTTCGTTTGGCAAAGCCAGGTGCCTTAGCCGAGCCGGTAAACACAAAAGTTCCTGCGAAGAATATTCTTTCCATCGCAAAAGAAATAAGCACTTTGCCCGGAGATAAGAAGTTTTTCAAGAAAATTGAAAAGCTTTTCGAAGAGCGGAGAAAGATGTCGGAAACCAAAGTATTCGATTGGGCTATGGGTGAACTGATCGCCTATGGAACATTGCTTCAGGAGGGTTTCAGAGTACGTGTGAGTGGACAGGATGTAGAGCGAGGTACGTTCTCCCACAGACATGCTGTCATTACACTTGAAGATTCTGCTGAAGAATATGTCCCATTAGCTATGCTTGATAATGGAGCTGCTAAGTTCGAAATATATAATTCACACTTATCTGAGTATGGAGTTTTGGGTTTTGAATATGGTTATGCATTAGCAAATCCAATGGCGCTGACAATATGGGAAGCACAGTTTGGTGATTTCGTGAATGGTGCTCAGATTGTAATCGATCAATTTATAACCAGTGCCGAAACAAAATGGCAGCGCTCAAATGGTCTGGTCATGCTTCTTCCTCACGGATTTGAAGGGCAGGGACCTGAGCATTCTTCGGGAAGAATTGAGCGTTTCCTCGAAGCCTGTGCCGATGAGAATATACAGGTAGCTAATTGTACAACACCTGCGAACTTCTTCCATGTTTTGCGCAGGCAATTGAAGCGCGATTTCCGCAAGCCTCTGGTCGTATTTACACCTAAGAGCCTTCTGAGAAGTGCACAATGTGTAAGTAAACTTGAAGAATTTACCGATGGAGGCTTCCGTGAGCTGATCGATGACACTTATGTAAAAGCTGCTGATGTAAAACGGGTATTGTTCTGTAGCGGAAAGATTTATTATGATCTTCTTGAAAAGCAGCAGACGGATAAAATTAAAGATACTGCGATTGTTCGTTTGGAGCAATTGTATCCTTTACCTTATGATCAGATTGAAGCGGTCAGAAGTAAATATAAGAATGCTGATGAGCATGTTTGGGTACAGGAAGAACCTGAGAATATGGGCCCATGGCCATATATTTCGAGAAAATTCCGTAAGTCATCAATCGATTTTGACTTAGTTTCACGTAACGAGAGCAGCAGTACAGCAACCGGTTATGCCAAGCAGCATATTGCTCAACAATTATTTATTATTGCCAAGGCATTTGAAGCGAAAGCTGCAGGTTCTGAGGTAAAAAAACGGGTAGAAAAAACAGCAAAGAAAGTTGTTGATATTGACTAATAGTATTAAGAAAAACCATTATGAGTTTAGTGATCAAAGTTCCGCCAGTAGGCGAATCTATTTCCGAAGTTACATTGTCCCAGTGGATCAAAAAAGACGGTGATTATGTTGAAATGGACGAAATCATTGCGGAGTTGGAATCTGATAAAGCAACATTTGAACTTACAGCAGAAAAGGCCGGAACTTTAAAAACCATTGCAAAAGAGGGTGATACCCTTGAGATTGGAGCGCCTGTATGCAGTATTGAAGAAGGTGGAAGTCCGGCAGCAGGTAAACCTGCTGCAGAAGCAGCACCTAAAGCCGAGGCTCAAAGTCCGGCAATGAAGGTTGAAGATGCAAAAGCAAGTACTTACGCTTCAGGAGCTCCATCACCATCTGCTGCTAAGATTTTAGCTGAAAAGGGAATTGACCCTGCTAATGTGAGTGGAAGTGGAGTTGGAGGAAGATTAACTAAAGAAGATGCTCTGAATGCTTCAGCATCTGCAAAAGCTGAAAGCGCTCCGGCAAAACCTGCTGCAGCCGCTCCTGCAGCAAAGGCCGCCGCAGGTTCAAGAAACGAAAGACGTGAAAAAATGTCTTCACTGCGCAAGACAGTTGCTAAGAGATTGGTAACAGTTAAGAATGAAACAGCAATGCTGACTACTTTTAATGAAGTAGATATGCAGCCAATCATGGAATTGCGTGCCAAATACAAAGATAAATTTAAAGAGAAGCATGGCGTTGGTTTAGGTTTCATGTCTTTCTTCACCAAGGCTGTTTGTGAAGCATTGAAAGATTTCCCATCTGTTAATGCCCGCATTGAAGGAGAAGAAATTGTATTCAATGATTTTGCAGACATTTCAATAGCTGTTTCTGCACCAAAAGGACTGGTTGTTCCGGTGATCCGGAATGCCGAGTCGAAGTCGCTTGCCGAGATTGAAGCAACAGTAGTGGAATTAGCCGTTAAGGCCCGCGACAGTAAATTAACTATTGAAGAGATGACAGGTGGAACATTTACGATTACCAATGGTGGTGTATTTGGCTCAATGATGTCAACTCCAATCATAAATGCACCTCAGTCTGCAATTTTAGGTATGCATAATATTGTTGAAAGACCGGTGGCCCTGAATGGTCAGGTAGTGATCAGGCCGATTATGTACGTTGCTTTATCCTATGATCACAGGATTATTGACGGACGTGAGTCGGTTGGATTCCTGGTTCGGGTTAAACAATTGCTGGAGGATCCGGCAAGGTTGTTACTGGGAGTTTAAGTTATAGGTTATAAGTTGTAAGTTATAAGTAAAAAGGGTACTTCATTTTACATGAAGTACCCTTTTTTTATGTTAAAAATATAGTTTTGGCTGTTGTATTTACAAGCCTCTTGAAATATTGCCGGAACCGCTTTTTGTACTATTTACAGTCGCATTGCCACTGTATCTGATATCTCCTGAGCCACTCACCACTGCATCCAGTTGTTTATCGGCAATAATTGAAATATCGCCTGAACCACTTACTTTCGCACTCGAGTTCGAGGTTTTCAAATTGTGGCCATCAAAATCACCGGATCCGGCAATGGTGATCCTTGCATTTTTTGCATACCCTTTTGCACTGATTTTACCTGAACCGCTGATTACAGCACTGTAATTTCCAACTTCCATAGAGACTTCTATACTTCCTGAACCGCTGATGGTATTGCTGAGGTTAGCTGATTTTACTTTACCATTAACCTCCACATTTCCTGAACCGCTAAGAACAAGGTTGTTGAGGCTTTTAGCCTGAATATAGATATTAACCTTTCCGGTATTATTCCAGCTGCGGGTGTTCATTTGCTTTTTATTGCGAATCTTCAAAACTCCATCCTCTACTTTGGTTTCAATTTCATTAATCGCTGCAGCATCCCCCTCTAAACGTAAACTTTCGGTATTACCCATTGTGATGTAAACATTATGTCTTCCCGAAATAGTAATTCCGGAGAATCCCGACACCTGACGTTCATCGTCTGTTCTGATTATTTTACTCTCTGCAACAGTGGCTTTTGTGTTTGCTACTGTGAATCCTGACCCTGCAGCAATGAATAATGCCAGTGTAATAAATTTTCTGAGGTGTTTCATCTTAATAATTTTTTATGGTTTTGCCGGAATGATGTTCCGAGCTTTAATTTTTCTGTTTATTAAGATGAGACGCGGGTTTAGAAATAAAGTTGCACGGGTATAAATTTATTTTCGGATTTTATTCCGATAGGCTTATCTCTGCGTCAATTTGTTTAAGCCGGATGTAGAAGTTCAGGGTATCCGGACTAAAGGCAGCGTTCATTTTTATTTTTTTCCATTCAGTTTCGGGTTTGATCCATTCCATTTTATTGCCCCGTTTGATCCTTATCGGCATGTCAAAATTAGCTACATCTGCCTGCCAGCGATATGAAACCTGATTCCCTTCCTGTTTGTATTCCAGCACAGGAATCCGGGCATAACGCAGATACTGGTCATAGATCTTAGTCAGATCCTTTCCCGAAACGCGGTTTATATAATTCACAATCTCTGCTGTGGTCGTTGTTTTAAGTCCGAATTCCTTATTGATTCCCCTCAATAATTCGCGCCATTTCTTATCATCATCCAGTAATATGCGGGTCATATGGATCAGGTTAGCACCTTTATAATACATATCACCTGATCCTTCCTGATTGACATTGTAGGTGCCAATGATCGGTTTGTTATTCATGATATTCGACCTGATACCGGCAATGTACTTCGCACCGGCAGCTTTTCCGTCTCTGCTTTCAACAAACAGAGCTTCCGAATACATCGTAAAGGCCTCATGGATCCACATGTCGGCAATATCCTTCGCCGTAATATTATTTCCGAACCATTCATGTCCGGTCTCATGTATGATGATATAATCCCATTTTAAGCCAAGTCCGGTACCCGAAAGATCCCGCCCCCTGTATCCATTGAGATATTTATTGCCATAAGCAATTGCACTCTGATGTTCCATGCCCAGATAGGGGGTTTCTATCAGTTTATATCCATCGCGGTAAAAGGGATAGGGGCCAAACCAGTTTTCAAAGACTGCAAACATTGGCTTTACATTCGCGCCGAATTGCTTTTTTGCTTTTTCAAGATTCTCTCTCAGAACATAATAATCAAGCGTTAAATTCCCGTTCTCTCCCTCATATTTATCATCAAAATGAACATAATCGGCCACATTGAGACTAACATTGTAATTGTTGATCGGATAGGAAACAAACCAGTTAAATTGGGTATAACCATCTCCAAGGTCTTTAGCAGAACGCAGCCGGCCATTGCTTACATTCATTAATCCTTTCGGGACTGCAATGCTTATGAGCATGCTGTCAACCTCATCCGACTGATGGTCTTTGGTAGGCCACCATGAACTGGCTCCAAAGCCCTGGCAGGATACACTTACCCATGGTTTGCCATTCTGGTCGGTAGAAAAGGTAAATCCCCCATCCCAGGGCGGATTTATTGCAATTGTTGGATTCCCATTATAATACACCCTGAATTCTTCCTTACTTCCTTTTTTTAGGTTTTCAGGAAAATCAATAAAAACTGCGTTGAATTCTCTGCTGAAAGGAATGTCTTTACCCCTGTAGCTCACCTTTTCAATGTTCAGATTCTCAAAAAGATCGAACTGAAGCCGCTTGAGATCCTGCACCGCAGTGAATCTGAATAAATTTGATCCTCTGATCATCTTTGTATCGATGTCGAGTTTGATATCCAGATGATAGTAATTGATGTCATATGAACTCCTCAGCAGACTTAAGTTTCCTCTGAGTGTGTCAGCTCTCGTAAAGGTATTGTCTTGTCCCTGGCTGTTTGTGATTAAGAATGTCAGTGAAATGAGTAGGAGGATCAGAGTCTTTATCTTAAACATGAGGTTTGTGTTGATTATAGCTTGTAATAATTGGTCAAAGAATATCAAATGTAATTAATTAGGATTAATAGGATGGATAGGATGATAGGATTAATAGGATTATAGGATTAGAATGATTGTTCGATTCATATTTGATGCTATTGATTTATAATTCGTGTTAGATTTTCTTAAAGCAACCTTCCAAATCCTAAAATCCTATCATCCTATCAATCCTAATATTTATGATTAGAAAGATTGTTTGATTCATATTTGATGCTATTGATTTATAATTCGTGTTAGTTTTTCTTAAAAAAACCTCCCTAATCCTAAAATCCTATCATCCTATAAATCCTATTTTATGATTAGCGTGATTCATACTTCATAATAGTTTTCGCTAAAGCAGCTTTCCAAATCCTAAAATCCTATCATCCTATCAATCCTAATATTTATGATTAGAATGATTGTTTGATTCATATTTGATGCTATTGATTTATAATTCGTGTTAGTTTTTCTTAAAGTAACCTTCCTAATCCTATAATCCTAAAATCCTACTAATCCTATTAATCCTCTAATCCTATTAATCCTAATATTTGTTAACTTTGATCCAAATTTAAAATATACAAAATGCAATTCGACGTTATAGTTATAGGTAGTGGTCCCGGTGGTTATGTTGCCGCCATTCGTTGTGCCCAGTTGGGCTTAAAAACAGCACTAATTGAAAAATACAGTACATATGGTGGTACCTGCTTAAATGTGGGATGTATTCCATCAAAGGCTTTGTTAGATTCTTCAGAGCACTATCATAATGCCCTTCATACATTCACAGAACATGGTATCAATCTTAAGGACCTCAAGCCCGACCTGAAACAAATGGTGAAGCGTAAGGATGAGGTTGTTGCCCACACCACGGGGGGAATTGCATTTCTTTTAAAGAAAAACAAGGTGAGTACCTTTCAGGGAATGGGCTCTATGGTCGATAAAAATACAGTGAAGGTTAATAAGGCCGATGGAACATCAGAAACTCTGACAGGTAAAAATGTGATCATCGCTACCGGCTCAAAGCCAACTCAGCTACCTTTCCTTAAGACTGATGGTAAACGAATCATTACTTCAACCGAGGCATTGAACCTAACCGAAATTCCAAAGCATTTAATCCTGATCGGTGGCGGTGTTATCGGACTTGAGCTGGGCTCTGTTTATGCCCGTCTGGGATCAAAGGTTACCGTAGTAGAATTCATGGATTCTATTATCGGCACAATGGACAAGAGTCTGGGTAAAGAACTACAGAAAGTTCTGGCTAAACAGGGAATGGAATTCTTATTGAGCCATAAAGTTACAGGAGCAAGCGTAAAAGGTAGCAAAGTGACTGTAACGGCTGATAGTCCGAAAGGCGAAAAAATCAGTCTGGAAGGTGATTATTGTCTTGTTGCAGTAGGCCGTGTCGCATACACTGAAAATCTGGGTCTTGAGAATATTGGAATCACCTTAGATGAGCGTGGTAAAAAAATCCCGGTTAATGAGCATCTTGAAACCGCTGTTCCAGGAGTTTATGCAATTGGTGATGTGATCAAAGGTGCTATGCTGGCTCATAAAGCCGAAGACGAAGGAACCTTTGTGGCTGAGGTTATTGCCGGACAAAAACCACATATCAATTATAATTTGATTCCCGGAGTAGTTTATACCTGGCCTGAAGTGGCTAGTGTAGGCTATACTGAGGAGCAATTGAAAGAAAGCGGTACCAAATACAAGAGCGGTTCATTTCCGTTCAAAGCCAGCGGACGTGCCAGGGCAAGTAATGATTCTGACGGATTTATTAAAGTACTTGCGGATGCATCCACAGACGAAATCCTTGGTGTACATATGATCGGACCAAGAGCCGCTGATATGATCGCTGAGGCGGTTGTAGCAATGGAATTCAGGGCATCAGCTGAAGATATTGCAAGAATATCCCATGCACACCCAACTTATACCGAGGCATTTAAAGAGGCAAGTATGGCGGCTACGGAGAATAGAGCAATACATATTTAATTTGGAGATATAAGTTGTAGGTTATAAGTTATAAGTTTTAAGTTGTAGGTTATAAGTTTTGGAGATTAGTGCCACGATTATTAATTACCAAATTCCCAATAAAAAGCAGGATTGTATTCTTTACCAATAAATTACTGACAACAGGTAACTGACAACTGACAACAGAAATGCAAATTGTCATCCATATTGCAATAATCCTGCTCACCATTGCAGTTATGGAGGCATTTTCATGGTTTATTCATAAGTATTTGTTTCATGGACCCTTATGGTTTATTCATAAAAGCCATCATAGTGAAAGGCATGGCTGGTTTGAATTTAATGATGTGTTTAGTCTGCTTTTTGCCGCCATATCGCTTTATCTGATGTGGGAGGGAAGACTTGATTTAAGTTATAAGTTTTGGATAGGGCTTGGGATTTCGGTCTATGGAATAATCTATTTTATTTTCCACGACTGGTTCATACACAATCGTTTTAAGAGTTTTAAATCCACTAGCCCTTACCTTTTAGGAATCAGAAGGGCGCATAAGATTCATCATAAGTCAACAAAAAAGAATCCTTCCGAAGAATTCGGTCTGCTGATCGCTTCCAAAAAGTATTTTAGTCAGAAATAAATGCTATTTTCCTTAAATAATTGCAGATGCAGGTAATCGAAAACGTCCCTCTTAAGAAGCTCAATACTTTCGGAGTTGCAGCCAATGCAGCCTGGTACGTTGATATAAGGGATGAAAATGATTTACAGGCTCTGTTTGCACAGGATCGCTGGAAGAATTGTCCGCGTTTGGTTTTGGGAGGAGGCAGCAATATGTTATTTACCACCGATTTCAGTGGCCTCATCATCCATATGAAAATTCAGGGCATCCGCTATGAAGTAAAGGGAGATGATGTTTTTGTGACCGCTGGTGGAGGTGTTGTGTGGAATGATCTGGTCAATTATTGTGTGGATAATGGATTCGCCGGCATTGAAAATCTGAGCCTGATCCCCGGTTCAGTTGGTGCAGCTCCGGTACAGAATATCGGAGCTTATGGTGTTGAACTTCAGGATATTTTCCACTCATGCAGGGCCTTTGAGATAGCAAGTGGCAGGATCAGGGTCTTTAATAAGGAGGATTGTGGATTCAGCTATCGCGACAGCGTATTTAAGTCGGCCCTGAAGGGACTTTACATCATTACTGAAGTAAGCTTTAAACTTTCAAAAACATTTAAGCCTGAGCTGACCTATGGTGCCATCAGTGATGAACTCCAAAAAAGGGGAATCAGTAATCCCGGTATAAAAGATCTTTCTACTGTCGTTTCTCATATCCGTGTAAGTAAATTACCTGATCCTGCGACCATTGGTAATGCCGGAAGTTTTTTTAAGAATCCGGTAATCCCTGAAGCTCAGTTCCTTAAGTTGAAGGCAGCATTCCCTGAATTGGTCCATTTCCCCGCACAAGAGGGATTTATTAAGATTTCGGCAGGATGGCTGATTGAGCATTGCGGATGGAAAGGCAAAGTTGCTGGCAATACCGGAACATGGAAGAATCAGGCCCTTGTATTGGTGAACCATGGTAATGCGACAGGAAAAGAGATCTTCAAATTCTCAGAGGCAATTATTGAGAGCGTCAATTCTAAATTTGGGATTATGCTTGAGCGTGAGGTTAATATTATCTAAGGTAAAAAAGCTAGCCCTTCTTCTAAAGAAATCAGTCTGGTTTAAGCCAATAAGTGGTTTTATGTGAAAATTTGGGACACATACGACCCCTTCAGGGTCGTGACTGGCCTTTTGGGTATTTCTATAAACATACGACCACCTACGGGGTCGGCTACTCTGTAATGCCACCTTAAGTAAGATTATTGAATTGTTGGTTGTCCTTCAACTTTTTATTCTATCTCTGACCCTGAAGGGGTCAAATGTTTATAGAATGTGAATGCGTTAATCCCGACCCTAAAGGGGTCGCATGTATCGGAATTAAACATACGACCCCTTCAGGGTCGTGAACTTGCTTTTATGGTATTTCTATAAACATACGACCACCTTCGGGGTCGGCTAATCTACCTTCGTGGTTGCACTTATCAAATTTTCACATACGACCCCTTCAGGGTCGTGACTGGCCTTTTGGGTATTTCTATAAACATACGACCACCTTCGGGGTCGGCTGCTCTGTAATGTCACCTTAAGTACGATTATTGAATTGATGATGTCCTTCCGGATGAAATTATTCAGTGACCCTGAAGGTGTCAAATGTTTATAGCAATTTATTAATAAGGAAGTCCCGACCCTGAAGGGGTCGCATGTGGTAGCCAAACTATTATATTATTCAATCCATTGGAACAAATACTCATCCTTAAATTCAATGTTAAAGCTATTTAGCAGAGAAATATATTCCTCCTTAAAAGTTATATTCCGATGGTGTTCCTTTTGAAGTTGAATGTAACCAATAACACTATCTAATGATGAATGGCTATAGGAGAAAGCCCCAAATCCTTCCTGCCATTGAAATTTTGATTTGATAAAATTATTTTCGTTTACAAAATCGTTAGATGATTTCTTTACTTCCCGAACAAGATCAGATAGACAACATGAAGGTTTCATGCCGATCAGAAAATGAATATGATCAGCCATACCATTAATTTGAAGCATTTTTTGCCCCTTATTTTGAATAATACCGGTAATGTATTTATATAACTCCTCTTCCCAGATGGAACGAATCAAACATTCCCTGTTTCTGACAGCAAAAACTGTTTGAATATAGATTTGGGAAAATGTTCCTGGCATTGTCAATAATAAACACCTTACAAAGTTCCAGAATATTCATGAAGATGAATTATTAATGAGTATCCGGTAGCCTTAAAATAGTTAACGGTTGGATAATGAATAAGGGGGTTTATGACAAACGAAGCATATAAGCCTGCCATGTGTGGGAGGGAAACGAAATATATGGTGTTTATATAAACATATGATAAACTTCAGGATCACAAACCAAACCCCTTTTACCATAAACTCCTACCAACCCATCACCTTATTTTTCAGAAAGCTCTTTCAGAGATTCCAGTCCGCTCGTAAATGGCTTATCCATCATCATGCCCATACCTAAACTCATCCAGCGGTCGGGTAAAGTTTTCGACTCACCACTCAATGACCAGGTAACATTTATTCCATCTGCCTTCTTTTCAAAGCTGAAGTTAGAAGTGGCTGAATTTTCATAAGGCTGACGAAATTTAAGCTCATAATCCAGGGAAGTATAGGGATTTACTTTAACCAGTTCCATACTGCCAGTTCCCAGTTCTTCACCTTCCCATTCCCATAAATTACCAGGTTCTGCGCTTTTTCCACTGATTTTTACCTTGGCTGTGGGTTCCATTTTAAGCCAGGGATTCCATTTATGGAAATTGTTCATATCTGCAACATTCATGTAGACTACACTGTCTGCTGCCTTGATTAAAATTGATCTCTGGAAAGAATATGATTTTGGAAGCAAGCGTCCTCCAATAAAATAAATGGCAGCTACTACAATCACTATAATTCCAATAATGCGCAATGCTTTCATAATTAATACGTTAGGTATTATTAAGTTAAAGAATTTTGAACTTATTTCAATATTTTTTTCTCTTTTTTTTCGCTGGGCAGGATGTGGTCTTAGCTTAAACAGAATTATAGCTCATCCGCAATCATTTTTCTTAATTTTGAAAACTTTATTACAGCAGATGAAATTCAGATTCTTAGTACTCCTATTTATATTCTTATCAGTCCATTCATATGCAGAATCTATCCTACTGGATGAAATCAGAAATATCAAGGTAGCGGTTCACCGGGCGATTGAAAGTCCGGCTGTAACCGATTCATTATACCTTGCACTTAAGTCGGGAAGCACCGAAAATCCCCTTATAGTGGCCTATATCGGAACCCTGGAGGCTTTGAAAGCCAAGCATAGCTGGAATCCTTACAATAAGATCAAATTTGTATCCCTTTCACAAAAGACAATGAAAAAGGCTGTCGAGCGGGATCCTAATAATCTGGAGATCCGCTTTATGCGATTCACTATACAGCATTATACGCCTTCCTTTTTGGGTTTCAGTAAGGATCTTGATGAGGACCGCAAAGCAATTGTCAGGCAATTCAAAAACAGGAAGTTCGGACTTGCTGATGCTCCCCTGATCAGGAATATAGCCGCATTTATGATCGAATCTGACAGATGTCTGAAAGAAGAACTGCCCGTATTCAAAAAGTATATCTGATATTTGCGTATGGAGAATACCTATCTGCTGATCAATTTTCTGACTGTATTATTTCCTGTGATTCTTTCATTTGATAAGCGGGTTAGATTTTATCAGAGTTGGAAGTATATTTTCCCCGGACTCATTATCAGCGGTTTGCTTTTCCTGTTTTGGGATTACCTGTTTACGATTTATGGGGTATGGTCCTTTAATCCTGATTACATAAGAGGCATCTATTTCCTGAATCTGCCCATTGAGGAAATCCTCTTTTTTGTGACCGTTCCATTTGCCTGTATTTTTATCTACGAATGCCTTAATTACTATATAAAAAGGGATTTGTTAGTATCTGTTTCTGTTTATATCACTTATTCACTTATCCTCTTATGCACAGTTTTATTAGTTCTGTTTTACGATAAGGTTTATTCGCTGATCACCTTTGGTTTGCTGCTTGTAATTTTGCTGTTTGCTCAGTTTGTCTTCAAATTGAAGTATCTAAGCAGGTTCTATCTGGCATATATGGTTTCTTTGATCCCATTTTATATTGTTAACGGACTTCTGACTTCAATTCCGGTGGTCATGTATAATAATGAAGAGAATATGGCATTCAGGGTAGGTACCATTCCATTTGAGGATCATTTTTATTCGATGGCGATGTTATTGCTGAATATCATGTTCTTTGAGTATTTCCGTAATCGGGCAAATGCAGTTCATGAATAAGCTTCCGGAGTACAGTAAATCCTACCTCGCCCTGAGAAACGGACAGGATAAGCCGCAGATCTGGATTGCGTTCAAAGGAATCATTTATGATGTTACCGAAAGCCGGCTATGGAAGAACGGGAAGCACTATGAGCATTGGGCCGGGCAGGATCTGACCGATGAACTGAAGGATGCACCCCATAGCGATCAGGTATTTGCGAAGTTTGAGGTGGTGGGGAGATTGATTTGAGTTATCAGTTGCCTGTTGCCTGTTGTCAGTTGTCTGAGGTCAGAAGTCTGATGTCTCATGTCAGATGTCTGATGACTGTTGCCTATTATCCGTAATCCCGACGCAGGAGGGATCTCATTTCTGAAGCAGAATATCCCCCTGGCACGATTTCCATCAGCTGCTGAAGCGCAGCGTTCAGGATGCCCCATTTTTCCAATTGTATTCACCCCCAAACAAAAAGGGCACCCCATTCATCCGGAGCACCCTCTTAGCTTTTATCTTTCAGCTTTACGCTTTCAGCTTTTTGATCTCGGTCCCTCCGTTGCTGAACGGCAGCGTTTGGAATGACACGTTTTCAAAGGGACTTCACCCTAAAACAAAAAGGGCACCCCATTTATCCGGAGTACCCTCTTAGCTTTTATCTTTCAGCTTTAACCTTTCAGCTTAAATAACAAAACTACTCAGTCTCACAAATTGCTGTACCCTTGCCTGAATTTCTTCCTGACTCAGGTTTTTAATACGCTCGATCCCAAATTTCTCAACACAGAAAGAAGCCAGCGCAGAACCAAAGATGATCGCATTCTTCATATTGTTGAAATTGATCGTTCCTACCTGGGCAAGATAACCAATGAAGCCACCAGCAAAGGTATCACCCGCACCCGTTGGATCAAATACATCAGCAAGCGGTAAAGCAGGGGCAGAGAAGATCAGATCTTCGTGGAATAGGAGGGCACCATGCTCACCCTTTTTAATGATCAGGTATTTAGGGCCCATGGCCAGAATTTTATTTGCGGCTTTAACCAATGAATACTCGCCCGACAATTGTCTTGCCTCAGCATCGTTGATGGTTAATACATCCACATTTTTAATAACTGCCAGAAGATCATCCAAAGCGATGTCCATCCAGAAGTTCATTGTATCCAAAACAATGAGCTCAGGACGTTTATTTAAACGGTTAATTACAGTCTGCTGAACCTGTGGAGTAAGGTTACCCAGCATCAGGAACTGACAGTCCTGGTAACTTGCCGGAATGATCGGATCAAAATCACCAAGAACATTCAGTTCAGTAATTAAAGTATCGCGACTATTCATGTCATTATGATATTTTCCGGACCAGAAAAAGGATTTTTCGCCCTTTTTTATCTGAAGTCCTTCGGTATCGATGCCATGATCATTGAAATTTTGGATATCTTCCTTGTGAAAATCTTCACCAACCACACCTACAATCTTTACATTCTTATAGAAATAGGATGCGGCTAAACTCGCGTAGGTGGCTGCTCCGCCCACTATTTTATCTGTTTTCCCGAAGGGAGTTTCAATTGCATCGAAGGCAACGGAACCAATAATAACTAGACTCATAATTATTTTAAAAAATTTTGATGCAAATATTGCATTAATAATTTAAAATCCCGAATATTGCACTCCCGAAAGGGGAGAACTTTAAACAAGTTTTATAACCGGAAATTCCCGAATAGCTCAGCCGGTTAGAGCATCTGACTGTTAATCAGAGGGTCGCTGGTTCGAGCCCAGCTTCGGGAGCTTTGTAGCCCTTCAGTGAAAACTGAAGGGCTTTATCGTTTTATGCCTGGGCGAGAAGTTTACCCCAAAGCAATTTGGGGAGCCCAGCTCCGGGAGCAAAACCCCACCAAGTCCGGAGGTATTTTAAATTATATTCCTTTTCTGAATTATTGAGGAGTAGGAAGACTCCTCATCATTGGACAATCCGTAGAGCGCTGCGCTAAACTCTACGGACAGTGGTCCTTTTAAATTATCTTATTGGTTTTTAAATTATTATTTTTACTTTCGGATAAGGAATCGAACGCCCCAGTTGTGAGTGACTGAAACGCGAGGATAAATCAATAATTGACAAGTCATAACAGCAAATTTTGTTAAACCGCTGGCATGGTTGTCTTTAAACACTCACGACAACTATAAAGTCCAGAAATTAACAATAGTTGCTATGAAACTTGAAATCACAAAAGCTTGCGCGGATTCGTTACGCGCCTTCACCCAAAACAATTACGGCATCCAGTTAAAATCGTCCCATGCACATGAGCTTGTGGCGGCTTATTTCGGCTATGCTTCGCGTGCCGCGCTGATCGCGGACAAACAATGTCCAATTGGTAAGCTAACTGATGCGGAAATCATCATTCTGAACCCTTCAGCACCTTTGGTCGACCAACGCCTAAAAACCCTGGAAAATCTGCCGTTAGAACTCCCGCCCAGCGATATGCTTGCTGAAGGCGTTTATGCGCCAATTGTCGCCGATAAGCAATTTTCCGGGAAAATATGGCCAAGCCTTCATGAGGTGGCGATGGCGCTTGTCGAGGAACGTGCACAGGAATTCAGGATGTTTGGAACTAACATTGGAGAAATGGACTGGATTTCTAACGTTGATATAAAAACGACGGACTCCGATGCCCTGATGACTGTGATATTTGATTATCCTGCAAATGCGAAGAAAGCACAAAGGTATTCCAAATTAGAGATAACGCTTCCCCGAATTGCAGGTGGCATAGGTTATACTAAGCTCGAAGTCAAGCCCACTTTTTATCACGGGCATATGACCGATCCAGACTTTCGGTTAAAACACGGATTCGATTGATTATCCTCGCCAAGGATTAAATACCTAACAGTCCATTAACGTTATAACGGAACTCCATTTTGATTTTTTAATTAAACTGGGGTTTCATTTTAAAATCCTTTAAAATCCACCCCCAATGTTTCCTATTCTTCTCCAATTCTCCACAAATTGGTTTGAAAAACGCCCGGTGTGGATGGCTTTGTTGTTATTTACATGGGTGAGAAGTTTAACTTATCTGTCCGTAGAGTTAGCGCAGCGCTCTACGGATTATTAAATGAACAAGAGTCTTCAGACTCGCTAACAATTAAAATAATCAGGTTGTTCATTATTAGCAACCAGTATATTTTGTAATTAAATATGAAGAAGCGTTAATTTCTTCTGGGAGGAGTCAGAAGACTCCTCATCATTGTAAATACGTAGAGCCGCTGCGCTAAACTCTAAGTATATCAAAACGAAAGTTAGAACACTGGGGGGTTAAAACTTAATACTATCCTCAAAGCGTACTCCCAATTTACGGGAGTCTATCTGAAGATTATCTTGAAAATAAACTGTCCAAAAACTTATTAACTCATCTATCATTTGTTCTACATCATAGTAACTACCATCACCTAACTCGATGAGTAGCTTCTCTTTTTGAAATGCCCCAGTAAAGGAAGACGAAAAAGGACCTTCCCTTTTGCCGGCATCTACTAAGTTAGATTTTGTTTCACCACTCAATTTAAAGTGTTTCGAATGATCCACTATATCAGCGATTATTTTAAATGGCGCATAAAGTGAGTATAATGTTTCTCTAAATTCACGTAGATCTTTTTTGTTAGAAACTCCTTTAAATTCTTTACCAACCCATTCAGTCAGACTCCAGGCAGTGTCAAAAATAGCTTGGGCTCGGTCCTCCGCCAGTTTATCTTTCTCATAACGCCAATATTGCTTTGCTAGCAGCTTATATTTATCTATTGAATTTTTGACTCCGAGCATTGTAAAAATTTGAAATGCAAGATACTAAAAATCATCTGTACGTATAGTTAAGCGCGGCGTCTCTACGGTTTATTAAATGTTCAAGAGTCTTCAGACTCGTTTTAAATTTAACTAACCACGAGATTAATTCATTTATTAATTAGCTATAAAATTATCAAACTTATAAAAGAAGATTTTCTTCATTGAGCAGATATGAGAAATTCCTCCATGGAAAATTTATAGACATTGCACATAACTTTACGGACAGTGGAATCAATTCTTAATGTCAAACGCTGTTTATAATCCTCTACGCCACAACCACCATCCCACTAAAATAACCCCCACCACCATAATTAACACATTCACCACCTTTGAGCGCCTTTTTTCCAATACCCTGGAGTTTGATTCCTCCGCCTTTTTACTTTCATACTCTTCTTCATAATTCATATCCCTTTGCCTTTCTTCAAAAAGCCCTGCACTATCCATCCGGCTCATCACCCTTCTCAACTCTCCCGAAAGTTCAATCCTTTCCGCCTTGCCTTTGAATCCATGCTGAGCCGAAAAGCTAAAAGTGTCAGCAGGGAAAATAATGACTGAATATTGTTCATTGGCAGTATCGGTCAGAAGGATCTTCCGCTTAGCTTCGAGCTTATCATTCATCAAATCCTGCATCCGGATTTCCGATTGTGCTGAGGATGAAATTTCAAATTTTTGCTTGTTCAGCTTCCGGGTACTGCATGAACTGAAACTGATCAGGATTAGCAGCATAAGAAGTTTTATTACTATTGTTTTCATAAACTTGTGTTTTAAGTCTGCCGGATATACCGCGCAACCTGATAAATAGATTTGACGGGTCGCCGCTTGCGGTACACTCCATCTCCCTCCCTGCCGCCTGAAACATTCGTATTCCCCTCAACCGTAATTAACCAGGTTCCATCCCATTGATCAATGAAACCGGTGTGGGCAATGCGGTTTTTGTCGGGGAAGAAGAGTCCAAAGATGTCACCGGTTTTAGGTGTTGTCTGTTGCCTGCGATCAGTTGTCTGTTGCCTGTTATCAGTTGTCTGGTTGGGCGGATAGGAGTAGGCTATACGTGAGTGTCTTGACCCGATAGCTATCGGGTCTTGGCTCCCTGCCTGACCGGCAGGCAGGTTGGTTCCTGGCTCATCTGACCAGATTCCGGCTTTACTCCAGATTATTTTAGGAACCGGAAACAGGTGCGGTGACCAGCCCGTTCTGGGGTTATCGATATTGGCTTGCCCAAAAACCCAGCAGACAAATGCCGCACACCAGGGGTTTCCTTTCGGAAGGTTAACGTAGAGGAGGTATTGCTCCACCGCCGGACCTGAGTTTGATCCTTTCTCGCGGATTCCGATTTGGGAAGTGTAGATTTTCTGAACCTTTTGTTGTTTAGCATTAATAATTTGCTCCCGAACTGGAATCGTTTGCCCTTTTACCTGCGGAGCATTGAGGATTGCCAGGCAGAGCAAAAAGAAGATCGATAGTTTCATCATCAGGACGATAAGCGTGTCTGAATTTTGATTGCTTGTTTTCATGACAATAGTTTTAATAGATATTTACTTTACCCAGGTATACCGAATTAGAATATGCATTTTGCGGCTCAGAGCGGTAGAAAAGCCAGATACAGCATTCCCTTTCGGCATACTCTTCCGGAAGAATGATACTACCACACTCATCCGACCTTCGCATTCCCGTCTTATCATTACACCAGAACTCTTTTAAAGAAATACAGTAGACCAGGACTATCAATTCGTCAGTGGAATAACTATTCACTTGCTGATTAAATGACCAACTTAAATTCAGATTTTGTTTTTCAGCTGTAATACAGGTCTCACGCGGAGGGGCCAGATGCCCTTGAATCAGATTAGCTTTGGCATAATCAATTTCAAAATCCGGATATTCACCTGTGACAGCTTCATCCATAATTTGTCTGAATGAAACCCATATACCGGTCTTTTTGCGGTTGATCACTTTATAACTACTATTAAGAATCCACCCTATTGGATGCAGAAATCTGGAGACAAGTCCAAATTTTGCACGTTGTATCAATTGCTTTTCTGTTGCCGGTATTGTTGTTTTACGTGGTAAACTCCGCACATAAGTAACACCGTTTACAGTCGCATAAACCCGATCTCCAATCTTGCCGGAAATTGGGCCAAAAAGTCCTCTTTGAATTGCCATAACCTTAGTTTGAATTGTTTATAAAAGGGCTGATAAAACGAGTATAAACGCATAAAATATCAGCATGTAAAAACTCATGTAGATGATCACTTTCTGACTGGCAGGCAGTGACTTGAAATTACTTTCAAGCTGATTATCTGAGTATTGGGCAAAGGCTGGCCAAATCGTAAGGATGATCCACCAGGTAATGGCTTTAAATATGAGCACCGCCGATGCTGCCAGAATAATGGCGCTTAAGATTCCCGGATCGATTGCTGCGGCAGATCCATCCACCTCACGAATCACATAAGGAAACAATAAGAATATGGCAATGACCACTATAATGCCTGCAAGTTCCTTTCTGAAAGGAAAATGCCAGGGGAGATAATATTTATTAAAGAGTTCCATGGTTTTGAATATTAAAATGTAAAAAAGGCAGGGCTCATCGCCCTGCCTTTAATTCAGGAAACTTCAATCTCACCAACATACATGCTGGTGGAAAATGAGGTTTTATCTGAGTTCATAAATGCAATCCACAACTGAACGGTGTCCCCTGCGAATTGGGCCGGCATCGCAAGGATGTCTGCGCCTGCACTTCGGGCTGCTCCATTTTCAAGTGTGTAGACAAATTTGGATTTTGCCGGATTATAGACCAGCGCCACCAGTTTATCTGTCGATTTTGCTGTCCCTGAGCCCGAGTTATCCTCCCAGGTTATCTCAATCTGTCCAGGCAGACTTGAAACAGCGGCTACAGACCAAACCCCTTCCAGAGCACCTTTGCTAAATAAAACCTTCGCATAATTGATCACAAAATCGGGGTATATCCCGGTGATGCCTTCTGAAATAAGGTGTGAAGATGCCATATTGAAGCCTGTCTTTCCAAGGGCTACTGCTTTAAAGCCCAGATTAAGCAGACCGACTATCGGACCGAGAAAACCATTGGCCAGTCCAAATTTGGCTCTGTTGTTAAGCTGCAATTCAGTTGCTGCTTTTGTGGAAGCTTTTGGTAAACTTCTCATGTACTCTATTCCGTTCCAGGTGCTGCCGATTACTGTTCCGATCTTACCGGAAAATGGCCCTAAAACGCCTTTTTTGTATGTACCCATTTTTTTAAATTTTAAATGTTAAAAAATCTGTTAATTATGTACCGGTACAACACAAACTTGGGAAGAGGCAGGCGCAGGCCGAAATTTTGACCGAACTTGACTGAAATTGACCGATACACCGGTCAAAATGGGAAGCAGGGATACCCAAATATTGGGTTTTGTTCTTAGCTCCTTCGTAACTTCATCGTAGAACACCCCCTTTTTGGTACCCTGAGGGCAATGTTCTGCGAACATGGTACGATGATGGTAAGTACCTGGTAGGTTGATGGTGTGGGGTGTTTTTAAGGATGGCTAAGTAATCCTTCTAACATCAACATTAGAGGATTAATGCAATATTGTCCGCTCTTAGCCGCGGAGGCAAGGTACTTTTTGCTTGATCAATAAGTACCCAAAAAATCAAGAAAAAACGAAGCTTCCCCCCACAGGCAAAACACCCGGCCCGCCGTTTTTTCAGCCCACCGCGCAAAATCCTAGTTCATTTGAAATTTTATAGTAAAATCAAAATCTAGGGCGTTTTCTAAAAACATTCAATTATAAACCAAAATTCCGATGGAGTTGGAATGTACTTTGGCCCAAGTAATATCTCCCCGTTGACCTTCTTTCCTCCGCCCAGGGCGGATGGTGCGGTAGAGAAAAGCCAAGCCCAAATACTAAATTCGAAGCAGTCCCGAAACTTCGGGACAGCGGCGGGGTTTATTCGTTGTTAGTATAATGTTTTTTAAGGCACTCATGGTCTCGTCGTTCCTCCTCGGCATGGTCCTTTTTTCCTGAAGAAAAAGGACTAGGCCTTCGCGGCTATGAGCGGACGAATTAATGTCCTTTATTGGTAATGGTTTATGAAAAAAAATCTATTACCCTCTCCCCCAAAAACCTATTTAAGATATTGATCCTTTAACTTGAAAATATCCGGAGCATAATAAAAATACCTTGCGCCTAAGCGCTTAAAAATCAAAGCTCCATTTTTACGCAGGCGGTATAGGGTACTCGGACTGAATGAAAGCATCCGCTGTACCGCCAATGAGTCAACCCATTGCTCTGTCCCTGATTCCCGGATTTTATCCATAGCCCTCATTTCAGAAAAAAACTCATTTTGTTTTTTCTCCATCCGTTCCAGGATCTCAATGATATGTGCCAGTTCTGACATCGGGTTTGAATCACAAGTCAAAAATGAAAATTACCCCGCTAAAATGTTATTCACAGCATGAATAAGTTATTCAAAACGATGAATAAGTTATTCATGGATAAAAATTGTCTTTTGAAAGCCTGCGGAAATTCGCCCGGAAAAATTGAAGAGATTTTGATAAAAGATCAGCCATTTTCATCAGTTTGTACTGGAAGATCTTGGATATGAATAAATTATTCATGCATGAATAACTTATTCACCAGGCTCATAAAACTGGGTTTGGAGGCTCAAAAGGGGATATTTAAGCCTTTTGGTCGTAATTGCCTCTTTCTGAGGGTATTGACAGAGGAAAATTGAATGATTAATTTCATGTAAAACAAACGCTCTATGTAAAAGATATCAATTAATCAGCTACCTAAATGTCCCCAACATGAAAAATTTCAACTTCGGCGAGAATCTGCGCATGATTCGGAGCTACAAAAACGTTTGCCAGGAAGGCATGGCCTCAAGCCTTAACATCTCACAGGCTTCCTATTCACGGATCGAAGCAAGCCCGGATTTTCCGGAACTTCAGGTAATCAACAAACTTGCCGATACGCTGGGTGTGAGGCCAAAAGATTTAGTATCAGCAAACTGGTATGCCAAAGCGGTGAATGGCGATTCCGACAAAAACAAGCGTAAGGTAGTCACGATCAACCACACCGGACAGGTCGCTTATGGAATTCTGCTCGCAATCGCTGCCTGGGACTCGACTTCAGGAACTGCAGCAGGGGCTGAGACAGAATCCATAGATGCCCTGCTTTTTATTGGTACTTGCCTGGGATTAGGTGCATTCTTTCTTTATCATTTTACTGTGAAGCATGTGGAATTGGTGGTTGATGAAGAGGGTTAGGAGGGGTAGGATTCATAGGATTGAAGGATTGGTAGGATTCAAACGTAATAAGGGTAGTTCAGACTTACGAATTTACTTAGGCGTTTTGCAAGATAAATTCGTCAGTCACTTAGGAGGATTTGCGACCCGATAGCTATCGGGTGCCGAAATCTCTTTCCGCTCGATTAGGTGATTTCGCAAGTCGGGAAAGTTCAGACCCGATAGCTATCGGGTTACGAATTTACTTAGGCGTTTTGCAAGATAAATTCGTCAGTCACTTAGGAGGATTTGCGACCCGATAGCTATCG
>JAKFCP010000009.1:0-3114 GCA_036676565.1 Pedobacter sp.
CTACGATGATCAGCAGGCTGAAATGGCTAAAGCTGCTGCTGAAGATAAAGCGATGGGTATTGTGAATAACAACAGCAACCAAATTGACATTGTTGTGAACGTTGATGGTTCCACCCTTGCTGGAATGGATGCTAACGCCCAAGCCCAAGCTATTGGTGAAGCCGTAGCTAATATGTTTGTTCAGTCGTTCGATCAGGTAAGCGTACAATTCCCAGTAAAACAATAAGGAGCGCCCATGTCGCTTGCCGTCGAATGGGGTGATTCCTCCGTACAAAATGGAGGCTTCATCTATATGTCCGCTGTGACATCATATACACAGAACTATAGTGGACAAGTGACGCGTCATCCCGTGGATGGTGGATCTAACATCACAGATCACTACATTCGGGATAATCCAAAGTTCACAATCGGTGCTGTGATTACTGGTGTAGATATTTCTACCGGTACTTACTTAATTCAAGATTTGGATGGTAACTCTCCTTACAACAGTAACGAAGCCCCCAATGCTGTCAGTGTAAACTCTACAGATCAAAGTGTTTTGAAGAAGTTTATCCCTGACAGCATTGGTCAGTTTTTATCAGACAGTCAACCTGAAGTAGTTGTTGATAGTAGACGTGCTGATCTTCTTGAACAGATCAGACAAGCTCTAATTGATCTTACTGCTGGAGTAATCTTTAACGAGAAGACCGGGCAGTTCGATCCAAGTATTCAATTGGTTCGTTTGTTTGAATATGACAATACCCTTCTTCGTAAAGTAATCAATAATCTTGTAATGACTAAGATTACATTCAAGGAAGATCCTAACACTGGGTATGGTCTTTATTGTGATATTACTTTTGAACAAGTGACTTTTGCTTTCTTGAAGAAGACTACCATCCCAAAAGATGTTCAGGATTCTCTGAAGAAGAAAGCTTCAAGTAAAAACTCAAAAGGGAAACAAGATAGTACACCACAAGACATAGGTACTGGTGATTCTCCTAAAGATACTGATCCACTAAGACAGGCGAGAGAGAATGGCTGATAAATACATTTCAATGCCACTGTTTAGTGATGCGTATTACACTTACACAATTGCTTTTCAAGGCGACTCTTACATCTTTGAGTTTATCTACAATGAAAGGGCTAAGTTATATTTCATCAATCTTTACGATGCAGATAATGTTCCAATTGTTTTAGGCGAAGCCTTAGTTCCTAATTACCCATTGTTTCTAGATTATGCAATCTTTCCATTGACAGGATTCATCTGGATGGAAGAGAAGGCAGACATCATTAGTGAACCTTACAAAGTTTACCCTGATTCAATTGACCAATACTACAACCTTTTCTATTTGTGGTCAGAAGAGGATTGACTTTCACTACGACTCAGTGCTATAATCTAACCTCAATTTAAATATGTGGGGTTATGATGAAAGGTCCAAAACAGAAAATATTCGTTGGTGATGTATTCAACACAAACTTTAGTGGTGATTGTGTGGTGGTTGAATACAACGGAAGTCAAGATATCCTCGTGAAGTTTGAAGATGGAACTACAACTAAAACCTACTCTCACATGCTTCAAGCTGGGAAAGTAAAGAACCTCAATTCGCCACGGGTTTTTGGAAAGGGGTTTATAGGCGTGGGTGCTTATTCAGCAGGTAAAACAGGGAATATTACGAAGGAGTACAACACTTGGTCTGCAATGCTGGCCCGTTGTTATGACACCAAGAATCAGTTGCAATCCTATGTGGATTGTAAAGTAGTAGACTCTTGGTTAAATTTTCAAGTGTTTGCAGAATGGTGTAACAATCAACCGGGATTTAGTCTCCCTAATTGGCAGTTAGATAAAGATCTACTTGTCCATAATAACAAAATTTATAGTCCAGAGACATGCACATTTCTACCAAGAGAGTTGAACGTTATATTTCGCTCGAAAAAGATTTCTGGAAACCCTGATCTTCCAAAAGGTGTTGAGTTTCGTTCTGGTAGGTTTGTCGCTACTTCCTCGGTTGGTGGTAAAGTAGTAAGCCTTGGTTCCTATGGCGATAAGTTTGAGGCCTTTGAGTCTGTAAGGCTCCACGTTAATAATAAAGTTTGCTCTCTGGCCGAGCACCACAAAGACAACCTCTGTCAAAAGGCTTACATTAAGTTGATATCTTTTGATTATGAGCCTTACTAATTAAAAGGTAATCAATGGACCTCATACAACGCAACAGGCAGTTCCGCTTGATAGTGGGAGATTACAATTCTGGTGAAGCTTTAGAAATTACAGACTTACAAGTGACGTTTGATATCTCCAAATCTTCTGATAACAAAAAGAAGACTAATAGTGCAAGTATCGAGGTATATAATCTTTCTACAGAACATATTAGATTATTAGACACTGACTACCCAGCAGCAGTCTTTGAGGCTGGGTACTTGGACACTGGTGGTCCTAAAAGGCTGTTCTCTGGGCAAGTTACCCATGTAACGACTCGTAAGTCCGGCACGGATCGTGTGACTCAACTTACCTTGGGTAGTGGATATGTTGAGTTGAATCAACAGGTCTTATCCGAGTTTGTACCAGAAGGTCAAAGCCCCAAAGACGCAGCCAATAGACTAATCAAAGCCATCGGCGCTGATAGGGGTGTATTCAACGGGACAAATCTTAACAATCCTCTTATTTATGGCTACCCACTTAGCGGTACACCTAAAGAGATGCTAGATGAGATTTGTGAAAAGTATGCGTGTAACTGGCAACTAGATGATGGTGTTGTTTATATTCACGATAACGATAGGGCCAACACCGAGAACTTCCAACAAGCTTACGTCATCTCTAAATACACTGGTTTAATTGAAACTCCTTATCGTGTCTCCGGTGACAGACAACGCTCCAAAAAAGATAAAGCCAAGAAGCCCGGTATTCAAATGAAGATTCTTCTTAATCCTGACATCAGGGCTGGGGATATTATCCGGCTAGAAGATACACTGATTACTGGGTGGTATAAAGTTGAGTCCTTGAGGCATTCTGGAGGATGGCGCAGTTCAGGGTGGTATAGTGAGATACGTGCCACTAGCCTAGAGAAAGTTGTTCAACAAGGAGCTAGTTAATGAGTTCAGAAGCTGTTGCAGCTATTCAAAGTACAATGACAAGTGCCT
>JAKFCP010000010.1:0-27767 GCA_036676565.1 Pedobacter sp.
TTCCGAACAGAGAAGTTAAGCCCGCCAGAGCCAATGGTACTGCCGTAACAGGTGGGAGAGTAGGTCGGTGCCCAATTTTAAACAAAGCCCCTTTCGTAAGATTGGGGCTTTTTTGTTTCTGGCTTTCGCCAGAATGACAAGGTGCCCATCCCGATAGCTATCGGGATTAAACGAAAGCTCAGTACTTCATTGTACTGGGCTTTTTTTGTTTCTGAATTTAGGGAAGGTCGGTGCCCTCCCGATAATTATCGGGATTAAACGAACCCTTGTTCCTAACGGAATGAGGGTTTTTTTGTTTCTGGCTTTCGCCAGATCCGATAGCTATCGGATGACAGGCTGGTAAACCTCACTTAGCCATCTGATTTATGCTCGCAAAGACGCAGGAAACTGTCGAGGTGGCGGGTCGAGCCCGCCATGACAGTCGTTTGAGGCTGAAAAGGGAGATTCCGGCCCGGAGGCCGGAATCTGGGTGAGCGGTACTGCCTAATAATATTAGGTTCTTTGTAAGTTTTGCGTGATCTAGCTCATTTTCTCAACCATTATTATTATCTATACTTGCAAAATAATAGTTGTTTTAAAGCATCTGGAATCCATTTTTAAGTGTTTAAACTGCAATTTTAACATCCTATTTCATGCTTTTTACGTATATTTGGATAATTTAGAAATACATATGAATATCAATATAGGATCACGCAGAGAAGTATTAATGCACCTTGAAAAGTATATGCTTGAAAAGATGCATGAATACCTTAAGCCTATCGATACAAACTGGCAGCCATCCGACTTTCTTCCTGATTCAACACGCGATACATTTTATTCAGAAATTAAGGATTTGAAGGAGAATGCGAAAGCACTTTCTTATGATCTGGTAGCAGTTTTGATCGGTGATACGATTACCGAAGAAGCTCTTCCTACCTATGAATCCTGGTTGACTATGGTTGACGGTATTTCGAAAGATGAACAAAATGGCTGGATGAAATGGGTGAGACTCTGGACTGCAGAAGAAAACCGCCACGGTGACCTGCTGAACAAATACCTTTACCTGTCAGGTCGCGTAGATATGCGCCAGATGGAAATCTCAACTCAATATCTGATTGCTGACGGATTTGATATCGGTACAGGTCATGACCCTTACCGAAATTTTATCTATACCAGTTTTCAGGAACTCGCTACCAATATTTCACACAGAAGGGTTGCTTCATTGGCCAAAGCTGATGGCGATACCTTATTATCAAAAATGTGTGGTGTAATTGCTTCTGATGAGGCCAGACATGCAAAGGCCTATAAAGATTTTATGCTTCGTATTTTTGAAGTAGACCCAAGCGAGGCAATGATTGCTTTTGAAGATATGATGCGTAATAAAATTGTAATGCCTGCTCACTTCCTTCGTGAAGTAGGTTTACAAATGGGTCAGACATTCGGACACTTTACAGATGCAGCGCAACGTTTGGGGGTTTACACCGCAGTTGACTATGTTCAGATCATGAAACAACTGATCGATGAGTGGCATATTGAAAAGGTGCGGGATCTGAATGAGGCCGGTGAAAAAGCTCGTGATTATGTAATGAATTTACCAGATCGACTGTTGAGAGTTGCCGAAAGAATGAAAAATCCTTCCCTTGAATATAAATTCAGCTGGATAGCGGGGTAATTAAATTAATCTAACCTGAGTTATATTTAATGAAGGTTAAGAGATGGTTTGTCATTATTCAGATAAGGTTTTGGAGTTAAATAATTTTATTTTTGAAACCAATACCAGTGTTTTATAGGCTATTTCAGCCCTTTCCTCCGGAGTAGTTCCGGCAAGAAATCTCGTTCCATTTCAAATTATCCATAACCGGAAGCTAACTCCTCCGGCAAGGTTTATTTTACCCGGTGCTGTTTTTCATCGGGACGGGTAGCCCAGCAAAAGGACCATTTGCCATTTTAAATAAACCCGGGTGGCAGCTGTAGATTTTTGCCCGGTCTGATTTTATATTACCAAGTAATTTATGGGCAAAAACTACGGCAGAACACGGGACTGGCATAACCGATGAAGTACAGACCCTGATTTTCAAAAACAATAGAAACCATAAATTTTAATAGTAACCGGCAAAAATTTATATCCAGCTTATGTTAATTCAAAAGAAAAGCCCGACCAGTAATATTACCGGCCGGGCTTTTTTCATATTGCTGAAATTACTTTTTAATTAATTGCATCTTCTCAGGATTCCATAAGATAGCAGTATCGTTGTTATAGCTGTCGTTACACAACAATGCAGGTGCCGCTGCACGATAACCGAATATCGCATCCTCGGCAACTTTGCCATTATTTTTAATTGCATTAAAGAAATTTACAAAATGGTCGTAAGGACCACCCATATAGCCTTTTTCTGCTGCAAATGTATATTCTTCCTGCGGAAGGATTCGTTTACGGTCGCTTAATGGCGTACCCGCATTCTTCATTTTTTCGATGAAAAATGGATCATCTGAAGAGAAGTTCTTATTTCTTCGCAGTGTAACACTATCCCAGCCAATATCCATTGCACCCTCGCTTCCTACCAGTTTTAATATTGTATTTCCACTGGTTCCATCGGCAAAATTGCATCTTAATGAAAGATTAAACGCCGGGTGAGCCTGAGCCTGATTAGGGTAGTCAAATATACCCAGAAGTACATCCGGCACTTCCCGACCGTCTTTCCAGTATCTTAAACCGCCGGAAGAATAGATCTTATTCGGACCGAAGGAATCAGTTATAAAATGCAGACTGGAGAACAGGTGGACAAACAGATCTCCAGACATGCCGGTTCCGTAATCCCGGTAATTTCTCCATCTGAAGAAACGCATCGCATCAAAGGATCGTTTGGTTGTATTGCTCACAAAAGTATCCCAGTCGACTGTGGCCGCTGAAGCATCAGCCGGAATTGGATACTGCCATGCACCACCCGGTGAGTGACGGGCCCAGAATCCTTCAGCAAAGTTGAGCTGACCAATTGCTCCATCTTTTAACAGTTCCTTTGCTTTCTCATTTCCCAATGAAGATACTCCCTGGCTACCAACCTGAAACACTTTTCCGGTTTCTTTCTGAGCTTTGATTACTGCAGGCCCCTCGGTAATATCATGAACCATTGGCTTCTCACAATAAACGTGTTTTCCCGCTCTCATTGCATCGATTGAGATCTGCTGATGCCAGTGATCAGGCGTAGCAACTATAACTGCATCAATATCGGAGCGGTTTAATATTTCTTTGTATGACCTTGTTGTGAAAATATCCTGTCCCCAGCGGGTTTTTGCATCTTTTAACCTTCCATCATAAAGATCACAAACCCCTACAAGTTTTGTCCCAGGTACTTTGAGTGCAGTAATGGTATCGCCTGTACCCATTCCTCCAGCTCCGATCAGAGCAATATTAATATTGTCGTTTGCACCAATGTATTGTCTTTTATGAATGATAAACTGTGCTGTTTCACTTTCCTGAGCTGCAGCAAGTACATTGCTTCCAACCGCAAGGGCGGCTGATGATGCTGCAATTTTTTTAATAAAGCCTCTGCGGGATGATTCCTGATTGTTGTTCATTAGAATATAATTTGGTTTTTATTCCCGCACATGCAGGATTGAATAAGCCTGCTTGTGGGGCAGGCTTATTAATAAAAGTTTTAATATATTAATCGTATTGTATTTATTCGAGCTCTTTAATTTTAATCCGCTTCCATCTAACCTTGATGTCGCCACCAGAATGGATTTGAAGAGCAATAAAACCTTTTCCTGCTCCGAATTTTTCATCTTTCAGATGGGAAATTTGTTTACCGTTTAACCAGGTAGTTATTTCATCACCCATTACATGAATCTTTCCACGGTTCCAGCCATCCGGACTAAGACCTGATTCTTCTTCTTTAGTTGGTTTTGTTAACCAGCCTCTGCCATAGGACTCGTAAATGCCTCCTGTTCCGTTTCCGGGAGGAGCAACTTCTACCTGCCATCCGCTGATTTTGGTTCCCTCGATGCCGGAACGGACGAATACACCACTATTACCGTTTGCTTCAAGTTTAAAATCATATTCCAGAATGAAATTCTTATAGTTTTTGTCTGTAGACAGATAGCCATATTCTTCTTTTGGCCCATTTTCACAGATCAGATGGCCTTTTTCAACATACCACTTCTCGGTACCATGAATAGTCCAGCCGGTAAGATCCTTGCCGTTAAACAGTTTTGTTGATTTCTGAGCAATTGCTGCAGTTGAAATTAAAATGAAGGAAAAAATAAAGACTACGTATTTCATTATTATGTGTTTTGGTTTATATAAATAAATATAGTTTTTAAAAAATGGATTCAAAACGAAGCGGTATATATTTTACACTTTTATATAAATGTGCTTTTTGTCCATCCACAATCCAACCAACCAGCAGAGCAGCATAAATGTCAGGGCAAAGAGTAAAGAGCCGATTGGTCCCGGTGCTATGGCCTGAAATGCATTGATACTGATAGCTTTACGCAGGCTGGTATCTTCAGCCACGGTGATCAGATTAAGAATTCTGCTGCCCACTTCGGCCACCAAATAAATAAATAGCGGATTTTTACCAAATACAGTAAAGAAGTAAGTCCAGTTCCATCTATTCATCGACTTAATTTCGACAACATACAATAATGCAGCGATGATTGCCAGATTAATTCCGCTGGTCAGAAGGATAAAGGAACCGGTCCAGAGTTTTTTGTTAATTGGAAATACACTGTCCCAGCATAATGCAATAAAGATCAGAACTGCTCCGGCCAATAGTAATTTGGCAATCGTTTCATAGGTTTTGCCATTTTCTTTAATGAATTTTCCTGCAAAATAGCCGATGATGGTCAGTACAATTGCCGGCATGGTACTCAGAAGTCCCTGAGCCTCAAAAGGCACACCCTCTCCTTTTGAAAGATGACTTTCACCAAATAGAAATTTATCCAGGTAATGCCCTGCATTTCCAAGCATACTGTAAGGATCTGCAGGATCACCAAATGCGAGCAAAATCCCCCAGTAGCCCAGAAGGAAGATCACACTTAAAATAATAATTCGCTTCGAGGACAGATAATGGATCATTAGTGCTGCAAAGAAATAACATAGGGCAATTCGTTGTAATACTCCAAAAATGCGGGTTTCGCTGATTGGTTTTAAGATCAATTCGCCGGCTTCATTGGCTTTGAAAAATGGGAACCAGTAAAGCAGGTAACCCAGGATAAAGATCCATGCCGTTCTCTTCAGTATTTTATAAAAGGCCATGCTGTCGCTTTCCAGCTTCCCTTTTGTAAAACTCATCGCATTTCCAACGGCGAATAAAAAGGCAGGAAAAACCAGATCTGTCGCAGTAAATCCATGCCATGAAGCATGCAATAAAGGAGCAAAAGGTGTAGCACCACTTCCCGGAGTATTGACAATGATCATAAAACATACCGTCATGCCTCTGAAAACATCAAGTGACAGGAAGCGGGTTGGAGAATTGCTCATTTTGTTGAAATTGGATTGAAATTAATTATTCGAGATCCAATTTACATTATTTTGGAGGATTTGGAAATGGGGGCCGTCATTCCGAAGGAGGTACGACGAGGAATCTCATGATCAAAGCTTTTTCCATTAATCAACAGATTTCTCCTCGCGTTAAAAATTGTTTTTGAGATAGTAATTGGAGCCGCTTGTCAAAATGACGGAAACCATACCGTCATTCCGAAGGAGGTACGACGAGGAATCTCATGTTCAAACAATCTTCCTTGAATCATGAGATTTCTCCCCGCGTTAACGATTTGTATCAAACAACGGCCGTTTCCGCGAGTCGAAATGACGGTATTTACATATTCCTTCGGTACTGCCCTCCAACCTCATACAAAGCATGCGAGATCTGCCCCAGGGAACAAACCTTACAAACCTCCATCAGGCTTTCAAAAATATTTTCACCGGCAACGGCTTTCTGCTGAAGTTCTTTCAAAAGCTTAGCTGAAGTTTCCTCATTTCTTTGCTGAAAGGTTTCCAAAGCGCTGATCTGAAATTGCTTTTCTTCTTCTGTCGCGCGGATAACTTCTGATGGGATGATCGTCGGTGATCCGTTTTTGTTGAGAAAGGTGTTCACCCCAACAATAGGATAAGTCCCGTCGTGTTTCAGAGTTTCATAATAAAGTGATTCTTCCTGAATGCGGCTACGCTGGTACATTGTCTCCATTGCTCCTAACACTCCGCCGCGATCATTGATTCGCTTGAACTCCTCTAAAACGGCTGCTTCAACCAGTTCCGTAAGTTCTTCGATAATGAAGGCCCCCTGTAAAGGATTTTCATTTTTGGCGAGACCTAACTCTCTGTTAATAATAAGCTGTATCGCCATTGCCCTGCGCACCGACTCTTCTGTCGGGGTGGTGATCGCTTCATCATAGGCATTGGTATGCAGTGAATTGCAATTATCATAGATTGCGTAAAGCGCCTGTAAAGTTGTTCTGATATCATTGAAATCAATTTCCTGAGCATGCAGCGAGCGCCCCGAGGTTTGGATATGATATTTTAATTTTTGTGAGCGGTCATTGCCCTTGTATTTATGCTTGATGGCCTTGGCCCAGATAATTCTTGCCACACGTCCGATCACTGAATATTCAGGATCGATTCCGTTGGAGAAAAAGAAGGAAAGGTTTGGGGCAAACTCATCGATATGCATCCCACGACTCAGGTAATACTCTACGAAAGTAAAGCCATTACTCAAGGTGAATGCAAGTTGGGAGATCGGATTAGCTCCTGCCTCAGCGATATGGTATCCCGAAATAGAAACGGAATAGAAGTTCCTTACCTGTTTGTCGATGAAATACTTCTGGATATCGCCCATCATCCTCAGGGCGAATTCGGTTGAAAAAATACAGGTGTTTTGTGCCTGATCTTCTTTTAAAATATCTGCCTGAACTGTACCTCTTACACTGGCAATTGCATAGGCTTTGATCTTATTGTAAATTTCAGGTGCTAAGACCTGATCGCCTGTAAGTCCGAGAAGCATTAATCCTAGCCCGTTGTTTCCTTCAGGAAGTTCGCCCTGATAAACCGGTTGGGAAATGCCCTTTGCTTTGAAAATCTGATCAATTTTTGCCTTGACTTCTGCCTGCAGTCCATTTTCAATGATGTATTTCTCACATTGCTGGTCGATGGCAGCATTCATGAAGAAGCCCAGCAGCATTGGCGCCGGACCGTTAATGGTCATGGATACGGATGTGGAAGGATGGCAGAGATCAAAACCACTGTATAGTTTTTTAGCATCATCAAGTGTCGCGATGCTTACTCCTGAATTTCCGATCTTACCGTAAATATCGGGACGGAGGCCAGGATCTTCTCCGTAAAGTGTGACCGAATCGAAAGCTGTAGAAAGCCGGTGTGCAGGCTGTCCGAGGGAAACATAATGAAAGCGTTTGTTTGTTCTCTCCGGACCACCTTCTCCCGCAAACATACGGGTAGGGTCTTCACCTTCGCGTTTTAAAGGGAATACTCCGGCAGCATAAGGAAACTCTCCGGGAACATTTTCAGTCAGTAACCAGCGCAGGATGTCGCCCCATGCTTCATATCTCGGTAAAGAGATCTTTGGAATTCTTAGTTTAGATAATGATTCTGAATAAAGGGATTGCTTAATTTCCTTATCGCGGACTTTGTAAATGAATTCATCAGCCTTATATTTTCTGATCGTATCAGGCCATTCACGCAATAATCTGCGGCATTCAGGCTCAAGACTTTCTTCAAGTTTATTATATATTTCAGTTAATGTTTTGACTGCGCTATCTTCAGCAGATCCGTGTTCTGCGGCCAGGGCAATTGCACCTTTAGTCTGAAACATTTGCTGAGCAATTTTACACTGTCCATTTACCCATTCGGCATAGGCTGAACTGCTTTCAACGATTTCGGCGAGATAACGGATTCGTTCAGGCGGAATGATATAACTCTTTTCACTATGCTTTCCGATTAATTCCATTTTTGCCTGGAAATCATATCCGGTTTTTCTTAAAATGGCCTTCATCAATTCCGCGAAGAGTTTATTCATCCCGGGATCATTGAATTGTGAAGCCATAGTGCCGATCACCGGTAGATCCTCATCTGCTGCATCGAATAGTTGATGGTTGCGCTTAAACTGTTTCCGTACATCCCTGATCGCATCCAGTGCACCGCGCTTATCAAATTTATTGATTGCAACGATATCCGCGAAGTCGAGCATGTCAATCTTTTCCAGCTGGGTTGCTGCTCCAAACTCTGGAGTCATCACATATAAGGATACATCACAATGTTCTGTAATTTCAGTATCCGACTGTCCGATGCCGGAAGTTTCAACAATGATCAGTTCGTATCCGGCTGCCTTGCAGATGTCAATCGATTCCTGAACATATTTTGAGAGGGCTAAATTGGCCTGCCTTGTCGCAAGGGAACGCATGTAAACCCTTGGGTTATTGATCGAGTTCATCCGGATCCGGTCACCTAATAAAGCCCCGCCAGTTTTGCGTTTTGAAGGATCAACTGAAATTATCGCAATGCTTTTATCAGTTTCAACCAGAAAGCGGCGAACCAGTTCATCAATAAGTGATGATTTTCCAGCCCCTCCGGTTCCGGTAATTCCGATAACCGGGACTTTTTTATCTGCATTTAGTTTTTCAAGTTCTTTCAGGAAGTTCTCTGTCTGCTCCGGATGGTTTTCTGCCAGTGTAATTGCAGAAGCAATTGCATTCACATTCTTTTGCTGAATGCCCTGGAGTTCATTTGTCAGGCTGGTATGGGTTTGGAAATCACATGCCTGGAGCATATCATTGATCATACCCTGTAGTCCCATTTTCCGGCCATCATCAGGTGAATAGATCTGGGTGATGCCGTATTCTTTAAGTTCTTTAATTTCAGTCGGCAGGATCACTCCGCCACCGCCCGCAAATATTTTGATATGGCCTGCACCGGATTCCTGCAACAGATCATACATGTATTTTAAATACTCAATATGTCCGCCCTGATAGGAGGTCATTGCAATGCCCTGAACATCTTCCTGAATCGCACAGTTTACAACCTCCTGTACAGATCGGTTATGACCCAGATGGATTACCTCTGCCCCTGAGGACTGAAGTATGCGCCGCATAATGTTTATGGTTGCATCATGCCCGTCGAACAGGGCAGCTGCTGTAACAAAACGGATCTTATGTTTAGGTTTGTAGACTTCGGTCATTTTGGTTCCTGATTGGGGTACAAAGGTAAGAATAATTGGATTGATGAGAGATTTAGGGGGGATAGAAAACAACCCAAGTTAAAATTGCCACGCCCAATTGACATATTTTGTGCCCAAAAATATTGTTCAGCCACTGATCAAATTCAATTTATAAATTCAAACTGAAGAACTTAATATATTCCGCTCATAGCCGCGGAGGCCTAGTCCTTTTTCTTCAGGAAAAAAGGACCATGCCGAGGAGGAACGACGAGACCATGAGCACCTTAAAAACAATATACAAATACGAATACACCCCGCCGCTGCGTCTGCTGCTTCGAAAGTTAGTATGAAGGCTGGGCTTGTCTCTACCGCACCAGCCAAGGCGGCAAAATACGTTAACGGAGATTCAGTGCTGGGGCCAAAGCCTATGTAGATTCCTGATCCAATTGCCTAATGACTGCTTTATTGACACACCTAAATGTGAAATTCGTTCAGTAAACTCTCAAAAATTTTTAAACCAAATAGAAACAGAAGCTTTTTTCTTTCTACCCTTATAAATCATCTTAACCCTTCTTAGGACTATGCTTACTTGGCATTTTTGGTGCTTTGGTTTTACCCTGAACCATAGAGTTTTCATTTCCTCTATTCACGGTGGCCTGTTTGTTGTCTGTTTGATAAGACATCTGGCCTCCACTGTTTGAAATACCCCTTGATTTCAGAGCTTCCTTTTGAGCATGGATCGATTGATTTCCTTTTGAACTACCCTGTTGGTTTTCATTGGATTTGTTTTTCAGCGGTGTTTTCATAATACCCTCCTGGTTTTATAAGGCTGTTGCAAGAATTTAAGTTTGCCTTATAAACAAGATACGAATAAGTATTCTTGAAAAAAATGATCTTGATTACAACCAGTTTTTCTTTTTGAAAAAGATCAGGGTAATTACCGATGACAATACCATAAGTGCAATCGCAAAAAGGTAGCCGTAATCCCATTCAAGTTCCGGCATAATTTTAAAGTTCATGCCATAAACACTGGCAATCAATGTCGGAGGCATGAAGGCAACAGTCGCTACAGTGAAAATTTTAATAATGCGGTTCTGTTCAATATTCACCAGACCCATAAAGGTGTCCTGAAGGTATTCCAATCGTTCAAAGGCAAATTTATTGTGCTCGATCAAAGAACCAATATCCTTGATCATAATCCTCAGGACAGGCATATATTCTTCGGGAAAGAGACTGCTTTTCATTAAAGATGATACCAGACGCTGCTTATCCACGATGTTTTCACGCATTAATATATTGTAGTTCTGAAAGGAGGCAATCTTTAAAAGGATTTCCTCGTCTGAACGTTTTCTATTCAGGGTTAATTTTTTATTCAGGTCGGCAATGTCTTTCGCGAGACCTTCAATGATATCTGCATCCTGTTCAATTCCTGTTTCAAGAATCGTGAGCAGGATATGATACCCGTTTGTAAATGAACCAGGATTGGATTTGATTTTTTTGACCGATTCTCCGAAGGTTTTCAAATCATCATCCCGGTAGGTAAACAGTATTCCCTTTTCCAGGATGATAGATACCGGGCAATAATCAAATTCCTGCAGTTTTGGAGATAGGAAATTGGAGTTGATGATCAGTTCATCGTCAAGTTCATTAAATCGGGAGGAGCTTTCAATTTCAGAGGATTCCTCTACCGAAGAGTATTTAATGTCAAAATAGGTTTCGATCGTTACTTTTTCCTCAACGGTAGAATTTTGCAGATCTACCCATACCATGTCGTTAAGCGGGATTGTACGTAATAAGCTGATGTCGCTTTCTTTCGCCAGTCGTTTATCTTTCTTATAATATATACGGAGCATAGCCTGAGTTTAAGGGTAAGATTGAATTTTGTATCTTTGCAAAAATAAAGTTTTGGGAACACCTTTAGATTACGGATACAAGAATTATAATCATTACGGCGCTTATCTTAAAAATAAGTATGATGGGCAGCGCGTATATAAGATTATTGCTGATGCAGGATTTACCTGTCCCAACCGTGATGGGAGTAAGGGTTACGGGGGGTGCACCTATTGTAACGTAGATTCTTTCACTCCCGAGCTTTCCCGGAAGCTTCCAACCATTCGCGAACAGATCGAGCAGGGCATGGAAAGGGCCTATAAAAATTACAGAGCCGAAAAGTTCATTATCTATTTTCAGCCTAATACCAATACCTATGCTCCAACACATTATCTCAAAATGCTTTATGATGAGGCTCTGAGTATTAATACAGAGAGTATTGTTGGTTTATCGGTAGGAACCCGCCCTGATTGTATTGATTTTGAGAAGCTGGCATTGCTTGAAAGTTATGCCGATCGGTTTGATGTTGATCTGGAAATGGGAATGGAATCGATCTATGACGATACCCTCCTGCAGATCAACAGGGGATGTACCCACCAGGAATTCCTGAATGCAATTCAATTGGCAGAAAACACCAAGGTTGATATTTGTGTTCATACCATTTTTGGCTTCCCATGGGAAACCCATGAAATGATGCTGCGTTATGCAGATGAGATCAACAGATATCCGCAAATCAAATTCGTTAAGCTGCATCATCTTCATATAGTAAAGGGCTCTATTATGGGTTCAAGATATGCCCGTGATCCTTTCAAAGTATTCACTATTGATGAATACACTGACTTTATAGCTGAGTTTATTCCTTTATTGAGGCCTGATATTGTTCTTCAAAGGCTATTTGGCCTCGCTGATTTCGATTTGCTCATCGCTCCAAACTGGGGAATGAAGAAATCCCAGATCCAGAGTTATATCGATAAACGCCTTGAAGCAAATGGCGTGGTACAGGGGAGTGCTTATAAAGGCGCGTCGGTTCTGGTTGTTTGATCTTAATTGTGATTATTTAACTAATAATGGCGCTAAAGCACCATTATTAGTTCCGTTCTGGCAGCTTAGGTTTTGGGCTGAAGCCCGATCTTAAAACCGGATTTTCTCCTGGAGCTAAAGCACCGGGCTATTGAGCAATATGGCTATCCCAATGCTCAGTATTTTTTATTCAATCATCACACTAGCACGGTTGCTCAATAGGCCCCAGCTTTAGCTGGGTTCAACGGGTTAGAACGTTTCCGGGGCTTCAGCCCAATATTCTACAATTGCCGAGGAAAATTATATTGGGCTTTAGCCCGATCTTAAAGCTAGACCCTAATCCGGAGCTAAAGTACCGGGCTATCTAACGATATGGCTATTCAGCCCTCCATAATATCATATTGGTGCTCTTTTTCATACAATTTTCACCTTTTTCTCATTAATCCCTGCATTTTCAATTAAAAATTCAAAATAAAGACTAAAATTTCATGATTTTTCATGTTTGAGTTTGCAATATTTTAAATTTCGCTCTATTTATAGGGCATATTATCTGTTAAAATCTTGTTTTAGATTGTAAAATTCTTAAAAATTGAATGTTTTATTAAAAAAGTATTAAAATAATGATGATTTTATTCAAAATGGTTATACATTTGTATCAAATAATTAAAATTCTGTTCTGTTAATAAGAAATTTTATCATGAAAGTCGGACTAAAGCAAATTTTGCCATTTTTAATTCTTGCCAGCATAGCTATAGCTGCAGTTTTTGTTCCTTCTCTTCCGGATTTTGCCGATACCGGCAAGTATAACGGAGCCGATATCGCCTGGTTACTGGTTGCGACGGCTCTGGTTTTCCTGATGACACCAGGTTTGGCATTCTTTTACGGTGGAATGGTTCATCGCAAGAATGTGATTTCAACAATGATCAAGAGTGTCGTTGCTGCCGGGGTTGTAAGTATTCTTTGGGTGACCGTTGGATTCAGCCTTTCTTTTGGAGAGAGTCTGGGAGGTATAATTGGGGATCCAAGAACTTTTCTGTTCTTCCAGGGAGTGAATTCAGGTGAGCCCTGGAGTCTGGCACCAACAATACCTTTAACACTATTTGCCTTATTCCAGTTAATGTTTGCAATCATAACACCTGGTTTAGTGGTTGGAGCAGTTGCAGAACGTATTCGTTTTACCTCTTACATTTTATTTATAGTTCTGTTTAGTTTGCTGGTTTATGCGCCAATCGCACATTGGGTATGGCATCCTGATGGGTTCTTATTTAAAATGGGCGGGTTAGATTTTGCCGGAGGTGCAGTTGTTCACATCTCTGCTGGTATGGCTGCTTTAGCAGGAGCAATGGTGTTAAAACGCAGACAGGCACATATTAACGGATTGGAAGTTCCACCAGCAAATATTCCTTATGTATTAATAGGAACAGGTTTATTATGGTTTGGTTGGTTTGGCTTCAATGCCGGATCTGCTCTGGGAGCTAATGCTCTCGCAGTATCTGCTTTTGCAACAACCAATGTCTCAGGAGCTGCAGGCGGATTATCATGGATGTTTTTCGATGTAGTGAGAGGTAAAAAGCCATCTGTGCTTGGTTTCTGTATCGGGGCTGTCGTCGGACTTGCAGCTGTTACTCCCGGAGCCGGATTTGTAGGTATCCCACAGAGTATTTTTATAGGTTTTGTGGCAGCGATAATTTCAAACCTTGCAGTATACTGGAAAACAAAAACCACTTTGGATGATACACTTGATGTATTCCCTTGCCATGGAGTTGGTGGTATCGTAGGTTTATTACTGACAGGTTTACTGGCTACAAAAACAGTTAACCCGGCAGGCTCTGATGGATGGTTTTATGGAAATCATGAGTTTTTCTTTACCCAGCTTAAATTAGTTGCAATCACAGTTTCCTATAGTTTTATTGTCTCTTACGGAATCTTCAAATTCATCAATTTATTACAACCTATGCGTGTAAGCTCTGAGGAAGAGGAAGAAGGACTTGATTCAACCCAACATAATGAAAAATACACACAAGGCACCTTACTGGTAAGCAGCCATGGATTTATCTATGAAAAGGAAGTTGAAGATGAGATGGAGGAAGACATGGAGAATGTGAGGCAAATCGTAACTGAACACACTAAACTAAAATCATCATAACCAATTATTAATCACCAAAGAAGCCATTGCCTAAAAACAATGGCTTTTTTGTTTACTGAACAAGTTTATTAGCGCAAGCTGAACTGGCGAAGGCTTCTGGTTTAGCTTTAAATACAAAGCCCATACTTAAAATGTATCCCATAGCTTCGTGCAGCGCCATGTTTGATTTGAAATTGGGATTTGTATTGATATCGGCATGAACTTCAAGATCTACATCATAAAGATCAAGCAGGTCACAAAGTGAATAAGCACATTCGATTGATTTCTGAACTTCTGAAAGCATGCGTTCTTTAATTCCCATTCTCTGGGAAGAGCGCTCCTGGTGGATATACATGAATCCACCCTTCTTTTCTCTCAGGAATACAATGACGGTCGCGAAGTCGATGATTGATCCCTTTACCTGGGAATCTGTTCCGATACAAACTTTTAATTTATTCCCCAGTGCAGATTCGCGTTCGATGGCATGCTCAACTTCTTCAAGGATCGGGCTGTCGATGATTTCTCCATTAAATTTCTTCCAAGTCATAAATTTTGATTCAAGGCGTGAATTATTATTTAAACCGGTGTAAAACAGGAAATTACATTATAATTAAAGATAGCTGATTATCTTTCAATCTATCTGCCCGGGTATGTTATTTATTTGTTAACATATTAACAATGAGGAGGTAGTCATCTTAACACTCTGGTCGGACCTCTGGTCGGTGTTCTCACCGACCAGCTCTATCATGGTTTATGGTACGGTGATAACACCGAACATAGGAGAATCCAGGTTGGAACTTTTTCTAGTGACCCTGAAGGGGTCAATGTTTATAGAATTATTAATACGGAGACCCGACCCTGAAGGGGTCGTATGTGAAAATTTTCAATACATACGACCCCTTTGGGGTCGAAGAACAAAAGCTTGAGCGAACAACAGTTTACCGACCATAAGAAATCCATCTTTTGGGCTTAAGTCCGACCAAAAATCATCAATTGCCCACAGATAAAGCTGTGGGCAATTGATGGCTCCTGATTTTACTTTTGATTATAGCCGGAAAAATATTTTTGGGTAGCTGGTAACCTAATCTTATTGGAATAGGACCATAGAAGATACACCGGGATCAGCAGAAAATTATCCACCCGATCCCGGTATTAGTATTTAGTCAGTCAGTTTTTTATAGCGCAGACGGTGAGGGGTGATGTCTCCTGTACGTTTCTTTCTGTTCTCTTCGTATTCAGAATAATTCCCTTCGAAATAGTAAACCTGTGAATTTCCTTCAAAGGCGAGAATGTGTGTACAAACCCTGTCAAGAAACCAACGGTCGTGGGAAATGATTACCGCACAACCACCGAAATTTTCTAAACCTTCTTCAAGTGCTCTCAATGTGTTTACATCAATATCGTTAGTGGGCTCATCCAGCAAGAGCACGTTAGAGCTTTTCTTCAGAGTAATTGCAAGGTGAACCCGGTTTCTTTCTCCTCCGGATAAAACACCAACCTTTTTCTGCTGATCTGCTCCGTTGAAGTTAAATTTTGAAACATAAGCCCTTGAGTTGATAGGTCTGTTGCCAAGCATAATGGTTTCATTACCATCGGTGATGTTTTCCCAGACTGATTTTTCAGGATCCAGATCATCATGATTCTGATCAACATAGCCAAGAGCTACTGTAGGACCTACCCTGAATGATCCGGAGTCGGGTTGTTCCTGGCCGGTAATCAGGCGGAATAAAGTAGTTTTTCCAGCCCCGTTTGGTCCGATGATCCCAACAATACCAGCGGGAGGTAATGAGAAACTCAGGTTATCAAAAAGAATTTTATCACCATAAGCTTTGCTTACATTCTGAGCCTCGATTACGAGGTTACCCAACCTTGGCCCAGGAGGGATAAACAATTCCAGTTTATCTTCACGTTCTTTGGTGTCTTCAGAAGCCAGTTTTTCATAATTTGATAAACGTGCCTTGGATTTTGCATGACGGGCTTTTGGAGCCATTCTAACCCACTCCAATTCTCTTTCAAGTGTTTTCTGACGTTTACTTTCCGTTTTTTCTTCAGATTCCAAACGCTTGGATTTTTGTTCCAGCCATGATGAATAGTTTCCTTTCCATGGAATACCTTCTCCGCGGTCAAGTTCAAGAATCCATCCTGCAACATTATCCAGGAAATATCTGTCGTGGGTAACTGCAATTACAGTCCCTTTATATTGTTTCAGATGCTGCTCCAGCCAGTCGATACTTTCTGCGTCGAGGTGATTGGTAGGCTCATCTAACAACAAAACATCAGGTTCCTGAAGCAACAAGCGACATAATGCTACGCGCCTGCGCTCACCACCTGACAATATGGCAATTTTGGTATCAGGCTCCGGACAGCGTAATGCATCCATCGCCCGCTCCAGTTTACTGTCTAGTTCCCATGCACCACTGGCATCGATCTGGTCCTGTAATTCACCCTGCCTGGCGAGAAGTTTATCCATCTCATCGGCATTCTCATAAACCTCCGGAAGGCCAAATTTTTCGTTGATCTCTTCATACTCTTTGAGGATGGCTGTGGTTGAAGCAACACCCTCCTCCACAACCTCCCGAACCGTTTTTTGAGGGTCCAGAACGGGTTCCTGGGCCAGATAGCCCACTGTATAGCCCGGAGCGAATACAACTTCACCCTGGTATGATTTGTCTAATCCGGCAATAATCTTTAATACGGATGACTTACCCGATCCGTTTAATCCGATTACTCCGATCTTTGCTCCGTAAAAAAAAGACAGATAGATATTTTTAAGAACTTGCTTCTGTGGAGGGTAAATCTTATTCACCCCGGCCATAGAAAATATTATTTTTTCGTCTGACATTCGTATATTGATTGAGGTTCAAATATCGGATTTTAGTCAGAGACATGTCAACTTTATTATGTCTTCATATCGTAAAACCTTTTTAACCGAAATGGCGTAATTGTTGATAACTTGTTACAAAAGCCAGAGGTCTATTAATTCATTTTATTAATAGCTTAGGGCATTAAAATACAGAAAGGTATACTAATGGAAGCGAAATTTTCTCCACGCGTCAAAGACGTGATTTCATATAGCAGAGAAGAAGCTCTGCGTTTGGGCCATGATTATATTGGCACAGAGCATTTATTGCTGGGTCTTATCCGGGAAGGAGATGGCATGGCAATAAAAATTTTAAAAGGTTTAGGAGTTGATACTGCCCGTTTGCGCAAATCTGTGGAGGATTCTGTGAAGGGAACATCCAGTACAACTGTAAACCTTGGAAATATTCCTTTAACAAAGCAGGCAGAGAAGGTTCTGAAGATCACATACTTAGAGGCCAAAATATTCAAAAGCGATATTATCGGTACAGAACATTTGCTTTTATCTATTTTGAGGGATGAGGATAATATTGCATCGCAGATTTTGCAGCAGTATAATGTGAACTACGATATATTCAAGGCTGAAGTAGAGAATAATAAGGAAGGTTTCCGCGATGAAGCACCAGGCTCACCTGCCGGTGATGATGATTTCCGGGAAGAAGAAAGCTTCAGTCAGCCAAAGAAGGTTTCTGACATCAAGTCAAAAACTCCGGTTCTGGATAATTTCGGACGGGATCTGACACGTGCTGCTGAAGATGGTAAACTGGATCCGATTGTTGGTCGTGAGAAGGAGATTGAACGGGTATCTCAGATTTTATCCCGTCGTAAAAAGAATAATCCAATACTTATTGGTGAACCGGGTGTGGGTAAATCTGCAATTGCAGAGGGACTTGCTTTACGAATTGTTCAGCGTAAGGTTTCACGTGTGTTATTTAATAAAAGGGTAGTTACTTTGGATCTGGCTTCATTAGTTGCAGGTACAAAATACCGCGGTCAATTTGAAGAACGAATGAAAGCAGTGATGAATGAACTGGAGAAATCTCCGGATGTCATTCTTTTCATTGATGAGATCCATACCATTGTTGGAGCGGGAGGTGCATCAGGTTCGCTGGATGCTTCAAATATGTTCAAACCAGCTTTAGCAAGAGGTGAAATACAATGTATCGGTGCTACAACTCTTGATGAGTACCGTCAGTATATTGAAAAGGATGGTGCCCTTGATCGTCGTTTTCAGAAGGTAATGGTTGAGCCTGCAACTCCGGCAGAGACCATTGAGATCCTGAACCGCATTAAAGAAAAATATGAAGAGCATCACGGTGTAACCTATACTGATGAGGCAATCAACGCATGTGTTAGTTTAACAACACGTTATATCACTGACCGGTTCCTGCCTGATAAGGCTATTGATGCCCTTGATGAATCAGGATCACGGGTACACCTGACCAATATCCATGTGCCGCAAAACATTATCGATGTGGAGCAGAAGATAGAGGAGATCAAAATTGAGAAGAATAAGGTTGTTCGCAGTCAGAAATATGAGGAAGCTGCTAAACTTCGTGATACAGAGAAAAACTTGCTCGAAGAGCTTGAAAAGGCGAAAAGTGAGTGGGAAGCAGAAACCAAGACTAAGCGTTATACCGTTACCGAAGATAATGTTGCCGAAGTTGTATCCATGATGACCGGAATCCCTGTTCAAAGGGTTGGTCAGACCGACAGTATCAAATTGCTCGGAATGTTTGATGCAATCAATACAAGAGTGATCGGTCAGGAAGATGCGGTTAGAAAATTAACGAAAGCGATTCAGCGTACTCGTGCAGGATTGAAAGATCCTAAGAAACCAATCGGCTCATTTATATTCCTGGGTCCAACAGGTGTTGGAAAGACAGAGTTAGCCAAAGAACTTGCCCGTTTCATGTTTGATACGGAGGATGCACTGATTCAGGTTGACATGAGTGAGTACATGGAGAAATTTGCTGTCTCACGTTTAGTTGGAGCGCCTCCGGGATATGTGGGTTATGAAGAAGGCGGACAGCTGACAGAAAAAGTCAGAAGAAAACCATATGCAGTAGTTCTTCTGGATGAGATTGAAAAGGCTCACCCTGATGTGTTTAATATACTTTTACAGGTACTTGATGAGGGTCAGCTGACTGATAGTCTGGGCCGAAAAGTAGATTTCAGGAATACTATCATTATCATGACTTCGAATATCGGAGCCAGACAATTAAAGGATTTCGGACAGGGCGTTGGTTTCAGCACTGTCGCAAAATCTTCACAGGCGGATACATACTCAAGAGGAGTTATCGAAAATGCATTGAAGCGTGCTTTTGCTCCTGAGTTCCTGAATCGTGTGGATGATGTGGTTGTGTTTAATTCACTGACCAAGGAAGATATCTTCAAGATCATTGATATTGAGTTAAAGGCTCTTTTCGACCGGATCCAGGGATTAGGTTATGAAATTAAACTTACAGATGCTGCCAAAGATTTCATCGCAGAAAAAGGTTATGATTCAAATTTTGGTGCACGTCCTTTGAAACGTGCAATTCAAAAACATCTTGAAGATCCGATCGCAGAAGAGATTCTGAAAGGGGAGCTTGCAGAAGGAGATACGATGGAAGTAGATTACGATAAGGAAAAAGGAGAGATTCGGATTATTTCTAAAGCTAAAACAGTTAAAAGAAAGAAAGAAGAAAAGAAAGAGGAATAAGGTATTCTAATTTCTTCATAAAGGGCTGACAGATGCAACTGTCAGCCCTTTTTTTTCGTCATTAATATACAGGCCTTTCCTGTTATGTATTATGAAAAAGTCAGTCTTTCTTTTTGCCATGAGTATTATGTTATTAGGTGCAGGATGCAAAAAGGAATATATTGTCCCTAACCGCACCATTTTTGCAACTCTTAACCCGGGGAACTGGATTAAACTTGATGGAGGCCGTAGTTATACCGCTTCAATCAATATGCCTGAAATCGATAATAATTTTAACGATTATGGGGGTGTTCTGGTTTATATTTCCTTTGATAATGGTACATATGAGCAGATTCCTCAGGTCTATAATGGTGTATCCTACAGCTATTTAACCCGTTCCGGACAAATTGTTCTCGAAATACAGAGCTCTGATGGAATTGGAACGGTCACTCCGCCGGGGTCGGTAAAGGTGAAGATTGTGCTTATCGAATCACTCTAGTAGAGTTGAGAATGGAGAGTTGAGAGCGGAGAATTGAGAAAAAATCATATTTGAGAATCCAAAAAGACCCTTAATGGAATTCCAGAAAGGGTCTTTTTTGTAAATGTGTACGGCGTTTAGAGCGTTAGGGATCGGAGTGAAAATCCTTTTTATGCGAAGCAGAAAAAGATTGTAAAGTAGAGCCCGACCCGCCCAAGCGGGTAACGCCCAGAATATTCTTCTATTAAGAATAGAACTTAATTGTTAAATCTCAAATTATGAAATTACTCCTCAATTACACCACAATCCAATAGTAAATAGGTAATAGGAAATTGAGAATATTTCATGTTCCGTACTTTAAATATTATCCTTCACTGTTCTCAACCCCTAAACGGTACATCACATCATCACTTACTCCGGTAGAAGAATATCCGCCATCGTGAAACAGATTTTGCATAGTTACCATACGGGTAAGGTCAGAGAATAGGGTGATACAATAATCTGCACAGGATTCTGCATCAGCATTTCCAAGTGGTGCAATTGCATCGGCATAATCGTAGAAGCTGCCAAACCCCTTGATTCCGGTACCTGCAGTAGTTTTTGTTGGAGACTGTGAAACGGTATTGATGCGAACTTTCTTATCCAGTCCGTAGTGATAACCGAAGCTCCGGGCAATTGATTCAAGCATCGCCTTGATATCAGCCATATCAGTATAGAAAGGGTAGGTACGCTGTGCTGCCATATAAGTAAGTGCAACCACACTGCCCCATTCGTTTATTGCATCCAGTTTCTTGGCTACACTTAACATTTTATGTAATGACAGGGCAGAAACATCTATTCCTTTTTGAAAGTAATCGTAGTTAAGTTCAGGATAAGGAATCTTCTTGCGTATGTTAACGCTCATGCCTATCGAGTGAAGAACGAAATCGATTTTTCCTCCCAGGATTTCCTGAGATTGAGTAAACAGATTGGTCAGGTCTTCTACGCTTGTAGCATCAGCCGGTATAATTTGTGATCCGGTGGCTTCAGCCAATGAGTTAATTTCGCCCATCCGCATGGCTATCGGTGCATTGGTAAGAACAAATACTGCACCTTCTTCATGAGCTTTCTCTGCAACTTTCCAGGCAATTGAATTTTGATCCAAAGCACCTGAAATGATTCCTCTTTTACCTTTCAGTAAGTTATACATATGATTGATTTTGGTTTTGACGTAAATAAAAAGCTAAAGTTATTATTAATCTCTAATTCTTAAACTCTTTAAAAATTTAAGAGTAATTCTCTGGCATTTTGTATTGCAGATTCGCCGGGATTATTGCCACTGAGCATCTTTGCAAGTTCCATCACCCGCTCTTCTTTATCCAGTTCCCGGATATTGGTATGTGTAATATCACTTTCTTCATCTTTGTAAACACAGAAATGAGTATTTCCTTTGCTCGCAATCTGTGGCAGATGGGTTATAGCGATAACCTGCATGTTTTTCGATAATTTTTCCATAATATTCCCAACCCTCAATGCTACCTCTCCGGATATTCCGGTATCGATTTCATCAAATATTATCGTTGGAAGTGAAGTATGTACTGCAACCAAAGACTTAATGGCAAGCATTAATCGTGAAAGTTCACCTCCCGATGCGACTTTGTTCATCGGCAAGGGACTCTGCCCTTTGTTTGCACTGAAAAGAAATCTGATCTGGTTATTTCCATTCGTGTCAAATTTTCCTTCCGGAAGGCTTTCATTTAATATTTGCAAAACAGCATTCGGCATACCAATTTCTGATAAGGTATGCATTACCTGTGTTTCTACCTTTGGGATAGAATCAGTCCGGCGTTTACTGATCTGATTTGCCAGATCTGTCATTTCCTTATGCAGCTTATTGCTCTCAGATTTTAATTTCTCAATATCTTCATCAGCGAATAAAATGCTGCTGATCTTTATTGAAAACTGATCCCTGACTGCTATTAGTTCGGTGTCAGAATTTACACGATGTTTCTTTTGCAGGGAATATAGTAAATCCAATCGCTCATTTACTTCTTCAAGCCTTGATTCATTAATCAGACTCCTTTGTTCAAAGTCTTCAATTTCAGATATTATATCTTTTATTTCTATCAGAGCGCTGTTGAGCCGTTCAGAGATTTTGCTTAGTTCGGGTTTAAACTTCTCAGCGCTGGCCAAACTGATCAACGCCTCCTTAATCTGGATAGCCACAGAAGGTTCATTCTCGCTCAAAACGCCAATGGAAATAAGCAAACTTCTTTTAATCTCCTCAGCATGAGTCAATTCGCTCTGTTCCTGTTCGAGCTCTTCCTGCTCACCATCACTTAGCCCTGCTTTTTCGAGTTCATCAAACTGAAACTGGAAATAATCAAGATCTGCTTTGTTCTGCTCACTCTGGCTAATCAATTCCTTCAGGCGGGATTGAGTATTTCTATAAGATTTGTATGTTTTTCTGTAGTCAGAGAGAAGATCATCATTTCCTGCTACTGTATCAATGACCAGTAACTGAAATTCTTCATCATTAATTTCGAGTGTAGCATGCTGCGAATGAACATCGATCAGTTTCTCTCCAAGTTTTTTCAGGAGAGCCAGATTGACAGGAGTATCATTGATGAAGGCCCTCGTTTTTCCATCGGAGGAGATTTCCCTTCTCAAGACCGTTTCACGGTCATAGTCAAGATCGTTTTCAGTGAAGAAATCCTCCAGCTGAAATCCATTTACTTCAAAGGTTCCTTCAATCACACATTTTTTCTGCTGATTGAAAAAGTACTTCCCTTCAGCACGCTGACCTAATATTAAGGAAAGTGCTCCAAGGATGATTGATTTACCAGCCCCGGTCTCGCCGGTCATGATATTCAGTTCATTTGAGAACGAAATATCCAGGTTATCAATTAAGGCATAATTTCTAATTGCCAGTCGCTTGAGCATGTAATCGAAAAGTTTGAGCTAAATTAAGTATTTTGATTAATTGTACCGGCATCCAGAAATTGTATGCTAAGGTTTTTTAAGGATCTCATACTTCAAACTGTTTGCAGGATCGATTACTGATAAGGCATTGTAAGCTTTAATCTTTTCCTGAGGTTCAGCAGCGCCAAGTATATTGATTATCTCATCAGCTTTTGCTGTAAAAAAAATCTGATTTAAGATCGAACCTTGTTTTTGTTTGTCGATTTTCTGAAGTTGTGGAATGACAGAAAGTACCGCTTTTCTCCCTTTGGATTGGTTTTCTGCCATTACATCCAAACCTTCTCTGTGATAAATGTAAAGGCTTTCACGAATCGGGTTATAAGACTTATTAGTAAGGTTTTCTATAAGCCAGAATCGGTTTCTCAGGTTTTCAAAAGCTTTCCATCCGCCATTTGGAGCAGTTTGAGCATTGTTCAATACCGTTTGAGCTTTCTCAAAATAGGGGGTACCTCCGAATTTTGAAAAGGTGTCATAATCCATTCCGGTAATGATGTAGGCATAAAACGCGAGTAAAGAGCTTAAGTTACTGATATAGTTTTGTTCGGAAAAATCGAGCGGCTGCCCCTCAGAATATGTAAAATCAAAATCCTTATCACTTATATTCAGTAGAGTACTGCTGTAAGAACTGTTGAATACAGGCCTGTTCGATTGAATCTGAGCTTCTGCTTTGAAATTGCTGGAACCATCCCAGTCGGTGATGGTAATTACAAAATTGCAGTCAATCCTCTCTTGCGGTTGCAGTGCGTCTGCAGACCATCTTTTATTATTTAAAAAATCTTTGATACTTGCTTCGAGTATATCGAGTACACGTTTGTTTGAGTTGGCCAGTTGTGGTGCCAGAATCTGTACACGTGCATTCAGATCCTGTGAATGGACTGCCTGGGTTATTAACAGTAAACAAAACAAGATCAGATATTTCATCCTATTAAATCTAGTACTTTTTTACAGATATCCGCAGCTACTTCAGATTTCGGTTTTAATTCAAAGGTTTCTTTATTTAGCTTCCTGTCAATGATCGTAATCTTATTAGAATCATTCTTAAACCCTGCCCCCTCGTCTTTAAGTGAATTCAGAACAATGAAGTCCAGATTTTTCTTTTCAAGTTTCTTTATGGCATTCTCTTCCTCATTATTGGTTTCGAGAGCAAATCCGACGAGTATTTGGCCGGGCTTCTTTTCTTTTCCTAAAGTTGCGAGTATATCGGGGGTTTTGATCAGGTCGATCACGAACTCTGAACTATCCTTTTTGATTTTGTTAATAGAGACATCTTTAGGACGATAATCAGCCACAGCCGCACTTAATATAGAGATATCTGTTCCGGTAAAATTGTTCAGGGCTGCTTCAAGCATTTCTTCGGCAGAAGTAACGTCGATTCTCTTAATGCCCTGGTTACTGAGTTTGAGCGATGTTGGTCCGGTAACGAGGATAACTGAAGCTCCTAAAGCAGCGAGTTCTTCAGCAATCGCAAATCCCATTTTTCCTGAGGAGTGGTTGCCAATGAATCTGACAGGGTCGATTGCTTCATAGGTAGGTCCGGCAGTTACAAGAGCCTTCTTACCTTTTAATGGAAGTTTTTTTTTTAGTTCATCACTCAGGAATTCCAAAATGGCTTCAGGCTCTTCCATCCGACCTTCTCCTGTTAATCCGCTGGCTAATTCACCATAACCCGGTTGGATCATAATGTTCCCAAAACTGATCAGTGAAGAAATGTTCTTTTGTGTTGCCGGATGTTTCCACATATCCAGATCCATTGCAGGAGCAAAGTAAACCGGGCATTTGGCTGAAAGATAAACTGCTGTAAGCAGATTATCACATAATCCATTTGCGAATTTAGCCAGTGTATTGGCACTTGCAGGGGCTATGATCATCAGATCGCCCCACAATCCAAGTTCTACATGATTATTCCAGCTTCCGGTTTCAGGATCAGAATAATTACTAAGGACAGGATTTTTGGATAATGTTGAAAGTGTGAGCGGGGTAATGAAGTTGCAGGCATCCTTAGTCATGACGACCCTCACATTTGCACCAGCCTTGACCAGTAAACGTACCAGAGCTGCCGATTTATAGCTGGCAATACTGCCACAAACGCCAAGGAGAATGTTCTTGTTAGTAAGCATAGGGCAAAGATCTACCCATCTGAAAGCATGCATGGTGCATAGCACATAAAAGTACTATGCTCCCTTGCTTCATTAATTTTGCTCTTTAGAAGGATTGCGGTAATAAACCTTGTTGTGTAAAAATTCATCCACAGCAATAAGCGATGGCTTAGGCATACGCTCATAGTGTTTAGATATTTCAATTTGCTCACGGTTTTCAAATACCTCTTCTAAATTATCATTAGATGATGCAAATTCTGCCAGTTTACCATGAAGTTCTTCTTTCAGGTTATTCGCAATCTGGTTAGCACGTTTACTGATAATTACAATCGACTCGTAGATATTGTCGGTTGTTTTATCCAGCTCACGAACATCACGTGTTACTGTACTGTTAGGAATAACGGGTTTAGTAGTACTCATTTTACTTGTTTTTAGTGTCTTCTTTTTTACTTTCTTCTGCAGCTTTGATTTTTTCTTCCTGTGCTTTCATTTCTGCGGTTTGCAGTGCGATCAGTTTTCTAACATCAATAATAGCTTTTTCGCTGCTTTTCTTTATTTCTTCCGCTTCTTTCAGGTATTTACTTGAAGGGTAATTTTGTACAAATTCGTTATATAATTGAATGGCCTCATTGTAACGCTCTTCCTGTTTGATTTCAAAACTTGCTTTAGCATATAATGCCTGGGCCTTGATGGTCAGGAATTCCATTTCTTCAGCATATTTAGTATCGGGAAATTCGCGTGCCGAATTTCTGAAAGCAATTACCGCCGATTTGTAATCTCCAATATCCAGGAATAGCTTAGCATTAGCGTATGACTTGGTTTCGAGTTTATCACGCAGATTGCTGATCAGTTTACTTGCTTCAGCAACACGCTCACTTTTTGGATATAGGTTTATAAATAACTGTAAGGCCTCAATTGCTTTAATCGTGTTTTCCTGATCCAGTGAATATGTTGGAGATTCGAGATAAAAACAATAGGCGGCCATAAAACGGCATTCTTCAGCTTTTGCACTGGAGGCATAAGTATCTGCAAATGTTTTAAAATGATATCTCGCCGTAGTATAATCCCTTAATTTATAATGCGTGTATGCAAAATAATAGGATAGATCTTCAGCTTCTGCAGTCCCGCGATATTTGGTAACAAGATCATCAAATAGACTCAGAGCTTTATTATAGTCCTTTTTTTCATAAAGACGCACAGCTTCCCGATACTTTTTAGCGGTATCATTGCTTGCACGTAATTTTTCAAATTTGCTTTTGCAGCCTGCAAAAGCAATTATTATTACCAGTAATATGCTTAGGGGTATGTTAAGCTTATTTTTAAACATTCTGCAAAGATAAGGTAAATCGGTAAAATTTCAATTATTAATTGATACTCGTTAATATGTACGCGAAAATATCCCTTTGTATATATATAGCAGGATGTTTAACATTCTTTAACAAATATAACGCATGTAGTACCCAAAGGTAATAGTCTGCTATTCGATGAGGGATGTTTATATGGGCTACATTTAAATGCCGGGTATGCCAGGCGCACTTAATTAAAGTGCGGAAACGTTCGTCTTCAATGTTGTTGTTTAAATGGAGAGCAATCAAATTTAATATGCCATGTTACTATTATTGTTGAGGTCAGGGTTTTCATGTTAATCCTAAGAACAAGGATTACGGGTGTTATGATTTTTTTTGGGAAAGCAGAGCCTGTGGTTTTTCGGCTTGGGTAGTCGGGTGCTCTGCAGTAGTTTTGCGAATGACGCTCACATTCGGCATGGGGTTTTATCGCCGCAAAAGCTACTGCTGCCGCCCCCGTTTATTTTGGTCAGGTTATATGCTTTTAAATCTACAGCAACAAGGATTGATTCCTGAATTTATTTCTTGAATTATCATTTTCACCACTCATTCACCGCTCAGACACTGCTCGAACACCACTTGTTGACTAGTGGTTCAATGGTTCCAGACCTGTTCAGGATCATTTGCAGACCAGTTTGGCACCTTTTGGAGCATACTGTATTGTGCTATTGTGTAAGTGATTGGCATTATTGTCAGGAATGAGATCTGAAATGGCCTGGATTTGCTATATATAAATAATACCAGTTGGATGTTTTGGGACCTCAATGCATGAGATTAAAAATAAGGGATACTACCATCCCCGAATTTTTCCTGCTTGTTTCCAGCGACTTAAGTAGTTTATACCAATTAATTCTTAATAAGTATTGTGTAGTAAGGTTGAAATGCATACCTTTGCAACCCGCAACGAAGGAGATGTGGGATGTTATTTGAGGTTTTTGAGGGAAAAGGAGAGGGAGATTGGTGAGGATAAGGGTTGAAAAGACTCTTCGAAAAAAACTTCAAAATAAATTTGGCGGAAGTAGAAAATGTTTCTACCTTTGCAGTCCCAACAAAAACGGGAAAAACAAAAGCAGCGAAAGGCGCGATGCCTGCAGCGATACACACTGAAAGATTTAACCGGTAGCGATACCAGATAAATATAAGCCGACCCGCGAGGCGAAGGCGCAACGTTCTTTAAAGAAATGTCAATTGAAGTATAACGAGTAATAAGATACTCAGTTATT
>JAKFCP010000011.1:0-110161 GCA_036676565.1 Pedobacter sp.
AATCGCCTGTAAGATATTGTCGGTTGCAGCAACGGTGCCTGCTCCAGCGGTGTAGCCGGTCAGTACTTTGCCAATTACTGCAGCATTGGTAACTGTGGTTGCATTACCCGTTGAGGTAACCTCACCGGTTAAGTTCGCGTTCGTAGTTACTGTTCCTGCAGTTAAGCCTGCAGCTGTTCCGGTGATGTTCGTTCCAACCAAAGTACTTGGAGTACCAAGGTTTGGTGTAACCAATGTCGGACTTGTAGCAAATACCGCTACGCCTGTTCCGGTCTCATCAGATAATGCTCCGGCCAGTCCTGCTGAGTTGGTCAGCGTGTTTTGTTTAGCGGCAACATTACCATCCACCTTCTGGATCGCCTGTAGAATATTATCTGTTGCAGCAACGGTGCCTGCACCAGCGGTATAGCCGGTCAGTACTTTGCCGATCACTGCGGCATTGGTAATGGTTGGTGATGCTGCTGTTCCGGCCAAATCGCCCGCTAACTGGATCTTTCCTTTTACTGCATCCGTCGCGTCAACCACTCCTGCTGATGCTGCTGCATCAACGTACGCAGTGGTAGCAATCTTAGTGCTGTTATCTCCCTGAGTTTGAGTTGGTGCTGTTGGAGTACCTGTCAATGCTGGTGAGGCCAGTGGTGCTTTCAGGTTCAAGGCTGTTTGTGCAGCACTCGAAACCGGTTTGTCTGCATCCGCAGTATTATCCACATTAGCCAGACCTACCATTGATTTGGTGATCCCCGAAACAGTGCCGGTAAAGGTTGGACTCGCCAATGGTGCTTTTAGTGCAATATCTCCATCCAATTCAACTAATGCCGCCTGAACATTATCTGCTGCAATACTTCCGGCAGGTGTAAATGGCAAATTTGATGAACCGACACTGATATTGGCTGTACCATCAAAAGAAACCCCATTGATCGTTCTTGGTGTAGCTAAAGCAGTCGCTGTTGCCGCATTCCCTGTCACGCTTCCTGTAATCGGATTGGTCACCGTTAAGTTAGCAAGAGTACCTACTGAAGTTAATGAAGAGTTCACGACACCAGGAGCAAGTGTAGTTCCTGTTAAGGAATTAGCTGCCGCTGATGCTGAAATAGTAATATTTGCAGACCCATCAAATGCCACTCCATTAATTGTCCTTGGGGTTGCTAGTTTAGTTGCAGTTCCTGCATTTCCGGTAACAGAACCGGTAATTGGAGCAGTAACAGTTAAACCTGTAAGGGTACCAACGGAAGTTATCGCAGGCTGAGCAGCATCTGTAACTGTACCTGCAGTTTCTGCAGAAGTAGCACTGGTCGCACTGGCAGCATTTCCTGTAATGCTACCTACTATCGGATTACTTACCGTCAGATTGGTTAGAGTTCCTACAGAAGTCAGGGAAGAATTTAATACCGTTGATTTTAAAGTCGTACCGGTCAATAGATTAGCATCTGCGGCTGCACTAATGTTGATATTAGCAGTACCATCAAAAGCCACTCCATTGATAGTTCTTGGTGTAGCAAGAGCGGTTGCTGTGGCAGCATTACCGGTCACACTTCCTGTAATTGGGTTTGTAACCGTAAGGCCGGTTAAGGTACCAACAGAAGTAATGGCTGGTTGAGCTGCTGCAGTAACTGTAGCTGCCGAACCTGTCACGCTACCGGCGATAGGATTTGTTACGGTAAGACCAGTTAAAGTACCAACAGATGTAATAGCTGGTTGGGCTGCATTCGTAACCGTTCCTGCGGTTGTAGCACTTGTCGCTGTTGCGGCATTACCGGTTATGCTTCCTGCAATCGGGTTAGTTACAGTCAGGTTGGTTAAAGTTCCAACAGAAGTCAGGGAGGAATTTAACACGGTCGATTTTAAAGTATTTCCAGTCAATAGATTGGCATCTGCTGCGGCACTGATAGTGATATCGGATGTACCATCAAAAGCAACTCCGTTAATATTTTTTGGTGTAGCCAGTTTTGTTGCTGTTCCCGCATTACCTGTTACACTTCCTGCAATTGGTGCAGTAACCGTTAAACCACTTAAAGTTCCAACAGAAGTAAGTGATGAATTAAGTATGTTCGGATTTAGTGTTGTACCTGTAAGCGTGTTAGCATCAGCCGCAGCAGTAATGGTAATATCTGCAGTACCATCAAATGGAACTCCATTAATATTTTTCGGAGTTTTTAGCTTCTTAGCTTCTTCAACCTCTAGAGTAATATCTGCAGTACCATCAAATGGAACTCCGTTAATATTTCTTGCAGTTGCCAGCTTAGTCGCGGTTGCTGCATTTCCGGTAACACTTCCTGCGATTGGTGCAGTAACTGTTAAACCACTTAAAGTCCCAACAGAAGTAAGTGATGAATTAAGTATGTTTGGATTCAGTGTTGTACCTGTAAGCGTGTTAGCATCAGCCGCAGCCGTGATGGTAATATTTGCAGAACCATCAAATGGAACTCCGTTAATATTTCTTGGAGTTGCCAGCTTAGTCGCGGTTGCTGCATTTCCGGTAACACTTCCTGCGATCGGATTAGTCACAGAAAGACCGCTTAATGTACCAACAGAAGTTATGGCTGGCTGAGCTGCAGCGGTTACTGTTTGAGCAGTTATTGCAGTTGCATTTGCAGGAACCCATGCAGTTCCGTTCCAACTCAATACCTGACCCGTAAGTGGCGCTGTGGCCGAAACCGCATTACCCTGAAGCCGGTTTGCATTCCAAATAGCTGAATTGACATTTGCTGCAAGAGCACCTGTATTATTCACAATTATTGACATATTATCAACCGTAATATTCGCGGACTTACTATTGAGTTCTGTGACGGTTGCAAAAGTTACCCATGCCCCGTTTTGCCTTACATAAAACTTATTATCAGTCGAATTATAAACCAGCATACCATTGACCGGCGTGGCAATTGAAGTAAGCGCAGTAATGCGTGGCATCAGGATAGCTTTATTAGTTCCATCTATCTGAAAGGCAACATTCTGATTGGTAATGGTAGCCGATCCGATTGCAATTCCATCAGCGTTCAGTATTTGCTTACTGTTCATGTCCAGATCCTTCGCCGCCATATGGTCGCCCATATGGTCACCAAGCCTAACCTGTCTCGATTGCCCTTGAACCGCACTTATTGCTCCTAGCAAAACGCCTGTCAAACAGGCTAAACGGATAAATCGTTTCATTGAGTATTTCATATAATCCGATAAAAAAATCTATATTATTCTGTGCTGCAGATTACCTGCAGAACAATAATTTATTTCATTAATAAAACCTTGTACTGTGTTCCTATAATTGTTACAGGATCAGACTGATAATTGGCGAAACGAATACTAACTTCATTGGTGGCACTTACCCATGCATTATACACTGCAAAATCGGGTGTATCTCCGATTAAGGCTACAAAGACTATGTCTCCCGGAACTGCTCCTGCTACAGTGACCTTTACAACATTTGTGCTGTTTGGTTCAATAATCACATTCCCTCCCGAAGTGGCATTAAACTCCTTTGCCTTCTCGACAATTGTCGTCGAAACCTGTAGAATCGATTTTGGCTCCCAGGATGTTCCATTCCAGGTAAGTACCTGACCGGAAACTGTTCCGGGAGAAGCGGCGATCTGAGTACTGGGGTTTATTTTCCCTCCAATATTTCCGAGATTCAGTTTAGTCTCATCTACGTTCACATTATTATTGATATTGGTACTGGAAACACCGCTTAGAAAATTCCATACTCCCCCTTTACGAACATAAAGCCCCTGTTTTGGTTCTTTTGAAAGGTAAATAAGCATACCATCCAATGGATTTAATGCATTTATTGCAATAGTATCGCTTAAGCGGGGCAATAATAAACCTCTGGTATCACTCTCCAGTTCAAGGATCGAAGAGCGTTGAATCTGATCAGGATTAGTACCAATTTTTACCTGTGCCTGGCTTAAGTTTGCGCAAAAAAGGCATGAAATGACAAAAAGAGCAATGTTAAAGCTCTTATTTTGAATAAATCTTGGGGAGAGTTTACTTTTCATAAATTAAAAATATCTCGGTGAAAGGGCCATTCGATTAAATGAGAATTCATATCTCAGGATCACTTCATGAGAACCCTTTGAAATTATATTGTATTCTGATATACTATGATCATATGCATATCCCAAATGGAGTTCAGGGACAAGTTTAAGATCAATTATTCCTACCATTGCAGTTTTGTTCCGATACGAAATACCCAGACCGAGCATGTCGGATATCCAGAAATTTGTGTTGATATCATAGGAAATCGGACTTCCTGCCACACCTCTAACTAAAACAGATGGTTTAATATGAAGATCATCACTAAGCGCAAAAACATAACCTGTATTAAAGTAAATGTGCATCTGTTGTTTCATTTCACTGAAAGCACCGGTATTGTTTTCCTTATTGAAGTTATTGCGGATTAAATTGGGAGATGAAAGTCCGGCATAGAATTTCTCAGTATTGAAGAACACTCCAGTTCCAAAGTTCAATTTCAGAGAATTGATATTTTGACTGAAAGAAGGATCATTCGGATCAATGACATCAACCTTGGTGTAATCTGTTTTGAAATTATATACTCCCCCTTGTAAACCAAGTGAAATATTGGAATAGGCCCCGGTTGGAATCTTGAATGAATAAACACCCTGAGCGCCAAGGGTCTTTGTAATCTCATCCCTGTCATCAAGCAATTTTATTCCAACGCCAACACGCTTACCAGAAATGGGCATATCTGCAGCAAAAAAAGCACTTTGAGGTGCTGTTTTAAATCCAGTATATTGTTTCCGAAACATGGTGGTGATGCTCAAAGCATCTCTGAATCCTGCATACGCAGGATTAATTTCCAGTGTATTAAACATGTACTCGGAAAAAAGAGGCAACTGCTGTCCGTACAGATTTTGCAATCCGGTTAGAGAAAGAATTAAACAAATAAATAACCTAATTGTTCGATTAAACATCAGTATTTACTATCTGTTAATAATGATATAGCCAGTTACAGGCTTTGAATCATTAAAGTGCAAAATGTAATAATATGTACCGTCAGGCAATGAGTTATTAACCATTCCCTGCTGATTTCCTATACCCTCAAAAGTGTTTTTGTAATTAGTATCCCTGAAAACTAGACTTTGCCATCTGTTGTAAATATCAATTCTGACTTTATCAGTAGCTTTGAGATTCTCAATTACAAATTTGTCATTCAAACCATCATTGTTAGGTGAAATACCCACAGGCACTCTGTAATTTGCAAGTACATTCTCCTTCAAAACAGATTTTGAAAAATATTCGTTTAAGCTCATTCCCCCACTAATTGTCCGGGTGCTGACAAAGGAGTTTGGAACCGGACTTCCTGTTGTAATTATACCCGGAGTAAGCCCTGTACCATTTACAGAATCCCACTTCTCTATATTTGACTGGTATCTGCTCAGGAAACTCTTTGTTCTGTCGGATGTAAATTGCGCGCCCTCTTCAGATGAATTATGCTGGGCATTCAAAACAAGATTAGCATTTGGATCAAGATTACTAAATGATAAATTCCATGTCTTAGTCACGAAATTCACATTATCAGGGTTGCCGAATGTAGCCTTGTCATAAACATTATCGAAAACCCTTAATTTCAAATCCTGGCCTATCCCGGTGTATGTAATCGAAGCCGGTGTGTAACTGCCAACAGTTGATCCAAGTGGAAAAATAATTTGAGTATTCTGTGAACCGCCAGTCTTCCTGATTAAAGAACCGCCGCTGGTTGCCGTGCCAGTAACGAAATATTTATTATTATCAAAGCCGGCAATGTTTGCACTTGCTTGCATTATTGCATTTCTGTTATTAAGAATCACCTTGCCGCTTTGGAAATTAAAACTTCTACGTATGACAAGATCGTTCCCCAGAAGGGTTAAATTCTGAGGATTCGCAAGCGTGATGTTAGGAAAGCCTATGTTTGTCTGTGCGTTGGTTAAAGTATTGATGGTTTGGGAACTTGTTCCAGAAAATTTAATAGTTCCACCAAATCCTGTTTGACCATTTGTACTCTCATCCAATATCTGACTTCCGCTCATATTATTCCAGCGCTGACCAAGAAAATTAATCGTAGAATTGCTGTAAGATCCAAGAGAGCCTGAGTTATTTAAATCAGAAAATACCGATACATTCGCCTCAGGATGAACATAAAAAGATTCACCTGAATGAACAGTCATTTGCACAATCTCCTGTGCCTTCAAAATGGAAGGAAACAGTATATAAAATGCAAATAAAATATATAATTGGTATGTTCGGTTTAAATGCACTATGCTCTAAATAATTACTTCAAAAAGGCCTATAATTAAACCCATCGGATGTATAAAGCCATAATCATACCACTGGCAAAATTTTTGGCTTTAAAGACCGCTAGAAGACTATTTATTACTAATATCGTGCTTTAGATTGGCAAAAACGACATTTATTTAATTACAACGATAATTTTTATAATATAAATAAAAATCAATATGAGAAAATGTAGATTAAATTACCCATTTTGTGTATTATTTTCTACAAAAATGAGAATATAATATCTCCTCAGGCAATTTTATTTTCCCAGAATAAACCCGGAAAATTGGAAATGCAAAATCATTTCAGACTGTTATCAAGGAGAAAATACAGGACTAAATAAACAGAAAATCCGGATAATTTTAAGCCCGGGATTCAATCCTGAAAGAAGGATTTTATGAATTAAAATTCCAAAAAACAGAAGCAAATTAAAACAAAAAAAGCCATCCAAATGGATAGCTTTTTTTAATGAGTTTATGAAATTAAACCTTGATTTCTACTTCAACCCCACTTGGCAATTCAAGTTTCATCAGGGCATCAACAGTCTTAGAGTTAGAGCTGTAAATATCAAGCAAACGCTTGTATGCACATAGCTGAAACTGCTCTCTTCCTTTCTTATTTACGTGCGGTGAACGCAAAACTGTAAATATTCTTTTCTCTGTAGGCAAGGGAATTGGTCCGCTTACCACCGCACCCGTAGGCTTGACGGTTTTAACGATCTTCTCAGCAGATTTGTCCACGAGATTATAATCGTATGATTTTAATTTAATTCTGATTCTTTGGCTCATTGTTTTGTTTTTATTCCCAAGTAAGAGCTATTAGTTACCGGGGAGATTAGTGTATTTATTATATTTTGGAGTTGTAAGTTGTAGGTTATAAGTTGTAAGTCTCTGACACAGCGTCTAGAAACTTACAACCTAATACTTATCACTTATAACTTGTTATGCGTTTGCTTTCTTACCCTTCACCTTGGCTACAACCTCTTCCTGAACGTTCCTTGGAGCTTCAGCATAGTGATCGAATTCCATTGTTGAAGTTGCACGGCCAGAAGTGATTGTACGTAACTGAGTTACATAACCAAACATCTCTGAAAGTGGTACAGTCGCTTTGATTACCTGTGCACCGGCACGTGTATCCATACCTAATAACTGACCACGACGACGGTTCATATCACCGATCACATCACCCATATTCTCCTCAGGAGTCAGGATTTCGATTTTCATGATAGGCTCCATCAATACCGGCTTACATTTTGGCAATGCTTCACGGAAAGCAGATTTAGCACAAATCTCGAAAGACAATGCATCTGAATCGACTGCGTGGAATGATCCATCAATCAAACGAACTTTCATATCCTGTAAAGGATATCCTGCAAGCACACCATTTACCATAGCCGCTGCAAAACCTTTCTCAACAGAAGGAATAAATTCACGAGGAATAGAACCACCTGAGATCTCATTCACAAACTGTAAACCGGTCTTACCTTCATCATTTGGAGATATAATAACCTGAATATCAGCAAATTTACCACGACCACCAGTTTGTTTCTTATACGTTTCACGGTGTTGGGTAGTACCAGTAATAGCTTCTTTATAAGAAACCTGAGGCGCTCCCTGGTTCACTTCTACTTTAAACTCACGCTTCAAACGATCCATGATAATATCAAGGTGAAGCTCACCCATACCTGAAATGATGGTCTGGCCTGTTTCTTCGTCTGTTTGTACGCGGAAAGTTGGATCTTCTTCAGATAATTTACCTAAAGCCATACCTAACTTATCAACGTCAGCCTGAGTTTTAGGCTCGATTGCCAAGCCGATTACCGGCTCTGGGAAATTCATCGATTCTAAAACAATAGGATGCTTCTCATCACAAAGTGTATCTCCTGTTTTGATGTCCTTAAATCCAACTACCGCAGCAATATCTCCGGCTCCAACATTAGGAATAGGATTTTGCTTGTTAGCGTGCATCTGGAAAATACGTGAAATACGTTCCTTATTATCAGAACGCATATTATGTACATATGATCCTGCTTCCAGATTACCTGAATATACACGAATAAAACACAAACGACCTACGAAAGGATCGGTTGCAATCTTAAATGCTAATGCAGCAAAAGGCTCTTTCTCACTTGGCTTACGCACAATTTCTTCGCCTGTTTCAGGATTTGTTCCAACAATACCTTCCACATCCATTGGCGATGGCAATAATTCCATCACATAATCAAGCATGGTTTGAACACCCTTGTTTTTGAAGGATGAACCACATACCATTGGTACAATCTTAGCATCAAGAACTGCCTTACGCAATGCATCCAAAACTTCACGTTCTGTGATTGTCTCAGGAGCATCGAAGAATTTCTCCATTAAAGTCTCATCGTATTCTGCAACAGACTCCAATAATTTTTCTCTCCATTCAGTAGCTTCAGCAACCATATCATCAGGAATAGGCACTTCAGTAAAGGTCATGCCTTTATCATGCTCATTCCAAACAATGCCACGGAAGTTGATCAGATCAACCACTCCTTTAAAGCTATCTTCCGAACCAATTGGCAATTGCAAAGGAACTGCATTGCTTCCAAGCATATCCTTCACCTGCTTAACAACTTTTAAGAAGTCAGCACCTGAACGGTCCATCTTATTCACGAAACCTATACGGGCTACGTTATAATTGTTTGCTAAACGCCAGTTAGTTTCTGATTGTGGCTCAACACCATCAACCGCTGAAAAAAGGAATACCAGTCCATCCAATACACGTAATGAACGGTTTACCTCAACGGTAAAATCCACGTGTCCCGGAGTATCAATGATGTTGATATGGTAAGTTTGGTCTCTGTATTTCCAGTTAACTGTTGTAGCTGCTGAAGTAATGGTAATACCACGCTCCTGCTCCTGAGCCATCCAGTCCATAGTTGCGGCACCATCATGCACCTCACCAATTTTATGGCTCACACCAGAGTAGTAAAGAATCCGCTCAGTTGTTGTGGTTTTACCCGCATCAATATGGGCTGCAATTCCAATATTTCTTGTGTATCTTAAATCTCTTGACATTATATTATTTCCTGTTAGAATCTAAAATGAGAGAATGCTTTGTTAGCTTCTGCCATTTTGTGAGTATCTTCTTTCTTCTTAACTGCAGCACCTTCACCCTTAGCGGCTGAAATGATTTCTCCGGCTAATTTCTCGGTCATGGTCTTTTCACCACGCTTACGTGAATAGTTGATCAGCCATTTCATTCCCAAAGCGATTTTACGCTCAGGACGAACCTCTGTAGGTACCTGGAAGTTTGCACCACCAACACGACGGGATTTAACCTCTACCGCTGGCATTACATTGTTCAAAGCTTTTTTCCAGGATTCTAATCCGTTTTCGCTTGTTTTTTTCTCTACTAATTCAACTGCATCGTAGAAAATAGAGTATGCGATAGATTTTTTACCGTCATACATCATATTATTTACAAACCTGGTTACCATTACGTCGTTAAACTTTGGATCAGGCAGTAAGATTCTCTTTTTTGGTTTTGACTTTCTCATGTTGCTTTCCTCCGTTTAATTATTTCTTTTTACCCTTAGTTGGAGCAGCTGCTACCTGACCTGGTTTTGGTTTCTTAGTTCCGTATTTAGAACGACGTTGGTTACGACCAGCTACACCGGATGTATCCAAAGCACCACGGATAATGTGGTAACGAACTCCTGGTAAATCTTTCACACGACCTCCACGGATTAATACAATAGAGTGCTCCTGTAAATTGTGACCTTCTCCAGGAATATAAGCATTCACTTCTTTTCCATTGGTTAAGCGCACACGGGCAACTTTACGCATTGCTGAGTTTGGTTTTTTAGGGGTAGTGGTATACACACGTGTGCACACTCCTCTTCGCTGTGGACAGCTGTCCAACGCTGGCGACTTACTCTTGTCGACCAGAGCTACTCTACCTTTTCTAACTAATTGTTGGATAGTAGGCATTTTTTCCTTTTAGTGTTTATATAATTTAATCCCTGCACCTCAGCTTATTACAGCTTTCATTTAGGGACTGCAAAAGTAGGAAGTTTATTTTGATTTTCAATGGCTTGGGCGAGAATTTATTTAGGATTGAAGAGGATATAGAAAAGCTGTGGTATGAGGACTGAGGTACGAGGTCTGAACTACGAGGGCTGATGACGGATGACTGATAACTGATAACTGATAACTGATAACTGATAACTGATAACTGACAACTAGTATGAAGATTGATGTGAAAAGCCCGTACGGTGCGGCATGTTATTAAAAATGGAAATTGATGTGATTCAGATTCCGGCGAAGGCCGGAATCTCCATATTCTACCCTCCCCAACGAATTGTCATCCGATAGCTATCGGATCCAGCGAAAACTGGAACCTCCTAACTCTTCATGGAAATCCATTTCAAACTTTCCCAGGACACTAATGATTATTCACTCCTCAAAAACCGCATCCAGATCCAGCTCAAATCCCGGAAGAACTTCTGAATATACCTTTTCGCTTAAAGTAAATAGTTTAGACGGCTGGTATTTCCCCTTCGCGTCAAGAGTATACTTCAGCAAAGTTTTGACTCCTATACTAACAACCCAATATTCTTTAACCCCAAACTCTTCATAAATACCATATTTATGAAGCAATTCCATCTTATTATTACCCGGTGATAAAATTTCAATCACAATATCAGGTGCGCCGATACAACCTTTGTCATCTAGCTTATTCAAATCACAAATTACACATATATCGGGTTGCAAGACAGTATAAATATCCTTGTCAGCCTTACTGCCCTTATAAAACCGGACATCAAATGGAGCGCTGTAAACTTTACAGGGTTTGCCCAACAGAAAATTAAAGAACAAAGAAGAAATATGAATGGAAACCTGCTGATGCATCCGTGCTGGACCACTCATTTTAAATACTCTTCCCTTGATTAGTTCGACCCGATCATCAAAAAACCAATTCAAATAATTTGCATAACTATAAGTCAAGGACAAGTCAATATCCTCAAATGCTAAAACCTTTGCTGTTGGATCAGGATTAATATAGGTTTCAGACTTATTCATAAGGATTTGCTCTACTCATAAATTTAATTATAAATAATCCCAATCCCTAAAGAAATTAGTAAACGGCAATCCTTAAACAAGAACAACATTTACCGTTTACACAATCTCTGCTACCGGTGAGAGTCGGCTATGTAATAAATCTTATAATTTCATTCAGGCTTTATAATTATTGATTCTTAAAATTTAAACCATGTACCATGAAAAAGATATCTAATAACAATCTGCCATTGAATTATGATCCGGATGAAAATAAACGGATGGAAAATGAACTCTTACAATTAAAACTAAAGGCTGAACTAGGCGTTGAGGCTCATATTTCGGCAAATACACCGGCATCTATAGAAAATATATTTCTTAAGAATATGCTTGCCTTCGAGAAAGGATTGGCTGAAGCAGAAGAGATCAATATATTCGGGCTAATTGGAAAGCCAGATTTCATTCCTGAAACTAAACTTGATGATTTTTCTGTTGATGCAGCCTTAAATAAATTAATGGATCTGCTAAACGAGAAACAGATCGCTCTGGACTTTTTAGGAACTTATGATAACAGGACTAAATATAAGTTTATTACTGAGGAACTATTTGAAGAGAAAGTAATGAATGTACAATTACCCGGGATGATCATGCATTTTATATATGAAGAATTCCACCCCAATCATAAACTGGATATTGAGCATAAAGCAGAAAAATTTATCAAGTCCTGGTTCAGTCAGGAGAAAGAGCAGCTTTCTTTTAGTCTTGCCGATGCGATGGTATTACCTGATAGAAGAATCTGGAAAAAAAATAAGGTAATGGAGAGATTCGCAATGGTCTTTGATTCTTACCTCCTGTTTAAAAATGGCAAATATCAGATTGAAGATATTAATTTTGAGATTAAAGAAGATATAGGATTGGCTTATGCAGAAGGGCTTATGAAGTATACTGCATTAGCCGAAAATTATGATAAAATTGAATTTGAAGGTCCTTTTAAATTGTATTTTACACTCGAGTATGAATGGTGGTCAATTTATTACTTTGTGATCCCGGGATTTGAGTTCACAAATGATTAGAAGATAAAAAATTACTATTCCTGGAATTTAATGCAAAGGCTCTGATACCCGTCAGGTTTTTCTAATCCAAAGGCACCTTTTGTCCAGATGTATAAATTAGTTAAATCAGATAGTAGAAGCCATTAATTCTGTTATAGGATTTAAATTTTTACCTTGCCATGAAACCCACAGATGTTTTAATTCCTAGAATGCAACAGAATTCTCAACTGGACCTCGCCTTTAATTTTGTACAGTATACCGACAAAAATATTTTTCTTACTGGAAAGGCTGGAACTGGTAAAACCACTTTTCTTCATCAGCTAAAAAATATCTCATTAAAACGTATGGTGGTTGTAGCGCCAACAGGAGTTGCAGCGATCAATGCAGGTGGAGTGACTATTAATTCCTTTTTCCAGCTCCCCTTTGGCCCATATATTCCAGGTAACACAACTAAAACTGAACATAAACGCTTCAGTAAAGAAAAAATTAACCTGATCAAAAGTCTCGACCTGCTGGTTATCGATGAGATCAGCATGGTCCGCGCAGATACACTTGACCACATTGATGAGGTTTTAAGACGATTTAAGGATCATAAAAAACCATTCGGAGGGGTGCAGCTCTTAATGATCGGAGATCTTCACCAGCTTTCACCCGTTGTTAAAGATGAAGACTGGGCAATCCTCAAAAGCTATTATTCAAATCTGTTCTTTTTCAGTAGTATAGCCCTGATGGCTACCCAGCCTGTGAGCATCGAATTAAAACATATTTACAGACAGGTAGATTCTAATTTTATTGATCTTTTAAACAGTGTCAGGCAGAATCAGATCGATGAAAATGTTTTAAAAAAATTAAACCAGCGTTATATCCCGGATTTCAATCCCAGTGATGAGGAAGGATATATTACCCTGACAACCCATAATAAATCTGCACAGGAAATTAATGAAGGTAAGCTAAAGGAATTGAACAGCCCTGTTCACAGATTCAATGCTGTTATTCAGGATGATTTTCCGGAATATTCCTATCCCACTGTGGCCGAACTGGAACTCAAAAAAGGTGCTCAGGTTATGTTCGTAAAAAATGATCCCTCAAGGGAACGCCTTTTCTTTAATGGGAAAATAGGTATAGTTACCTCCATATCTGATGACTATATCCTTGTAAAATGCCCGGGTGATCAATCAGAAATTGTAGTAAATCCGCTTGAATGGACCAATATCAAATATGAACTGGATACTCAAACCAAGGAGTTAAGAGAAAAAATCATCGGGACTTTCACTCAATTCCCACTTAAACTTGCCTGGGCAATCACGATACATAAAAGCCAGGGATTAACCTTTGAAAAAGCAGTAATCGATGCAAATCTGGCATTCGCCCACGGACAAGTATATGTAGCCCTTAGCCGTTGCAAAAGCTTTGAAGGCATGGTCCTCCGCTCTCCTATCTCTTTTAATAGCGTTAAAACCGATGGGACGATCTCCGAATATACCCGCAATTCTAAGGATAATGAACCCGGCGAGCAGCAGTTGATTGCTTCCAGAATCGCATTTCAGCAATCCCTGATTTTTGAGCTATTTGACTTTAACACTCTGAAAACTCACTATTTCCATCTAAAGAAACTAAGTGAAGATCATCATACTATTCTGGATCCCGGCATCATTGGTAGCCTTAATCAGATGCGAACTCTTGCAGAAAAAGACATCTATGATGTGGCCGATAATTTCAAAAAACAACTAACTAACTATTTTTCAGAGAATATACTTCCTGAAGATAATACTGAGCTCCAAAACAGGATAAAAAAAGCTTGTGCTTATTTCAATGAGAAAATAAGTTCGGTATTTTATGAAGCATTGAAGAACCTGAATACAGATACTGATAATAAGGTTGTTGGAGCCAGCATCAAAGGCATTTTGGATGACTTTTTTAAGGAAATTGCAATAAAAATTGCACTCATGAAAGCCTCGGCGGATGGCTTCAGTACGACCAGCTATCTGCAGACCAAATCTAATGCTGAAATAGACTATAAGCCAATTAAAAGCTCTTCGCAAAACACTCCATATTCAACAGAAAACATGCTGCATCCTGAATTATATCAGGCCATAAAAGTCTGGAGAGATGAACTGGCAAGTGAATGGGGAGTACCCCTATATCTTGTATTGGCTCAGAAATCTATTCTGGAAATTCTCCGCTTCCTTCCATCAAATCCGGCAGAATTAGAAAATATCAAAGGTTTAGGAAAAACAAGGGTTAAGCAATACGGAACTGATTTACTGGAAATCATCAACTCCTATTGTAAGGATAATGGCATCGAGCGTGAAATACAGGAATTGCCAGTAAAAGAGAAGAAAATAAAGACAGATACTAAACAGGTCAGTTTCGATCTATTCAAACAAGGAAAAACGATCAGTGAAATTGCAAAAGAGCGGGCTTTTACTACCGGCACAATAGAAGGTCATCTAGCCTGTTACATTCTAAGTGGTGAGATCTCGGTATTCGAAATCGTCCCTAAAATTAAAGTAGCTAAAATTATGGCCTACTTAGTTCAAAACCCTGAATCAAGCACTGTTGACACGAAAATTGCACTTGGTGATGAGGTTTCATACGGTGAATTAAAAGCTGTCCTGAATCACCTTGCCTTTACCAGATCAGAACAATTTACCTAGACTATATCTGATTTTCAGGGAGGATTTGATTTTCAAACAATATATCTGATTCACCATGCAACGATATGATGTGGCTTGGCGTCATATATTAAAAGGATTCGGGGATCTTACCTGAGACCGGGCAAATAAAATTCAATAAAGAATCAAATCATGAAAAAGCTCCTGTTCTCCATCATTTTTATTATGCTTTTCAGTGTTGTCGTACCTGAAGTAAAGGCTGAAAAAGTAAGTAAAAGCAATGCCAAAGAATTGATCCAATTATTACTCAATAAAGGAAACAATTCCAAAAACTCGAAATTTACAAGGAAAAAATTAAAGAAAATTGTGCGCAAAGCAGGACGTGTATACCGTACGGTAAAAAAGGATCCGGATAGCCGCAAAAAGTCAAGGAAAGTTCAGCGTACGGCCAGAAGACTGATCAATATATTTTAATAGCTATCCTGCCCCCAGCATGCCTGGGGCAGGACAGCCATTAACATTTTAGTTTGTTGCAGGCCAGATATTATTTGCAGGATTAGAATCAGGGAAAACCTTATCCGGATCCGAGACAATCGAAACGATCTCTTCTGTTGAAGGATAATTAAACGTAAAGCGTGCATTTCGTTCCCAAACTTCAACAGGAAGCTTTAAACGGTTTACTTTCCCGCTTTTTGTTTTGATATCCAGGATAACAGGCATTGCCATTTTATCCAGATTTTCAATAGTTATCAAAGCTCCCTGCTTAAAATCATTATTTACATATTTCAGATCCGCAACTCCCTGATCCAGCTTCCAGTTATTCAGGATCCATGCTCTCCAGAACCAGTTCAGATTTTCACCCGACACATTCTCCATAGTGCGAAAGAAATCATCAGGAGTTGGGTGTTTATAGGCCCAGCGATCAATGTAGGTTTTAAAAGCCCTGTCGAAACGCTCAGGACCCAATATTTGCTCACGTAAAATACTAAGTGCAATAGCCGGTTTGTAGTAGGCAAGCAAACCAATACTGTTTTCCTTCATATTATCCGGACTGCTCATAACCGGTTCAAAACCTGGATTGGTCAAAACTTTGCCAAGGGCATGCATATCTGCTTTACCCTGCCGATACTCTCCATTATTAAAGTCGGCAGATGCCAGAGTATTAATGAAGGTATTGAAACCCTCATCCATCCAGGCATACAAACGCTCATTTGATCCAACAATCATCGGGAACCAGGTATGACCAAATTCATGGTCAGTAACTCCCCAAAGTTCTCCTGATTTGGATTTTGCACTGCAGAATACAATGCCGGGATACTCCATACCACCTGCAATTGAGGCAACATTTGTTGCAGCCGGATAAGGAAATTCCAACCATTTCTTAGAATTGAACTCATTGGATGCCTTTGTATATTCAGTAGAACGTGCCCAGGCATCATTCCCATCACTTTCAACAGGATATGCAGAAATTGCCATTGATTTCTTACCACTTGGCAGATTCATACGGGCTGCATCAATGATAAAGGCAGCTGATGAAGCCCAGGCTGCATCACGTGCATTCTTTAATTTAAAATTCCAGGTAAGCTCCTGTTTTCCTTTCGGTCGGGAATCCGGATTTGTTACTTCAGCAGCAGATCTGATAATTACTGTTTTATCACTCTGTGCGGCAGCTTTCCATCTTTGCTGCTGTTCTGCAGTATACACATCCTGAGGATTTACCAGCTCACCCGAACCAACTACAATATGACTTGCCGGAACAGTGATGCTGATATCATAATCTCCGTACTCAAGATAAAACTCACTTGGGCCGATATATGGAATGGTATTCCAGCCTGAAACATCATCATATACGCACATACGCGGATACCACTGTGCAACAGAGAAGATCTTTCCGTTCTTAGTATTCAAAATACCCATACGATCTGAACCATAATCAGGAGAAATAAAAGAATATTCGATCTTTAGCCTAAGCTGACCTCCACCAGAGGAAAGTTCATTCGGCAGATAAACCTGCATTCTTGTGTCATCTATAAAATGCTCGGCATTCTTCTCAATCGTTTTTCCTTTTTCGACAGACAAAATCTTAACAGATTTAATTTTATAACCACCATCAAGCTTCTGCCCGCGTGCACCACTCCGGCTACCACCTGGGGGAATAATCGCATGACCGCGTGAATCATCCTTAAAAAGATTCTGATCCAGCTGCATCCAGATAAAAGGAAGTTTATCAGGACTATTGTTCGTATAAGTTAAAACTACAGTGCCCGAGATCTCGTTACTTTGTTCATTTAATCTGACCGCTAATTTATAATCTGCCCTGTTTTGCCAGTATTTCGGTCCGGGTTGCCCTCCTGCAGACCTGTACTCGTCACCATTTTTAGTATAAAACATCGGACCGAATGTATCATGGTAATTATAATTACCACCCACCTGACTCTGCTGTGTATATGCCTGATTTACAAAGCATAATAACGCAATTACAAAGGTTAAGAACTTGAATCTGTTCATTTAATATTTCTCTTAAGTTTTATTAATAAATCACCTAATTGTTCCTCATTGAATCCCAGGAGAACCGAACCGGAACCTGTTTCAATAACCGGACGTTTTATCACACTGACCTTTTCCTGCATTAGTTTGAATGCTGAGTCTTTTGATGTAATGCTATTTTGAATTTCGGGTGAAAGCATTTTCCAGGTTGTTCCGCGCCTGTTTAATAGTGCTTCCCATCCCAAATTCCCTGACCACTCCTCGAGTTTAAGCCGATCAACTCCAAGTTTTTTAAAATCATGAAACTCAAAGTCAATTTCATGAAGCCTGAACCAGTCGAGTGTCTTCTTTACAGTATTGCAATTGGGTATTCCGTAGATCTTCATTAAAAAATGGATTTTAAATTATTCTGGATTCGATATTATTAAATAAAAACACCCCCTATTTGTTTAAACGGGTCATGGTCAATTCCGGACCTACGCTGACAAAACTATTTATAAATTCTACAGAACGATCGATTAATGCGGGCAATTCTTTCTGCTCATCAGGATCAAAACCGCTCAACACATAATCAACCTGCCTGCCCTTAGGGAAATTATCCCCTATTCCAAATCGCAGCCTTGCATAGTCTGTACCACCCAGAACTCCTTCAATACTCTTCAAACCATTATGACCGGCAGCGCTTCCTTTGGGCTTCAAACGTATCGTACCAAAAGGCAGGGCCAGATCATCCACAACAACCAATATATTTTCAACAGGAATACGTAATTCCTGCATCCAGTAATTAACCGCCTTGCCGCTCAGGTTCATATAGGTAGTAGGTTTGATCACAAAGATCTTACGGCTTTTATAGGCAAACTCGGTATAATACGCCAGCCGCATATTGAAAAAAGATGAATGCGATTGCTTAGCCAGTTCATCAGCAACCATAAATCCAATATTATGCCTTGTATCTGCATATTCCGGACCTATATTTCCTAAACCTATGATCAAATATTTCATGTGGACTACAAATATGCTTCAAAGCTTTTAAAAAAGTATATGCTTACAAAAAAAAAGCAGTGCCGGATTTACCGGCACTGCTTTTGAGATTATTGGGGAAGGACTAATTATTTCTTAGCATCATTCTCTGCCTGTTTAAGGGCACGTGACATGGTTACAGAAACAATAGTATCTTCAGGATTGTTTGTGATAATAAAATTATCGAATTTCAAAGAGCCAACACCTACAGATTTTCCAACCTCTAATTTAGAAATACTTACTTCAACGTATTGAGGCATATCCTTAGGCAATGCTTTTACACGCAGTTTACGTAATTTCTGAACTAACTTACCACCGATCTTAACACCAGGTGAGGTTCCGGTTAATTTTACGGGGATCAGCATCACTACAGGTTTCTTTTCGTCTAATTCTAAAAAGTCAACGTGTAATGGCAAATCAGTTAATGGATGAAAATGTACATCCTGAATGATAGCCTGTGCTTTCACACCTGCAACATCCAAAGCAACGAAAGAAACTTCCGGTGTATAAACCAGACTTTTCAAATCAGATGCAGACACAGAAAAGTGGATTTGATTTTTTCCACCATAAAGAACTGCAGGCACTTTACCTTCGTAACGCAGCTCTTTAGCGTCTCTTTTCCCTACGTTCTCTCTTGGAGAACCGCTAATAGCAATTGATTTCATAATTATTTATTTGTTATTGTTTGTATTTAGATGATAGAAAACCTAACCTCTAATATTTTCAGCCTTAACCCGATAGCTATCGGGTCCTGGTTTAGAGGACTGATGTCTGAAGTCTGATTCATACCTCAGATCTCATACCTCCTAATCAGGCTCTTTGACCTTGTTCTTTACTCCTTGTTCCTTATTCTTTAATCTATCTTAAACAACTCACTTATCGAGGCGTGTTCATTGACATTCGCAATTGCACGACTAAAAAGATCTGCTGTTGAAAGTACTCTTATTTTAGGGCTTGATTTAGTTGATGCAATTGTATCAGTAACAATCAGCTCTGTAAGTGCTGAAGTTTCAACAGTCCGGTAAGCATCTCCTGATAAAACCGGGTGAGTACAAACTGCTCTGACGCTACTGGCACCTTTTTCCATGATCAACTCTGCTGCCTTTGCCAGTGTTCTGGCTGTATCACATATATCATCAATCAGAACCACATCTCTTCCGGTAACGTCACCGATTATAGACATTGATTCGATCTCGTTAGCTCTTTTTCTTTGTTTATCACAGATCACAACTTCTGCGTTAAAGTATTTGGCAAAAGTCCTTGCTCTGTAAGAACCTCCCATGTCCGGCGATGCTATAGTCAGATGAGGTAAATTCAGACTTTTAATATGTGGGACAAATATTACTGAAGCATCAAGGTGATCAACAGGAATATCGAAAAAACCTTGTATCTGTGCAGCATGCAGATCCATTGTCATGATCCGGTGAGCTCCGGCAGCTGTCAGCAGATTGGCAATTAATTTTGCACCAATTGCTACCCTGGGTTTATCTTTACGATCCTGTCTGGCCAGGCCAAAATAAGGTACAACAACCGTAATGTAATGAGCTGAAGCCCTTTTTGCAGCATCTATCATCAATAAAAGCTCAACGAGATTATCATTAGGCTGGTTAGTTGATTGAATCAGAAACACATCACAACCCCGAACTGACTCATTATAATGCGGCTGAAATTCACCATCACTGAATCTCGACAAAGTCATGTCTCCCAATTCCTTGCCATAGCTCACAGCTATTTTCTTAGCCAGATCTGTAGTTCCTGAGCCGGCAAATAATTTGATGGTGTTAAATGTTACGGGCATTTTTGTTTCGGATTTCGAAATTATAATTTCGGTTTTAAACTAATAAAAACACAATGTCTATATTGTATAGATCGCCAGGCGACCTTGAAATGTGCAATTCCGAAACTCGAAATTAATTGGTTGCCCGACCAGGATTCGAACCTAGACAAACTGCACCAAAAACAGTCGTACTACCATTATACTATCGGGCAAACAAAAATCAAAAAGAAGCTCCTTTTGAAATGGTGTGCAAATATAGGGGGATAAAGTTTAAAGTGCAAATGAAAATTCATTTTTGTTTATGGCCTTGGGATGTATGATGTCCGAAGTATGAGGTTTGAGACCCGATGTATGAGGTCTGAAGCCTGAAGTATGAAGTATGAAGTATGAGTTCTGAGGGATACGGGTTGAGAAAAGTATGTTATTAATTAGATTGAGATTTCCAGTTTATATAAAGCCTATGAAGTTTTGCTCCAATTTCGTCTGCTTTAGCATTATAGGTGTTAAATTGCTCAATTGTTATATAGTGACAGTCTTTGGCGAAATTTAACCAAACTTTACTTTCTTCTAAAGATCCTGCTGAGTAGATCAGATATTTTTTGAATTCTGCATGATATCTTCTCCGCCCAAAACCTTCAGCAATATTAGCACTTATTGATCTTGTTGAACGGATTATTTGGCTGGTTAAAGAATATTTTTCAGAAGAAGGAAAACCCTTTGTCAGATAAAAAATACTCATTGACAATTGATAGGAAAGCTGATAGACATCCAGATCAGAAAATGATTTGATCATAAAAATAATGCTTACCCGAAATTATGTATTCTTTTATAAAATTGAAGATATCTTCATCAAAACCTAGTAAACGGTAATCCGACCTCATACTTCCTACTTCGGACCTCATACCTCAGATTTCTGACCTCGGGCCTCTGACATCAGACGTCCTACTTGTTAATTTCTGTTAAACCCTGCCTGCTTTCTGCCTCTTATATTAATAATTTCATTAATTTCGGCAGCATTATTTTTGATCTTGAATCTATGGCATACAATAAAATCAATAATTTATTAGGTTGGGTAAGCTTTTTAATAGCACTGATTGTTTATTCCCTAACCCTTGAACCCACTACAAGTTTCTGGGATTCAGGTGAATTCATTGCATCAGCTTATAAGCTTCAGGTCGTTCATCAGCCAGGTGCTCCCCTATTCCTGATGTTAGGAAAGGTATTTTCTCTGATTGCCGGAAATGATACAAGCAGAGTGGCTTTCTGGATAAATATGGTTTCTGCCCTTGCCAGTGCAGCCACAATCCTTTTCCTGTTCTGGACTATCACGGCTCTGGCAAAAAAAGTTATTCAGGAAAGAGGCAAGGAACTTTCAAATTGGGGAATGATAAGTATAATGGGCTCCGGTTTAGTTGGTGCTCTGGCCTATACCTTCTCTGATTCTTTCTGGTTTTCGGCCGTTGAAGCCGAAGTATATGCCTTGTCTTCATTATGTACTGCCGTAGTTTTCTGGGCAATCTTAAAATGGGACCAGCATGCTGATGAGCCGGATTCAGACCGATGGTTAATTTTTATTGCCTATGTTATGGGCCTTTCGATCGGAGTTCACTTGTTGAACCTCCTGGCAATTCCTGCCATTGCCCTGGTGTATTATTTCAGAAGATCTAAAACACCTACTTCTTCGGGCACTTTACTGGCTCTACTCGCTGGTATGTTTATTCTGGCATTTATACAATATGGAATTGTACAATATATCATCAAATTCGCAGCTTATTCAGACCTGTTTTTTGTCAATACCCTCGGTATGGGATTCGGTTCAGGTGTAGCGGTATTCGGGCTTCTGATTATTGTCAGCCTGACTTCAGGAATACTATATAGCATCAATGGTAATAAACTTAACATGATGCTTGCCGTTGGTGCCTTTGTTTTATTAATGACCCTGGGTGGTGGGATTTCAGGCCTCGTGGTTGCGGCACTACTGCTTGCCGGACTTGAGTATATCCTGAAAATACGCGATAAAAGACGCGTATTAAATTTAGCTCTTATATCAGTTGTCTTCATCATTTTCGGATATGGCTCCTTTGCTATGATCGTAATCAGGGCGAAAGCAGATCCTACCCTGAATAATAGTGATGCTTCAAATGCATTCTCCTTGCTGAGCTATGTGAACAGAGAACAATATGGAGATCGTCCTTTACTTTACGGTCAATATTTTGATTCTAAGCCAATTGACAGTAAACATGGAGACATTATTTATCGCAAGGGAAAAGATAAATATGAAAATGCAGGTCAGAAATATGAGCGTATTTACGACCGGAATACCATTCTTCCGAGGATGTACAGTGATGATCCTCAGCATGTTGGATTCTACCGCGACTGGATGGGAATGGCAGAAGATCAATCACCAACCTTTTTCAATAACCTTGGCTTCCTCATCAGTTATCAGACCAGTTTCATGTATACCCGTTATTTCGCCTGGAACTTTGTAGGCAGACAGAACGACGAACAGGGGCATGGCGATTATACCCGTGGAAATTGGTTATCAGGAATAAAATTCATAGACAATATGCTGCTGGGCGGCCAATATGAACTTCCTAAAAGTCAGCTTGAAAACAACGCCTTTAACAGATTCTACTTCCTTCCATTCATTATGGGAATCATTGGCGCTTTATGGCATTTTAAACGGAACCAGAAAGATGCCGGAATTGTAGGATTGCTATTCTTTTTCACCGGTCTCGCGATTGTGCTCTACCTCAACCAGAATCCACTTCAACCCCGCGAACGGGATTATGCCTATACCGGTTCATTCTATGCCTTTGCGATCTGGATCGGTCTGGGAGTAGCCGGAATTGCAGATTTTTTCAAGCCAAGATTTAAAGCCCCGACAGCGGCATTGCTTGCAACCCTTATCGGATTACTTGCAGCACCTATTTTAATGGCCAAAGAAGGATGGGATGACCATGACCGTTCCACTAAATTCACGGCCCGAGATATGGCGGCCAATTACCTGGAATCATGCGCACCTAATGCAATATTGTTTACCTATGGAGATAATGACACTTACCCGCTCTGGTATGTACAGGAAGTTGAAAATATCCGGCCGGATGTAAGAGTCGTCAATTTAAGCTTGCTTGGTACCGACTGGTATATCAGGCAAATGAAGAAGAAAGTAAATCAGGCTGAAGCATTGCCAATCACTATGCCTGACGAAAAATTCGTTCAGGGAGTCCGCGATGTAATGGGTTATCAGGATTATAATACAGCCGGTTCAGTCGAGCTAAAGGACATATTTGACATTATGACCTCGGATAATGATGCCGACAAAGCAACCTATCAGGATGGTTCAAAAGAAAATTTCCTTCCTACAAAAAACTTCAAAATCAGCATCAATCCTGACCAAATTATTGCGACTAAAACCTTGCCAGAAAGTAAAAGAGACCTGATCATCCCTGCTATGGAATGGAAGTATAATAAGAATTATGTCACAAAAACTGAACTTGCGATGATCGATGTTTTGGCTCATAATAATTGGAAACGCCCGGTCTATTTTGCAATTACAGTACCCGATGATAATTATATGGGTTTAGGTGATTTCCTGTATAACGAAGGATTTGCCTATCGTTTGCTGCCCCTGAAAAAAGCTCAGCTTGATTCTGCTGCTGAAAAACCTGAATTAACCAATTCAGATCAGATGTATACAAACCTGATGACCAAGTTTAAATGGGGAAACATGAAAAATGCGCGCTATTTAGACCCTGAATCATTACGGATGAGCTATACCATGATTAATCATTTCAATATCCTTGCTGAAAATCTTTACAAGGAAGGCCGTACCGAGGAAGCCAGAAAATTATTATTAAAATGCATGGAGGTGGTTCCTGATAAAAATCATTCCCTGAACTTTACCATCCGCAAATTCTATATGGCAGATCTGCTCTATAAACTAAAAGAACCCGTAAAGGCAAATGAGCTGGCTCTGAATACAGCTGATTATATCGAAGATCAGCTAAATTATATGGCTGCTATTGCAAAAACGAAAGAGAATCTTAATTCCCGTGAAATACAGCTGGGTGTTTATGTGATGAGTGAACTGGTTAAGCTTGCAGAAAAAAATGGACAAGCTGCTGTTCTTAAGAAATTACAGGATCGCATGAAGGTCATTGAATCAAAGTTCATGGCTTCTGATCGATAGAATTCAATTTCACAGAAAAAAATCCCCGTTATATTTAATTAGCGGGGATTTTTTTTTTTGTTAATTGCGTATCAGTACATTCAAGTTAAACAAAATCGAATTTGAATAAAATGCATCCCGCTGATGAGCAAATTCTGAAGGTAAATGGTCTTTCCAAATCATTTTTTGGTGTAAAGGCCCTGGATAATATCCATTTTGACCTTAAAAAGGGTGAAGTGCATGCCCTAATGGGCGAAAATGGCGCAGGTAAATCAACATTCATGAAAATTTTGATTGGGCTTTTAAAAGCAGATTCGGGCTCAATTTCTTTCAATTCTGAGCAGATTGAAAATATCGATGTTCATTCCATGATGAAAAAAGGCATTTCAATGATTCATCAGGAAATCTTATTGGTTCCTGAACTGTCTGTTGCTCAGAATATCTTTTTAGGCAGGGAAATCAAGCGGACATATTTGCTTGACGACCAGGCAATAAATCAACAAGCAGAGGACTTATTACAGTCGATGGGACTAAATATGAATGTCCGCACAAAAGCAAAACACCTCAGCATTGCCGAATTGCAACTGATAGAAATAGCTAAAGCTGTTTCTAATAATGCCCGGGTCATTATTATGGATGAACCAAGCTCTGCACTTTCAGAGAAAGAGGTTGGAATACTTTTCAATACCATTAAGGACCTGAAAAGTAAAGGAGTTGCGATCATCTATATCTCCCATAAAATGGAGGAGATCTACCAGATTGCAGACCGGATTACCATATTGAGGGATGGTAAATATATAACAACAAAACATGCAGCAGAACTCGATAAAAGCAGTTTGATTTCATTGATGGTAGGCCGTGAACTGGAAGAGCTCTTTTCTGCAGATTCAATAGCTCAGCCTGAAGTAATCCTGAAAGTAAAAAACCTCAATACAAAGGGAAAATTTTCTGATATAAATTTTGAGGTACATGCAGGCGAAGTGCTTGGCATTGCCGGATTAATGGGGGCAGGCAGAACCGAAATTGCGAGAGCAATTTTTGGTTTAGACAGTTTTGATAGCGGTGAAATCATTTTAAAAGGCAAAAAACTTAAAATCAGATCACCAAAAGACGCTATCAGGGAAGGAATTGGGTATGTAAGCGAAGACAGAAAAGCTCTGGGCTTTATTCCTGAATTATCAGTTAAGCAAAATATAAGTCTTTCGAGTATATTGAACTACTCAAAAGCATGGTTCATTGACGAAAAGAAGGAAGAAAAAGCCAGCAGCAAAATAGCTCAGCAACTAAATATCAAAGCTTCGGGCCTCAACCAGAAGGTGATACATCTGAGTGGCGGTAATCAACAAAAAGTGGTAATCGCAAGGGTATTAATGGCCTCACCGTCTTTAATTATTCTGGATGAACCAACCAGAGGAATTGATATTGGAGCTAAACACGAAATCTATAAACTAATCAGGCAGTTGACTGAGACTGGATTAGCGGTAATTATGATCTCCTCAGAATTACCTGAAATTTTGGGAATGAGTAACCGGATTCTGATTTTATCGAAAGGAAAACAAAAAACTATTTTGACACAAAAGGAAGCTAGTCAGGAAAAAATCATGCAATATGCATTACATTAAAAATCTCAGGCAGTACGGTATTTTCATCGTTTTCAGTATTATTTGCCTCATTATTTCATTTATTTCTCCGCAGTTTTTAACTGTTTCAAACTGGACTATAATTATTACCCAGGTTTCGATAAATGCACTCTTAGCCTTTGGAGTTACCTTCGTGATCATTACCGGTGGTATTGACCTCTCTTTGGGATCTATAGTCGCCGTGGCAGGTGTATCTGCTGCAATGCTGGCACATCCCGATAGTTATCCGATTTTTGTCCCCGTTTTTGCAGGTCTTTTTACAGGGCTGCTGATAGGTGCTTTCAACGGATTTATCATCACTAAAAGCAAAATTGCCCCTTTCATCGTTACACTGGGCACCATGACAATTGGCCGTGGATTAGCTCTGATTTTAAGTAATGGCCGTCCAGTGTCTAATCTTTCAGATTCCTTTGTTTTCATCGGCAGCGCTAAAATTATGGGAATACCTCTCCTGATCATTATTCTGATCCTCATGTTTATACTATGTTCAGTCATCCTTAATAAAACAATTTTAGGCCGGTATATCTATGCTGTAGGAGGTAATGAACAGGCAGCCAGAGCATCCGGAATCAATGTAAATCAGGTTAAAATGGCTGTCTATTCCATTTCAGGTTTATTAGCCGGCTTAGCCGGGATATTACTAACATCAAGAATAACTACAGGGCAGCCAAATGCAGGTGCAGGTTTTGAATTGGATGCGATTGCAGCCGTTGTCATAGGCGGAACCAGTACCACGGGTGGGAAAGGCAGTATTGCAGGAACCCTGATCGGAGTTTTGCTTATTGGTGTAATAAATAATAGCTTAGATTTATTAAATGTAACGTCTTATTACCAACAGGTTGTAATGGGCATTATTATCATTGGAGCGGTGGTTTTGGATAGCATGAACCAGAAATCGAATTCATAAAATTACAGGAAATGAAATATACATATTTGATACTTATCAGCCTGCTTTTATTCATTACAGGATGCAATCAGTCAGAAAGCGATAAGAATAATGCTTCTGATAAAATTGTCATAGGCATTTCAATGCTGAGCATGCAAAATGAGTTCATCGTAAATATCAGTGATGAAATGCAAAAAAAAGCTGAGGAATTAGGCGCTGAATTGATTATTGTTGATGCAGAACGCTCTCCTTTAAAGCAAATTGAACAGGTTGAGAGTTTTATCGCGCAGAAAGTTGATGTCATTATTCTGAACCCCTGCGAGTTTGAGGCCAGTTCCCCTGCTGTGACCAAAGCATTGGAGGCAAACATTCCAATTGTGAATGTTAATTCTGCTACCAGGGTTCAGCCAACTTCATTCGTTGGATCGAATGACATTGAATCGGGCAGAATTGCAATGAAATTTATTGCGGAAAAACTGGGAGGCAAAGGCAATATTGTTATGATTCAGGGCTTGAACGGACAAGCTGCTCAAATTCAAAGAGAACAGGGTGCAAAAGAAATTATGGAGCAATTTCCGGGACTCAATATGATTGCCCAGCAAACTGCCGAATGGGACAGAGCTAAAAGCATGGACTTAATGCAAAACTGGATTCAATCATTTGGCACCAAAATCAATGCAGTATTTGCCCATAACGATGAAATGGGATTGGGCGCAGTAAAAGCTTTACAGGATGCCGGAATGAAGGACAAAGTAATTGTAGTTAGTATCGATGCAATTGCCGACGCATTACAGGCAGTCAAAAAGGGTGATTTAGATGCCACAGTCTTTCAGGATGCCCGTAAGCAGGGAGCCGGAGCAATTGAAACCGCTGTTAAGATCGCCCGGGGTCAGCAATTTGATAAGGAATTTTTAATCCCATTCAAATTGCTTACAAAAGGGGATGTAGATTCCTACCTGAAATAGATTCATCTGCAACATTAAATATCGGTTTGAACAGTTTACCAAGTTGACGTTTATCTCCGCGTCAGGATTTGGTTTTTGGATCGGGCTAAAGCCCAATTTAATTTTGCTCACACCTCGCTAAATATTGGGCTGAAGCCCCAAAACGAGCAAACTCATTGACCCCAGCTAAAGCTGGGGCCTATTTAGCCAACGTGCTGGTGTTATATAAAATATTATTTAAATAAAATTCACAGATCGTTTCGATAGTCGTACGGTTCAATTAGCCCGGTGCTTTAGCTCCGGGATATAATCAGGTTTGCGGACGGGCTTCAGCCCCAAACCTAAGCGACCAGAACGGAACAAATAATGGTGCTTCAGCGCCAATAATAATGAAACTTTATCCTTCAATTGATGAGTGATAAAAATCGCGATTGAGCCAAATAAATTTAATGGCAATTTTCCTGGTAGTTAAGCTATTTGTTATATTGTATCCTTAATAAATATAATTTTATTAACAATTCACTTTCAGGAGCCAATGAGTAGTAATGCTAAAAATAATTTTTTCGGAAATAATAAGCTGATTGCCCTATTAATTACCCTCCTTTCAATTTTTTTGCTTCACCTGATCTATAATGAATTTGCTCCTGCCAATTCACTAATTACCGTCAATCCGGAAAATTTCTGGTTTTTAAGGTTCTTTGGAAGGCTACACCCTATGGCAGTTCATTTTCCGGTAGCTCTGCTCCTGCTTACAGCCATTCTTGAACTAGGTACAATTAAAAAATTTCACTCTCCATTAAGACCTGGAATTCAAATCCTTTTGATTGCCGGCATAATCTCTTCCCTGATCTCAGCCATTTTTGGAATCTTATTGTCAGGAAGTGCAGAATACGGCGAAAATCTGATTTTACATCGGTGGCTGGGTATCAGCACTGCTTTTTTAGGTATTATAGTTTGGCTTCTGCACCAGAGTGTTTTAGTAAAAAATCAAAGCCACTATATCAAAACCTATCGCTTCACCTTGTTTGCGACTGCTTTTGGAGTCATACTTGCCGGACATTTAGGAGCTTCATTAACCCATGGCGATGATTACCTTTCAAGTACCCTACCCTGGAGCGATGATTATGAGAATGTAGAAAATATCAGTTTTGATATTTCTTCAATTTCTAAAGATAAAGACACCCTGAGCAAAGCACAGGAAAAGGAACTTAACCTGAAAGTGAGGGCCATATTTGCACACAATTGCTATAAGTGTCACGGTGAAGAAAAAGTCAAAGGTGAGTTGAGACTCGACCGCAAGGATTTTGTTTTTAAAGGCGGGGAAAACGGAGAAGTAATCAAACCCGGAAGCTCCGATCAGAGTGAACTATTCAGACGTATTAGCCTGCCGTCAGATCATGAAGATGTAATGCCTTCCAAAGGCAAGAAACTCTCAGCAAATGACATTGCTGTAATCAATTTCTGGATTAAGAAAGGTGCTCCATGGCCTGATGGATCAGACAAGGATGAGGTTTTTAAGGTGGCGACACTTGCACCAAGAAATCCGGTATTACCTCCGGCTTCTGTCCTTTATTCTAACCCTGTCGACCGCTGGACCAATCAATATTTCGTAAAGAATAAAATAGCCTGGCCAAAATTAGTCGATGACAGAACCTTTTTAAGAAGATTATTCATGGATATCATCGGTTTGCTGCCAACTCAACAGGAAATCAATGAATTCAATAAAGATCCGAGGCCTGATAAACGGGCTGTCTGGAGTAAAAAATTATTGGATCGTGAAGATGATTATGCAATGCACTGGCTTACCTTCTGGAATGATGCATTAAGAAACGATTACACCGGAACCGGATATATTACCAATGGGCGCTATGCAATAACCGACTGGCTGTATCAATCGATCAAATCGAATAAACCATACGACCAGTTCGTCAAAGAACTGCTGAGTCCGGACGAGAATTCAAAAGGTTTTATTGAAGGTATAAAATGGCGTGGTGTTGTAAATTCAAGTCAGCGGACAGAAATGCAGGCTGCGCAAAACGTATCGCAGGTATTTTTAGGCCTAAACCTGAAATGCGCCTCCTGCCATAATAGTTTTATCAGCGACTGGAAACTGGAAGATGCCTATGCTTTTGCGAATATTTTTGCGGATACCACGCTTGAAATTAATCGTTGTGATAAACCTACCGGCAAATTCACCGATGCCAGAATGCTCTGGAAAGAGCTGGGTAGCATTGATAATAAAGCAAAAGTCCCGGTTAAAAGAGCACAGCTTGCAGAGAACATGGTCAAACCTCAAAATGGCCGTCTCTACCGCACATTGGTCAACAGAATGTGGGCACAGATTATGGGCCGCGGTTTTATTGAGCCCCTGGACATGATGGATAATGAACCCTGGAGCCAGGATATGCTCGATTGGATGGCTTTTAATTTTCAGCAGAATAATTCAAATATTAAGGATTTGATCTATCTTATCACAACTTCCAAAACTTATCAGTTACCATCAGAAGGTTTCAAAGATCCTAATGAAATTGTTTCGCAGGAATTTAAGTTTTTAGGAAGGCTCAGAAAAAGAATGTCTGCTGAACAGTTTGCAGATGCAGGTTCTGCCTTATTCGGACCTATATTTCCTGACTCCATGGTCAGGTATAAACCAGTTATTAAAGTGTTGAACAACCAGAGTATTCAATTATTTCCGCGTGCATCACAGGTAGTAAATAATCCTTTTCTTACAGCATTGGGACGACCAAACAGGGAAACCGTTTCTACAAGCCGTGAATCACAGGCAAATCTTCTTCAGGCTCTGGAATTAACCAATGGTGAACGTTTTAATTCAATGCTCAAAAAAGGAGCTGAAAACTGGAAGCTGAAATATAAAAGCGGAGATCAGATCATTAAAGAAATATATAAACAGGCATTGGGGCGTGAGGTGCGTTCTGATGAATATAAAATTGCGATTAAAATATTGGGAGATAAACCTCAAACTGATGCCGTTCAGGATCTGTTCTGGGCAGTAATGCTGCTTCCCGAATTTCAAATTATCTATTAATAAGTATTGAGCATGAATAATCAATGGAATAGAAGGGAGTTTTTAAAGAAAAGCAGTGCTGCTACTCTGGCTGCACTGGCTGCAGGTGCTCCCCTGTCAAGTCTGTTATCTTCCTGCAATAATAAAAGAAATGCGAAAGCCGATACAGTGATTTTACTCTGGATGGCCGGAGGTATGGCTCATACAGACACATTCGATCCTAAACGATACACCCCATTCAGCAAAGGGATGAATGCGAACGATGTGCTAAGTACCTTTAAACCTGTACCTACAATCCTTGATGGCGTTTCATTTTCAGAAGGACTTGAATCGATCGGAAAAGTGATGGATAGAGGTACCGTCATCCGATCTTATGTAGCAGGCGACATGGGCCATATTTTACATTCCAGGCATCAATATCACTGGCATACCTGCTATAAACCGCCTCAATCAGTTTCAGCTCCGCACATTGGTTCCTGGATTGCAAAAGAACTTGGAACAGTTAATCCTGTTATACCTGCATTTATAGATATTGGTCAGCGCTTTACCTTAGGCGAAGGTGAAGAATTGAAAGCTTTCCATACCGCGGGATTTCTTGGAAGTGAATATGGTCCCTTCCTCATACCTGACCCATCAGCAGGACTTGAGAGTGTAAGACCTCCGGTAGGAATGTCTTCCACCAGGTTTGAAACGAGAAATCAGCTTTACAATGATCTGATCAGCAAAGGTGCCATGGGCGAATTTGGCAGTGATTATCAAAAAGAATCTCTGAAAAGATCGATGGAGCAAGCCTATATGCTCTTAAAATCTCCTGAGGCTGCCGCTTTTGACCTGAGTAAAGAACCTAAAGAAAGTTATGATATCTATAATACCGGGAAGTTTGGTTTAGGTTGTTTGATGGCCCGCCGCCTGACAGAACAGGGCGCCCGCTTCATCAGCGTAACAACAGAATATGAGCCCTTTAAAAGCTGGGATACGCATGATAATGGACATACCCGTCTCATTGATATGAAAAAACAAATCGATGGCCCGGTAGCACAATTAGTAAAGGACCTTGAAAAGTCAGGGCATCTGGATCGTACACTGATCATTTTAGCAAGCGAATTTAGCAGGGATATGATGGTTGAAGGCCGGCCTGATCTAAAGGTGCAGGAGCAGGTTGAACAACCTGATATTATTCACGATATCAAAAATTATGGTATGCACAGGCACTTTACCGATGGATGTTCGATTTTAATGTTTGGAGGTGGAATTAAAAAAGGAAATGTTTATGGTAAAACTTCAGATGAACGTCCATGTAAAACCGTTGAAAAACCGATCCGGATTGAAGAGATCCACCAAACGATTTATCATGCTCTTGGTATTGCTGAAGATGCCAGTTATATTGTGGAGAAAAGGCCTTTCTATACAACCCCAGATGGTTTAGGCAAAGCAGAGATGGAACTGTTCGCTTAAAGCCACGCGACCCCATTTCAAATCGCAGCCATGACAGCTCAGGACAGACCTTAATATTTTAATTTTTAATTTGTCTTTGGTATTGGGTAAAGATTTTCTTTCCCTGAATAATTATACATTTAATAATACAAATCAATTATTACGAATAATTTCTTTTTGATGGCTTCCACAGGATTTTTATATTATTCAAAAGTAATTGTTGGCTTGTGCGTCCTGCCACTATTGTCATTCCAGACAAGTTCTGAACTCAAATTCAGAAAACAATTGATAGCCTCAGAAAGTGCAGAGTCGGTAGGAGTTTTTGATGTAAATGGAGACCAAAATCCAGACATCGTTTCCGGAAGTTACTGGTATGAAGGTCCGGCATTTCTCAATCGTCACTTCATAGGTCAGGTAGAACGGGTAAGTGAATATTATGATGACTTTGCGACTATCCCAATGGATGTTGATGGTGATGATAAAATAGATTTCATTACAGGGGGCTGGTTTAGTAAAACCCTTCGATGGCGTAAAAATCCGGGTAATGAAAAGGAGTGGGCATTATCAGACATCGCCCAAACCGGTAATATAGAGACCATAAGAGCATGGGATATCAATGGAGATGGTTTTGATGAAATAGTGCCTAATACTCCGGGCAATCCGCTGATATATTACACCCTGAAAAGGGATAAAAATAACAAAGCAATCGGGGAGTTTACCAAAACAGTGGTTATAGAAAGACATAGCCATGGTTTGGGATTTGGAGATATTAATGGAGATGGAAGAGGTGATTTTATAGTTTCGGAAGGATGGATCGAAGCTCCCGATGACAAAAACAACAAAGCATGGAAGCTGCATTCCGATTATGATCTGAAAGATGCCAGCATTCCTGTTATAGTTGCCGATGTCAACAAGGATGGATTAAATGACCTTATAGCTGGCCATGGCCATTCCTATGGGCTTTACTGGTACGAACAAAAAAGAGAGAAAAATTCAGTTAAATTTATAAAACATCCGATAGACCCTTTCCATTCCCAATTTCATACTATGGAATGGGAGGATATTGACAATGATGGACAGATGGAACTGATAACAGGTAAACGTTACCGTGCCCATAATGGTAAAGATCCCGGAGGTAATGAGTCTCCCGGCCTTTATTATTTTAAATGGAATGGGGAATCATTTACTAAACACATAATCAGTTACGGTCCTTTTGGTGAAGGTAAGGGTACTGGAATCTTCTTCAGCATAGCAGATCTGCATAAAACCGGCAGAAAAGATATAGTGGTTGCAGGTAAAGACGGGCTATATGTATTTTTTAATGAGAAACCCTGATTAAAAAATCGTTCCCATCACAAAAATCAAGTTTATATTTAGAATACTTTAAAAATAGCAGTACATAAAATTATGAAACGTAACACCTACTTAAAACTGGCAGGATTACTGTCCATCGTCTTTTTTTTAGCAATCTCTTTTATTGACAACGTAGAAGAAACTAAGAAAAACAGAGTCAGAGAGCTTGATCCGAAAGTTGAGAAGCTTAAGTTATTACCCAATTTCAAGGCAGAGCATTTATACAGCCCTTCTGAAAGCAAAAATGGTTCCTGGGTTGCAATGACTTTCGATCATAAGGGCCGAATGATTGCCTGTGATCAGTACGGCTATTTATACCGTTTAACAATTCCACCAATTGGCACAGATGCTGTTAAATCAAAAGTAATTGTTGAAAAACTGGAGATTAAAATTGCAGGTGACACTTCAAAAGAAAAGATAAAAATGGGTTATGCCCAGGGTTTGTTGTATGCATTCAATAGCCTTTATGTGATGGTTAACCATAAAAGTGATACCTCCATGGCTAAGAGCAGTGGTCTATACCGGCTTAAAGACACTGATAACGATGATCAGTATGATCAGATAAGCCTGCTAAAAGACCTGGTTACTCCTGGTGGTGAACATGGGCCACATAGTATGGTCATTTCTCCTGATAGAAAATCAATTCATCTTATTGCAGGAAATCATGTGGATGTTCCAAAAATGGAAGCCTATCGCTTGCCTGAAACCTGGAAAGAAGATAATTTATTCCCATTGATCAAAGACCCAAACGGACATGCAAATGATCGTTATGCACCGGGAGGTTTTGTTGTCAAAATTAATCCGGAAGGAACAAACTGGGAGCTAATCAGCGCAGGTTACCGAAATGCATTTGATCTTGCCTTTAATGAGGTTGGAGATATGTTCGTTTATGATGCTGATATGGAATGGGATTTTGGAATGCCCTGGTACCGGCCTACCCGCATCAGTCATTCTACCAGTGGCAGCGAATTTGGATGGCGCACAGGAAACAGTAAATGGTCTCCTGCTTATCCCGATAATTTACCGGCAATATTGAATATCGGACAAGGCTCCCCTACAAGTTTGTTCAGTGGAAATAATGCCCGATTCCCTGAAAAATACCGAAGAGGTCTGTTTGCTTTCGACTGGAGTTTTGGAATTATTTATGCTGTTCAATTAACGCCCAGTGGATCATCCTACAAAGCAACAGCAGAAGAATTCATTTCGGGAGCTCCTCTACCTCTTACTGATGGCATAATAGGACCAGACGGTGCGATGTATTTTTTAACAGGCGGGCGCAGACTGGATTCAGACCTTTACCGGGTTTATTATGGCGAAAACACCTTACCCAATACTCCATTAGTCACAAAAACTCCGGCTGACATACTTCAGGCACGTAATTTAAGACGTCAATTGGAAGCATTTCATGTTGGACCAAATCCAAAGGCTATTACTCTGGCCTGGCCTAATCTGAAAAATAAGGATCGCTATATCAGATATGCGGCCCGTATTGCAATGGAGCATCAGCCGCTTTACCTGTGGCAGGAAAAAGCATTCATAGAAAAAGATCCTCAGATACTTACTCAAGCTATGATTGCTATGGCCAGAACCGGAAACAGAGGTTTACAAGTCCGGATGATCAATGCATTAATGAAAATAAATTACAATCTATTACCTGAATCTCAACAAATAGATGTTTTAAGAGCCTATGAATTGATTATTTCGAGAATGGGTAAACCATACGATGCTGAAAAAATTAAATTAAGCACTTACCTGAATCAATTCTATCCTGCAAAAAGCAATGAACTGAATCGCTCATTCAGCAAGGTTTTAGTCGCCCTGGATGACCCTTTAGTCGTTCAAAAAACACTAACCTTACTTGATGGAGTCGTTCTGGACGTGGATGATCAAAAATCTTTCATGCAGTCTTCAGACTTAATCCTTCGTAATCCTCAATACGGACTTGACATTGCAGGAATGCTGGCCAAAACCCCACCTGCACAGCAGATCTATTACATAACGGCATTAAGTGAAGCAAAAAATGGCTGGACAACAGAATTAAAAGAAAAATATTTCAAATGGTATTATACCGCATTTGGATATAAGGGTGGTAATAGTTTCATCGGTTTTATTGATAAGGCGCGCAAAATGGCTTTAGCTAATCTGCCACAAGATCAATTCGAGCATTATAATAAGATTTCGGGCAATGAATTATTGACCAATAATGGTATGAAACTGGCCAGTGTGGGCAGTCCTAAAGGTCCGGGAAGAAACTGGAAAATAGATGAAGCTCTGGAAGTTGTTCAGAAAGATTCAACAGACAGAAACTTTGAGCAAGGTGAAATGTTGTTTAGCGCAACCCGCTGTATTTCATGTCACAGCATGAAAGGTGAGGGAGGTGCAGTTGGTCCGGCATTAAGCCAATTGGGTACACGCTTCTCTGCCCGTGATATTCTGGAATCTATTCTTGAACCGAATAAAGTGATATCTGATCAATATGCTTATACTTCTTTTTATTTAAAGAATGGTGGTTCGGTAACCGGGAGACTGAAAAATGAAGATTCTGAAAAATATTATATTTCTCAAAATCCTTTTGCCCCTCAAACACTGCGTGAGGTGATCAAAAGTGATGTGGTAAGAACCAGGATTTCTGATGTATCATCTATGTATCCGGGTATGATCAATGGCTTGAACAAAGAAGAATTAAAAGACCTGATGGCTTACCTGATTTCAGGATCAAATAAAGATCATCAGGTCTATAAGCAAAAAAGTAAATAATTCAATCGCAATTAAAGGAGATTCTAATTTTGGACCAACAGGCCTGGCATAATAAAATATCAAATACCTCCCAATTAGGAGGTATTGAAACCTCTGTACTGGATAATGGGGCCGGGCGTGGAACGCGTATTGCCTGGATTAATACCGGTTCTGGCCTCCGGTTTAAGGTTGTAATCGACCGTGCTATGGACATAGCCGATGCTTTCTGCAATCAGCATAGCCTGGCCTGGTTAAGCCATTCAGGAATCAGTATGGCACAGCCTTTATCAGACAAAGGTATCGACTGGCTCAGAACTTTTGGTGGTGGATTAGTCGTAACCTGCGGACTCAGTCATGTTGGCGGCCCTGAAAAAGACGAATATGGTGAGCGCGGAATTCACGGACAAATAAGCAATACCCCGGCAGAAATTGTGTCAATAATTCAACCTGATCCCTTATCAGGAAATATGGAAATGAGCATTAGCGGAATTATCAGGGAATCGCAGGCATTGGGAAACAGATTGGAATTAAGACGCACCATTTCTGCCACTTTAGGAAAATCGACGATCCGGATTCAGGATGAAGTAATTAACCGCGGAAATACAGATGCCCCGCATATGCTCTTATACCACTGCAATTTCGGCTGGCCTCTGGTTGACGAAGGAACAAAAATTAAATGGAATGGCAATTGGACACCGCGTGACGGAAATCCTGATAAAATCTTTAAAGAAGGGTATGACTTTCATACCTGTCCGGCTCCTATGGATGATCATAGTGCAGCAGGAGAAGAAGTCGCTTTTATAGATATTGAAACAGATGAATCAGGCTTTTGTACCTGCGGACTTGAGAATAAAAAGATCGGACTAAGCCTGAATTTAAGATTCAATAAAAAGCAATTGCCCTGTTTAACAAACTGGCTGCATTATGGCCAAGGGGAATATGTTGTCGGGCTCGAACCTGGTACAAATCCACCAATTGGGCAAAGCCGCGCAAGACAACAAAATGAATTAATCCTGCTTGCTCCCGGAGAAAGCAGAACTTATGAATTAGAAATAGAAGTATTAACAAATAAATAGGGCTATTAAATTTTAGCCACAAACAATTTCAATTAGGATATGAGTTTAGCAAAGAAAGCATTAGAACAAGGAAAAGGAATTCTCAGATTGGCACCAACCTGGGTTCCGCGTTCATTTTGCGTACCTGGAAGAAGAATCAAGTTGCACCCGGATGATTATTATGTACTTGGCGGGCAACGTGGTGGTATTGATGAAAGATGGTTATCGTCTACTACACCTGCACAAAACGGACCTCTGACTGGAAAAAATGAGGGTCTAAGTCCGGTAGTGTATAATGAAGGAGGAAAAGATGAGCAATTTTTATTAAAAGATGCCATTGATGAGCTTAAAGGCGAAATTATCGGAGACCGCCTCTGGAATGAACACCAAAGCTGGCCGATGTATTCCAAATTCTTTGATAATATGGGTCCCCTGCCCCATCATATTCATCACAATGATGAACATGCTGCCAAAATCGGACAGAAAGGTAAACCTGAAGCCTATTATTTTCCACCACAACTAAACAATCATGGCGGAGATTTTCCTTATACCTTCTTTGGTATCGCCCCGGGCACTACAAAAGCACAAATCCGGGAATGTCTGGTGAATTTTACCAAAGGTGACAACAAACTTACCACCTATTCTCAGGCATTTAAACTGGAACCCGGAACCGGATGGGATGTGCCTCCGGGTATGCTTCATGCACCAGGAAGTATGTGTACCTATGAACCGCAAAAAGCCTCCGACGTTTTTGCGATGTATCAATCCCTTGTTAATGAGGCTATTATTCCTGAAGAACTACTTTGGAATGGAACTCCTAAAGACAGAATTGGAGATTACGATCAGTTGATGGAAGTGATCGACTGGGATTTGAATGTAAATCCTAATATTCTGGAAACCCGCTTTATGCTTCCAAAACCTGTGAAAGCTCTGGCTGAAATGGAAGCTGAAGGATATATTGAGAACTGGATCTGCTACAGATCAGCGGCATTCAGCGCGAAAGAACTTACTGTATTACCCGGACAAACCGTTACAATCAGGGATAGTGCCTGCTATGGCATGATCGTGATGCAGGGGCATGGTAAATTTGGGGTTTGGGATATTGAAACACCTGCTTTGATCAGATATGGCCAACTTACAAATGATGAGTTCTTTGTGTCTGAAAAAGCAGCAAAAGAAGGTGTGCGCATTAGCAACCCTTCCAAAACTGATCCAATTGTTATACTTAAACATTTCGGTCCGGAAAACCCGGATCTTATTTTGTAATTATTAAAAAATTTAAATATGGCTGAGAACATTTATCCAAAACTTCACAATGCTACATGGCCTGGCATTGTGGGAAAAGGTCCTGATTCAGAACCACCAATTTCATTAGATAAAATGCTCGAGATGACTGCCGCTGCAGAAGTCGACGGCGTTAAATTCGATGGTGTTGATGTTGGTCTTTTTGACCCATCAATAAATTTAGATGATCTGGATGGCATTAAAAGACTGGCTGATCAGGTAAGTAAACATAATTTAGTAATTGGCAGTCTGGTTGCACCAATTTGGGGCGGACCAGCAATGGGCACTAAAGAAGATCGTACAAATTTTGTTGAGCAGGTGCGTAAATCATGCATCTATGGCCAAAAATTAAAAGAAATGGGTATACGCCCATATGGTGTTGTTCGAATTGATTCAGCCAGCAGTGTTGAAGACTGGGCGAAAGATCCTGTTAATAACACTAAACTAATCGCTCAAACTTTCAGGGAAGCATGTGATGTGGCAGCTGATTATGGTGAAAAACTAGCCGCTGAAGGTGAAATTTGCTGGGGTGGTATGCATAGCTGGAGAGCAATGCTGGACACACTTGAAGCAGTGGATCGCCCGAATATCGGCTTCCAGGCAGACATGTCACATACTTTTCTGTATCTCCTTGGTTATAATTCACCTGAAGACCGCATTTTACCTGCCGATTATAAGTGGGATGACCGTGAAACGCTGACAGAGGGACTAAAGAAATTAACCGCAGCACTACGTCCATGGACCATAGATTTTCACGTTGCTCAGAATGATGGAACGGCTTATGGTTCGGGTTCACATGATAAAACAGGAAGACATTGCCAGGCAACAGATCCTAATGGTAAATTAGATATTGCTATCGATGCCGGACATTGGCTTCGCAATGAAAACGGAGAATTGACCAAAGCATTTAAACATATCTGCTGGGATGGTTGCATGTTTCCCAATGCTGTTTTAGAACAACAAAAAACATGGAATGACATCCTGGCGGCGATGATCAAGGTTCGTAATTTAAATAGCTGGTCTTAAGCAATTGATTAATTGAAATTTTCAGAATACAATAATGGCAACAAAAAAAGAATTGAGAATCGGGTTAATTGGATGTGGCTTTATGGGCCGGACCCATTCGAATGGATACAAAAGAGTTGGTGATTTTTTCCCTGAATTAGAATATCGTCCGGTTTTAAAAGCAGTTTGCTCCCGAAGCAAAGACAAGGTTCAGGCATTTGCCGGGCAGTGGGGCTATGAATCCTTTGAAACAGATTGGAAAGCGCTGATTGCCCGTGAGGATATTGATGCTGTTGACATCTGCGCACCTAATAATATGCATGCAGAGATTGCTATTGCTGCAGCCGCTGCGGGTAAAATGATCCTTTGTGAAAAACCTCTTTCACGGACTTTAGCTGAAGGAGTAGCCATGGTGGATGCAATTGAAAAAGCAGGTGTACCTAATACAGTATGGTATAATTATCGCCGTGTTCCGGCAGTTACTTTAGCCAAACAAATTATCGATTCCGGTAAACTGGGCAAAATATTTCACTACAGAGCTAACTTCCTGCAAGACTGGACTATCAATGCTGATCTGCCACAGGGTGGTGAAGGCTTATGGCGTCTGGATATCGATGCCGCAGGTTCTGGTGTTACGGGCGATCTGCTCGCACATTGTATTGATACCGCTATCTGGTTAAATGGAGGCATTAAGGATGTTTCTGCACTCACCGAAACATTCGTCAAAGAACGTATGCATCAGCTAACCGGCAAAAAGGAAAAAGTAGGGATAGACGATGCCTGTATTTTCCATTGCCACTTCAATAATGGATCATTAGGTCTGTTTGAATCTACACGATATGCCCGTGGTCACAAAGCCCTGTACACTTTTGAAATAAATGGTGAACATGCTTCCATTCGCTGGGATCTGCACGACCTTAACCGCCTGGAATATTTTGACCATGCAGATGATTCAATCGTTCGCGGATGGCGCTCTATTCATGTAACTGATGGGGATCAGCCTTATATGGATAAATGGTGGGTTCCCGGACTTTCAATCGGCTACGAACATTCATTTGTGCATCAGGTAGCTGATTTCCTGAAATGTCTTGAAACCGGTGAGCCTTGCTCCCCTACATTTAAAGAGGCACTCGAAACTCAAAAAGTTTGTGAAGCGGTAATAGATTCTGCAAATACAAGAAGCTGGAAAACCATCTAGTCAATTTGAAAGAAGATTCCAAAATCATTGAATATTAATCCATTTTATAGCTATTGATCATGTACAAGAAAAATAATTCATTTCAGGGATACTTAATGTTGGGTTTCCTCCCGCTTTTCATAATCCTTGCAGGCTATAAAATGGCTGATACCAATGGGCCCAAACAAAAAGGCTTTGTCCAGATTTTTGATGGCAAAACTCTCAATGGCTGGGAAGGTGATCCTGCCTACTGGAGAGTTGAAAATGGCAGTATCGTAGGAGAAATTACACCGGCAACCCTGCTTAAACGCAATTCCTTTCTGATCTGGCGGGGAGGTATGCCGGCTGATTTTGAACTTACTTTAGAGTTCAAAATCACTCAGGCAGGCAATAGTGGTATAAACTACCGAAGTGAAGAGCTAAAGGATATACCCTACGCTTTAAAGGGCTATCAACTTGACATTGATGGTGCAAACCGATATACCGGACAAAACTATGAAGAGCGTGGAAGGACCACCCTGGCCTACAGGGGGCAAAAGACAATCATAAAGGCGCAAAATGCTGAAAATGCTGCTGGCAAAGTTCAGTCAAAAATTAAAAATAATGCATGGACAGATTTAACAGTACAAGGTTCATTAGGGGAATCTGATGCCTTATTGCAAAAGATAAAAAGTGAAGACTGGAATACCTGCCGTTTGGTTGCAAAGGGTAACCGGCTAAAACACTATATCAATGGAGTATTGATGAGTGATGTTATAGATAATGATACGGTTAATGGAAAATCAAAAGGGATGTTAGGCATGCAGGTACACGTTGGTCCGCCGATGAAAGTGGAATACCGCAAGATTATGCTTAAGCAGTAATAATTAGCTAAAAAATCTGAGCATGAAAAAAAACCTGTTTTCACTATTGCTGGCTCTGTTAGTGCTATCAGGCATCATGCTCATAAAGGCTTGTAGTTCAGTCAGTTCAAAACAAGTTTATGACCCGGCAGACACCTTACTTACTGAAAGTCAGAAACGATTAGCTTCCAATGCTTTAAAAGGCCTTGTTATCCGCCCGGGTTTGCAAATTCAGATTATGGCAACAGAGCCAACCTTAATAAACCCAACAAATATTGATGTTGATGAAAAAGGAAGAGTATGGGTAACGGAAGCTTATAATTATCGTTTTCAAATCAACAATAACAAGCCAAGAACTGAAGGTGATCGAATCTTAATTCTGGAAGATAAAGATGGGGATGGTCGTCTGGAAAGCACTAAGGTATTTTATCAGGGTTCTGAACTGAATGCTCCCCTGGGCATCTCTGTATTAGGTAATAGGGTAATTATATCACAAAGCCCCAATGTATGGATTTTTTATGATGATAATGGGGATGACAAAGCAGATCGTAAAGAGATACTTTTTCAGGGTATTGGCGGCGAACAGCATGACCATGGTATGCACTCCTTTACTTTCGGCCCTGACGGTAAATTATATTTCAATTTTGGTAATTCAGGACAGACGCTAAAAGATAAAAACAACAAGGTTGTACTGGATCAGGATGGGGATGAAATAGGCCCTGGAAAATATCGTGAAGGAATGGTTTTCCGTTCTGATCTGGATGGTTCTAATGTAGAATGTCTGGGACATAATTTCAGAAATAACTTTGAACTTGCAGTAGATAGTTACGGTACCATCTGGCAAAGCGATAATGATGATGATGGCAACCGGGGTGTACGCATTAATTATGTGATGGATTATGGAAATTATGGCTACAAAGATGAAATGACCGGTGCGAGCTGGCAGTCAAAAAGAACCAATCTTGAAGATTCTATTCCTTTGCGCCATTGGCATTTAAACGACCCGGGAGTAGTCCCTAATTTATTACAGACCGGAGCGGGATCCCCTACCGGCATTTTACTTTATGAAGGCTCCTTACTACCTGAGCCCTTTCAAAATCAAATAATTCACTCCGATCCTGGCCCGAATGTGGTTCGTTCTTATCCTGTAAAGAAAAACGGTGCCGGTTATACTGCGGGCATCCTCAACATTCTGAAGGGAGAAAATGACCAATGGTTCCGTCCGTCAGACGTGTGCATAGCTCCGGATGGTTCACTCATAGTTGCTGACTGGTACGATCCTGGAGTCGGAGGTCATCGGGTTGGTGATTTACAGAGAGGACGTATCTACAGAATTGCTCCTGATGTTTCTCAGTATAAAATCCCCGGGTACGATTACAGCACCCCTGGCGGAGCCGTTATAGCACTCCAGAACCCAAACCTTGCTGTAAGAAGGCATGCCTGGCTGGCCTTACAGGGAATGGGAAAAAAGACAGTTCCGGCTCTTGAAAAATTATGGAGAAAAGCTTCCAACCCAAGGATGCGGGCCAGAGCATTTTGGGTTTTGGTAAAAATGCCAGATGGAAAGAAATATATTAATGAAGCGATTAAAGATCCTAATCCTGATATCAGAATTACAGGAATCAGGGCGGCACGACAATTAAAATTGGATATCATTCCATTGGTAAAAAAATTAGCCGCTGATCCTGATCCGCAGGTTAGGAGGGAATCAATTATTTCTTTAAGACATAATAAATCGCCGGAAGCTGCTGAATTATGGGCCGGGCTTGCCAATCAATATGATGGGAATGACAGATGGTATTTAGAAGCTTTGGGTATTGCTGCAGACAGACAATGGGACAGTTTTTTTGAAGCTTATTTACAGTTAAATAAGAATCCATTGCTCAACCCTGCAGGGAGAGACATCATTTGGCGGGCACGTACCGAAAACTCTCTTCCATTTCTTTCAAAACTGGCATCTGATAATCAAAATGAACTTAAATCAAGATTGAGGTATTTCCGTGCTTTCGACTTCCATACCGGGCCGGAAAAATCCAAAATTCTCGTAAAAATGATTGAAGATAATCCTGCAGGCAATATTGTGTTCAAAAGCCTGGTTTTAAATCATCTGGATACCAAAATTGCACTTCAATCTCCCCTGGCCAGGCAAACACTAATGGAGGTATTACAGGCTTTTTCGGGAAAGGCCGAATATCTTGATTTGGTTAGACGCTATGAACTGCAAAGTGAGACTCCAAACCTCCTGAAATTGGTTATTGCAAAATCAAATGAGCCAATTGGTGTTGATGCTGCACGATTAATACTCGAGCTGAAAGGAACTGCGGTCCTGAATGATGCCTTAAATAATTCTGACTCGAACCAGATCAACATGATTTTGACAGCAATTGGAGGCGTAGGAAATACAGAGTCAGTTGGAATATTAGAGAACATTAGTCTTCTTAACAATCAAAATATAAATGTTCGTGAAAAGGCTGCCGAAATGCTTGGAAAAAGCCGGACCGGAGAAGACAAAGTACTTGAACTGTTGCGGACAAAAAAAGCCCCATCAGAACTTGTTCCATATTTTGTTGCAGGACTAAAGGGAAGCAGACGAAAGGCTGTTTATGACGAATCTTTAACTTTTTTACCTCAAGCAGCAAAAAATATCAAACCAAAGCAAACAGTCACATTAAATGAATTACTTGCTTTAACTGGGAATTCGCAGAATGGTGCGGCTGTTTTCAAAAGATCCTGTAATGTTTGCCATCAGGTTGGTAGGGATGGCTATGATGTTGGTCCGAAACTAACAGAAATTGGTTCTAAACTGCCTAAAGAAGGCTTGTTTGATGCCATTATTAATCCTTCTGCAGGTATTAGTTTTGGTTTCGAAAGTTGGCAAATCGAACTGAAGGACGGCTCTATGCTAGTGGGTGTTATCTCTAGCAGAACTGCTACCGAAATAGAGCTTAAGTTCCCCGGAGGAACAAATCAAAAAATATTTACCAATAATATTAAAACAATCATAATGATGTCTGAATCAATGATGCCTGAAGGCTTGCATGAAACAATGAGCAGGCAGGAGCTTGCAGATATCATTCAATACATGACTACGTTAAAGAAAAAAGGATAAAGATGTAAATTATCGAATAAATCATATTAAATTAATCTTTTATTCATTGAATATCAATCTGTTAATAAATACATAAAAATGAAATTTGGCATTAATACCTTCCTGTTCACCTCTCCGTTTACAAATGAGAGTGTTGATTTGTTCCCTAAATTCAAAGCATGGGGATTTGACTCTGTGGAAATTGCAATTGAGGATCCCTCTCATATAGATCCGCATGTAATCAGGAAGGCATTAGATGAGAGTGGCTTGAAATGTGGCTCGATCTGTGCCGCCATGGGTCCGGGTCGTGATCTGAGAGGATCCTCTGAAGATCAGCAGACAGCCATTACCTATATAAAAAGCATTCTCGACATGATGCCTGTCTTAGGTTGCGGCATCCTGATCGGACCGCTTTACTCTGCTGTAGGACGCGCCGAATTAGTGAGTAAGGAAGATTATGCAAAACAATGGGAAACAGTTGCTACTCACTTAAAAATGCTGGCAGATTATGCTGAAAAATTAGGTGTAAAAATGGCCATTGAGCCTCTCAACAGATATGAAACCGATTTTATCAATACCTGTGAGCAGGGCATGAAAATGGTTAATCAGGTGAACAGCCAGGCTTTGATGCTTCAACTGGACACTTATCATATGAATATTGAAGAAAAAGATCCCTATCAGGCGATATTACATGCGGGAAGTAAACTGGGGCATTTCCACGCCTGCGGATCAGACCGCGGAACACCGGGTGGTGATCAGATCAATTGGGACAGAATTAGTTCCGCATTGCATCAGGTTAAGTATAACGGAGAAGTAGTTATCGAATCTTTTATTCCGGATATTGAAATGATTGCTAAGGCCGCATCCATCTGGAGACAATTTGAACCTTCACAGGAAGATATAGCAATTAAAGGGTTAAAATTTTTAAGATCTTGTTTAATTAAATAATACCAGAGTTGAAATCTCTATTTTAAACCTTAAGTTATGGATTCAAGACGTAATTTTTTGCAAACACTAAGTGCTTCAATACTCGCTTTATCTATACCCCAATACGGTTTTGCGAGCATTGATGGCTTTTACAGTAAGCCTTATGAAGGCCCCGTTCTCCGGGTTGCAATAATGGGCCTGGGTAGTTACGGTACCAGAGTAGCCGAGGCTATGCAAGCCTGTAAGATGGCTGAATTAGTAGGGGTAATCAGTGGTACACCTTCTAAAATAAAGAACTGGCAGAGCAAGTATAATATCGCTGAGAAAAATTGTTACAATTATGAGAATTTCGATCTCATTAAAGATAATCCCGACATTGATGCAGTTTACGTCATTACGCCGAATGCCCTGCATCACGATCAGGTGATACGCGTTGCCAAAGCCGGTAAACATGTTATTTGCGAAAAACCCATGGCCTTGAACGCCAAAGAAGGACAGGAAATGATCGATGCCTGCAGAAAGGCAAATGTCAAATTACTCGTAGGTTACAGAATGCATTTTGAGCCTAAAACCCTGGAAATAATCCGTATGCGGAAAGAGGGGGAATTGGGGAAAATTATGTTTTTTCAGGGTTTATGCGGCTTTAGAATTGGCGACCCTGCGCAATGGCGATTGAATAAGCAATTGGCCGGTGGAGGCTCACTAATGGACATAGGCATTTATGCAATAAATGGTGCACGTTATATGGTTGGCGAAGAGCCACTTTGGGTTACTGCACAGGAAACTAAAACTAATCCTGAGAAATTTAAAGAAGGCGTTGACGAAACCATTCAATTTCAATTCGGCTTTCCTGGCGGAGCGGTAGCATCCTGTTTATCAAGCTATAATATGAGTAATCTGGACCGCTTTTTCCTAACTGCTGAAAAAGGATTTGCCGAATTACAACCCTCAACCGGTTATGGACCGATCAGGGGCCGCACTAACAAAGGCGAATTAAATCATCAGCATGTTACTCACCAGACTGTACAAATGGAAAAAATGGCTGGTATCATTTTGGCAAATGAACCTGCCCAGGTACCTGTAGATGGCGAGGAAGCTCTAAAAGACCTGAAAATTATTGATGCGATCTATTTAGCAGTTAAAACTGGCAAAAAAATAAATTTAAAATTGTAAATGATTTTCTGGTAAACCCCTTACAGTAAAATAAGCACCAAGAACATGATAATACCTCAGAAAAAGAATTTGAAAGTACTGCTCTCCACCCTAACCCTGGTGCTAATTGCATTAACTGCCTTTAAGTTTACACAATCAGATTCAAGTGCCTTAAAAATTAAAAAAGGCGATCACATCATTTTAATAGGAAACAACCTTGGCTCAAGGATGATGAATTATGGGTATTTTGAAACAGAAATGCAGCTTCGATATCCAGATAGTATGCTGTATATCAGGAACATGTGCGATGGTGGAGATACACCCGGTTTCAGGGCACATTCTGGTCGTGCATTACCATGGGCATTCCCTGGTGCCGAAAAATTTCAAACTGAACTTGCAAAAAACTCAAACAGCGAAGGATTTTATGATAGCCCGGATACCTGGATCACCAATCATAAGGCCGATATAATCATTGCATTCTTTGGTTACAATGAGTCTTTTCAGGGCCCTATGGGCCTGGAAAACTATAAAGCTGAACTTGAAGCCTTCATAATTCATACCTTAAAACAAAAATACAACGGAAAAACATCTCCCCAGCTTGCACTGGTTTCACCCATCGCTTTTGAAGACCTGTCGGGGCAATTCGACCTTCCAGATGGAAAAACAGAAAATAAAAATCTGGAACTCTATTCGCTGGCAATGAAAGAAGTTGCAGCAAAACATAAAGTTCACTTTTTAGATGTATTCACGCCCAGTAAGGCTTGGTATGCAGCCAATGAAAAACCAATGACAATCGATGGATCACAGTTTACTGAAGCGGCCTATGCTAAATTTGCGCCACTTTTAGCTGATGGGCTTTTCGGTAAAACCAAAGTAAAACCTGCTGTTGAAAGTAATCGTAAATTGGTTCATGCTGCGGTTCAGGAGAAAAACTGGATGTGGCATAATGATATTAAAATCCCCAATGGCGTGCATGTTTTTGGCAGAAGGTATAATCCCTTTGGACAGGACAATTATCCCACTGAGCTTAAAAAGATCCGGGAGATGACAGTTATCAGGGATCAGGCTATCTGGCTGGCTCTAAAAGGAGAAAAGATGGATCTGGATGCTGCTGATAAGAATACCATAGCCCTTCCTAAAATTACAACAAACTACAATCCTGATAAAAATGGCAGTCTTAAATACCTCTATGGGGAAGAAGCTCTGGCGAAATTTAAACTGCCTCCGGGATATAAAATAGATCTATTTGCTTCTGAAGTAGAATTTAAAGACATTGAGAATCCCGTTCAGCTATCTTTTGACAATAAGGGTAGACTTTGGGTTGCAACAATGCCCACTTATCCGCACTGGCAACCAGGCGACAAAAAACCGAATGATAAAATAATCATTCTCGAAGATACCAATGGTGATGGCAAGGCCGATAAACAAACCACTTTTTTGGATGGTATACATCTTCCTGTTGGTTTCGAAATTGCCCCGGAAGGTGTTTATGTATCTCAGGGTACTAATCTGGTACTATTCAAAGACACGAATGGCGATAGTAAAGCTGATTCAAAAGAAATTCTTTTGAGTGGTTTTGATGATCATGATACCCATCATGCGCATCATGCCTATACTACTGACCCTTCGGGTGCGATATACATGGGTGAGGGCGTCTTTTTACACACTAATGTGGAAACATCCTATGGTCCGGTACGTGCCACCAATGGTGGTTTTTACAGATATAATCCTGCGAGACATCATCTTGAGCGAACTGCTCAACTCTCGATACCGAATCCATGGGGAATCGCCTTTGATGATTGGGGACAGAACTTTTTTGCTGAAACTTCCGGGCCGGATGTTCTCTGGATGATGCCGGGTTCTATCAAACCAAGATATGGTGTCGCTACACATAAATCTACAAACCTGATTGAGGATAAACACCGTGTACGCCCAACCTCAGGGCTTGAATTTATTTCAAGCCGTCATTTTCCGGATGAGGTTCAGGGGGATATGCTGATCAACAATACCATTGGATTTCTCGGTACTAAACAACATATGATGCAGGAAAAGGGCACTGGCTATGCTACAAAACACCGCCAGGATCTGCTGGTTTCTGAAGACAGAAATTTCCGTCCCGTTGATATGGAATTTGCACCTGATGGCTCTCTTTATATTGTTGACTGGCATAATGTGCTTATTGGGCATATGCAGCATAATGTGCGTGATCCCTTGCGCGATCATTCCCATGGGCGTATTTATCGCATCACCTATCCTTCCCGACCATTGGTAAAACCGGCTAAGATAGATGGAGCAAGCATTGAACAACTGCTTAACAATCTTAAGTTACCTGAATATCGGACCCGCTACCGTACCCGCAGGGAACTTCGTGGACGTCCTGTTAATCAGGTGCTTGCACAGATCACAAGCTGGACAGCAAAATTAGATAAAAAAGACCCTCAATATGAGCATCAATTGCTTGAAGCATTATGGGTGAGCTGGGGACTAAATAAAGTAGATCAGAAACTCCTTCGTCAGCTACTTCAGGCGAAGGACTATCGGGCACGTGCTGCTGCTGTACGTGTTTTAAGATATACCGGTCATCAGGTTGCTGATCAAACCAACTTACTGATGCAGGCAGCAGCTGATGTGCATGGACGTGTACGGCTTGAAGCAATTGTAACCGCCTCCTGGCTGGGAAAAGACAAAGGCCTCCCCATCGTAATGGAAGCTGGTAAAAAACCGCTGGACGAATGGATGGTTCCTGCCTATGAAACAGCCATAGCTCACCTCAATGGATATGAACGTGCAGTTAAAAAGGAAGATCCCATTTTAACCGATCTTAAAGGGGCTGAAAGAGAGCTTTTTGTTAAAGGAAAAGCAATTTATGCACGCGATGGCTTTTGCAATACCTGTCACCAGAGTGATGGAAAAGGGCTTGGCAGCTCAGGATTCCCACCACTTGCAGGCACAAAATGGGTAACCGGAAATGAAGAAAGATTGATAAAACTCGTACTGAAGGGGCTTTATGGCCCAATAGAAGTGCTTGATAAAAAATATCCTGGGCAAGTACCAATGACACCTTTTGCAGGAATGCTGAACGATGAGGAGGTTGCAGCAGTATTGACCTATGTGAGGAATTCATTTGGCAACAAAGCTTCGGCAATTTCTCCGGAAAAAGTAAAAATGACACGAGCAGCAGTTAAAGATAAAACAGGCTTTTACTCACCCGAAGAATTGCTGAATCAACATCCATTAGAGAAATAAACCCATTCAGAAAATATACAAAATGAACAAGCAAACAAAAAGACTGCTACTGATTATTCTGCTTACATTTATTCATACCAGCATTTCATTTGCTCAGAGCAATCCAAAATGGGTTGTTTATCAGGGAAATGAAGGGCCAGGAAAAGGTAAACATATTGTATTTGTGAGTGGGGATGAAGAATACCGCTCGGAAGAGGGTTTGCCCATGCTGGCAAAAATTTTGGCGGAACGTCATGGCTTTAAGTGCACTGTTTTATTTGCTTTAGACCCAAAGACTAATAATATTGATCCCGACAATCAGACCAATATACCCGGACTTGAACACTTAAAGACAGCCGATCTGATGGTTATGTTATTACGCTTCAGGGAACTACCTGATGAGCAAATGAAACATATTATCGATTATACTAATGCAGGGAAACCAATTGTAGCCTTACGGACTTCAACACATGCATTCAGCTATTCACGCAATAAACAAAACCCCTATGCCAAATACAGCTATAACAGCAAGGTAAAAGGCTGGGAAGGTGGTTATGGCAAGCAGGTACTTGGTGAGACCTGGATCAATCATCATGGTGTACATGCTAAGGAAGGTACACGGGCATTGGTCAATGGTCTTGTGAAAGATCATCCAATTTTACGCGGAGTTAGAGATATCTGGACACCAACTGATGTTTACGGCATTCTGGGCCTGCCAAATGATGCTCAGGTTTTGATATTCGGACAAACCACCATGGGAATGACCGCGACATCCCCTTTGAGCTATGAAAAATCGGTCATGCCGGTAGCATGGATCAGGAACTACAGTTCAGTAAGTGGTAAAAAAGCGAAGATATTTACAACAACAATGGGGGCTTCGGTTGACCTGATCAGTGAAGACCTTCGCAGGTTAATTGTTAATGCTTGTTATTGGAGTACAGGTATGGAGACCCAAATCCCCGCACAAAACAATGTTCAGGTAGTTGGTGAGTACAATCCAACCATGTTTGGTTTTGGTAAATATCAGCGGGGACTAAGCCCTTCAACTTTTGAATGGAAGAAATAAATAGCCCAGAATATTTTTACAGGTCAGGACTCAATCACTACGCCCATTGCGCAGAACTTTTCGATTCGTTCATTAATTACTTCGTCGATATCCCGCTTAGTTAATAGATTAAGATCTTTAATTATCGTATCCTGAATGGTTTTAGCCATTTCTTCAGGATTATGATGGGCGCCTCCCAGAGGCTCTTTGATGATCCCATCGATCAGTTTATTCTTATACATGTCGTCCGCAGTCAGTTTCAGACAGTCTGCGGCTTTCTCTTTAAAATCCCAGCTTCTCCATAATATCGATGAACATGATTCAGGCGAGATTACCGAGTACCAGGTATGCTCGAGCATGTAAACCCGGTCGCCAATACCAATACCCAATGCTCCACCGGAAGCTCCCTCACCTACTATAAAGCATAGAATTGGCACCCTCAAAACCGACATTTCAAGCAGGTTTCGGGCAATTGCTTCACCCTGTCCACGTTCTTCTGCTTCCAAACCTGGATATGCTCCCGGAGTATCAATAAACGTGATTACCGGTTTATTAAACTTTTCAGCCAGTTTCATCAGTCTGAGAGCTTTTCGATAACCTTCAGGATTAGCCATCCCAAAATTACGGTATTGACGCATTTTGGTGTTCACACCTTTCTGATGACCAATGATCATTACTGTTTGACCACCAATGCTCGCAAATCCTCCAACAATGGCCTTATCATCCTTTACCGTCCGGTCGCCATGCATCTCAATAAAATCATCACAGATCATTTCTACATAAGACAGGGTGTAAGGCCTTTCTGGATGCCGCGATATCTGCACGTTTTGCCATCCGCTAAGATTTGAGTAGATCTGATGTCTGGCTGCATCAATCTTTAGTTCCAACTCAGCAAGTGTAGCAGACATGTCTACCTTGGTTTTCTCAGCTACCTGTTTAACCTTTTCAATCTGCAATTGCAAATCAACAATAGGCTTTTCAAAATCGAATGTTGTACTACTCATAGGTTATCTAAAAGACACGGCTAAATTAGGAAATTAATACCATCGGCAATAAATCTAATTTTGAAAATCTGCAAAACTGAATTTACAGAAATTTCAATGTATTCATAGAAGAATTCAGGGATTAAAATTCTTTAACTTTTCTTTTGCCTGCTCCCATGTATTTGCTGATTTCTTTTCGGTTGCAGCATTATCAATAAGTTGCTGCAAATTTACAAGGGCTTCCAAAACTGCTTTATCTGTTACCCCATCTTTTTTGAAGCGAACCAGATCCAGAATGATAGCCTTATTATTTCCGCTTTCATCGGTTATAAAATTTATTCCATCTATCATTTCTTCATTCTTTTGTGTAAAAAAACAAAACTATTTCAATCTTCTGAAAGATTATTGAAATACAAAGATATATGATTCAAGCAATACTGCTCCCTGCAGGAAGAAACCTGTTTAAGAGCAAATCACCATAACATGATCTAAATGCTGACATTTTACTGACCCAAAAGATACTGGCACCTTCCCTTTTTTGATTTTTTTATTATATTTTTCAAGGAACTCACAAAAAGCAAAGAAAAGGAGAAGAATTATATGGGTCATTTGCCAAAACTTATTGAAGATCTTGCATTAATATTAATAGTCGCTGCGGTAACAACCTTATTATTCAGAAGGATAAAGCAACCGCTTGTATTAGGATATATTATTGCTGGTTTTTTAGTCGGCCCTCATCTTTCTATCACTCCAACCGTAGTCGATACCACTAACGTCAAAACCCTGGCAGAGATTGGAGTTATATTTCTATTATTCAGCCTCGGACTCGAGTTTAGTTTTAAGAAACTGATGCGAGTTGGAGGTTCAGCATCTATTACAGCATTTGTTGAAATTATTTTTATTTGCACAACAGGATACTTTGCCGGTCAATGGATGGGCTGGTCTGTCATGGACAGCCTCTTTCTTGGAGGGATGCTCGCCAGTTCCTCAACCACGATAATAATCAAAGCTTTTGATGAACTGGGTGTTAAAACGAAGCAATATGCCAGAGTTGTATTCGGGGTGCTGGTTGTTGAAGACATTGTGGTGATCTTATTAATGGTTTTACTTTCTACAGTTGCTGTCACTAAACAGTTTGAAGGTACTGAAATGTTGTTTACAGTAGGAAAACTGCTGTTCTTCCTGCTTTTATGGTTCATTGCAGGTATATTCCTGTTGCCTAGTCTGTTAAAAAAAGCAAAGAACCTGCTGGATGAAGAAACATTGCTAATACTAGCTATTGGACTCTGTCTGGGAATGGTTGTCATTGCTACCCAGGTTGGATTCTCGGCCGAACTCGGAGCCTTCATTATGGGATCTATCCTCGCCGAAACTACCAAAGCCGAAAAAGTAGAGCATCTCATAAAGCCCGTTAAGGAGCTATTTGGAGCTATTTTTTTCGTGTCCGTCGGGATGCTCATCGATCCCCTTACCATCATGGAATACCGCTGGCCAGTACTATGGATTACCTTACTTGTACTCTTTGGAAAATTCCTGAGCACTGCTGCAGGAGCTTTATTATCCGGGCAACCGCTTAAGCAATCAGTACAGGTTGGAATGAGTATGGCTCAGATCGGAGAATTTGCTTTCATTGTTGCTTCACTGGGGCTATCACTTGGTGTAACCAGTGATTTCCTTTTCCCTGTTGCTGTAGGAACATCTGCAATAACTACGTTTACCACTCCTTACATGATCAGATTCTCGCCCAAAATTTATGATGGTATCCTGAAAATTCTTCCTGAAAAATGGATCATAAACCTGAATAATTATGCCAGCAGTACCCAAAATATACAGGCTGAAAGCAACTGGAAAAAAGTATTCAGCTCCTACCTTAATATTATGGTAAGTAATGGTATTATTCTTCTGGCTATGATGCTGCTTTCTATAAATTTTCTGCAGCCTTTTCTCAATAAAAATATTGAGAATGAGATATTAAGTTCTTCAATAGGTCTCCTAATCTCCTTTGGTGCCGCTGCACCATTCATTTGGGCACTCATTGCAAAAAGGCCTGGCAAATTGGGTTATAAGGAGCTTTGGCTGGATAAAGAATACAGCCGCGGACCTTTACTGGTTCTGGAGATTGCCAGGGTGATCATCGGATTATTCATTATGGGATTTTGGGTAAACAAACTCTTCTCTGCAATGGTTGCCATTCTTATCGCTATGCCACTCATAGTAGTCGTTTTGATGCTTTTCTCTCAGCGATTACAGCGCTTTTATCAAAGGCTTGAAGGACGTTTCCTATCAAATTTTAATGCAAGAGAAATTGCTGAAGAAGAGAATGCATATTCTGAAAAGATCCTTAGAAAACATTTTAAACCGGAGTCCGGGCTTATTCCATGGGAAGCCCATATGGTTGATATGCAGGTCGATCAGAATGCTGATTTTATAGGAAAAAATCTGGAAGAGCTGGCATGGCGGGAAAAATATGGTGTAAATATTGCTTATATTAAACGTGGCGACAAATTGATTTATGCACCATCCCGATTTAACAAGCTACTTCCTTTCGACCATGTTGGAATAATTGCAAGTGATGAACAAATGCAGCAGTTCAAACCTGTATTTGATGCGACCGAAAATATTGATACCGGTGAATATAATGTTGAAGATATCGTAGTTCAAAAAATCGTTGTCGATGAACACAATAAGCTGAAAGGACATACTGTACGCAACTCGGGCATCCGCGAAAGAACAAATGGGCTTATCATTGGTATAGAAAGAAATCACGAAAGAATTTTAAACCCAAATTCTCAAATGATCTTTGAATGGGGTGATATCGTGTGGATCGTTGGAGAACGGAAAAAGATTCAGCAGTTGAATGCCTCCTGATCAGTATCCAGGTGCAAGAAGATTAATTATCGCTACAGAGTTTATTATATTTTGTCTTTCGGATATTCCATAGCAGGCTTCAATATAATATTCAGGGCTATAATAAGACAAAACCTTCATACGCCCCTTCGAGAGGATTGTGAATTCATAAGTATACGATTCATAGATATCATACTTTTTAGCACAAAAATTTGGAATATCTTTCTCATCCCTTATTCTGAAGAGCTCATTCTGCTTAAAGGTTCTCCAGATCTGATCGAGTGAATTGGCTGATAGATTCAGGTCTTTTAACATATCTTTTACACCCGAATATGAGTATGCCCTAAGTTGTTCACCTCTACCTGCTAAAATAAAATACTTAGCTGATGATGCTTCCTCACCAGGAAAATAGGTGCGAAATGCCAGTACAAAATCATTCCCGGAGTTGAGCGACTGCATAAATGGCTGTACCCTGGAATTATCATATTTAATTCCGTTTTCAATCTGGAATAGCTCCTGAGAAAATGCAGGAAGCAAGAATAAAAGAAATGAAAGAGTTAAAAAGATCTTCAAAATTACAAGGAATATGTGAGTACAAAAATACAGTTCTATTTACTCCCTAACCATAGAATGGCATTTGTAATCATTTTATTCTGCGATACATTATCGAAAGTAAATGAAAGTGTACGGTTAGTCCGGTCAAATTTATGCTCATAATCAATATCATTATGTCCCATATTAACGTATAACATTCTGTATCTGGTATTGGTCCATACTACAGGATAATAACCCTCATGCCAGATCTCATGAGGCTTAGGGCCTGTACCAAGCGGAAAACTCTTCGGATCTATGGATAACAGAATTTTTATATTGGGATTTGCTTTCAGATCATTTTTCCATCTGTACCACTCATTTGGAGCTGACAGAAATTTGCGGGGCAATTTTTTAGCTATTGGGTGTTTAGTATCCTCGAACCGCAACGTGGCGGATGTTGGTCTCCAGGTATTACTGCTGTACTGACCCGATCCCAAAAAATCTTCATGATACCAATCCCAGTTTTGAGGGTATGCTGAAGGACTTAGGGCAAATGCTGAAAAATGAAATCCCATCCAGGCACCGCCTGCCTCCATGTATTTTCGAAAAGCTTCCCTTTGCTCCGGTTTCTCAGGACGGGTATCCAAAAAAAGTACGACCTGATACCTTGCAAGAAATTCAGCATTCAAATTATTCCAGTCATTTGTGGCAGTAAACCCAAAATTATTCTCTTCTGCAATTTTTGGAAACCAACTAAGGGCCTCTGAAACATAACTGATATGAGCCTGATCATTTTTCCCTGTATAAAATGCAATTACCTGAAATTTAGGTTCAATAATATTTGAAAAACAATCACAGGAATACAGTAAACCCAAAAACAGAGCATACAACAACTTATATCTGAAGAAATTTGAAAGCATCTTATCCTATTATAAGGTAAGGATAAGGTAGAAAAAAAATAGAATATTTAAGATTGAGATTCTACTAACGTGGATCTATCTGATATACGACCAAAGGAATGCCTCTTTTGGCACCTTGACTGTTATTTGCCATTTGCATATTAATCCCTGAACCAGAATACATTACAGAGGGAATTTCCTTTTGGATTCCCAAATTGTCCTGTTGATATTCAGATTCATCAATTTCAGTTAGGGATTCAAATTTGCGAACCTGTGAGGCAGAAGGATTTAGTATTGTAATCTTCCCTTTACCGGGTTTTTTTTCAGAAAAAACAGCCTTTGATTGTGAAGGAAGTTCAACAATCCGTACAGATTGAATATCAGAAAGAGTAATGTACAAGGATGTACTAGCCACCTGAGCCTGAATTTCAGCGGCAATAAAAAAGAAAAGTACAAAGCTCAGTAAGACTTTCATATATTCTCTTACGATAAATATATGAAAAGGTTACAATTGTCAAAGAAATATTTTTACTTATTAGGCAATTTATTTGGCGAGACGAATTTCTTAGTCTCAATCTTTCTTGGCTTGATAATCAACTTAATAGTAAGATTTGCCGGACTTTCAGAATCAAGAATTACCTGAGGGATATTCTTCTCAACTTCTACTTCCGGAGGCAGATTAGTACTATCCACAGAAAGTGTGTACTTGCCTATCGGGAGATAAAAGATGAGCTGGCCTTCCAGATTGGTCTTGGTAACATAACGAACATTGTTTTCATCAGTTGCAACTACAGTTATTCCCTGTAAATTTCGATTGATCTCATAACTGAACTGATCGAAGCTATAAACTAAATTTCCTTTAATAGTTCCTGTTCTTTTAAGAGGAATTTCAAGTCTGTGTTTCTTTTTGTCAAGGTTGATATACTGATCAGGTGCATACCAGCCTTTGATATTTGATATACTGATACGATAACTCTCATAAGGTAATTTCTTATAAACAACTGATCCTGAAGCATCTGTAATGAAAGCGACATCGTTAATATAAAGGAGATGGCCTTCTGCCCTGGTATCACCCTGATCAAAAATATTATTCTGGTTCATATCCTTATACACAACTACTTCCAAATCACTATTTACAGCACCTGCTTTAGGTAAGGCAAGTTTTTGAGTAATACCTACCTCCAGTAAACTGAACTGATAATTACTAAACCGGTTATGATTTACCGAAGTATAAATACTGGATTTTGGTAAAATATCATACTCTGCCCGGCCGGTTAGAAAACTGCTGCTGCCATAAGATGAATTATTCATTAATGCTAATCCTGCTTCCATTCTTAGCTTATCCCTGTAAAAATTCTTTCGAACCGTTGGGATAATGCTGAAAATCCTTGGTGAATCCTGACTCCTGAGAAAATTATTTACTGCTTCGCCAATATAAAATGTTCCAAACTGCAGGGTAGAACTCAGGTTAAATATCCCTCTCTTATAGTTGAGGTTGGAACGAAAGTGAAAACGAAGCTGTTCGTTAAAAGAAGTACTGAAATAGCCACTTTCGGCATTTAATGACAGGTACTGATTATTTGATATTGGATAATTAAATGATGAGTTAATATTCCAGTAGCTTAAGGTATGAACTTCTTTAGTTGAACCCGGTAAACGGAATGCATTATTTGATTCCTGAAAATAAAGCGGTGAAACAGAGGCTATCATTTTTTTAAAAATGGTGCCCGACATTCCTATTTCAGCCCTCAGAGTACTAAACTTAGGCATAAACAACCTGAAAGTTGAGAAAGTTTTAGGTGCATAAAAATTATAATCAAATCCTGCCCAGATATTGGATCTTTCCCTCATAAAGGTAATCCGTTCATTAAATGATAAAGCACCTCTCCTCATTCCCGGATAATATCCTGAACTGAAATAATTTGAACTGTTGATTACTATTTTCTTAATTGTTCCAGTAATATTCAATCCGGAAGCAAAACTTGGCTTTACCAAACTGATACTATCACGCTGCTGTGTATGTCCTGCACTCAGATTAGCTACTATGCGTAAGCCTTTAAATTTAGTGAGAGTGTAACTATTTCCCAATATGGCGCTATTTGAATTCTGCAGCGGGCTTACTTCATAAATCACACTCGTTGAAAACTCCGAATTTTCATTTCTGTGAGTATAGCCGGCCCATCCTGCACTACCTGAAGGCAAAAAATTATAAGATTCCCTTCCAATCAAATTAGAATTTCCATCCAAAAAACCTACATCATAAGAATCATTATTTGTAGTATCGTTCAAAAATAGATTAGCCCCTCTCCCGCTAAGGTTGATATCCATATTCTTGTTGATGTTTCCTGCAGTTATCCCCATATTACCGGTTTCATAGCTAAGCCAGGTATTTCTCATCATAGGGGGTGAGTAAGCATTCTTCCAATCGGTATAATCAAGACTATAACCTAATCTACCCGATTTAAGTTCAAGATTACCCTGTCCGTTCAGAAGATAAGATTCATTGCTTGAGAACATTCCCTGCGAACTCAGTGAAATGCTGTTGGCATTATACGAATCACTTAAATTAGGGTCATGATAAGCACGGTCACTCCTGCCGCTTTGGACTCTGACGTAGGCCATTCCGAATACGTCACCATTGGAGTAAAGCCCTGTAAAGGTTACATCAAACCCTTCAGACTGGAACATTTTTCTCGTAACGGGCTTTGTAATCGTTATTAAGGTATCTGCAGATGGCTGGATCGTAAAATCAAGGGTAGAATGAAAAGCCTGATTCTGAAAGACAGAAGGAAAGCGATTAATTAATGTTACACGCTGGGCAGTATTACCCGGATTAGAGATTCTGACAGGTATTCTTATGGAGTCGGTAGAAGCATCGATCAGAATACTTGAAACCAGTGAAAACATGTTTACATTTCTCTTAACAGAAACCTGCACTTTTGTTTCGGTAGCAATAATCAGATTATTTGCTTCATCAGACAGTACAAATCTTATTACATGTGTCTGCCCTGAAACTGTCTTTTTTGTAATAAATACTTTTACAGGAATGAATAAACTATCCCCCGGTTTGATGGAAACTGCTGTTTTATTCTTACTGATCAGGTTGATACTTTTCTCAGGGTTGATGCTTATCGTACCGTTTAAGGGCACAGATCTTTTATTTACCAGTTTTAAAGTGAGGTCAATAAGTTCTTCATTGGATGCACTAACCAGTGGCTTAGAAGGTATTAAAACAATTGTTGAATCATTTGATTGCGCTTTAAGTTCAACAGAATTTAAAATGGAAAATGAAAAAAACACTATGAAAAAAAGAGCAAAAGAGAATACCTCCGGCTTTATTCTAAATCCAGAGAGTAGTCTATTCAGGCAAAATGGATTGCATAAAAAATCTGAAATTCTCTTTTTCACTTTAAAGATTCTGAAAAATCTATTCGATTTCTAATTATAGAACGTTATTGAGGAATAATTACAAATAAAACAGTTGTATTAAAGGTGCCGGTTTTACCTGCCAGCCTGCTGTCATTCGCAGTCGTATAATACCTTAAATCATACTCTACAACCTGTTGAGTATAATCAACCATCGGATTCGTAACTATGATCTGATCAGCAGTAGAAAGCGCCCTGGTAAAAGTAGATATGCCACCGGAACTGGAAGTATATTTTGTGGTTTGAACATTCACTGCCGCCACAGGTATGGTATTATTTTCTGATCCGACTAAATTTAATCCACTGGTCTTAATCAATACCTGATATGGCTGATAGCCAACTACCCTCATACCTCTGGATTTAGTTACTGATACACCATTCATATAACTCTCCAGTGTATTAAAAACCAGATTGATCTCATTGGCTGAGTTTTGAAGTTCGAGTGTCAGACTGTTTGAAACAGCGTTTACCATGAATGAAACAGCAACTGTGCTTGTAGAAACCAGCACATTATTTGAATTATACAATGAAAAAATCAAGGTTCCGGTATAAGTTCCATTAGGAACCATCAGGTGATTTCCTCCCTGAATCAGCATGTCAAATTTATGTTCTGTAAAAACGTAAGCCCCAAAAGGAGCATTTGACCCATTTATGAGTACAACATCTGTATTGTTTAAAACAACAGGCGTATTATCTACCCCAATCTGTACAGCAGTTGGGGTACCCGTACTAACCCGGTTAAAACGTAATGAAAAAAATTGAGGTGCTACTGACTCACTTCCGTTCGTAAAATTACCGGCGGCTCTCACATTTAAACTCCATTCGTCACATGTAGCCCCATTTGGAGAATATTGTACACTCAGAGCATCTGTAACTGTTGCTCCGGCCATTTGCTCAGCATAAGTATTAAACGTTCCCTGGGTGCTTGAATAGGTATTCAATGTCGCTCCCTGACAGGTACTGCTATAATTTACAACAAAGGAAACCTGAACGTTACTATTTGTTGCCATCAAGACACCGTTTCTGTCGTATATAGAAACAGTTAATGTTGTACTGTAGGTGCCGGAACCTACATTCAGGTGATTTCCACCAGTAACTCTCATATCAAATTTCTGCTGGAAAGAACGATTTCCCCCGGTTATATTCCCTGTAGAATTAATCATAGACATCGCTGCAGATGTACTTAGTGTCTGATATCCACGGCTGCTTGTTCCGTTAGGACCACCAACAGCAGATGCATAGTTCAATGAAACAAATGAAGCAGCAATAGTTGCAGTACCATTACTAAAATCATTGTTTGCCTGAATATGAACTGTCCATCCCGATTGACTGTTTGAATTCAAATTATACTGTAAAGTCAGGTAATTGTTGCTGGTAATATTCGTTAAAATATCAGCACTTGTATTAAATGTAACAGGAGTACCCAAAAAACTGCTTATTGATTGTGCATTTCCCTTAGTTGTCAGGAACAAAAAACTTGCAACTAGTATCGCCAGTTGAAGTTTGCCAATCTTAAAGATAACTCCGAATATATTTTTCATCTGATTATTTAATTATCTCTGGAATTCGAGTTCCACAAGTTTCAACTCATCCTTATCACCATAATTGATGATAGCGGTTGCAGTGTATTTACCCTTTGCAAGATTTAAAGGAAGGGCTTGTCTGACAAGTCGCTGATCACCGGGTAAAGAAAATATCTCCTGATCATCCAGTTTCTTTTTTTCTCCGGTCTGGGTATTCAGGATTTCCCATTTAACCTTTCCTTCAAGCCATTGCTTACCGGTATTATGAAGCTTTAACTCAAGATATCCACTCGAGGTCTTATCATCTTTATCAGGTAGAACATCAGTAAAATTCAATACCTCAATGTCCCTTACATCAGATTGTGAAAATGAATGATAGATCTTTACCCCCATTCTTACGCTTACTTTAATCGAAGTTCCATCTGCTGCCCTTCCATCACCAGGGTTAAGCTGGGTTAAAAACATCATTGCTGTATGTACCGGGATTTCCGTATTTGCATCTGCAGGAACACTAAATACAACATCGAGTTCACGTTTTTCACCTGGTCTGAGAGTAAAATATGACCCTGGCATAACCCTGATCCATTCAGTAGCTGATGTTTTAAGAGTTCCTGCGTCATAGGTCTGGTTATTCCCCAGAGAGTCATAATCCCAGTCATTCAAAGAAACGCCGATCTCAAGATCTTTGTTGTTTGGATTACTTACGACTATTTTTTGTGTGCCTGCACCACCCGGTGCAAGTTTGTAATACAACTTACCCGGGCTGACTGTCATACCGGCCTGTGCCAGAAGATTCTGACTAAAAGCAAGCATCAAAACACAAAGGATATAGAAAATATTTCTTTTCATAACTAGTATATAAAAAAGGCCTTTAAAAAGGCCTCAATATAACGATAAAACTGCTGTTTTATCTTACGGCTGTGTTACTGTATATGTTACAGGAATCACATTTAAACCTGTTGCTTTACCTGCATATGCTCCACCTGCACCAATCAGATAGGAAATATTGAATTTGTTCGTAGGGTTTGATCCGCTCCATGAACTGTTGGTTGCTGTAATCACTGTTGCCGGACTTGTACCAGAAGCAGGAAGTGTAACTGAAGAACCGTAAGTGATACCTGCAGTGTTACCATTGTTTGTAGCACCAATCGAAGAAGTAATCTTAACTGATCCTGGTGCTAAAGCCGCTGATCCTGTTACTGTTCCTGCGATCGCTTTAACCACATAGCCTCTTGAACTGGTTACACTCACATGGTCAGTTGCCAATGCTGTGATACCATTGGTATATTTTGCTTCAGTGTCGAAATTTACATCCAATGATGCCGGTTGTGTTACGCTGAATGATAATACATCAGATAATGTGATGTTTAGATTTGCAGTCTGCGCAAATGATTTAGTGCTTAATAAAGATACTGCTAAAATTGCGAAGGTTATAATTACTTTGTTCATGATTTTAATATTTCTGTTATTTTAATTTGTCGGTATTGATAGTATATAGACAAATTATAGACCAATGCGCCAAAGAGTATAAAAACAGTGTTTTTAGAATAATATGGATATATTTTGTGGGATATATTTTCCCAATTGGGGAATTGGATACTCAGAATAGTAGTGAGTATTGAGTAATGAGTATTGAGATTAAATCCTATTACAATTGATATTTAAGGAAGATGGAAGATATGAGTATTATAATTGAACGGAATTGAAACCGATATTAAGTTCAATCATTCTTCCTGACAATTTTCCATAATCAGGGGGCCAAAAAACTGAATGAATTAATATGAGATAGAATCTAATCCCGAAACTGGATCGTTCTATTTTAGAATAACAGTATAAATAACAGGAATGACACTTGTACCGGGTATTCTACCTGCAAAAGCACCATCTGCGCCAATTATATAGGAAATATTGAAAGTATTGGCTGAATCCTTACCATTCCAGGATGCATGATCTGCTTCAATAATTGTTATTTGCTTATTTATCTGAAAATTTGGAGGTAGTGCTGAATTGATAATGAGTCCATCCAGATTACCCCTGTTCCCGGAACCCAGTTGCGGAGTAATTTTTATCGAATTTCTACCCAATTTCGAATCACCTGTTATATCTCCGATCGCAACTTTTACAATATATGCTCCCGAACTTACAATATTAATGTGATCCTTAACTATCGCATTGATCCCCTCATCATATCTTGCATACCCTCTGCTGCTTACTTCAATTGCTGGAGGATCGCTTATTCTGACAGATATAACTGTTGGAGATAAGGTAATATTAAGGCTGGTACCCTGTGAATAAGCTGTTTTGCTATACTGGATAAAGAATGAAAATACTGTAATAATTAATATTTTCTTCATATTGAGGCAATCAAGGCAAGCTCAGATTCAATAAATAATGTCAATACTACCTTAATTTTCATAAACTAATATAAATCCTGATTTATATTAATGTTTATGTTTGTTATGAAAATCCCTGCTGAATGTTTTAAACCAATTCCCGTTTTATCATTATCTGACATAATTTTCCTTAAATCCTCAGGGCTGAAGAACAGTAAAAATCACAGGAATTGTTGGTGGATTTTCCCCATTTCCCGAAGTTTTTGGTGCCTCTAAAGAATAATCTATGTCAAATTTATTTTCAGGATTGATTCCATTCCAGGAAGTATTCGAAGCAGAAATAACTGTTGCAGCACTCCCGTTAGCTGAATGCAATTGAACACTTCTTCCAAACACAAGCCCGGAGGTATTTCCCTTATTTGTTTTACTGATATGGGATGTAAGACTTACTTTGGATTCTTTACCATTAGAATCACCCGAAACAGCCTTTACTACATAGCCTCTTGAACTGATCACTGTAATATGATCAGGAATTTTCGCAACAAGCCAGTTTTTCGTTCTTCCTGTATTTATGTATTCCAAATCAAAACCTTCTGGCTGACTTATAGTAAAGGATAATGCATCTAATAATTTAATGCTTAAACCCGGAGTCTGTGCATACACCACAGCATGAGCCATCGCTATGAAAAGGAATACAAAAAAAATCAATGCCTTTTTCATCTTGAAATTAATGTCATGTATTAAAATGAGCATTGAATGAGTGATATTATACCACCCATTCAATTCGCTAGATTACTGTTGTGTCACTGTATAAACTACAGGAACCACATTTAAACCTGTTGCTTTACCTGCATATGCGCCACCTGCACCGATCAGGTAAGAAATGTTGAATTTGTTCGTAGAGTTTGAACCATTCCATGAAGTGTTCGCTGCTGTAATAACTGTTGCTGCTGTTCCACCTGATACCGGTAAAGTTACTGCTGAACCGTAAGTGATACCTGCTGTATTACCACTGTTTGTTGCTCCAACTGCTGAAGTGATCTTTACTGATCCAGGTGCGATTGCTGCCGAACCGGTTACTGTTCCTGCAATTGCCTTAACCACATATCCTCTTGAACTGGTTACACTCACATGGTCTGTTGCCAATGCAGTGATACCATTAGTATATTTTGTCTCTGTATCGAAGTTAACATCCAATGATGCCGGCTGAGTTACACTGAATGAAAGTACATCAGAAATGGTGATGTTCAAATTTGCAGTCTGTGCAAATGATTTGGTACTTAATAATGATACTGCGATTAATGCGAAGGTGATAATTACTTTTTTCATCTTTTTGTTTATGTCTGTTTTAAATTTTATCAATGTTTGATAATCCATAGACAAATAGCAGACCAAGCGCCAGAAAGACTAAAAAGAGGGTTTTTTGACAAAATTGAGGAAAATATATGGGATTATTTTTCCCGATTGGGGAATGGGATACTCAAAGGAGTTTGAGTATTGAGTAGTGAGTAGTGAGTAGTGAGTAGTGAGATTAAATACTGGTTCGTTTGGAAGTAGGGAATGGGAAATAGGGAATTGGGAATGGGAACAGACAAGCAACAACGGGCAATAGTGCAGCGTTTAGATCCATTGCCTATTTCCCATTTCCCATTACCAAAAAAGAGAATGGAAATGGGACACTGGGAACCGGTAATTCGTAATTCCCAATTCGTAATTACAATTTGGCAACAATCTACGCCAGGTATTCCCTGTTAAATGTCCTCCGGAGTTCGGTAATTGATGATTGAAGCCTGGATCGCAAAATACCAACTGTAATATTTAGTTCTTCGGCAGCCTGAACATGTGTATAACCTTTAAAGTAGATTAGATCCAAAGCTAGTCGCTGATCCTCATTGAGTATGTTGGTCATATCTTTTACTCCAATCAATTCAGGATTATACGAAACCTGAAATTTCTGATCGATCTGCTGAGTTGATTCAGATAGATTTTCACTGACCGTATAATTTCGGTAATTAACGCTTCTCAAGTAGTCTATTGAAATATTCCGTGCTAATCTTGCCATCCAGGTGTAAAGCCTGCCCTTTCCGGGATCATATTGTTTAAATGACTTCCAGATCTTTATAAAGGTCTCCTGAAGCAAGTCCTGAGCAACCTCTTCAATTACCACTATGGTAGAAATAACTCTGTACAAGGAATCTGAATACATCCGGTAAAGAGCAGACATTGCACTTCCATCCATATTTTTCAAACCTTCAATCAGTTTGTCCTCTGATAAGCGGAGTTTTCTGCTCCTTCCGATTCTACTTTTATTCGAATCTTCAACATGTATATCCATTGCTATCATAATATCATTACGATTATTATTTAAAAATGGATGTCCAACATGAATTTAAGATGAATTTTTAAAAAAATATATTACACTACTCCCTACCCCCATATTTCCTACCCGATAGCTATCGGGTCCCCACCTCATTACATCTTTTTTGCAAATGCCAGAAAATCTCTCAGAAACTTATCCATCCTACCGGCATAACTATCATCAGATAAAACTCCATTGGAGAACAAACTCTGTACCTTTGGTGTGATAAGATATGGCGGATAAACAATCCCCTGCAAGGTATTAACATACTGTTGCAGATTTTTGGCTGCACTTATTCCTCCCAGCATACCTGCCGAAACACTCACAATCCCAAACACCTTTTGTGAATATTCCTGAAAAAAGTAATCCATGCTATTTTTCAGACTGCCGGGATAACTACCATTGTGTTCAGGTGATACGATAAGGAAAATATTAGTTTCATCCAGCCGGGATTTAAGATTCTTTAAGGTTTCCCCGGGTGAAGGATGGGAATCAAATGTATAATCCAATAAAGGAAGATTCGTTTCTTTAACATCCCATAACCAATTATCGACCGCAAGCTCGTCTAATCGATTTTTAACCTCCAGTGCGACCTGATGAGATTGTCTCCCTGGCCTGGCACTTCCTGAAATAATTGCAATTTTCATAAAATTCCTTTCTTAATGATTAACTAATATCTACACCTAATTCCCTATTCCAATTCCCCACAGATTTGCAGTCCCTAATACCAATTTACAACAAAAGGGTGTCCAAAATAATTGAACACCCTTTCCTGCAATAAAATTATAAAATTACCTTTTCTTAATTTCTACTCTTCGATTTAACTGTCTGCCGGATTCAGTATCATTGGAAGTAAGGGGCATTGATTCTCCAAAACCTTTTGTAATCAGATTATTAGCATTAATACCTGCTGTTACAAGATAGCTTTTCACCGCAGTGGCTCTGTCAACAGAAAGAGTCATGTTCCTCTGCTCAGTACCTTCAGCTGAAGAATGTCCGTTCAGATTAAAGCTCATCGATGGAAATTTTTTCATTTCTCTGGCAATTTCATCCAGTACTGAATAGGATGAAGTTTTCAGCACTGAGGAGTTAAACTCAAACAATATATTTTTATAATTGAATGTTGGCTCCGAAGCAACAGTCTCGGGGCAACCACCATTGACAGAAGAACCTGCCTTATTCGGGCAATTATCTTTTGAATCAGGTATGCCATCACCATCAGTATCGGACTCAACAACTGCAGCCGCCTTTGGTGCATCCTGAACACTGGAAGGTACGGGTGCCGCTGGTGCCTGGCTGATAATCTTTTTGGGTTTACAGGAGGAAAACAATACCATAGCAGTAAAGACTGCAATGGCAAAAATCGAAAATGTGCTTTTAAAGTTTCTCATTTCTAGCTTAAATGGTTTATTAAATTATTGGAAATAAAACTACTACTTACTTGCTTTTTAAACAAACTAAACAGCAATTAATAATAAAAAGCCAAATCATTGAATAAACAGAGGACAAACCTGTTTTTTTGTATAAAACAAAGTAGCCGGAACGTAATTGAATACAAACAGATTACAAAGTACAATTCAAATCAAACGGGATTATATATCTTCATGAAAAAAGAGCCATAGTGTATTATCTTACTCCGTAATGACGATCCATTCAATAAAATCCCGTCAATTTGTAAAAGAGAAATTTTAAAGCAATGGAATCATTAAAAGGAAAAACCGCATTAATTACCGGCGCAGGTAAAGGAATAGGACGTGCAATTGCATTGGCACTAGCCGCTGAAGGAGTACATGTCGGACTTTTAGCCCGTACCGAAAAAGACTTACAAAACCTGGCAGATGAACTTCAGACTGCAGGCCATAAATGCAGCATCTCAATTGCTGATGTCAGTAATTTAGACTCTGTAAATAGAGCAGTAGACTCCATTACGAATGACCTGGGAAAAGTGGATATACTCATTAATAATGCTGGAATAGGAAAATTTGGGAAATTTCTCGAATTGGAACCAGCAGAATGGGAAGAACAGATCAAAGTTAATCTGTTTGGAGTTTACTATGTAACACGAGCTGTTCTACCTCAAATGATCGACAGACAAACGGGAGATATCATCAACATATCATCTACCGCCGGTTTAAAAGGAAGTGCCCTTACAAGTGCATATAGTGCCTCAAAATTTGGTGTCATGGGACTAACTGAATCATTGATGCAGGAAGTCAGAAAACATAATATTCGGGTTACAGCAATGACTCCCAGCACTGTTGTAACTGACCTGGCTATTCGCTCAAATCTCCTTAATAATAATGAGGAAAGAGTAATGCATCCTGAAGATCTCGCTGAGTTGATTGTAGCGCAATTAAAATTAAACCGGCGGGTTTTTGTAAAAGATGCATCCATCTGGTCAACAAATCCATGATCAATCCTTTCGTACCCGATAGCTATCGGTCCTTGTTCTCATACTAACTTACCTGCAATGCCCTATCTTTGCACAAACCTCCAAACCTTAAGAATGACGAAACATTTTATCGAAGACGAAAAAATTGAATGGGAACAAATTGATGAGGGTGTTCAGAGAAAGATCATGGCTCATGATCCAAGCCTGATGATCGTGAAGATCAAATTTGAAAAGGGCGGCGTTGGCCCCCTGCACAAACACCCACATGTTCAGATCACTCATGTGCAAAGTGGGAGGTTCGAAGTGACAATTGATGGCAAAAAACAAGTACTTAAAGGAGGCGATGCATTTCTTGTAACTTCAAACCTGATTCATGGTGTTCTCTGCCTTGAAGCAGGAATTCTTATCGATACATTCAGTCCGATGCGGGAAGATTTTTTATAAATCTTCAAGTATTAACCATCATTTTCCAATTCAATTGCCTTTCGAAGCGCTCCAACGGTTTTATGATCGCCTGTATGGCTCCAGCCGGGGGGCATAAAAACATATAAGAATTTATTCCTAATCCCCGGAGCACGATAAACATCCTTTGCCAGTGCAGTAATCTCTCCAAAATAGGAATCCAGAAAACTGTTGGGTTTCATTTCCCTTGTAATTCCATATTGAATGTTAATACCATCCTTTTCGGGCTGATATGTTTTAAATACTTTATCCCAGATATTCAACAGGTTACAGTAATTCATATCCATGTACTCGATATTTTTGGCATGATGCACACGGTGGTGTGAGGGTGTTAAAATAAATTTTCCCAGGACTCCCATTCGTCCATCTTTCATCATCGATTCTCCTATATGAATAAATGAACCCCAGGTACCATCAATAAACATAATTACAAATAGCATTGCCGGAGGTACGCCTGCCAGCATACAGATTGTAGTCCTGATTATATCTGCATATGGTGCTTCAAGGAAGAAATGGGCATGAGAAACAGCCAGATTCATGCTTTCAGGAGCATGATGGGTGGAGTGTAAACACCAGAATAATCTAACCTTATGCCCGAAATAATGATAAACAAAGTGAGCCAGTTCCCAGATAATATAGCCATAGATAAACCAGTACCAGGTAAACTGAATGTTGATTATTGCATACTTTTCAAAAATGCCAATACAAACCATAGTCATTCCTATGGAAATGTACCTGCCAATAATTGAATTAAATACATAAGAAAAGAAAGATATCTTATAAGTAACAACCTTAAACTGCTTGTAGAGAAGTCCCCTGATCAACTCAAGTATCAAAATAATGGGAAGCAAAGGTGCAATTGCCCTGGTAATACCTTCATAGGTAAGCAGGGTCTTATAATCTCCTGAATTTATAATTTCAATAAGCCCATCAAGACTAAAAAAGCCCCAGATCTGCTTTAAAATAGTTTCAACAAATTCCATATTAAGGATTGATAATCAATAAATTTAGAGATAAGAATTCCAGATTAAATAGCCTCTTTGCTTTTGGCTTTCAGCTTTTAGCTTTTAGCTTAATCAATATCCTGCTGCCTGTCCGTCCTTGCGTGATTCTGATGCCCCGAAATAAACTTTCCGAACCGGATCCCATCGGATTGCCTGATAACCGCCATACATCCCGTTGATATATCCAACCTGATGACCCTTTTGCATTAATTCCCTGATCACATCATAGGAATAACCACTTTCAAGGGTGATCATTCCGCCTTTGGGAGCCATGCCTTCACCAGTAGGTTCAGAAGACCCTTCATGGTTTATCCTCGGAAAATCTCCTGCTTCCTGAAGATTTAAACCAAAGTCTACGATATTCATCACGATCTGCACATGTCCCAATGGCTGAAAAGCTCCGCCCATAACGCCAAAACTCATCACCGGTTGGCCATCCTTAGTCATAAATGCCGGTATGATGGTTTGGAATGGTCTTTTCCCCGGTGCATAAGTATTATTTTCACCCTCTTTCATCACATTAAAAAGCTCTCCGCGATCCTGAAACATAAAACCTAAACCGTCGGGCATCATTCCGGAACCAAAACCTCTGAAATTACTCTGAATCAGGGAAACCATATTCCCGTCCTTATCGGCAACTGTAAGATAAATGGTATCCCCGTCTTTCATTGCCGGATTTCCTGCATCTAAACGCTCAGAGGCTTTATCAGGGTCTATAAGCTTTCTTCTCTCAGCCGCATAAGCTTCAGAGATCAACTCTTTTACCGGAACTTTGGCAAATTCCATGTCAGAATAGAATTTTGCCCGATCTTCAAATGCCAGTTTTTTTGCTTCTGTAAACAAGTGTACATGCTCAGCACTCCCCAATTTGATCTTTGAAAAATCATAACCTTCCAAAATATTGAGCATTTGCAAAGCAGCTATACCCTGACCGTTGGGAGGTAATTCCCATATATCATAACCCCTGTAATTCACAGATACCGGATCAATCCAGGTAGAAGTATGTGAAGCCATATCCTCATAACTCAGAAATCCCCCGTTTTTTTTCATAAAGGCATCAATTGTACGTGCCATAGTTCCTTTATAAAACACATCACGGCCTTCATTACCTATCCTTTCCAGTGTATTGGCAAGATTAGGGTTTTTGAATACATCGCCTTCGACCGGCACCTTGCCTTTAGGATAATAATGTTGAGCAACATTGGGATATTGATCATATAAAGACCTTACATTTTTTAAAGAGTTGGCTAATTCACCATGTACAGGAAATCCATTTCTGGCGTATGAAACAGCCTTTTCAAGCACCTTGCTCATGGGCATTGATCCGAACTTTTGATTCAACTCAAACCAGGCATCCACACAACCCGGAACAGAAACAGGCAATGGACCACGGGAAGGAATATGTGTGATCCCTCTTTTTCTGAACTCATCCAGAGTTAATGATTTTGGAGAACGTCCTGAACCATTTAACCCATATAGTTTTTTTGTTTTTGCATCCCAGACTATAGCATAAAGATCACCTCCTATTCCATTCATGTGAGGCTCAACTACACCCTCCATTGCATTGGCCGCAATGGCTGCATCAATTGCATTACCACCGGCCTTTAATACGTCGAGCGCAACCTGGGTTGAAAGCGGATGTGAAGTTGCAGCCATCCCATGCTGGGCAATAACCTGCGAACGAGTTGACCATATTTTGCCATAAGGGCGGTCCTGTGCACAAATACTTAGAGGTAGAAACAAACAGAGTAGAAGCTTTTTCATTTTATGGATTTTGAGAATAAATATAATTGATTTGGGAAGAATAATTTGGAGATTTGAAAATTTGATGATTTGAAGATCTATTGATTTGAAAATTTGATGATTTGAAGATTTGAAGATTATTGACTCTCAGTACAAATTTGCCTTCATTTCCAAATTACCAAATTGCCAAATCTTCAAATTACTGTATTGCCAAATCATCTAAATAATATTCGGGTCATTTTATTCTGCATATAAACAATCATCAGTTTCAATAATTATTTTTGCCTGATAAAAGAGGGGTTTTTGATCTTTTACAACTGAGAAAATGGAAGAAAATGAAGAAAAGCCCGACCTGGTGGTTTGGGATAAGGAAAAAGGCTATTATCAAAAGGGATTAAGCTATGGCAGCAATGTGAGTGCCCCTGCGATAAATCTCGAAAATGTAGGCGGCTGGAAGCAATCCAATGCAGAGCTGGCAAACAAGAATTTTAAAACAAAATTCGATGAGCTAAAAGAAGAATACGAAAAGCTGGTGAATGAGGTTCAGCTAAATGAACTGGTATATTCTGCCAAATATAATTTCACTCCGGTTATGGGACAGGTATATCATTTATACAGTAAAACTGATGATACCTTATTTCTTTCCATGATCTCACCTGATAGCTGGAACCAGAAATATCTGGGCTCCTTTAAACTGGATGCAAGTCATAAATGGTCTAAAACCGAGATTAATAAATAAATCCAGTAGTGTTTGGGGAAATTGAAAATAAAAGATCAAATTCTTAACTCATAATTATTCTCTCTACTTTTCCTGCAGCAGAAAAGTAGCAAAATGCCGCCGCTGCACCTGATGCTATAAAAGTTAATGCTTTGGCTAGGACTGTACCTGCCGCACCAGCTGAGGCGGAAAAAACGTTAACGGAGATTTTGTGCTTAGGCCAAAGCTTATGAACAGTCCGGTTGTTTTAGGTAAAATTTTGCAGATTTCAAGGCAGTGAAACCATAAAAAATGATTATAAACTTAATTGGGGCTTGCTTTGTATCGGACTCTTAAAAACACACTGCGTTAGATGTAAATGACCATTTTATCTGAAATTTAATTTTAACAGGTCAATAGTGAAATAAATACTAAAATTTTAGCTGATCTAAACCCAGCCCAAATAATTTCAGCGAAATTTCATTTAGCTTTTCTACAGGACCGCTCAGATGAATTGTACGATGAATATGTTTTGCATTTGCTCCGGCTGCCAAACTTAAAGCAGGAGAAGAGCTTTCGATCTCATAGAATTTCCCCATTTGTTTTCCGTCAATCGGGCCGTCTGTATAAGCGTTTACCGCATCTCCCACAAATGGATCATCCTGAATTTTCCAGGTAGAATTCACATAGCTTGTAATTCCTTCCGGTAAAGTAAACTGGGCAATAGTCAGCACTTTGTTTTCTGCATCATAACTTCCTGCAATCGGTAAAGCCCGCTTCGGAGAAACCCCTATTTTACTGCGCTGTTTTGCATCTGCTTTAAACAATAGATAGCCATCTTCTATCTTTAATCTGTCTGAACCTAATTTGCCGAAATAATCATCAGTTACAATTTTACCCAAACTCAGGCTGTCCCCTTTCCTGTATGGAATGATCACATTGGTTTGATCATTGGACTTAAGCATGCTTAATACCCATATTGAAAGTAAGCCTGTTTGTTGATCCCAGGTCTTTGATCCGGTATTTGTTAAAATATTTTCGGACTGAAATCCGACTGAGCGAATCTCTGAACCCAATTCAATCCCCAATAATTCATTGATCGAATTCTGCTCAAGAAGAGATATATTTCTGTTCACTTTCAGATCAAAAGCGGTACCGCTATAGTTTTCCAGATGCATTGTCTTTTCAAACTTTGCTTCTGTTGCATTTGCAGAAATGAGGTTAAAAGGTTCTGAATCGATCGCTTTGGGAACATACCAATTGTCGAAGGTAAACTCTGCTCCTTTTTTAAAGTAGAGTGCAAACTGTCCGCCCTCTGGTCCGAGCCAAAACCTTTCCTCACCACCAAGAGCGGTAAAATGTTCTGAGAAAGTGCCCTTCGCTATCAGATCATAATTAAGCCATCCAAAGCTAATTCCCTTTTCCCCATCAGAAGTACTGGTCATTACACGGCCCTGATAAGCTGGAAGAACGATGAGTTGTGCATCACTTTCAGGATCTTTTAACAGAACCAGATCCTTATGATATTGTTTTAAAAATGCCAGATCATACCCAAAGGTTCCCTTTTGATTTGCCTGATCATCACAGGCACTCATCAAAAACAGAATAATTAAAAGTGCAAAATATCTCTTCATATATTGTTTTAATCACTGGATAAGTAATTAACAACAATATACGAATGAAAAATTAGTCAACAAGAATTCCAAGCCTTCACCCGATAGCTATCGTGTCTCAACTACCTTCCACCACTCTCCAAAAACCTGCTCTTCATCATTCATCCAAACCACTTCTCCGATCTGTGGTGTAACGAGGTGGAGATCATTCAGCTTACTGAGTCGTGAAACTTCATTTAGCGGTTCATCCCAACTATGAAGAGCCAATGAGAACTTGCCGGAATGAACAGGCATCACTCGTTTTGCATTGAGATCTTTGGCAGCCTGCACTACTTCCTCCGGAAGGCAATGAATGGCACGCCAGGCCAGGTTATACTGACCGTTTTCGAGTATCGCCAGATCGATAGTACCAAAGCGATTCCCAATCTCAGCGAAGTGTGTGTCGTAACCACCGTCGCCGCCAATGAAAATCTTCTGTCCTGGTGTTTCAATAAGGTAGGCCAGCCAGAGCGTAGTGTTGCGTTTGAAGGTACGACCGCTGAAATGTCGTGCAGTTAGCGTGTGAATCTTGATATTCTCGCCTATTGCAACAGTTTCATTCCAATCCCTTTCTGATATGATTCCCGGAGAGTGTCCCCATTGCTCAAAATATGCCCCCACTCCTAAACCACAGATTACATTTTTTACCTTTCCTTTAAGTTCTTTAATCGTCAAATAATCGAGGTGATCGTAGTGATCATGGCTGATCAGCAGGTAATCAATCTCAGGGAGATCATTTACACCATAGGTATTGGTTCCTTCAAAAGCCTTTGTTGTTCCGGGTATTGGGGATGCGTTACCGCTGAACACCGGATCAACTAGAATCTTAAGTCCGTCGACCTGCATATAATAGGATGAATGCCCAAACCAGACCACAACATTACTATCCGCCGGAAGGTTTTTAAGATCTGTTTTAACAGAAGGAATTGCCTTCAGCGGTTTTTGCCGCGGGTTTTTCTTAAAAAAGAAATTGTACATCACCCCGGTCATAGAATATCCTTCGGTTAAAGGGGGTGTATAGCTCAGGTTGGCAAAGGCACCATCGCGAAAATGCTTCGACTTTTTCATCCGCTCCAGGCGCTCGCCGGTTGCCGCCTGCCCGAATTGGGGCTGCTGCAGGAAAATTATAGTAACAAGGCTTAATAAGGCCGTAGTAGAAATCAGAATAATCATGGTGTACTTAAAAATTTTATATAATCGCTTCATTTTGTCTTAACTTCTGCGTTCTATTTCGCCAGAATTTTGATATCACTGATTTCGAGTACCTGCCTGTCATAGCCTTTTGTAATAGTATGAATCATCGCCTGCCCGACCTCATGTAAAGTCAGTGATTGTTTAGGAAACAGATAAGGAAATACTGCAATGAATGGTTTAAAGAACCAGCGCACATTCTTCTGGCCTTTTACCGGCTTCATAAATCCCGGCCTGAAATTATACTGCCCTTTAAAACCCAGAGCCATCAGCGCATCTTCAGTCCGGCCCTTTACACGCTGCCACATCTGTTTACCGTCACTTTTAGTAAGAGTACCGCTAACAAAATTGAATACCATTGCCGGATTAAGTCCTAACAATACCTTCGCAAAATTCAAAGTGGTATCGTAGGTAATGCGGGTATAATCAGCCTCATTCATACCTAAAGAGCTAACTCCGGCGCAGTAAAAGCAGGCATCAAACCCTGCAAGCTTATTGCTGTAATCTGCCAGTCTGTTAAAATCTGCTACCAAAAGCTCGTTTAGCTTTGGATGGGTTATCCCATAGGGTTTACGGTTGATTATCAGAACTTCCGACACCTCATCACTCTGCAGGCAGTGCAGCAATACACCTTCGCCTACCATGCCGGTCGCGCCTGTTATGATTACTCTTAATTTCTTCATAATATTTAATTTTTGGACTGAATGTTCATTCCAATATTTGTCAAATTTTTTTATTCTTTAATCGCATCCCAAACCAAACGCATCTGCTTTTCGAGATAAGCCGGATCATTTTCCTTGCCTGAAGCCTGCATCCAGCGAACGTATGTAGTAATAGTTCCTGCGAGGAAATGCAGCAAAGCATCCAGTTCCATCTCTTTAATGATTCCGTCTTTTTGTCCCTGCTGCACCAGACTGATTACCGGAAGAAAATCCTGCTGGCCTGTTGCACGGGTAGTTTCTGTAATAATTGGTGAACTATGAAACTGATCCATAAATGCAAAGCTTTCGGGATATTTGAAGTAAAAACCGACCATAGCACCGTAAAAACTAAAAAAACTGGCTTTTAGAGAAGAATCCGGATCTATTGTTTTAGCGATCATGGGGACCTCCGAGCGTTTTATGTACAGATAGATCGCATTGATCAACTCTTCCTTGGTCGCAAAATAATTGTAGATCGTACCCATACCAGTATTTGCTGCTTTCGCAATCGCCGACATGGGCGTTGCCTGAACCCCCCTTTCGGTAAGGAGCTTCATCGCAGCTTTTATGATCTGTTCTTTCTTATCCACGAAGCAAAAATGAGAATTTGGAATGAATATTCCAAATAAAGGTGAAATAATATTTGAATGCAAGGGGATTGCTTCGTCGTGCCTCCTCGCAATGACAACAATGCGTGCTTGTCATTGCGAGCACAGCCCCTTGTCATTGCGAGCATAGCCTCTTGTCATTGCGAGCGCAGCGAAGCAATCTCTATTTTCAATTAGATTCTTAACTTGGGATTGCTTCGTCATGCCTGCCCGTCCGGTCAGGCGGGCCTCCTCGCATTGACAACGATGCGTGCTGGTCATTGCGAGCGCAGCCACTTGTCATTGCGAGCGCAGCGAAGCAATCTCTATTTTCAATTAGATTCTTAACTTGGGATTGCTTCGTCATGCCTGCCCGTCCGGTCAGGCGGGCCTCCTCGCAATGACAACGATGCGTGCTGGTCATTGCGAGGGCAGCCTCTTGTCATTGCGAGCGCAGCGAAGCAATCTCTATTTTCAATTAGATTCTTAACTTGGGATTGCTTCGTCGTGCCTCCTCGCAATGACATCCTTAATAAAAATACTGTTAAATTACACTTTGTGTGGGCTATGGATTCTGCGTTTCTGCCTTTAATCCGGATTTCTTCAATTAAAGAGTTAATATCAGCAGCAGCCTTCCTTTCCGGAGCAGGCATTCAGCTCAACTATTGGGATTCCGGCCTGAATTTCTTCCAATGATGCAGGCCTGACCTCAACAATTTTAAGATTATAAACAAGTAGCTCACCCGCCAATGGGTGATTGGTATCCAGCACTGAATAATCAGCGCCTTTCTCAATTAAGATTCCTTCACGTCCATCGGGTAAACCAATATAATCACCGCTTTGCAGGTCATCAATTCCCGGAATGTCCTGATTGCTGATTTCAATGATCAAGTTCTCATCTATTGTGCCAAAAGCTTCGGGGCAATTGATTATTACCTCCAGCTCATCGCCTGATTGCCTGCCGGTCAAAGCTTCTTCAAGTGCAGCCAGAATATTTCCTGCCCCATGCAAATAGCTTTCAGGTGAATATCCTGTAGTGTCCTGTATTAAAACATCATCACTATTTTTAAGTGTATAATGGATTGAAACAACGGTGTCTTTATGTACCTGCATAGCTTATACTTTTATGAATAGGATTTGTCCGGGCCCCAAATTAATAGCAGAAGAAAACCTGATGTTACATCGGTTCCCATCCTTAGAGAACATTGCCGGAATTAATTTTTCGCCAAGCTTTACTTCCGGATCAGAAACCTGATGTTTTGTTACCACTGAAAAACTATTCAGACTTAATTCCCCATAATGAACCTGAAGTTTTGCAATTAGTTTTTGTGCATCCCTTTCCTGTTCATATGAACCCCAGGCTGCAGCAGCAGTAAACGGAGCCTTGAACTTATCCGGACTTAACTTCGGATCAAAAGCCATATGGCCTTTGGGCCCGTGATATTCGTATCCGCAAGCAGTGATAAATGTTCCATAGCTCGCCATTGCTCTCGCATAATGATCACTGCATTCAATTTCATTAAAGGGATTCCTCTTGGCAGCATGATACCTGTCGTGGATCATACGGGTTATAACCATTGATTCTTCAATCATTCCCTCAGCCATCATGTGTGAGGCTACCTGATGCTCAAATCCGCTCATACATTCATGGAAATAACCCAGTTGCCAGGTAATTTTATCCCCATAAGGTCTTGCTTCATTTTTGGGATTGGTATTCATAACCAAACCCCCTTCACCTGCAAGTGCATAGGGTCTTCCTCCGGGACGTTCTTTTATATAAGGTCCAACATCAGGAGTAAAATTATATTTCCATAAGGACTGAAGCGCCTTAATTGTTTTTTCCTTATCAATAATTCGACCCAGAGCTACCTGATGCGCCCAACTTTGTCCGTAAACCTGATCAATATGACAGGTATTATAAGATCCAAGCTTTTCCCGGCCTTTAATCTCATCAGGTCTGTGAATAAAGTATTCGCCATTGAAGAGTTTCTCTTCCATATTCCTGCTACCCTTCATCACATAATCTTCGCAAACTTTTCTAAACCGGGTATCATTCATCTCTGTTGCCATAGCTGCAGCTGCTTTAACAGCGGCAATGCATAAACCAACTAGCCATGCAATTTCCCCATCCCATACCGCATCCAGGGTATTCTCAATTGGGGTATCCTCCATTCCATCCTGATTCTTATCCTGAGCGATTACCCATGCTGTTGCAAGCTTGATCTTCTCCCAGTTCCTGTTTAAGAACTGCTTATCTGTACTCATCTGATGCTCCCGGTAAATACGCAATATGGTGCCAGCCTGACCATCTATTGCCGCAGTTTTAACTACCTCACCACGGTACCAGATCATCCCATCTTCCTGCAGCGATAAACCCAGATCAATGCGCTCACGGGTATCCCTTTCAATTCCCGGAAAGAGGCGACCTACAGCCTGTGCATATTGCCAAACATGTGTACAGGTACCCTCACAACAACCTACTCCCTCCCATGCATAAAATCTACCCGAACGGAATCGATGTGCCGTTGTGGTTGCCATAGTCGAAATGTTTGAAAAGGTCCTTTCCAAAAACCAGCATGGCAGACTTGAATCAAACCAGGTTTTTTTCCATAAATGACTATCCCTGCTAAGGGATGAAAAGTTCTGATGTACATAAGCCAGAACATCAGAAGCAGAACCAAACCAGTTCGCATAGTAACGGCCCCTGTCCTGGATAGCCTGATTCAACTTTAAATTAGCAAAATGCCAGGCAACAGAAAAATGAGATTCAACTTTGGAGCCAGGTTTTATCTGATAATCGGTATGAACTGCAGCTACAAGTTGCTGGTCTATTGTCTTCTCTGTAATTTTCTCATTCTGCTGAGCAAAAGAGGCTAGCGTAAGCGGAAACTGAAGATCAGTAATTGATTTGGAAGTTCCGTTCAATGCGGCAATAGCTAAAGTGCCAAAATCAGGTTCCTGTAGTTGAAGTAGGGAACCATTTAGTTTGATACTCCCCTGAACAGTTTTTAATTTCCCCTTAGTTATAAGCTCATTCAGTCGAATAGCATTTGGCCCGGCCGATTTAATTGAAACTTTATTTTCAAGCCATCCAAGAATAGAAAGGCTAAGCGTCTGGCCCGACTTATTTATTATTGAAAATGAATAGATCGTGCAGGGAAGCCCGGATTTTTTTTCATCCAATGGGATAAATGGAGAATACACATTTGCGGTAATTTCTACTGGCAGATCTTTAGCAATGTAGCGAATGGTTGCCATTGGATAAGTTGCCTCAAACACTATCTCATCCCAATCATCCGCCACCATTTTCTTCAGAAAGGTTTTACTACCCAATTGAAACTTAAATGCAAAACCCTGCTCCAGTGGACGGATATCTCTGGCGGGCTGAACATAGGCTGAACCATCCCGCGAGCGGACCTTCTTACCTACATGGAGTTCAGTACCCCAATCAACCGCTTTTGGATCAACCCCTTCCTGTTGTGAGTTAAAGATATCCCATAACCATAAGCGACCATCACCACCCAGATAAACCGTACCGGTATTGATTCCCCCAACAGGCATCCCGATAAAGTTAAGCTCATTTTTGCTCTTGAAATATTTACTTACGGATCCACGCTGAAACAATGATCTTATCCATTGCGGATCCAGTTTTTTATCAACAGGAATATTGTGTACGAGTTCTCCCGGCATAAATGGTCCGGCAATAGCCCTTGCTCTTGAGGCATACACACCTGCGGCAAATATTCCGGAGGTTTTTAAAAATAATCTTCGTTGCATCATGCAGCTAAAAATTGAAAAGCAAAATCATAATTTAAATTAAGATAAATAAGATTCATGTATGAATTAGCACCTTTCTGAAAAATAACTTAATTTAATTTTTTTAAAAAGTTAAACCTAAATGATCTTTTCCAAACTAATTATAATCAGAAATGCAATCCTTTTTGCCGGATTGATCTGCCTGTCCCAGAGCTCCTTTGCACAAGTGAGCTTCACAGCAGGAGAACTGAAAATGAGCATTAACAAGCAGGGGTCACTGACAGAATTATCAAATTCTGCTACAGCTAAAAATTACCTCTACCGTGATACTTTAACCCCGCTGATTACTTTGGTAAGCAAGGACATCCGCTACCAGGCCAGTTCAATGAAGTATGATCAGGTTCAGAAAAAAATCACCCTTGGTTTTAAAGAAACGGGAGTAAGTATTGATGTCAGGGCAACAAGTAAAGCCACACACCTCGTTCTGGAAATCATCAGGGCAATACCGGAGAGTAAAATCGATGCCATCATCTGGGGACCATTCCCCAACACAATAGGTAAAACCATTGGTGAGATCATTGGGGTGGTACGCGATGGAGAAACATCCCTTGGTATCCAGGTCTTAAATATTAAAACATTGGGTGGTGATTATCCCAGCAAGGAAGGCAGCACCTGGGCAAGGGGCATTGCAGCAGTTCCATCCAAATGGGGAAGCAAAATACAAGCCTATTCAATTAACCGGGATCGCGAGCGTTTAGTGGATGCCTGGGGCGGGCTTTATAAAGACATGCCTGTTAAAGCATTAAAAGGCGAAACTGTTGTTGGAAGTAAGATCGCAGTTTTTTCATGTAAAGAAGCCCAAACCTTCGACCGGCTGGAGCAGATTGAGATCGCTGAAAATCTGCCGCATCCGACCATTAAAGGAGTTTGGTTTAAAAAGTCTGATCTATATGGCAAATCTTATATGATCTCTTCCTATGGTGAAAAAGATATTGATGAGATGATCGGGTATACCAAACGTGCCGGACTGGTTTCACTGTATCATGAAGGACCGTTTAAAAGCTGGGGTAATTTTGTATTAAATCCGGAGCAGTTTCCCAATGGAAAAGATGGATTAAAAAACTGTGTGGATAAAGCACATGCGGCAGGTTTGTATCTGGGCATGCATACCCTGACCAATTTCATCAATACCAATGATCCTTACATAACACCCGTCCCGGATAACAGGCTTAGTGTTACAGGAATTTCCACATTAAACAGAAATATAGATGCTGATCAAAATACCATTGAAGTAATATCGCCTGAGTATTTTAATGATGAAAAAGGGAATAATTTGCATACCGTAAAAATCGGATCTGAGTTGATCCGCTATAAATCGGTAAGCAGTACTGCCCCATATTTGTTACTGGATTGCCAGCGTGGTGCATTTGGCACAGCAAGATCTGCCCATCAGGCCGGAGATCAGGTAGGGAAATTATTCGATCATTCCTACAATGTATTCTTCCCAAATCTGGATATGCAAAGAGAAGTTGCGAAAAACATTGCCGATCTGATGAATGAAACCGGAGTGGATCATCTTGATCTGGATGGGCATGAAGGCGCACTCGCATCCGGTCAGGGTGATTATGCGCTGGAGCTTTTTGCAAAGGATGTATATGATCAGGTTAAGCATGACTTTATAATAGGTACCAGTCTGAGTAAAACATTTTACTGGCATATCGGATCATATTATAACTGGGGTGAGCCCTGGTACGGCGGCTTTAAAGAAAGTATGCAACAGTACCGCATTGATAATCAGGGCTTATTTGACCGCAATTATATGCCTCACATGCTGGGCTGGTATCTTTTGGCAGAAAACACTACCCTTCCGGAGATGGAATGGATGTTATCCAGAGCAGCCGGATATAATGCCGGATTTGCGATGGTTGCCAGACCGGCAGCATTGAGAAAAAACAGCCAGACCAACCAACTGCTCGATGCGATACGTGAATGGGAACTGGCCAGAAATGGAAATGCCTTTAGTAAAGCGCAGCAGGAGCAGCTAAAAAATCCTAAGAATGAATTCCATCTAGAAAAACGGGCAGAAGGAAAATGGATCTTGCATCAGTATGCGATATCGCCGGTTTTTACGAGAGAAAAATTTGAACGCCAGCCGGGTGAACCGACTCATACCACCTGGAATTTGCAGTATAAATGGAAGGAGCAGCCTTTGCAATTCAGGATGCAGGTCACAGGCGAAAAGGGCAGCGTAAAAAACATTAAAATGCTGATCGACAATTATAAGGAACTTTTATTCCCTGTTGAATTAGTCGCAGGCGAAAGTCTGGTTTCTGATGGTACAGAATTAATCCGTCTTTACGATAAAAATGGGAAACCAAAGAGCAGTTTTAAATTGCAAACCAAGCCCCCAAAAGTGTCAGCAGGATCCCATGTTATCCTGATTGATTCAGAGTACCCTGAAGATGATAGTCCGAAAATTGAAGTACAGTTTAAAGGGCTGGATAAAATGGAGGAAATCGAGGTTTCTAAAAAACTTTGATTTATACTGTTCGGAAAATTTAGAATTGCTGGCTCGCGCCTGTGGCGCGTGTTTATAAATCTTCAATAAATATTGTATAAAATAAATTGCTACTGGCAACCAGTCACTCGCGACACCCGTGCGCCAGCGGGGAGATACCACTCAGATTCCGGCGAAGGCCGAAATCTCCCTATTCCACCCCTCGGATTGTCATTCCAGCGAAGGCTGGAACCTCCTAAACTCATGAAATTGCGTCTCTCACTATTCCACCGCTCGGATTGTCATCCGATAATTATCGGATCCAGCGAAGGCTGGAACCTCCTAAACTCATGAAATTGCGTCTCAAGCTTTTCCGGTCAATAGTGATTTAGAATTGTCGGCGTGCGCATTGCTGGCGCGCGCCTGTGGCGCGTGTTTTAAAATATTCAAAAAATACTTAATAATTAAAAGGCTATTGGAAACCTGGCACACGCAACACGCGTGCGCTAGCAGGGCGCACATTGTCATTGTTTAATGATAGGGAGGTTACCGCTTTCATGAGAACTGATTTTATCCGTGAAAAATGGTGAGAGAGGTTCCATCCTTCGCTGATTGGATCATTAAGAAATGTTGCCTGAGGTTCTCGCCTTCGCGAGAATGACAAACTTTGTTAGAGGGCGAGGAGATTCCAGCCTCCGCTGGAATCGAAATGCAGAATCCTCTAAATATGATGAAGCAAGGGCAGTTTTGATATTTGTAAATGACATCTCAAGTAGTTCCAAGGAAACTCAACAAAGAGGTTACAAAGCGACTTTTGGATTAAATGAATATAAGACTAAATTAGCGCCACTATAAAGCAAAATTCTATTTCAGACATGACCCTTCAGTATAGATCTTTTTGGATAATTTCAATCATGTTGATTTTATCACTTTATGCTGAAGCCCAGGAAAATCGAACCCAATCACAAGTCGCAAACCGACCTGTTGTTCAAGCCAAATTATCCACGGTAGACCCAATTGTTGACGGTAAAATAATAGGAGATTCATTTTGGGAAAGCATAGAACCCATTGGTGATTTAACACAAATCAAACCTAATGTCGGTGCTCCTGCAACCGAAAAGACAGTAATAAGGATTGCCTATACTGATAAAATGTTTTATATATCAGCTATCTGTTACCATACTGATCCAAAGGCAATAGTAGTTTCTGACTCAAGAAGAGATGCTGATCTGACGGATGATGATAGTTTTCTGTTTATCCTCGATACCTATAATGATACTCAAAATGGCTTTTTGTTCGGAACCAATGCAGATGGAATGGAATACGATGCTCAAATTGACAATGAAGGTAAAGGCAGCAATAATACTAATCGGCAGCAGGGAGGTGTAATCGGTGGTATAAACTTAAACTGGGATGCAGACTGGGATGTGAAGACTGATATCGGAGATTACGGCTGGAGTGCAGAGTTTGCCATTCCATTGCGTTCATTGAGATTTACAGCAGGTGAAAACCAGGTTTGGGGTATCAATTTTGAAAGGAATATCAGCAAAACTACTGAAACTGCTTACTGGGCAACAATTCCAATAGGTTTTGATCTGAAAAGATTGTCTCTGGCAGGTAAGCTGGATGGATTAAATCTTAAAAATCCAGGCAATTTCAAAATATTTCCATATGTGCTTACTCAGGCAGTTAACAACAGATCAGTAGTGCCTGATAAAACTGATACCAATGTTGAGGCCGGAATGGATTTGAAATATAGTGTAACACCTAGTCTGACATTAGACTTAACCTATAACACTGATTTTGCCCAGGTAGAAGTAGATGATGAGCAGGTTAATCTGGATCGGTTCAACTTATTTTTTCCGGAAAAGAGACCATTTTTTCTTGAAAATGCAGGTCAGTTTACAGTTGGAAGTCCGGGTGAAGTTGATTTATTTTTTAGTCGTAAGATTGGTATTAGCGAGAATGGTAATATTATACCGATCACAGGAGGAGGACGACTTTCAGGTAAAATTGGGCAAACCAATGTGGGATTATTAAGCATGTTCACAGATGATGTTCAAAGTCTGGGAATTGATAAGAACAGCTATAATATGGCCCGGGTAAATCACGATTTCCCCAAACACAGGTCTTCCATTGGTGGGGCATTTATAAACAGAACTGGAATGGGAGATGGCAATGGTGATTACAATCATGTCATGGCGGTAGATGGGAAATGGGGTTTGGGTCAAAAAGCACAGATTACCGGCTTTCTAGCTAAAAGTGCAACTCCCGGAATTACAGATTCTGATCATTCATATAAACTTCAGTTCAGTTATAATTGGTTAAGATGGGAACTAAGAGCTGCTTACACTGAATTAGGTGAAGGATTCAACCCGGAAGTAGGTTTTCTTCAAAGGAGTGCTTTCAGGAAACCTGAATTTTTTATCCAGCACAGGTGGAGGCCGGATAATTTATTGAATCTAATGGAACTCAGGCCTCATATCTCCTTCAGACAATATTCCGACTTTAAAGGAAATTTAGTTACAAGTTACCTCCATATTGACAATCATTGGGTTTGGAAAAGCGGACTGGAAATACATACAGGAATAAATTATACCACAGAAGGGGTTGTTCAGGATTTTAATTTATCAGGGGTCTTAGTGCCAAAATCAACATACAAGCATAATGAATTGCAAGTGGTTATGATTACAAATCAAAACAAAGCAGTTTCATTGAATGCACGAACTATTATAGGAGGATATTTTGGAGGAGATCGGATAGCCACAACGGCAACTGTAAAAGCGAGGGTTGGCGATAAACTGAATTCATCCTTCATTGTAAATCATAATATATTAAACCTGCCAAATGGGGAATTAAAAGCTATTGTACTTGGGAATCGTCTGGCTTACTCATTCAGCCCCCGCATGTTTGTTCAGAGTTTAGTTCAATATAACAACAGGTCAAGAATTACTTCTGTAAATGCAAGATTTGGCTGGCTTCAAAATGCAAATAATGGTTTGTTTGTCGTAGTCAATATCGTAAAAGATAAGGATTTGCTCGACCTGCTGGATACCCGGAGTCTGACTTTGAAATATACCCGCAGTTTTGATTTGTTGAGTTTATAATTACTCCAGCGCAAGGGCAGGGTATTGCCGGGCTGCCATTCCCGATGAAATACGACTCCAGGTAAAATAAACCTTGCCGAAGGAAGTATCTTCCGGCTATTCGTAATTTGAAATGGAACGCGAGTTCTTGCCGGAAATACTCCGGAGGAAAGGGCAGAACCAGCCTATAGCACACAGGTATTGGTTTCAGAAATCAAATCATTATGACTGCTGAGCCTTATGAGATCAATTATAACCGTTTTTTACCCTTACTTATATCGAATTCAGATATAGCGGCTTATCAATTCTCCTTTAGATTTTTCTATTTCACTCTCGCAAAGACGCTAAGACGCAATTGGCGACAGATAATAAAAATCGGTTATTTAGATGAAACATTTCGCGTCTCTGCGTATTAGCGAGAGCCTTTTTAATATTTTCTTATAGCAAGATTTATAGGCGTCCAGTATCCCCCTCACGAGGAGGAATTAAAGAGGGAGGAATCCTTCAAAGAAGCCTCCAGGAGATCCTGAATTCGTCAGGCTCGTAATCCTTAAATAATGACATTGTGCACGCTTTTAGCCTATGCTTTGATTTCCTTTCGCGTGTCTCCCCAAACAGAGATTCCTCCTACCCAAACTCCGGACCAATAATCGCAAACTGATTCTCCGGCACACCCTTAAAACGATTAGACCCCCGAAACATTCGAATAAAATTACGCTGCTCTGTAAAGCCAATCTCTTTCAGCCATGCAATCCAATCGGGCTCAAAATGCAAAACATCTATAATAACAGGAGAACCTGCACACTTATTCAAGGCTGCAATCAGCAGATCCTGGGCTATACTGTTATTTAGTGCTATTACCGGCCCGATATGTATAAAATCATGGCCATACCTACCCATACAATATCCTTTAATTTCATTTTCCTCTTCAATCATAAAGGCAAATCCCGGTGCTGTTTCCCACATCCATTGCAGCAATGATGAACGATTTGCACCAAAGATTCTGCTGTCAAATTCAACCAAACGGGGAAGATCATCCTTAAGTATTGCTCTGGCTCTTGCAGGATGAAATATCACCTCAGTAAGCATCCTGTTCATCCGGCTTAAGGGGTACTCATCAACAAAATTCAATTTCAGATAAACCTCCCGGCCTTGCGGTGTAGCATCGAGTTTCACAGTTTCTTCAGCCTGTAAAAGTTGCAAGGCTTCATGAAGTAATTGCTGTCCTATCCCCTTCCTGCGAAAATCAGGGTCAACCAATACCATGCCTATCCAGCTAAATGCATGTCCATATCTGATAGTAGTAACCGTTCCCACAATTTGATCCTGAAAAGTGGCTACCATACAAGCTCCGGGACTATGCTGCAAAAATATCTGCCAATCGGATTCTAATTGATTCCATTTGGCTTTACGGCAGAGCTTCAGGCCCTCCGGGATATCATCCGCATGCATTGTCCGATACTTAATCATTACATCTCATTTAAAAAGGTTCACTTTCCATACAGCTCAGCTTCAATACGCTTTTCCAGACTTTGTTTAAAATTACTATCCAAATTTGGGAGATCAGCTTCCTTCTTAAAAAAATGACCTTTCACCATTCTGTTAATCAGCAAGCTTTGCTGTTGGAACAACTGGCAAACGGAGCAGCCGGCTAAATGCAATTTGAGCTCGAATTGCTCCTTTATTGAAATCGTCGTCAAACTCTTTTTTTCAATTAAGAAAGTTGCCCTGCGACAATTGTATGTAATTTTCTTTAGTGCATTCATAACCAATTTTTTTGAAGACAAGCCCTTAGGCTAAGCTTGGTTCTGTGAATAATTACCCAGAAATTCGCCTTACTCAGCCGAAGCTCATCAAGGATCACTTCTGTTTTTTCATCGTCCATATGTTTCATCGTAAATACTGATGCCCAAAGCTTTGGCAATTTCTTCATACAATCCTGCAAAATCCTGTTAAACTCTTTATCCCGGAGTGGGTCTGCCAGTTCTTCAAATGGCCTCGGAGCATACTCTTTTTTCCAGTGCCCGTTATCATTATAAAAGAAATCATCCTGACTGGCTTCCTCCTGTTTAAGATCCTTGATATTAGCCAATCCCGAAGATTCCTTACGGTACAGGTCAATAATCTTATACTTTAGAATTGCCGTCAGCCATGTACGTTCAGAACTTTTTCCTGCAAAACCTGACAATCCTTTTAATCCTGCCAAAAAAGTTTCCTGAACCAGATCCTTTGCCAAATCCTGATCATGAATACGCAAAATCGCATACCTGAAAAGATAATCGGCATATCGTTCAACCCATTTTTTAGGATCTAATATCGATAAATCCTCTAAGCCTGCTTCAAGACCCTTTTCAGTTGGCATCGCTTGAACTGAACTTACACAAACATATCATACTGATCATTTGTCGGAAATATTATAAAACCCTTACAAGATATTTAAAATAATCATTTCAGCATTTTGAGCTATCCCGCACAATGAAAAAAAATAAAAAATAATTGTAAGGCTTTGGCAAAAGACCCGACAAAATCCACATAAACAAAATGAAGATGAAAACTAATCTGATTTTCTTAGTACTATTTGTTCTGGCTGCCTGCAAAAAAGAAAATACTCCAAAACTCATTCTGGACGAAAAAGCAGACCAGACAATGGCAGTGGAAAAAGCTGCAGGAACTTTCTCTAATGGCCCATATGGTAAGGTCTCTGGTACTGCAAAGATCTATACTACTGAATCCGGAACACAGCTGGCATTAGAAAATTTCTCATCCAGCAATGGTCCTGACCTGAAGGTATACCTCAGTAAGGAAAAAGATCCTGTCAGCTTTATCAGTCTGGGCGACCTGAAGGCTACAGGTGGGAACCAGCTCTACAAGATACCCGATCAGATAAAAACCAGCAATTATAAATATGCACTGATTTACTGCAAACGATACAGCCACCTCTTCGGCTTTGCTGAAATTAATTAATAGTTAAACCCTAAAAACAAAATAAATCGAATGAAAACCTTAGTCCCCATCTTTCTTATTTTCCTGTTCCTTAACACTGCCGCAGCGCAAAATGCCTATAGAGTAAAGAATTACAATATCGATAAAAGCAGCCTGGCAATTGAAGGCTATGACCCGGTAGCCTACTTTGTCTCCAAAAAAGGTATTGAGGGCAAAAAGGATATCAGTCTCAGCAGGGAAGGTATTACCTATCATTTTTCATCAGCACAGAATCGTGATCTATTTAAATCAAATCCATCAAAATATGAGCCCCAGTTTGGGGGCTGGTGCGCTTATGCGATGGGTGAAAATGGCGAAAAAGTATCTGTAGATCCTCAAACCTTTAAAATACTGGATGGTAAACTCTATCTGTTTTACAACAAGTTCTTTAACAACACCCTGAAAGAATGGAACAAAAATGAAAATGCACTTAAGCAAAAAGCCGAGCAGAACTGGACAAAATTCAAATAAACAATTTAAAACATAAAAAACATGAAAAGAATAATGAAAATCGTCGCTATACTACTTTTAATCACATCTGTAGCAAAAGCCCAAAAATCTGAAATCTTTATTAGTGGCGGAAAAGCCATTAAGGGTTATGACCCGGTGGCCTTTTTTAAAGAATCCAAGCCTGTAAAAGGATCAGAAAACATCTCGTTCCAGTACAAAGACGCAACCTGGCTTTTCTCTTCGCCTGAAAATCTTGAAAGTTTTAAGAAATCACCAGAAAAATATGCTCCCCAGTATGGTGGCTATTGTGCTTACGGGACCGCAGGAGGACATAAAGCACCAACACAAACAGAAACCTGGGCAGTAGTTGATGGGAAACTTTATTTTAACTACAACACAAAGGTTAAAGAAAGTTGGGAAAAGCAACAGTCTGCACTAATTGAAAAAGCTAATGCCCAGTGGCCATTAATAAAAGACAAACCATAAGATCCATAATTAATCAGGTTAAAAAATGACAACAAAACATAAAAATATTGGACTTGGCTTAGTAAAACTAATCGCGGCAATTATCCTTTTGCAAACACTCTTTTTCAAGTTTTCAGCTGCACCTGTCTCCGTTTATATTTTCAGCGAGCTGGGTATGGAACCCTGGGGACGGATCGGGACAGGTATACTGGAGCTGATTGCTTCCATATTGATCCTTATACCCCGAACGACCTTTTATGGAGCCTTGCTTGGACTCGGCCTTATGAGCGGGGCAATATTTTTTCACCTGACTAAACTGGGAATTGAGGTTCAAAAAGATTCCGGAAAACTGTTCATCATGGCATTAATCGTCTTTGCTGCCTGCATATTTCTGATTAGCTTAGAGTGGAAGCAGTTATTCAGGTTCATCAAAAAGTAACAACTATGGTAAATCCGCTCGAACATTCCATCAGCCACTTGCTTACACAGCTTGAAAATGTAGTTTCCGAATTATCAGACCAGCAATTTATTACACCGATACCTTTGCTTGGCCATTCTACAATAGGTCAGCATATCAGGCATATTCTGGAGTTCTATATCGAATTAAATAATGGATATCGCAGTGGTTTAATAGATTATAACGGGCGTAAAAGAGATCAGAATCTACAGACAATAAGAGAATCGGCAATTACTAAAATTCAGCAAATCAGGAACATAATTATGCTGGAAAACAAAGAGCTGATTGTCACGGTTGATTTTGACTCCGATAAAGAAATCATTCCTCACGTGCCCAGCAATTATTTCAGGGAGTTAATGTACAATCTTGAACATACAATACATCACATGGCATTAATAAGGGTTGGAATTTCATTGATCACTTCAATCCAGTTGCCTGAAGATTTTGGTTTTGCCCCATCTACTATCAAGTATAAAAAAGCATGTGCACAGTAAGCTATATTCCAGGTGCTGATGGCATATTCATTACTTCAAACCGTGATGAAAACGATTTACGAGCACATGCAATTCCTCCATCGTCGGAGAATTTTGGGAAATATAAACTCCTGTACCCAAAAGATCCCACAACCGGCGGGACCTGGATTGCAATCAGAAATACCGGAGAAGTTGCAGTATTACTGAATGGCGCTTTCGAAAACCATGTAAAACTTCCATCATACCGAAAGAGCAGGGGGCTTATTATTTTGGAGATCATGCAGTCAGAATTTCCGGAAAAGATTTTTGAAGCGCTGGATTTATCAGACATTGAAAATTTCACGCTTCTTCTTTACAGAAATAAAAGCCTTTGGGAATACAGATGGGATGGACTTCAGAAATATACAGAATCTAAAAACCCTGATCTTCCGCATATTTGGTCGTCGGCAACCCTTTATTCTGATCCTGTAAGAAAAAACAGAGAACAATGGTTTAGCTCCTGGCTGGAAGAAGAATCAGAAATTGATCAGCAGAAAATCATTAACTTTCATCAATCTGCAGGAGGCAAAGACAAGGAAAATAGCATATTAATGAAACGCAGTACGATTTCAACCGTTTCAATTACCTCAGTAAAAATCAATATGGCTGAAATCATGATGCGTTATGAAGACCTGAAACAGGGTTGCATCAAGCAAAGCAGAATCCAGTTAGTTGAAAAAAGAACAAAACTATCATTCCCTGAAAGTTTTGAAATAGCTATTAGAAATACCCTTACCAGGACTCTAAATTGGGAATTCTGGCCGATGCATCTGATTTATGCTCCGATGTATTTTTACTGGTTTTATCTGAGTGCAAAGGCAGGATCATTATTCTTCTTTAGTGCGGCAAATCCTGGCCGGAAAAACGCGGGCTTTGCGATGGAAAAAAAGAGTGACAGCTATGCCTTTCTTCCACCGGAATACTATCCGAATACAATACTTTGTGAACAGAACACAGCTCCTGAAGCATTAAGAACGAGGCTCGAAAATGAGGCGATTGATTTCCCATTAATTGCAAAACCGGATATTGGAGAACGCGGAACAGGGGTAAAATTAATTAATAGCTTCAGGGAATTAATTGAATACAGTAAATGCAGCAGTACCGATTTTCTGGTACAGGAATTTATTGAATATCCAAATGAAGTGGGCATTTTCTATTCCCGGCTCCCCGGATCTCAATACGGGCAGATCAGCGGAATTGTTGGAAAACAATTTCTTTCTTTAAGCGGCGATGGAAAATCAACGATGGAAAGCCTCATCAAAAGTAACAGCAGGCACCTTTTACATCTTAAAGTACTCAGGGAGCTCTATGGGGATCAGCTAAATCAGATCCTGCCCGCGGGGGAAGAAAAGATCCTGGTTCCCTATGGCAATCACTGCAGGGGGGCGAAATTCATTGACCTGAGCTTCATGATTAGTGAAAAACTGAAAAACACCATTGACAGAATCTGCAAGCAGGTACCTGAATTCTATTTTGGCCGCCTCGATATAAAATTCAATACCTGGGAGGAACTTGAAAATGCTGAGAAATTTTCAATCATCGAATTGAATGGGGCTGCCAGCGAGCCAACCCATATGTATGATCCTAAACACTCCATCTTCTTTGCCTGGAAAGAGATAAAAAGGCACTGGGATTTACTTTACAAGATCAGTAAAGCAAATGCATTAAAGAAGGATTTACCCTTAATGAGTAACTTTGAGGGTATGAAGATGCTCAGGGAGCATAGCAAACATATCAAAGGGTTTTCCTCTATATAATCAAAAGAAGGGCTGCTATGTTAAAATCACCATTTTCCCAATGATAAACAGTCTCCCGAACCCTCTTATTCCCTTTTCCGTAGACTTAAGCGAAGCGTGTCTACGGATTCTTAAATGATCTCTCGTACCTGCGGGACAGACCCGCCTTCACAAAACCTAAAGGAATAATGAAGCCCCATACCCATGTCGTCTAGTCAATAATCACAGACTCAATATTCAGATAATTCGCAATTTTCTGAATCGTTGCGGCATGATGACCAATTCCAAGTGCAAAATGGTGTGTAGGCCCTTCCATGGTCCAGCGGCGAATAAAATTCCGAACATTTTCCTTAAAATAGCCACGGGTATTTGTATTGCCGGTTGCAGGTATCGGCCCTTTAACAGATTCCCCTTCTGCGATAACAAATTTAAATTTCCCCTCAAAGTTTGAACTGATACTTAATATCGTAATTGGTCCTTCCTTTATTTTGAACTCTACCCCAGCACCAAATCCGGGTTTACCATGATATTTTTTCAGACTGCGTAATACAGGTCGGCCTTCGGCAATGGCAATATTATGAGGCCCGTCATGACCAACCAATACAAAATCATCCTTGAAATCTACCGGATGAAACTCTGCAAAACTACCCCCAATATTCAGGCGATCCATAATCAGCAGGGCCATACAGGTTTTGATATCTGATTCCCCACACATCGGAAAACCCGAACCTGTTAAGAGAGAATTACCGACAGCCAGGTTAGACATGACCAGGCGTGTCGTACTATTATCCTCTGCTTCATAATAATAAGCCAGACCATCAAGTTGTTTCTCATCTACAAATTTTTCCAGAGCCATAGTTACTTTCGCTGCCACTGCTAAGTCCTCATCTTTTAGCTTCTCTGAAATCGGGTCTGAAACGGGGTCAGGTGTATCAAAGAAATCAAGGATTCTTTCTTTTGCCTTTTCAATTTCGTTATCACTTACCTTATCATATTGGGCTACTATCTCATGTGCCTCACATTGAATAATATGCGCCCCAAAATGAGCCGTTACCATCGTAGCATCTGTGTGCATATCGAGCATTGCTTCTATCGGATGGCCTATATGCCCTATCCTTACGGTTTTAACATCATGCAAAACCTTAGCAATCCTGCAATATTCTTCTATTTCCAATTCCGACTGCGGATCATCATGCAGGGTTCCGATGATCATTTCAGGAACCTTTTTTCCCATCCTGACAGCAACCCCGGCAAACTCCGGTAAAGAGCAGATATCATCGTTATATAATTGCATGTAAGTACTTGCATTGGCATAATCCAATGCCTTATCAGGCTGCAGTGCCACCATTACGATCGGCACATCGATGCTTCGGATAATAGTCCCGAAAGTGCTGGAAGTAGCATAAGTAAGCATATCGCAAAAGATCAGATCCAGGTTAGCTGCTTTTAATACAGGCACCAAATCATACGCACTTTTTACATTATCTACGATACCAAAATCAATTACCTCCACATCATGCTTATTCAATTTCGCCAGAAAGACGGATTGTTTTGCTTTCAGGGCATCCAGTAAACCATCAAACTGGTTCCAGTATTTATAATAACCAACACCAAAGACACCAATTCTTGCAATGGTCTGCTTTCTCCGCACGATCCGGGGCTGCAAGCCAGCTTTTGGCTCATTTTCTATGTTTTTACTCATTTTTCAAGAATATTTTAACTACTAGTATTACTGATCTATGCCTGTTTTGTCTCAAAATTAAATGGCTGAATCCGCCGTATAAAAATAATAAAGAGCATGAAAGCCAATGGGTATAATAAACCGGCTGCGATCCAAATAGGGGTATAAGAATAATTTTGTACGATCAATCCAATTAATGGGTTTATAATTAAGCCTGAAACAGCACCCGCGGTGCCTGAAAGTCCAACAACAGTTGAGGTACCATTCTTGCCAAAAATATCTGAAATGGCGGTGATGTAATTCGTGATCCAGAAACCATGTGCAAACATGATAACAGCCATTAAGGCTATGGCCATTTCTGCCGTAGAAACCCATGCGATGAGCGGAGCAACAAGAGTAAGTAAGGCTGCAATGCCCATAACTGTTTTTCGGGCACGGTTAACTGAAAAATTGTTCCGGACAAGTTTATCCGAAAACCATCCCCCAATAATATTGGATATCCCTAATGCAAGAAAAGGGATCCAGAAGAGCTTCCCTATTTGTTCGAAAGATACATCCCGCTCGGTGTTCAGATATTTTGGAACCCAGAACATAATAAAATACATCACCGGGTCAAGCAGAAAGCGGATAAGAATAAAGATACAGGCTGCCCTGTTCTTCAGAATAGTAAGAAAAGGTATCACTGCTTGTTTAACAAGTCCCTGGTTTCTATTCTCATGACTATTTTCACCCCAGGGTATACTAAGCCAGATTATAAGCCAGATAATCCCGACAATTCCAGGGATAATAAAACTCCATCTCCACCCAAAATGATTTGAAATTAATATGATCAGGGGCGGAGCTATTACGGCTCCCATAGCTGCACCACCTATTGCAATGCCGTTTGCTAACCCCCGTTTCTTTTCATCGAACCATTCATATACCGTTTTTGCTGCTCCGGGGAAACAAGCGCCCTCTCCTATTCCCAATAAAAACCTGAAAGCCAGCAACTGATAAAAACCAGTCATCACACCATGCAGACCGCAAGCTACAGACCAGATCGCAACAGCTAAACCCAAACCAATTTTGCTGCCCCAGGTATCGATTAATCTGCCGCCAACGGTAAACATCAGCGCATAGCTTATTAAAAAAGCAGTATTGACGAAACCATATTCAACATCCGAAAACTTGAATTCCGCCTGAATTTTTATAATGGTTACCGACAAAACCTGTCGGTCTAAGAAACTCAAGCCTGTAGCAACAAACAGTAATGCTAAAACTAACCAGGGACTATAGCTCTTTTTCATAGGTTTGCCTTCATGCTATCGTAAAGCTTTGTGCCGCAGATAATTTAGCTTGCTTGAATTTTCTAATCCCTAATATAATGGTTCTATATTGTATTTATAATTAAGTACCCCTTTTAGGATTGTTTTGAAATTCCGGGGATTTGAGCTCCTGATTCCGGGATAAGTTGAGGAGTAAGGTGAACACAATTGCCCATTGTCCGAATAGTTTAGCGCATCACTTAAGAATTGTAGAATGATCAAGAGTCCCTTCTATGCTGTTGTCTCAACTATGAATCAGATGATTTATTTGATTCATATAAATTATTTAAATCAAAAAAATCATAGTTCAGATAAATCAAATTTCCTAGTGGCCTGATTATTGAACTGAACTGTTTAGAAAAATCAATCATAGGGGAATACTTATTTTAATTATTCTTATAACAGTCTACTTAACAATTATTTATAAAAACCTATTTCCAAAACCATACGATACAACCTCTATCAGGCAACATTGCATTGAGTTTGTACGTATGAAGGAGTCTAATCTCTAAGATTCCCAGGCTTTAGCCTCCTTTCTTTAAATTTTCAATAAAAAAGTTATATGAATATAACAGCCAGATACCTCAACCAGGTTATACGAAACTGCAGCAATTCTACAGATAGCGCGGAGGATTTGACTTTTTGGCGAAATAAGCTGTTCTCAACCACCATCGTTTATCTTATACCTTTGTCGCTTATTGCTCTGGTACCAGGCATTTACTGGAGTATAAAGATTGATATGTATGTCATAGCTGTAATTGATATTCTAACAGTTACCTGCATTATTTTAATAGGACTTGCTCCCAACATTAAGCTCGTTTTCCGTAAGATAATATTCATCTCCTCAGCTTATCTGTTTAGCTGTGCCATTTTATATTTTGTGGGGCTCAATGGGCCGGGACTTATCTATTTACTTACTATCTGTATTTTCAGTATCCTGATCTTCTCAACCAGGTACGTCTATTGGTCTGCCTGGCTGAATACTTTTATCTGTGTAATCTTCGCTTTGCTTATAAAATACAATCTGATACCACATGCAGACATTCATGACCATAATTTCGGAGAATGGATTGCAGTTTCAACAAACCTTATCTTCCTGAGCTTTTTATGTGTTGCTTTAATTCCCCGCCTATTCAAGGGCTTACAAAAAACCATTGAGAAAGAGATAAAATGGAAAAAAGAACTGGAAACTGAGAAGAAAGCATTACATGATATGTCCTCAGCTTTGCAGCAGGCTCTGAACGAAAATAACAAAACTATGGAATCCTCACTTGATATGATTTGCGCTGTGGATGCCAATGGTTTCTTTATAAGGGTTAGCGCAGCATGTGAAGAGGTTTTGGGCTATAGAGCAGATGAGCTTATCGGAAAACGCACCATTGACTTTGTTTATCCTGATGATCGCATTAAAACCCAGCAAACTGCCGACAATGTTTTAGCCGGCATAAACGCGGTGAATTTTGAAAACAGGTATGTTCATAAAAATGGATCGATAGTGCCTATCTCATGGTCTGTCCGCTGGGATGAAAAAGATCAGATCAGATATGCGGTTGCAAGAAATATTACCGAAAAGAAAAAACTGGAAAAGGCGGTCGAGATCGAAAGACAACGGTTTTATGACCTGTTCCTGGAAGCCCCGGTGAGTATAGGAGTAGTAAGTGGTCCGGATCATATTTATGAGGTGGTTAACCCCCTTTATTTGGAACTAATAGGTATGAATAACATAATAGGCAAATCTGTAAAAGAGGTTATGCCGGCGATGGTCAATCAGGGATTCATTAGCATTCTGGACTCTGTTTACAAAACCGGAGAAACCTTTTCAGCTAATGAGATGCTTATAAAACTTGATATCGGAGGAAAACTTACAGATAAATACCTGAATTTTAGTTACCAGGCACACAGAGACACTAATCAGCAAATTGATGGCATTTTCTTTTTTGCCGTTGATGTAACGGAACAGGTCAAATCCCGAAAGCATATCGAAGTAAGTGAATTACGACTAAAAAAATCTCAAAGGATAGCACATCTGGGCAGTTGGGAGATTGATTTGACGGATCAAACCCATTCATGGTCCGATGAAATGTATAAATTATTTGGGGTGGAAAGAGCTGATGTGATTCCTTCGCAAGAAGCATTTCTTTCCTTTATTCATCCTGAGGATTTAGCTTATGTGTCAAAAGAAATGGAGAATGCGCTAACATCTCATAAAGACTATTCTTTTGATTTCAGATTTATCAACAGAGAAGGCTTTACCAGGTACGGCACCAGTTTAAAACTATTGGATTTTGACACTGATCTTAAGCCTATTCGTGTTTACGGAATTGTTCAGGACATCACTGAACGAAAAGAAGTGGAACAGCAGCTTCGAAACAGTGAGTCGTTCAACCGGGGTATTCTGGATTCGCTGAATTCCAACATTGCAGTAATTGATTCTAGCGGTACTCTCCTGGCTGTTAATGAATCGTGGAATACTTTCGGCCTCGAGAATGGTGCCTGCACATTGGCGGGTACCGGCATTGGCAGTAATTATTTTGAGGTTTGTTCAAAAGCCGAAGAAGATGGAGAAGAATATGCCGAAGAAGCATGCGCGGGGATAAAAGATGTTTTGAATGATGAAAAAGATGTTTTTTATCTTGAATATCCCTGCCATTCTGCTGATGAAAAACGCTGGTTTGGTATGCGTGCAATGAAGTTTGAAGGCAATCAATCCTTGGTTGTAGTTTCGCATCAGGATATCTCTGAACGTAAGTTTGCGGAATTTGAACGCAGCAGGGTAGCAAAGGACCTGATCCAGCGAAATAAGGATTTAGAGCAATTTACTTATATAGTTTCTCATAATCTGAGAGCCCCGGTAGCCAATATTCTTGGCCTTGTTGACATCCGGAACACTCCGGGCTTAAGCCAGGAAGAACAGGAAGAATTAAATCGCGGGCTACTTGAGTCTGTTGATAAGCTGGATGACATAGTAAAAGATCTTAATCAGATCCTTCAGGTCAGGGGTACGAAGAGTGAAAGATACGAGGAAGTTGAATTTTCCACTTTGGTAGAAGATATAAAGATCAGTATTAAAAATTTGTTCGAACTGGATGTGATAGAAATAGGATACGACTTTTCAGAAATCAATACCTTTTCAACCTTAAAAAGCTATATCCATAGTATTTTTTACAACCTGATATACAATAGTATCAAATATCGCCAGCCTCAGATTCCCTGTCTTATTAAAATTGAAAGTCATCTGCTGGACAAGAAACTCAAATTAATTTTTACTGATAATGGTTTGGGAATTGATCTCGAAAAACAAGGCGATCAGATTTTTGGTTTGTATAAAAGATTCCACCCACATTTAGAGGGCAAAGGTATGGGCTTGTTTATGGTGAAAGCCCAGGTTGAGAAATTGGGTGGTAAGATAAGTGTCAGTAGTGAAGTCAATAAAGGAACAGAGTTTAAAATAGAATTTGAGTTGGAATAAATTCAGAGAGGTATTAATCATTCCATTTGACTATCCGGGCAAAAGAAATACCAGGATATATTCCAGATGAGTCAGTCCCATCTGTAGGGGATTGAAGACGCTGCACTTAACTCAAGGAAGAGTGGATTTGGCATTTCCCGTGCGACTGCCATAAACAGAAATACCCTCTCAAACAGATGAGAAGGTATTTCTTGTAATTTTTGGGGTTGATTACTTTACTACTGAATCAACAGCAGCAGCAGCAGTTGAATCAACAGTGTCGATTTGAGCTTCTAAAGAATCAGTCATAGCTCCTGCAGTAGAATCAATTGTGTCAGTAACAGCTTCTTCAGTTTTGTTAGAGTTACAAGCAGCAACTGAAAGAGAAATAGCTAAAGCTAAGAAACCGAATTTGAATAAGTTTTTCATTGTTTGGTTATTTAATTGAGTTTATTGATATGCTTTAATACAGGTTTTTACAAAAGGTAACCCAGAAAAAGAAAAGATTTTTTATTTTTTTGAATTTAAAGAAAAGGGATGTGCTTTGAGCTTTCGGCATTTAGCTTTTAGCTTATACTGCAAAGCCGTATCAGATAGTACTCGGTCTCCTTTCTGTTATCCTGAAGAGAGGCAGGAGACCCTAATTCAGGCAAAATTATCCGGGGATTTTCGTTTTAGTTAAATTTTGAATAATGAAGAGTTCCGACTATGATGTTGTCTGAACTATGATTCAGATGATTTATTTGATTATTATGAATCATTTCAATCATGCTAATCAAAAAAATCATAGTTCAGACAAAATGCTGAAAGCTGTACAGTTTCCAGCATTTTGCAAAATTGATCTTTTAACATAGCATCATGACATCTGGTATATTAAAAAGGAGGTCCTGGCCTTCGCCACGAGGACACATCAATTTTAAGAAAACAGGAGATTCCGGCTCGGAGGCCGGAATCGGATTGCAATAAATGCTAACAGAAAAGATAGTTTACTAAATCAATTCAGCTGTGCTGGCAGATTCCGGCCTTGAGCCGGAATCTCCTTTCTCCCACCGATCGACTGTCATGGCGGGCTTGACCCCAATGTCATTATTTAAGTATTCAAGATTTCTGTTTGGTACCGTTATGCCCATTTGCCTTTTAGAGGCCACATGTCATAACAGATTAGCCGACCCCGAAGGTGGTCGCATGTTTATAGAAAGACCATACAAACCGTTCACCGACCCCGAAGGTGGTCATATGTCTACAATTACCACATACGACCCCCTTCGGGGTCGGGATTATTTCGTTGAAAATTGTTCTATAAACATGTGACCCATTCTGGGTCATCTATAAATATGCGGTCTTCTTCTGGGTCGACTAAGAAAATTTCGAATCGAAAGAGCAATCGGCAGGGTTGAACTTAACGTTAACTTAATGACATTGGGCTTGACCCGCCACCTACCCAATCTCTGTCCATACAGTTCCCAGCGATTTGCAAAATTGATCCATTAACACATATCAATCAGCTGCAGTAAACCCCGTCCTTTAATCAACCCCTTATCTCCCTCCTCATAAACAGGTAATACGCCAGGGCAAAGCAGGCTATTGTAGATGCCAGTAAACCACTTACCTGAGGCCAGACAATCATTAAACTTTCTTTAAAAGGAAGCGGCGAAGGAATGGCTCCTGCCATTTGTTCCATCGTGATCGGACCGAGGCTGCGTACAGATGGCATCAGCAGGGTAGTTATTCCATCAGCATACAACTGATTTGGAGCAATGCGCGACAGGTTTAGAATGAGTTCATTGTAATAAACCACCTGAGCCTGAGAGAGAAAATTCGGATCAGGAACAATGGATTTTATAATAAGATTGATCACAATCTGGTAAAATACGGTAAAGAATAACCATATTCCAATTGCGACAAGCGCCGAAGTTGCTGCTTGCTTAAAACGGACTGACAGGGTAATCGACAGGCTTAACCAGAACGCGACATAGGCTATGGTCAAAGCTATAAAACCTAAGATCCTAAGAAATTCCTCCGGTTCAATGCGTACACCGGTTAAGATCAGTCCGCCCCCTATCATCAGCAGGGCCAGGGCGACAAACAGGCTGCTGACAATCACCATCGCACTTGCAAATTTTGCCAGCAAGAGATTATCCCGGTACAGAGGCTGTGCCATTAAGCGGATCAAGGTACCGTTATTTTGTTCCGAATTAACCGCATCAAATCCCAGACTGATGCCCAGCAATGGCGCCAGGAAGCTCAGGAAAACATGGAAGGGAGGAATTGAGTTATCGGTTATAGTGAGCAGCTTAAGGTATAAAAATATACGATCCGGGTCGTTCGTATTGCCTGTTGCCGGTTTGATATTCGAAAGCGACACATACATCGAAGCAATAAAGGTCAGTAAAATAAGGGCAATAAGAACTGCAAAGCGCCAGCTGCGGATATGATCAGCAATTTCCTTATGCACCATCACGCCAAAAGGCTTCCGGGTAGCAGGTTGACTTTTCATGGTTTTGTTTGGTTAATGCTATTGGATTCAAAATACTTTTGATAGATCTCATCCAGTCCGTAGCTTTTCTGATGTACCCCCAGAATATCATAACCCTTTTCAACTAAAAAGCGAACCAGGGGGGCGGTAAACTCGCGACTGCATGTAAATTCTATTTCCTGATCATGGATCATGATTTTCTTAAGAGCATCGAACTGCTTTAATTCGGATTCAAGCGGCCATGGCTGCGGAACAGCCTGCGCTAAATTAATAGTGGTGACGAATGCATCAGTACCGAATAAACTTTGTGAGAGCGTATCGATATTCCCCTGCGCGAGTAATTTCCCATTGACGAAAATCCCCACCCGGTCACAAACCTGCTGGACCTGGTGCAGATGATGCGATGAAAGCAGTACGGTAAGTCCCTGTTGTTTACTCAACTGTTTGATCAATGCGAGAAAATCCCTTACTCCGGCAGGATCAATACCAAGGGTAGGTTCATCCAGAATAATCACCTCGGGATCTTTGATCAGCACATCGGCCAGACCGAGGCGCTGCTTCATCCCTCTGGAGAAGGTGCCTGTTTTTTTATGCATTGCATCCTTCAGACCCAGCAGTTCCAGAAGTTCGATCGCACGTGCTTTAACCTTATTCTCGGCCAGGCCATTCAGCCGGCCTATATAGACCAGGTTTTCGAGTGCCGACATCTGGTCGTAGAAGCCCAGATTATCAGGCATGTAACCCACTTTTTTCTTAACTGCAATCGGGTTATTTGTTGCGTTATATCCGCATACATGGGCTGTACCGCTGCTCGGTTCGGTAAGTCCCAGCATCATTAATATGCTGGTCGTTTTTCCGGCCCCGTTCGGACCAAGCAAGCCGAAGATCTCAGCTTTCTGGATATCAAGATTCAGATCATCGACCGCTTTAAGGGAACCATAGTGTTTGGTTAAACCCCTGAGGCTTATGATAGGACTGCTCATACCGATATTTATCTTCTGCCGTATTTTCGAATCAGATAATAAACTAAGCCTATGGAAAGCAGGATGACTAAAACCCCTATCCAGCCCGCAAGCAGGGAAGTTTTAACGATCAGCCGGAAAGCTGCTGCAGAATTCGTATTCGTATTTGCCGCTGTAAAGGTAGCTGCATAATCTCCGGCGATGGTCTTGTCGGGAACCTTTAAAGAAGCGCTCACCTCAATTGATTTTCCGGGCTCCAGCTGCTTGATCTTTGCCGGTTCATAAGATGCTTCCCAGCCGGAAGGCATTTGGGAGGTCATCTCCACATCGTTTAAGGGAAGTGTCCCGGTGTTTTTCAGGATAAAATTCAGTTTCTTCTGGCTGCCCGAAGTAAGTTCCTCACTTAACCTTCCGCTCGGGGTACTCAGGCTTAAGCCATAGGAGCCTTTTACGACCGCTTCAATCGTTGTTGATAAGGTTTCGGAAGCGGAGATGGCCTTAAGCGGGATGATGTACTTTTTTGGAGCAGCAGTTGCGGTCGTATTAATTTCGATCGCAATGTCCTGCACTTTACCGGCATCCATGCTCAGCGAACCCACCTGATTTCCCTCCACCCGGTAGGTGATTATCCAGCCTGCCGGTAAATCTGCCTTCAATTCGTAAACACGATTCTCTGCCGAAGCGTTATAAAGGCTGGTGGTGTACCTGAACGTTTCGTTTGCCGCAGCTTCAATATTCATGAGCTTAGCTGTAAAACTTGATTTACCGCCCTTCCTGATCGCCGTTGGCTGAGCCTGTAGGTAAAGACTTGAAACAAGCAATAATAAGAGAATTGTCAATTTGCGCAATGCGCTGAAACGAGTAAGTAATAATTGGGATAACATGATCTAACCACTAAAATGTTAAATAATAGCCTTCAAAAAATGTCTTAATTAAATGTTTTTTATTTTTCTAAAATGATGGTTCAAATAAAAAAAGCCGGACAAAAATTTCAAATAGTTTTAACATTTTTTAACAAATCGGGGTGTTGGGGAGGAAGGGATGGAAAGGGTTTGTGGGGTTATGATTTTGAATGTTGAGGGAGGAGGTCATTAGGAATAAAGTCTTTAACTGATGAATTATAAACGAGTCTGAAGACTCTTGTTCATTTAATAATCTGTAGAGCGCTGCGCTAACTCTACGGACAGATGCGTATCGCTCAATAGGGCCCGCCTTTAGGCGGGTTGTAATCGGCGTAATTCCATTCGGGCCAGTCCGAACGGAGTTCATCCGGGCGGGCTTCAGCCCCACATATAGCAGGTTAGAAAATAAGGTAAACCGGTGCTTCAGCGCCGTAAACATTTAATCGGGCTGAAGCCCGATGCGGGTGTTCCGGTATAAACGGATTATTTTGGGCTGAAGCCTGGAATATCCGCCTTGTTTACCCCGCTTAAAAGCGGGGTCTATTGAGCGAGTGCGCTAAAAGCGGGGCTTGCTTTTTGAAAGGATATTTTTAAACATTTTATTTTAACCGAACACCAGTGACTTGGAGTCATCAGATAAGTTTAATAGCTGTTGTACAGTTTTAGCCCAGCTCCTCTACGAAGTGGCCAATGATGACGTTCTTCTGGCCCCACTGTAGAGTTAGCGCAGCGCTCTACGGATTGTCCAATGATGAGGTTCTTCTGACTCCTCCCAGAGGAAAATAACACTTCTTCATATTTAAGGACAAAATATACTAGTTAGTAATAATGAATAACCTGATTATTTTAATTGTTAGCGAGTCTGAAGACTCTTGTCATTTAATAATCCGTAGAGCGCTAAGCTTAAATCGGACAGATGAGTTTTATCAATGTCCACAGAATTAAGCGAAGCCCTATGATTCTAAATCATTCAAATAAATTATCACGCTTATTAATCTCAGATGACACATCTATACTCAGTTTTGTTTCAAGCCTTTTCTGGTTATAGGCAGTGTTCAATTCACCCACAAACTTGTCCATTTCCTGTGAAATGAGATACAGCTTTTTTGAAATTTCTTTAATCTCAGTTTCACTAAGATTACTGTCAAAAATCAATTGTGTCATACCCAGCATACTGGCAATTGGTCGGCGGATAATATGTCCGATATCAAAAATAATTTGTTCTATTGAAGCAAGGTAATCAACAATTGGGGTAATATCAGTTGAGGCGCCATACCAAAGGACTCTTCCGCTAAGGTCTTTTTCAGGTGTGGCCTGCATCCATCGCCACCTGATGTGACCATTTACAATAACACGGTATTGAACACTAACGGCACTCTGTGTCCTATATGCCTCTTTCATGGCATTAGTAAATTTTGCTTTATCGTTCTTATAATACTTAGCATTTACGATTGACCGACGTTCTTTGAGATCCCCGGCCTCATAGATCTCCTTATCGGTTTCTGAACCATGGCTCATAAAAAGTATGTTTATGTCTCCATTTTCTGCTATTTCAAACATATAGGTATTACCGGGAATCTGACTGGTTACTTTTCTTAATAACTCTTCGCTTCGCTTAATTTTTTCTTCTGATTCTTTACGTTCGGTAATATCATGGTTGATAGAAAGAAACTGGTAAATTTTCCGGTTCTCATCTAAAAAAGGAACGATCGTAGTATCTACCCAGTACAAACTACCATCTTTTGCTCTGTTGCAAAATTCCCCTTTAAAAGGTTTGCCCCCTTCCATCGCAATTCCTAACTCATCGAAATATTCGGATGGGTGATATCCAGACCATAGAATACTATGATTTTGTCCTTTTAATTCATCGCAGGTATATTTACTGATCTTACTAAAGTTTTCATTTGCAAAGGAGAACAATCCGGAACTATCTGAAATGGAAACACTGTATCCAATATCCAATGCGTATTTATAATCTTTCAGCTCTGCACTTTGTTCTCTGCGTTCAATAGCTATTTTAATCATTTCAACCAGCATGCTGATTAAACTTCGCTCTTCTTTCAAAAAGGGGCCCTCATCGCTTTTGGGCATTAATTGCGAATAACCTACTTCAATAGATATAATGGTTCCTTTGGATGTTTTTCCCTCCGCTCTTTGGCAGGACATACATGGTTTATAATTATCTGAGGTAAATATGGTTCCATCCACAGTTATACGGGCCGAAGCAATTTCAGGATATTGCCAGCCTCCCGGAATAATTTTGGCAAGCTCCCGAAACAATAATTCTGATGCTGTATCTTCATCCTGCAATATTTTGTTAACATTATAGAGTGTTTTAAGCTCTTTTACTCTTTCCTTAAGGTCGGATACAGTTTGGTCTTTTTCCTTTTCGGCTTCCTCTCTCTTTATAATTTCACGCTGCAGTGCCTTTAAACCGGTATGTAAATGATTGGTGGCGTAATATTGCAGGGCAAGTATGGTCCCGAATGGGATAAAGGCAGCTATCCACCTGGTAATGGGGGTATGTACCACTGTAGGATGAGGTAAACTGCCAATCATCTCCATATAAGCCATCCCAAAATCTGCAGCAATCGTTAGTATGCCAAAAATCAATCCTCCGCGCCAGCCTAAAAGGAACCCGGCAGTTAAAATCACACTCGTTTGAGATAAAATACCTGGCGCATTTATTCCCCCTGCCGAATAACAGGTAACTGTAATGTATAACCACACAAAAATTGTAAGCGACCAGCTTGCCGTGCGTATATAACCGAGTTTATTTAAAGTCAGATGGAAGCCCGCTATAAATAAGGAAATGCCTAAAAATAATAACCACCTTGACCATAAATCAGGGAAAAAATAAAAGCCAAGTGATACAGTTAAGCCGGTAACAACAGACCAAAGAATTGTAAGAACAAATACCATATAACTTTGGTAATTCTTCTCTTTGTCGGGCATATAAAATAAAGATGTCATGAGATAATTTTTTAATAATTTGATCTCAATTCATTGTCTGATCACAATTAAGAATTGCGAATATCCTTTAATCTTCCTTAAATATGCTGATTCTGATCATAATTACCTAGCGAAAACTGTATAGGCTAATAAGAATTCGTGTTGAATAGCAAGTGTTTCTAGCCTTAAGCGAAGTGGATTTATGATGATGAGGAGTCAGAAGACTCCTCATTGAAACAAAATACTTCCTAATGTGAAAGGTTAATAATTTTAAAGGGCGGTTATAATGTCTTAACGTGGTTATTTTTAATGCAAACGAGTCTGTCCCTTATGTACAGGAGAACATTTCATAATCCGTCCAAAAGAAAGATCAGGCTGACCTTTGTGAAGCCATAATTCTTTTCTCCATTTGCCTCAGTTTCTGATCATTTCTCGCATTCATTCTCGAAACAACTGCCCAGATAGCAGCAGGCAGCCACCCTATCAATGTGATTTGGAGAATCAGACAGAGAATACCAGCGAAGATCTTACCCCGGAAGAAGAATGATAGCCAGGGTACCAGAATTGCAATTAAAATCATAAATATTTCATCTTAATTATATAAACCTATTTGAAGGTAATAAATATTATTACTACCGGAAAGTGCCCACTGTCCGTAGAGTTTAGCGAAGCGCCTCTACGGATTATAAAATGATGAGGAGTCTTAGGACTCCTCAAACTCCTTTAAAATTTTTCAATTTTACTCTCGCAAAGACGCTAAGACGCAAAGGAATTAGATTCTATATAATCATTCGTTTTTGGAAGGATTTTTTTGCGTGGCGGGTCAAGCCTGCCATGACAGCGTATTTGTTTGAGTAATACGATTCCAGCCTCCGAGCTGGAATCTCCTGTTTATCACAACTGATTGTCATCCTGGCGAAGGCCAGGACCTCCTGACCACTGTCCGTAGAGTTTAGCGCAGCGCCGCTACGGATTGTCCAATAATGAGGCCCACTATACGTATTGTTTACCGAAGCGCCTCTACGGATAGTTTTTGATGAGGAGTCTACTGAGTCCTCATTATTGTAAATCCGCAGAGCACTATGCTTAAGCAGCTATAGATAAATCTGACTAGAAAATTTTTCCACATGATGAAATATTCGCTTATCTTCCAGAAGAGATTGGGGACTTGTAAGAATTAATTTCAACTAAGAAAAATATGAAACTTTTAACCTTTATTGCTGCCTTTGTTTTATTATCACTTTACACAAAGGCTCAGTACATTACTAAATATCCCGACATTCCAAGAGTTGATGTCCATACACATGTCGGAAATAACTATCCGGCAATCGATGCATATCTTGCTTTTCGCGAACAAATGTTGAAGGAGCGTAAAATGGATTTAGCCATGTGGATCAATATCGGTCAAAGAGGCGAGTCTGCAATTGATACCATCACTAAGGCGAGCAAAGGAAGAATAATGACCGGCATAGTCGATTTTAGACCACAGAGGGGGTTGACTCATAAAGCTGAAGATATTGCAGGCTACCTAAAACAAGGATATGTTGGATATAAGATCTGGCAGGGTCCTTATTACAGGGTTTTGAAGGAAGGTGAACCTGGTATCAAATATCTGGATGATCCGGCTCATCAACCCGTTTTTGCTGCCATGGAAAATGTTGGTATGATCGGAGCATCAGTTCATGTGGCTGATCCTAATGGTCCTTTTGGAAACCGTGGAGACTGGGCAGAGGACCCTGTCGAATATTGGCGGGCAATAAGGGGTATGGAAAATGTTCTGAAACGTCATCCTAAGCTTGTCATCGTCGCAGCGCATGGTTGCTGGCTGGTTTGCCAGGATGCTCAGCTCGACTATCTGAGATATATGTTTAAAACCTACCCAAATTTTTACGTAGACATTGCTGCAACTGATCAATATTTTCATCTTGTAAACCAGGAGAATCTACGTGACCTGTTTATTGAATATTCTGACCGGCTACTGTATGGAACTGATGTTGGCAGATTTACTACTTCTGGGATACCTGCAATGATCGAGCGTAGTGCAAAATCATTTCAAATTCTTGAAACGGAAGATTTAGTTGAAGGTGGTTTTTTTGGATCAAATCCTACCAAAGGCCTAAACCTGCCCAGAGAAGCACTTGAGAATATCTATTATAAAAATGCGGCAAGATTATATCCGGGGCTTGCAGAGAGAATGCGGAGTTTTGGATATAAATTATGATTAGTATAAGGCCTTCTTCCGATTGTAGAATGATGAAGAGTCCCACCTATGTTGTTATCACCACTGTCCGTAGAGTTTAGCGAAGCGCCTCAACGGATTGTCCAATGACGAGGAGTCTTCTGACTCCTCCGAGAAGAAATTAACGCTTCTTCATATTCAAGTACAAAATATACTGGTTGGTAATAATGAATAACCTGATTATTTAATTGTTAGCGAGTCTGAAGAATCTTGTTCATTTAATAATCCGTAGAGCGCTGCGCTAAACTACGGACAGATGAGTTAGCAATCAAAATAAGTTAATTGAGGAAATAATTCTAAATTGGGATGTCTTAAAAATGGGAAGGCTACAATTTCAGGGAAGCTTACTCTAATGGTCAAAGGATGAGAAAAGTTTTAGCAATTGTATCTCTATTTCTGGCTGGTCTGTTGTCTGCTCAGGAAACTCCCACTGCAGGTCTGACTCATAATCATTATAAAAAACAAGGGCTTGACTATAGATCAGCCCCTAATACTTCCTTGTTAGATACTATCGGATCCAACGATGTGTATTTAATATTCATGATAGGACAATCCAATTCGGTAGGCTGGGCCAGCGCAAGCAGATTAGCCAACACAAATTATAATTATCGCGGGATATCCAAAGGGTATCCTGCCGTTAGAACATCGCAAGAATCCTATACCCGAACACCTCCAAATGTCAAGATATACTACAAGCCCGTAAACTACCCCAGCCCGCTATCTGAATATATTGCCGATAACGGAGAATGGCAGGCTTATGTAGCGGGAGTCAACTCTGCTACTGTCCCGGATAATTTCGGAGCAGAACTTTCCTTTGCACAAAATATATCAGACATACGCCCGAATGCGAAAGTTTACATCGTAAAGGCAGGAGTTGGCAATACTGTATTAGCCCCCAACAGCGTAATGAAGCCCGGAAATTGGTCAAATACCTTAGATACAATTGCTACTAAGTATTATTTAGACAGAGCGATCAGGGATTTAAAAATTGAACTACCCAAAGCAAGAATAATTTTTCCGGGTGTGTTTTGGTGGCAGGGAGAAGGTGATTCAGAAAAGCTAACCGGGGAGCAGTACATGAAATATTTCATGGATAATCTCAAGTCGGATATTGACAAACATATTCATTCAAAGTACCCAGAATTTGGGGAGTATCCATGGGTGGTTACTCAATTAAATTACAGGCTGACATCCGGGGAAGATTCGATAAATCTGGCCTTCCGCAAGCTGTCAGAAAAATACGCTGATATTAAACTTGCATCAGCAATCGGGTATCCCAGGAGACAGGAATTAACAGCCGATGAATCTGCTCCTGTATCAATAACTGTGGCAGATGACAAACACAGCAGCTATATCGCGCAATTAGCTGTTGGAGAACAGTACTTCAATATAATCCGGAGGCAATTTTCGCCGGATAAATGAGTTAAAAGTCTGACGCAGGAGAGAATGAGAAAAAAAGGGGAAGTTAGCCTGCGCATCCCCTACTCCAGATAAAATCGGGTCTGAACTTTCCCGACCCGATAGCTATCGGGTTGCGAAATCACCTAATCGAGCGGAAAGAGATTTCGTCACCCGATAGCTATCGGGTCGCAAATCCTCCTAAGTGACTGACGAATTTATCTTGCAAAACGCCTAAGTAAATTCGTAACCCGATAGCTATCGGGTCTGAACTTTCCCGACTTGCGAAATCAC
>JAKFCP010000012.1:0-41479 GCA_036676565.1 Pedobacter sp.
TGCTGATCCGTAAGTGATACCTGCTGTATTACCACTGTTTGTTGCTCCAACTGCTGAAGTGATCTTTACTGATCCCGGTGCGATTGCTGCCGAACCGGTTACTGTTCCTGCAATTGCCTTAACTACATATCCTCTTGAGCTGGTTACACTCACGTGATCTGTTGCCAATGCAGTGATACCATTGGTATATTTTGTCTCTGTATCGAAGTTCACATCCAATGATGCCGGCTGAGTTACACTGAATGAAAGAACATCAGAAATGGTGATGTTCAAATTTGCAGTCTGTGCAAATGATTTGGTACTCAATAATGATACTGCTGCAATTGCGAATGTTATAATTACTTTTTTCATGTTCTTGTTTATGTCTGTTTTAATTTTTATCAATGTTTGATAATACATAGACAAATAGCAGACCAAGCGCCAGAAAGGCTAAAAAGAGGGTTTTTTGACAAAATTGAGGAAAATATATGGGATTATTTTTCCCGATTGGGGAATGGGATACTCAAAGGAGTTTGAGTAGTGGGTATTGAGTAGTGAGATTATAGGCTGCTTAATTTGATATTTATTGGTAATGATGAAAATCTGGTTAGTGATTACTCAATTGATTTAGGGAATGCGTAATTCGTAATTGATAATCCGAAATTAATAAAGCAAAAGGCTCAAACACATAATTGCATTTGAGCCTTTTGCTTTATATCAGAATTACGTTATACTTCTTCCTGCTTAATCAATTTAGCAGTAAAATAATCGCGGTTCATTCTTGCGATATTGGTTATTGAAATTTCTTTCGGGCATTCAGCTTCGCAAGCGCCTGTATTGGTACAACTTCCAAAACCTTCGGCATCCATTTGTGCAACCATGGCCTGGACTCTGCGATATCGTTCTGGTTGACCTTGTGGCAGCAAAGCTAACTGGGAAACTTTTGCTGAAACAAACAGCATTGCAGAAGCATTTTTACAAGCTGCCACACAGGCACCACATCCAATGCAGGTTGCAGAGTTAAATGCCTCATCTGCAATAACCTTCGGGATTGCAATCGCATTAGCATCCGGAACACCCCCTGTATTTACTGAAACGAACCCGCCTGCAGTCTGAATACGATCAAAAGCACTCCTATCCACAGCAAGATCCCGGATAACAGGAAATGCTTCAGCACGCCATGGCTCGATTACCACCGTATCTTTATCATTAAAGGAGCGCATATGTAACTGGCAGGTAGTAATACCATGCTTCGGACCGTGCGGTCTGCCATTAATATGAAGTGAACAGGCTCCGCAAATACCTTCACGGCAATCATGATCAAAATGAATCGGGTCATCGCCTTTTTTGGTCAGGTCTTCATTGACAACGTCAAGCATTTCCAGGAATGACATATCCGGAGAGACATGATCAGCCTGATAAGTAACGAATTTACCCTTAGTATCGGCATTTTTCTGACGCCAAACCTTTAACGTCAAATTCATATTTTTACTCATTGTATTAAGTATTTAGTATGTAGTATTTAGTACTTAGACTCTGATCTAAATTGTTTTTTGACCGGTACATAATTTTAGGCTTTCTAAATACTATGTACTAAGTACTTCGTACTATTTATAACTTCTCTGTGATAATTTAACATTCTCGAAAACCAGTTCTTCCTTATGCAAAACCTCTGGCTGGTTATCACCTTTATATTCCCATGCAGCAGCATAAGCGTAATTTTCGTCATCGCGCAATGCCTCGCCCTCTTCGGTCTGACTTTCCAAACGGAAATGACCACCACATGATTCCTTTCTGTCTAATGCGTCATCAATCATTAACTCTCCCAGCTCAAGGAAATCGGCCACACGGCCTGCATTCTCAAGACTTTGGTTGAATTCATTATTTGTACCTGAAACCAATGCATTTTTCCAGAAATCTTCACGAAGCTCACGGATCATGCCCTTTGCCTTGATCAGACCCTCTTCAGTTCGGGCCATTCCGCAGTACTCCCACATGATATGGCCTAATTCACGGTGATATTCGTTTACTGTTTTAGTTCCTTTTAATGATAATAACTGATTTACCCTGTCGACAACGTTCTTTTTTGCCTCTTCAAATGAAGGATGCTTTACATCAACGGCTTTCGGGCCGATAGTAGCTAAATAATCACCCAGTGTATAAGGAATAACAAAATAACCATCAGCAAGTCCCTGCATCAGGGCAGATGCTCCCAAACGGTTAGCACCATGATCTGAGAAGTTTGCTTCTCCAAGACAATAAAGTCCTTTTACAGTAGTCTGAAGATTATAATCAACCCAAAGACCACCCATTGTATAGTGTACTGCAGGATAGATCCGCATCGGCTGCTTGTATGGATTCTCATCAGTGATCTGCTGGTACATATCAAAGAGGTTACCATATCTTGCACGTACTGCGTCCTCTCCCAAACGTCCGATTGCCTCAGCGAAATCAAGGTAAACTGCAATGCCGGAAGCACCAACACCACGACCTTCATCAACCATCTCTTTGGCATTACGGGAAGCCACATCACGTGGAACAAGATTACCAAAAGCAGGATATTTACGCTCCAGGAAGTAATCGCGGTCCTCTTCTTTCAAATCGGTCACTTTTATTTCACCACTCCTTAGCTTTTGAGCTAATTCAGCAGTCTTAGGGGCCCAAACCCGTCCATCATTTCGCAATGACTCAGACATCAGGGTCAGCTTCGACTGATGATCTCCGCTTACCGGAATACAGGTTGGATGAATCTGAGTAAAACATGGGTTTGCAAAAAATGCACCTCGTTTATGTGCTTTCCAGGCAGCCGTTACATTACAGCCCATTGCATTGGTCGAAAGATAAAAAACGTTACCATAACCACCTGTGCATAAAAGTACAGCATGAGCAGCATGAGTTTCAATCTCACCAGTGATCAGATCACGGGTAACAATACCTTTAGCTTCGCCATCAATCTTTACCACATCCATCATTTCATGACGGGTAAACATCTTTACTTTTCCAAGGTTAATCTGACGATTCAACGCTGAATAAGCTCCCAGCAATAACTGTTGTCCGGTTTGACCTCTGGCATAGAATGTACGCGAAACCTGAGAACCACCAAATGAACGGTTATCCAGCAAACCCCCGTATTCTCTTGCAAAAGGAACACCCTGTGCCACACACTGATCAATAATATTGACAGAAACCTCTGCCAGACGATAAACGTTACCTTCACGGGCACGGTAATCACCTCCTTTAATTGTATCATAGAACAACCGATATACACTATCACCATCATTCTGATAATTCTTTGCAGCATTTATACCACCCTGAGCAGCAATTGAGTGTGCCCTGCGTGGGCTATCCTGATAGCAAAAAGCCTTTACATTATAGCCAAGTGCAGCAAGTGATGCAGCTGCCGAAGCACCTGCCAAGCCAGTACCAACGACAATAACTGTATATTTCCTTTTGTTTGCCGGATTAACCAGCTTAAGGTTGAATTTATGTTTAGACCATTTTTCGGCTAGTGGGCCTTCTGGTATTTTAGAATCTAATTTCATCTCAGAAATTTATTTTAACCCCGGTTTCCCGGGTATTGTGTAATCCTATTTAAAGAAAAAATATAATGGCATTGCAGCGAAGGCAAGTGGAACCAAGACTCCAAATACCCAGACACCTATAAAGCGGACAAGCGGCAAATACCTGTTATTGTTCCATCCAATGGTTTGGAACGCACTTCTGAAGCCATGAATCAGGTGGAATGATAATGCAGCCATGGCAATTACGTATAATAATACATACCACCAGGTCTGAAATGCATTGTTTACAATCTTGTAAAGATCTTTAGAAACAACAATTCTTTTGCCGGCCTGCAAGTCAGTTATCTCTGAATGCACGAGTCGGTTCGCATCATACGGTAATTCTGAAACCTGAATATCATTAGGGTTATCCAGACTGATCTCATACTTAGCATACGGCAAGTCTGCATTATGGTATTTCCACCAGAAATCACCCATATGAACCACAATGAAAACCAACAAAATAGTGCCCAGAATTCCCATATTACGTGAGGTCCATGGACTATTTTGATTCCCAGCCTGTACTGCATAGGCGATTGGGCGGGCCTTTTTATTACCTAAGCTTATGATTAATGCATAAAGCGCATGGATAATAATTGAGGCATACAATAAATAAGAAACCACCTTGATTGGTGTAAAATGTGTCATAAAATAGGCGTAGGCATTAAAAGCCTGACCTGCATCATCTTTAAACAACTGTAGGTTCCCAACTAAGTGCACAATCAGGAAAGTACACAGGAATAAGCCTGTTAAGGCCATCACCAGCTTTTTCCCCAATGAGGATGAGAACGTTTTTGCGAAATTGCTCATTACCTTGTTCTAATTATATTAATTATTCAGGAAGCAAATTTATCATTATATGCTAAAAATCACGCAGATCCGGGTCAAGGAGGAAGTGATTTTATCTATTTAGAAACAATCTAAATTTTCTCGGGAAGAATTAGAAATTTTATACCGCAAACTCAGGCCAGAATTGAAAGCCTTATTCGAAACTATATATTTTTTTGATAGCATAAAGGCTTTTAACAGGAAAGCACGGGAATATGCCTAAATTAAAAACAAGAAAGCCTTTTCAATTAATTGAAAAGGCTTTCTTTAGCATAGTCTGTTATGCTTACCTCACCTGAAACTGATATCTGATCTGCATTCCATCAGGACTTATTGCATTCACAGTAGCCATATTATTCCTTCCGGCGGTGATTGCGCTTTCAATATCATCTGTCTTATTGATCGGACGGCCATTAATTGAAGTAATTATTGTCCCCTGAACAAGGTCAAGCTGATCAAAGAAACCGCCAGGCTTAACACTTGTTACCAGTACACCGGAACTAATCTTATACTTCTTTTTGACAGCTTCGGATACAGGAGCAAAGCTTGCCCCAAGATTTTTTGTGACCACACTTGATGAATTATTTGCTGTTTTAACAGATTCTTCCCCTTTCAGGGTCACACTTGAGGTTAAGGTCTTTCCATCTCTCAGGTATGAAAGCTGAACCTTATCACCAGGGCCCAAACGACCAATACGCTCCTGAAGATCAGATGGGGATATAATCTGATTTCCATCAACTTTGGTAATTATATCTCCTTCTTTCAATCCTGCCTGTGCCGCACCACCGCCTGGCAAAACTTCATTTACATAAAGTCCGTTGATTTCATTAACTCCAAGACGCTTGGACTGCTCAGCATCAAGCCCGGTGAAGTTTATACCTATATACCCTCTCCTTACAGAACCATACTCTTTAAAATCATTGAGCACCTTTTTAGCAAGATTAATTGGAATCGCAAAACCATATCCTTCGTAACTTCCGCTTTGTGAAGCTATTGCCGCATTCACACCGATTAATTCACCTTTGGTATTCACTAATGCCCCACCGCTGTTACCACGATTAATTGCAGCATCAGTTTGAATAAATGACTCGATTGCTGTACGGGCCTGAGGCCTGCCATCTTCATCAGGCTCTATACCCTGATCAAGAATTCCAATCTGTCTTCCTTTAGCACTAACAATACCTGCAGTAACTGTAGTATTCAGAGCAAATGGATAACCAACTGCCAATACCCACTCCCCAACACGAACATCATCAGAATTTCCAAGTTTTACGATCGGAAAACCAGATCCTTCAATTTTAAGCAGGGCAAGGTCAGTATTTGCATCTTTTCCAATAACTTTTGCAACCAGCGAACGTTTATCCGGAAGTATTACATCAATTTTATCGGCATTGTCTACTACGTGGTTATTGGTTACAATATATCCGTCATCCGAAATAATTACTCCTGAACCTGAACCCTGAGCAGGACCTTGCTGGCGACGGCGACCACCAAAGAAATCTTCAAACATATCCTGCATCTGATCACGGCCTGGATACCCTCCACTTGCATTAGTATTATAGGTAGTTTTGATATGCACAACTGCCGGAGTAACTGTAGCAGCAGCCTGTGTAAAATCCAAAGCACCAGTGGATGAATTGATTACAGTTCCGGGATTATTTGTGAAATATACTTTCTGTTTGTCTTCAAAAGACATCCCATCACCATATTTGCTCTCAATAAACTTATAAGTTCCGATAGCAACAGCCCCACCAAGACATGCCGCTAAAAAAGTTACACCTATCTTTTTCATATGTTAATTATACTATTTTCCTTTAATGTTAAATTATACTCAAAATTAATACCACTTAAACGTAAATCATGAATGGAGGGTATCCATTTTATGTTAAAATATGTTAAAGATATTAACCTCGGTTTTAATTCTGCTTCTCAATCCAAGGCATTTTCAATTTAAATACCGAAATTTATAAAATGTTTAATTAATAAGATTGAACATTGCAGCCAATAAGGCTTTTATGACATTATTTATATGCATCTCAACTTTTTCAAATACCAGGGCGCAGGAAATGATTTTATCCTCATAGATAACAGAAATCAAACTTTTCCATTAGTTAATCAACCTGAGGCCATAAAAAAACTTTGTGACCGCCATTTTGGAATTGGTGCAGACGGACTAATGGTTCTTCAACTTAAAGAGGGTTATGATTTTGAGATGCTTTACTTTAATGCCGATGGCCGCGAAGGGAGTATGTGCGGCAATGGAGGAAGATGTATCGTAGCTTTTGCAAAACACCTGGAAATCATTGATGATGAAACTAACTTTTTGGCAGTTGATGGCCCGCATTATGCCAAAATTACAGAAAAAGGAGCCTGGGTCAGTTTACAAATGATTGACGTTCAATCCATACGGTCTGATGGTGAAGCCTATATCCTCAATACCGGTTCACCTCATTATGTTCTTCCCGTAAATGATCTTGATAAAAAAGATGTCTATCATGATGGCAAAAATATACGCTATAACGAAACCTATAAAGCTCAGGGCATCAATGTTAACTTTGTGGAGGATCTTGGTGATTCCTATTTCGTCAGAACTTATGAAAGAGGCGTTGAAGATGAAACATATGCCTGCGGAACAGGGGTAACAGCTGTTGCTATGAGCATGGCTAAGAAAAAAGGGCTAAGCGGTAAAATACATTCAGCAATCAAAGTTAGAGGAGGGGATTTGAGCGTAGATTTCAAATACGATGGGAACACTTTCAGCGAAGTGTTTTTAGAAGGGCCGGCTACCTTTGTTTTTCTGGGCGCAATTAATATCTGATTCCACATCCTTTTGTTTCATCTGGTTCAGAGAATTGAAACCTTAGTTTTTCTTTCTCGTACAATTTCAATATTGGCAATAAAAGCAATCTTTCAGGCCATTTATTTATGAAATTTTCGAAATAATTGTCTCCATATTAAAATTTCATATTTGTTGAGGTAATTAAGATAAAAAAGAAAATTCTATCTAGATTTAGAATTTTTTAATAGTCAGCTTTCTTATATTTTTCAAACAAGCTATGTTGAGAGTTGACAGTGATAAACCATGCAAAATTGTATATTCTATATGCAGGCATGACTTTCTTGGCTACCTCATCGAACCACATGTTGTACAACTGAACTCTGATGAGGGATTCTCACTTACCCATCAGCGCCTGTTCAGCACTACAGCAGATGAGTTTTCATCCATCTTGGATGAAACTGATCTCAAACTGATCAAACTGCTTGAAGAAATAGAGCAGAGTCATATCATTAAGCGTTTTCACAAAAAGGCCATTCGTCCGGTTGAGTATTTCAGAACAATCTTTGACGAAAAAATCTATGAGGTCATCCGGCCAAAAATTGAAAAAAAACTTGTTGAAGCACTAAGACTGATCGGTGATAAGGGTCTGTTTCAGATGAGTAAAGAAGGCTGGCCGGTTGAGCGTAAGTTGATTATTGCATCAGAACCCGCCTCAGTTTTATTCCATTTCAGGCGCAGTGTTACTGAAACGAGATATTTTCCTACCATTAAATTTCAGGGACAGCGCATTGAATTTATGTTTAAAGATGCGCAGATCATTTGCAATCATCCCGCATGGCTCCTGCTTGAAGATGTACTTTATTATTTCGAAGAGGATGTGGAAGGAAAAAAACTGCTTCCCTTTCTCAATAAACGCTATATCTCGATTCCAAAATCCTCAGAAAAAACATATTTTGAAAAGTTTGTCGCCCCTTTGATTGAAAAACATGCTGTTTATGCAGAAGGTTTTGAGATCCGCACAGAAAAATTTGAAGCCGTTCCGATTTTGAAGTTACTTCATTCCGGAACTGAAAGTCCACTACTGCAGCTTTACTTCAGATATGGTGATTATGTCTTCCCTGCAGGAAGTGACAGAAGGGTCACTGTCAGAATGGAGAAAAGGGACAATGATTATATTTTTCACAGGATCAAACGTTCATTAAGCTGGGAAAAGAATAAAATTAATATCCTCCAGGAACTGGGTCTAAAATCTTCCGGATCATTATTTCAGAATGTTTTTAGTCCGGAAACTACTTATCAGGATGCAGAAGCATCTTCATTCAGTGTGATGAACTGGCTAAATCAGCATCATGATGAGTTGGGGGAAAGAGGCTTTTCATTTGAGCAAACGGAGGGTTCAAAACGGTATGTGATTGGCAGAAGCAAATTAGATCTTGAGATCCGTGAAAACAACGACTGGTTTGATATCCATGCCGTTGTACATTTCGGACCATACCAGATTCCGTTTATAGATCTCAAAAATCACATCCTGAACAAGATCAGGGAATTCAAACTACCATCCGGAGAGATCGCTGTAATTCCTGAAGAATGGTTTGCACAGTACAGTAATTTGCTTCAGTTTACGGAAGGCGGTAAACAGCTAAGGCTTAAGAAATATCATATCGGTTTAGTTAATGATTTTAGCAATAGCGACCTGGCTACCGTTACAATGGACAGAAAGCTTCAAAAATTGGCTGATTTTGAAGAAATTGAAGAATTTGATGTTCCAAAAGCATTCAATGGTATATTACGTCCATACCAGAAAGCCGGTTATAACTGGTTTCATTTTTTAAAGAAATATAATTTTGGTGGATGCCTTGCTGATGATATGGGTCTTGGAAAGACCGTACAAACCCTTGCCCTGATGCAAAAGATCAAGGAGGATAAGCAGGAAGAAGGGATTCATACTACTTCCCTGATCATAATGCCTACCTCACTGGTTTATAACTGGCTGAATGAAGCCAAAAAATTTGCCCCTAAACTCAAAATCCATGTGCATACCGGGAGTTTCCGAAACAAGGATGTAGAAAGGTTTACGTCATATGATATAGTATTCACCACTTATGGAATATGCAGGGTCGATATTGAATCATTAAAAACCTTTTATTTCAATTACATAATTCTCGATGAAAGTCAGAATATAAAGAATCCGTCTTCAAAATCATTCAAAGCGGTTAAAGCCCTGAAATCAAAACATAAATTAATATTGAGTGGTACTCCTGTAGAAAACACAGTAAATGATCTGTGGACCCAGATGTCGTTCATTAATCCTGGCTTATTGGGAAGCCAAAGTTTGTTCTATTCGGAGTTTGTGGTACCAATTGAAAAGAAAAAAGATGAAGAGAAGGCAGCCAGACTGCAGGCCCTGATCAAACCATTTGTATTGCGACGAACCAAATCACAGGTAGCTACCGAATTGCCTCCAAAAACCGAGAATCTGTTTTATTGCCAGATGAGCGAGGAGCAGAAAGAGTATTACGAAAAGATCAAATCAGAGTATCGTAATGTACTTCTGCTTAATCTGGAGGATGGCTCATTCAAAAAATCCCAGATTCAGGTTTTGCAGGGGCTCACCAAGCTAAGGCAGATTGCCAATCACCCGCAAATGATCGATGATGGATATGAAGGTGATTCCGGAAAATTCGAAAATGTAATCCATACACTTGAAAACGTGCTTTCCAGAGGCCATAAAGTACTTGTGTTCTCGCAGTTTGTCAAGCATCTGGATATCTACCGGCAATATTTTAATTCTACCAATGTTCCGTACTCCTACCTTGATGGGGCTACATCCAAACGCGGAGAGGTGGTGAAGAAGTTTCAGTCTGATAAAGATATCAAGCTTTTTCTGATCTCAATAAAGGCAGGTGGAGTTGGTCTTAACCTGACAGAGGCTGATTATGTGTTTATTCTGGATCCCTGGTGGAACCCAGCTGTTGAACAGCAGGCAATTGACCGGACGCATCGAATTGGGCAGAATAAAAATGTATTTATCTACAAATTTATCACTAAAGATACGGTGGAAGAAAAGATTCTTGCCTTACAAAACCGGAAGCGCAAAGTGGCTGAATCTTTGATTACTACAGAAGAAAGTTTTGTTAAATCGTTGACGGCAAAAGATATCGAAGAAATTTTAAGCTGACTTTTTTGAGCCAACCCTTGGCAGCGTAAGCTGATATTTTACTGAAATTGTCCGTATCAGAATGATTACCCCAACACTGATAAATGAGTTCATATTATCATCAACATTAAGCAGTTTTAATAATACAAAGACAGCTGCCCCCGATAAGCAGGCAGTAGCATAGATTTCCTTCTTAAAAATAAGGGGTACTTCATTGATCAGAGTATCCCGGATAACGCCGCCCATAACCGCAGAAAACATACCCATAATGATGGCCGCAAGAGGTGCAACATCATAAAACAAAGCTTTCTGAACCCCTACTACTGTATAGAGTGCAATACCCAAAGTATCAAAAAGGAAAAAAGTACGGCGGTATTTAAGGATGTAGTACTTAAAAGAAATAGCAATTATTACTCCCAAAGTTATCGCAATCAGATAATTCCCATCCACCACCCAGGTTGGGCGAACACCCAAAATCATATCTCTGAGGGTACCCCCACCCACAGCGGTAACAAAACCCGTGAACGTAACACCAAAGATGTCGCGGTACATATTTTTATCCGAAGCCGCCAATGCACCTGATACTGCGAATACCAGCGTTCCGATAAGATCGATATAATAAGGTAATTGCATCCTGATTTCTAAAATAGAAAATAATGAATCAATTTATGAATAAAGGTTAAGAATGAATAGTTTTTGCAAAACAAGCCGATTTCAGATATCATTGAGAAAAACGAGATATTCTTCCAGGCTGATAAAATCAGCACCCATACTTTCCATGTGACTGGTATAAACCTGGCAATCAATCAGCTTAAAATTTTTGTCTTTGCATAAAGCAATCAAGGCTGCCTTTGATGCATTACTGATATTTGAGAACATGCTTTCCCCACAAAAAACATGATTAATCTGAACACCATACAAACCTCCAACCAAATGGTCATTCTGCCACACTTCAACAGAATGAGCATAACCAAGATTGTGTAATTGAATATAAGCCGACTTCATGGTGTCAGTAATCCAGGTCCCCTCCTGATCCTTTCTGATGGAATTTGCACAGGCATTTATCACCCTGGTAAAAGCCTGATCGTAAGTAATTCTGAAAGTGCCGGATCGTAAAATCTTAAGCATGGAAGAAGACACTTTCAAATTTTCAGGAAACAATACGAATCGCTCCTGCGGGGCATACCATAATATTGGATCACCCTCAGAGAACCAGGGAAAAATTCCATTCCGATAAGCCAATAGTAATCTTCGTGCCGAAAGATCACCTCCAATTGCCAGTAAACCATCCGCATCAGCGAGTTCGGGGCTTGGGAACCAGATCTTATCTTTCGATAATTGAATAATCATTCTTTACAGCTACTGAAATTAATTGCTTTTGAAGAAAATGAGAATATACAGTGCAATTGCTTGTAAAACAGTCGCATATAATGCCAGCGATCCAGGATTGTACTTATCCTTTACAAATAAAATAATGGAAAATACAGGCCCGATAAAAACAGAGATAATCATTGGAAGCCAAAACAGTTCGAAGACTGCTCCAATAAAGGCATTATCATAAACATTTGAAGACTTTGCTGTCAACCAGTACAGAATTGTAATGATACTCAGGATAAACAATACCTTATTATTGCCTGAATTTTTAAATGGAACTGGTCTGTCGGGCATATCTCTATTTTTCACATTAAGGGATTATTTGCAATTCTGCTCAATATAGGATGCCGACTTATTGCTGCCAAGCCTTCTGATGATGTGAAAGTCTTCGCATGCACCCTCAAAATCTTCCTGTTTTAGCTTACGCTGTGCCTGCTTTAACAAACGGTCTATAAATTTTTCATCATATCCCAACTGATATTTAAGCGCCTCCATCCGCATTTCACCGGCTTCATCTGTGACTCCGGGAACTTTCTTATCATAATAATTAAAGATTACTTCACTCATTCCCCTTCTGGCCTGATAAGCATTGATTGCTGCACTAATTTCATCCTTTGAACGCTGCTCACATTTAAAGTCGCGCAATGTAAAATTTACCGGCAAAATCATTGAGACCAGGGTATCGTGATCTGCAGGTATAATCCATTTGCCGGAGGTGAGGCGAACAACGCGCAGTGCCTCAAGGTCGAGATCTGTACCAAAGCCTTTCTGTACTTCTGATTGGTAAATACGCCCCTGCTTATTCAGTTTAAAACTAACAGTAACCGTCCCCTGAAGACAGTTATCCCTGGAGTATTCCGGATAGATCATAACATTGTAAATAAAGGTGTTTAGATTTTTCCCCTTAAATACCGGTTGATCATCTGCAAAGAGTGATGTAAGTTGCAGGAATAAACTAAAAATGAAGTTGAGAGCCATATTCTAATTTAACGAAAAAATAGGGATATGATTATTATTGTAAGGTCAATTTACTCAGGCAAACAGGAAAAGGTAATTATAAATGTAATGAGAAAGTGCTCCGGCAACAACAAAAAGATGCCAGATTTCATGACTATGAATGTTCTTTCCCATTGGCTTATCTTTATAATAGAAAACGGTACCCCCAATATAGAAAACCCCTCCAAGCAGCATCCATCCTATAGCAGATATGGGTAGTTTTTCTGCCATTTCATTCATTAAAGGCACAATTAATGCGCCCATTGCGATATAAATCCCAAGGGAAAGCCCTTTATGCTGAAGGCGGTTAAAAATTTTTAGTGTACATCCTGCTAATGCAATGGTCCAGATCATTCCAAAGAGGGTCCATCGGGTATACCCGTCAAACACAAGTAAAGCCGTTGGTGTGTAGGATCCGGCTATCATGAGGTAAATGCAACAATGATCGATCTTTTGCCAGAATCTGACCTCAGCCTCTGTATTGGGATAACTATGATAAATTGAACTTATTCCAAACAAAACGACGGTACAGATTCCATAAACCCAGGCAGCTGTATATTCAATTGGCATATCTGCCCTGTTGAGCAGGAGAATAGTTCCGGGAATTGCGAGAATGGCCGGAATAACATGGGTATAAAAATTTACTGGCTCACGAATGGTTCTCATTGCATTCAATCATCCTGGCCCGGATCATCTGCCTGACGAGGCTCTTTACCAATCTTTTCGAAAAGCTTATCCATTTTCTCAACATATTCGCTGGTATCGTCAAGAAAAAATTCAAGATGCGGTACTATTCTTACCTGATCCTTGATACGATTCCCTAATTTATATCGGATCTCATTGGAATGAGATTTTATAGTATTTAATGCCAATGAATTATTGGTGCTGTTAAAAAAGCTCAGGTAAACTCTGGCGATAGCCAGATCTGGTGAAACCCTCACTTTAGTTATGGTCACCATGATATTGGGTAAAAAATTCAATCCCTCCCGCTGGAATATCTCAGCCAGATCTTTCTGAATAACTCCTGCAAACTTCTGTTGACGCTTAGATTCCATAAAATTGGGGATTAAGAAAGTTTATAAATTAAAAAAATCAATCTGAATGTTTCAGTTTTGATAAATACAGACTCATTCAATAGCCTATTCTGATCAATAAAGCAATTTATCATAAGGGTAACGTTTAGTATGAATCGCCTTTACCTTTTCATATAACAATGCCCTGAATTCTTCAATATTTTCTTTATTCAATGCCGAAATAAAAATTGCCGGATTTCTGTCCTTATTCATCCAGCTGTTTTTAAAGTCGGCAAGAGTAAGTGGCGGATGCTCATCCTGCGGGTCGAAATCAGCCGGTTTATAGGCATCGATCTTATTAAATACGGTAATTATCTCTTTATCGATTGCCCCCATATCCTTCAGGGTTTCATTGACTGTATTGATCTGATCTTCAAAATTGGGATGTGAAATGTCAACCACATGTATTAAAATATCAGCTTCACGAACCTCATCAAGAGTTGATTTGAAACATTCGATCAGATGATGGGGCAATTTTCGAATGAATCCTACGGTATCTGAGAGCAGAAAGGGCAGATTCTCAATCACCACTTTCCTCACAGTGGTATCCAGTGTAGCAAAAAGTTTATTCTCTGCAAATACTTCCGATTTGGAGATCATATTCATGATCGTTGATTTGCCAACGTTTGTATATCCAACAAGTGAAACCCTAACCAACTGAGCCCGGTTTTTTCGTTGAGTCAGATTTTGCTTATCAATTTCCTTTAAGCGCTCTTTTAATAAGGATATTTTATTCAGAATTAAACGACGGTCAGTTTCGATCTGGCTTTCACCCGGACCACGCATCCCGATACCACCTTTCTGCCGCTCAAGGTGAGTCCATAAACGCGTTAAGCGGGGAAGTAAATATTGTAGTTGAGCGAGCTCAACCTGAGTTTTTGCCTGAGAAGTTTGCGCTCTTTTTGCGAAAATATCAAGAATAAGATTACTGCGATCAAGTATTTTTACCTGCAGTTCATTTTCAATATTCCGGAGTTGGGAAGGCGAAAGTTCATCATCAAAAATGACCATATCAATCTCTTCCGACTTAACGTAGGCATTGATTTCTTCGAGTTTTCCGGTTCCAACAAATGTAGCTCTGTCAGGACGTTGCATCCTTTGAGTAAATGCCTTTTGCGTTTCGCCACCGGCAGTTTCAACTAAAAATTTAAGCTCATCCAGATATTCGTGGGTTTGCTCTTCTGTCTCACCCGGTGTGATTATACCTACAAGTACCGCTCTTTCAGGCTTAGCTTCAGTATCGAAAAATTTTTGTCTGGGCATTTACATGTATTAATAATTGCAAAGATAAGAGTTTGACCCGGAGTAATTGAACAGCAGGCTGTCAGAATATTCCGAGTCAAATCTTATAAAATATTAATCCTTAAATCCTGGATACAAACTCTTTCATTGCCTTGCCGGGATCTGTTTCCTTCATGAAGTTTTCTCCGATTAAGAACCCATCAAATCCTGCGGTTCTCAATTCCTTTATCGTTTTTGGATCACTGATTCCGCTTTCAGAAATTTTCAAAAACCTTGATGGAATATGCTCAACAAGGTCATAAGAATGCTGCACCGAAACTGAGAAATCGCCCAGGTTTCGATTATTTACCCCTATTGCATCCAAATCATCACAGATACTACGATCTAATTCTTCTCTGTTATGAACCTCCAGAAGGACATTGAGACCCAAATCTTTTGCACATTTTGCTAGTTTTCGTACTTCGGCAGGAGTCAAAATAGCAGCAATCAACAAAATGATATCCGCCCCCATTGCTTTGGCTTCGATGATCTGGTACTCATCAAGCATGAAGTCCTTCCTGAGTATTGGCAGCTTATTTACTTTTCTCGCCCCGATCAAATCCTCATCTTTTCCACCAAAAAAACTCCGGTCGGTCAGGACTGAAAGTGCAGAAGCCCCGGCAGCAGCATAGCCATTGGTAACCTCTTCAACAGACAGGCGGTCGTTTATAATTCCTTTGGATGGAGATTGACGTTTAAACTCAGCAATTATTCCTGTTCGTTCAGGATCTAATATAAAATCACGCAGCACATAGCAATCCCGTGAAAATAAGTCGCTCTTCTTCAGTTGCTCCAACTTAGTTTTAAGCTTTGCTGCTTTAATTTCTTCTCTCTTCTTCAGAACGATCTTATCGAGAATATTTCCACCCGAAGCGTTCTTAGAATTCGTATCACTTGTAGTCATATCTTAAAAATTCTTGGCTCAACTCAACCAGTTAGTAATCATCAGTTTCCCATGTTCAGTAAGTACAGATTCAGGATGAAACTGTACACCACGTACATCGAGGGTACGGTGACTCAATGCCATGATCACTCCTTCAGGATCCGTGGCCGTTACATTGATCACATCGGGAACGAGGTCATTCCTGACTGCCCATGAATGATAGCGACCTACCTTAAACTGTTTAGGACAATCCTTAAACAACTTTTCATTTTCGTCGAGTACGGTAATCTCTGTGGCTCTTCCATGAACCGGACGTGACAGGTTGTACAATTCGCCTCCAAAAACTTCGGCAATTGCCTGTAAACCAAGGCAAATGCCCAAAATACTCTTTGTGGGAGAATAAGTTCGGATCACATCCAGCAAAAGGCCTGACTCTGATGGTATCCCCGGCCCTGGAGAAAGCAGGATTTTTTCAAAATCATTCACATCAGCCAGCTTGAATTTATCATTTCTCCATACCGTTGCCTGATGACCTGTTTCATGCAGCAGATGTACCAGATTGAAGGTAAATGAATCGTAATTGTCTATAACGAGTATGTTCATCTATATTATTTCTATTAAAACTATCAATTTTATTGAGGTCGGAGGTATGAGGCCGGAGGTGTAAAAACTACATCAGACATCATACTTCATACCTCGGACTTCATACTTCTTATATTTCCCCCGCCAACTCCAGGGCCTTCCTTAATGCCGCTATTTTATTATTCACCTCATTCAGCTCACTTTGCGGGTCTGAATCTGCCACAATACCTGCGCCAGCCTGATAATGCAACACATTATTCTGGCTAAGGAATGAGCGGATCATTATTGCATGATTAAAGTCGCCATTGAAGCCCATGAATCCGATTGCTCCGCTATAAAACCCTCGTTTCTGTCCTTCAAAACGATCTATGAGCTGCATTGCCATATATTTCGGTGCTCCGCTGAGTGTTCCTGCAGGATAAGTATCCCCAACAACATCAAAAGGATCAACCGAACTCTGTAATTGACCCGTCACTTTAGAAACCATGTGTATCAGGTGTGAATAGTATTGAATCTCCTTAAATGACTTCACTTCAACTTTATCACAATGTCTGCTCAGATCATTTCTGGCGAGATCAACCAGCATCACATGCTCGGCATTCTCCTTGACATCCCTTTTCAGATTTTCAGCGAGTTCGGCATCCTGAAGGCTGTTTCCAGTCCTTTTAAAAGTACCGGCTATCGGGTAAATAGTTGCAACATTATTTTTAATGGTGAGTTGAGCTTCGGGTGAAGATCCGAATAACTTAAAATCGCCATAATCAAAATAAAACAGATATGGAGAAGGGTTTATTGACCTTAATGCACGATAAACATTAAATTCATCTCCTAAAAATGGTTTGGAGAAAGCTCTGGAAGGAACAATTTGAAACACATCTCCACGGTAAACATGCTTCTTTACATTTTCTACAAGGCTGATAAACTGCTCATCGGTGAAATTAGATTTTTCCTCTCCATTCAGATTGAATTTATACTCCGGAAAATTTTTATTTTGGATCAGATACTGAATCTTCTCCAGCCCGTCGGGCGCACTCTTTTCTATCCGGTGTTCCAGCAGATATAATTCATTCTTGAAATGATCAATGACAATAATATATCGGTAAACATGATATTGCATTAATGGTATATCCCTTCCCTCTGCAGGTTTTGAGTGTAATTTGATATCTTCAAAATGCTCCACGCTTTCATAAGCAAAATAACCGAATAAGCCATTTGAAATAAACTTAAAATCATCGGTTGATGCAGATTCAAACTGCTTTCTGAATATTGAGACCTGCTTCTTTAGTTCAAGGTCTTTCAGAGGGTATTGTTCCCTTTCGCCGTCAGGGAAATAGGTCTCCAGTTTATCAGCTGTTAAAACTATACCTGCAATTGGATCGCAACAAACATAACTGAGACTGTTTTCTCTGCTATGATAGTCAGAACTTTCAAGCAAAATACTGTTTGGAAAAACATCGCGTAAACGCAAATATATACTCACCGGTGTAGTGGTATCAGCGAGCAATTTCTTGTGGGAAGTGTATAATTTATATTTCTTCATAGTAATTTATGTTTTCTGATCCGGATTAAAATTTTTTGTAATCACAGACCATAAAAAAACCCGACGTCTAATGGCGTCGGGTTTTATATTTTTAAGGTTTTGCTTGATTAAAATTGATCAAAATACCTGTTCCCTGCGCCCTTTTCTAAAGTGCACCACCAATTTGCTGTATTTTGTTTGATGTTCATCGCTCACAAAAATATAAAGAAATTTGACAATGCAAATTTTTTCATTTGATTATCCCAAAATCGGGCGGCCACTTTGATAAATTGCTACCACAATAACCAAAACAGCTAAACCGTAGTACAAGGCAATCGATCTGTGTTTATTAAAACCATCCGCAGCTTTTTTGGAACGGGAATGACCCACAGTAATCAGAATAATTGCAAACAGCATCATAACTGAATGCTCAACAGTCCAGTAACGGGTCATTGCATCTTTCATTGCTTCGCCCATGTTCGCATAATTTACTGCCGGACTAAAAAAATAAAGTATCAGTCCTACAAGAAACTGTGTATGAGTAAAGATCATCGCAAATAAATTCACTTTGCGGTTGGTTTGTGTGTATGGCTTCTTACCGAATAATCCAATTATGGCTAATAATAATGCAACAGCCAATAATAAAAGGACTATGTATCGAAGTCCGGAGTGTAAGCCTAATAAAGTAGAATACATATCATTTAAATTTATATCCAAAGTAAAGAAAAAACCTGCATTAATAACAATCCAAAATACGCTTAACGGGCATCGAGGTAAATAGCTTCGGGGCTGCTTGTCAGATCTGCAATAACAGTAGGTGCAATATTACCTGTTCCTGAGTAATTGAAGACTAGAATTTTACGCTTCGCCTTTTCAGCTATATAGATCAGATCTTTACCTTCCCGGTCGTCCCAGGCCACATCAACAGGATTTCCAAGTCCGGTAAGAGTACCCTTTATCGTTTTTGTGGGAGCAATAGAAGGACCTGATTCAGTAAATTTCGAACTTGCATCTGTAATAATATGAATGGACCCATCAGAATCGAAACCGGCTGAACTTGCTTCAGCTATATCAGTCAGGATCAGAATATCTCTCGAAGATGAATAAGTAATACCATGGAGCCTTGTAGCTCCGCTCACCGTAATTTTCTTTTTTGGAAGGATTGGTCCCACGGTCAATGCTGAAGCATTTTCAAATAGCTGCACCTCTGCCCTGTTTTGATCAATCACCACAAAAAGCCGGTCATTATCAAGATGAATTCCCCAGGGCTGTCCATTGAGCTTTAGCTTCTTATCAGCCAAAACAATATCCTTGAGTGTGCTTACATTATTGTACACGTAAATCGCACTGTCGATATTACTGGATATATATAACATATCCCTGGATCGGTCAAAAGCCATTTCACGAGCACTCAACAAACCTTCATGTACAAAGGAACTCTTATTCACCAGGCTTCCGTCAGTGTTTACCTTAAAAGTCTTGATATTTTTATTCAACCTGCTGACCTGATATACCACTCCGGAGTAAGGATCAAACAGGATACCGTTACCATCGGGTAATTGAGAATTGAATTTATATGGTTCGGTAAATTTAGCCTGATCTGCAGGATCAAAAATAAGGGTACTGTTAACTGCCGCATCCGTATCGGCATTTGAAACATACAATCTTGACACTGTACTTTTGGGCATCGCCTCATTTTCATCTTTCACGCAGGATGAAAAAATGAGCAATGGAAGAATACAGATGATTATATTAAACAGGATTCTTGATTTCATATTGAGTTCCAAAGTTAAGAGTTGAAACGAATAAATACTCAAGCTATTTTTGAGATGGTAAAATCTTTAAATAAAATAAGCTCCTGATGGGCAGGAGCTTATTTAAACTAACCAATTATAAACCTGTTGAATAAGGTTTGCTGTAAGGGAAGGAGTCGAACCTTCACGAAGCAGTTATTTCCCGGTTAAGGTATTTCCCAGATCTTCGCCACCGAGACGAGGAGGTGTGTCTGCCAAATTTCACCACCTTACAGTGTGTAAGCAAGCTTTTTCTGATTGCTTAGAACAAATGTAAATATAAGCCTCATTCTTTGCAAATATTTTAACGAATTATTTTAATTTTTATGTTTTTATCATTTTTTATAGTATTAAATTATCATTTTGATAATTGAATGATAATAATTAAGCTAAAAATTTAAAACCTGTTAATAATACACTCAGGGGATTTATGAACAGGGAAACAATCAGATTTACTTTAAATAAAATAAGCTCCTGATGGGCAGGAGCTTATTTAAACTAACCAATTATAAACCTGTTGAATAAGGTTTGCTGTAGGGGAAGGATTCGAACCTCCACGAAGCAGTTATTTCCCAGTTACGGTATTTCCCAAATCTTCGCCACCGAGACGAGGAGGTGTGTCTGCCAAATTTCACCACCCTACAGTGTGTAAGCAAGCTTTTTCTGATTGCTTGATACAAATGTAAGTAAACTTCTTATTCCTTGCAAATATTTTAATGTTTTATTTTAATTTTTACAATTATGGCAATAATAGTATTTTATGTTTGTCATATTTATAATTGTTTATGTTTTTTTAAAGTCAAAATTTAAAACCTGCTAATTCGGAAGAGCAAGCTATTTGAAGCAGAACAGGATGGATCTAAATAAAATAAGCTCCTGATGGGCAGGAGCTTATTTAAACTAACCAATTATAAACCTGTTGAATAAGGTTTGCTGTAGGGGAAGGAGTCGAACCTTCACGAAGCAGTTATTTCCCAATTAAGGTATTTCCCAGATCTTCGCCACCGAGACGAGGAGGTGTGTCTGCCAAATTTCACCACCCTACAGTGTATAAACAATCAATTCGCGATTGCTTGTTACGAATGTATAACAAGTCCCCATTTATTGCAAATGTTTTAATAAACTATTTCAATTTTTACATAAATAATAATTATATTGCATAATTATTAATAATCCTACAATTAAAAATGGAAAACAGAAGCCAAAATTTCGAACTTGACAATCTGGATACACAGATACTCTGCATATTGATGGAAGATGCAACGATTCCTTACACCGAAATTGCTAAGAAGTTGATCGTTTCGGGTGGAACTATTCATGTAAGGATGAAAAAAATGCAGGATATGGGAGTGATAAAAGGATCACATCTCATCATTGATCCACAAAAAATTGGATACGATATATGTGCATTTTTAGGTATCTATCTCGAAAAGGGTTCCCAGTATAAAGATGCTGTTGAAAACCTAAAGAAAATAAAAGAAGTGGTAGAGCTACATTATACTACCGGATCTTACAGTATGTTTGCCAAAATCATCTGCCGGGATACCAATCATCTAAGGCAGGTCCTTAATGAAGACATACAGGGGGTAAAGGGAATTCAGCGGACTGAAACCCTGATCTCTCTCGAAGAAAGTATAAAACGTCAGATCACACTTTAATGATCCTGAAAAATAAAAGAGCCCTCCCGGAATAAGTCCGGGAGGGCTCTTTTGTATATTAATAGGCTCTTAAGCTTCTTTGTAAAGAACGTTTTTTACAGCAGCAACTACTCGTTCTGCATTTGGAAGTGCTTCTTTAATCAGTGTTGGAGCATAAGGGAGCGGAACATCAGCACATGCAACTCTCAGAACCGGAGCATCCAGATAATCAAATGCATCCTTCTGGACTTTGAATGCAACCTCAGTAGCGATTGAACCTAAAGGCCATGCTTCTTCCACAAAAACCATACGATTGGTTTTCTTTACCGAATTAATAACAGTGTCGTAATCAATTGGGCGAATAGTACGCAAATCGATCACTTCGGCGTTGATACCTTCTTTAGTTAATTCTTCAACTGCAGGCATTACTACCCTTGAAAGCATTTTTCCAAAGGTTACAATGGTTACATCAGTACCTTCCTTAACTATATTGGCCTTACCAATTGGCAGGTAATACTCTTCTTCAGGTACCTCACCTTTATCACCATACATCACTTCAGATTCCATAAAAATTACAGGATCCGGATCCAGGATGGCTTGTTTCAATAAACCTTTTGCATCATAAGGGGTAGATGGAACAACAACTTTTAATCCCGGGCAATTTGCATACCAGCTATCAAAGTTTTGAGAATGCTGAGCACCCAACTGACCTGCATTTCCTGTTGGACCACGGAAAACAATCGGACATGAAAACTGCCCGCCACTCATGCTAAGCACTTTTGCTGCTGCATTGATTACCTGATCTATTGCTACAAGGGAGAAATTAAAGGTCATGAACTCAACAATAGGATTGAGTCCGTTCATTGCTGCACCAATACTGATTCCTGTGAAACCTAATTCAGCAATCGGGGTATCAATAACTCGTTTAGGACCAAACTCCTCGAGCATTCCCTGACTAACTTTATATGCACCGTTATATTCAGCGACTTCTTCACCCATTAAAAAAATCTTATCGTTCTTACGCATTTCTTCATTTAATGCTTCACGAAGTGCCTCTCTGAATTGTATTTCTCTCATGTGTAAAATCAATTTTTGGAACGCAAATATAAGGGTATCAATTATTAATTACGAATTAATAATTACGAATTACGAATTACAGATACCGTTAAATAGAAGCCATTGGTTATTAATTACGAATTAATAATTACGAATTAAGAATTACAGATACCGTTAAATAGATGAAAAGTGATTTTTAAATATGAATCACGAGATTTCGGTAATGAATGAATTTTAGAATGAAAACTGAAAATTTAATACAAACAAAAACTTTTGCATTTGCAGTTCGAATTGTGAATACAAGTAAATATTTGAAACATGAGCAAAATGAATTTATTCTTTCAAAACAGATGCTTAGAAGCGGAACTTCTATAGGAGCAAATGTTGAGGAAGGTATAGGAGCCCAATCAAAAGCTGATTTCATTTCAAAGTTTTCTATAGCATATAAGGAAGCCCGAGAAACATCCTACTGGCTACGCTTGCTGTGTGCTACAAACTATTTGTCAAAAGAAATGAGTGATAGTTTAATTTATGATGCAGAAGAAATATGCCGGATAATTGGAAAAATTCAAATAAGCTCTAAAAGAAACTGATATCCGCACCACCGTAATTCATAATTCGTAATTCCTAATTCGTAATTCCTAATTCGTAATTCGTAATTCAAATCCCCTACCTCTGACAAATCCCCTTAAATGGGCAGTATTTGCAATTATCAAGATTCTCAGTTTGCCTGAATGGTACTGAACTATCGAATAACTCATTCAATTTTTCCTTTAATTTAAGAGCAAACTGATCTTTTAGTCCGGCGAGATTCTCATCCGTTAATATTAACTTTTCCTTTGTCTTTTCGATAAACTGAGTTCCCAGGCTGAAATCCTTTACTGTATATAGATGGGGCTCCACCTCGCTTACATTTCTGGCCTTCTCATACACAAGGGTATAAAAGAGCGTTTGAAGCAGGGCTTTGTTCTGATCTTTTCCTTCCTCAGCAAACAGAGCCTCAAAATCAGCATACTTTAATTGATCCTTACCGGTTTTATAATCTACGATCCGGGTCTTATTCCGATGAATATCTACCCTGTCAATAATTCCCATTAACCTGACCTGCTCCTCCCTGCCCTCTACCTCAATAGGGAACAGGGGAGTATAAGCTTCTCTGTCTTCGAGTTCCTTTATTACAAAAGGAGCAATTTGCTCATCATGCCGTAATACTTTCAAAGCATACTGCTCAATTACCTTTACGATGATCTGCTGCAAGGCACTTTCCAAAAATTCATAATCCGGATTAAGTTTCAGCTCCTGAATCATAGCGGCTTTAGACATAGCCGGCAACAATTTTTCACGCTGCCTGATGTAATCAGCAGTCACTTCCTTCCCAAGTGAATCACGATAAAAACTTTCCATCACAGTATGCAGCATGGTTCCAACGGTATGCGGACCGATCTCATCCGGCAAATCCCTGGGCTCTGCGAGACCTGCTATTTTACCGAAGAAAAACTTCAATGAACAGCTTACATAGTCAGTAAATGCGGATGCAGAGATCTTTTTATCGTATTTACTCTCTGAATTCCTTTTTAAATAAGTGCGCAGTTTATCCAGTACCGGCCCGGTCTTGCTAACTTGTATACCTTGCTGGACCGAAGTATCAATTGGTTGATTCTGCTGTAAAACATGCCTGAAATTGCAGGATGTTTCAAATTCAAGCTGTTTTATGAACCTGCTTTCCTCTCCACTGCTCCCGGCTTTGTCATCAGTAATACCGATATAAACCAGGGTTACTTTCTTAGCACAATGCAGGAGCCGATAAAAGAAATATGCAAAAATGGAGTTTTGATTTTCCAGTACCGGTAAGGCAAAAGCTCTTCTTACATTATCGGGGATAAAAGACGGGGTAATACTCACCTTGGGAAGTACACCCTCGTTCATTCCAAGTACAATTAATTCATCGAAGTCAAGACAACGGCTTTCGAGCAGGCCCATTACCTGCAATCCCGATAAAGGCTCTCCATCAAAAGGTACTGTAAGTCCTGCCAAAGCCCTCCTGATTGTTCTAAGCACAAATCCTGCGTTTATTTCAGGCATTGCTCCAGTATTCCCAAGCTCTGCAAAACTATCTGAAAGTACATTCAGGGTTTTAACCGCCTCAGCGATAAGTAAACTTTCGAGTTTACGCAGATCAGCAATCTGTTCTGAAACCAGCAAAAGCAAGCTGCCTAAATTCCTGATAGAATCGGCAGGACTTTCAAACGGACTGAAGGTAAGTCCGGCAATTTTACCGGTATTCCTTAGTTCCTGAAGTTTAAATCTTGCCTTCTTTTCTTCAATAATCTCCTTATGAATCTTATTCCTTTGTTCACTATCGGCAACAATCAGAGGATTGAGTATATAAGTCAGAACCTTGGGATAAGCAATGGAGATCTTATCACCGGAGGCTATTTCTTCCTGAATATCCAGCCAGAGATCACATAAACCAAATACTGCCGACTGTTCAAAAGGATAGCCCATGGTGATATTCAGACTTTCATCATCAACAGTCTGAAGAACCGGAAGCAAAAGGCTCTCATCGGCAAGGATAATGGCTTTTGAAGCAGGGTCATTCTTATCCGTACTCCCGGGGAGCAATTCAGCAAGCAATTTGCCCTGAGCTATTTTACCTAAGGCCTGAACAATCGTAAACTCCTTTTTAGGATCATCAATCCGGTTTTCGGAAATTGCAAACTGGTTTTCCAGACCTACGGTATTGATGTTCCTCCTGATAAAATGTCCGGCTTCCTGAATATTATCAGAAAAATAATGTTCATCGGCATCAAAATAAAATGAGCAAAGACCTTCATCCTGCCAGGATCTGAACAAAATTTCCTCTGCTCTGGATAAAGCGTTAAAACCAACAAATGCAACATGACTGAATTCATTTAAAAATCCCGCATCAGAATCCTTTCCTTCAGCAAGATTTCGGTACATCTTTGCACTGCTAAGCAAGCCCTGTTCAGCCAGCCTTGCATGAAAATTCTTGTAGAGATGCGGCATCCGATGCCACATTTCAATGAATTTCTCCTGGACTTTATTCTGTTTTTCCTGAGAAAATGATGACCAGAAACTCTCCATAAAGGCAAGTTGTTCCTCCTCAAAATTTGGAAACTGCTGTTCCAGTTCGGCGATACTGCCTATCAGATTAAAGACCTTCACCGGATCGGCCATGTAATAGTCAATCTGTGAAAAATCAGAAACAATGATCTCGGCCAAAGGATAAAAGACATCTGCACTTACAGGTTCTTTACCTTCCTTTTTTAACAGTAAATTGTATTCAGAATAGAGTACAAAGAATTGTTTTAACTGAGATGCACAAACCAGACTGGTTGATTCTGAGAAGAATTGCTGGATTGTATAAAAACGGGGACTCCAGATTGGCTTAGCGCTAATTTCTGCCAGATACTTCCTCAGAAATAACTGAGGTCGTTTATTATTAAATACAATTGCAACATCCTGAAGGTCCTTTCCAAATCGGTTCAATAGATCATCTGCAACCCGGTACAGAAACTTATCCGATGATTTATTCTCCATGATCAGACTTTCTGCAGTTTACGATCCTGTGCATACCATAAATAAGCATCCACTTGCTCAAATTCACCCATTTTCATCAGATTATCACGGTATAGGCTGATATCTGCAATATATTTATTGTTTTGTGCCCCAAATTTAAAATCCAGTAAAACTGCACTCTTGTCAAATACAAACAGTTTATCCGGCCTTTTTACAGTTCCTGAATCAATAATCATGTCCTTTTCACTGATAACTGATTTGGCGGTTTTGAACCATTGCTTAATTTCCTCCTGAAGCAAAACATCACCAACAGCCTGTTTAATCTCCTCTCTTTCCGATTCTCTGATGAGTCCCTCCTGAACCTTTTCAGAAATGAGTTTATCCAGATCTTCGGTACCGCTTAAAGTCTCCAGTAATTTATGCATTACAATTCCCTTGCGCTGCTTTGCATTGAACCAGGAGTCCTCCTTCATACTGTTTCGCTTGAATCGTTCAGTTAGCTGTTCATTCACATGATATTTATGAATTCTTAAAGATTCATGTTCTGAACCTTCATCAGCATCCGGAATCTGAGCCGGAAGCTCACCCATGAAATAATGAGTATCATCTGATTCAAATTGCAGATCACCGGTATCTCCATTCTCAAATATGCCTGAAAGAACTGATTGCATATTCTTCACGGTACTTTCTTTCCCATCCTTCTTATTTACTGGTACATTAGGACAGATCAGACATAGATAATCTTTTGCCCTGGTTGTTGCCACATACATGGTATTGATTACATCCATATAACCCAGCATAATTTCTTCAAAGTAATCTCTGGCAAATACTGTTGATGCCAATCCTTTACCAAGATCCACAGGAAGAGACTTAAACTGCTCAAAACCAGCAGATTTAGCATCAGCCCATAAAAGATTTTTTTGGTGCCCCCTGGAGGAATTAACAAAATCCCATTTGACAAAAGGTACAATTACCGCTTTGAATTCAAGGCCTTTCGATTTATGGATAGTCATTACCTGAACTGCATCTTGACTCTCTGAAGAGGGTAAAGCCTTTCCTGAGCCCTCATTATCCCACCATTCCAAAAATGAGCCGATTCCCTGATCTCCGGCAGCTGCGAACACAGCCACCTGATCTCTGAATGCGAGAAGAAAAGGAATCAGATATTCAGAATCAGCAATTCCGAGACGGTAAATATGAATCAGTTTCTCTGTCAGTTCACCTACAGGCAGGTGCTTGAATGAGTTTAAACCTATGCATAATTCAGTAGGTAATATATCATCCATTGAAGAGATCGGGCCAGAAGCCATATTCATCCAATGATTGCTGTTTATTTCGATCAGTGTATTATCAGGACCTTGAATCTGGGCCCAGAGTCGCGCGCATTCTGCCTTAAAAATTCCACTCTCGGAATCCCTGACAGTCAATAATCGGAAGGTTGAAAGTAATAAAGCAATAGCCGGATTATTCATAATCTTCAGAGCCTCTCCCGATATTACCTGAAAAGATTTTCCTGCAGCTTCAGTAAGGCGGTTCTGATTAACTTTTTGAAAAATACATTCAAGAATCTCCTCTGCTTCACGATTTGACCGAACCAGAATACCAATATCCCTCATTGAGACACCCTGCCTTAAAAGCTCTGTCAGTTTTTCAATGGTATATTCAGCGGCTTCAGACTGATCCTCCTCTTCATCCTGCTCATCGCCCGGATAGGATTTCGGTTTCTTTGAAAAAAATTTTACTTCAATTTTCCCTCCGGCCAGGGTTTTATCCGTTAGTTGCTGATGACTTCCCTCATAAGCCTTGACAATCATACTGCTGTTTTCTATTTCCCATGAATCGTGCAGGTAATCCGGGGCCATTTCATAAAAAACATCATTCAGGTTTTGCTGCAAAATTGCAGGCAGACTGCTGTACAGAAAATTATTAAAAGTGATGATATTTTCTGCGCTTCTTCGATTAAACATCAGATTCTCTTCCGCCACATTATCCTCAAGCAGATCCCTTTTCAAATTACTATGCAGAATCCGCCAGTCACCGTTTCTCCAGCGATAAATGGATTGTTTTACATCTCCTACAACCAGATGGGCCGAATGGGCACCTTGTGAACCTTCTGCAATGGCATTTTTAAGGAGCGGCAAAAAATTCATCCATTGAAATGAGCTGGTATCCTGGAACTCATCAAAGAGGAAATGCTTATACTTATTGCCTGTTTTCTCCCAAATAAATGAAGGATTATCTGCATCAGAACCTGTTATGCCCTTCAAAAGCTGCTGAGCATCCGAGATCAGCAAAGCCCGTTTTTCTGAACGGTAATCCTTTAAAAGATCTGCCATTCGCTGCATCAAACGAAGGTATGAGCTGTTCTTATTAATGGCCAGATAGGTATTATAGATTTCTATACCTTCATCATAATAGGCTATTAACTGAGCCAAAAGCGGGTTTATCTGCTCGTACAGGTGCTCCACCAGGCTGGTATCTTTCAATGCCCGGTTTGGCCATTGTTCAAAATCATTGAGTAGTTTCCTGAGAGCCTCAACTTTTGTTAAATCTCCCAGAATAATTCTATCCAGTTTTAGAAGTGGATTGTTCGTCTTTCCACCCAAATCTTTTGATTCAATCCCCGAAGCGTCAAAAAGTTTCTCAATACTTTTAGTCTTTTCAATTATCTCTTCAGTGAAGGTTTTAATTCCCTTTTTTATCTGATTGCGCAGGGCATTGAATTCCTTGGTCTGTTCAGGGCCCATGGCCTGCATTGCTTCCTGAAAGGGATAGTAGCGTTCCTTGAATATTTCGCCTGCAAGTTCTTTTAATGCACGACTATAATCCCAATCATACCCATCATTGATGCGATCAATCGCAAGACCGGTCACCCAATCCAATAGTTCAGAATCCTTTTCAAGCTGAATGTTCAGTGCCACAACAAGCTCATCCTTCACTTTTTCATGATTCATCTCCAGTTTATAACCACTATCGATGTTTAACTCAAATGCAAAACTTCTGATCAATTGCTGTACAAAACCATCGATAGTACTGACCGAAAAGCGGCTGTAATCATGCAAAATTCCTGCATAGATTTCTGAGGCTCTTATCCTTAGCTCCTGATCTCCCAGGGCAGGATAATTTTCTTTCAGGATAGCACTGAACTTCGATTTTTCATAACCGAAGCGGGCAAGTTCTTCTAGCGCACCCAGAATGCGCTCTTTCATTTCGGCGGTTGCCTTGTTTGTGAAAGTAACAGCCAGAATTTCACGGTATTTACCCTTCCCGCTAAAAAGCAAAACCAGGTAATGCGCTGTAAGGGCAAATGTTTTACCTGATCCAGCTGATGCACGAACTAATTTAAGGGCTTTTTGCTGAGACATGTCTGGAACTGGTTTGAGAATTTATTGAATGCTGACCATTGATTCATAGAATCATAAAAATATTGATTTTATTCATGAATCAGGTATTCCAATCCATAGATCGAAGCAATAAAAAAGGCCGGCACAGCAGGCCGGCCAAATAATATTAATGGTCTATTCCTGCGTGATTCCGGCACCATTTTTAAAACCCGGGCTTACCGCCACAGGTAATTTTCCGGTAGCTTTCATTTCACCGGTAATTACTTTTACAGCAGCTTTTTGTGCTTCATCTGAGTTCTGATAATTAACAATTAAAGTTTTTGCCTTTTCAATTCCCGGAAGTCCTGTGATGGCATAGGGATTCGCAAAGAGCGTAAACATACTGTTCATTTCAGCTATATCAGCAATCAGTGTTTTGAGTCCGGCATTATAATCCAGAACTGCACCCGGACGCCTTCTCGTATCATGAATACTTACAATAATCTGATCATAAGCTTTCAATTCTGCCCTGACATTATTAACATCGCTATCCGAAGCATCCTTGGGCAATAAAAAAAGAAGGGAATTCGGTAATAAGGGTTTGATGATATTCTGAAAAGCCATCAAGCCAGGTGCTCCCATACTAACCAGTGCCGTTTTCTTGCTTAAATCCAGATTTCTGATCTGTGCATCACTATTCAGAATTGTAACTGAGGCATCTGCCAGTTTCTGATTTAACTGCCTGGCTTCCGGACGATTTAAGTCGGCAATGATGTTTTCTGGATTTATAAATTGTTTATTTGATAACCCAGACCAATATTTGGCCATTAGTACCTTTCTGACGCTGGCATTGATACGTTCCCAACTCAGCTGTTTAGATTTAATTGCCTGACGTACCAGTTTTACTGCCCGTTTGGAATTACCGGAGAGTTCAATAACATCAAGCCCGGCAATCAGACCCAGTACATCACTTTCTCCTTCCGGAAAAAACTTTGCAACGCCTTTCATTTCCATTGCATCCGAGAAAATAATTCCCTTAAATCCAAGATCCTCTTTTAAAAGTCCGGTAACAATCGGACGTGAGAGGGTTGAGGGTAAATTTGGAGTATTATCAAGAACCGGAATATTCATGTGTGCAACCATAATACCGGAGGCACCTTCTTTAATCAGCTCCCTGAAAGGGTATAACTCCAGTGAATCAAGCCGCTCACGGGTAAATGGTAATTGGGGAAGGTCATGATGTGAATCAACATCCGTATCACCGTGTCCTGGAAAATGCTTGACACTAACCAGAACATTATTCTCCTGAAGCCCTTTCATATAGGCAGTAACCTTTGCTGCAACATTGTATTTATTGTCCCCGAATGAACGGATTCCAATAACCGGATTCTTTGGGTTATTATTGATATCGGCAACCGGTGCGAAGTTAACCTGCATGCCGATACGTTTAAAATCCATAGCCACCTGCTTACCCATCTCATAAATCAGTTTATTATCTTGTATTGCTCCGAGTGTGAGCTGGTAAGGATAAGATATGGTACTGTCGAGCCGCATCCCCAAACCCCATTCAGCATCCATTGATATCAATAATGGAACTTTTGAAACAGCCTGGTAGCGGTTTGTCAGTACAGCCTGCCTTGCCGGACCACCCTGAAAAAATACCAGTCCGCCGATACGCTCTTTCCGAATCAGCTTTGCAATCGAATCTTCAAATGCTTTTCCCTTATCTGTATGAGCCCTGACCATAAATAACTGGGCAATCCTTTCACGCTTGCTCAATTTTCTAAAAACGCCATCAACCCAGTCATTTGGGTTATCTAATGAACCTATAAATGAACTCTGAGTTTGAGCAATACTGATCAGCGGACTTATCAGAAAGACAAAAAATAACAGGTGTTTTAAGTTTTTATACATGTGGGAGGGTGAATAATTCTGTTAAATTATCAATTAAGAAAGAGAATTAAGCCAAATAGTGTGAATAAAAAAGTTATACCCAGGCTTAAACAAAGGCTGAAAAGCCATATAGAAAGCTTATCTGTCAATCGCTTACTCAGAAATCTATGCAGGATATAAATCCCGGCCATATTCAGAAAGATAAAAATCAGGCCTGCCCAGGCTATTACTTCGGTAATCATCATAAAATGTCCGATAAAAAATACAATTGAACTTAATTCAAAACAAATTTATCAAAGGAATCGGTTTGAATAAATACATTCTCAGCAATTCAAAACTTTATTAACTAAATAATAGGGCTTGGCATCATTATTCCTTTAGATTTTCTGTAATAAAAAAAACAACATTATGAAAAAGGTAATAATTGTAGCTATGGGTGTACTGTTTGCAGGAGCTGTAAACGCACAATCATTTGGTATTAAGGGCGGTTTGAATTTCTCGAATATTATAAAGACCAATGATGAGAATTTCAATACAGAAATTAAAGCCGGAATAAATGCTGGTTTATTTGCGGAGATCCCGATCATCAGCAGTTTGGCATTAGCCCCCGAACTGATGTTCTCGCAAAAGGGTTATAAAACCTCAGGTAACAGCCTTCTGGGTGGTCCCAATGAATACTCGGTGACCACTAACTTTATTGAACTCCCAATTCTGGCAAAGATCAATGCAAGTGATAAGTTTAGCATTGTACTTGGACCACAGGTTTCATTCTTAACCTCTACCAAAGAGGTCTTTAAACAAGGATCAAGTTCCTACCAGAACACGATCCGTGAGGAAAACGACCGTCTAAAGAAAAGCCTTTTTGGAGGTGTTGCCGGCATCGGGCTTGATCTTACCCAGAAAGTAAGCCTTCATGGACGCTATTCACTCGATTTTCAGAAAAACAATGAAGACGGAACTACCGAAACACCAAAATATAAAAATCAGGTATATCAGCTTAGTTTAGGTTTAAAACTCTAAAATTTAGCTCTTAAAACTGATCCCGGCATGTGAACATGCCGGGATTTTTTTTCAATTAAATGTTTCGATCAAAATTAATTCACTGAATATCAATTAATAAGCCCTTTTAAATATGTTAAATAAATATAGTAAAGGAGTTTTGGCATGGTTCTTTCTTAAGTGATGGAATTAAACAAGAAATGAACACTATGAAAAAAATAATGATTTTAGGCGCTGGTCTGTTATTTGCAGGCTTCGCTCAGGCACAAACAGGTACTTCACCTACATTTGGTATTAAAGGCGGACTTAACATTGTAAAGTTTGCAGGTGATCCGGATCCTAAAAGTGAATTTAACACCGGATTTTCGGCGGGTTTCTTTACTAATATACCAGTATCTTCAGGCTTTTCTTTTGAACCTTCAGTTGAATATTCACAAAAGGGTGCTGAATACACGTTTGGAAGTACAGAATACAAAACAAAAATTTCTTACGTCGACTTACCATTGATGGCGAAATATAATGTAACTCCAACATTCGGAATTTTTGCTGGCCCGCAGGTTTCCTTCTTCGTAGATCAGGAATCTAAGATTGTAACTGGAAGTTCTTCCTCAACATTCGAAGGTAATAATGACTCTTACCGGAAATCTTTGGCTGGTGGTAAATTAGGTGCAAGTTATAACTTTGGTTCTGTTATGCTTAATGCAAGTTATGCAACTGACTTACAGAATCTTTACAAAGAGAATTCAGGTAACCGTGACCTTAAAAACCAGGTTATCAATCTTGGTTTAGCTTATAGCTTTAAATAATTAAAGCTACAATTAAAAAAGCCCTCCGGAAATGGAGGGCTTTTTTTTCAAACTGATTTCCGGTTGCAGATCAACGTTCGTTAATAATAATCTCAGAGATGATCCAACCCTTATCTGACTTGGTGAATTTCAGGTTAAACTTGTATGAACCGGCAATATCAACACGGTTACCATTAATGTTACCAACACCCTCCACATCAAAATCGGCAGATCCACCGGCAGCCATTCCGTCAACTTTAAATGCCTTGTTTAAGGCTGCGGATTTACTGATATTATAAATACCTTCTGTAAAGGTGTAAACAATACCTGCTCTGTCGAGAGTATTACCAGTAGGTTCATACATTTTGCAGGTCTCGCTCAAATTAGAAACAATCCAGGCTTTATCCTTTTTAACAATGGCGATCGCAAAACTATCTACCAGACTTTTTAGCTGATCTTCATCACCTGTCTTTGCAACTGCATGCACTTCTGATAGCGAAAACGCCACAAAAAGTACCAGTAAGAATTTCTTCAATGGAATAAGGCTTATAAATGTTTAGTAATTTCGGGTGACATTGGTGTAACCGCAGAGCGGAAACGATGGATCAGATTTCCATTTTCATCAATCAGGAATTTTTCAAAGTTCCATTTGATATCGCCTGTAAAATCAGGATTTGCCGCGGTTGTGAGGTGTTTAAACAGCGGACTGATATCATCCCCTTTTACACTGCTTTTTTCAGCCAGCGGGAAAGTTACCCCAAAATTCTTCTGGCAAAATTCCTTGATATTTAAGTTTTCACCAGGCTCCTGGCCACCGAAATTGTTTGCAGGAAAACCAATTACCACAAGTTTATCCTTGTAGGTATCTGCAAGTTTCTGAAGATCAGCATATTGCTTCGTATAACCGCATTTCGATGCTGTATTAACAATTAAGACTTTCTTGCCCTTATATTTTTTCAGGTCAAGATTCTTGCCATCAATATTCTGAACCTTAAAGGTATAAATTGAAGGCGGTGCTGTAATGAACATTGCGAGTACTAAGAGTAGTGTTTTCATGAAATAAATTTAAAATATAAAAACTGTATAAATATCAAAAGATTGACTGAGGATTTAAAACTAACAATTATCTGACAATAAGTGCATTAAGTTTAGGCTTTTAAAAAATATTTAAGCTGTTCAGGATTTCTGTGGTAATTCCAATAACACGAACCGGGCGCTGCATTCTCTTTTATTCTTAATGGAAAATGATTGCCTCCTTTTAATCACAAAAAAACTTCCCGGCCTGAGGTTTTGAAGGCCTGTTTTTCCATTTTGTCTTATTTCGAATGTGGAGGCATTTAGGGATACCAAAACCAGTGATTGCTTTTTATTTTTTGTTTTAAAATCAATTCCTTTTAAAAGATCCAGCCGGTAAGCCCTTACCCAATTCGTATCAATTTCTAATTTAAGATTTGGTAAATTCAATGGTTTTTGATCAAAAGCCGCCTTTTTCATCAAAAGTTCTACATCCATTACTTGAAAAGTATCTGTATCTGCGTTCCATACACGATGAGTTCGGTTATTTGGTGGCGCTAAATTTTCAAATCGAATTTCTCCTGCTTTAGATTTACCGGCTACTGGTAATTCTCCCAGCACCTGCGAACCTGTAATTGTGTTTGATAGCCTGATAAAAAATGAGGGTGTATTATGAATATGATATAGGGAGGTGTCGCCAGGAGGTACAAGAACATTGAGTACCCGTATTTCTTCATTTTGAAAAACCGGCCGATGGCGGGGTTCTTCGTGAACAAGTACCTGAGCCTGTAAAACATTAAGGCCACTTGTCAAAACAAGAAAGAACAAGGAGTTTCGGAAACTTAATTTGAAATATGTCATTCTTTATTAGCTAATTAAGGATCTTTCCCGGGTGCCACTCGGTATTCATTTGTTCATTTTATTAATTCCAAATGTCATTCATCTCAGTCAGAACCAATGGTTTTCCGTCGGTAACAACAATTGTATGTTCATGCTGAGCCATAAAACCTCCTCTATTTCCAACCATAGTCCAACCGTCATTCAGGGTTTCAGCAAATGTTGAGTTTGTTGATATAAATGTTTCAATTGCAACAACAGAATTCTTTTTAAATCTTGTTTGATTAAAACGGTCTCTGTAATTCGCTATTTCGCCCGGTTCTTCGTGAAGACTTCTACCTATTCCATGCCCGGTGAGGTTTTTTATCACTTTATAACCATACTTTTTGGCTTCCGTTTCCATCAAATGCCCAATGTCTGAAATTCGAACCCCGCCTTTTATATTGAATATTGCTTTATGTAAAATCTGCTTTGAGGCATCTATTAATTTTTGGTGTTGGTTAATATCTTCGCCTATGACAAATGAGCCACCGTTGTCAGACCAGAACCCGTTAAGCTCGGCTGAAACATCAATATTCACTAAATCGCCCTCTTTCAGTATTCTTTTGTGGGATGGAATACCATGGCAAAACTCATTATTTACACTGATGCAGGTGCAGCCCGGAAATTGATAAGTTAAAAATGGAGCTGATTTTGCTCCACAATCTGCTAGGATTGCTGCTCCATAGTCGTCTAATTGCTTTGTGTTCATGCCGGCTTGAGCATAGTTTCTCATTTCCTTTAAGGTGTAAGCTACTGCCTCACTAGCCTTTTGCATCCCGATTAATTCCTCTTCTTTTGTTATTGACATGATGGTTTAATTAGCTTGTACGGATTGTATTCATTGCCTCTGTTTGTTAATTTAACATTTAATCCAGGTATAGTCGCATTTGAACGAATCTAAACGTTTGTCGTTAAAATAAGTCCAAACTACCGTTCTTAAAAATCAATTTAGAAAATTGATGGAAATTCTCCGGAAACTTCAGAACCGCAAATTTACCTTTTCATTAGGATTACTTTTAATGTCTCCGGCATTTTTTCAATTGCATAACGCAATGCAGTCCGGGGCATTATTTCCTTTTTTGAATGTACATAATCAAAAACTTCCTTTTGATGAGCTTCACTTGCGGCCTTCAGCATCCAGCCATAGCCCTTTTGTACCAAATCGTCCTTGTCCAAAATAAGAATATCTGCTATTTCAAAAATATCTTTCAGAAACTTACCCTTTCGGGCTGGTATAATTAGTGTTACGGCAGAAGCCCTTTTGGCCCAACGACCAGGTAATTTAGCCCATTGTTTTAAGTTTCTGAGGTATTCAGGATACATCATCACAAATGTTCCAATGGTATGGTTGCATAGGGTGTCACAATCAGCCCAGTTGTTTACATAATCCATCACCCAATGCTCGAAAACTTTAAAATCAGATGGTTCATATAGCTTATGCTGGGATTCCGAAAATTTACAGGCAATAATAGCTTCCTCCAAATATTTAGATTTCCATAGCTCTTCGCAAACGGCAAAAATATCCTGCTTTGACTGTCCTTTCAACTGTCTGTAAAATCCCTTTGCAATCTTGTTGACTTCGGCAGTTTTGACTCCATATACCAACGCCTCTTCCCCTTTTTTAAAAAAACGGCTTGAAGATTCAAGTATTTTATTGTCAGAGTTGTTCCTTAATACCAGGCGAATTTCATTGAGCAATGCTTCTTTCATCGTATTGAGTGCTTATTTCAGCTTTTTCTTATACTCTATTATACTTATTAATTCCTTCAAAGCTTTCATATTTTTTATTTCAAGAACCAGGGGAATTAGTTTTCCTATTGGCTTTGCGGCAGCGAAGGAAGATTTAACATCATTGTCTATATCCAAATTTAAAACACCAGAACAGGTTTTTTCGGTAAAGTAGAAACTCGTTTTAATGGATTCATCCCAAAGGGATAACCAAAGAATAGTCTTTCTCTTGTAAGTTGTTTTCCCTAACCAGGCTTTCCCGTCTTTATAATATCTCCATTCGAGAGCAAGCCCCGTTTCTTTAAACAATTTGACAATCTTCCCGACAATATGGTAATTGGGTTTATCAAGAATACGCTGAAATAATTTATCATCCGGGAATTGTTCTGGATCAGTTAAGAGTTGTTTATGATTTACTGCTTCCATTGGGGATGTTTCAGTATAATGATAGTTAAAACTCTGTATAAGATTCAATCCAGTATTGATCAACTAAACGCTATTACAATGCTAGTTTGGACAATCAATAAAGCTCTCTTCAATCCTAAAGAATTCATTTTCCGGAAAGTGCATTTAATGCTTCTGCCTTTGAATTTACGAAATTTATTTGTCTGCCCTTGTTGCTTTCATAAATGAAGTCAGTTAAACTTTTACTTGGATATTTTGAGAAGTCACCTACGATAGCTAAGCGAACACGGTAATTTGAAAATTTTTGTAGTATCTCTCCGGCAATTCCGTTCTTAAGGTCAAAAAAATCCGGGGTGATATTTATTTCATGAATTACAATCTTGTCAAAACCCTGATAGTATAATTTTCCTAATAAGTCCAATCCATTTTCAGCTGTGCTAATTAATATTCCGTCAGAAATCACTTCGGCAATTTCTGCGTCATTTATATTATGGGTTTTAATATTCATGTGTTTTCTAATATTCATGCAAAAAAAAACCCCACCATTTCCGGCAGGGCTTTAAGCTTTTGGCATTCGCCTTTAAACCTTTCTCCTTAACTGCATCCTCCCTGTGTTCCGCAGTTCAAACACTTATAACAAGTACCTGATCTCACCATGATATGGCCGCAATTGCCACATGCAGGTGCGTCAGACTGACCGCCACCGGAGATATCCAGAACAGGCTTCAGTTTAATGCTTGAAGTAGTTGAGGAAACAGTAACCGATGCTTCAATAAAAGAGTTTGAAGTATCAGGATTCACGTCATTATCAGTCATTTGTGGATTTCCAACAATGGCTTTCTGCTCAGTGATCACATGCACCAGATCTGTACGACCCAGGTACTCATAGCCCAGCATTCTGAACATATAATCTACAATAGAGGTTGCACTCTTGATATTATCGTGTCCTGTAACCATACCTGATGGCTCGAAACGGGTGAAGGTAAATTTATCAACAAACTCTTCCAGTGGAACACCGTACTGCAGACCAACAGAAACTGCGATAGAGAAACAGTTCATCAGGGAGCGGAAAGTTGCACCTTCTTTGTGCATATCCACAAAAATCTCTCCCAATGTTCCATCCTCATACTCTCCGGTACGAACGAATACGGTTTGTCCGCCAACAGCAGCTTTCTGAGTGAAACCGCCACGTTTACCAGGCAGGTTTTTACGCTCCACAACCGAGGATAGCTGACGCTTGAACTTGGTATCAGTAGAACGCTCAAGGATGGCTCTGGCGGCATCAAGCACCTGCTCAGCAGTAAGATCACTCAGTCTGACATTTGCTGCCTCTCCAAGTACCTCTTCTACGGTATCCAGCTTATCTTCCTTACTGTCGGATGATTTGGTAGATAACGGCTGAGATAATTTACAACCATCGCGATAAAGCGCGTTTGCTTTCAAAGCAAGCTTCCATGATAATTCATAGCAATCCTTGATTTCATCAACCGTAGCCTCATTAGGCAGGTTGATAGTTTTAGAGATCGCACCTGAAAGGAAAGGTTGTGCTGCAGCCATCATTTTGATATGGCCATGTGCATGAATATAACGTTCGCCTTTCTGACCACATTTATTCGCACAGTCAAAGATCGGGTAATGCTCTTCTTTCAAATATGGAGCACCTTCAACGGTCATGGTTCCGCAGATGTACTCATTTGCTTCTGCAATCTGCTGACGGTTAAACCCGATCGCACGTAAAAGATTGAAATCAGGAGAAGAATATTGCTCAGATTTAAATCCTAAACGGTTTAAACACTCTTCACCAAGGCTCCACTGATTGAATACAAAACCTATTTCGAAGGCTGCAAGCAATGATTTGTCAATTTTCTCGAGTTCATCCTGATTAAAGCCTTTGGCAGCCAGACTGTCGAAGTTTATATGCGGAGCTCCCTGTAAGGTAGCTGCACCTTTTGCATAATTTACAATGGCTTCAATTTCATGCTCCTTATATCCCTGATTGCGCAGTGCAGCAGGAACTCCCTGGTTAATGATCTTGAAATAACCACCACCTGATAATTTTTTGAATTTAACCAATGCAAAATCAGGCTCGATACCGGTAGTATCGCAATCCATTACCAAACCGATTGTTCCTGTAGGTGCAATAACCGTGGTCTGAGCATTGCGGTAACCATATTTCTCACCAAGTTCAACAGCTTTATCCCATGAATTGCAGGCCGCTGATAATAAATAATCAGGGCAGAATTTAGGATCAATTCCCGGAGGCGCAATCTCAAGTCCTTCGTAAGCATCATTGTTATAGGCAGCATAGCGGTGGTTACGCATAACCCTTAGCATATGCTTCTTGTTTTCTTCAAATTTCTTGAAAGTACCCAGCTCCTTCGCCATTTCTGCCGAAGTAGAATAAGCTGTACCGGTCATGATTGCAGTGATCGCACCGCCAATTGCACGGGCTTTGTCACTATCGTAAGGAATTCCGGCAACCATCAGCATGGAGCCAAGGTTAGCATATCCCAAACCAAGTGTGCGGTAATCATAAGATAACTGTGCAACTTCTTTGGATGGGAATTGTGCCATCAATACTGAAATTTCGAGAACCACGGTCCATACACGGCAGGCATGTTCGAAACCCTTAACATCAAATACTAATGTTTGAGGATCGAAGAAATGCGCCAGGTTAATGGAAGCCAGGTTACAGGCTGTATTATCCAGGAACATGTACTCTGAACATGGATTGGAGGCATTGATACGTCCGCCTTCAGGGCAGGTATGCCATTCGTTGATGGTTGTGTCGTATTGAATTCCCGGATCGGCGCAAGCCCATGCCGCAAAAGCAATATCCTGCCATAATTTTTCGGCAGAAATCGATTTTACCGGCTGACCGCTGATTCTTCCGATCAGATCCCAGCTACCACCATTTTCAAGTGCTTTGAAGAAAGTATTTGGAACACGTACAGAGTTGTTTGAATTCTGTCCGGATACGGTACGGTAAGCTTCACCCTCATAATCTGAAGAATAACCTGCAGCAATTAAAGCAGCAACTTTTTTCTCCTCTTCAACTTTCCAGTTTACGAATCCTTCAATTTCAGGATGATCAAGATCCAGACATACCATTTTCGCAGCGCGGCGTGTAGTACCTCCTGATTTGATTGCTCCTGCAGCACGGTCACCAATCTTCAGGAAAGACATCAGACCTGATGAGTAACCACCGCCCGAAAGTTTTTCGCTTTCGCCACGGATCGCCGAGAAGTTAGTTCCAACTCCCGAGCCGTATTTAAATATTCTTGCTTCTCTAACCCAAAGGTCCATGATGCCGCCATCGTTTACCAGGTCATCACTAACTGAAAGAATGAAGCAGGCATGAGGCTGAGGACGCTCGTAGGCGGAAGTTGATTTTTCTAATTGATCTGTATCCGGATTCACAAAATAATGCCCCTGAGGCTTACCTGTAATTCCGTAAGAGCTGTGCAATCCGGTATTGAACCACTGTGGTGAATTTGGCGCAGCTAACTGACCAACGATTGTATAAACTAATTCATCGTAAAAAATTCCGGCATCTTCCTTGCTTGCGAAATAATTGTAACGCTCACCCCATGATCTCCAGCAATGAGCCATACGATGTGCAACCTGTTTGATGCTGTTCTCAGATGAAGTTGATCCATCTGGCTGTGGTACTCCGGCTTTACGGAAATACTTCTGAGCTAAAATATCCGTTGCTACCTGGCTCCAGGTTTCGGGCACCTCTACATTCTTCATTTCGAAAACAGCATCACCCGCGGGGTTACGAATAACCGAGGTACGTTTCTCGTATTTGAACAAATCATATACGTTTACCCCCTGTTTGGTGAAATATCTTTGGAACGTAAGACCTTTTCCTGTTCCTTTTGCCGCTGTGTTTGTAGAAGCTTTTGCCATAAAAAAATGATTTAATGTTGTAATTGAGCCAGTTACCCTCAATAAAAATGTTTGGGGGTTTTTAATCAAATCTATCAGTTGAAGGCATTTATATCGAATCAGAGTTTTCCACAGATTGTTAGTGTATCTGCACCCCAACACTTAATCAGTTAGTAATAGCGTGATTTAAAGCTATTTAACTATGTGGAAAACTCTAAAAATAGGGCATTTCAGGGCATTTTTGTTACACCCGTTTACACAGTAAAAAAGCCGGCAAAAGCCGGCTATTTTATTGAAATTTTAATGATAAAAGCCATGGCAATTTGCTAAGGGCCATTAATGCCCTTGCAAGCATTTAACCAGAAATTATTAAATCACCACTGACCGCTAAAAATAAAATTTATGATTAATTATAAAATTAGTCCGCCTTTGCGGCGGAAGGGCACTTACTTTTCCCTGCAGCTGGAAAAGTAAGCAAAAGAGCCGCGGCTTCCCGGTATTTGTTGTAAATCCACACTTAATCCT
>JAKFCP010000013.1:0-141203 GCA_036676565.1 Pedobacter sp.
ATAAATCCTGAAAAAATTGCATTTCTGGCATATTGGGTAGCAGTGGGTAAAATACTGTAATAACTATCTTCCTCCTCGATTCGGTAATAATCCATCAAAAGAGAATTGATCATTTTCCACTGATCATATCTCAAATTATCGATCAGGATGAAGAAAGTCGGTATTTTTGGCTCTAATGATGGGAAAACCTTTTTAACAAAAAGTTGATTAGAGGTAATTGGCCCATCCTCCGGGTTTTTAAGCCATTTCAGATAGTTTTTTTCAATAAATTTAGAAAACTGAACATTGGCCTCTGCTTTCTGAACTGTCAGAATCTCATGCATACCTTCATCTTCAAGTTTCTCGAGAGAAAGTTCCCAATACACCAGCTTTTTGTAAACATCTACCCATTCTGAGAAACTCAGGTTTTCATTCAGGGTCATTCCCAGAGTTCTGAAATCCTGACGATAGGCCATAGATGTTTTCTCACTGACCAGACGTTTATTATCAATCAGTTTTTTTATTGTGAGTAAGATCTGTTTTGGATTTACCGGCTTGATCAGATAATCATCTATTTTAAATCCAATTGCATCCTCCATCATATACTCTTCCTCGTTTTTAGTGATGAGTACGATCGGAATATCAGGATCTATTGTTTTAATTCTGGCCAGAGTCTCCAGTCCGGTAAGACCCGGCATATTTTCATCAAGGAATACCAGATCGAAGTTTTCTTTTTTGAAACAATCCAGAGCATCATTACCATTGGTCACAGTCTTAATTCTGTAGCCTTTTTCATTCAGAAATAGTATGTGTGGTTTTAGAAGATCGATTTCATCGTCGGCCCACAATATGGTTGTTTCCTGCATTTCAATGTAAAATTAATAATTAATAGGTCATCGAACTTATTTATACATTCAATTGTCATTAAAAATAACAATTTTTGTGCCGTAAGATTCCCGATCTTGAATAAGAAGAAAATAATTAATGATCCGGTTTACGGATTCATCACCATTCCGTCAGAACTGGTGTATGATTTGATTCAGCACCCCTATGTTCAGCGCTTACGCTATATCAAACAACTGGGTATGACCCACCTGGTTTACCCAGGTGCTTTACACACGCGTTTTCATCATGCACTGGGTGCAATGCATCTGATGAGTCTTGCAGTTGAAACAATAAAAAGTAAAGGTCAGGCGATTTCTTATGAAGAGGAGGAGGCGGTGATGATCGCCATCTTGCTTCACGATATCGGCCATGGTCCCTTTTCTCATGCCCTGGAGCACACCATTGTAGATGGAGTATCCCATGAGCATATCACTGCGCTTCTGATGAATAATCTGAATCGGGAGTTTGATGGTAAGCTTAGCATGGCTCTTGAAATATTCAATAACCGCTATCCAAAGACTTTTCTACACCAGCTGGTCTCAGGGCAACTGGATATTGATCGCCTGGATTACCTGAACCGGGATAGTTTTTTTACCGGGGTTTCGGAAGGGGTAATCAGCTTTGATAGGATTATAAAGATGCTGGATGTTATTGACGATCAGTTAGTTGTTGAAGAAAAGGGCATTTATTCGATAGAGAAATTTTTAATTGCCCGCAGACTAATGTATTGGCAGGTATACCTTCATAAGACGGTCATTGCTGCTGAGCAAATGCTTGTAAAGATTCTCGAAAGGGCAAAGGAGCTATCGCTTGAGGGAAGGAATTTATTTGCCAGTCCTTGTTTTTCTTATTTTTTGAAGAATTCAGTGAGCCGGGAAGAATTCAGAAACGAGCCCCGAAATTTAGAAAGATTTACGAAACTGGATGATAATGATATATTTACATCAATAAAGGTTTGGGCTGATGATGAGGATCTTATCCTTTCAACACTTTGTAATCACCTGATCAGCAGAAACCTGTATAAAGTGGAGATCAGTAATGAACCACCACCAGTGGAATGGATAAATGAACTGGCCGAAAGAGTTACTGATGAATTCGAGGTTTCTGACGATGATACCTCTTATTTCGTATTTACTGATACAATAAAAAATAATGCATACCATGTTGGCGACGGAAGTATTAACATTTTGATGAAAAATGGGTCTATACAGGATATTACCAAAGCATCAGATAATTCTAATCTGGAGGCACTGGCAAAAACCGTACAGAAGTATATACTCTGTTATGTTAAAGAAATAAGGGATGTCAATTAATAAACAGGCGAATAAGTTCAAAATTTGTTCGTTAACATATAAGCTATAAATTTGCCCGATGCAACTAACTGCACATCAGATTGGAATTTTACTTGAAGGTACTGTAGAAGGTAATCCTGAGGTGACAGTAAATCAACTTGCGAAAATAGAAGATGCAAAGCAGGGCTCTTTGTCCTTTCTTGCAAACTCTAAGTATGAGCAATTTGTTTATGGATCAGGGGCATCAATCATTATTGTAAATGATGAATTTGTACCTTCACAGCCTATCGGAGCAACTTTAATCAGAGTAAAAAATGCGTATAGTGCATTTTCGGTTTTGCTCGAGAAATATGATGAACTTTTAAAATCGAATAAAACCGGAATCGAAGAACCCAGCTTTATTCATCCTAGTGCTGAGATAGGTAAAGATGTTTACATTGCTGCATTTGCATATATTGGCCCGAATGTTAAAATTGGAGACGGCAGCAAGATATATCCAAATACCTATCTGGCAGATAATGTAACTGTTGGTAAGAATGTAACTTTATATGCCGGTGTTAAGGTGTACTTTAACAGTATTATTGGTGACAATTCGATTATTCACTCTGGTGCGATTATCGGAAGTGACGGTTTTGGCTTTGCAAACGAGGGTGAGGGTGTTTATCGAAAGGTTAGCCAGATCGGTAACGTTATCATTGAGGAAAACGTAGAAATAGGATCAAATACGACTATAGACCGGGCAACAATGGGATCAACCATTATCCGCAAAGGCGTAAAGCTGGATAACCTGATTCAGATTGCTCATAATGTGGAAATTGGTGCAAATACAGTAATTGCGGCACAAACGGGAGTATCAGGAAGTACCAAAATTGGTGAAAATTGCGTTATCGGCGGACAGGTTGGAATGGTTGGACACATAAGTATAGCCAATGGAAGTAATATCGGGGCAAAATCAGCGGTTAATAATTCTATAAAGGAAGAGAACATGAGCTGGAACGGATTCCCAATGATGACTTATCGGGATTCATTGAAATCGCAGGTCATAATAAAGCGCTTGCCTGAGCTGGAAAAGCGAATTGTAGAACTTGAAAACATAATCAAAGACCGTTTAAAGTGATCAGTATTCGGACTGATGAATATTAATACGATGAATGTAAAACAAAGAACAATTAAATCAGAAGTTTCTGTGACAGGTGTCGGCTTACATACCGGCAAGGTGGCAAGGATGACATTTAAGCCCGCTCCCGAAAACCATGGTTATAAATTTAAAAGAATTGACCTTCCGGGAACACCGGTCATCGATGCTGATGTTGATAATGTGACCGATACCTCAAGGGGAACTACCCTAACACAGAATGGAGCCAGCGTAAACACTGTTGAGCACGTTTTGGCCAGCCTGGTGGGTACAGAAGTTGATAATATTTTGATGGAGCTCGACGGACCAGAGATTCCAATTATGGATGGAAGCTCCATACAATTCGTGGATGCACTTGAAAATGTAGGATTTGTTAATCAGGAGGCAGACCGCGAGTATTACAGTATCCCACACAATATACATTATTCTGAACCCGATCGCAAGGTGGAGATGGTTGCTATGCCCCTGGATGATTATCGCTTCACCTGCATGATCGATTATAACTCACCGGTTTTGGGTAGTCAGCATGCGGCAATAACAACACTTTCAGAATTTAAAAAGGAAATTGCCTCCTGCCGAACGTTTTGTTTCCTCCATGAACTTGAAATGTTATTGAAGCATGATCTGATCAAGGGTGGTGATTTGAACAATGCGATTGTTGTCGTAGATAAGCAGGTAAGCAAAGAAGAGCTAAAGAATCTTGCCAAACTTTTCAACCGTGATGATATTGATGTTGCCAGAGAAGGTATTCTGAATAATATTGAATTGCGTTATCAGAATGAACCGGCACGCCATAAGCTTTTGGATATGATTGGTGATCTGGCATTAGTTGGTGTTCCACTAAAGGGCCATATCATGGCTGCCAGACCGGGGCATGCTGCAAATATTGCTTTTGCTAAGAAGATTAAATCTCAGATCAAGAAAGAGAGGTCAAAAAAGAATGTACAGGTTTATGATCCAAGCGTTCCACCATTGTATGATGTGGTTCAGATCATGAACATTTTGCCTCACAGACAACCCTTTTTGTTTATTGACAAGATTCTTGAACTTTCAAAAACACATGTGGTTGGAGTAAAAAATGTCACTATGAATGAAGAATTCTTCAAAGGGCATTTTCCGGGTGCACCGGTGCTTCCGGGAGTAATTCAGATCGAAGCGATGGCGCAAACAGGAGGGATTCTGGTATTGAGTACTGTTCCTGATCCACGTAATTACCTGACCTATTTCTTAAAGATTGATCGGGTTAGATTCCGCGCACAAGTTTTACCGGGAGATACAATTGTATTCCGCTGCGATTTAATGGAACCGATCAGAAGAGGTATTTGCCAGATGAAGGGTGTTGGAATGGTTGGTGAAAAAATTGTGGTTGAGGCAGAAATGATGGCACAAATAATCAGAGTTAAAGAAAGCGAAGCAAGCGTATGATCCAGCCCTTAGCATATATTCACCCACAGGCCAAGATTGCCGAAACTGTTGTTATAGAACCTTTTGTTACCATCTACAAGGACGTAGTTATTGGTGAAGGTACCTGGATTGGTTCAAATGTTACCATAATGGATGGTGCCCGAATCGGTAAAAACTGCCGTATATTTCCCGGAGCTGTTGTTTCAGCACCACCCCAGGATATGAAATATAAAGGGGAAGCTTCTACAGTTACTATCGGAGATAATACAATTATCAGAGAGTGTGTAACACTCAACCGGGGTACTGCACTCGATAAAAATACAACAACTATTGGGTCAAACTGTCTTTTGATGGCTTATGTTCACATTGCTCACGATTGTGTTATCGGAAACAATGTTATCATTGCAAACTCAGTACAACTGGCCGGACATATTGAAGTGCAGGACTATGCTTTTATTGGCGGAGCCTCTGCTGTTCACCAGTTCGTTTCAATTGGTGCGCATTCGATTATATCAGGTGGTTCTCTCGTGCGTAAAGATGTGCCTCCCTATACCAAGGCTGGTCGTGAGCCACTATCTTATGTGGGAATAAATTCGGTTGGTTTACGTCGCAGAGGGTTTAGTTCAGAACAGATTAATGAGATTCAGGATATTTACAGGACAATATTCCTGAAAAAGTATAATATTTCCAGAGCCCTGGATATTATAGAGACCGAGCGCGAAGCTACTGAGATCAGGGATGAGATTATTGATTTTATCCGAAACTCAAACCGCGGTGTTATGAAGGGTTTTGGTAATTCCTAAACCCCGGAATCCCACAGGGATTTAAATATGATGAAGATAAACCTTGAACATATTGGCCGCCGGTTTAATCGCGAATGGATTTTCAGGGATGTTAATTATGTTTTTGAAAATGGCAGCTCCTATGCCATTTTGGGTGCTAACGGTGCCGGAAAATCTACAATCTTACAAGTCATTTCGGGTAGTCTCAGCAGCTCAGAGGGAACAATTTCTTATACAAAGGGAGGTGTTTTGCTTAACCCGGAAAATGTTTTTGAGCATTTATCTATGGCTGCACCCTATCTGGAACTCATCGAAGAGCTTACGCTAAGAGAGCTTATTGATTTTCATTTTCGCTTTAAGAAATACCGATCCGGACTTGACTGTGATCTAATGATTGACCTGATGGGTCTGAAACGTTCTGAGCATAAAGCGATAAAGAACTTTTCTTCGGGGATGAAACAGCGGGTAAAACTTGCCCTGGCTTTTTGTTCTGATACGGATATGATTCTTCTGGATGAACCAGCCTCAAATCTTGATCAGCAGGGCCTGGAATGGTACCTCTCGCTAATTGAAAAATACTCTGCAGACCGGATTCTCATCATTTGCTCCAATCAAATACAGGAGTATAGTTTCTGTAAGAATCAGCTGAATGTAGCAGATTATAAATGACATACTGCTTTTTCTTAGTTCCTTGCTGAAAACATTAAATGATACATTGCCCTGTCTATTTAACCCCGGGGCATTATTGGAATATTAATAAAATGCCCATATCTTTGCGGCTCGAAATCAGTATAATCTTATGGCAAAAGCTTCAGAAATTAAATCAGGAAATATATTACGTTATAATGGCGAATTGGTAACTGTGGATGAAATCATTCACCGTACACCAGGTAAAGGAGGGGCTTTTTACATCGGAAAGCTGCGAAATATAAAAACGGGTAAAATTGTTGAGGCCAGAATGGGAACAGATGAGCAGGTAGAAATTTGCCGGGTTGAAACCAGTGATTACCAGTATCTCTATGAAGAAGGTGATTATTTTGTAGTGATGGACAATACTACTTTCGAACAATTCAGTATTGAAAAGACCCTGTTTGGAAACGCAGCCAAATTTCTTAAAGAAGGAATGAATGTGATTGTTTCTTTTGAAAGCGAAGAACCAATAATGGCACAGGCACCTACCAGTGTAGAGCTTGAAATTACTTATACCGAGCCGGCAGTTAAAGGGGATACCTCTACTAATGCTTTAAAAAGCGCTACAGTTGAAACCGGAATTGAGATTCGCGTTCCTCTTTTTGTTAATCAGGGAGATAAGGTCAGAGTAGATACACGTACAGGTGAATACATTGAAAGAGTAAAATAGTTTTTAATTTTTTTTTGAAAGGTCTTTTCTTCGTGGAGAGACCTTTTTTTTTGAATCAAATTTCGACAGAATTGTTTTTACATTCGTATTGTGGATAAAGCGAAACTTCGGAATTTATATCTCGAAAAGCGTCAGAATCTTTCGCGTTCAGAATACTGGATGCTGACTGATGCCCTGATGGATCAGGTTAAGCTCTTTAACTGGCCGGAGTACCGTATGGTTCATGTTTTTTTGCCTATTAGTAAGAGGAACGAGGTTGATACCTTCTCTATTCTGAATTATTTCAAAGAGAACTTCCCGGATTTAAAGATTGTCATACCCAGAACCGATTTTAAAAACCTGCTGATGGAAAACGTGCTTTATGATCATGAATACACCATTTTAGGCAGAAATAAATTTGATATTCCGGAACCAATCCATGGAAAGATTATTCCAGCAAATCAGATCGATCTGGTGTTTATCCCTCTTTTGGCATTCGATAAACTGGGTAACCGTGCGGGATATGGCAAAGGTTTTTATGACCGTTTTCTGTTGACCTGCAGACCAGATGTAAAGAAGATCGGCTTATCTTACTTCGATCCGGTTGAAGAGATTTATGACCTGAATGAGTTTGATATTAAAATGGATGCCTGTATTTGCCCGGATAAGATCTGGGAGTTTTGATTCGATAGATAACTGATTTTGATATTATTATATTTAATGATAGTGTATATTATGCTTCTTTGAGGGAATTGAGGCTTCTTTCTTTTGAAATGTGCTGATGTGGAGCTTTTTAAAGCAAGCCCCGCTTTTCGCTTATACACCACAGGCCTTAATCTCAGGCCGGTATCCGCTTCAATCGGGTTTTTGTATATCAGACAGAATTCTTAAACTTTGATCTAATCCTCATGATATCACTATTCTTAAAAATTATATATCCAACTCCAAAAGCACCGGGCAATGATCAGAATGCCTGGCTTCAGGAAGAATGGCTGCCCGTTTCAGTTTATCCTTTAGTTTTTCTGAAACCAGATTATAATCGATTCGCCAGCCCAGATTTTTAGCCCTGGCATTTGCTCTGAAACTCCACCAGGTATAATTATGTGGTTCATTGTTGAAATGCCTGAATGAGTCAATATAGCCTGAATTGATAAAATCTTCCATCCATTCACGTTCTGCCGGAAGAAAGCCCGAAGAATTTGAATTTGATTTGGGATTGTGGATATCGATCGGTCTATGGCAAATGTTATAATCACCGGAAATCACCAGGTTTGGGATTTCAAGTTTAATTTTATCAGAATAATCCCTGAAATCTTCCAGAAAACGGTATTTGAAATCCTGACGTTCTTCCCCGCTCGAGCCGGAAGGAAAATAGGTGCTCATCACAGAAAGTCCTTCAAAATCGGCCCTTAGAATGCGTCCTTCACGATCGTAATCGTCCATTCCGGAGCTGTATTCTACATGTTTTGGACTGATTTTAGTAAAAATTGCTGTACCGCTATACCCTTTTTTTTCTGCCGGATTCCAGTAATGTTCATAGCCCATTTGCTCAAGCAGGAGCAGATCTGTAAGCTGATCGGGGGTGGCTTTTATTTCCTGCAAACAAACCACATCCGGGTTTGCGGCTTTTAGCCATTCCAGCCAGTTCTTGCTTAATGCAGAGCGAATTCCGTTAACATTATAGGTAATAATCTTCATAGAAATTAAAGTTTATTGTGTTTTAAATTCAGTTTCTTTTCGATTTTTCTTGCTTCTCCTTTTTTGAGTACGCTTACCATCATTGAAACATCTTCAACAGGGCGGTCAGATGGTCCTGTTTTAAGCTCTGCGATTGCATCAATCATTTCGATGCCGTTAACTACCTCGCCGTAAACTGTGTAGTTCTGGTCCAGATGTGGTGTTCCACCCAGTTCTTTATATACCCTGCGCTGAGACTCAGGAATGATACGGCCATTCATTCTTTTCATTTGCACATCATCAAGTGTAGCATCGGTCCATTTCTTACCCTGAACGATATAGAACTGACTGGCACTGGATTCTTTTTGCGGATTATTATCCCTGGCGGCTGCCAGGACTCCTTTTTTATGAAAAAGACTATCTCTAAACTCGGCTTCAACCCGGTATTTCAAGTCGCCCTCACCCAATGCCTGTCCCGGTTTTGCTGTTTTTGAATCCGGATCACCCCCCTGAATCATAAATTCTTTGATCACCCGGTGAAAAAGGGTACCGTTATAAAAACCCTCTTTGCTCAGTTTCAGAAAATTATCCCTGTGTTTGGGAGTTTGGTTGTATAACATGATGATGCATTCGCCTTTGCTGGTTTTGATCTTTACAAAATCATGTTTGGGTTTAGCGAAAACTGAGCTTAAGCAAAATATCAGTAAGAAAACAGATAGTTTTTTCATTTTTCAGGGATTAGATACTATCAAAATACGTGATGATCAATGATCTCATGATCATTTCCTGTTCCAGAAGGGTATAGGCAGGGATGGGTTTAATAAGTTTCCAGTGTGGCCAACCATCCTGATCGAGGCCCTCGAGTTCATAAAAACCCAGTTCACTGAATAAGCGGCAGTTGGCAATATGCATTAATTCTTCTTTCTGACGTTTACTGAATTTTGCCGGACCTTTCCCAAGTTCCTGAACACCAATCAGAAAGAGCATGACCTTCATATCGGGAAGATCTGTATCAAAATCTTTCGCTATCTGCTCTTGTAATACTTTCCATTTGGCATTTATTTCTGCTGGGGTCATGTACAAAAGTCTGCAAAAAAATGGAATATATGACCAGAGGGAATGTTAAAAGAGTTCCCGCAAAGACGCAGAGATGCAAAATTTATCATACAATAGCGCCTACGCATCTTTGGGAGACTAAGCCATCCCGATTCCCTGTGGTCGGTGTTATCACCGACCACGTGATGTGATTCCCCAACTCTAAAATTTCACATCAAATACTATATTTGTTCATGCAAAAACCAATCGTTACTGCTTTACTGTCTTATGGGATGTCGGGAAAGCTATTTCACGGACCCTTTGTTCATGTTCACCCGGGCTTTCATTTTAAGGGGGTGCTGGAGCATAACACCAAAAAGGTAAATGCCGATTATCCGGATGTGAAAAGTTATGATACCCTTGATGAGGTATTGAATGATCCTGAAATTGAACTGGTTATTGTTAACACCCCAAGTAATACTCACGTAGATTATTCCAGAAGGGCACTGTTGGCCGGAAAGGATATTTTGGTTGAAAAACCATTCGCTCCGACGCAAGCTGAGGCAAAAGAGATCTTTGATTTAGGTAGAAAACTGAATCGCAAGGTGATGGTGTATCAGAACCGAAGATTTTCGAGCGATTTTGAAGTTACCCGGGATACCATAAACAGTGGAAAACTCGGGCAGATCATTGAGATGCATTTGCGTTATGACCGATACAGGGCAGAAATTGGTCCGAAAGTCTTTAAAGAAACTCCAATTCCTGCAGCAGGGATTGTTTATGATCTGGCTGCACATTTGCTGGATCAGGCAATCTGTATTCTGGGCGAACCACTTTCCTATCGTAAAATAACCGGAGTTTACCGCAAGAACTCTTTGGTGGACGATTACGGGCACATCCACTTAACCTACCCGAACCAACTGAATGTATTCATAACCACCAGTCTTCTGGTTGCTGACCCTCAGCCGGGTATTATCATTCATGGTACTAAGGGTTCATTTGTAAAGGCATTCTGCGATAAGCAGGAAGATCAGCTGATCGCAGGAATGATGCCCGGTGATCCCGGATTCGGAAATGAGGATGCAGGTAAAGAAGGCCGGCTTACATTGATGAGCGAAAAGGGTGAAAAAACCGTTGAATTGGTTCCGTCTGCTGTTGGAAAATACATGGATCTCTTCGAAGCAGTAGTTCAGACTATTAGAAACAATGCTGAGTTTCCGGTTAAAGAATCTGAGGTGATGATCCAGATTGGAATACTGGAAAGTGAACCGGATAACATTTAGTTTATTTATCTGTTTGAATTAAACAATAAAAGTAGCGATATAAACAAATACCGCGGTTGAAATCCCTACCACTAATGTACCCAGAGTATAAGTACGATAGCCTGTTTTTACATCAATTCCTGAAAATTGCGTCGTAATCCAGAACCCGCTGTCGTTTGCATGAGAAACTACCATTGCACCTGCTCCAATTGCCATTACAATGAGTGCTTTTTCGATTTCTGAATCGAATCCCATACCGGGCAACATCGGAGCAACAATGGATGCTGTAGTGATCAGCGCTACTGTTGAAGAGCCTTGTGCGGTTTTGATTGCGGCACAAAGTAGAAAGGGAAGCCATATACCGAGGTTTGCACCAGATAAACCATTTGCCATGGTGGTTGCAATTCCACTGTTTTGAAGGATTGCCCCAAAAATTCCGCCGGCGCCTGAAATAATTATGATTGTGGAAGCATCAGTTATTGCTTTACCAACCCATCCGGTGGTAGAAAGTATTTCTTTATCCAGCTTTTTAGGGATTAAAAAAACAAAAAGCATCCCGATTAGCAGGGCAATTACAGGCGAACCGATGAACCCAATTGTCTTAAACCACCAGGTGGCCTTTTGGCCCTCAGTTACCGTAAATTCCATAATAGATTTACCAATGATCAGTATTATTGGGGTGATAATTGGCAAAAAGGACTTGATGGCAGAGGGTGCATTTTTTATTTTCTCATTAATTGTCTCTTCAGATAATTCAGGATTCGGATCGATATAGGTTCTTGCTGCATAATACTTTGAATAAAGAATAGCCACAACCAGTGAAAACATACCTATTATCAGTCCGACGAGCATCACCAGGCCCACATCAGCACCAATAATTCCTGCAGCAGCTATAGGACCGGGTGTAGGAGGAATTAAAACATGCGATATCATTAAACCCAGAATAAGAGCTACAGCAGTTCCAACAATTGAAAGTCCCGCTTTTTTGGTTAAGCTTTTGTTCAATGGGTTAAGAATAATGAAACCGCTATCGGCAAATACCGGGATGGAGACGATAAATCCTACAATACCCATGGCTTCATGCACTCTTTTTTTACCGATAATTTTGATTACGATTTCTGCCAGCTTATAAGCGCCGCCCGAATATTCCAGGAATGCACCGATAATAACCCCGAGTGCAATAACGATTCCTATTTTACCCAAAGTGTTTCCGAATCCGTCATTGATAGACTTAATTATGGTATCTAAATCCATTCCTGAGACGATCCCAAAGAATAATGCGACAAACAATAAGGCTAAAAATGGATGCAAATGCCATTTTGCTGTCAGTAGAATGAGCAGTATAACACTGACAATGAGTAGTATAAATGATATCATACCTGAATTTACTATTTAAATCCAAAAGCTGAATTTTATTTTGGATGCATACCTGGATTTGTTGGATTGGAAGAAACAGTTCAGAAATTATCTGATGTAAAGAAAATGCAATTAGAATTAATGAAATTGTTACACCCTCTATTTACCCGAATTTTGAAATATTTTCTTTTTTTAGTAAATTTGTATTGAAAACTCTAATGAAAGCATTTAAAAAGACGTTTGGATTAAGTTTATCAGTAATACTATTACTGAGTTTTTCCACCGTGCTTCTTCCATTGGATTACTTCCACAACCACGATCCAATTCCGGTTTCTAAAGCATCAGAACAGCTTAACTCCAGCAGTTCTGAAAAGGTAAATGTTCAGAACAAAGCCGATTATTGCTGGGTTTGTGCCGTTCATATTGATAAAACCTTCACCAAGACTTCTTTTTATGAAAAGATCAGATTATCTCCCATGATGTCTGTTTTTCTGAATAATGAAGTTACCTCCTACTTTGTTGAACAACTTCTCTCTACCCTGAGAGGCCCCCCTACAGAATAGTTTTTCATTCCTTTTTTAATTGTTATGCAGCGTTTTTACGCCTGCAGTTCTATTCCGTTTATTTACTATTCTAATTCCATAGAAATGAAATCTGTTATTTTATATATTTTACTGTTATTCACTTTTTCAAGTTCTTACGCAAATTTAGCCTCAATCGAAGGACGGGTAATTGATGGGCAATCTAAAGAAACCCTTCCTGGAGCACTAGTTACAATTCCGGATCTTAAGATATCTGTTGTGACTGACGCATCGGGTCAGTTCAAATTCAACAATATCCCCGAAAAGGGACGCTTTCTTGTTGAAGTTCGTTACATCGGCTATAGTACACTCATTCAAACCATAGATTTTTCAATTAAGGCCAATCTTGAATTCGCACTCTTCCCCAGTGTAATTGAGGCGAAAGAGGTGGTCATTACCGGAACTGCTTTCAGTACCGACAATCGGAAAAATAGCACAGCAGTATCTTCGGTTACTAAAGATCAGTTGATAAATCGGCCATCAGGTAATCTTATTGATGCAATCGCCAAAGTTCCCGGTGTTTCGCAGGTTACTACCGGAGGGGGTATTTCAAAGCCGGTAATCCGGGGATTGAGTTATAACCGTGTAGTTACCCTTGTTGATGGAGCCAAACAGGAAGGTCAGCAATGGGGAGATGAGCATGGTATGGAAGTTGATCAGTACAGTGCTGAACGTGTTGAAGTATTGCGTGGTGCAGCCAGTTTGTTATATGGTTCTGATGCATTGGGCGGGGTAATTAATGTATTGGAGCCATTGCCATCTCCTGAAGGACAGGTAAGAGGTGAAGTATTGACCAGTTATCAAAGCAATAATGGACTCAGTGGAAGCTCTGCGATGCTGCAGGGTAATAGTAATGGATTTATCTGGCGTGCAAGGGCTTCCTTAAAAAGTGCTTATAGTTATGATGCTCCCGGTGGAAGAATAGCCAATACAGGATTTAATGAAACAAATTTTAGCGGGCAGCTTGGATTCAACAAGAAATGGGGTTATGCACATTTAAACTTATCCAGTTTCCAAAACAATATCGGATTGCCTGATTTTTCCAGGAATGCGGAGGGTATGTTCGAAGATGAAAATGGTTCAGTTTTAACTGATAAACAGTTAAAGGATCGTACCTTATTTCTTCCTTTTCAGGATATAAGACATTATAAGGTTGCGATGAACAGCCATGTTTTGCTGGGTAGCGGGAGATTACGCACCATTCTTGCCTATCAGAATAACCAGAGAAGGGAACTTGAAGATGACAGGATAAACCCTTCCCTCTTTTTCGATCTAAAAACATACAGCTCAGATTTCAAATATTACTTCAATGAGGATAATGGCTGGGAACCAGTTATAGGATTGTCTGCTTCAGCACAGAATAATGAGAACAGAGCTGAGGAATTACTGATTCCTGACTACAAATCCGGAGAATTGGGTCTTTTCGCCTATGCAAAGAAATCATGGGAGAGCAGCACTTTTAATTTGGGTGCCCGATTTGATTACCGTAAAATCACTGGTGATCAGATGGAGGAAGATGGTAACCCTAAGTTCAATAATTTCACAAACAGTTTTTCCAATGTTAGCGGAGCTTTAGGTTTCACAAAAGAGTTTAATGAGTATTTTAATTTTAAAGCCAATCTTGGTTCAGCATTTCGCTCACCTAATATAGCTGAACTGAGTTCTGATGGGGTTCATGAAGGAACTTTCAGGTATGAGGTTGGAAACAATGATCTTAGTCCGGAGAATAGTTATTATGGTGATTTTGCTTTCGAATTTAATAATAATGTGATCAGTGCAAGTTTGGGAGCTTTCAACAATCATATTGATAATTATATCTACAACAGGCAAATTGGAAATGAAACCATCGTGGTTGATACTGAAACCCTTCCGGTTTATCGTTTTGTACAGGATAATGCAAATCTATCAGGGATTGAAGCCAGTCTGACCCTTCATCCGGCCGAAGTGATTCATTTTGAAAACAGCTTCTCTTATACCCGTGGAGTGAACAGGGCCACTGATAAAGCCCTTCCATTTATCCCGGCGGCAGTATTAAGAAATGAGATCAGACTGGAGCCTGAGTTCAAAGGAGGGTTGAAGAGTACTTACTTTTCAATAGCGTTTGATAATATTTTCAAACAAAATAGAGTAGATAATTTTGAAACCCCAACAGGAGCATACTCATTGGTTAATCTTGCAATGGGAACAACCTTCATGCTTAATAAACAAGCATTAAGGGTGAACGTTTCAGCAAATAATTTGTTCAATAAGGCCTATTACGATCATTTGAGCAGGTTCAAACCTGGTCGTTTAGATGAGGCTGACCTGAATGCCGGTTATTACAATCAGGGACGTAATATATCTGTCGGACTTTACCTGCCTTTTGTTTTTAAATAGATAAAAAGTTCATTTTCAGAGTCTTTGGGATTGGAATCCTGAACTTATTTTTCCATATTTATCTAAGGTAATTAAAGAAAAAAAATATGAACAAGTTTAAGTATTTACTTCTGTCAGTATTTCTCTCGGGGGCTATCAGCACTCAGGGACAAACTGGCAAGACATTGGGTACCGGAAATGAATTTAATAGTTATTCAGGTGGTTCCAATCAAAACTACATGTATGCAAGTGATGCGGTTTTTTCCGAACGGTTTAATAATTCCGAGCCGTCAATAAGGAATAATATTCCTGAATTACTACGCAAACCGCTTAATAATGAAATAAAAATAGAACGTTACAAGACCATTACGATGCGTGATGGAGTAAAATTATATGCTGACGTTTATCTGCCGGCTGCACCTGGCAAATACCCAACCATTGTTATTCGTACCTGTTATGGTGTACAGCGTGACGGTGGCCATCAGGATAAGATCAGATTTGCTCAGGAAGGTTATGCTGTGGTCTTTGCCGATATCAGGGGTCGTTATGAAAGCGAGGGCAACTGGGATCCTTTCCGTGATGAATCTAAAGACGGCTATGATGTGATCGAGTGGGCAGCAGCTCAGCCTTTCTCCAATGGTAAGGTTGCTACGCAGGGAGGAAGTTATCTGGGCCATAACCAGTGGGCGGCGATGAGTGCAACACCTCCGCATCTGGTAGCAGCATTTCCAGGGGTAGCCTCAACCAATATCTATGCTAACTGGTTAACAATGGGCGGAGCTTTCCGTTTAAGTTTTAACTATGGCTGGGGTGTTGTTCGTATGCCTAACCGGATTATGTTACCTCAATACTGGCATACTGAAGCCTACACTCCTGAGGAATTGAAATATGAAAATATTTTATGGCATCTGCCATTAAAGGATGGTGACTTGAAAAGTGCCGGTTATGCGGTTAAGCATTATCGCGACTGGATAAATCATGAGAGTTATGATGATTACTGGAAGTCGATTAGTGATGAAGAGAATTTTTCTAAAATGAATGTTCCGGCTCATACTTATGGCGGCTGGTTTGATATATTCTTAATGGGTACAATTAATGGTTATATCGGGATGAGAAATAAGGCTGCTACTCCAGCCGCACGTGCCGGTGCCCGGATGATCATTGGCCCCTGGGGACATGGTCCTTCACAATCATTCGGAACAGTTGATTTTGGTGCTACAGCCAACATGAAGATGTTCAACAGGGAATTGCAGTTCTATGATTACCATTTGAAAGGAATCAAAAACGGTTTAGATCTGGAAGATCCTGTGCAATTGTTCTACATGGGTATCAATAAATGGCGCAGTGAGAAGGACTATCCGATTCCTGGAACTCAATACAAAAACCTGTATCTCAGTAGTAATGGAAACGCAAATTCTGTTCGGGGCGATGGAGTATTAAGTTTTGAGGCTCCTAAGAAGGCAGCAAGTGATAAATATACCTATGATCCAAAAACTCCAATTATGACCTTAGGTGGAAATAATTGTTGTGGAACCCCAACCCAGGCCGGTCCATATGATCAGCGGCCGCTTGAGCGCAGGGAAGATGTGCTGGTCTACACTTCAGAATTTCTGAAAAGTCCGGTAACAATTGCAGGCCCGATGAAAATGAAGTTGTTTGCCGCAACTGATGGACCAGATACAGACTGGATGATCAAACTTGTTGATGTATATCCTGATGGTAGGGCAATGCCTATCTCAGAAGGTATTTTGAGAGCCAGATTCCGTGAAGGATTGGATAAGATCAAGTTACTTACACCTAATCAGGTTTATGAATACGAAATTGAAATGACAGGTACTGCGAATGTATTTTTACCAGGTCATCGTATTAGGGTAGATATTACTTCAAGTAATTTCCCTCAGTTTGACCGCAACCCAAACACTGGTGATCCGTTTGGCAGCAGCGACCGTGTTCGTGTAGCTCAGCAAACTATTCATCATGGAGGTGCACGTTTAAGCAGTATTGTGCTTCCAACCGTTCGCCCGCTTGATAACTAGGTTTTGTTCTGATATTTAATCAAAAAAAAAGCCAGTCATTCGACTGGCTTTTTTTATTGTAATTGGTTAGTAAGCATTCTTCAATGCGGGGTATCTATTTTGTATATGGTAAATAACTGATATTCGCTTTTACTTCGATCTTTTCTGCTATTTTTTTAAATACCAGCTTCGGGATTTCAATTTTATGATCAATCAGCATAACCTCAAACAGTGTTTCAAGTAATAATGACTTTTCACCAACAGTTATCTTTCCACTGAGCTTCCTATCCTGATCAACACCATGAATATTCAATGTCCCATTAGCATTTACGGAATATACGCCAGGTTTGCTCAAATCCAGTTCTTCAATAATCTTACCTTTGAAAGTGGCATACGGGTATTTTTCACTTTCCATATAATTTTCATTAAAATGCTGCTGCATCAGCTTGTTTTTAAATTGAAATTGAGAGATAGGAATGCGAACAACAAGCTCCCGGTTTGATAGATTAATGATCGAATTCGCACGTGTATTTTTCGCTTCAATATCCTCTAATGGAGCTTTAGAGAAAAAGCTAAACTCAGTTTTATTGCTGCTATAAAGCTTATTTTGTGCTGAAGCAAAATTAAAAATCAGAATAAAGGCCGGTAGGAACAAATAGTTTTTCATGGTTTCGCTTTGCTTTTTTTCTCAAAAGAAAAGGTCCTTGAAATATTAAAACCGAAGTGAATATCCCCACTTCCCCAGCTCCCATCAGTTTCTGTAATGAACTGTCTTTCAGTCATTCCGAATGAATTAGTAAAAAGCAATTGGAATACATGTCCTCCGGTTTCAAGATCAAAACTAAAGGATAGATTATTCTTATAGTTGTCATCAATCTGGTTCGGAAGGACATAATTATACTCTCCGTTAAGGGAAGTGCGTTTGGTCAATTTCATTCTTCCACCTATTCCAGTTGCGATGACCGTTTTATTGTCTGTGAAAATATCTGCCCTGTTTCTATGAATCAGTGTCGGACTCAGCTGCAATGAAAATGCCTCGCTGAATTTCCTGGCAATCAGGAACTGGGCTGTATAACTGCTCCTGTCCGATCCTGAAAGTTGGGGCGTGGTTTTTTGTGTGCGTATTGCATATCCTCCGAATAGTGTGACAGAAATGGGCGTACTGACTGGACCTGTTGTTTGTCTGAGCAGTTTGTACTTGGCGAAGTAATCAAATGTTTTCTGAAATGAGCTTCTTCCAAGTCCGATCATAAATCGGTCATTGATTCCGTATTCCAATCCAAGACGATTTGTAGCAGCATCCAGTCCGAAGAATTCTTCAAAACCGCGGTTTATGCGATCAAAACGATGGGAAATAATGAAATCCATATTGTTCTTGCCAACAGTTTCAACCGAATGTCCGTTTATAATTCGGGTAGCCTTGAAGGTGGCCGTCCTGATAAAAACTTCATTGCTATCTGAAACAAGTTTCATAAGATCTTCCTGTGCGAAGGCAGAGAATGGAAGTAATAAATAAAACAAGAGGAAGGACTTTCTCATAAGATCAGGCTTCAAAAACCCTTAAGGAACTTCCGGTTAAAGTAGTGCTGTATTTTTTTAGAGCAGAAGTCGCAGGACCTTGAACTCTTGCACCATTTGAATCAAAAACAGACCCATGAGCAGCATCAGTCAGAGAGCAAGGAAAATTATTGCTTCCTGAATTATAAGTCACGGGGTTTCCCTGATGAGTGCAAACAGAGGAAAGAGCAATGTAGCTTGAGCCATTTTTAGCAATGATTACACTATTCATTATTGTCCAGCCTTTTGAATTTATATCTGCATTAGAGCTTACATCAAGAGTAAAATCTAACTTTCCACCAGGAGTCGGTGTAGGTGTAACCGGATCGGGTGAACCCGTATCGCTTTTGCCGCAGGCACCAAGGCATGAGCTGATTACTATTGAGCCTGCACTGAGGCCAAGTGCTGTAAGAAAGTCTTTACGTTCCATAATAATGTTGTGTTATAGGTTTCTAATTGTTTAAATTTCGAATAGTGTTGATTTACAGCATATACGGCAGAAAAATCCAATTGGTTTATCCGGGGTAAGTTTTATCCCGGCAAATAATTTATTTTTATTTTTAAATAGTTGATTATGAGAAAATTGTGTTTATTTTTTATTTTGTTGGTTTCATCATTTGCAAATGCCCAACAGATTCAAAGCCTGTCAATAACGCTTGAAAATGTGGACTATCCATTTCCTGTAAAGTTTTTGCCGCTGAATATTGAAGGCCAGGATGTACGAATGGCTTACATGGACATCAAAGCGGATAATCCGAATGGAAAAGTTCTGATGTTATTTCATGGGAAAAATTTTGGAGGGTATTACTGGACAAATGTGATCAAAGCACTTAGTGCAAAAGGTTACAGGGTATTGGTTCCTGACCAGATTGGCTTTGGGAAATCATCCAAACCCATTATAAATTACAGTTTTCATAGGCTTGCAGCTTTGAACCGGCAACTTTTAGACAGTTTGGGAATTCAGAAGGCCGTTTTGATGGGACATTCTATGGGTGGAATGCTGGCAAGTCGTTTTGCCTTGCTTTATCCTGAAAGAACAGAACAACTAATTCTTGAAAATCCAATTGGGCTAGAGGATTACCGTCGCTTTGTACCCAATGCAAGTCCGGAAGCTATGTATCAGGCCGAACTAAAGACTACGCCAGAGAGTGTGAAACGATATTATCAAACATCTTACTTTGTAAAATGGAAGCCCGAATATGATGAACTGGTTCGTATAGCTTCAGGAGTGAACGGAAGTTCTGAGTTTCCCCGTTATGCCAAGGTATCGGCTTTAACTGCACAGATGATTTATGAACAGCCAGTCGTATATGAATTTCCATTGCTCAAAGTTCCGGTATTGCTTTTGATTGGCACTCAGGATAAAACTATTGTGGGCAAAGCGAGATTGAAGCCTGAAGACCAAGCGAAGTATGGGCTTTACAATCAGCTGGGTAAAGAAACTGCATCTAAAATTCCGGGATCTGTCTTAATCGAGTTTAGTAATTCAGGTCATATTCCGCATCTGGAGATACCGGAAGAGTTTTTAAGGGCATTGGGTGAGAATATCAAATAGCTCCGACTTGTGAAAACACCTGGGCAGGCGGAAAGTAGATTTCGTAATCCGATAGTTATCGGTTCTTAAATCCCTTTAGGAAACAAAACCCTAAATCTGTATTTTCGGATTTCCTTATTCAAAGATTATGTTCAAAATAAAATTATACGGTATACTTTTCCTTTTTGCAATTATCAGTGCTTGCGGAAACAGTGAAAATAAAAAAGCAGAAAGCAAAACTGCTGATAGCCTGAATGTCGCTAGTGTTACTACAAAGAAAACCATTCTCATCTTTGGAAATAGTCTTACTGCCGGACTTGGCGTAGAGCCTGATGAAGCCTTTCCGGCACTTATCGGGAATAAAATTGATTCCTTAAATCTTCCTTATGAAGTGATTAATGCCGGATTAAGCGGTGAAACTACTGCCGCAGGAAAAGAACGGATCAATTGGTTATTGAAACAAAAAGTTGATGTGTTCGTACTCGAACTGGGTGCAAATGATGGCTTAAGGGGAATTCCTCTTACTGAAACCCGGAAGAACCTTCAGAGTATCATCGACCAGGTAAAGGCTAAATATCCGGATGCTAAACAGGTAATTACCGGCATGGAAGTACCTCCTAATATGGGGAGCAGATATGCTTCAGAGTTCCGTGTGATTTTTCCGGAGCTGGCTAAGAAAAACAATATGGCATTGGTTCCATTTCTTCTGGATAAGGTTGGCGGTGTTCCTGAACTGAATCAGAGCGATGGCATTCATCCAACTCCTGAAGGACATAAAATACTAGCCGAAAATGTTTGGGTGGTATTGAAAGATCTCCTTTAAAAACGAAAGGCCCCGGAAGACCGGGGCCATTTCAACCAATCAACATTAAACTAATTTTTAATTCGTCTTTGCTCATCTTCCAGTCCGGTTGAGCGGCGGCGTTCGGGTTTAATTTCTGTCTTACCGAAGCGATAGCTCAGGCTTAAACGGCCAATCCGGGTTTCATTTTTCTGCTCCAGATTATAGTTAAGTCCGGTATAAGCACTGGTTATTGTTTGACGGCGGGTATCAAATATATCGCTCAGCGCAAATTTGATGTTTGCCCGCTTGTTAAGTAAAGTTTTACTGACACCCAGATCAATACCATACTGTGAACTTATTTTCAAAGTTCCATACTCAATCGGGGATCTGTAATCAGCCATAAGCTCAGCACTTAAGGTCTTGCTGATACTGAATTTATGTTGGGAATTAACTTGAAATGCTACTTTTCCGCTGTTCAGATCCTGCCCTCGGAGGTCGGAAGAACGAAATCCGAGATAGTATGCAAGTACATTGTTGCTGCTGCTCCACCATTTGCTTAAAGTGAGTGGGGCGTTCAGGTTTATACCATAATTGATCTGTTTATCCAGGTTCTCATTAGTCTGGAATAATGCCTTTTTTGCAGTATCGGGGAGCAAAACCTCAGTAATCACATCCCTGGTCAGGCTGTAATTTAATGATAGATTATAGGTCTTTTTATAGTTGTAAGACACTTCATAATTATTGGTGTATTGCGGATTCAGGAATGGATTTCCCTGATTATAGGTGTACTGATCCAGAAAATAAATAAAAGGGTTCAAGGCATCATAACTCGGGCGGTCGATACGGCGACTGTAAGAGAATGACATATCAAGATTTTTTGATAAGGTCTGATTGATAAATAAGCTTGGAAAAACATCCAGATAGCTGCGTTCAACTAACTTAGAAGTGGTAATTGAATTTCCCTTCGAATTTGTTTGCTCTGCCCTCAGTCCAAACTGAATGCTTGTTTTCTTAAATTGTTTGTTCAGATTTGTATAGGCGGCGTTCACGTTTTCATCATATACAAACTGATTGCTTCTTCGGATATCATTTTCCCAATTGTTGCTTTTTAGTTCCTCAAACCTGAAATCATTATCAGTTTTAACAATGCTGCTCTTTATTCCGGCTTCAAACTTCATTGTCTTATTCAAAGGCAGGGTATAATCTGCTTTGATGGCTTTAATATTGATCAGAGAGGGGGTACTGTTCCTGATTAAAGAAGGGGCTTTGTTTGTACCGTTATAATTCACAAATCGATTGTCGTAAAGGGTTCTGTTATCGCCGTTAAAACGGGAATAATCGAGATCAAGCGAAAGCTCCATTCCGGAAGTATCCAGAATTGATTTATAATTCAAATTATAAGCCATATTACTGTACTTACTATTTTCATTATTTATAGCAATTACCGACGAATCGGCCTGGCTGAATGATCGCCCGATAGCCGTTATATTATTGTTCAGATCTGAACCCGAATTGCTGTATCCATTCACCAGAAATCCCAGTGTATTATTCTTATTCAGAAAAAAGTCAAGCCCTGCTTTAAAATTATTGTTATCGCTTTTCCTTAATGAATTTACCTGCTGCCCGAAATAAGTCATCACATTTGAGTTTGAAACCTCCCGGTTAATACTCAAATCCTGTCCGCGGTCTACACTTGAGAAATTATAGTTCCCGAAAAGGTTGATATCCCTGTTTCTGTGATTCAATGAAAGTCCGGCATTTGAACGATAATTATCCCCATAACCAGTACCCGCAGTCAGGGTACCGTTAGTACCCACATTATTGCTTTTTTTGGTTTTTATATTGATGATTCCTGAATTTCCAGCTGCATCATATTTGGCCGAAGGATTGGTAATGAGCTCGATGGTTTCGATCTGTGAACTGGGCATGCCTTTCAGCAGGTTTGCTACATCTGCATTACTCATATAGGTCTGCTTGCCATCAATCATGACCAAAACACCCTGTTTGCCCTGCATGGCAATGTTATCATTCTGGTCTACGGTAACACCAGGGGCTCTCTGAAGTACCTCCAGTGCTGTTGAGCCTGCTGCAACACTGCTGTTTTCAACATTTACAACCAGTCTGTCCATTTTTCGTTCTACAAACGGTTTAATCGCTCTGACGGTTACTTCTCCAAGCATTTTACTATCCTTCGCTACAATAATCTCAGGGAAATTAATAACGGGATTAGCCTGACTGATGCTGAATATTTTGGTACTTATTTTTTTGAATCCTATCATACTGGCGGTCAGAAAATAATCTCCGGAAGGTAAGTCAGAAAGCAAAAACTTACCATCCAGGTCACTTACAGCTGTACGCACGAGTGAAGAATCAAGGCTTTTCAAAAGGCTGATAGTCGCAAAGTCAAGCGGCTTTTTCTCTTCATCCAATACAGTTCCGCTTATTTTAGATCCCGGAATTTTGCTTTGGGCAAAGCCGGATTCTGCTGCACCGGAAAAAAAAAGTATAGTAAGTATAATTGCAAAGTATAGTTTATTCATTTCTATTTTTTTAAAAATCCGGCACAAAAACTTTCCTGAGAATCCATTCAACGATTCTTGTTATAAAACAGGAAAGCAGATTGCTGTTATTGGCTTAAATGTATTTGTTGATAAGACGGCAGGGAAATGATTTGGTTACAGTAAAAATGGAAAAAAGGGATTTTCGCATATTTGGGGGTGGTGGGTCAAGCCCGCCATGACAAAGAATGGTTGAGTGAATAAGTAGATTCCGGTTCGGAGACAGAATATTTATATGAAGATTGTCATTGCGAGGAGGCCCGCCTGACCGGACGGGCAGGTACGACGAAGCAATCTATCACATTTAGTAATAATAGCGGGGAGATTGCTTCGCTACACTCGCGATGACAACACACGCTCAGATTGAATTAACAATCCAACACAAAATCATAGGGATCCACCTTAAAAATAGATTAAGTTCTTTTGAGGATGAGATTGCTTCGCTACACTCGCAATGACATTGACTAAGTTCCTTCTCCGCCCGGGGCGGATCAGGATGACACCTTACTCAAATGAAATAAAAAGCTAAAGACTTTGCTTCCCACCCGATAGCTATCGGGTCTCAACTCCTTCCTACCAACTCCTCCGGAAACGCAATCGTAAACGTAGTTCCCTTAGAAAGCTCAGAAATGATTCCGATTTTGATATGATGATAATCAGCAATACTTTTTACAATCGATAGTCCGAGGCCATAACCGGCGGATTCTTCCGACTGATTTGCCTTCTTAAAACGGTTGAAAATGGTCCCAAGTTCATCTTCCGAAATACCGATACCGGTGTCAGTAATATGAATCCCATAAGAACCATCGGGATTTAACTGATCCCAGATGCGAATGCTTCCATGGGTCTTATTGTACCTGATCGCATTGTTCACCAGATTGTAAACTAACTGGAATAACAGATCGCGGTTAATATTAACGAGCAGGAGATGTTCTGAAAGCTTTGTCTCCAGACTGATCTCCTTTTCACTAAGTCTGTGATTGATCTCATCCAATACATCCGCAAACAATTCGCCCACCGTGACCGATTCCTTTTTGCTGAACTGTTCATTTTCAATTCTCGAAATCAGGAGCAGTGAATGTACAATGCGTTTGAGCCGGTTCAGGGTTCTTTGCATTCCGATCAGGCGTAACTGCACCAGTTCTGTTACTTCCGGCTCCACCATCAGATTTTCAATTTTATTCTGAAGTATGCCTATTGGAGTCATTAACTCATGCGATGCATTCGCCGTAAATTCCCTTTCCTTTTCAAAAGCTTCATGAATCTGCTGCATCAGGCTGATCAGGGAAGTATCCAGGTATTGAAAATCAGTTGTAGTGGTTTTAACCGGGATTGAATTCTCATTAAAGGGAAATTTCCTGTTCCTGATTTTAGTATTGATGATTTCACCCAGAGGGCGAAGAAGGTAGCGGGTATAAAACAGATCTACAACCAGAGTGATCAGAATCAATGCGAGAAGCACATAGGTTGCGATCCGCTGCAGAGGCCGGTTATACTGATCGATCGTATCAATGGTTTTGCCGACTTCCATCAGGTATGTGCCGCTGTCGGCCGGAAAAGAATGAGTTAAAACCCTGTAATTCAGGGTATCCTGCTCAATGATCCGCTCATCAGTATAAATTGTATCAATTTTAAAACCTTTAGCGACGGGTTCGAGAGAGATATATTCTTCTTTCAGCATGGTATAACTACCATAGCTTTCTTCACCCTGAAGGTAGGATTCAACCCCATTTTTGGAGACTACATCAAGAACCTTTTTTTGTTGCTGACGGAGGTAATAATCGGTATAAGTTCTGGCAATCCCCTCAATCAGATAAGGCAGTGCAAGTACAAAAAGCAAAACGATCGCAAGCTTCGACAGCGTAATGAATAGGGTGAGCTTGCTGATTAATTTCACTGCTTCCTGATTTTATAACCCACACCCCTGACTGTTTCGAGCCATTCAACAGGTGCAAAAGCACTCAGTTTTTTGCGGATATTCTTGATATGGACATCGATGTAATTGGAATCGTAATCATCATCGGCAAAGGTGCCCCAGATATGTTCACTTAGCTGCATCCTGGTAAGTACCCTGTTTTTATGCAGGAGCAGATAGCTGAGCAGATCAAATTCCTTTCGGGTCAGCTCGATCTCCTTACCTGAATGGCTGACTACACGCTTTTGAAGATCGATCTTAAATTCTCCCAAATCAAGCTCTTGTGTATTGACATTAAACTTTCTACGGGATATTGCCTGCATTCGGGATTGTAGTTCGAGCAGGGAAAATGGTTTGGGCAGATAATCATCGGCGCCGAGATCCAGTCCGACGATGCGGTCTTCGATATTTCCTCTGGCTGTAAGAATGATATATGCCGCATCGGGATTTAATTTTTTTGCTTCCTGTAAAACCTTTAGTCCGTCCAGATCGGGCAATCCCAGATCAAGCAAAACAAAATCATAAGGATTCACCCCAAGCATCTCCAGTCCCCTGCGTGCATTATGAGCAAGATCACAGATATAAAATGCCTTTTTCAGGAACGCTTCAACTTCATAAGCCAGCGTCTTTTCGTCTTCGATCAGGAGTACTTTCAAATCAAAATTGGTAGTAGAGACTTAAATTAAAAAATGAACGTGCTTTTTGTTTCGACTCCGAAACATTCTTGCCTAAAGCTGAAATCTGCCAGCCGGTCTCAATCAAATAATTGCTCCGGTTATATCCCAGTAAAAAATTCATATTGTATGAAATCATATCGAAGCTGCTCGCATCCCTGGTAATCCTATAGCTCAGTTCCCTGTTTGTTGGATAGGGATCAATAGGCATTGGATTGAGGGGTCTGTCGCGCCTCACAATATATTCCTCCAGGTAATGTAGTGTGCCTCCTACAACCTCCAAACCGGGTTCAAATGAGATGAAATCATTTTTGCTGAATAGACTTCCGAGATTTAATGCTTTTGAGGCACTGAATGACATGAATAAGTCACGCTGGGTACCAAAGGCATAATAGGTATTCAAACCGGTTTTAAAAATATTCAGGTCGTAAGCTAATGAAGCGCTAAGTGTATTTTCATTTGCAGCACCCAAAAGCGGTGAGTTCTTTGCAAAAATTGAGCGGCTGTATCCAAATGCGGCATTGAAATTTTTTGAGATATCGGCTTCAAATCCGGCTGAAAGATCAAGCTCAGATATCGCCGGGCCACCTGCATTGATTAATTTATACGAGCCTGCAGAAAAATAAAAACCACTCTTTAAGCGTAAAGATGCATTTGTGAGAACATAGGGCAATTTTTGCTCTGCCGTTTGTCCGTAATAATTGGCATTATTACCATAAATGCCGGCAAGGGTAAGGGTAGTCCGCTTTGCATCTTCTTGCGTAGAATCACGCTGGGCATACGTATTTCCAGAAAAAAGTACCGCATATAGCAATAAAATGATCCAACTCTTCATATCAAATAAATAGAACCTTTAATAATGAATACCTCCAAATCCTTTCTTCGGTATCCTCATTGGTGGCCTTCTTATTGGTATACGGTCGGTAACTGCCTTAGGCTTTAACTTTGGTATTGATCGGGGAACTTGCTTGATCCCCGATTTCTGACGAATCCTTTGATTTTCAGCATTTATTTCCTCTATTCGCCTGATATCCTCTGGTCTGTTATCTCCGGGTCTATTATCACCCGGTCTGTTCCCGCCTTGCCTGGTATCTGCCACAGGACGATCCTGCTCCTTTTTATCAGCTCCTCTTCTTAGCGGTATTGAGTCCTGGAAAATGACTGGAAGGGCTTCAATAGATAATATTCTGACTGGTTTACCATCAACTTCCTTCTCCCCGGCGTATAGCGCAGCCGGAAGAATGCCAAAAGTGACAAACAGGAAAATTGTAAGATAAACGGTTAATAATTTCATTCCGCGTAAAAATAACGAAAGTTTGCCTCAAAAAGAGGCAAACAATCACTCAAAATAAAGGCAATATATATGATGGAAGCCTTAAAAACTCCGAACTCCGGTATTTACACGGACATTTGTTCGGATATTTGGCTGGCTGATTTTAGTTCCTGCACCAGTTCTTGTTCCAATACCAGTTCTTGTTCTAACCCCAGTTGCACCGCCGGCATCGATTCCGGTGCCTCTGCCTCCTGTATTACAATCACCACCCTGCCTGCGCTCTTTACCCTTTGTTCCTTCTTCAGGCCTTTGCCCGGTTCTTTGGCCTTCAGTACCCATTGTTTGAGTTCCTGTTCCTCTTCCCCCGCCTCTGCGCATGCCTCCACCAGTTTGGGAGTACGCAGAAAAGGATAATAGAAATACGATAAAAAATAAAATATAAGTTTTCATGTCTTCCAATTTTTAAGCATGATTGTAAATAATACTTAAAGATTGGAAGACAAGATGAAGACAAGATGAATTTTCCGGATTATTTTAAATTCTATCTCAGTGAGTTGATATAGGCTGCTATTTTCAATCCATCCTCTTTCTTAACCTGCGGCATCGGAGGCATAGGAGTTGGGTACTCCGGCCAATTTTCGGGCTGGGGATTATGGATAAGTTGAAGAATTTTTTCAGGGCTGTATTTACGCTTGGCAATATCCTTAAATGAAGGTCCAACCAGTTTTCTATCGGGATTATGGCATGATAAACAGGTATAGGATGCCATCATTGCTTTAACATCATTAAAAGTAGGCACTTTTTCTGCTTGTGCAGAGTTTTTGGCTGAAGTTTGAGCTGGAGCTGTCGATTTTTGAGGTGCGGCATTGCTTTGCTGGGCCTTTACCGGGATTAAAGCAGAATTTTTTGTGCTCAATTCGGAAATTGACAATTTAGGGCCTTCGGGAATGTTATTCAAAGTATAATACGCGGTGGGATGTACAAGTGAATAATAATTATCCTTTTCACGTACTCCATCGAGCTTAATTGTATGAATATAATACCTGCGGAGATTGTCCACAACTATCCTTGCTTTCAATCCATCGGCAGAAAGTTTCACCCCTTTAATATTCAGGGTTTGGGTATTTACAGGCGGACTTCCATAAACCGGCTGATATTTATAAATATAACTTTCAACCGAATAGGAGGCCAGATCTTTGGCTGAAACAGGATCAACCGGCTGGGTAAATTCGATCTCAAATCCATCAGGCATAGCCCTTACAGCTTTCATTTCAAAGGGCATTTTATTGCTCCATACCAGTCTTTCCAAGCCTTCATTTGCTTCTCCGGCAGAGCCCCAGCCGCGGTTTGTTTCACCTATAAATAAAGAACCATCCCTTGCCCATGACATACGCATTACCCCGGATCTGAAACCGGTTTTAAATACAAAGGATGCGCCCTGGTATTCTCCGTTAACCTTTTCCATAAACACTCTCGAGAGCATGCTCATTCCCTGATCGCCAACCAGAATCTGACCTTCAAAAGGCCCGAAATGCCCCTTAGGAATAGTGATTGGCTCTGAAGTTGAAATTCCCAGAATCCCGTAAGGAAGCCAGACAGCAGGTAAACGCAGTTCAGGAAACTCCTTCTTCATCTCAAAAAGAGTCTTAAAATTCTCATTGACAATATTTTCGGGCTTTATATAGCGACCCTTGTCATTTTTCGTTTTACGGGGATCAATTTTCGAATTGAAGTATGCTTCTGTTAATTTAACAGGAGATTCAGGTCTTCCTGTCCAGACTAAACCTGCCGGGTGTCCCATAAAATCACCTTTTTCCATTTTCCATAAAGCTCCCGATCCCATCCAATCACCCTGATTATCAGTATAGAAGAGTTCATTATTCAAAAATCCGAGTCCGGCAGGTGAACGCATTCCTGTAGCCCATGGCTGCATCTTACCATCTTCAGTAATTCGCATTGCCCATCCTCTCCATGGCACGCGGCTTTCACCCCTCCACCATTCCTCGCTACCGAATGCTACGTTGCCTGTGACAAAAAATGAACCATCCGGAGCGATTTTCGGTCCGAAACTATATTCATGGTAATGACCGGATAGCGGCCAGGAATACACGGTTTCATACACATCAGCCTTGCCATCCAGATTGGTATCAAGCAGTTTAGTTAGTTCACCCCTTTGGGCACAATATAATGCGCCATCCTTATAAGCGAGGCCCAGAACCTCATGCATACCAGAAGCAAATTTTCTGAAGTAAGGTCTGCTGCTTGTTGGATTCTCAACAATAAAAATATCCCCGCGACGGGTTGAAATTCCCAGATCTCCATTTGGCAGGCTAACGAGTCCGCCAACCTCCAGGATAATCCCTTCCGGGGTAGCAACCTTCATAATTTTAAAGAAGTCCTCCTCCTTAGGTGTTTCCTGTGCATGAGCTGAAATACAGCAGCCAAGCATAGAAATGAAGAGAATTGAATGATATATATATTTTAGATTTCTCATATTGGGATCAGAATAAAATTGAATAGCTTAAACTTTTAACTGCAGCGATAATTAATTCCTTACGACCGTTTTGATCGCGGATAATGGCTTTTGAACCGCCACTTTCATCCAGGCGCAGGAAGTAGGACTGATCGTCCACCAGATACAGGCCTTCGGATACTTCAGTAATATTGGCTGCCTCAGCCAGGCGGAAATACAGACCGGCCGGATTATCTGAAAGACTGATCTGCCTGGTGATTCCCTGTCCTTTTCCGAGTAATTTAACTGCATCATTAACAGCAAGGCCATAAATAAAGTACTTAAATGTTGGCCTGCCTTCCGCATCAAGAACATAGCCCTTCGGGCGATATCCTGTCCCGGCGGTATCACTTTTCCAAGCCGACTGCCCGTTTGCAAGTTGTGACAGTAATTGTGCTGGTTTACCAAAGCGCTGCACTGTACCCAATGGTCTTGAAGATCCGTCGCCACGATCATGCCACATCGGTGTAGCATTCAGAAATCCACCTCTCCAGACCTGAATGATCGCCGCATTATCCATATCGTAGGTATAATGAACTTTCTCCGGGCTACCGACAGATACTGCATGAACCACTCTCGGAGATCCCGGCAGGTCCATAAAACTTCTTAAAATATAATTCTCTGAAGGCTCAATATGAATCGGATCTACAGAATTTGCATTTGCCTGAACTGCCTCAGCTGGCCTGCTATTATCATACTTCATGATCTTAATATTGCGAAATGCAACTGCACCGTGATCACCCTGGATGCGTAAAGGTCCGGATGCTACTTCTCCATCTCCAATTGCTCCGCGTGTTGGGCCGGATAATTCAACATGATCATGAATGAGCACTCCATTCAGTTCAACCTTCAGCATCACTGCATTAGCTGTCTTTTTTCCATTTGTATCAAAGCGCGGTGCCTGAAAAGAAATCTTAAGCTTCTGCCACAGGCCTGGCGCGCGACTTGCATTTTGCCTTGGTGCATAACCCATATAACCCTTTTGTCCGTTGGGTTTTGATTCATCCCAGCGCTCATAGATTCCTCCATTACTGCCTGATCTGATTGCAGTAGCACCCCAGGTATCGATCAGTTGAATCTCATACCTTCCCTGAAGGTAAATACCTGAATTTGATTCCGGAGCCATCAGATACTCCAGCTCCAGATCTATATCTCCGTAATCTGCAAGGCTGTAAAGGTCTTCACCTTTTTGCTGATGATCCGGAAGATTAAGCAGAACTCCGGATCCATTTGTAAAATTAAGTGTATTTACTTTATTCAGATCTGCCTGAACAGAACCAACTATCTGCCAGGTTTTGGAAGATTTTTTAAAGAATGTCAGATCATTCAGACCAGGCTGAATTACAGACTGTCCGTAAAGCATTTTTGAAAATCCAATACAGAGGATTATTCCGAGCGTTTTATACAATGTTTTTGAATATTTGGATGTGAAAATCATTTTATAATTCTATTTAACCGCGAAAGATAATAATGAAATATTAAATTGGGATTATAGGAGTTGATTTTTTTTGAAATATCGGGTGGGAAATGGGGAATAGGAAATGGGGACCCGATAGCTATTGGGTGGGCTGCCGGCAACAGGTAACTGAGAACTGGTAACTGAAAATTACTTATCTTTTATCTCAAGTACTTCAACAGTGAAGGCTTCTTTTACCGTACGGATCGGTTTTCCCTGAGCATCACTCAATATCTTGACAAAACATGCTCCATAGTACAGGATAATTGAGGAGTAAAATACAAAGAGCAGGATAAGAACCATTGAACCGGATGCGCCGTAGATGATACCGATATTGCTTTGGATCAGAAGATAACCAAGAATCCATTTCCCAAGATTGAAAAGGATTGCGGTAAATAGTGCTCCACCAAAGGCAATACTCCACCTTGGTCTTCCGATTGTAAGAAATCTGAATAATACTGTAAACCAAATACTTACAACTATCACAAAGATCAGGTCATTGATCAGGTAGTAAAAAAATCGTTTGCCGCCACCCAGGATTACGCCAAGATAATTTCCCAATATCACCTGTGATCCTTCTAAAAACAATGCGGCCAAAAACAAAAATCCGGCAAGAAAAATTATAATAAGTGAACGCATACGATAACGGATACTGAAAAAGATACCAGACTTCGGCCGGATACGGATATCCCAGATCTGCTCCAGAGAATTCTTAATTACATCAAAAAGTGTAGTAGCAACAAACATCAAAAAGATAAAGCCAAACACCGTGACATACCAGCTTTGATTCAAACCGCTAACGGCCTCCAAAACTCCCTCAACCTGTCGCGCGCTGCCTCTGCCAAGAATATGCCCAAGCCGGCTGATCAGTTCTGAGCTCAGAACCCCCGGATCAACCCAGAACCTGAAAAATTGGGTGAAAATGATGATTATTGGTGGTAAAGCAAAAGTGGTAAAAAAGGCTGTCGCCGCAGCCATCCGGAGTGGATCATTCAGTCTGAAAAGGCTGATTGAACTTTTCATCATGGAAAATAGAGCCACTGCCTTTTCAGCGAAACTCTGGTCTTTCTGGATTTTCTTTGCCAAGTCGTAAAGGTAGGAAAAAGGAGTTATCCGTTATAGGCAATAAATGGATTAGTGAGGCTAAAAGTTGAAAGCTGAAATACACCTAATCTGAATACTTTGTACTCAACACTATTTCCCAACCATTTTCAAAAGCAATTCAGGCTCATTGGTCGTGATAAAATCAATTTTCTGATCAAGGAACCATTGCAGCAGTTTGGGATCATTTACTGTCCATGCGTTGATCGTTAATCCTTTCGCCTTAGCCTGCTCTATCCATCCAGGATTTTTCTGAAACACACTTTGATTATAATCAAGTCCCCATAATTTATCGGCAGCAAGCAAATCCGGTGATTTATCTCCATTCAGGTAGGCCACTCTGGCGTGGGGATCCAGGCGCATCAGCTCCATACAGATATTATAATCAAAACTGATATAATCGATCCATGCCTGAGCCTTCATCGATCTTACCATCTCATAAACCTTACCTGCACTTTGAATAGCACGGTCCTTATTAATTGTTGGCTTTAATTCGAGTATAAGTTTGGTTGAATTTTGCTTCATACCTTCTGCAAGGTATTCTTCCAAGCCGGGCATATTTTCTCCATTTGAAAGTTTTAGCTGCTTCAATTCAGATAAACTTGTACTATGAATAACTTTACCCTTAAATGAGGGGTCATGATTAACAATCAGACCTGAATCTGATGTCATATGCACATCAAACTCTGATCCCTGACAACCCAAATGAACTGCATGCTGCAAGGCAGAGATTGAGTTTTCGGATGCCCCTGTATTTTTCCAGGCTCCTCGGTGCGCAATCACTCTGTTTTTATGAAAATCGTCTTTTACTATTCTGAAGGTTTCCTCAAGCACACCTGATCCTGTGTGCGCTTCAATACTCAGATCATACCATTTTGTGCCAGTCGCAATATATTTTTTGCGGATTAAAAGCTGATTTCCCTTAAGTGCAAATCTTTTCGCATTATCGCCTTTAAGTTTGAATCTGGCCTCAGACCCATACAAACTGACCGTACCGATCATATTATTTTCCTTTGAAAATGTATGATTACTTAAATAGAAAGTGGGTTTATCCTGAGCTGATAACATACTGTACATCGCAGTCATTAGTAAAATTGAAAAGCAGAGGTTTTTGATCACGGGTGAGTATTAAGTATTAAGTAAATTATTATCATTATAATTAAATTATTATCGATTTTAACAAAGTTATCGTCTTTATTAACAGCAAATCAAAACTACGGAATTAGCAAAAAGTATTTGTTAAACTAATGGTATGAATTTGATTGGTAAGGCTTTTAAATAGATATTAACGGAGTAAAAAATAAATTGATAAGTTTACTTTATTCAATATCTATCCTAAAAATATCAGCATGTTTCGAATAAAACTAAAATCTACTTTATTTTTCATAATACTACAATGTTGTATTCTGCAAATTCAGGAGAGTGCAGGAGATACGAAGAAAAAACTCACAGGACCTGAGCAGAATAAAACGGGAGGGGTAATAACGCCTAATGATTTTAAAGGGACTGATACCGAGCGTATTCAATCGGCTATAAATGCTGCAAAAGACAGGAGCAATAAAGTTGTTATTCCTATGCATAATGCCAGGGGAGGCAATATCTGGAAAATTGACCGGGCGATTTTATTGCCAAGTAATATGAGCCTGATACTTGACAATTGTATTATTCAATTATCGGATAGCTGCAGGGACAATATGTTCAGAAGTGATAACGTAGGTGTTGGAATTGCCAATCCGGGATGGAATTATAATATCAGTATTATAGGAATAGGAGAGGTACAATTGAGAGGTGCAGATAATCCACGTTCAACGGGGGATGCTTACAGAACCCTTGTTTTAACTAATGAGAAAGGCAGAGTGAGTTATGGAAGTGATGCCGGAAAAGAGGGCATGAAACAAAAAGGCGACTGGCGTAATAACATGATCCAGATTGCCAAAGTGGATGGATTTAAATTCAAGAACATAACTATTAAGAACTCTCATGCCTGGGCCATCAGTTTTGAACGGACCATAAACGTTGAATTGTCGGCATTGAGGTTTATGAATCCGGAATATATTCGGGTAAATGGTGCTGATGTAAAAACTTATAATAAGGATGGTATTAATCTGCGCCATGGATGTAAATATTTCAGGATAGATAATATTACGGGCATAAATGGAGATGATTTAATTGCCCTTTCAAGTCTTGACGCTGCCCCATATTATCATACCAATGGTGATATCAATTCTTATCAGGTCACATCCACTAAGTGGAGTGGTCCTGAAGATGATACTGAGCAGGTGTTTATTACGAATTGTCAAACGAATTATACAGGGGTTGCAATCAGGGCAAGTGACAATGCCAGTATCCATCATGTTTATATCAACGGGGTGATTACGAAAGCAAGACCTGATATTCCGCCTCCCTATGGTGGCAGCCCATATACTGTTCTGGTAGGTGGTCGAGGTTATGGTGATAATTCGGTTAGAGGTAAAATAAATAATATTTATGCGACCAATCTTTTCGGCGATGGGAAATCATTAATTCTGGTTGAATCTCAGGTAGCTGATTGTCAATTTATTAATGGTATTTATACCGGTAATGCCCCGGATGCGATAACATATAACGTAGACAAAAAAACTACCAGTAACATCACAGAGGTCAACTTAATAAAGGTTCCTAATATTCCAGAAAAGTGATTCAGAATTAATAATAAATATAATTGAAAGGTATTGTTTGGCATTATATCTGCGTTAAGACGGTATGAAAAAAATTCTGCTCATTAGTTTTATTGCTTTGATTGCGGCAGGCTGCGGGATATCTAATAAGATCAGTCTGCTGGAGCAATGCCGCTACGATATTAAATCTGCCGATAGTGTGTATGTGGTTGGAAGGGACATAACCCGACAGATTAAAACCGGAAGCTTCGATCTGGGCAGTGTCCCTGAATTAGCCATTGGGCTATTGAGAAAAGATATTCCCTTAAGGGCAAAACTTAATCTGGGTATAGAAAACCCCGGATCTAAATCCATTGAGATTAATCAGTTCGATTACATCATATCATTTAAAGGTCAGGAATTAGTCAACGGTACTACAGACAGGCGGATCGATATCAATCCAGGGGAAACCACTCTTGTGCCGATCATGATCAAAGCCAATATCTACTCAATTTTATCTGACAGAAACACAAGAGAAGAGATCTTCTCTTACCTGAGAGGTAGAGAAAATATGCAAAAAAGTCTGATCAGCATTAAAGTTCGCCCAAGTATACGGGTTGGAAATAAACTGATCAAATATCCGGGCTACATCACGATTGATAAGGAATTGAGCAGTAGTATGTTCAAATAATACAAAGCAAAAAGGCCATTCCCTGATTGGGGAACGGCCTTAAACTGTTAGATAAATGGGCTTAGCTCTGGGTTAATAGTACTGTCATAGGTTTTTAAACCCGATTGCAGCGGATACCGGCCTGTGCTTAAGTCCTGTGGGGTATGAGCGGAAAGCGGGACTCCCATTAAGTTCAGCTCAACAGAAGGTTTAAAAAAAAACAATTAAATACCCTGGAAATTCATCCTAACTCTACTAATTTGCCTCATCAGCACTTGGGCCATAACTTCCGGGAATTGGGATATTCAGCAATCTGAGGTATACTCCTAATTGTGCACGATGATGAATAATCTGGCTGAAAGTCATGCGAATCATATCTTCTTTTGATGACACCACATGAATCATATCACCTGTTCTAAGTGTCCAATCGGGTACCAAATCTTTATCTTCAGCCTTTGCCAGGTTAGTTCTGGCATCTTCAAGGGAAGTTTCGAGAAGTTCGAGCAAAGCTGATGTTTTGTTGACATCAGGAGGTGAATATGGATGGACTGCGAAATCAAGGCCATCGGTATTCAAAGTCATTCCTACCCAGCCCGGAAGCTCGGCTATATGGGTTGCAAGGGTTTTAATATCCATGCTCTTTACATGTGGCTTCCAGCTGAATTTATCATCCGGTATCCGTGAAAGCATTTTCTTTGTCGTTTGAGCTTCATTTTCGAGCTCTTTGAGGAATTTTTTGATCAAAATCATGGTTTTATCTGTTTATTTAATGACAAATAAAAGCCCGGCGAATGACAACCCTATGTCAGCAGTATTATAAACTTTTTGAAATTGTCCCGATCATCTGCTTTACATGATTCTTTAATAATTCCGATTCAACTATTTTTGCAGAACCGCCAAACATCATAAACCATCGGGCAAAACTTTCAGGAGAGGAGCACAAGAAGGTCATTTCCAGCTGATCATCAAGAACCTTCTGGGAAACAAAACCATAGTAATATTTCTGATTATCAAGCCAATACGCTTTGGATTGAGGTAAACTGATTACAATAAGCTCCAGATTTTCGTTCTCTTCAGCCTTTCTGCTCTGCAGGTATTCTTTCAAACCCGGGTGGGACTTTTCAAATGGGGTATCGGTTTTCTGAATAGATAAAATACGGTCAAGCCTGAAATCACGGTAATCGTTCCGCATCCGGCACCAGCCGATGAGATGCCAGTAATTATCTGTAAAGAAAATTCCCATTGGCTCAACCAGGCGTTCGGTACTTTCCTGCTTATAATTAGAATGATATTTGATACGTATTACCTTTCCCTGATCCACGCTTTTCAAAATTGGCTGTAGCAAATGCAGATCGGGCTGTATGGGCGCATCTCCCGGTCTTCTCAAAACCTCGATCCTGTCGTCAATACTTTCAAGCAATTCCTTCTCCGACAGATTTAATACTGCCCTGATTTTATACATCGCAGAACTGTAATTCCTGCTGTTGGGGCCATCGGTCAGTTTTGCAACCAATTTTTCTGCAGTAAGAAAGGCAATGGCCTCTTCGGGAGTAAACATAACCGGAGGCAGACGAAATCCATCTACAAGGGAGTAACCGATCCCAGCCTCACCAATCAGCGGGATTCCCCCCTGTTCCAATGTCCGGATATCACGATAAACAGTTCGTAAGCTTATTTGAAAACGATCGGCAATATCCTGGGCCTTAACCACCCTTCTTGATTGAAGCTGAATAAGTATGGCAGAAATACGATCGATTCGATTCATAGGGAATTGTCGTAAATATAAAAAATACTGAGCTAATTGGTTAATCAGCGTTTTAGAACAGGTTAATTCCTGCTGACCAGCCAAGCCAGCCCTTTGTTTTGGTTGAATAAACCTTCGCTGATTTGGGTGCGACCCGTTCCCGGTAACCTTCTGAGCTTAGACTCGCCGGGTCGGAGTAATATAAGGAATAGGAAGGCCCGGCAAATAAGTTCAGGCCTTTGGCCAGTTTAAATTGCATATTTAACTGCCCCTTGTTCAGGATGTTGGGATAATTCCAATTCCCCAAATAAAGCCCCTGTGATGAAAGCTCTGCAGAAGCCGAAAGCCTTTTGCTGAAAATAATTTCATGACCTATACCGTATCCGGCCGAATAAACCCGATCGTTAACTCCGTAACTTCCTGACATGATCAGCATTGTATAAAACTTAGCTGTGCCCGTCTTTACGGCTAGCTGAGTGCCAAAAACATCTGTGGATGATAGGCTCAATTTATGATATCCTTTATTCACCCAATTGATCAGCCCAATGCTAAAGCCTGATGAAGTATCTGCAACATTAACCAGACCGATCTGTAATCCCTTCATCTCTTTCGCATAGTTGAAAATCCCGCCGATCTGTATCCCTTTCATTTCTTTTGCGGCCACATTTCCGATACCTGCGGTTTGAACTCCTCGTGTATTACCCGAAACCAGATTTCCAATTCCTGCAACCTGCAATCCGTTTAAATCGCGCCTCACATGATTGAATATTCCTGCGGCCTGCCAGCCCTCTGTACCGCTTCGTACATCATTGACTATGCCTGCAGCCTGAAAGCCAACCAGACTATCGAGAACTGAATTAACCAGGCCGCCTGCCTGAAAGCCCCGAACTGACCCTCCGACCAAATTCGCAAGTCCGGCAAGCTGAACATATTGTACATTATTTTTGCTGATATTAAACAGCCCCGCCACTTCTGCCCCATCAACCCCGGCAGTATAACCGCCCAGCAGATTCAGCGAGGCTTTATTTACAACCTGAGAACTGAACATACCATGTGAACTAAGACCCGGAAGCAGAGAGGCCTGATAGGGACTGCTGGTCAGAAAGCCAGAAATATTCAAACTCTGGATCTGTTGTTTTGCAGAGACCAGGAATCTTCCGATTCCAAGTTTCTCGACAATATTTGAGGCGTAGGACATATATTCCTCGTCCTCATATGTGTATCCCTCAGGTTTAATCGTTACGGTGGAGAGAAACATCATACTGGTGTCGCGGTAAGACTCCTTACTCAAGGTTAGAATAACCGATTGATGGCTGCCCCTGATCCGCATCCTGAAATATCCATCCTTATCACTCAGGGTAGATTCCAGAAGGCGCTTTTCATAGACACTGGCATCAGGAACTTTTTTTCCTGTTTTTTCATCAATTACATAACCACTGATCAGGTAATGCCGCTGATCGGTTTTAATTAGTTCAGGATGTATTGAAAATCTCCTGATCGTAGAGCGAAGAATTACATAATTACCACTCTCCCGATAATCTGCCATGCTCAGAAAAATCCTGTCAAGAATGTCCCGAACAGTTTCATTTTTAGCATTCAATGTTACCAGGCTATCCGGATTAAAAACAGTACCGCTGTATGAAAAAGTAAAATTTCCCTTCCTGCTTATTTCGTTCAAAACTTCTGCAAGTGCTTGTTTATCAGCATTTATAGAAATTCTACTGTATAATTTGGGGATATCAGAAGAATGCTGTGCCTTTAAAAACAAGCCAGAGCATACAAAAAGCAAGATTAACAAACTCTTCAGCTTCATCGCTCCTGCACTATTTTAAAATAATCTTTTCACCCTCTTTATGTATCTTAATTCTAAGGGTTTCCGAAATAATATAAAGGATGGTATCGAGTGATTCATCTTTAAATGTAGTATTCAGAGTCAAATCCCTCAATTTAGGGTCGGCGATTTCGATTTTAGCCCCATATGCTTCATTCAGGATCTCAACCATGCGCCACAACGGAGTATTATCAGCCACAAAAATATTTGTGCGGTAATAATTATATAACTGATCAGTGCTAAGTTCTTTATGCAATGTTGCATCAGTACTTTTAATCAGTACTTTTTCACCTTTTTTTAATTCGATCTGCTGATTATTCAAACTTACCCTGACCAATCCGCTTTCAACAATCACCTCGGTGAGATCGCTATTCTTTTTGACATTGAATGATGTGCCCAATACGCGGATATTCACCTGATCTGCATCGATAATAAATGGTTTAGATTTATCCGGACTTACATCAAAGAAAACCTCACCCTGCTCCAGCTTAAGGCTGCGCATTTTCCCTTTAAAATCCTTTTTATAAGACAGAACCGCATTCTTATTCAGGGTAACCTTAGAACCATCCGGTAAAACTTCTGTACGAACCATTTGGCCTGAGGATATCGTATCATATCCATTCTGACCAAGAATCAGATAGAAAGACCATGCACCGGCAATAATAAATAATACAGCAGCAATACGCAGCCAGCCTGATCTTTTGGAAATCGGCCGGATCACAGCTTCCGTACCGGCAACAGGAATCTGCTCCTTAAATTTCAGCCAGGCTGCCTCCGGATCGACCGTACTTTTCTGCCCAAGCTTTTTACTTTCGTTCCAGATCAGTTCAAACCGTGCAAATTCATTCCGGTTTTCTGGATCTTCAGCAAGCCAGCGGCTTAACTCAATATCCTCTTCCGGACTAGTTTCTCTTAGCAGATATTTTATTAACAGATCGTCGCTCATCCTGTTCAGGAATTAAAAAAATCGCTGTGAAACAATAGTATCAATGAAGGCAAAAAGTCAACTAGCTTAATGCGAAGTATTTTTAATGCTTTTCCCATCTGGTTTTCAATGGTCTTAACCGAAAGGCCAAGCTGATCCGCAATTTCCCTGTATTTCAGTTCTTCGAAACGGCTCATCTGGAAAATAGTACGGCATTGCTCAGGAAGCTCACTCATTGCTTCTCTCAAACGCAGCTGTAACTCATCCAGCTCAATCTTATCTGAGGTTTTTCCGGCTTGTCCGTTCATCGTAAAAACAGCATGTTCCTGATACTTCAATTGTATTTTTTTATGGTTTATATAGTTCAGGCAATCATTGTGAACACATTTGTAAAGATAGGCCTTTATGGATGTCTGAACATCCAGGTTTCCGCGTTTTTCCCAAAGTCTCAAAAACATACCCTGAACGATTTCCTCGGCATGACTATCCTGATGCAGCATCATACTGGCATAGGCATGCAAGGCTTTGAAATGTGCTTTGAACAATTGTTCAAAAGCAGCATCATCGTAAGACAATCCGGTGGTTTCGTTCCCTGTGAGTATTTGTTCCAAGTTGCAGGCTCCGCTCTGATTTTGTCTTTTAGACTTTCAAATACCCTGGATTGTTACATATACCCATCGCCTCTTGTCATCCCGATTGCTCCCTTACGGCTGGTGGTAACACCAGCCGGATTACTGGTTTCTTAAAATTTAATAACAGTACCGCTTCCACTGATTTCAGAATCTACAGCCGCATTTCCGGTATAATAGATTTTTCCGCTGCCGCTGATCCTGGCTTTTAGTGTATTCTGTACACTAAGACGTACATCACCACTCCCGCTAATCTTCACATCTCCCCTGTTACTTAGTATTTTTTCCAGATTGGCATCACCTGAACCCGAAATATTTACATTCACTTCATCCGCATTAAAAGCATCATTCACTTTGGTATTTGATGATCCACTGATCGTTAAACGAAACAGATTTTGTGCCGGAAAATTACCATTGATATCCAGCTTCCCGCTGCCACTCATTGAAGCATGGTTAATTGCCGGCATAGTGACAAAAACCTCGATATCATCCTTTCGGACACTCACAAATTCATAACCCAGGTTTAGCGTTCCATTGTGGATATTGGTTTTATATCTCGGAATAAGGTTCCCTGAACCCCTGATCTCAACCTTAAATTCATTTCCATAGGTAATTTTGATCGGGTTAGCACCGCTGCTGTGTACACCGGTAAATGTACCCGGATTACGTACTTCGGTAATTATATTTCCATCGGCAACCAATCTGTCTTTGGTGCATGAAAAAAAGAATAAACTGATAATTGCAATAAATAAAGTAGTTCTCATGATTTTTATTTTTTAATTGTTATAATTCTGTTATTTAGGTAGTTATGTATTGTTGTTATGATATTTAAATTAGAATAAGAAGTTAATTCCGGCATTAAATCCGATGTAGATTCCTTCGAAATTATTACCCCATCGATTTTCCCAGGTGCGGATATATTTATCTGTAATCGCCCGGCCTTCGCTGGTATTGGTATTCACATAGTTGAATACCGGTCCGCCGAACAGCTCCAATCCCGGAACAGGTCTCAGGGATGGCATTAAGCGGGCAGAGGATTTGAAATATTCGCCTGATTTGAAACTTTCGAGTGTTTGGGTACTTATTTCAGCGTTCATTCTGAAAACAGAAGTATTTAAAAAATGGGCACCTAAACCTGCCTCAAAAGCATAAACCTCTTCCTTGTTGTGAAAATTATAGCCTGCAGCAATGATTCCGTATAACACTTTCCCACCGGAGCGAAATGAAAGCAAACCGGTCTCATTTTCATCAATACTTATCCCAATGGCTTTCTCTCCATTCCTGATAATATTGATTATTCCCAAAGGATAATCACTGCTGTCGGCAACATTGATAAAACCTGCTGCCTGCACTCCACTTACCTTTCTGGCAACATTAATGAAACCAGCAAACTGAGAGCCCTTTACATCTTCTGCTGTATTAATAAAACCAGAAAATTGGGATCCCACTATTTTACGTGAAACATTACTGAAACCGGCAAACTGCGGACCGGTTACATCCCTTGCTACATTCGCAAAACCCGCTAACTGAGCACCCTGAATATCTGTGGCTTTGCTTAAGAAGCCGGAGAATTGAGCTCCTGTAATCTTGCCTTTAGAAATATTACTAAAACCTGCAAATTGCATTCCTTTTGCTTCAGCATAGCTATTCATAAAGCCTGCAAACATCATCCCTTCTACCCCTTTACCTACATGATTGGAAAAACCGGCAAACATCATCCCCCTGACATCGTTCTTTACAACTGAAGATATTCCGGCAAATGAAAAGCCTCTTTCTGCAGCAGAAACACCCGCAATTAAATTCAAAGAGAAATAATTGGTATCTGCAGCGGCATGTGTTCCATTGGTACTGATTGGGTAGGCTAATCCTACATTGACTTTACCAATATGCACTTTCTGTGCACTGGCAAAAAAGCTCATCGCTAAAATGGGTAAGGCAAAAATGATTTTTGCGCATCCCGGATAGTTGTTCATTTTTATGTTCATTTCTTTAATATTTGGGATGAGACAGGTAAAAGAACTTTTACCCCTATGCCGGATGAAAAAAAAATCAAAATTAGTTTCAGATGTCGATTGAAAGCCACACTGAATTTTATTCTATGCCCTTTAAACCTTAATTTTATTATCTTTCAAACCTGAATTAGAAATTTAAATATTAATGAAATCATTTAAGATCCTGTTTGTTCTGTTATTTATAAGTCAGATCACTTTTGCCCAAAGTATTGTCAATCTGATCAACCGTGCCGATTCATTTTTCGACACAATGGATAAGGGTAATTTTGAAGAGGCACACGGCTTTTTTGATGAGAGTGTAAAAGGCCAGATCTCTGCAGATGAATTAAAACTATTCTGGCTCAGGCTCGGAAACAGTCTGGGAACCTATGAATCTGTAGATGGTGCAAAGAACTCTGTTAAGGGTGATTATTTTGAGGTTACTCTGACTTGCGGATTCTCAAAAGGATCTCAAACATTCACTTTCGTGTTTAATAAATCTGAAAAACTGCTGGGATTCTTTGTCACACCTGTGGCAACTGAAGCTGAATATGCGGCTCCGGCATATGCAGATACATCACTTTATTCCGAGAAAGAGATCAGCATAAAATTTGAAGAAGGCCAGATGGCAGGCATATTTACCAGTCCGAAAAATTTAACCAGCTTTCCTGTAGTGATCATGGTTCATGGTTCCGGTCCCTCAGATATGGACGAAACTGTTGGACCCAATAAACCTTTTAAAGATCTGGCGGCAGGGTTGGCAGCCAAAGGAATCGGGAGTATCCGTTATGTAAAACGAAGCATGGTTTACCCGAGGTCCTTTAATAAAGCATTTACCGTTAAAGAAGAAACAATTGACGACGCCTTGAGTGCAATTAACCTGGCAAATACCCTTCCCGGTGTAAACAAAAGCCAGATTTACCTTTTAGGGCATAGCCTTGGAGGTATGCTGGCACCAAGAATTGCGACCCTTGCTCCATCATTGAGTGGGATTATCCTGGCAGCTGCTCCGGCAAGAAAACTATCTGATCTGATTGCTGAACAGAATATTTTTATTTATAAAGCCTCCGGTGATACTACTGCCGCAGGTAAGCAGCAATTCATTGAATCATCCAATGAAATAGACCGTTCAAGACTTCTTAAACTTGGCGACATCGCTCCAGATTCGATTATACTCGGTGCACCGGCATCCTACTGGATAGATTTGAATAATTATGATCAGCTGGCCACATCAAAAAGAATTAAAAACCGTATTCTTATCCTTCAGGGAGCGCATGATTTTCAGGTTTCTGTGCAGGATTTTAATATATGGCGAACCTCACTGGCTGCAAATAAAAATGCATCATTTAAGCTTTATCCGGATCTAAACCACCTCTTATCTTCACAAAAGGAAAAAGGAACCGGTGCCCAGTACCGCACACCGGCAAATGTTAGTCAGGTTCTGATCAATGATATTTCCCTTTGGATTAAAGGTAAATAAATCAGTACCCCATAAATAACAAAAGCTCCGGCAAAATTTGCCGGAGCTTTTGTGTTTAAAGTGATTCCCTTAGCTGTTCCAGGGGCCGGTGATAGCCAGAGTTAGTCCCGGGGACTGAATATTGACCAATAAAGTCTTACCTGAAGGTGAAAAGACCGGACCTGCAAATTCTGATTTTGGATAGCCTACATTTTTTGCGATCACATAAGTCTTTCCCTGAGGAGTAATTCCAATAATTCTTGCATCTGATTTATCTTCGCAAATAATTACATCACCCCATGGAGCAATGGTGAGGTTATCGCAACTTTGAAATGTATCTATATCATTGGATTCAAGGAATAACTCCAGTTTTCCGGGTGATTCACGTTCCCGATTCTGACCTTCGTACTTACTTGGAATGTATTTAAAAATTTGTCCGTAGCTTTTATGTCCTCCATTGGTGCATGCAAAGAATAGTTCATTCTTTCCATACCAGATTCCCTCTCCCCGGGCAAAGCGGGCTGCGCCTTTCTTATAACCCCTTAATCGAAGATCATCATCAGGTGCTTCTACATTATCCAGATCGATCCAATGAACGTCAAAGCTTTTATTTTGCGGAAACTTATCAGTATCCAGTTTCTCCCAATTCCTGGTATCAGCACTAGCCCACTCATTAATTACCAGACATTGCAGTTTACCACCCTTATGCAATTCCCCAAACTTGTTTGGCAGGTAGCGATAAAACAGACTATCACCGCTATCCTCTGTTTGGTAAACTATTCCCTGAGTTGGATGAACCGCAACAGCCTCATGCACAAAGCGACCCATTGGTTTGATTGGAATGGGTGCAGTTAAGCCAACCTTATCAGAGGCAAAAATTTCGAAATTATAGCCATGGTCCTGTTCAAGATTGCCCTTTTCACCACCTTTCACCAGGGTGCTTTCTTCACAGGTAATCCAGGAATTCCATGGAGTAATGCCTCCGGCACAATTTCTAACTGTGCCGATAAGACTTAAATATTCAAGTTCAACTTTCTGTAGTTTTTCATCGTAAACCATGGTGCTTGTCCCGCCATAACACAAACTCTCAGCCTTACCAAAATCATAAATATCTTTACGATCGACTTTATTGAGCAGTTCATTGTTTTTTCCAAATGGCCCGTTTGCAATTGCCCCTGGTGAGAGTTCGTGATTTCTGATCAGGATGGTTTTATTATTTTTCCACTTAAATACACCCATCCCATCAAATGCACCCGGGACAGAAAACCCATCGTTCATCAGATCCCCCTTACGGGATATCACTTTTGCTGTAAAACCTTTGGGCAAACTCAAAATATCTCCCTGCTGGTGTGCGAGTGGGCCATAATTACGAAGAAAATTACTATCTTCAATAAATCCTAAAACAGCCGCATTGGCGGCAAACTGGCTCAAACCCAGAAAGCCAAGACTTACCAATCCTGAATTTCTGATGAAATCTCTTCTGTTATTATTCATTTAAATAAATTTAAACTTAATTTTTAATAAAATCACGTATACAGATTCGAATGTAATCGGTAAAAAAGAACATGATGTTAGGGATATATTATCTAATAAACAAACAGTAATTACCTCAATTTTGTGCAGTGCATTTTTTAATAGAGAATGAGCAAATAACTAGATATTATCACCTGCTTATCCGTAAATTGATTAGAATTGTTTATCAGATACAATTGATTAAAAAAACTTGTTTTGAAGGCAGATAGCATAAAAGAATATTTAATCAATATAATAGGTCCTAAAGAAGACTTCCCTCTGGAGGCACGTATTTTCCATACTATATGCCTCATTTCCTTTCTTATACTAACGGTAAGTCTGCCTCTTAATATCTCATACGGATTATATGAACTTGCTGTTTTAATGGGCATTGTACAGCTTGTGTGTATGCTTTTATATTACCTCTCAAGGGTACATAATAAATTAAAGCTCAGTATTATACTTTTCGGACTAGCGGCAAATGCACTTTTCGTGACAAATTTTTATTTCAACTCCGGTATCAACGGCCCGGGACTGATGTTATTTCTGCTCTGTATTTTCCTGATAACTGTAGTGGTTCCCAAAAATCAATACCCATTCTGGCTTGCATTAAACATCCTGGAAGTGATGGTTTTACTGTTCTTATCATACAATAACCCATCCCTGATTGAGCATCGTTATCCGGATCTTTTTCTACAGTATGCAGATATCGGATCGACCTATCTTTTAACCGCTTTACTCATTTTTATTGCTACGACTTATATTCGAAAAAGCTACCATCATGAGAAGATAGCGGCTGAAGAAAAGGCTGAAGAGCTGAAAATATCTAATGAAACCAAGAACAAACTCTTATCAATTCTTGCCCACGATCTGAGAGCACCACTCGGTTCCATCCAGAATTACCTGGAAATCCTCTCAGAATTAAACTCTGATGAAATTGACCGGCAATCAATTGAAGCCAGCCTACTGAATGAAACCAAAAACACCCAGCAAATGCTCAGCAATCTGCTTCTCTGGAGTAAAACCCAAATGGAAGGGGTAAGCGTTAATCTCCTTCCGGTAAATCTCAAAGAATCGATATTGCCGGCTATAAGGGCTCAGCAATCCATTGCAATTGAAAAGAAAATAAGCATAGAGGAAAATATCAACAAATCGATTATGGTTTTAGCCGATCGGGATATGCTCCAGCTTGTGATCAGAAATCTGGTAAACAATGCCGTAAAATTCACCGACGCGGGTGGGCAGATTAGAATTGAGGCAAAGATAGAAGATAATAGATGTCTGATTACAATTAGTGATACTGGAAGAGGTATTCCATTCGAAATGCAAAAAGATCTCTTCTCATTGGGAGTTAAATCTACCTTTGGCACTCAAAATGAAAAAGGAGTGGGCCTGGGTTTGTCACTTTGTAAGGAATTTACAGAACTTCAAAACGGAACTATCCGCTTTGAGAGTGAACCTGGTAAGGGAACACGTTTCTTCATCAGCTTTAAACTTGCTTCAGCGCTTGGTTGAAATCTTAATCCCTGGTCTTAATGTTTGGCAGAAAAGCTGTAATTAACCCAATCAGAGGCATATAAGCACAAATCTCATAGACATACTCTATGCTGGTACGGTCGGCGATTCCTCCCAGAACTGCAGATCCAATACCCGCCATTCCAAAAGCAAATCCAAAAAAGAGTCCCGAAACCATCCCGACTTTCCCCGGAAAAAGCTCATGTGCGTATACCAGTATTGCAGAAAATGCTGAGGCCAGAATCACTCCGATTGGAATAGTAAGTATCACCGTCCAGAAAAGATTAGCATGCGGAAGCAAAAGAGAAAAAGGAGCAACACCCAGAATTGAGCCCCAGATCACGTACTTTCTGCCGAATTTGTCACCCAAAGGCCCACCAATGATCGTTCCTGCAGCAATTGAAAAAAGAAAAATAAATAGATATACCTGAGAGTCCTGAACCGATACCCCAAATTTATGAATCACATAAAAAGTATAGTAGGTAGTCATACTGGTGAGGTAGATATATTTAGAAAAGATCAGCACCAGCAGAATCAGTACAGAAAAAATTATTTTCTTTTTGGGAAGCACCTGTAAATGAGACATTTCTTTTCCCGGTCGCTTTGCTTTGATCCTGATCTTGCGTTTATACCAGCCACCTATATTGATCAGTAAAAGAATAGCGAGCAAGGCCAGAGCAGAGAACCAGATAATGTTGGACTGACCATAAGGAACAATAATCAAAGCGGCCAGCAGGGGACCAATAGAACTGCCAAAATTACCTCCAAGCTGAAAGATAGATTGAGCCATTCCACGCCGGCCGCCGGAAGCCATATGAGCCATCCGGGAAGCCTCCGGATGAAAGATAGAAGAACCGATACCTACCATTGCAACTGACAGAATCAGGATTTCAAAACTTGGCGCCCGGGATAAAAATATTAGCCCGACCAGCGTAAATCCCATCCCGATTGCAAGTGAATAAGGTTGAGGCTTACGGTCGGTATACAAACCAACAAAAGGTTGAAGAATGGAAGCAGATAACTGGAATGTTAAAGTAATTAAACCAACCTGAGCAAAACTCAGGCTGAATGTATCTTTTACTACGGGATAGATTGCAGGTATAATAGACTGTAAAGCATCATTCAATAAATGGGAAATACTGATCGCAATAAGAATCGGATAAACGGTCTTTCCGGAAATGGGATTTTTGTCTTTTAGAGCCAGGCTTTGGGGCTGCTCAGTGACCTCTTTACTCATTGATAGAATTGCTTCATGCAAATATCCGTTCTTAAATTTAAAAAAGCGAAGTCCAGAGGTAAAAAGGGGATACTTAAACCTAAATTTTTGATTGGAATACCTCTCTTAATTGCCAGACCGCTTTATTTTTGTCAGATACATTTCCAATTCGGATAATATCACAAAGGGCTAACAATTTATACAGTATTCTATCTTTCCTGACCGCCTTGACAACCGAAGGATAAAGCGGTAGGATACTTTGCCCCCGTTCCTTACCCTGATCATCAGCCCAAACCAGCTTTTCTTCGGATGAGAAACTCAAATAAAGGGATGATTCGGAATGGGCCGTATACATTCCCTGCATTACCGGACCAAGCTGTGCGGGGAAAACATAGGGTAGCCCGAATTCCAAAAATTTAAGAAATGCTTCCCGGTTTACTGATCTGTCCTGCGGATTCAGCAGTCCGGCAATTGCAGAACGATTTAAAGATTCACTAACCTCTGATGCAGAGATGAACAATTTTGATGACAAATCCTTGATCCGAATCTCCTGGTCAGAATCTATAATGAGTTTCAAGAGTAGTACGATATCCTGGGGGCGCATGCCCTTATGCTCTTTCATAATTGAATTTAAGCATAAATTATTTAATTCGCAATTCGCGAAACAGATTTGGCCTGCGGATCAAGGCCCCTTGACAGGTGGTTAATTACAAGGAAAATATTCTGGCTTATTGTCCATATGTCACAGCCGGTTAGACCCCCCTGCTTGTCAATGCGGGCCTGACCGATGTCAGTGCGGGCTTGACCCGCACTACAACGGTGCCCCCACCTGAAGATCACACCTGTGTCCAGGCTGACCATGTGGCGGGTTAACCTTTAAACCAGCTGGTACAGGTGCCGGCATTGCAGGTGTTGACTGAATATTCTGTGGATTTGCTGCAGGAACCGGGGTTCCATCTGTATTCACTAAAGGAGCTCCAACTGCAAGATCGCACCTATGCCCCGGCTGACCGTGAGCAGGATTAATTCTCGGATTTTCACCCCCGTCCTGAGCCGGCATGGGTGGTATACCCTGAGTTGAAATCGCAGGTTTAGCTGCTTCATTTCGCTGATCCATCATGACGGCGATTACAGTTGCACCTGCAAGGATTATTCCTCCAATTATAACGATAGTCTTCATTTTCTTCTAAATTATCCGGCATTCAATCTTTTAGTAGGATGCCGGTCATGCATGAATCACAAAATTACTAATAATTTAAACAATACGCGTTTGCCGGCCATTAAATTCCATTTACTAGCTTAGCAAAAAAAAGCATTAAAATTGAGATATTTTGTTCATATCGGCTACAAGGGCACCAATTACTTCGGCTGGCAGAGGCAGCCGGACAAGCTCAGTGTTCAGGAAGTTCTGGAGAACAGCCTCAGCCGAATCTTTAAACAAAACATCACAATTCATGGCTGTGGCCGCACTGATGCAGGGGTTCATGCCAGCCAGTACTTCTTCCACATGGATATTGAAAAGAGCTGGAACTTCGATCTGTTTTTCCGCCTCAACCGCATCCTGCCGGATGACATTGCTCTCTTTGATATTATCCCAATGGAAGCTCAGCCGCATGCCCGCTTTGATGCCATTCAACGGGTTTATGATTTCTTTATTCATACCTATAAAGATCCCTTTCTGAGTGAAAGCAGTTCACTTTACCTAAGGCAAAGTTTCGATCTCGAGCAAATGAAAAAAGCGGTAGACCTGCTTCCGCAATACGAAGATTACCGTGCATTCTGCAAATCACCGGATAAGAATGAACATACGATCTGCCATGTTTCTGCTGCAAGTCTGTACACTAACAGTAGTGGCGACAGAATTCGTTTCCGGATTTCCTCCAACCGCTTTCTGGGCAGAATGATCCGGATTATAGCTCGTAAACTGATCGAAATAGGCGATGGTAACCTTAGTGTGGATGAATTCGAAAGTCACCTGATCTCCAAAAATATTCCATCAAAAATATTGCCTGCACACCCTCAGGGTCTTTTCCTCTCAAAGGTTACTTACCCTTATCTTGATCTGGAACCAAAGGCTAAGTTTTGGGCTTCGGTGGAGGATTCTTATTGGAAGGAAGTGTGAGAAAGCTTAAAGCATAAAGTTAAAAGCTTAAAGCCGGCAGAAATTATTCTAAGCAGTTCATTATGTGTTTATTAGGAATTTTCGGGGCTTATCTGCATATTTAAGATGCAATAAGTTCGATGAATTATGGTAAATCAGATCCATCCCTGTTTATGGTTCGATGTACAGGCGAAAGAAGCAGCAAACCTGTATTGTTCGCTATTTAAAAACTCCCGAATAATCTCAGATACACCAATTGTGGTTACGTTTGAACTGGATGGGAATAAATTTATGGGCCTGAATGGCGGTCCCAAATTTAAGATCAATCCATCTATTTCAGTTTTTGTGCTTTGTGAATCGGTAGAAGAAACAAATACCTTATGGGAAAAACTGATTGAAGATGGTAAGGCATTAATACCAATTGATAAATACGACTGGAGTGAACGCTATGGCTGGCTTCAGGACCGCTTCGGATTAAGCTGGCAGATCTCGCTGGCAGGTGAGGCTCCAATCAAACAAAAGATCAGATCCAGCATGTTATTTACCGGCAAGAAGTTTGGGATGGCAGAAGCTGCGATTGATTTCTATACTTCCATTTTTGTTCACTCATCAACTGACTTGCTGATGCATTACCCGGAAGGAAGTGAAAATGCCGGAAAGGTATTATATTCTGAATTTAAGCTGCAGCATCAAAATATGATTGCAATGGATGGCCCTGGTGTTCATGATTATACCTTCAATGAAGGGGTTTCATTTGTTGTGGAATGCGAATCCCAAAAAGAAATTGACTATTACTGGGAGAGGCTGACTGAAGGCGGACGTGAAAGTATTTGTGGCTGGCTGGAAGATAAATTTGGTGTTTCCTGGCAAATTGTACCTGCCATTCTTGGCAAACTAATGTCTGATCCCGAAAAGGGACCTAAAGTCATGCAGGCCTTCCTGAAGATGAAAAAATTTGATATTGAAACTCTCCTGAAGGTATAAAAATGTTTTATAAACTCTAAAAGCGTATCAAGATGGAAAATCCGGCGGCTAGAAAACAGCAGGCAGACAAACTTATCTTCTGGGGAATTCTGCTGTTCTTTTTGGGATTGGTTACCGGCCTGTTTATCCCGATGATGGCAAATCCCAGAATGGGTGTGAGCACGCATCTTGAAGGAGTAATGAATGGCATATTTCTATGCGTATTGGGTTTGATCTGGAACAGATTGAATTTACCCGACAGATGGATCTACCTCGGATTCTGGCTGGCCCTTTATGGCACATTCGCAAATTTTTTGGCTGTTTTAATTTCCGCTATGACCGGTGCAGGTAAATATATGCCAATCGCCGGAGGAAAAGAAGGAGATCCCTTTATCGAAAGCATTATTTCAACTTTGCTCATCACACTAACAGTTTCAATGCTTACTGTGTGTTTAATTGTACTGGCAGGACTTTATAAATCTCAAAGATCCGGGGATAGGGCTGAGTAAATCAATATTCACCAAAAAAGAGCAAATAAAAAGTTTTAGTGGTAGTCTAAGCTTTTCAACAGGAATCATATCTTGTAAGCAGTATAAATGAGTACTTTAGAATAAAAAAACAATCCGATGCACAGAAGAGATTTTGTAAAATTAGGCAGTATAATTGCCGCAACAGCCGTACAGTCTGATGTATATGGCGGAGAAATTCCACAAAAAACAGCAGCGCTTGCAGGCAAAACTGTCGATTTTGTAAATGATGGTGTGCCATTGAGTCCGAAAGAATATGGCGAGTTATTAATGAAACTTGCCGACGAGGGAAAGATCAAAACCGACTTCTATTCGAACGGTGGGGTGGTTGAGGAACTGGAAAACAGATTTGCCAAACTAATGGGTAAAGAATCTTCGGTTTTCATGCCAACAGGAACCCTGGCAAATCACATGGCATTGCGACGTCTTGCCGGCAACAATCGCAGAGTAATCTTGCAGGAACAAAGCCATATCTATCAGGATACCGGTGATGGCTGCCAAACTCTGAGTGCATTGAACCTTATTCCCCTCGGACTGAATACCACAGAAATGACCCTGGCTGAAATTGAAGAAGTGGTTGGCAAGACGGCAAAAGGAAGGGTCGCCTTAAAAGTTGGGGTAATATGTATCGAGAGTCCGGTGCGCCGCCAGCAGGATACGCTCTTTGCTTTCGAAAACATGAAAGCAATTACTAATTACGCCAAAGCAAATGATATTAAAACCCATTTAGATGGGGCAAGACTCTTTGTACAAGCAGCACATACCGGCATTGATCCTGCAACATACGGAGCAATGTTCGATACCTCCTTCACCTCCATCTGCAAATGCTTTAATGCAGCCAGCGGAGCAGTCCTTGCAGGTTCAAAAGAATTTACCCATGACCTATTCCATGAACGCAGAATGTTTGGTGCCGGAATTCCGGCTGTATGGCCTTTCGCTGCAGTGGCTCTGCACTATGTTGATTCATGGATAGAGGAATATCAAAGTGCCTGGCAAAAAGCAGAGTATCTGTTTACTGAGATCCAGAAAGACGAGCGCTGCAAAATTGTTAAATATAACAATGGCTCACACATCGTACACCTCGACATGAAAAACATCGATAAGAAGCGCTTTTCGGATGCGCTTGCTAAACGGAATATCCGTCTCTCTGCCCCTGATGCGAACGGATTTAGTCTGAAGGTAAATATCTCCATGAACAGAATGACCGCACAGGAAATTGCCGGCAGTTTTAAGGAAGCGATGAAGGAGGTGGGATGAGATTACGGGAGTTTAATAAAGGATGAGAATAGGCCATAATACACCTGAAATGGGTGGGCTTGGGGTGATTTTATCATTCTTAATATATAAGTTATGCGAAATGCCAATAAAGATTTAGTTCATAAACTATGATCTATCAGCGTCCTGAAAAAATATTCAAATATGTCTCTGCGGAGATTTGCGAAACCATAATCAAGAATCAAACAATCAAATTTTCTAATCCAGAGGACTTTAATGATGCTTTCGACTGTGATGTTGAACGGTTCTCATTCAAAACCCCAGACACTCTCAATGAACATACAATAAAAGAGATTCAATTACTTAAACAAGAGTTTGGTCATATTTCAGAATTCAATGAACTCATTGCCGAAGATGGAATTTGGGAGAGAATGTACAAGCACGCTCAAATCGAAAAAATCAAAAGCGCGCGAGTTTCGTGTTTTTCACTATTGCACGACAATGATGCGATGTGGGGCCTATATGCTAACAAACATCATGGGGTATGCTTGGAGTTTGATGGCGCTTTAGGCGAAAGCGGGTTCAAAAACTTGAATACGTCTGACGTGTCTGAGGGACTGGTAGGATATGACGATGACTACAACATTAATTATCTTCAAGCAGATAGATCATATGCTGTATACAAACTTTTCATGTGCAAGAAACCCGTGTGGAGTTACGAGAAGGAGTTTAGAATTTTAACATTAGGCGTTAAGCCTGAGATTCAATTATTTGACACAAAGTTTTTAACTGGAATATATTTCGGAATCAGGTCTGATATAGAATCAATACAAGTGACTAAAGACCTTTGCCAGTTAAATGGTTTCATGTCGACGAAATTTTACGAAACCAAAAAGGTGGGTTCGCATCTGGAATTCGAAGAAAATTAAGTATTCTGCACTTCGCATAACAACGGCTTCAAGCTATAGCGGTCTTTCTAACTACTTTAGTGCTAAAGGCCAGGGAAAGTGGTGTTAATCCGCTACAGCTTGAAGCCTTGAACATTAGGCACAGATTATGGTAAATCCTCAGCAGGGAAAACCATAAGCTGACTCAAGGCCTCATTCTCACCCATAATGATATAATTTCCACCCTGTGAAGTTGCCATCGAAGCGATCTGGAATCCGCGCCAGTTAATCCCCTGTTCCAGTCCGGGAGTAATCATTTTAAACTCAGGATTACCGAGATCACGGAAACCTTTTTGCGGATGATAACTAAAAAGGTGCGCATACCCGGGAGAGGCCCCGGCAATACCGTACAGCATTCCATTTTTTCCGGGGGTCATAGCCATAATGCGGGGCATCATAATGGGCTTGCCCAGGTTTACAATTGTTTGCTTAAGCGGATCAAGCCGAAACAATTGCCCGTCGGCAGCATTGCTGCCATAAATAGTGCCCTCAGGCATTTTAACCCAGGAATCGATGCGGCCCATTGCTTCCCGTCCCCATACAAAGGGCAGTTCATCTTTCAGAACTGAAACCGATTGGGTGGCCGGATCGAAACAAAACAGTTTATTGATAGCCCTGCTTCCATAAATGCGGCCCTGCTGGTCAATAACTAATGCACGACCCAGATAATCCTCCGGTTCCAATGCAAACGAATGATAGGTATCAAGATCCTTTTGAGATGGGGCCGTTTGATCGTATATCTGTTTTTTACCTGTTTTCAGGTTAAATGTGAAGAATTTGCCCGAAGGATGTACAATTCCGTAGAATTCGTTTTTTTCCGGATTGAATGTCATAGCAAAGATGCCCTCACCGGCCACAGGTTCGCCCAGGTCTTTCACAGCAATTTGGCCCTGAAGGTTTACCTGTACTTCAATGATATGACCCCCCAGCCCTTTTCCGGGCTGAGGCATGGTACCTGCATAAAAAACGTTTCCGGATTTTGCTTTGCTAAAACCGGTTTGGATACTCAATTGTCCTTTTACAAGGTCTTCGAGTGGTTTAATAGCAGTGAGTTTACGCTGCGAAAGAGAACTCGTGAACAGCAGCGGCGACAATCCTTTTTCTGCGCTTGTACCACCTAAAACAAAATCACCGGAAACAGTGAGAGAGCTCATTGCATTCTGATACATCGGCATCCTCAGTTCATCTGTATTTTCAAGTGAAGCTTCCACGGCAAAACTGCCTTTGGGATTAAAGAATGTATACTGTGCGCTCGCAATAACAGGAACGAAGAACAACGCAATCAGGGAATAAATAATTCGATTGTACATATTATTTCACCTCCTTTTCAGGGTTAAACTTTATTAAAAAAGGAACACTACCGTTTTCGCTTCTGTCCGGTCTTTTGCGGCCGGCAAAATACATGTTACCATCTTTGTCGCGAATATCGGAACCTGTAACTTCCGTTAAACGGCCGATCGGAAATTCTAAAAGAATGTTCGCCTTGCGTTGTTCAGGATCGAATTCTATCAGTACCGTTTTGTCTTTCCGCACATAATTGCCATGACCGCCGATTACATAATAGAGTTTACCATTCAGACCTATATTTAAATTAGGTACATACGGCTTCCACTCTTCCCCTTTGGCCATATCATACACGCCACCCAGATCTTCCCAATTGCCGATCCCGGTTTCCTGCGGATAAAAAGCCACCAGTTTAGCTCCATAAGTAACCAGATAGATGGCTTTTTTATCGTGATCTTTAGCAAAAGCGGTAATACCCGTTACGATTTTCCCACCGGGAGTGCCAGGAAAGGCAGGTAAACTTTGTTTTGCAAAAACCAGCTTTCCTGAAGATTTCTCATATTTTACCAGTCGTTGTCTCCAGTCTACGTAATAACAGTTGCCCCACCAATCGGTAAACAGAACGCGGGGCACATGGGCACTGCCCAGCCGGCCTGCATCGTGCAACAGGTTTTTCTGAGGATCGTACACGAGAAAATGTGCCTGCGGATAACTGATGCCATAAACAAGACCCGATTGCATATCCACTTCTACATCCTTGATGCTTTCATATTGCATCCCCATTCCTAAATTGGTAAGCTGCTTGGTTGCGGGATTCCACTTCATAAAAAAGCCCCCGGCATAGCCATGCGGATGGTTCATCAGATACTCTTGTCTGGATTCGCCCCCATCAGTAGAGAAATATATTTCACCATTAGGTCCGGCCACAATTTTGGAGTGCATTTTTCCCTGCCATTGGAAAGGCCTGAGGTGTCCCAGATCTTTGAGGAAGCCATTTAACTGGATTTGGTTCCGGGCAGGGTCATATTCATAAAAGCCCACCTTATCAGCATGATTTGTTACACCTACATAGACATTGTTATTGGCAGGATTATACCCGATAGAACCCCATGTGGAGTGCGCCTCTGGAAAATCAGGATAGTCAATAAAGCTAATATTCCGCTCCGAAATGGATCTATTCAGGGAAGTATCCTGATAAGTATAAGCCAACAGACTGTTAGCCTGGGCTATTAACAGCATTATGAAACAAATAATACGCATTCGTACAAGCTTTAATAATGAAACGATTAGAAAGATAAAAAAAAATAACTGTTTTGAAATTTTTTCGGCCTTTTTACGCAGCTAATCCCGGATTAACAGATAATGCGGGTTTGGAACCTGCTTTGATTAAATTCCACAATTAAAATCCCTAATAAAAGTTTGACTTATATTTGCCAGCCTGGGGTATATCCAAAAAAGGTTTAAATTTATTTCCAGATAATAAATCCTGCAATTCAAGATTCTCAAATAAATTCCAAATGAAAAAAACTGCTTCATACATCCTGATCTTAATTCTTGGCCTTGCCGCCGGCATCTTTATCAGCCAGAATGAAACGATATGGAATGTGCTGAAAAAACCATTCAGCGATACCTTTACCCCCTTTGATGATACCCGCCAAAGCACCTGGGATACCGATTTTAAAGTTGTTGATATACAATCAAGTCTTGATAATTCTTTGCAAAAAGCCTATTTCTTTAAATCTAAATCTTCGTCAGCTAAGCCATTGGTGGTGAGTCTGCATAGCTGGAGCGGCAATTATGAACAGAAAGATGAACTGGCAGCACTCTCCAAAACAAAAGACATTAACTATATCCATCCCGATTTCAGAGGGGAGAACTGGACAAAAGATGCCTGCTGCAGCGATCTGGCACTGGCCGATATTGATGATGCGATCGACTATGCTATCAAAAATTCCAGTGTTGATCTGTCCAGGATCTATGTTATAGGTTCAAGCGGGGGTGGTTATGCTACTTTGGCAACTTTCATGAAATCAAAACATTTAATCAGACGCTTTTCTGCCTGGGTTCCGATTTCTGATCTGCCTGCCTGGTATGCTCAAAGCAAAATCATGGGTACAAAATATGCACAAAACATATTGGATTGCACAAGTTCTAAGGACAGCCTGAACATGGAAATTGCGATTAAGAAATCACCCATTTATTGGAAAACCCCGGTGGTAAAATTGAACACGACTGAATTTCAAATCTATACCGGTATTTACGATGGAATTCAGGGCAGTGTACCAATTACTCATTCGATCAATTTTTACAATAAAATATTAAAAGATAAGCTGGTAAGTGATAGTTCAATTTATGTAAGTGATTCTGAGAAGTTAAACTTACTGGAACACAGGAAGGCCCTTGGCGAATTCGGAAGTATTGGGGGCAGAAAGGTATTTCTGAAAAAACAATCCGGAAATTTAGGCCTGACCATTTTTGAAGGAAATCATGAGATGCTGACTGAATACGCATTTAGTGAACTCACAAGAGAGTAAGCTGATTATTTTTTGACTTATTTACAAAAAGATGTTTTTACATTTTTTACACAATAAACTCTCAATATTCGAATATCTTCGGTATTTGAAAAATTAAACTAACTATTAAAACCATGAAGAAAATATCAATCCTGTTTACTGCAGTACTATGCAGTTTAATCAGCCTGAATGCTGATGCTCAGCTTCGCATGCCGCAGTCGAGCAGCTCTCAAACCCTTATCCAGGAATTCGGACTTGGAAAAGTAACTGTTAAATATTCTCGCCCCAATGTCAAGGGAAGAAGTATTTCGGCTGATCTGGCACCTTTTGGTGAAGTTTGGCGGACTGGGGCAAATGATGCAACAGTAATCAGCTTCAGCGATGCTGTTACACTCGAAGGAAATGCTGTTGCTCCGGGTGAATATGCATTATTTACAATCCCGGGTAAAGATGAGTGGACAATAATTTTGAATAAGGAAACAAAACAGTGGGGTGCTTACAGTTACAAACAATCAGAAGATGTTTTACGTTTTAAAGTTAAAACTGCCAAATTGAAGGAGAAAGTAGAAACCTTCACGATCACTTTTAATGATGTGACTACCTCAACAGCAAGGCTTGATTTAATCTGGGGAAATATCAGAGTCCCGGTAAAGATGACAACAGATGTTGATTCGAAAGTAATGGCTGGAATTGATGAGGCCATGAAAGGAGAAAAAAAACCATATTATCCGGCTGCTGTCTATTATTTTGAAAATGGTAAAGATTTAACTAAAGCATTGGAATGGATCAGCATAGCAGAAGCTGGAGATCAGAAAGCACCCTGGTTCAAATACCAGAAAGCCCGTATTCAGTTAAAAATGGGAGATAAAGCCGGTGCCGCGCAAACTGCCAGAGCCGGAATTGAAGCTGCTAAAGCAATGAACAATGCTGAATACATTCGCCTGAATGGAAAGATTCTGGCTGATGCAGGTGGTCGCTAGTCAAAATTTTATATCATAAAGCCTTCTTAATGAAGGCTTTATGATATATGTTCTTTCTGATTATTAATCCATTTATTCCTCTGAACTATGAAATGGGCTTTCGCAATACAACGCAAGATCCGGCTGGCCATCGTTCTGGCTATCATGATGCTCTTTGTCATCTTATTTAGTTTGATGGAGTCATACAATGTGAGCGCAATCTCTAAATCATTCAACTCGATTTACGAAGACAGGCTTATTCCGGCGGTTGATCTCTACGCTATTTCAGGTCATATTCATACCAAACGCAATATACTGGTAACTTTCCTGTTTACCGGAAAGATCAGTCGGGAGGAGATTAGTCTTGCATTGAGTTCTTCAAATAAACAATTGGATTCTTTAATCAGTAAGTATGAGAATACTTATCTGGTTAAGGCAGAAACCAATCACCTTCAAAATCTCAAAAAAAATCTTAAAACTTTTGAAAGGGATGAACTTCTGCTGATTAATGCTGCTTCAGAAAATAAAGAGCTGGCAAAAACGCTTTATCTGAATACTACAGTACAACTTTATGATGAACTGGATAAGGATCTGATCGAACTGACAAGGGTTCAGTCTGAAATTGGTAAAGAATTGCTTGCTGAATCAGTCAAGAGCCAGTTGAGCTCCGACTTTATTTCCAGACTTCAGATTATCATTGCAATTATTCTGGGACTGATTATTATGATCCTGATTCTTACCGACAAACAAGTGGTGCTTAAGCAGGAGAAATTTAACTTGAATTAATTGCTGAGAGGGAGGTGATTTGATTTTAAGATTCAGTAATAATAAACTCAAATCTCGTTTAATAGTTAATACCTCACTACGTGTCCCGCATCTTCAATAGCTCTGATAATGTCAACTTTTAACAGTGTATCAGGGCAGGTAACCTCTGCTCTTCCTCTTTCAGTTATGATGTTGATGATCCCAAGCTTTTTGATGGAATCTGACACCGCCTGCTGCTTATGCATGCGGGTCATGGTTGGAATTTCAAATAATACCGTTTTCATTTTTAAAATAATTGAAAGCAATTATATCTAAGACGTTGGGCATAAGTCAAATGCTACTTCTTGATGAATTATTTGATTAGATTTTATTCAATTCGCTTATTTCATCTGCAGAGATAGTGATACCATCCCATGTCCGCACAGGAACAGGTACTAAAGCAAACTTTGCTTTTATAAGACCCAGACTTTCAGGCACCTCATTTAAAGCAGTTTCTTCCCAAACCTTTTGCGGAACTGGTACATAAAAAGTTCTGTAATCTTTAGCTAATTCTGCAGGAGCTTCTGCCTCAGGGTTTCCCCAAACAAATTCAGCTACCGGTACTAAAGCCGATTTAGCTTTTACAAATTTTAAGTTCTCAGGAACATCCAGTTCATTTGCCGTCCAATCACGAGGTGATACCGGAACATAGGAGTGCATGCAATTTGTTGAATGATCGTCCAAACGCTTTACATTTGAAAACGATTCGGTATTCAGGAACAGGATAAATAATGCGATTAGTGTGTTAAGTATTGTTTTCATAATATTTTTGTTTTTTTCTTCAAATGTATAGCGGATATCATAGCCGGCATACAGGAATTAGGCAGGTAAGGCTGAGAACTCGGTGAAAAAGGGGAAAATATCGGTGAAAACGGAAATCAATTATTTTACCGTTAAATGGGAATAGGGAATAGGGAAGGGATAACCAGGAATTCGTAATTGATAACTCGTAATAGGGAATGGGGGGAGGGAATTCCGGGAATTTAGGAAAGCAATTTCTGACGAAGTAAAAATTCAAGCTGATCATTGGAAACAGCCAATTTACTGTTCATTTCCTTGATCTCTTTATTTGCCTGATAAACTTCAAACGCCTTTTTTATTGTTTCATTGAGCTCCTGCTCGCTCCAGGGCTTACTGAGATAATGGTATATTTTACCTTTATTAACTGCATCAATAACTGCATTCATATCTGCATATCCGGTAAGGAGAATTCTGACAGGATCCGGGTACTTTTCAATGATCTTTTCCAGGAATTCGATTCCTGTCATATTGGGCATACGCTGATCAGTGATGATAATTTCAACCGGTTTAGTCTCTAAAATTTTAATTGCAGCATCTGCACTTGAAGCAATCAATACATTATATTTAAGCCGGAAAGTAGCCTTGAAAGAAACAAGGTTATTTTCTTCGTCATCAACATACAGTATATCGATCTTTTTATCAGACATTTGTTACAACATTAAAATTTTAGCAAAAATAAGTATAAATAATAAAAAGCTTACCATTTATCAAGTAATTTATACTTCGTAACATTTTTTTATTGAAATTATCAAATAAGAATATAGGCATACTTCCTAAGGATAATGCTGAATATACCATCTTAAAATGGAAATAGAATTTAACAACGGCAATCCGGTAGTCAGATTAAGAGCTTTCAGGGCAATTGATGATCGCAGATCATGTGAGTTGTTTGTTGAGGGCCATAAACGGGTTTTAACTAGCATTGGAGTTGAAAAAGTAACATCTTCTAATAACGAGTGGATGGATAATCCCGCTGCATTCGTTATGATTGTGGAATCACTGGATAAGCAAAATGTATATGGAGGAGCAAGGATACATGTTGCAGGGGGATCTGAGCCACTTCCAATTGAACAGGCTACGGGAGCACTTGATCCTTCCATTTATGATCTGGTATGGCAGTATGCCCAGAAAGGCACCGGAGAAGGTTGCGGATTATGGAATTCGAGAGAAATCGCCGGTTATGGTATCGGCAGTATATTTCTGACAAGAGTTGGGGTAGCCATGTCCAGGCAAATTGGTCTTGATTCACTATTTGGCCTATGTGCTCCATATACTGTAAAGATGGCCCAGAGTGTAGGTTATGAAATTGAGTATGGAATAGGAAATAATGGCACTTTTTATTATCCGAAACTCGATCTTGTTGCAACTGTATTAATTCTGCGCGATCTGGAGAACCTGAGTGCAGCAGATGATGAGAACAGGGAAGCCATCATATCATTGCGTGAAAATTTAAAATGCGTGCGTATTGAAGAGCTCCGGAATAAGAAAATTGAAATCCACTACGATATCGAAATACCAAATATGGATAAATGGGATCTGCAGGCAACTATTGCAAATGCTAAGAAATTAACATCTACCAAAAGCATTGATGAGCAAAACATCAATTTGCTGTAAATCTGATTTAAAATTTGCCAATATCTGGTATTTTGGTACATTAAACATTATTACATTAACCTGATCTAACCTATGAATACCAGGCTTTCTGAGCTGATAAAAGCATCCGGACAGATGCAGCTTGTTTATAAACCCGTATTTCTCAGAATAACTGACCCACTAGAAAGAATAGCCCTTGATCAACTGATTGAGAACCAGGTTTCCTTTTTTCATGATGAAATTTATGGCCAGTTGCAGGAACTGGTAAAAATGAAAAATCCGGCAGTGCGCATAAAACCTGAAGAATATCCTGAACTGATCCAAAAACATTTAGGAGGCCGGGACATACATTCTTATGGAGTATGGGTTTATTATCCCTGGAGCAGGCGTTTGGTTCATATGCTGGATGAGGAAGAATTTATTAAGGTTCGCAGCAACCGGAATCAATATAAAATAACCCAAAAAGAGCAGGAAATATTAAGTAAAAAGCGCATAGGTATCATTGGCTTATCTGTAGGTCAGTCAATCGCTTTAACATTGGCCATGGAACGTGGTTTTGGGGAACTCCGTCTGACAGATTTCGACACACTTGAATTAAGCAATCTGAACCGGATCCGCTCGGGTGTTCACAATCTAGGAATACCCAAAGTAGTTATTACAGCAAGGGAAATTGCAGAAATGGATCCTTTCCTTAAAGTCATCTGCTTTTTTAACGGACTGAACGAAGAAAACATGGATAGTTTCTTCAGCGATAACGGAAAATTAGACCTTTTGGTTGATGAATGTGATGGTCTGGATATAAAAATACTGGCTCGCTTTAAGGCAAGGGAACTTCGAATCCCGGTTATTATGGATACCAGCGACCGGGGTATGCTTGATGTAGAACGCTTTGATCTGGAACCAAACCGACCTTTATTGCATGGAACCATCGAAAATGTTGATCCACAAAACATTAAAAATTTAAGTACCGAAGATAAAATACCGGTGATGCTACAAATGCTTGGAGTTGAAAACATCTCCCTGAGAGCTAAAGCATCAATGATAGAGGTTGAACAAACAATCAATACCTGGCCTCAGCTTGCCAGTTCTGTTGCCCTTGGAGGCGCAGTAGGGGCAGATGTCAGCCGGCGTATTCTGCTGGATCAGTATCATGACTCAGGACGTTATTACATCGACCTGGATGAACTCATTGCCGATAAGGAAAAACATTCTGATGATAAACCAGTAACAAGATTGAACCCTTTCAAGCCATTAACGGTTGAAGAACTGGAGGTGATTGCATCCAGAGTATTTCCAGAATTAATGCCTGATGATATATATCCCGATAAAGAAAGTATCAGCAGTATGGTAGCGGCAGCGGCAGCAGCCCCCTCAACAGGAAATGACCAGCCCTGGAAATGGTACTATAAAAAGGGTACTTTATTTCTTTTTCACGATGAATTCAGATCTCATTCATTCGGTGATTTTCAGAAAACAGCCTCCTTCATTACCTTTGGAGCGGCATATGAAAACCTGTATATCCATGCTTTAAGCCTGGGAATTGAACCTTATTATTCATTCTTTCCTGACAAATCTTCAGAAAAGCTGGTCGCCGCCATACGATTCAGAAAACTAAATCCAAACCCGATTAGTGATCTTTTGAAACCATTGGATCAGGCAATATTCAAACGCCATACTAACAGGATAATAGCACCGAAAGCCGAAATATCAGGCGATATTTATAGCAGACTGGCAACATTGGCTGAATCTATACCGGGTGCAAAAGTCAGGTTCTTCACTGATGTAAATGATATGAGGAGTATGGCCCGTATTATCGGAGCCTGCGACAGGATGCGATTGCTTCATCCTGAAGGGCATTATGATTTTGTTCATCGTGAAATGCGCTGGACTCCGGAGGATGCGGAAAAAACACTTACCGGCATAGATATCCGAACTTTGGAACTTGGAAATTCATTGATGGCTGCGATGGGAGTGATCAAAAGTGAAAAAGTGATCGATGCTGTAAAGCAGTTTGGAGGAGGCAATGCACTTGGCATGCTCGCTATGCGTACCGTATCAACTGCTTCGGCGCTATGTATGATCAGCATCCCGGGATATGAACTGAAAAATTTCTTTGAAGGCGGTCGTTCTATGGAAAGATTCTGGCTTGAGGCGACCAACCTCAATCTGGCTATTCATCCTGTAATTTCCCCGCTCTATCTTTTTTCGCGTATTTTGCATGGTGATGGTGAGGGACTCGATGAAAAGAATATTAAAGAGCTTCAGTATTTAAGAGAAGCTTTTAATAAGATCGCCGGTACCGGAAATAATGATGCGGAAGTATTTCTTACAAAGATAGCCATAGCGAAAGAGCCTGTTTTAAAAGCTCACCGCTTGCCTGTTAAAGATATTCTGAATTTTGACGAATAGCTCAATGAACAATGGATTATTCAGCTTTGAAATATTAAGAATGAAGAGGATTTACCGGATCTTTCTTATTTTACCCCTGCTCTGTTCAATGGTGGCTTCTGCCCAGGAGCCGGTCATTTTTAAGGGTTCCAACCTGGTTATTGGTAATCATGTTTCCATTTTAGAAGATCAAACGAATAGCTTAAGTATAAAAGAAGTTGTCAATTCTAATGCTTTTGTACCCTCAGATGTGCCTATTCCTAACCTTCAGTTAAGCAAGTCCGATTTCTGGATCAAATTCAGCATAAAAAATGAAAGCGATCAGGATCAAATCTTACTTGCGCTCGAATACCCTATGCTTAGTACCTGTGAGTTCTATTCAATGGCAGATGGACGTGTTCAGAAATTGAGCTATGATGAGGCATTTTCCAAAAGAAAATATAAACACCAGAATTTTATTTTCGACATTAACCTTGCCAAAGGAAATACTTCTGTTTACTACCTGAGGGTAAAAAGCTCAGAACAGATGGTGCTTCCACTGATTCTTGGATCAGCAAAAACCTTAGCTGAGAAACTGGTTACGAATGACCTGGCCTGGGGAATTTTCATTGGTCTGATTTTGGTCATGGTTGTCTATAATTTCTTCATCTGGCTTTCAGTTAGAGACTCCAGTTATTTTTATTATGTTTTTTACAGTTTGTTTGTCGGGCTCACACAGGTTACGCTTAGCGGATACACCTATCGTTTCATTCTATCTGATTCTCCAGGATTAAACCATCTCAGCATTATTCTTTTTGCCGGACTTGCCGGAGTGACGGGTAACCTTTTTATGATGCACTTCCTGCAAACCAGGGAGAATACCCCCAAACTTCATAAAGCAACTTATGTTTCAATATTTATATATAGCGCGGCAATAATATTACGTTTACTGGGTTATGATCAGGCAAGTTACAGGGCAATTGATATTGCAGCCGTAACCACTGTACTACTTACTTTCACTGTAACGATTTCCTTATCATTAAAAGGGTATCGTCCGGCAATTTTATTCCTGCTTGCTTTCAGTTTATTTTTTACGGGCCTATTACTATTTGTACTTCGAAATATTGGGGTCGTTCCATACAACGACTTTAGTAACTATACCAAAGAAGGTGGTATTGCATTAAATGTGGTCGTATTAGCATTTGCCCTTGCCGACAAGATTAATACCTTTAAACGTGAAAAGGAAAGATCACAGGAAGAGACATTAATGGCATTAAAGGAAAACGAACGGATTATCCGGGAACAAAATGTGATCCTTGAAACCAAAGTAAATGAACGTACCCAGGAACTCAGTCAGGCGAATTCGGACCTTAGTCAGACACTCATTGATCTGAAAGAAGCAGAAGGACAATTGGTAGAAGCAGAAAAAATGGCATCACTTGGACAGTTAACAGCGGGTATTGCTCATGAAATAAATAATCCTATTAACTTCGTTACCTCCAATATCACTCCTCTTAACCGGGATGTTGATATATTAATTGACTTTATTGAGGAGATGGAAAAAATTGGTTTATCTGATCTTTCTGTCGAAGAAAAGAAAAAGCAGATTGAGGAACAAAAAGAGGAACTTGATTATGATTATTTAAAACTGGAAATATCTCAACTCCTTAAAGGAATACACGAAGGAGCCTCCAGAACTTCTGAGATTGTAAAAGGATTGAGGGTATTCTCCCGTTTAGATGAGGACGACCTCAAGAAAGCCAACATAAACGATGGGCTTGACTCAACATTAATTGTGATAAATAACTTATTGAGTAACAAAATTAAGCTGGAAAAAGTATACAGTGATATTCCAATGATTGAATGTTACCCTGGTAAACTCAATCAGGTATTTTTGAATATTATTTCAAATGCGATTTATGCGATTGATAAAAAGTTTGGCGACGAACAGGGCGGTATTTTAAAGATAAGTACCAGCAATAATGAGAAAAGCGTATTCGTTAAAATAGAAGACAATGGTATTGGAATGGATGAGATTACAAAGAAAAAGATCTTTGAACCCTTTTTTACCACAAAAGATGTAGGTGAAGGAACTGGTCTTGGAATGTCAATTGCTTATAATACGATCAAAAGACATCAGGGCGAAATACAGGTTAACAGTACTCCGGGCATTGGGACAGAATTTATTCTGGAATTGCCAATAATTCTCGATCTTACAGCAGAAATTTAAGTGGAAAAACAGGAAAAAATAAAAATTCTTTATGTTGATGATGAGATTAACAACCTGACTGGTTTTAAGGCATCATTCAGGATGAATTATAACATTATGATTGCCGTGAATGCGACCGATGCAATGCAGCATTTGAGTTCTCATCCGGATATCAGGGTTATCTTTTGTGATCAGCGAATGCCCGGAAAAACCGGAGTTCAGTTTTTTGAAGAAATCAGAAGCCGTTATCCTAAACCAATCAGGATATTGCTAACAGGCTATACCGATATCGACTCAGTAATCGACTCCATAAACCTTGGTAATGTCTTCAGGTATGTAAAAAAACCCTGGGCAGATGATGATATTCTTGGCGCTATAAATGAAGCCAATAAATTTTATGTCTCTAATTCACTGCTCGCTGTAAAGAACGAAGAATTACAAAGGGCTTATAATGAGCTTGATAAATTTTCATACAGCGTAACTCATGATATGAGGGGGCCGCTATTAAGTGTTCTTGGTGCCATTGAAGCTGCCCAGCATATGGATGATATTACCGAGATCAGAAAAATGCTGATGATGATGAAGGATTCAGTCAGAAATCTGGATGACTTTATTCAAAGTATTCATGATTATTATAATCTGAACAGGGGCGAACTTGAAATTAAAGAGATCGATTTCAATGAATTGGTTGAAGAGCAGATCAAAATCTTTAATTTTACTTACCTGATGAGTGATGTCACTTTTAACACGAATATCATTCAAAAAGAAACTTTCAGGGGTGATGTTTTATCAGTTAAACTAATTCTGAATAATCTTTTGTCCAATGCTTTTAAATATCAGAGAAAAGATAATAAGAATAAAACCGTTGATCTGAACATACTGGTTGAAAATGGTTATGCAGTAATTGATGTTATTGATAATGGTGTAGGTATTGCCGAAAGTTATCTTGGCGACATTTTCAATATGTTTTTTAGGGCAAGTACACAAGATGTTGGTTCAGGATTTGGGTTATATAATGTAAAAGCTGCAGTAACTAAATTAAATGGAAAAATTACCGTAGATTCAGAAATAAATAAGGGAACACATTTTAAGGTTCTGGTTCAAAATAAATGAGATGTCTGCTCAGATTCCAAACTTTATTATAATTGATGACAGCCGGCTGGACTGTTTTATAGCCGAAAAGATCATACAGAATTCAGGAACGTACTCCAGTGTAAAATCTTACATGGAGGCAACAGAGGCCTATGAAGCAATAAAAAATGGGCTTATTGGTGATAATTCAATCATCACTATAATTATCCTGGATATTCAAATGCCTGTAATGAATGGCTTTCAATTTGTTGAAGCATTTGAACAGCTCCCTAAAGAGATTCAGTCAAAATTTGCAATTTTCTTATTCAGCTCATCAATCAATGAGAATGATAAGAACAGACTTGACAATTATCCTTCTATCATTCGCTTTTACAGCAAGCCCATTTCTAAAGACACTGTTGCCCAAATGATTGAACAGGTCTGATTTCTGTATTGATTCGAAATTATTTTAAACCCAGCACACTCAGTCCCTGCTCAAAGATTACATCTACAGGTATTCCCTTTTTACTCAGCCTATCTAGATCTGATTGGAGATCATTCTGAACAAGTGCCATTTCTTTCTGAACCTTTTCAACAGCGGCCTTGTCGCCATTTCCCTGAAGTGTTAGTATTTCTCTGCTCAAATCATTCATTGCCAGCTCAAACTTTTCATAATTTACTTTGTACCTGCCTTTTTCTGTTCTCTCAAATGCACCCTTTTTATTGAAGAAATTAAAACAAAGCATATTGGCTTTTCCATGTGCTTCACCAGCTCCAAATCGAACCGAACGAAGGATACCAGCCATGAAGGTGGTATAGTAATCTTTGATATCCCCTTCAAGTTCACCCTTCTTAAGTAAACTACTTACCATATAAAGCCCCAGAATATCAGCTTTTCCTTCTTCCAGCCATGAATACTGCTCCTGCAATGCCTCCCTCACAAAGCCTTTGCCATTTATTGTAGATTTTATCCCCAAACCGTGTGCAACTTCATGGAACATTACATTGGCAAAAAAAGCATCAAAACTAAGATGACTTTGCTGACTTTCATCAATTAGTTCAGCCGCTATAGGCAGCATGATCTTATCAAACTTCGCCTGCATCGCGTTCTTTAATTGTGAACGTCTGGTCCCCTTTTTCTGCTGGATTATTTCATCATTCGGAAGGTTAACAGCAATAGTCTTTCCGCCTGAATTACCATCACCGGCATAATATACCACATCAAATGCTGCTAATTGAGAAGAGGTTCCCGGGGATTCCTTCTTATAGGCCGCATCAACCGGAAGTCCTCTTTGAAGTTCAGGCAACATGGCCACATACTTTTCGAGACGTTTGCTCCACTCCCTGTCTTTTACAAGTACATAACTCTCAAAAGCAGCACGCGCATTGAATAATCCATCTTCATAATTCTCAATTGGACCAATGATGATATCAAGTCCGCTATTGGTCATATCCATCCAGGCAAAGTCACTGGGCATATAATTATCAGTAAGAAAAGCCTCTGCTCTTAAAGTCAGATATTTTTTTAACTGAATCTCCTCTGTGATCTGAGCCGCCTGTAAAAGCAAATCAGCCGCCTTTTTAAGTTCATCCTTAAAATAAACACTATACGGAATGGATATCAGCTTTCCTGATTTGTTCCTCTGTACCATTGAGTACAAACCCTTTTTATCAGAAACATCTGATCTTTCCAACTCTTCGCGGGTCATATCGGCAGGATAAAAGCCTGAACCTAAAGGTTTTTCTCCTATTCCTTTTACAAAAGGCTTATTGTCATTCAGACGATCCCATGGACCGTAATTGATTTTTATAAATTCTCTGGTCTTTTCATCTTCAACAGCTGAAAGCAAACTATCCCGCTTAGGATAGGTTTGCATCCAAAAAAGTTCATCCATTATCTCGGCTGCCCTGATTAGCAGTGGTAAAACTTTGCGTTCATTATCGCTGAGTTTTTCAATATCTGTACTGAGCTTTACCTTAGCATATATCGGAAGCCTTTCTGCTACATAAGTTTTTAGACTATCATTTTCATTCGAAATCTGTTTATCTGAATTGTTTGAACAGGAAGAAATAAAGATTAAAGCTATTGACCCCAAAATCAGGGTCTCTTTTAAATTAAATTTCATTTTCGGATTGGTTTAAGGAAGAATAAATATAGTAAAAATATGGTTTAGGGTTCTATAAGCTGAATTTCTGTGCCCTGGTATACCTAATACTTCACTATTTTGCGGGCTAAACTATCAGGTATTAACGTCAATTAAAGGATTAGTTCCTGAATTTCAACTTAAGCTGATCAATTGCAATTATCTTACTTTCGGCTTACGATCGGCTAATAATTAGAGGAATAAAGTGATTAGATTTGCCAAAAATTCGTACATATATATTCATTGCTGTTTTTACACTATATATTTGATTGATGCCCTTTTCGAAAAATGTACTCCTGTTTGGTTTTCTGATTTTCTTCTGTTCGTTCAGTGTAAATGCTCAGGATAACTATACTATAAACGGTGTCGTAAAAGATTCCCTTTCAGGTGAAACCCTGATTGGAGTCACACTCAAATTTACTGCCGCAAGCCAATCCGGCACAAGCACCAATGCCTATGGTTTTTACTCCTATAAACTTAGCCCGGGTGAATATAAGCTCAGCGTTAGTTATATTGGCTACAGGTCCATAAACAGGACGGTCAGTATCAATTCAGATCTCCGGCTCGACCTTAACATGGTCCCTGAGAATATTCTTGAAGAGATCGTGATCAGTTCTGAAAAAAGGAATGACAATATTGTCAATGCTCAGATGGGTGTTGCTAAGATCAATCTGAGTGAAATCAGGAATGTTCCGGTTCTTTTCGGAGAACGCGATGTTCTCAAAACCCTACAACTGCTTCCGGGGATAAAATCGGCAGGAGAAGGAAACAGCGGGTTTTATGTTCGGGGAGGTTCAACCGACCAGAATCTGATTCTGCTTGATGAAGCACCCGTTTACAATGCTTCGCACTTACTCGGCTTCTTTTCTACTTTTAACTCTGATGCAATTAAGGATGTCAGTGTTTTTAAAGGAGGAATGCCTGCACAATATGGCGGAAGACTTTCTTCTGTTCTCGACATCAGAATGAATGATGGAAATAAAAAGGAGTTTACTGCTGAAGGAGGAATTGGACTTATATCATCCCGATTAAAAGTTGAAGGACCGCTGATTAAAGACAAAAGCTCTTTTATGATCAGTGGCCGCAGAACTTATGCTGACGCTTTTCTGGCCCTTTCAAAAGATAGTTCCATCAATAAAAATACCCTCTATTTTTATGACCTCAATGCAAAGGTCAATTATCAGATAGACGATAAGAATACGCTTTACCTTTCGGGATATTTTGGCCGCGATGAACTGGGACTGAGTGAAACTTTTGGCTTCGATTGGGGCAATGCTACTTCAACACTTCGATGGAATCATTTATTCAGCAATCGCTTATTTTCAAATACTTCCCTGATTTACAGCAATTATAATTATGTGATCGAGAACTTTTTGGAGGAGAACAATTTCAGGGTGAATTCTTCCATCAGGGATATGAATTTAAAGCAGGATTTTCAGCTTGCTTTAAATAATAGCCACAACGTTCGTTTTGGACTCGATCTGATCCATCATACCATTGCACCTGGAAATATAACAGCAAGTGCCACATCAAGTGTAAACGAAGTAACCATTGAAAAACGTAAGGGAAATGAAATAGCAGCCTATATTTCTGATGAATGGGAAATCAATGATAAATTCAATTTGGTTTATGGATTAAGAGCAAGCTCATTCCTTCTTTTTGGGCCGGGTGTTTTTCCTACTTTAGATAAAGATGGAATTACAACTTCATCCAAAACCTATACTTCCGGTCAGCTGGTAAGGTCTTATTTTAATCTTGAACCCCGTATTTCTGCAAGCTACCAGTTGAATGAATTTTCCTCATTAAAAAGTTCCTATACCCGCAATACTCAAAATCTGCATCTGATGTCGAATTCAACAGCCAGTTCCCCAACTGATTTATATATCATGAGCAGTAATAATGTCAAGCCCGAAATCGCCGATCAGATTGCCCTGGGATATTTCAGAAACTTCAACAATGATAATTATGAGTTTTCTACGGAGTTGTATTTCAAACAGATGCAGAATCAGATAGATTACAGAAGCGGTACTGATCTGAGAGGCAATACCAATGTTGAGGCAGATCTGCTTTTTGGTGATGGTAGGGCCTTCGGCATTGAACTATTCCTTAAAAAACGATTTGGAAAACTAAATGGCTGGGTGGGATATACACTCTCAAAAACTGAGCGCAAGTTTAATGATATAGATCTGGGTAAATGGTTCAATGCCAAACAGGATCGTACCCATGACCTCTCTTTAGTAGGTATTTATAAAGCTACTGAAAGATGGACTTTTTCATCAACCTTTGTATTCAATACCGGTAATGCAGTTACTTTTCCTGCTGGTAAATATCAGCTAAACAATAAAACTGTTTATTATTATCCGGAACGTAATTCTGACAGAATGCCTAACTATCATCGTCTGGATCTGTCGGCTACCCTCGAAGGTAAACCCGGCAGGAAATTACAATCGAGCTGGTCATTTGGCATTTATAATTTGTATAACCGAAAAAATGCCTACTCCATAGATTTTAGGGATGATCCGGATAATCCAACCAGAACTCAGGCTGTACGCACAACACTATTCGGAATTATTCCTTCAATTACCTGGAATTTCAAATTTTAATCATGAAAAAGTATACTCAGAATTTAAGACTAATCCTTTGCCTGATTATCAGTGTAGTACTCCTTTCCTCTTGTGAGAAGGTGATCGATCTTGAGTTAAAAAATGCAGATCCTTTGATCGTTATAGAAGGAACCATCAGCAATCAGAGTGAAAATCATTTTGTAAGGATATCGAAAACAATACCATTTGAGCAATCAGCAAGCTTCAATGGGGTAAAGGGGGCACAGGTTACACTTAAGTCATCAGCAGGGCTCTCAATAGCCTTTACTGAAATAACCAATGGGGTTTACAGAAGTCCGCGTTTGAGAGGAACACCGGGTCTTACCTACACTCTGGATGTTCTTGTTGAAGGGAAAACTTATTCAGCAAAATCAACAATGCCCTCTCCTGTAATTCCGGATTCCATCGGTTTCAAAACACTTTCATTCTTTGGAAATTCAAATATATACCCTACAGTTTATTATAAAGATCCTCCAAAAATTCAAAACCAGTACCGCTATATTTTAAAGATCAATGGAAAACTACAGGGTGATCTTGTTTTCGAAGACCGCTTCAATGATGGAAATGCAGTTTCTGATGTGATTATTTATGATGGTGACGACGATATTAAATCAGGCGATATTGTTGATATAGAAATGCAATCTATTGACCGGAATGTATTCAAATACTTCTATGCCCTCAGTCAGATAGGCGGAAACGGCGGACCTCCGGTGGCTCCTGCAAACCCGGTATCTAATTTCAGTAATGGAGCATTGGGCATTTTTAATGCCTGTACCAAATCGACTAAATCTGTTGTTCTGAAATAAGGAGATCAATGATATCAGATTATGGTGATTGTCAGATTTGAGAGTTCATCGTCAACTGGAATCTGACAAGCCAGTCGGATATCATCGATCCCCGGTGCTATTCTGTGAAGTGTAGTCTCTTCATTTCTCAAAAATCCGGGAGTATTTTTCAGCCCACTAATCCTCACAATACAGGTTCCGCATCTTCCCATACCCCCGCATTGCCCAAAATCATCTGCAAATAACCTGTCCTGTATCAGGCATTTCAAATCCCTGTACTCACCGGCATAGGTTTGTATTTTATATTCCTCGGATGAATAGAATACAGTCAAACATATTTTATTTAATGGCTGAGGCATTTATTTCATCAATGGAGTTTTGTCTAAACCTTCCGGTCCATTTTTTCAGCTCCTGATTGATTTCAGAATCAGGCTGTATGCTTGTGTGAAGATTATCTTCAAAGGTAAATAAATTTTTATAAAGGATGATTTTATCCTTTATAAAAATACCTTATATTTGTCTAATAATAAAGATATTATGAGCCAAAAGACAGATATAAGGGGAATAGATGATATCAAAATTATGGTTGATGTGTTCTACCAGAAGGTTCGTGAAGACAAATTACTTGCACCTATATTTAATTTCAGACTCTCAACACATTGGGAACCGCATCTTGAAAAGATGTATACATTCTGGAATGCAGCATTATTCGGTGTAAAAGGATACAATGGTAATCCATTCATCAAACATGCAACAATGGAACTCGGGGAAGAGCATTTTGAACGATGGATGAACCTGTTCAGCGAAACGGTTAATACTCATTTTGAAGGGCCTGTGGCTGAAGATGCCAAGACAAGGGCGGGCATAATGGCAAGTATGTTCATGCATAAAATTGAACAGATCAAACAAAATTCTACCAGGCCAATATTCTGATTATCAATGATTTCAAAAGCTTGTCAATACGGAATACGTGCAGCTATTTTTATTGCCTCCAAACATAATGATGGTATAAAGCTTAACATTAAACAAATAGCCTGCGAAGTTGATGCACCAGAGGCATTTACAGCAAAAATATTGCAGGTACTTAATAAGCACCACATCATAACTTCATTAAAAGGACCTTATGGTGGTTTCTTTATTGAGCAATTTCAACTCGAACAGCCAGTTATAAATATTGTGAATGCGATAGACGGTATGTCGGTTTTTAAAGAATGCGGACTTGGTCTGAAACAATGCTCAGCTTCACACCCATGCCCCATGCATGATCAATACAAAATAGCCAGAGATGCCCTTCAAAATGCATTTCAGCAAACAAGCATTCGCCATCTGGCACTGCAGGTAAATGAGGGTAGTTCATTCATCAATAACCTGGTTTTAAAAAAATAAGGATATTTCAGACCGGCAAAACAAGATTTTACCGAATTATAATTTTGTAAATTGCGGGATTTAATTTATTCAGGTAATGCTACAAAAATCCATAAAGTTATTTTTCGGGGGACTGATTCTGATTGCAATGTCCTGCTCTTCAGGGCCATATGGGCCATCGAACAAGGCTTATAAAAAACAAACAAAAGAATTGGGTAAAACAATCAGGGCCACACCGGTAAATCCTACGGGCCAGGATTTTGTAGGAACAACCAATTTTGGACTCAGAAAACCAAACTATGTGATCATTCATCATACTGCCCAAAATTCCACTGAGCAGACTTTAAAAACATTCATTACACCAAAAACTCAGGTTAGCGCCCATTATGTAATTGGCAGAGATGGCGTGATTTATCAAATGCTGAATGATTATTTAAGGGCATGGCATGGAGGGGCTGCAAAATGGGGAAATCTGACTGATATTAATTCTTCATCAATTGGAATAGAACTGGATAATAATGGCTTTGAGCCATTTTCAGAAGCGCAAATCAATGGCCTTTTGACTGTTCTGGCCAACCTTAAGAAAACACATGCTATTCCCGCAGCAAATTTCATCGGACACTCAGACATAGCACCTGGCCGGAAAGTGGATCCCAATATTACTTTCCCATGGAAAAAGCTTGCAGAAAATGGATATGGGCTCTGGCAGGATCAGGTGCTCACAGATTCAGTTCCGGAATCATTCAACCCGATCGAAGCACTCAGAATCATTGGATATGACATCAAAAATCCAGAGAATGCCATTAAATCATTCCAGCTTCACTTTGTGCAGAAGGAATTGACGGGTATTCTCAATGAAGAGGAAAAACAAATTCTCTTCAATCTTTATAAAAAATATCTGTAATATTCAGATCAGGATTTTTGAGATTCTTTTGCCCAGGTATCTTTTAATGTGACTGTCCGGTTAAATACAGGTTTACCTGGTGTTGAATCACTGTCGAGGCTAAAGTAGCCCTTGCGAATAAACTGATAACCACGGCCCGCCTCAGCATTCATCAGATCAGGCTCGATAAAAGCATTGCTGATCACTGTTAAACTATCCGGGTTAATATAATCTTTGAAATCACCGTCTTCATTGGAAGGATCCTCTACCCTGAACAAGCGGTCATACAATCGTATTTCTGCTGTTTGAGCTGATTTGGCACAAACCCAGTGAATTGTTCCCTTCACATGAATTCCACTGGTATCGGTCCCGCTTCTTGATTCAGGAATATATGTACAATGAACTTCTGAAACATTACCGCTTTCATCTTTCACAAAACTATCACAGCGAACAATATAAGCATGCTTCAGACGCACCATTAAACCGGGACCCAGACGGAAGTATTTTTTGGAAGGCTCTTCCATAAAATCATCCCGTTCAATCCATAGCTCAGAACTAAACGGAATGTGACGGAATCCATCACCACCTTCCATCTCAGGATTATTTTCACCCTCCATTACTTCAGTCTGTCCTTCAGGATAATTGCTGATCACAAGTTTTAATGGCTCAAGTACCGCCATCCTTCGCCATGCACTTTTGTTCAGATCCTCACGGATACAGAACTCGAGTAAACTAAGATCTATAAGATTTTCACGTCGGGCTACACCAATTCTTTCACTAAAGTTTCGGATTGAAATCGGAGTATAACCACGGCGGCGTAAACCACTGATTGTTGGCATTCTTGGATCATCCCAACCACTTACATGATTTTCATTCACCAGCTGAAGCAATTTTCTTTTACTCATCACTGTATAATTCATGTTCAGACGGGCAAACTCATATTGCTTAGAAGGAAAATTATTTAACTTCTGGATAAACCACTCATAGAGCGGCCGATGCGGAACAAATTCAAGAGTACAAATAGAATGGGTAATTTCTTCAATCGAATCAGACTGTCCGTGGGCAAAATCATACATTGGATAGATGCACCATTGATCACCTGTGCGGTGATGATGGGCATGTTTTATACGATACATCAGCGGATCTCGCAGATGCATATTGGGTGAAGCAAGATCAATTTTAGCACGTAATACCCTGGCTCCGTCAGGGTATTTCCCCTCCTTCATCTCTCTGAAAAGCTGTAGATTTTCTTCGATGCTCCTGCTGCGGGATGGTGTAGGCTTTCCGGGTTCGGTAGGTGTCCCTTTGGCGGCGGCAATTTCCTCAGCCGATCCATCTTCCACATAAGCCAATCCCTGTTTGATCAGTTGGAGGGCAAAATCATATAACTTATCAAAATAATCTGATGAGTACAACTCCTTATCCCATTTAAAACCAAGCCATTGTATATCTTTCTTTATGCTGTCAACATATTCAACATCTTCGGTTGTAGGGTTGGTATCATCAAACCTGAGATTGGTTTTACCATTATATTTAGCTGCGATACCGAAGTTCAGGCAAATTGATTTAGCATGTCCAATATGCAAATAGCCGTTTGGCTCCGGAGGAAAACGTGTCAGAACACGCCCGCCGTTTTTGCCATTCCGAATATCATCTTCAATGATCTCTTCTAAAAAATTTAATGATCTTTCTTCACTCATATACAGATTTCGAGGCAGCAAAAATAACAAAATTTATTTGCGGGGACAGCTTATTCGTTTTCAGGGCAATTCCTATCTGTTCTATAAACGAAATGAGGTATACAATTCAATTTTCTTCTTACTTTTACATAATATCAATTATGACAGAATCCCTAAATCGCCCCATTCGGGTATTGGTTGCCAAAGTCGGACTGGACGGTCATGACCGTGGTGCAAAAATAATTGCAAGCTCTCTTAGGGATGCAGGAATGGAAGTGATTTATACCGGACTTCGTCAGACACCAGAAATGGTTGTTAATACCGCCCTGCAGGAAGATGTTGATGCCATTGGCGTTTCCATTCTTTCGGGTGCCCACATGACTGTCTTTCCAAAAATTATTCATTTTATGAAAGAAAAAGGTCTGACGGACGTTCTTATCACTGGTGGAGGAATAATACCTGATGATGATATGAAAACACTTCATGATCTGGGAGTGGGTAAACTTTTTCAACCCGGTACAAATACCGGAGAGATAGTGTCTTACATCAAAAAATGGGTATCAGAGAACAGAAAGTTCTGATCCTGAATTCTTAATTCAATAATCGGGCAAAGATCAGCCGTAATTATAATTTCTTGAATAATGAACTATTCTAACCTGCTCATCGAAAATCGTGAACGAATTTTATACATAACAATCAATCGCGAAAGCAAACTAAATGCGCTTAATAAAGCCACATTGGCCGAACTCCATGATGTAGTTACAGGGTCAGCCCATGATGATGAAGTTGGGGGGCTGATAATCACCGGGGCCGGACAAAAGGCCTTTGTTGCCGGGGCTGATATTTCTGAATTTGCTGATTTTAATGCCGACGAAGGAAGGGAACTTGCCCGTGAAGGACAAATTAAGGTCTTTGATGTCATACAAAACCATTCAAAGCCAGTTATTGCAGCGATTAATGGCTTTGCATTAGGTGGAGGTCTTGAACTCGCTATGGCCTGCCATATCAGAGTAGCAGCAAGTGGAGCTAAAATGGGTCTGCCTGAGGTAAGTTTGGGGCTTATACCTGGCTATGGTGGCACACAAAGATTGACCGAACTTATTGGTAAAGGAAGAGCTATGGAAATGATCATGACAGCAGATATGATCAATGCAGAAGAAGCTTATAGAACCGGACTTGTAAATCATGTTTTTGAGTTTGATGAACTTCTGACAAAGGCTGCTGAAATCATGAAAAAGATAATGACCCGCTCCCCGTTTGCATTAGGCTGCGCTATCAGAGCAATCAATGCGGCTTCGGCAGACGGTATTGATGGTTATGAAACAGAGATTTCAGAATTCTCCAATTGCTTCGGTTCAGAAGATTTCAGAGAAGGGGTAGCAGCATTCTTGGCTAAAAGGAAGGCAGAGTTTACCGGGCGATAACAAAACCATAATCTAAAAGTGTAGAAAATATTTCCCAAATATGAATATATTGCTTAAATTGGCAACACAATCAGCTAGTTATCAGCCTCTCGGATTACCTATATACCCATGAATAAAATATTAATAATCGATGATGAAATAAACATCGGCCTTCTTTTATCAAAATTCCTGACCAGAAATGGATTCGAAGTAAAAACCAGTACTAACGGAATCAGTGCTTTGGAGTTAATGACAAAGGAGGAATTTGATCTGGTTCTTTGTGATTTTCGGCTCGAGGACACCGATGGAAGGGAGATGTTAAAAAAAATTAAAACTTCCTACCCAAATACCGGAGTAATCATCATCACTGGTTATTCGGATATAAAGCTGGCTGTAGAGTTAATTAAAATGGGTGCCTTCGATTATATCTCCAAACCCCTGTACCCCGATGAAATTCTAAACACGATCAATAAAGCACTTGAGGCTCAAAAAATAATTAATCAGGCTGAAACCAAGGAACCTGAGACTGAAAAACGAAGAGAAAGTATTGGAAATGTGATTCCTGAAGAATTTGTAACTGGAAAAAGTCCGGCTTCTCTTGAATTACTGAAACAGATCAAACTTGTAGCTCCAACAAATTACAGTGTAATACTTAATGGTGAGAGTGGTACCGGTAAGGAATCGGTTGCAAAAAGCATTCATTTTAATAGTCCCAGAAAAGATAAGCCATTCATTGCGATGGACTGTGGTTCCCTTACAAAAGATCTCGCAGGAAGTGAGTTTTTTGGCCATGAAAAGGGTTCATTTACAGGTGCATTGTATACCAAGATTGGCCATTTTGAAATGGCAAATGGCGGAACGCTATTCCTTGATGAGGTTGGGAATCTTTCTTATGAAATTCAGGCAGCATTACTAAGAACTGTTCAGGAACGTAAAGTAAAACGGATTGGAAGCACAAAGGAAATCGATCTTGATGTCCGTATCCTTGTTGCCACGAATGAAAACCTGAGTGATGCGATTCAAAAAGGCCGCTTCCGGGAAGACTTATTCCATCGCTTTAATGAGTTTAATATTACCATACCCCCATTGCGCGATCGTGGTAAGGACATCCAGCTTTTTGCAGAACATTTCTTAAAAGAGGCTAATGCTGAATTAAACAGAAACGTCACCGGCTTTTCTCCAGAAGTTATAGACTGTATGATGACCTATAACTGGCCTGGAAATGTACGCGAGTTAAAAAATGTGATTCGGCGGGCAACCCTGATCACTGAAGGAAACGAAATACAGCTTAAGGCTTTACCGCTCGAAATCTCAACATTTGCAAAAGCTTCAGCACTTGAGAGCAGTTTTGGCTCAAATGTTGCTGTCAATCCAAACAAGCATGACCTTAAAAATGCGGCTATGGAAGCAGAATATGAAACCATTTTGAATGTATTGAAAGAAGTGAATTTCAATAAGACCAAGGCCGCTAAAATTTTGAACATAGACCGAAAGACACTTTACAATAAAATGAAAGCGATCAATCTGGACTAATATAAAACAAAAGAGTAATCAGATAAACCCGCTTCAGCATTAGGCGGGTTTTATTATTTTAAAGCCTCTCTTTGGGCATCATCAGAAACGAATATGTCGATATATAGCTACAAGCAAAGAAATGACATAGTCCTCGCCATCCTTATTATTTTAGGATGTTTCGTCTTATATAGTCTCAGAACAATAGCCGGGACCCTACTAAGCACAATTGTTCTTTATACCATTCTGCTTCCTGTTTACATCTTGCTCGTTGAAAAATACAAGGTGAAAGCCTGGATTGCTGCCGGTCTGATGATTATGCTTTCACTTTTGGTAATCGTGCTTCCGTTTTTAATGCTCAGTCTGATGGTTATTGATAAGATCACTGAATTTCAGGCTGATCCAATGCGTATGATGGTCATTATGCAAAGGATTGATGATTTCATTGGTTCAAAATTAGACCAGCCTCATCTCCTCGATAAAGGGATGGCAAAACTCAGTCAATTTGCCACAGAATTATTTCCGTCGCTGATTAGTGGTGCTTTTAACATTATTCTGGGTCTGGTAATTATGTATTTTCTGTTATATTTTATGATGGTACAAAGAAAGGAATTTGAAGCAGGCTTGCTTAAATATGCTCCTTTCCGCGAACAGAATGCTTTAAAATTCGCAGAAGAATTAAAGAATAATACCTATTCCAATGTTCTCGGTCAAGGTTATATTGCCATCGTTCAGGGATCGCTTTTAAGTATTTCATTCTTCATTTTTGGAATCAGTGATCCGATATTTTGGGGGGTAATAGCCACATTTCTATGTTTTCTACCGGCTATTGGAGCGCCTCTTGTGTTTGTTCCGGCGGCAATAATTGAATTTGCCAATGGGAATGATACCGCTGGCTGGGGAATCCTGCTTTTTGGCTTTATTGTGATTACCAATATTGATAATGTTTTGCGTTTGATCATTGCTAAAGGGATTTCAAACACACATCCAATCATAACAGTAGTTGGCGTGATTATTGGTATACCTATCTTTGGTATACTAGGACTCGTATTTGGCCCGTTATTATTATCGTATTTTATTCTGACTATCCGGATTTATGAAACAAGTAAACTGGCAACAGAAAGACTCGAAAAACTTAGATCCGGAGGGAATGAATGATTTTAATGGTATTCTGAAATAATTATAAAAACAAACCATTTATATCTAATATTAAACTATCAAAAAAATGAAAGACAACTCAAAAATTCTATTTGCACTGCTTGCCGGGATGGCTGCAGGAGCAGCTTTAGGAATATTATTCGCCCCGGAGAAGGGATCAGATACCCGTGATAAACTGAGTGATTCCCTGAAAAATCTTGGAGATAGTATTAAAGACCGTGCAGCCGAGGAGATTGAAAACCTGACCGAATTCAAAGAAAAGGTGGTTGAGAATATCAGGTCAAAAATAAGGTCGGCAGAAGATGATTATACCCATGCCAAAGCAAGTGTCAGCAATGCAGCAGATGATGCAGAACACAAGTATAATAAGGTTAAAAATTCTTAAATTTTTCAACGGCCATGGAAGAACAGGAGGTTGATCCACAAAATATCATTGAGAAAATTAAAGAATATATTCATGTTAGAACAGAGCTATCTGTGCTCAGTGCTGTGGATAAGGGATCGCAATTGTTTGCCGGTTTGCTTACTGATGGCCTGGTTCTGGTACTTACAGTTCTTGCCTGTTTATTCGGCAGCCTTGCCCTCGGTTTTTATCTATCCGAAGTTTTAAATAATACTTATGGCGGTTTTTTAATCGTTGCTGGTATTTATTTACTCGGGGCTGTTATTTTGAATTCCATCAAAGAGAAATATTTGGAGAAACGGATCATTAATTTAGTGATTGAAAAATTTTTCAAGGATAGAAATGAAGAACAAAATGAGAACAAGGATTCAAAATAGTGACGATCTGCGGACCGAAATTCTTCGTTTAAGAACTGTACGTTCTGAAATAGAGGGTGAATTGAAATTGGAAACTGACAGAATTGCCAGCAGGTTTCGGGTGCCTCTTATGCTATTCAGTAAAGTTAACGATTGGGTTAGTCCAATGTTTAAGCCAAACAGAAATGAACCTGGCAGTTTGCAGCAGGACTGGGTAACCAGTATTTTTCGAATTGGTTTGCCGGTAGTTATGAATAAATTTATATTTCCTAAATCAGGATTTCTGCTAAAATCAGTAGTTGAATTGCTTTCCCAGAATACTGCAAAAACATTAAACAAGGATGTTGTAAGCGATCTGATAAATAAACTTTCAGAATGGATAAAAACAACCAAACGGAAGAAAAAACAGGAGCCGGAGATTGATGATTATGGAATTCCACCGGATAGCGAAACTTATTAGAAAGAGCCTCCCAATTGTATTCGGGAGGTTTTTTTATGCATAATTCTTTCTGAATTCATCGTAAACCATCCTGATGCCCTGTTCAAGATCAACCTCATGCCTCCAGCCCATGTTATGTAACTTCGAAACATCCAAAAGCTTACGGGGAGTGCCGTCGGGCTTGGAAGAATCAAAAACCAAATCACCTTTAAAACCAATTATCTTTTGAATTAACAAGGCCAGTTCTTGAATAGTTATTTCCTCACCGGTTCCAACATTGATCATACCTGGCTCTTCGTAATTTTGCATCAGATAATAACATGCATTTGCCAGATCGTCAGAAAACAGAAACTCACGCCTGGGACTTCCGGTTCCTAAAATAGTGACATAATCTGCAGAATTTAACTTTGCCTCATGAAACTTTCTAATAAGAGCCGGCAAAACATGTGAATTCTGTGGATGATAGTTATCATTAAAACCGTACAGGTTGGTAGGCATAACAGATATGAAATTACATCCATACTGAGAACGATAAGCTTCACACATCTTTATACCTGCAATTTTTGCTATCGCATATGGCTCATTTGTCGTTTCAAGTAATCCGGTCAATAAATATTCTTCCCTTAGCGGCTGTGGCGCATGTTTTGGATATATGCAGCTCGAGCCCAGAAACATTAACTTTTTTACCCCATTCAGATAAGATTGATGGATAACATTATTCTGAATAGACAGATTCTCAAATAAGAAATCGGCCCTGAAGGTATTATTAGCAATTATTCCCCCAACTTTTGCTGCCGCAAGAAATACATAATCCGGTTTCTCTTTAAGAAAAAAATCAGCCACAGCCTTCTGATCTCTCAAATCCAGTTCAGATGAAGTACGCGTTAAAAGATTAGAATAACCTTCTTTTTCGAGTTTTCTGAAGATGGCAGAACCCACCATTCCACGATGACCTGCAATGTATATTTTAGATGTTTTATCCATTATTATAGAGTATGCAAAGATAGAACTATTTTTACTGTCATTTTAGATTAGAAATGGGTAAGGATAAACTTCGTCGCTTTGCAGAAATCACAGCCTTTGAAAACGTCATAGAGCTTGAAGATGGAAAAGTATTAAAAGGCCAGTGGGCCAAAAATCATTTTAAAAACAATAATCCCCTCATTCTTGAACTGGGATGTGGGAAAGGTGAGTACACTGTCAATCTTGCACGGCTGTTTCCTGAAATTAATTTTGTTGGGATAGATTATAAAGGAAACCGCATCTGGAGAGGTGCAAAGACCGCTATTGAAGAAAATATTTCAAATGTTGCATTCCTTAGAATTCAGATCGAAAATCTGCTGGATTATTTCTCTGAAAGTGAGGTTTCAGAGATTTGGATCACTTTCCCTGATCCACAGCCACAGATAAGCCGGGAGAAAAAACGACTGACTTCTGTCCGCTTCCTGGATATGTACAAAATTGTTCTCAAAAAGGGGGGGGCGGTGCATTTAAAAACAGATAGCGACCTTTTATATATCTTTACACTTGCAAAAATAAAAGAGCTCGGTCTTATTACTCATATCAGTACAGCCGACCTCTATGAATCCCATTTTGCGGATGATATACTTTCAATCAAAACCTATTATGAGAAAAAGTATCTTGCAAATGATAAGAATATAAATTACCTGAAGTTTAGTTTTGAGTAAATGGACAAGCTTAGTTTCTATGATCAGGTCTACCAGGTTGTTAGACTCATACCAAAGGGAAGAGTAAGTTCTTATGGTGCAATAGCCTCTTATCTTGGAACTAGGGGCTCATCAAGAATGGTCGGCTATGCAATGAATGCTGCACATACGACCTTTCCGCCTGTACCTGCCCAAAGGGTAGTGAACAGAAATGGTTTGCTCACCGGTAAATTCCATTTCGGCTCAGCAGACATGATGCAACAACTGCTTGAAAACGAGGGAGTTAAAATAGAAAACGACAAGGTTGTTGATTTCAAAAACATATTCTGGGATCCTGCAATTGAGCTTGAACTCTAAAAATTAAAAAGCCTGCAAAATTTATTTGCTATAAAATATGGGAAAAATGATCGATGAATTCAACAGCTACCGTACCCGAATGAACGAACGCATTATGGATACTGCTGATACTAATATCAAACGCTTCATGGCGCTTGATACAACAACTTATGCAGATGGTGCACTGAATGTTAAAACAAAAGAAATGCTCGGACTGGTAGCCTCAATGGTTTTACGTTGCGATGATTGCATTAAATACCATCTCGGAAAGTGCTATGATGAAGGGGTAAGTAATACTGAAATGAATGAGATCTTTATGATTGCAAATCTGGTAGGAGGTTCTATTGTTATTCCTCATTACCGGAGAGCTCTCGAATATTGGGAAGAGCTTAACAGTAATATCTCCTGAACCATATCGCATTTTGTTTGAATTAACAATAGGCCTTGTAATTATTAATAAACCAAACCTTGAATCCAGATCAAAATATCGTCAGATGTGCCTGGTGCGGCACCGACCCTCTTTACGTCAGATATCACGATGAAGAATGGGGCAAACCTGTTTATGATGATCAGACTTTGTTCGAATTTCTAATTCTCGAGAGTGCACAGGCAGGGCTTAGCTGGATCACTATCCTGCGGAAGCGCGAAAATTACCGTAAAGCATTTGCAAATTTTGATGCCCTGAAAGTTGCCGCTTTTAGTCAGGAGGATGTAGAACGCTTATTACAGGATGAGGGAATTATTCGAAACCGGCTAAAGGTTAATGCTGCAATAAGCAATGCCCGATTATTTCTTGGGATTCAGAAAGAATTCGGTTCCTTTTCCAATTATATCTGGGGATTTTTACCAGATAAAAAACCAATTATAAATAAACTAAGCAGTCACAAGGATTTGCCGCCAAGAACTGAACTTTCAGACCGCATTAGTGCAGATATGAAAAAACGGGGCTTTAAATTCTTTGGAACTACTATTTGCTACGCGCATATGCAGGCTACAGGAATGGTAAACGACCATATTGAGGGCTGCATAGCCAGATAAATTTTAGAGGGAATATTCCCGAAATTCAATACTGATAATGAAAAAGCTATTTCTCTTAGATGCATTTGCCCTGATTTACAGAGCCCATTTTGCATTGAGTAAAAATCCCAGGTTCACATCCGGTGGTCTGAATACATCAGCCATAATGGGGTTCACAAATACTTTGCTGGAAGTTCTCAAGAAAGAAAATCCAAGCCATATGGCCGTGGTATTTGATACTGATGCTCCTACTGAAAGGCATACTGATTTTACAGCATATAAAGCCCACCGACAGGCGATGCCTGAGGATCTTTCAACTGCAATTCCATATATCATCCGCCTGATCGAGGGATTTAACATCCCTGTTATATTTTCTGATGGATACGAGGCCGATGACCTGATTGGTACTCTTGCCAAAAAAGCAGAAATCGAAGGATTTACAGTCTATTGCATGACACCAGATAAAGATTTCGGACAACTCGTTTCCGAGAACATTTTCATTTACAAACCTGCCCGAATGGGTAATGGAATGGAAATTCAGGGTGTCAAAGAGATTCTTGAAAAATGGGAAATTGATCATGTTGAACAGGTGATTGATATTTTGGGTTTATGGGGCGATGCGGTAGATAATATCCCCGGTATTCCTGGAATTGGTGAAAAAACCGCAAAACAATTGATCAAACAATACGGTTCGATCGAAAATATCATCAGCAATAGTCATGAACTGAAGGGTAAACTACGTGAGAATGTTGAAAATTTCGCTGAGCAGGGTCTGATATCAAAAAAACTCGCTACCATCATGTTGAATGCACCAGTAGATCTTGATGTCGATGCTTTACACGTTGATGAACCCAATCGGGATGTACTGGAACCCCTTTTCGCAGAACTGGAGTTTCGTACACTTGGAAAAAGAGTTTTTGGTGAAGAATTCAGCATTGCTGATGTAAAATCCAGCCCTTCTTCCGGACAAATGGATCTGTTTGGAAATCATGATGTGCAGGAGCCTGCTGATTCAAATAAAAGGGAAGAAATAAGCCTTCCTCAAATGCCATTAAGCTTCAAAAACATCAGCAATACTGATCATAATTATCAATTAGTTGATAATGAAGAGAAAAGAAGCAGTCTGGTTAGCTTACTCAATGACCATAGCTTTTTCTGTTTTGATACTGAAACCACCGGACTTGATGCCAACAATTGTGAACTTGTTGGACTTTCATTCAGTGTTAAACAAGGTGAAGCATGGTATGTTCCGCTTCCGGCAGACCAGAATGAATGCAAAACTATTTTAAAAGAGTTTAAATCTGTTTTAGAGAACCCGCTTATTTCTAAAATCGGGCAAAATATTAAATATGATATTCTGGTTCTTAAATGGTATGACATCAACATACAGGGTGAGCTATTCGACACCATGCTTGCTCATTATCTGATTGACCCCGATTCGCGTCATAACATGGATCTGCTGGCTGAAAATTACCTGAATTACAGTCCTGTGAGTATTAGCTCGCTGATTGGTGATAAAGGTAAGAATCAGGGAAATATGAGGGATGCTGATATAGAAAAAGTAAAAGAATATGCAGCAGAAGATGCTGATATAACCCTTCAGTTGAAGACTGTATTCGAACCCATCCTCAAATCCGTCAATGCCTGGAAACTGGCAGAAGATATTGAGAATCCCCTGATCTATGTTCTTGCTGATATTGAACATGAAGGAGTAAAAATCGATCAGGACGCACTGGTGGAATTTTCCAAAACACTTGAAACGGATATCCGGTCTTTCGAAAAAACAATTTATGAAAAGGCAGGTGTCAAATTCAATATTGCCTCACCAAAACAGCTTGGTGAGGTTCTGTTTGATAAACTTCAGCTTGATCCACAGGCAAAAAAAACCAAGACCGGACAATATCAGACCGGCGAAGATGTTCTCCTGAGGCTGGCCAATAAAAGTGATATTGTAGCTGACATTCTTGATTTCAGACAATTACAAAAACTGAAATCCACTTATGTTGATGCTTTACCCCAGATGATCAACCCGAAAACAGGTCGCATCCATACATCTTATAACCAGGCAGTTGCATCAACGGGTCGTCTGAGTTCAAACAATCCCAATCTTCAGAATATTCCCATTCGCACAGAGCGTGGCAGGGAGGTCAGAAGGGCATTTATTCCAAGAGATAATGAACATGTTTTACTATCAGCAGATTATTCCCAGATCGAACTAAGGATTATTGCCGAGATAAGTAAGGATGAGAACATGATGGAAGCTTTTGTAAACGGACTGGATATTCATACGGCAACAGCCGCTAAAGTATATGGAATTGCATTAGAGGAAGTAAATTCAACCCAGAGAAGAAATGCAAAAGCTGTAAACTTTGGAATTATCTATGGACAGTCGGCTTTTGGACTATCACAAAATCTCGGTATCCCGAGAAAGGAGGCAGCAGAAATTATTGAAAATTATTTCAATACCTACCCCAATATTAAGAAGTATATGAATGATACCATGAACTTTGCACGTGAAAATGGGTACGTGGAAACTATTATGGGTAGAAGGCGTTACCTCAGGGATATTAATTCGGCCAACCAGACTGTGCGGGGCTTTGCAGAGCGAAATGCGATCAATGCACCGATTCAGGGATCGGCAGCAGACATGATCAAAATTGCGATGATCAGGATTCATCAGGATATAAAAGATCATAAACTGGGTTCGAAAATGACGATGCAGGTACATGATGAATTGGTGTTTGATGTACTGATTCATGAAACCGAGATTATGAAAGGGATCATTACCGAGCGAATGAAAAATGCGATTAAAATGGAGGTTCCAATTCTGGTTGAGGTTGGTGAAGGCCGAAACTGGCTGGAAGCTCATTAATAAAATAGCACTTGTGCAGAATTTGAATATCGGCTGATATTTTGTTATCTTATTCAATTAGATTAACACATTAAGTTTTGTAGTTTACATTTCTTAAATTCAGTTTTCAATATTCGTTTATGAATGTCATGCACCTCAGCGCAGAATGCTACCCGGTTGCCAAAGTCGGCGGACTTGGGGACGTTGTTGGTGCGCTGCCCAAATACCTTTGTGAAGCCGGAATAAATGCCTCAGTGGTATTGCCATATTACGACCGGAAATTCGTTCAGGAAAACACTTTTGATCTCATATTCAAATCAACTGGAATACTGGGGTCTAAAACTTTTGAATACAATATTCTCAAAGAAAAGCACAGGACCCTGGGTTTTGATTTATATCTGATTCAAATACCCGGTCTGCTTGATCGCCCTGAAGTATACTGCTACCCTGATGAAATAGAGCAATTTATTAGTTTTCAACTCTCATTTCTGGATTGGATCAGCAAATCTGATAAAAAGCCTGACATTATCCATTGTCATGATCACCATACCGGGTTAATTCCTTTTCTGGTTTCTCATACCATTGCATATAGCAATCTGGCCTCAATACCAACTGTTTGCACGATACATAACGGACAGTATCAGGGCTGGTTTGGCTGGGATAAAATTTCTTACTTACCCGCCTTCGACCTGAGCAAAGCCGGACTTCTGGACTGGGGGAACTGTATTAATTCCCTGGCAGCCTCTGTAAAGTGCTGCTGGAAATTTACTACTGTTTCACCAAGCTACCTGAAAGAACTATCAATCAATTCGAATGGTCTGGAAAAATTGTTTCAGATGGAAGAGGCCAAAGGATCTGGAATAATTAATGGGATAGACACTCTGGTCTGGAATTCGGAGACTGATCCGATGATCTTCAAAACCTATTCGATTGATAGCGTTAATGCCGGCAAGAAAGAAAATAAAAAACAGCTCTGTAAAGAGTTTGGACTGAGCAGTGCAAAACCACTGGTCGTCTTTATCGGAAGGCTGGTTGGTGAGAAGGGTGCTGATTTGCTTTCGGAAGCTATTGCGTCCTGCCTGGAAACATATAAAGCAAAACTAAATTTTCTTATTTTAGGTTCAGGAGATCCGAAAACTGAAAAGGAATTAAAAGATCTCTCTGTAAAATATAAAAAACAATGCGGGGTTTATATCGGATATGATGAAATGCTTTCACATCGAATCTATGCTGGTGCTGACTTCCTGATCATGCCATCTAGGGTAGAGCCATGTGGCTTGAACCAGCTTTATGCGATGCGATATGGAACTATACCTGTTGTTCATAAAACAGGTGGTTTAAAAGATACTGTCATCGATTTAAAAGAGGCGGGAGGTTATGGACTCAGTTTTGATGAGCTTAGTATACAAAGTATAAAAACAGTGATCGGAAGAGCCTGTGAGGTTTATGAAGATCCTGAAAGAATGACTCTAATAAGAAAAAAGATAATGTCACTTGATTTTTCATGGGACAAATCGGCAGAAGAATATATTAACCTTTATAAAAGCTTGAGCAATGATTGAAATGAATTCTAAAGTAATATCTGTTGTCCTCGGTGGTGGACAAGGTTCCCGCTTATATCCTCTGACTGATACCCGTTCAAAACCAGCCGTTCCAATTGCAGGAAAATACCGATTGGTGGATATTCCAATTTCAAATTGTCTGAATTCGGGGATTGAACGAATTTTTGTATTAACTCAATTTAACTCTGCTTCCTTAAATAAGCATATTAAAAATACCTATCATTTCAGTTTTTTCAGCGAAGCATTTGTAGATATTCTCGCTGCCGAACAAACGCCGGGTAATAGTACCTGGTTTCAGGGTACTGCAGATGCGGTAAGACAGAGTCTTGGTCATATAGTACAACACAATTGTGATTATGTGCTGATTCTATCGGGAGATCAGTTGTATCAGATGGATTTTGGGGAAATGGTTAGAAATCACGAAATGAGCGGAGCGGAAATCAGTATTGCAACAATTCCTGTAAATGGCAAAGATGCAAGTGATTTTGGTATCCTTAAAGCGGATGAAAACAATCTGATCACCTCATTTATTGAAAAACCAAAGAAGGAGTTACTTCCTGAATGGAAATCAGATGTCGGAGAAGCGCTGAAAAAAAAGGGAAAGGAATACCTGGCATCAATGGGTATTTACCTGTTCAATAAAAAACTACTTTTTGATTTACTCGAGAACAATACCAGAACTGATTTTGGTAAGGAAATCATTCCTCAATCAATTGGAGATCATAAAGTACTCAGTTACAAGTTTGAAGGTTATTGGACTGATATTGGTAATATTCACTCTTTCTTCGATGCGAATATTGGATTGACAGACGATATTCCTGAATTTAATCTTTTCGATAAAAGGCCTATATATTCAAGAGCCAGAATGCTGCCTCCGTCAAAAATATCAGGAACAACATTAGAAAAAACTATAATCTCTGATGGATGTATCATTAATGCGAGCAGGATAGAACGCTCAGTTATCGGAATCAGGACCCGTATCGGTACAGGAACAACTATTGTTAATAGTTATGTGATGGGGGGAGACCGCTATCAAACCCTTAATGAGCTGGAGGACGCTGCACAATCCAAGCGACCTGTTATGGGTATTGGCGAAAGATGCTACATTAAGAATGCTATCATTGATAAAAATTGTTTCATAGGTGATGACGTCCGAATCAACGGAGGTAATCATCTCGAAAACGGGGATTTTAAAACTCATACCATTAAAGACGGTATTGTAGTCGTCAAAAAATTAGCCGTAATTCCAAATGGAACAGTAATCTGAAAAAGGATAATAAACAGATAATACTATTTCCCGAACAAATTGCCAAGGCCTCCCATCATATCACGGGTAACTGCCTGCATTTCTGTTTGGCTTACATTATCTGCCTGAGCTAAGACCTTGTTTACTGCTGCTGCGAGCAATTCTTCCAATTCTTCATGATCTGCTGATCGTAAAAACTCAGGATCAATTGAAACAGATGATATATGCTTGTTGGCGGTTGAAGTAATTCTGATTTTGCCCCCCTCGACTTCGGAAGAAACGGAAATTAAATCTAATCGCTTCTTTATTTCCTCAGCCTTTTGCTGAGCCTGTAATAATTTATCAAACATAAATTAATTGAAATTTATTTAGTGTCTATTATTGACCTGATAATATCCGGTGACAGGGGCTTGGAAATAAAACCCTTAACTGAAGCATATAATTTTGAGCGAAGCAAATCCTTTTCATCAACGGAAGAAGAAACAATAAAAACCCGGATATTTTTTTTGAACTCTTTAATAAGTGTTTCAAAAGTCTCAAGAAAATCCCATCCATCAAGTACCGGCATATTCAGGTCAAGGAGAATGACATCGGGGAGAATTTCCTCATTTTTTTTGTTCTCCTGTAAAAAATCAAGTGCCTTTTGAGCTTCTGTATAACTGAAATACTCATCGAACAGATTATGCTTTGATATCATGATCTGAGCTATACGCTGATGAATCGGATCATCATCAATAATAAAAACTCTGCTCTTCAAATCCATTCAGGCAAGTTAACCATATTTACAGGCAAAAAAAAAGTTCTACTGATTTCTTTGTTTAAAAGAATTTATTCATAAAGAATTTGTGAACTAATCCTCATCATCAGAAACTGAACTTTGTCCGTTTCCTGAATAGGCACTTCTTCTTACAATTGGCATACCCGCAACCTTATAAAGTTCATCAAGTTTCAATAAACTTCCGTTTGTAAGATTAGTTAATAAGATGATCGTAATATCTTTATTCACCTGCCTTAAATAAATGTTCCTGAAACCATGCCACCAGCCGGTATGATATACAACTTTGTTTTTCCCATTCTCAAAGGTCCGCCAGCCATAACCATAGTTAAAATGACCTTTCTGCATCACATTATGAGGAGCATATACCGAATCCATGGTCTCAGGCTTTAATAGTTTGGCTTTTCTCATAGCCCTGTCAAATAAATAGAGATCATGGATGGTACTGTATATTCCTTTATCGCCAACAGGTCCATCAAGAAAATTTTGCGCTACAGAGCGACGCCAGTTTCGGTCGTGCCCAACAACATCCACAGGAATTTTGTCAAACTCAGCCTTGGAATACACTGCAGTATTCTTCATACCAAGTGGTTTAAAGATATTCTCAGCCATAAATTGAGAATATTTTTGGCCGCTTACCTTCTCAATTATCGCGGCCAGAACCATGTAATTGGAATTATTGTAATGGAACCTTCTGTTTGGTTTGGAGTATGGATTAGGCTTGTGCTCGGCAATCAGCTTCATCACATCCTGATTGGTAATTCCCGGACGCTCATCTTTCTTTTGTGCTTTCCAAAGATCGTCAACGAAATAAACATAATTCATCATACCCGATTTATGGGTTAACAGAAGCTCAACCGTAATACTATCATATGGAAAATCAGGGTAAAACTCCTTGACATTCTGATTTAGCTTTAACTTACCATCTTCAACAAGCATCATAATAGCAGTAGAGGTAAATGGTTTGGAGACTGAGGCGAGCTCAAAAACTGAATTGATCTTTAAACTATCACGATGAAGATGATCAGCCCAGCCAATGGCTCTTTCATAAATAATCTTTCCATTCTTTGCTACCAGCACATTTCCATTAAATCCTGATTTTCTGTGAAGGTTCGTAACAATTTCATCAATCCGTTTATCCGCTTTTCTGGGGTCATAAAAAAGAACAACACTATCCGGCACTTCTTTTTTAAGAATTTTACTCTTTCTTCTTTCTGAAGGATCTGAACTACAGGCCTGTACTAAAACGAAAAGGACAAACAATACTAAGCTGTTACGGAGATATTTGATCATGAAACGTATTTGGTATAGATTTAATGCTGAAAATTAGAAAATATTATAAAAAGGCTGATAAAAGAGTTATAAACACCGGAGTATAAATTGTTCAGATTGTTACAATTTAGATCGTAAAATCTAAATTTTTGACCCTGATTCAAGGTAAAAAAATCTAAATTTGCAGCATAACAAAAAACCTGTTCCAATGACTTACAGAGTAGAACACGATACTATGGGCGAAGTTAAAGTGCCCGCAGATAAATACTGGGGTGCCCAAACCGAGCGTTCAAGAAATAATTTTAAGATCGGTCCTGAGGCCTCAATGCCAAAGGAAATAATTGAAGCTTTCGCATATCTGAAAAAAGCGGCTGCATACACCAACACCGACAGTGGTATTTTAGCACCAGAGAAACGCGATCTTATCGCAAAGGTTTGCGATGAAATACTGGAAGGTAAACTCTCCTCAGAATTTCCTCTGGTGATCTGGCAGACAGGCTCCGGTACCCAGTCAAACATGAATGTGAATGAGGTTATCGCGAACCGGGCCCATGTTCTACAGGGAAACAAGCTAGGCGAAGGAAAGACTTTTATACATCCAAATGACGATGTAAATAAGTCGCAGTCTTCAAATGATACCTATCCAACGGCTATGCATATAGCATCCTATAGAATGCTTATCGAAACCACTATTCCGGGTATAGAAAAACTTCGCGATGCTCTTCATCTTAAAGCTGAAAAATTTAAAGAGGTAGTTAAAATTGGCCGTACTCACCTGATGGATGCTACTCCATTAACTTTAGGACAGGAGTTTTCGGGTTATGTTTCGCAATTAAATCACGGGTTAAAAGCCTTAAGAAATACTTTAGATCACTTATCAGAATTGGCACTGGGCGGAACTGCCGTTGGTACAGGCATCAATACCCCAAAGGGATATGATGTTAGTGTTGCCGCTTACATAGCCAAATTTACCGGCTTGCCCTTCATTACTGCCGAGAATAAATTTGAAGCATTGGCTGCACATGATGCAATCGTCGAAACTCATGGTGCATTAAAGCAGATCGCTGTTTCACTGATGAAAATTGCAAACGATATCCGTATGCTGGCTTCAGGACCACGTTCAGGTATTGGGGAGATTCATATTCCGGACAATGAACCTGGTTCATCCATCATGCCCGGAAAAGTAAACCCAACCCAGAATGAAGCGGTGACCATGGTTGCAGCACAGGTTATGGGTAATGATGTTACAATTAGTATCGGCGGTTCAAACGGACATTATGAGCTGAATGTTTTTAAACCGGTGATGGCCGCTAATTTCCTGCAGTCGGCACGCTTAATAGGAGATGCCTGCGTATCTTTCACCAATAATTGTGTTGCAGGAATTGAGCCAAATTATGATGGTATCAAGAAACATCTTGAAAACTCTCTAATGCTTGTTACAGCACTTAATCCTCATATTGGTTATGAAAATGCAGCCAAAATTGCTAAGACAGCCCTTAAGGAAAACAAGTCGCTGCGTGAAGCTGCCATTGGTCTGGGTTTATTGACTAATGAACAATTTGACCAATGGGTCCGCCCCGAAGATATGATTGGCGGATTAAAATAATTAGTATACCTCTCACGGGCCAATAGCCCCTGAGAGGTATTTATAAATTCAAAATGGTAAAAAACGCCCTTATTTTCTTTTTTGCCTTATTACTGCTGGCTTCAGCCTCCTGCAAATTCAATCCTAATCTTCAGGGGAAGGGCACAGAAAGTATTCAGGGAATTTGGGAAGAGGATAGTGTTGACTACCAGGATGAAAGACTGCAATATTCCAGGCATCAATTTCGCTTTACATGCGATTCTGTTTACCTAACGATAAAAACTTTCGCTAAAGTTAATACTTATCCCGACTCCTGTTTTAATAATGGAAGCTGGACCGAGTACGCAAAAGGCACTTATCTCAGCAAAGGGGATACCCTGATGCTGACAACAACTTTTACAAAATCAAATTTTAAGCAAAAAATCTCCGGATGTTACCGCGTTGGTCAATATCTTCCGGCATTTATTATCCGAAAAAATACAGGCGATAGTTTATATCTTGAAAGCTTAAAACAGCACCTGAATATTAAATTATCCCTAAAAGAAAAAACGGTCTGTATTCAGAAACCACTAAACTAACTCATTATGAAATTTAATTCCCTCAAGAAAGTATTTCTGGCCTTTGTGCTGTTCTATCTGCCCGCTCAGGCAATGGCCTGGGGACTCCTTGGACACAGGGTAGTTGGTCAGATCGCAGAGAGCTATCTGAGCAGGAAAGCAAGCCGTGAAATAAAACTAATTCTTGGGAATGAAAACCTGGCAATGGCCAGTAACTGGGCAGATTTTATTAAATCTGAACCTTCCTATAATTACCTCAATAACTGGCATTATATTAATCTGCCTGCCGGATTGAACGAGGAGCAGCTTGATTTTGCATTAAAGCGCGATACTGTAACAGATGCCTATACTAAAATCCTTTTTCTGAGTGCAGAATTAAAAAACAGGAACCTTGAACAGGATAAGAAAGTAGTATACCTGCGCTTACTAATACATTTGGTAGGCGACCTTCATCAGCCAATGCATACCGGCCGTTTTGAAGATCTTGGAGGTAATCGGATTCAGTTAACATGGTTCGGACAAAACACCAACCTGCACCGTGTATGGGACTCAGATCTAATTGATTCACAAGAGCTTAGTTATACAGAATATTCGCGTTCTATTAATTTCATTGGTAAAAATCAGTTACATTCCCTGCAGTCGCAGGATGCAGCTCAATGGGTTAAAGATTCCTACCGCATAAGCGAAAAACTATATTCAAAGGTAAATAATGGTGATAAATTGAGCTACCGCTATATTTATGATAACATTGAAATCGCGAATCAGCAAATGCTTAAAGGTGGAATTCATCTTGCCGCCTTGTTAAATAGTATTTTTTCAGCTTAAGAGCCAATTTATGAAGATTTTAATGGTATGTCTTGGCAACATTTGTCGTTCTCCATTAGCACATGGTATTTTGGAACACCTTGTCAGGCAAAAAGGTTTAAACTGGGAAATTGATTCGGCAGGAACTGGTAACTGGCATATCGGAGAACAAGCCGACAGACGTTCAATTGCTGTTGCAAGAAAATATGGCCTTGATATATCAGGACAAAGCTGCCGGCAGTTTGAAACCGCAGATTTTGAAAGGTTTGACCAGATCCTGGTAATGGATTACAGTAACCTGAACGATGTGAAAACTCTGGCCAGAAATGAAGAAGAACATAACAAAATCAGCCTCTTTCTTAAAGATACCATTGTTCCAGACCCTTATCATGATGATGACCAGTTCGATCCGGTCTATCAAATGATAGAAAAACGCTGCAAAGAACTAATAGAGGAATTCGCTTCCGCTATTTAAGCTTAAGGGCTTTTTGTACCTTTACACCATGGCAATCATCAAACCATCCATCCCGAAAGGAACCCGCGATTTTTCAGCAAGTGAAATGGTGAAACGCAACCATATTTTTAATACCATCAGCGCGGTATTTAAAAAATATGGCTATCAGGAGATCCAGACTCCAACCATGGAAAATCTTTCTACCCTTACCGGAAAGTATGGAGATGAAGGAGATAAACTGATCTTTAAAGTTCTGAATTCCGGTGATTTTTTATCCAATGTACCCGCAGATAAGCTTGAGGCCCGTAACTCACAAAACCTGACTTCTGATATAAGTGAAAAAGCCCTGCGCTATGACCTCACTGTACCTTTCGCCCGCTATGTAGTGATGCACCGCAATGAGATCTCATTTCCGTTTAAGCGTTTCCAGATCCAGCCTGTATGGCGTGCCGACAGGCCACAGAAAGGGCGTTATCGTGAATTTTATCAGTGTGATGCAGATGTAGTTGGCTCTGAAAGTCTGATCAATGAAGCAGAATTCGTATTGATCTACCATGAAGCATTAAGCAATCTGGGTCTAAAAGACTTCACAATTAAGATCAATAACCGTAAAATATTATCCGGTATTGCCGAGATCATTGGAAAACCAGAGCTAATTGTTGACATGACTGTTGCGATTGATAAACTTGATAAGATAGGCTTTGAGGGTGTAACTAGAGAACTGATCGAACGCGGTTTTACCGAATCAGATATCGAAAAACTTAAGCCAATCATCGCCTTAAAAGGATCGAATGAGGAGAAATTGAACAGCCTTCGTTCAGTTCTTGCAGCATCCGAAACAGGTTTGAAAGGAATTTCCGAAATCGAAACCATATTTTCATATCTGTCCCGGCTCTCAATACTCAATACTCAACCCGATAGCTATCGGGTCTCAATACTCAACCTGGAACTTGATATCACCCTCGCCCGCGGATTGAACTACTACACCGGTGCGATCTTCGAAGTAAAAACGAATGAAGTGGCTATGGGCAGTATAGGTGGTGGAGGACGATATGATGACCTGACAGGAATGTTCGGACTCAGTGACCTGACTGGTGTAGGTATCTCATTTGGTGCCGACCGCATTTATGATGTGCTCGAAGAGTTACAACTTTTTCCTGAAAGTACTTCAGAAAGTACAAAGGTTCTCATCAGCAATTTTGATTCAGCAGCCGAAAACTATGCCCTACCCCTGCTTCAGCAATTAAGAAACGCGGGAATCAGTGCTGAAATCTATCCATCATCAGCCAAACTAAAAAAACAAATGAGTTATGCCGATGATAAAAAAATTCCCTTTGTTATCCTGATAGGAAGTGAAGAAATGGAAAGCGGGCTACTCAGTCTTAAGAACATGAAAAGCGGAGAGCAGCAAAAAATTACTGCTGAACAAATTATCGCTTATTTATCCTAAGGCTTACAAATTTAGCCTGTGTTAAACTTTTAAAATTTGTCACCCGATAGCTGTCAGGTCGCTATTTCAACACGCAGCTTTCACAATCCCGAACGTTTTTGCCAATCATTCTTTACCGTTTAGCTGAATTATATTTATTCTGATATTCCATCGGCGATATCCCCGTAATCTTTCGAAAAACCTCCCTGAAAGCCTTCAAATCAGAATATCCCACTTCATACATCACCTCATTTACGGTTTTCGGACTACTCTCAAATGCTCGTTTCGCCGCTTCAATTTTAACCCGCTGCGCATATTCGCCCGGGGTATTGCCGGTAGCTTTGATAAATCGCCGGTCGAAATTCCGCCTGCTGACAGAGAATCTGGAGGATAATTCTTCAAACGAGATCTTCTGATGTAATTCAGCTTCGATATGGGCTTGTGCTTTTTTAACCACTTCATCACTGTGTAGTTTCTGTCCCGTGAAAATGGCAAAATCCGACTGGCTATTACGGTCCATTTCGATTTGAAATACTTTGGAGCAATAAATGGCAGTCTCCCTGTCGCAATATTTTTCTACAAGGTAAATGATAAGATTCAGGAAAGAATAGGCACCCCCATTCGTATAAATTCCGTTTTCATCGGTGATCAGTTTATCCGCCTGCAGATTTACCTCTGGAAACAGGCTTCTGAAATTATCGGCTGCAGCCCAATGTGTCGAACAACTTTTGCCATTCAGCAAACCACTTGAAGCCAATAGAAATGCGCCGGTGCAGATCGAAGCAATTTCAGCGCCCTGCTTGTATTGTCGTTCAATCCAGTCCATCATCACCTTGTTTTGAGCTACCGCCTGCTGATAATTATGATTCAGCGAGGGGATAATTATAAGATCGGTTCTGCTGATTGCCGAGATATGAATATGCGGCTTAACGGCAAATAAGCCCTCATAATACTCAACTGTTTTCGAAATACCTGCTAATTGGATCCTTAACAAATCGCCCCTGCCTTTCTGCTGGCAATAGGCGTTAGCTCTGGAGAGTATTTTGTAGGCACCAACAATGCTGCTGAGGTTATTGCCTTCGCCTGATGGGACCAGAATCGTGATATGTTTCATTTTGGGAATTGAGAAAGGTCTACTGAGCATTAAAAACATAATGCACATGTACAAAGCTAGTATACTGACTTGTCTATATCAACCCTCCATAATGTCTATTTAGCCACCTGCTGAAATGCTTTATAGCAAATATTTTTGTTTCATACAAATCTAAATGACCTATGACAACAAAAGACTTCACGCTAAGCCTGCTAACTGATCAGAGTCCCGAAAAGGTATTTCAGTCTGTTAATAATGTTCGCAACTGGTGGTCGGGATATTATTCGGAAGAAATTATTGGTGACACAGAGAAACTCAATGATGAGTTTAGTTTCAGTGCCGGAGAAGGGGTTCATTTTACGAGGCATAAATTGGTGGATTAATCCCCAATAAGAAAGTCGTCTGGCTGACTATAGAAAGCAAGCTGAATTTCATTCAAAAGCAGGACGAATGGACAGGCAGCAAGGTGATTTTTGAGATCTCGCAAATTGGTAACAAAACCAAATTGGTATTTACCCATGAAGGCTTGAAGCCCGAAGCAGAATGTTACGAAGCCTGTGCCCCGGCCTGGACCCAGTATTTGCAAGGCAAGCTATTGCCACTTATCGATGCAGATAATGATTAGTAGTTGTTTACCTGCATTCCTCACACCCAATACCTGATACCTGAAACCTCACACCTAACAACCCCATGCAAAACAAAAGTTTCACCACAAACATCCTTGTCGACAAAAGCCCGGCAGCAGCATTCAATGCAATTAAAAACTTTCACGGCTGGTGGTCCGAAGAAATTGAGGGCAATACCGATAAGCTCAATGAAGAGTTCTTTTACCATTACAAAGAAATTCATCTCTGTAAAATCAAGCTGATTGAAGCCCTTCCAGTGAAGAAATTAGTTTATCTGGTGCTCGACAATGAGTTCAATTTCGTTGGTGATAAGTCGGAATGGGTCAATACCAAACTCATTTTTGATATCAAAGAAGAAAATGGTAAAACTCTGGTACAGTTTACCCATGAAGGTCTGGTGCCAGAGTACGAATGTTATAAGGTATGCCATGATGCCTGGAGCGGCTATATCAGGAATAGTCTGTACAAGTTGATCAGTACAGGCAAAGGGGAGCCTAATCCTAAAGATGCGGATGGATTTAATGCGGAGCTGGCGGCGAAGTGGAAGCTGGATTAGCCTGGATGCTTTTAGCTTTAAGCTTTCTGCTTTAAGCTTAGGTGGTTTAACTATAAAGAAAATTTTAATTTATTATCAGATCCTGATGATTCTCAGGCTTAAGGGCTTACATCAATGCCCCCTCAAATGTTTGCATTAGTAATAAAAGATTTTCGGATCCAATTTAGCTTGCAAATTATAAAGCTTTTCCTTCATGCCTGCCATCGGGAGCAGCAAAAAAATCAGGTTAAAAATCGGGATTTTTTGTAAATTTAATTCAAGTCTCCGGGAGCTCAGAACTCCGGGACTGTTTTCCGATTTAAGGCTAAAATAAGGCAGCCAGAAATAAGATCTCAATCCTGATGACAATGGGTTCAGGCAAGGTGCAAAATCTCAACAGAATTCTTTATTCAGGCCTTAAATTCAAACAATAAGTTTCCAGCGTGTTTCTTCGGGAAAACTTACATTTTGTTCATGTAATCTACCTTAAAACGCATTTTTTCTACTTTTTGTTCGGGAAAATGTTCAATTCCTTCGAGTCCGCTTCGACTGCTGTTCGACTGCTGTTCGACTGGGCTTCGACAGAGGTTCGAGTCTGCTTCGAGACAGATTCCTAACAGATTCGTGACTGCTTCAACAGGGCTTCGACTGGCTTTCGGCGGCAAGCGAAGGGCACCCGAAGAACTGCCGAAGGATTGGCGAATCAGGTACAAACTTTATACAAATCAGCTACCTTTCAGGGTGGTAAATTGATCGAAGATTTCAGCAAAAGACTGCAAGGAAATTTTCGTTTAGGTTAAATTATTAATCCGTAAAGCCCAATAATTTTAACGTTTCATTTAAGGTAAAACCATTTGCTTTTTTCTAAACATTCTGGAGCGGTCAAAATAGGTATCCAGAAGTTCGATATCGAATTCCTTAACCATCTGTTTGGCAGTTACGGCTTTATCTTCACTGGAAATCATTATAGAACCAACTTTTCCGGGATCATGAATGCTAACCGCATCCCCGTATTTCGCCTTTAGCTTTTTGAGTTTATCCCAGTTATAATCCAGGTGTGCTAATTCATAATCCAGGTTAATGGTGGCGAGCGTATAATTGAAGTAATTGGTGCTAGTTGCGACAATCTCCCCCAGGGGATTAAGAACTTCCGATGGTAATTGTACAACTCCAATGGCACTTACAAAATAAGAACGGCAGGAATAGGCCCATACGCTTTGCATCAATCCCCCATGGTAGACCGAGGAAAAGAGGATGATATCAGGCTGCTGTTGTGCATATTTTAAACGCAATTCATCATAATTCAAATCAAAACAAATGGCCATTCCAATTGTACCGAAATCACATTGAATAATAGGAGTCTGATCACCCGGAACAACCCCCTGCTCCATTTCAGGAATAGTTGGAAAGTTCTTGTGGTAAGTCCCGGCTATTTTACCGGACCTGTCTAATAAAATCAGGGAATTGCGAAGACCTTTATCAGTATTATGTAATGATCCAAAGGCGATATAGCAATTATTCTCCCTGGCTATTTTGGCAAAAAAGTCTGAAAGTTTGTTTTTCTTTGCTTCGACATAAATTTTTTGCTCTGCAGTACTCAAACCTGCCGGCACATCACAAATTTCAGGCAATACAATCAAATCCAGTTTAGAATTAAGAACCTGATTGAGCTGGCCCTGCCAAAAACTAATCATCTGGTCCACTAAAGCGTCCGGCGACTGATTTTTATTGATGTTAGGGGATGCCCCGATCGTCGCGATTCTTACAGGTCTGGATGCCTGAGCCATTGGCATCAAAAATAAAAACAGCAGCAGGCTGGCGATGGTAAACTTTGAATGGTTTTTCATAAGCTTGATTTCACTGTAAATTTAATGTTCCTCTTATATCCAAATCCTTTTCTTCAGCTTTAATCAGGATTTGTCAAAACAATATACGGGTTTAGGGGGAGAATTGGAATTGAAAATGGGGATCTTAAAGCTCTGATATGTAGAATGATGGTCATCAAATTGAGATCAGAAGAATTTTATCTAAGTTTATAGCTAATTTATACAACAAAATGGCAGAGGAATATTCCCCGGCCATTTTATTGCATCAGCTTATTCTTTCAATTTTTTGCAGGCATAACAATGGGTGGTGGTGGAATCAATACTAAACCTTCATTATCCATGTTAAATATTCCTCCATATTTTTTGTAGTCTTCCAGCCAATCAGGTTTGATCAGATTAACATAAGTTTTCGAATCTACAGGGGATTTTAATGAGTAATATGTTACAAAATCACTAGACTTTAATTCGCGGATACTTTCTTTGATTTTTCCATATCCAATAAGTATAACGAACTTATCAGTATCCTGCCAGGTTTTAAATAACTCTGCTGTTGGGATTAAAGGCGCCGGGAATAATTTTTTCTCCTCAATAGTCAGTGCTTCGTATTTTTTTGTTAGCATTTCGCCGGAAGCATTTTTGAACCTTACAATCCCTCCACCATAGAATTTATCTTTTGAAATTTGATTACTGGCGGTTAGATTGGTATTTAACCCCGGGCTTACCGAATCAGCATCAGCGAAGATCTGATTACTAAATGTTAATATCAGGATTGCTGCAACTGGAAACATTGATAAACCTTTTATCATTTTCCATGTTTTTGAAGTTTGCTTTTTCATCATTTTAAATCTTTTTTTAGTAACTGAATAATTTAGATTACTTGCCAGATTAACCGTTTTTTTTAAGCTGACTTTTTGTAAAAGTATTTGTTGATAAGCTGATACATTATTAGATAGTTTAACCACTGCCTCATCTGCCAAAAACTCGTGATTTAGCTGAATGGCTTTTTTATATAATATGAAAACAGGGTTAAACCAGAAGATAATTTTCAAAAACTCTATGAAGAGCAGGTCTGCTGAATGTTTTTGCCTGATATGTGCAAACTCATGCCTGATAATCTCATCCTCGATACGATTATTCAAATAGTCCTCCTCATACAGAAATGTATAGGACAGAAAACTATGCGGGATCACTTTTTCCTTTATTAAAACGATTGTCCCCTCAGCAGTTCTTTTCTGTTGATTTCTGCTAACTTTTAATTTTAATTTTACGAGATTAACAACGAACTTAAGCAGGAGTAGAAGGGCAACGATTCCGTAGATAATTACTGGCCAATAACTGTAATCTTCAACTATAACCTGATTAGTTACCTCAGGAAAAGTGGTAATCAGAGGGGCTGATGTCAGGTTCATTACTGGTGATAGTTCAACTTCCATCTTTGAGAATACCTCAAAGCTTATCAGTGGAACTGTCAGGCCAAAAACAACACTGAGAATGAGAAAGAATCTGTTAAACTGATGCATTTTCTCTTTTTCGAGCCAGATATGGTAAACCGCCAGCAAGATGATAAGGATTAGTCCTGATTTGATAAGATATTCTATCATAGTCTTTTCTTTTTGTTAATTTCCTGATCAATTATTTTCTTTAGTTCTTCAAGCTCAGCCTGACTCAGGTCTGATTCTTTGGTAAAGAATGATGCAAACTGTGAAGCCGAGTCATTGAAGAAAGTTTTGATAAGTCCGCTCATGTGTCTTGAAAAGTAATCTGATTTTTTAACCAGGGGATGATACTCCCTTGAGTTGCCATAAAGTTTGTAACCAATGAATTTTTTATCCGCCATTCTTTTCAATAAAGTTGCAATTGTAGTAGCTGCCGGCCTCGGCTCCGGGTAAGCGTCAATGAGGTCTTTCATGAAAGCCTTTTCCTTTTCCCACAAGTATTGCATGAGCTGTTCTTCTGTCTTTGTTAATTGCATTGTTCTACAAATAAGTATTTTGTTCTACAAGTGTAGAAGTAAATATTCTATAATACAAAATAATATTACATTGTAATTTATAACTAGTTGAATATCAATTAAATAAATTTTTTAAATCGACGATATAATTCTACTGCTGCCACAGTTGAACCTCTGCAAATGGGTGTTAAGGTAAGCCCGGAGTTTGGATAAGAGATTGAAACATATTAAAACTGGTTAAAATTTAGATTAGGTGTAACATCTGGAGCCATAATCAGATCAAATGATCTTTAGAGGAATTAAAATCATTACATTGTATTCTTAAATACAGTACACTTTCTATAATTAAAAATATTATGAAGAAACTTATCTTTTTTGCTTTTTTTATTCCCTCTATTGCATTTGCTCAACTTGAGGGTTCAAAACAAATGTTTGAAAGTCCCAAATTAAAATCGACCATTCAATTACATAAAACAGTCGCAATTTTGCCTTTTAATGTTAAGATCACATATCGTAAACAACCAAAGGGCTATAGTTTGGAGGGTAATTTGGACCAGGAGCAGAAAATGGCCAAATCCATACAAGGAAGCATGTACACTTTTTTGTTGCGAAAATCCGATCAATATTCTGTGGCTTTTCAGGACATAGATAAGACCAATATACTTTTGAAAAAAGCCGGTATGGAAGGGAAGTTAGATGAATATACCAAAGATGAAGTTGCAAAAGCCTTAGGAGTGGATGCTGTATTAGGAGGTCTTTTTGAAACCGAGCAGACCAAATCAGATGGAGCAGCAATTGCTTCTATGGTATTACTTGGAGGATTTGGGGGAAAAACAGGAACTGGTAGTTTAGTTTTAACTTTAAATAATGCATCTGATGGCGAGCTTTTATGGCGTTTCTTTAAATCTATGGACGATAGTGTTGGGGGATCTACCGATGATTTGGTTGAACGTATGATGAGAAAAGTATCCAGAAATTTCCCATATGCGAAATAGTCTTCACAAATAACTAATGCCGTATATAACATTGAGAAATTCCCAGGTTCATGCCGGAAATTAATTTGTTGCAGTTTTCAACCTTGCTTTTAGCATATTCCAGCTACTAATATTAGAATTCTTTCTCATCATTGGAGTTTAAGTGTAGTATTTACATAATCACTAATGCCTATCCTGGGAAATAGTTATTTAGCCAGTATATCTTCATTGAAACCCATCCATTTGTAACATCCCCCACCCTCCACCATCCAATAATATGAGAAGATTTTTACAAAGCAGGTCAGGCTAAGACCTTCATTTTGTTTATTTTGCGAAGATTGTTGAATCCAATATTAATTTAATCAGACAGCTTGGACATTATACTGAATATTCAGAATTTGAGTAAAACCTATCAGAGCGGGGGGCGCACGCTGACTGTTTTGGATGATATAAGTTTTGCAATAGAGGCAGGCTCTACGATGTCGATCGTCGGTCCTTCGGGAAGCGGTAAAACAACGCTTCTTGGTTTATGTGCAGGTCTTGATCGCTCGACTTCGGGCATCGTGGAGCTCAATCATATCCGTCTGGATAATCTGAACGAGGATCAGCGGGCCCAGGTCAGGAATCAGCATGTGGGTTTTATTTTCCAGAACTTCCAGCTCTTGCCAACCCTAACCGCCTTAGAAAATGTAATGGTTCCTCTGGAGCTGAGAGGAGAAAAGAATATCCGTCCGCGGGCACTGGAATTACTTGATAAGGTTGGTCTGGCTGATCGCGGGCATCATTATCCAACGCAATTATCCGGTGGAGAACAGCAAAGGGTTTCGCTGGCAAGGGCTTTTTCAAATTCCCCAAAGATCTTATTTGCCGATGAACCAACAGGAAATCTGGATGCGGAAACGAGTGAAAAGGTCGTAAAACTGATCTTTGATCTGAATAAAGAGGCCGGAACAACTCTGGTTCTGGTTACCCATGATCTTGAAATGGCTTCCAAAACTCAGCGCATTATCCGAATCAAAGGTGGTTCCCTGGTTTCGGATGTGAAGACTAATATTGAAAATTCTGAAAAGCCGGATCATGTCGGAGCTTAACGAGCCTGGTATAGAGGAGCATAAAAGTTCCCTCAATTTCAAATGGCTCTTGCTCATGGCATGGCGGGATAGCAGGCGTAACCGCTCGCGCTTATTTCTGTTCATTTCCTCGATCATCCTTGGAATTGCCGCATTAGTAGCTATTTATTCTTTTGAATACAACCTCAGGAATGATATTGATTCACAGGCTAAAAGTCTGCTGGGTGCTGATCTGATCATTGAGACCAATAAGACTGTCAAAGAGGAGGCCCTGCCAATGCTCAAATCCCTGGGGACTGAGCGTTCAGAAGAGCGGACTTTTGCTTCCATGGTCTATTTTCAAAAGAATGGGGGCACCCGTCTGGTGAATGTCAGGGCCTTATCCGGAGATTTTCCTTATTACGGAGATATAGAAACTACACCGAAAACTGCGAGCCGCAGTTTCAGGCTCGGGAAGCAGGCATTGGTTGATAAAACCCTGATGCTTCAGTATGATGGAAAGCCGGGTGATTCAATAAAAGTGGGCGAGGTCATTTTTGAGATTGCCGGGGTTCTGAACAAAGCTCCGGGTCAGACGGGCTTTAATGCTGCCGTTGCTCCGATCGTTTATATTCCGCTTTCTTACCTTGAAGAGACAGGTCTTTCACAAAAGGGAAGCCGCATCACTTATAATTTCTATTATAAATTTCCTCCTGAAACTAATGTAAATAAACTAGCTAAACGCCTTGAGCCAAAGCTCGAAAAGGCAGAGCTTGATTATGAAACCATTGAATCCCGGAAGGAAAATACAGGCCGTTCTTTTGAAGATATGACCGAATTTCTCGCTCTGGTAGGCTTCATTGCGCTTCTGTTAGGCTGTATAGGTGTGGCCAGCGCCATTCATATTTATATTCGTGAAAAGATCAATACCATTGCTGTGCTGCGTTGCCTGGGTGCCAGTTCAAGACAGGCATTTCTGATCTATCTGATCCAGATTGCCGGTATTGGTTTGATTGGATCCCTGATCGGTGCTGTTTTGGGAACACTCATCCAGCAGTTCTTGCCAATCGTTCTGAAAGACTTTCTACCGGTTGAGATCACTGTTGCCATTTCATGGATGGCTGTCGGACAAGGTCTTTTACTCGGTTTAATCATTTCGATATTATTTGCCCTCCTGCCCCTGGTGTCGGTCAGGAATATATCACCTTTAAATACACTCCGTCTTTCATTGGAAGAAACTTCCCTGTTTAAGGATCCTATAAAATGGCTGGTTTATTTTATAATCGTGCTCTTCATTTTTGGCTTTACCTACCTGCAGATGGGTTCGATAAAGAAGACGGTATTCTTTACCACGGGGGTGCTGGCCGGATTTATTACCCTTGCTGCTTTGGCTTATGCGATGATGTGGCTTGCAAGACGCTATTTTCCATCTTCCTGGTCTTATTTATGGAGACAGGGTTTTGCTAATCTTTTCAGGCCGAATAATCAGACATTGATTCTGGTGGTTTCAATTGGTCTGGGGACTGCCTTTATCTGTACACTCTTCTTCGTTCAGGATATTCTGATCAACCGGGTTACGCGTTCATCAAGTAAAAATCAGCCTAATATGGTGCTCTTTGATATTCAGACTAATCAGAAGCAGGCCGTGGCTGATTTGACGAAGAGTTTAAATCTGCCTGTTTTACAGGAAGTTCCGATCGTGAATATGCGGATGACCGAGATCAAGGGACGCAATGCTGCGAGCTATAAAAAGGATAGTGTCGCCTGGGGTGCAATGCGCGGACTGGAACGGGAATACCGTGTTACCTACCGGGATAGTCTGAGCGATTCGGAAGAGCTTGTTGATGGGAAATGGATTGGAAAGGCTGAACCGGGTAAGCCGGTTTATGTTTCTTTGGAGGATGGTTATGCAAAACGTATCGGGGTGAAAATAGGGGATGAACTGACCTTTAATGTACAGGGCGCTCCTTTAAAAGCTTTGGTTGGCAGTACCCGGAAGGTGGACTGGAACCGTATTCAGACCAACTTTATCCTGATCTTTCCAACTGGTGTTCTGGAGGATGCCCCACAGTTTCATGTGCTGCTTACCCAGGTTCCTTCCAATGAATTGTCGGCGAAATACCAGCAGGCTGTCGTAAAGACCTTTCCCAATATTTCGATGATCGATCTCGGACTGGTTCTAAGTGTGCTGGATGAGATTCTGGATAAAATGGGCTTTGTAATCCGTTTCATGGCCGCATTCAGTATCATTACAGGCTTGATAGTTCTGATCGCTTCGGTGCTGATCAGTAAATACCAGCGGATTAGGGAGAGTGTTTTATTACGAACGATGGGCGCCAGTCGCAAACAGATTCTCGTAATTACGGCCCTGGAGTATTTCTTCCTCGGTGCTTTGGCTGCCGGTGCGGGTATTGTTTTAGCGCTGGTAGCAAGCTGGGGCTTGGCAAGATTCGTGTTCGAGACTACTTTTTCTCCGGAAATACTTCCGGTTTTGATCCTGTTCCTGCTGATTACTTCATTAACGGTATTGATTGGATTATTTAACAGCAGAGGGGTGCTGAACAGGCCGCCGCTGGAGGTGTTGAGAAGCGAGGTTTAGTTTTAATTGAGAGTTGAGAGTTGAGAATTGAGAATTTTGATCTGATAGTTATCGGGTTGAGAGTGAAAACCTCCGTCATTTCGAAGGAGGTACGACTGAGAAATCTCGTTCTTACCGGCACTGCCTTATTCAAAAGATTTCTCCTCGCGTTGAAAATCTGATTAATTACATCAATTTAGTTCGCTCGTCGAAATGACGGGTGTTGGATTGTCCGTCATTTCGAAGGAGGTACGACTGACCGGACCGGAAGGCACCAAGCCTGTGTCATTGCGAGGAGGTACGACGAAGCAATCTCATGAAAGTTAGTATTAGTAGTTTTGGGATTGCCGCGCTGCGCTCGCAATGACAAAACCCAACGCTCAGCAATGGCAAACCCAAGGCCCGCAATGACAAAATGCAAAACTCACAATGACATGGTAGGAACGTGTGTCATTGCGAGGAGGCACGACGAAGCAATCTCACGACATTTAATACTTATAGTTTTGGGATTGCCGCGCTGCGCTCGCAATGACAAACCCATACTCAACAGATTTCTCCTCGCGTGATAACCGGAGTGGTTATTTCAATTCCGTTCGCTCTTCGAAATGACGGGATAAGACTCTACAAATCCCTCGCATTAAACGTATCACCCTGCTTCATATCACCGCTTTCATAGCCTTTTTTGAACCATTTCATTCGCTGCTCTGAGGTACCGTGGGTAAAAGAATCAGGAACTACCCTGCCCTGGGATTGTTTCTGCAGGCGGTCGTCGCCGATTGCGCTGGCTGCTGTAAGAGCTTCTTCAATATCACCTGCTTCCAGTACACTTTCACCATTTTGCTGTAGTTTCTGAATATAGTTAGCATAAATACCGGCATAAAAATCTGCCTGCAATTCCAGTTTTACTGATAATTGGTTATACTCGGCTTCACTCAGGCTGCTGCGCAATCGTTGAACATTTTCTGAAACTCCAAGAAGATTCTGAACATGATGCCCTACTTCATGGGCAATGACATAGGCCATCGGGAAATCGCCGCCGGCTCCAAACTTATTCTTAAGCTCTGCCTGGAAGCTTAGGTCAAGGTAGATCTGACGATCTGATGGACAGTAAAACGGCCCGGTGGCAGAGCTTGCTGAACCGCAGGCAGAAGCCACAAGGTCATCGAACAGAACCATGGTTGGCCGTTCGTATTGCTTGCCGTTTTCCCGGAACACTTCTGTCCATAACTCATCGGTATCTGCCAGAACCACATCGGCAAATTTACCGGCATCATCCTGTGGTGAACCAACCTTACCTTCCTGAACAGGCTGATTCTGAGATACCTGATTTAAAATGGATTGCGGATCACCGCCAAATAATAAGCCAAGGATAACAAGAATAATTGTCCCTCCGCCAATGGCCATACCGCCACCGCTCATGCCACGTCTGTCATCAATATTTCCGCTTCCGCGTCTGCCTAGCCACTTCATATTCCTATATTTTTAATGAAATTATTAAAATTGATTCTTCAAATATTTAAAACAAATCTATTTTTTATCCCGTTCAAAAACCAGCTTTCCACCTGTAAAGGTCTTCATTACTTTGACATCCCTGATGGCTTCCGGTCTGATATCAAACAAATTTTGATCCAGAATTACGAAATCTGCGAGATAGTCCTTTTTTAAAATTCCTTTATTGTTTTCATCAAAGGAGGCGTAAGCCGAATTGTAGGTATATGCTTTTAAGGCCTGTTCAACACTGATTCTTTGTTCAGGGACCCATCCTCCGGGGTTTTTATCATCCAGTGTGCGACGGGTCACCGCAGCATAGATTCCGACAAGGGGTGTTGGAGGGGCTACAAACCAGTCGCTTCCAAAGGCAAGAACCGCCTGATTATCCAGCAGGCTTTTAAAAGCATAGGTTGTTTTGATACGTTCAGGGCCGATTACTTTTTCAGCCCATCTGCCATCATCAATCGCATGATAGGGCTGCATACTGGCAATGATATTCAGGGTTTTGAAGCGGCTCAAATCTTCGGGAGCGATATGCTGGGCATGTTCAATGCGGAAGCGCCTGTCACGTCTTCCATTTTCCTTTTCAACCCTTTCAAAAATATTCAGTTGTTCTTCAATCGCTTTATCGCCTATGGCATGCACCATAACCTGCAATCCGGCTTTGTCGGCGGCGGATATTTGCTCATAGAGTTCTTTTACCGGGGTAACGAGAAAGCCGCTATCGGTTGGGGTATCGCTGAATGGCTTTTTAAAGGCCGCGGTATGTGATCCCAAAGATCCGTCAACAAATCCCTTTAATCCCCCGATCTTTAACCAGGAATCGCCTTTTCCAGATTTTTTAATTTCTTCATCAAGTTTTTTCCAGGTATACAATGGAACTACAGCATAGATTCGTGTGTTTAAGAGTCCCTTCTTTGCAGCTCTGCGGTAGACTTCCAGATCCTGCCAGCCACCCATGCTTTGTACTGAAGTAACACCATTTTCTGCTACATATTTCATCGCTGCCTGAAGCGCTCTGTCTTTTAACTCATCCGGTGGATCGGAAATATGCTGACCAATCAGTCCCATTGCATTGTCCTTGAAAATACCTTCGGGCATTCCATTTTTAGCACGAACTATCGAGCCACCTTCAACATCCGCAGTAGCGTTATTTATTTTTGCGATTCTCATTGCCGCAGAATTTGCGAGACCCATGTGCCCGTCAAGACGCTGAATGAAAACCGGATGATTGGCGCTCATCGAATCGATCCAGCTGGCTTGCGGTAGTTCACCACCCCAATTCGTATGGTCCCAGTCGCCATTCAAAATCCATGTACCTGCAGGAACCGTTTTGACAAAGGCAGCGATACGATCAATAAATTCCTGTTTTGTTTTTGCATCACGCAGAGAGACAGAGGACAGTCCGAAACCACCATCAATAAAATGAACGTGAGAATCATTAAATCCTGGTACGAGCATCTGACCTTGGGCATCAATAAGTTTAGTACTATCAGTCAGCATTTTCCTGACTTCTTCACTGCTTCCAACATGGATTATCTTTTCTCCATTTATTGCGATTGCTTCTGCCCAGGGCTGAGCCTCATCACCGGTCCAGATGCGGGCATTGACAATAGCCAGGGTTGGGCTTTCTTTTGTTTTGCAGGCTGTAAAATTCATGCAAACAATAAGGGCCAGAATCAGGATGTAACAGGTGTTTGCCCTTTGAGGGATAAATGAAGGCGTGAAATTCATTATTGAGGATTTGGTTAATTAAATATATGAATTAACCTTTTAGGAAAAAGGGGATGGTATTTTGTCTGAGATGTGATTTTAATCCCTAAATACCAAATACAAAAAAGCTCCATCAATTATTTAGGTTCCCCATTACGATTCCAGCGAAGGCTGGAATCTCCAATTCTCAAAACAACACTTGTCATTCCCGCGAAGGCGGGAACCTCTTTCAACACATTTTAAAAAGTCTTATAAATTCGTCCTCCGATAGCTATCGGGTCACATCTTGATTGAGCGACTGACGAAATCAACTTTCTTTATGCCCAGGTGATTTCGTAAGTCATTACTCCTCCGTAAAAGCAATTATCGCCTTTCTTATCCTCTGAATAGTTTCCTCTTTTCCAAGAAGCACAGCGATATCAAAAACTCCAGGACCAAATTTACCCCCTACAAGCATAACCCTGAATGGTAACATCAGCTCACCCGGTTTAATGCTCTTTTCCTCCGCTAACGTTTTAAAAACAGTTTCCAGATTTACGGCATCCCAGGCCTTTGTCCCTTCCCAGGTTTTGATCAGCTCATTGAAATATTCTGTTTTGGCATCGCTCCATTTGGGTTTTACCGCATTCAGATCATAAAATGCAGGCTGCTCAAAGAAGAATGAGGCCTGATCCCAGAAATCCTGAAGAAAGGTCATGCGCTCTTTTACAGTCTCAAGAACTTTATCAAAGTATTCATTATCCTCAATTTGGATGTCTTTTGCTTTCAAAATCTCAAGCACCTGATACCTGATACCTGATACCTCAGACCTCTTGATATACTCATGATTAAACCACTTCGCTTTCTCAAAATCAAATTTTGCACCGGCTTTGCTTACCCGTTCAATGCTGAATTTCTCAATAAGTTCATCCATGCTGAAGATCTCCTGCTCAGTTCCGTCATTCCAGCCTAGAAGGGCCAGCATATTGACAAAAGCTTCGGGCAGGTATCCCATCTCACGGAATCCCCTGGTGATTTCTCCGCTTTTCGGATCTTTCCAGTTCATTGCATATACAGGGAAACCAAGCCGGTCGCCATCACGCTTGCTTAATTTACCATTTCCATCAGGTTTTAGGATTAAAGGAAGATGTACCCAATGAGGCATATCTGCTTTCCATCCAAGATATTCCCAAAGCAGAATATGAACCGGTGCTGAAGGGAGCCATTCTTCTCCGCGGAAGGCATGGCTAATTTTCATCAGATAATCATCCACAACCACCGCAAGGTGATAGGTAGGCATGCCATCTGCCTTTAAAAGTACTTTATCATCAACAAGATTGGTGTCAAAGCTGACATCCCCGCGAATCATATCGTAAAAATGAACCGTATCATCAACCGGAACCTTGATACGGATAACATGCGCTACTCCCTGATCCAGGAGCGACTGAGTTTCTTCCTGCGACAGGTTCAGGGAATTCCTTAAAGTATCACGGTTTTCATGCCCGTAACGAAAGTTTGGAAATTTTTGCCGCTGCTCATCCAGTTCTGCAGGAGTATCGAATGCATAATATGCATAACCATCACTGACCAGTTGCTCGGCGTATTTCCGGTAATTTTCCTTTCGCTCACTCTGACGGTATGGAGCATAAGGTCCGCCATTCTCTGGGCCTTCATCCGGATTTAATCCGCACCAAGCGAGGCAATCAAGTATGTATTGTTCTGCCCCCTCAACATAGCGGCTTTGATCGGTATCTTCTATTCTGAGTATAAAATCACCGCCGTGTTTGCGGGCAAAAAGGTAATTAAATAACACAGTTCTTACTCCTCCAAGATGTAAACCTCCTGTAGGGCTGGGTGCAAATCGTACTCTTACTTTTTTAGTGATATCGGGCATGGGGCAAAGATAGGGAATAGTTGAGAATTGAGAGTTGAGAATTGAGAGTTGAGAATTGAGAGTTGAGAATGTAGGGTTCACAATTGACAATGGATTTTCAATGAACCACTACATTCCTAACAACCAACAACCAACCAACTAACAACTAAATTCCTACCTTTCATTTTCCTTTTGTAATTTGCTTATCGATATGAACCAATACGAATGGAAACGCCGCTGGAAGTTTATTTTACTTGCTTTTGCAGTGGTTATTGCCGGTGCCTCATTGTGGTATACGGATTATCTGGTCAGGAATATATCGGTAGCTGAGCGTACCAGGGCAGAATTGTGGGCCAAAAGTACCCGTAATATCATCGCCATGCCTGACGTGAATGATGAGTATATCACCTTTATTTACAGCATGAGAGATAGCCTTGCTGTTCCTGCAATTGTGGTTGATTCGGCAGAGAATATCGTCACCTGGCGCGGACTCGACAGTACTAAAACTAATTTTGAGCTCGATTCTGATACGACCAAAAAATATGATCCTAAATATTTCAGAAGGGAGTTAAAGGAGATGAAATCTCAGCACCCCGAGCCTATAGTTCTGGATCTTAATACTATGGGTAATCAGCGGTGGTATGTTTATTATAAGGATTCGATGCTTTTAACTCAACTGCGAGCATTCCCCTACATTCAGTTATCGGTGATCGCTATCTTTTTACTGGTGGCATATGCTGTTTTCAGTTCCGCAAAGAGATTGGAACAGGATCAGGTTTGGGTCGGATTGGCCAAAGAAACCGCCCATCAGCTGGGTACACCGATCTCTTCATTAATGGCCTGGACGGAGCTGCTTAAATCAAGGTTCAATGTACCGGATGATCCGCTTATCCTTGAAATGGAGAATGATGTGAAGCGCCTTGAGGTGGTTGCCGACAGGTTTTCGAAGATCGGATCCAAGCCCATTCTCCACAATCACGTGGTATATGATGTGGTTGAGGAATTCGTTAATTATTTCAGGGTCAGAGTGAGTGATAAGATTGAATTTATTCTTAAAGGTGATAAACAGGTTGAGGCACTGATCAATGTTCCGCTGTTCGACTGGGTAATTGAGAATATTCTGAAAAATGCGGTGAATGCAATTGAAGGTGCCGGGAGCATTAAAGTTGAGATCAGGGAAAATCTGGTGAAGGAACAGGTATTTATTGATATTTCTGATACCGGAGGAGGTATACCACGTCTTAAATTTGAAGCGGTATTTCAGCCCGGATACACCACTCGCAAGCGTGGATGGGGATTGGGCCTTTCGCTTACCAAAAGGATCGTAGAAAATTATCACCAGGGGAGTGTCTTTGTTAAAGAATCTGAAATCGGGAAAGGAACAACCTTCCGAATTGTTTTAAAAAGTAATATGACCTATGAACCGACCACAAGCTGATGAATATCCTGTTTTTTACAAGGGATATATTGATACTGTAAAAGATGATGTACTTGCTGAGCTGGAACATCAGATCGAATCCTTTCAGACATTGTTAAAGCAAATACCTGCAGAAAAGGCCGGTTTTGCCTATGCTGAAGGAAAATGGACTATTATAGAACTTCTTGGCCATATATTGGATACAGAAAGGATTATGGCTTACCGAACTCTGAGGATTGCCCGAAACGATGCCACTCCCTTAGCCGGTTTTGAAGAGAATGATTATGTGGCGAATGCACATTTTGAAGACAGAAGCCTGGGGAGCATGGCCGAAGAGTTTGAGCATCTGCGGAAAGCTAATCTGTTTCTGATCAAAAGTTTGAATGAGACTGAGCTTGCACGTGTTGGAATTTCAAATGAAAAACCTATTTCTGTTAAAGCCCTGGTTTTTATTATTGCCGGTCATCTGAATCATCATATGCGGATTCTTAAAGAAAGATATTTATGATCTGGTCAAGGGATTATACTGTCGAAGAGCTCAATGGCAGACCCAAAGGACATATCGGTGAACTGATTGGAATAGAATTTACCGAAATTACTGAGGATTCTATTTCCGCCCGGATGCCTGTAAATGAAAAAACGCATCAGCCTCATGGAATACTCCACGGAGGTGCTTCAGTGGTTCTTGCTGAGTCGCTGGGTAGCGTGGCTTCAAACATGATCGTCGATTCGGATAAGTATATCGGTGTAGGATTGGAGGTTAATGCCAATCATCTGAGGCCTGTAAAATCCGGCTTCGTAACCGGAATTTGTAAACCGATCCATATTGGCGGTAAAACCCATGTCTGGGATATCAGGCTGTATGACGACAGAGGGAAAATGAATTGTGTCAGCAGGCTGACTGTGGCGATAATTCCTAAAACCTAAAGAAGGAGGCCGGTTTAAAGCCTCCTTTTTCTGTTTTTAAGCCTTATTCTCTTCTTTAGTTTCCTTTTTTTCGATGACATGTGAAATCAAAAGACCTAATCCGCCGAATATGGCAATCAGTGAGAAATAAATTGCCACATTGGCATCTTCATCTCTGTTGGGATGATCGAAGTTCAAAACGGTATTATCCAGCAGGTATGCTAAAAACAATCCGATACCGGCACCCATTAATAACAAGCCCCAGGTAAGGTTGATATAAGACCTTCCTTTTGGCCGGCGTATTCCCGGGTCCATACCATTTTGGATCATTAACATATTTTCTTTGTTCTGCAGATAACGGATACCGAATATTGCAGCTAAAAGGCCGAGGCCAAGTAAAATGGGTACTAAAATTCCAACCATGATAATTTTATTTAAAGGGTTATAGACTATTTAATTCTATGCGGATCATCTGATCTTAAAACTATGACAACAGCTTTTTGAATCAGGTTACACCCGGGAAGATTTTTTCTTATTTTAATGTGGGTTCTTTTTAAAATCTTTCTATGATATTATAGATTGAATAATTTTCTCTGGTTTTAGAAAGCAAGGCCTGTGCTTCTTCGCTCGCGCTAGCCCCGTGTTCTGCCGTAGTTTTTGCCCATAAAGTCCTCTGTAACATAAAAATCTGAAGGGCAAAAAGCTACAGCTGCCACGGGTTTTTTCGAAAGGCAAATGGTCCTTTTGCCGGTCTGCCCATTCCAATGAAAATCAGAACTGCGTAAAATAAACCTTGCCGGAGGAAGTATCTTCCGGCTATTCGGAATTTGATATTGAAGGTTATTTCTTGCCGGAAATACTCCGGAGGAAAGGGCTGAACCAGCCTATAACACCCAGGTACTGCTTTCCAGAATCAAATTATTGTATCTTTAATACCTTATCTGACCAATTATAATCATAAAACTGGCTTTTTGTTTTCAACTTAACTTTTCGTTTACTTTAATAAATAATACTGATTATAAGCTGTAACCTTTCCAAATATTCAGGCGTCACATGGATGATTGATGCAGAACAAGTATTCAGATACAGAACTGATAAATAAGGTGCTTGGAGGTGAAAAGGCTGCCTATGCCGACCTTATGAAGCGCCACCAGCGCTTTGTGTTTACGCTGGCTTTAAGATTTGCGAAGAATAGGGAGGATGCTGAAGAAATTGCTCAGGACTGTTTTATAAAGGCTTACCGTTCTTTAAATACATTTAGAAATACTTCTAAGTTCAGCACCTGGTTATATAGTATTGTGTATACAACAGCGATGACCTTTTTACGGAAAAAGCGACTGGATATTCAATCAATTGATACCGTAGCTGGTTTGCTGAATGTCGAAAACCATGTTTCAGATCTGAACTCAGATGATCTGGAACATAAATCTAAAATGGTCTTTGTGAACCGGGCTATAGATCAGCTATTACCTGATGATGCGGCTATAATTACACTTTTCTATCAGGGAGAGCAATCGCTCGAAGAGATCGGAAAGGCATTAGGGATGGAAACAAATACCGTTAAGGTAAAGCTGCACCGGGCAAGGCATCGCCTGAAAGAAAAAATTGAGAATATTTTACACCATGAAGTGAGGGAATTATTATGAACCTTATAGAACAAAGAATATGGGATTATCTGGATGGAACAGATAGTCCTCAGCAGAGAGAGTTAACTGAGCAGCTGATAAAAGCTGATCCAATTTACCGGCAGGTATATGATGAATGTAAATCCTTCAATAATCTGCTTTCTGCTGCAGATCAGGATGAGCCTTCGATGGGTTTTACCAGAAATGTGATGGAGAGAATCAACCTGGAACCTGTTCCCGCTTCATTTAAATCATTGATCGATAAAAGGATTATTTTCGGAATTGCAGCATTTTTCCTTTTCACGATAGCTGCCTTGCTTGGGGTTTTGTTTTATCAGATAGACTGGTCTCAGTCGACAGGATTCAAGATGCCTGAATTAACGATGCCCACTTTTGATTCGTCTAAATATCTGAGCAGCACTTATATCAATATCTTCTTTTTCGTAGATATTATCATTGGATTATATCTTTTTGATGGTTTTTTGAGGAAGCGCATGAATTCTAGATCAAATCATTAATCCGTTAAAGACACCTGATCCTAATAAATTTCACACTAACCTCTGATGATTTTTCATCAGGGGTTTTTTATTTTCAATCATCTGTAATTTTCTGAACTTAAGTGTTACTTATTGTATAGTTAGTAATCCTATTTATCACAAATAGTTAAAAATATTAATCTTGAATTAAAAATAATTACGTGAGTGAAAATAAATTTTTAGATCTGGTTAAAGAAAATCAAGGCATCATCTTCAAGCTGGTCAGTATTTATGCCAACGATGCAGATGAGAAAAAAGATATGTATCAGGAGATCATCCTGAATGCCTGGAAGGGCTGGCCCGCCTTTCGTGGTGATGCCAAGTTCAGCACCTGGCTTTACCGTATTTCCCTGAATACTATATTGACGCTAAAAAGAAAGCCCAGCCGGATCGATTATACTGATTCCCTCAGTGATATTTCAACACTAACCGATACCTTTTCGATTTATAACGAGGATGTGGTTAGACTACGGCAGGCCATCAGATTATTATCTGAAACGAACAGGGCAATTATTTCGATGCATCTGGATGGATATGAAAACAGTGAGATAGCTGAATTTATGGGAATATCCTTAAATAATGTTTCGGTCAAACTGCACCGCTGTAAAGAACAAATTGGAAATCTTTTAAAACGATAATAATGAACGCTGAACAAAACTGGAAACAAATGAACGAGCTGAATGACGAGGATTTGTCTGCTCTTCTTAATACTTCGGCAATTGCAAAAGGTCAATCAAATAGCCCTTTGAAAAAGATCAAAACCAGCTTTTTTTATAATATGCTGTGGACAATACTCTTTAGCTGTCTTTATCTGATTTTATTTTTTGTTATAGATTTCTGGCAAATTAAAGCCGCCCTGGTATTCTTAATTGTAGTTCATATTCTTGGTATTTTAAGTGCTTACAAGCAATACAAAAGTATTAACCCCGTAATTATGGCTGATCAATCAGTCCTTGAAGAGTTAAAGAGACAACACAGATCTGTAAAAAACTGGATGAATGCACATCTAAGATCAGGGCTACTTTTTTATCCGGTAAGTATTGGGGGTAGTTTTTTACTTGGCGGTGCAATTGGTTCCTCCAAATCTGTAGAAGACTTTGTGTCCAGACCCTATATGTTGCTTACTACGATCATATTAATTATTGTTTTGACACCAGCCTGCCATTTTCTTGCAAAAAAAATGTTGAGAAGCAGCTTTGGAAAACATTTGAATGATCTCCAAAGGAATATAGATGATCTGGAATCTGTAGAATAGCAGCAAACAGCTTTAATCTGAGACATAAAACTATCCCAATAAAATAATAGAATGAGCCAAACACAAAACTTTTCAAAACCTGGAAACCTTTTTGATAAAACTGCCTACACAATATTAGTACTGATGGGTATATATTGTCTGATCTGCTTAAATCTGGTACCCGCAGTTTTGTTTTTTGCCGTAGGGATGCGGTATTTTTATACAATGCTCAAAAACCCATACAAGGAGATTACTTTCTCTCAGTACACTCTTCTGAGTTTACATTTGCTTGTTGTGACTGGAACTTTAATAACTTTATTAAGCAGATAGGCTGGATTCACCTGAAAGTGCATTTTTTTGAAATTTCTGTAGTATCACAGCGATCAGCATCACAAGCACACAACCCACAACATTCAGCCATAAGAAAGCCATAAGATCCATCATCCAGCAGCTAAATATTATAATTTCAGTAATGATGGCCGCTGTGAAGGTTGCTGAGCCTCCAATCTTTTTTAGGTAAAAGGCTACGATGAATATGCCGAGAATGGTTCCATAGAACAATGAGCCCAGTATATTAACCGCCTCAATCAGATTGCCCATTTTACTTGCATATAAGGCCATCAGGATACAAAATATGCCCCAGATTATGGTGGTCCATCTGGATACCGAAAGATATTTTTCATCCGAAGCATCCGGATTGACAAGTCGCTTATAGATATCTATTACGGTAGTTGAAGCCAGGGAATTTAATGCACTTGAAGTGGATCCCATCGATGCCAGGAAAATGATCGCAATCAGTAAGCCGATAAGTCCCTGAGGAAGATATTTAGTGACAAAACTTAGGAACACATAATTATTATCATTCGTTTCAGCGTCCGGATCATTCTTTTTCATCAGGTCAACAGCCTGCTGCCGGATTGCTTTGGTTTTTTTATCGGCATTCTCCAGAATTGTACGCTGCGTGTTTATAGCGGATTCATCCTCGGCATCCATTGCCTGTTCCAGGCGATTGATTTCTGCCTGTTTCTCAGTAAATGCATTTGAATAATCTAATTTTATCTGTTCCAGTTCCTTGTTATACTGACTCTTTTCCAGCTTGCCGAGTTCATAACTATTAAAAAATATTGGTGGTTGATGATACTGATAAAAGGTAAATACAAGTACTCCGATCAGAAGGATCAGAAACTGCATCGGGATCTTCAAAAGACCATTCATTAATAACCCGAGCCTGCTTTGACCAACGGATGAACCGGTAAGATATCGGCCTACCTGACTCTGATCAGTTCCGAAATAGGATAATTGCAGAAAAAATCCGCCGATCAAACCACTCCAAACGGTATATTGATTATTCCAGTCGAAGGAAAAATCTATCGCATTTGTGCGGCCCATTTTACCGGCTATCTGTAAGGCTTTTCCAAACCCCACACTTTCAGGAAGCATTTTTACGACCAGGATTCCTGCTATCAGAATCCCAGAAAATATAACAGCCATTTGCAGCATTTGGGTATAGGAAACCGCTTTTGTGCCGCCATAAACCGTATAGCTGATTACAAGTCCGCCGATAAACAGCGTAGTAATGGTGGTATCAATATTTAAAATCGTAGAGAGTATGATCGATGGCGCATAAATGGTAATTCCGGTTGATAATCCGCGCTGTATCAGGAATAAAAAGGCAGTTAATGCCCTTGTTTTAAGGTCAAAGCGATTTTCAAGAAATTCGTAGGCGGTATAAACTTTGAGTTTATGAAAAATGGGTACAAAGGTGATACAGAGTACTATCATAGCCAGCGGAAGGCCGAAGTAAAACTGAACAAATGCCATTCCCGACGAAAATGCAAGTCCGGGAGCCGAAAGAAAAGTGATTGCACTGGCCTGAGTGGCCATGACCGAGAGTGTTACACTATACCAGGGAAAAGCATGATTTCCAAGGAGATAGCCCTCAATATTTTCTGTCCCCCGACTCTTGTAAATGCCATATACGACAATTATGAGGAGGGTAGTAAACAGTACTATCCAGTCAATCCCGCTCATTCATAAGTTTTAGTGAACAGATAAAACAAGACAATAAGAAGTACCAGCCATACGATCAGAAGATAGTAGAACTGGTTCCATGTCTTTACAAAAGGTGGAAGATCCTGATCAGGCTTCTTCTCCATGCTGAACAACATTGGCCCAGAAGCCTGCGGTAAGAAGACCCAATATTGCTCCCAACACCATGTAGCCAAATGATCCAGTTACCACACAGGCAGTAAGGATACCACATAATACGGCCGGAACGATGTAATAAGCACTATTAGTTTTTGCAGAGTTTTCAGTTTTCATCTTTATTATTCTTTTTGTTTTGTGATCAAATTTACAAATAATCTGTATGCACCGGGTATTCCGGCAGGTAATTCCCTGAAAAAAACCAGGGAGGTATATACAAATCTTCCCTTGCCATAATCAGCTACCAGCAGCGACCCGTCTTTTGGTGTTTCTCCCGGATCATTCATGCTTAATATACGGCTGTATTTTGGATCAGCATCCGAAAGGAAATAGAGGCCTCGTTCCTGAATCCATCCTTCAAAATCTTTCGCTGTAATCTTATTCGGATAGTTCAAAACAGGATGATCCTTTTCAAGAAACCGTACATCCGTATTCTCATCAGTTACCCTGTCGCGCGTTATTTTAAATGGATACGGACCAATATTCTGTACCAGCAATGGATTATTTACATTGTATTGAATCAATAAAGTTCCCCCTTTACTGACATATTCCATCAGTTTAGGCTGCATTAGGGCTAATCTTTCATTAACATTATAAGCTCTGACACCGGTGATGATTGCATCGTATTGTGAAAGATCAGTATTCATTATCTCGCTTTCTGACAGGGTGCTTACCTGGTAACCAATTTGTTGTAAGGATTCAGGGATCAGATCGCCGGCTCCTGCAATATATCCGATCTTTTTACCACCTGTTTTAAGTTCAACCCGTTCAATTTTCGCTTCGGCGAGCGGAAAGAGATTTTGAATTGGAATATGATCATAATCAATGATCCGGTGAGCCCGGTTATAAGTCTGTCCACCCGACTGAATACTAAGTGTGAATTTTCCGGATTCCGCCTGTTCACTTGGGCTGATTGTAAACTGAACTGTTTTTTCATCTCCTTTTTTGGGAAGGTTAAACTCCATTTTCTGGGGTTCAATTTTCCATCCTGAGGGTACTTTAGGTCTCAGGCTGCCTTCGGTTTTATCGCGAAAGCTTTTCAGAAGTATCTGTATTGTTTTGGAGGTGTTTCCGGAAAAAACATAAGCTTTATCAGCGATACTAGCTGTGATTGCCGGAGCAACGATCAATGGCTGGTATACCTCACCCCGAACCTGGTCTGTATATTTAAAAACCGCCGGGCGCTGATATGAAATTACCTGATCTGAAATCCTGAAAGTAAAGCCAATTGAGGCTGCAGAAGGCTTTTCAGGATACCCAATTAATTGCTGATCATTGATTTTGAACATACCCATCGGATGATTTTCGAACAGCCAGTAAGGTTCTGTGATCTCTTTTGCCGGTACACTGCCCTGAATGCTTTTTGATACCCCTTCTTTCAGATCAAAATCCTGTTTTTGTCCGTTTATGCTCAGCAATTTAACAGGGATTTTGGACTGAAGTACAATATCAGAACGAAGCCGGATACTATCTCCCAGTGCCTGTACAGCCTGTAAAGTATAGGACTCAAACCAAAGTCCGGCAGCAGCAGCGATCAGATCTTTTAGCTCTTTGGATTTTTGTTCCTTCCAGTAACCTTCGGGTAATCTGTCAATTGCTTTGAGGATATTGATTAATGCCGGAACGGAGGAGGAAGGTTCATCAGTGTTAAAATTCTGATCCGTCGCACTTATCATCTTTCCGATTTCTTCCCCTCCGGCGATGCGGTTCCACTGAGTGTTTATTCCTTCAAAGAGATCGTTTTTTGATAAAATTCCTGCTGTATGAATAAAATATTCTACTGCCTGTCCGCGCTGTCTGGCACTTCCAAAACCCTGACTTTTATGATGGGTACGACTCTCGGCGGCGATTTCGCCATAGCCTTTACCCAGTAAAGGATTAAAAATACCGACATCAAGTTTTAACTGATCTTCGGCAGTGGTATTTAGTGAGCCAAAATTATAGGTATTCCAAACTATTCGTCTGGCCTGCCAGGCCTGTACATATTTTAGTTGTTCGGGGAAACGTTTCGGATCGGCTGCCGCGATAAATGCTTCGCGGGCTATAATTGCAGATGCGGCATGCTGACCATGTCCTGCACGTTCATCTTCAGGGAATCGGGTGATGATGACATCCGGCCTGAACTTTCTGATTACCCAAACCGCATCGGCCAGAACTTGTTCTTTATCCCAGATCCGGAAGGTCTCATCCGAATTTTTTGAGAAGCCAAAATCGATTGCTCTTGAGAAGAATTGTTCAGCACCATCAGTGCGTCTGGCTGCAAGCAATTCCTGGGTACGTATGAGCCCTAATAATTCTGATTGTTCATTTCCGATCAGGTTTTGCCCTCCGTCACCTCGGGTCAGGGATAAATAACCTGTTCTGAATTTCTTTTCCTTAGCTAGAAATGCCAGTAAACGGGTGTTCTCATCATCCGGATGCGCTGCTATATATAATGCGGAACCCAGAGTATTTAATTTTTTTAGTCCAAGCTTAATTTCTGATGAATTTAGCTGAATGGAGCTTTGCCCTGAAACAAATAGTGGAAAAAACAGAAAGAGGCTAAACCCTAATTGACGAAAGTTCATAGTTTACTATCCATAATACCCGAAAATATGGAAAAAACTATGCTTGAAGGTGATGACACAAAAAATTTACTAAGTATCTGGACCGGATCTGGTTTTTTTGGCTGGATTGTGCTTCAGCCCAATGCAATCAATTGCATTGAAAGGGTATAAATGAAAAAAACGGTCAGATATTGAATATCTGACCGTTTCCCCAAAAATTACAATTAAAAACTTGTAGATCCTTAAAGCTATTCCCCACCTCTCAGAGTACAATCACTGCATGTCTGAAATGCGTTTTTACTTTCGTAAGACAAATAGCCTTAAGGTTGATTAACCTTTATTTTATAAAAATACACTTTTTCATTATTTTTCTAAAATAAGTTTTCCACATTTTTTATAAATAAAAATTGCGAAAATCGTTCATTTAGAGGGTTTTAGCTATCTGTGCCGATTATTTGAGTGTTTTTTCAAATAATTTCAGGATCCGTTTATATTCATCAGTCCAGCTCGAAGGCTCCAAAAAGCCATGGTCTTCAACCGGATAAACCGCTAGTTCCCAGTTCTCTTTTTTAAGTTCAATAAGCCTTTGTGATAATCGGATAATATCCTGAAAATGAACATTCACATCTACCATTCCATGAGCCATCAGCAAATTACCTTTTAAACCTTCGGCAAAATAGATCGGAGAACTTCTTTTATAGGCAATTTCATCATTGGCAGGTTCATTCAGAATGTTAGCGGTATAACCATGATTGTAATGTGCCCAGTCGGTCACAGAGCGGAGTGCAGCACCCGATTTAAATACATCAGGTTCATTAAATAGGCCCATCAATGTCATAAACCCTCCGTATGAGCCTCCATAAATCCCGACATTTTTAGGATTAACACCATATTTATCAATGAGTAATTTAACCCCATCAACATGGTCGCTCAGGTCTTTCCCGCCCATATGACGATAAATTCCGGTACGGTGATCCCGCCCATAGCCTGAGCTTGCAGTATAATCGATGTCAATTACCGTGTATCCCAAATCAGCAAGCAGATTATTGAACATGTATTCCCTGAAATACTGACTCCACCAATAATGCACATTCTGCAAATAACCTGCACCATGAACAAATACCACAGCCGGTTTGGAAGGAGCAGGATTTTCTGGTTTGTAAACCCTGGCATACACATCTGATCCGTGGCGGTTTTTGAAGCTCAGAACTTCGGGTTCCCGCCATTTATAAGAATCGAATTCTGCACTGCTGGAGCTGGTAATCTTCTCTGCTTTTGCTCCTGCTTTGTTTTCCTGCAGGTATAGTTCCCATGGCCTGTTTGAAGTTGAATGGCGGATAGCAAGCCATTTTTCATCCGGAGAAAGACTTACTTCATTGCCTCCTCTCATTGATGTGAGTTTAACAAATGTTCCTCCTGTAACAGGGATCCTGTAAAAATGAGTGATTCCGGGATGCTCCATATTTGCAGTGAAATAAAAGCTTTTCTTATCATTCGATAATTGAAGTGTTTGTACCTCATATTTTCCGGAAGTAAGTAATTTTTTGTCTCCGGAATTTACATTCAGGGTATAGATATGCGAGTATCCGGTAGCCTCACTTTGGAAATATATCGTACTGTTATCAATCCATCCAATATTGGCCCCGCCAAAGAAACCACCTATACCAGGGCCGCCAATCCAGGCTTCATCCCGTTGCCGGTCAAGAGGTGATAATTTACCGCTTTGGGGATCCAGTTTCATGATCCAGCGGTCTTTATTGTCGAGTGCCGACACAGTCACCACTGCCAATGAGCCATCAGAATTCCAGAAGGGGCCATTGATCGAGACTTTACGATCTTCATTTTTCTTTGTTCTTTCTTCGAGCTGTTTTGAATATTCTTTTACATAATCAGGCAGATCTTTAATTCCGGGAATCTCTTTGGTAGAGATAGCATAAATCGTATCCCTTTGGATATCATAAAGATAACTTTCATAGCCAGGCAAAGCGTTACCCACTTTCGTACGTCCGCTGATATCTTCAGTGTATCCGCTGGTACTGATATAATTTGGAACAATGGTGTTTTTATTGCCCTCGGCACGTTTCATAACCCGGAAGGCGATAAACTTTTCATCCGGACTTAATCGTAAACTATTCAGGATACTGCGTTCATCAAGGTAAAATTCTTTCGGACCTTTAGGCTCATTTGCTTTATTTTTTGCCTCCTGATCTTTTCGATCAGCTTCCCTCTTTTTTATGATCTCAAATTCATTGATCTGATCCTGTCTGAGCCATTGATCCTGTTTCGATAATGGGCTATCAGCACGTTTTTTAGAGCGGGTAAAATTACTAAGCTGTACAAGTTTAACTCCGCTAATGGAGATGCTGAATAGATTATCGCCGCGTTGAAAAAGTACCCTGCTTTCGCTTTTGTCAAACACAGGATTAGTTTCCCGTTCAAGGGTATTTGTGAGCACCTGTTCCTGTCCCGTACTAATCGTTTTGATAAAAAGATCTCCTTTTCGTTCAAAAAGCACTTTTGTTCGGTCCTTTGAATAAATAACTGATCCTTTATCCAGGTTTTTCGTCATTTCTTCGGATACTTTTCGGGGCTTGCGCATATCAGATGAAATCTGATACATAGGATCTTCCTGTAGCTTTTCAGGATTCCAGTTAAAATAGATGTTTTTGCTGTTTTCATCCCATTTGATGTTTGAGGGAGAAACACCCATCCATTTTGGATCGCGCATAATCTTTTCTACACTGAGGCTCCCTAAATCCTGAGCAAATAGTGCTAAAGGCGAAGCCAGAAAAAGGCAAAATATGATTCTTTTCATAATATTTTCTTCAAATGATAGATCTGCTATTCAATTTCTAAATTGAATTCTGCTTTGAAACGGAGTTCATTGTTTCGTTCAAGTATGTAATAAAATTTCTTTTTATCGGAACTAAACTCCATGATCCAGCGGTTCGTTTTGGCTGCCGGAATTAAATTTGAGGTAAATTCATCCGCAGGGAAATACTGTGCAAGGCGGGTGCTGATCTTTTTATCAGAATCCCCGCCGTAGTTAGAGATACTATCAGGGCTTCCATCTGTATGTCTGTGATCATGCTTCAGACGGATTCCACCTTTCGTTTTTGTGAGCACCCAGGTACGTGTCTGGTTTTCGCCAACATTAAAAGGTAACTTTAACTCAGACCTGTTACTTCTGCTGACTTTAAAACTCAACACTTTACCCCAAAAATCATTTGCCTTTGTCGTATCCGGCATGTAAATAGCCTTACCATAAAAGGTTCTGCCTTCGAGGGAGCGAACTGTTTTAAAAAATTCTTTATCCCCCTGCCCAAAGAGAACGGTATTGAAAAGCAGAAGACCTGTAGTAATGCAAAGCAGTTTCATATTATTTGGTTCTACTCGCCATTCCACCCTTTTTACTGTCAACGTTCACCTGGTATTTTTCTCCGTTCTGGATTATCCACCTGACTGTAACTGTTCCATTTCCCGGGATATTAGGCACCTTGATATTCTCAGGATCATTTTTTTGTTCTTCCGCAATGTTCAGATCACGATTGGTAACTATCATTCCTGCTATCACTTTTGCTCCTTTCAGACTAACCAGGTCAGGAACTTCAATCTTATACTTCAGATCCTGGCTTGAATGTGTAGGCATCATACGCTTATTCGCAATAACGGCAGTAACTTCCTTTAATCCGGCACCCAGATCCTTTTCAGAGATCTCTTCAACAGAAAGCTTCGGGGTATGATAGGCATGGTATAAGGTGAAAGCCATATTACGGTGTGCATCGCTTTCGAGCAAAAATCCGGGATGCAGACGGCCAAAAGATTTTTTAAAACCACCGATCTCTATATCACCATATTGCGGGTGTTTGAATGCTTTCCAATTGACAAAAGCATCATTAAAAAGCAGATTCCGGTCGAAAGAATATTGTTCAGACTGGGCATTTCTGTCAGAAGGTTTATTATACAACAGGAACTGAGTCCAAAGCTCATTAGAGAAAGTATAAATACCCCTTCCGCCGTAAAACCAGTCGAGTTCGCCACCAAAAACAGAGTACAGATCTTTATAAACAACCAGGTATTTATAACCGGGAATCAGTTCCTCACCTTTTTTGCCGAGGGCATCATAAACTTGTACATCCTGTGCATTGTAAGTGTTAACGTCTTCAAGCGCCCCGGGCCCGCGTAGGATCATACCGCCATTATTATGGTAAGACTGCCCCGCAGCAATGTTTGGGTGCTTCATCACAAATTCCGAAATCGAACGATTTTCAGGTAATGAGAACGGGTATTTATAGGCCCCGTTTTGTATGTGATTTGGCTGCCAGTTCCATGCCCAGTCGCGGTTAGGGTCATAAAAACCTTCCCCGTCTTCATTCACATCACCATCCCCGTCGTTATCAATTCCCTCATAGCCCAGCAATTCATATTCGCCTTGCTGGTCCACTCCAACACTGATCATTCTTCTCGGATCTTCGGGATCAGGCTTTAAACGACCATTTGAATTTTTCCGGCGCATGAAAACAATATGCCCGTCACCATCAAGGTCATCAAAACCATCCTCATTTATTTCTCCGTCGCGGTCATTGTCTACCGGAATCATTCCTGAACGCGGGGAATTTGCATTATTTGCCTTATGGATAAAATTATCCCTGGCATCAGGGTTGATCGTTGGAGCGATATAAAATGTTTTATCCTCTAATAAGTCCTGAATATGCTTTGTATCTGTAAAAGACTCAGCAAGATACCATGCTGTATACAGCGCGAATTCGCTGCCCTGAATTTCATTTGAATGGATGTTTCCGTCAATATACATCGCAGGTTTTCTTCCCGGATCGCCCTTCTTAAAATCAGAGATCGTCATCACCCACATTTCTTTTCCAAGGTGTGATTTTCCCATTGATTCAAGCTTTACAAGATCCGGGTAAGCTTTTGCAAGCTTTTTACAGATCTCTGTAATTGCGGCATAATCATTATATCGATTCCAGCTTACCGGAACTTTCGGGTTTGCCGGACTTCCTGAAGCTTTAAGGATTTGCTCAGGTTGTTGTGCCCGCAAGGCAATTGCCAGAGCAAGCAGCGGAAGGGTAAAAAATATTTTCTTTATGAATGCTTTCATCATTTTCTATTTAATTTTTCAAAACAAATCATGGGGTTATAAAGGGATTTCTACTGTCTTTGTTCCGCTCGTCGGACTACCTGCATTAATTGTCAGCTTACCTGAACCTTTTATCAGCCAGGTTATACTTTGGTTTCCCTGACCCTGAATTGCATCGATCGATTGGTTTTTGCGTCCACTGATAATTGTTTGATTCGCTTGCGGAATTACTTTAACAGACAGCTTCTTTACCCAATAGCTTCGTTCACCAACCTTAGTCTGGGTGGGTAAAATCCCTTTATTAAAAAGAGTGACTGTGACTCTGGTCAGATCATTGCCTAATTTCTCCTTTTTTATGTTTGTGATTTCAATGGAAGGAGTATACTTGCTGAGTGCGATAATAAAGTCGCTATGCTTTTTAACCAAATCTTCAACCAGCTTGAAGGGTGGATTTTTTAACACAAAAGGATCAATTCCCCCAAGTTCTACGGTTTGTCCGGGGAAATCAGGGTGTTCAATCTTTTTCCACTCTGTAAAATTGTTTTTCAGTCCCTGGCTGTCAGCCCAGCGAAGGTAATTTGCCACCGGATCTTCAATTTTCAGCTCTTTTACTTTTTTTGTTGTATCGGCTTTTGCTTTCGGTACCCACCATCCCGGCGTACTGAAACTATAACGACCGTAATGGAAATAAGCCCATTGAGCAAAATCACCGCCTTCTGAGGAACTTTTAGGAGCATCCTTTAAGCCAACAGTTTTGTTATAAAGTTCAGAAACCAGAGTATTTGCCTTTGCATCGGCTTCAAAGTAACCGGTAATAATGCGCTTTGAAATAGCCTGTGCGTTAAAAGCAATGGGTACCGAAAGGTTATTATAGGGCCCAAATGTGATAACTGAGTAAATATTGAACATCTCAAACAGATTGTCGAGTAAAGTCCTGTTTTCAATTTCTGAGACCATGTGTTCTCCCGACCCCGGAATGAAATTCGGATAGTCATAACTCATGTTCTTATTAAAATGTACGCCGCCTTCAGCGTCTTCATTATAATTCCCATCCTTATCATTGTCGGTTCCTTCAGAAAAAAGCAGGTATTTACCTGCTTCGCCTTTAGTTGGATCGGCAAGAATCATCGACCTGGGTTCTTCAGGGTTGATCCGGTATTTTCCTGTTGGATCTTCAACCCTGATCCAGCTTATTTTACCATCCTTATTCAGGTCATCAAACCCATCTTCATTCAGCCTTCCATCGCGGTCGTCATCTGTAGCTTTCGCATTTCCACTTCTGGCGTAGCGGATCTGAGCAAAGTATTGTTCTGTAGCATCAGGACTCATGTTCGGAAAAACATAAAATGTGTTTTTTTCAAGAATAGCCTTGATACTATCCTGCCCAGAGTCCATGAGTAATTTTTCTGCAAATCCCAAAGCCAACTCAGTGCCCAAAAGGTGTGTACCTTCAACGCCCCCAACAATTGCAATCGCTGGTTTTTGGGCTGTGTTACCGCTGCCAATGCTAAGCATCCAGATATCCTTTCCGCCAATGGTTTTAGCCAGTGATTTAACTTTTACCAGTGATGGGTAGGTTTTAGCGAGGGAATTTATCCGCTCTGAAACACGGGAGTTATTGCTGTAATCCTGAGCATACAGTTCTCCGAAAAAGAGAAAAATACCCCACAGCAAAACTGAGGTTTTGTAAATTTTATTCATGAAAGAAATCGGTTAGTTTCAACCGATGAAAATACATAAATAATTTAATTCCGGGCTTTTTTGAGATTTTAGATGAGTCTGCTATTCAGAATACCCATAAAGCTGATTGAACAGCAATTTAAATGTTCCATGTGTTTGAGCCCTGAATGTAATTTCGGGACCAAAGGCATAGAGTTTACCCTTGCCAAACTGTGCCTCGAATGCAGTTACTCCATCGCGCAGGTATGCCTGACCCCATGCCCAGCCGCTTCGCAGAGAAGCTGGATTTGAGAACCATAAGATGGGCTTAACTTTTCCGCTCGCAATTGCTTCTGTTGAGATTTTGAAAACCGGACTCCTGTCAAAATAGATATCCGATTTTGCTGGCATTCCCCAGGCTGCAGGAATTTCATTGTCTGTATCAGCACTCAGAATACTCCCCGGGATATAATATTTTTCGGCAGGCAGGCTTCGTTCAATTCCATTTGCACCCAGCTCTACAATTGCATTTCTTACCGGCAGATTAAGGTGGTAGGCCAGATTCGTACTGCTTCCAATGCTTACCACTTTACCGCCCAGTTCTATGAATTTTTTTAATTCAGGAATTGATTTCTCTTCATTAATCCTACCTAATTGTCCCCTGAATTCTGATGGGATCGTCTCAGGATCAGGGCCTGTGTTTAAAGAATTTCCCCGGCCAGTTCTAGCTGAAAGTGCAGGTATTGCTCCCGGCACAAATATTAGCACATCGTATTTATCATTCAGATTTCCGGCATCAATATCCTTCGCGTAAACCAATGAAGCTTTAAAATTGAATTGCTCCATTAATAAACGCACCCATCCTGAAGACATAGAGCCACCATAGGTATCCCAAAGCCCAATCCGTAATTCTGAAAGTCTGGTCAGATTTTGAGGCACTTTTGAACTTTCTCTTATCTCCAATCCTGCATCACTTTTTACCTTGTTCAGTAAATTTTTTGTTTTTGGATTTCCGGGAATAAAAAAATCCCCGCGCTCATCCCCGTTCTTTATCCGGTATGCTTTTTCCCCGGCCTTTAATACCTCATTTACTGCAATAAATGCATTGTTAGATTCCGCATTAATCAGGTAAGCTTTAGCAAAAGCGAGTGTTCCGGATTGATGCTTTTGAATTTCGCCATATGGAATGCGTTCAAATGGACCGTTGAAATCATCCTGAAGGCGGTCGAATTGCACATGCATCATATAAGCCAGAGTCCAGCCTGCAGCGTCATAAGGAGCAACCGGAGGGCCTCCCTCGTATTTGAAATCATTGGGATGATCCTGTGGCTCAAACATATCCAGCACATGCGGCCTGAAAGCCTGATTGGTTTTAATTATGAAGGAACCTTTTGGATAGTTTTTTCCAGCTGCATTAAAATCAGTTGTTGCTTTATGCACCAAAATACCGGAACGGATCAGTGCATTTACAAACTTTACAGCAGTCTGGAAATCAGCCTGATCGGAGGGAATAATATATCCCCTGGCATCCCGGTTTGCGGGATTATTCATTACCGTATCAAAGTATTTTTTCGGCAGAATTTGCTGACTGGCAATTTTTGCTCCAGGCTGATCTTTAAGATAGGCCTGGTTGATCGCTTCCACTTTATTTGGGGAAAGTCCCCAGGTATCTTTACTTCCGCGCTCAATGGAATTTTTACCCATCCGGTAAATATTAAACAATAATTCATCACGATACCGTACGGCATAATTTAGAACCGCATAGTTTAACGAAACTGAGTAATCTATAGACTGTCGGAAATGCCATTTTTGAGGGGTGACCGGAAAAGTTGTTCCACCATTTGGGATCAGGCGTTGCGGGACGAGGGATATTTCTGAAGGTGTTGGTCCGCCAATGGTTTCTGTCAGCAGTCCGATAATATTATGGAAGTATGTGGTTGTACGCAGGCCTCCATTATACCAGGTTGAAAATACGGAACCATATTTTTGGGTATAACCCGGCTTATTTTCAATATTAAGTCTTGAATTCATGGCTGCACCAAGCGCATCCAGACTAGTCATCAGAATCGGATCAAAAACATAATTGAAGGGATCGCGATAGGGTGCGCCCGCTACAACAGAGCCCTCAGGACCTCTCTGATGGTGGTTATACATAATCTGAGGAAGCCAGTCTACAAATAATTGCCTGCTCATATTCTGAGTTTCCTTCAGATTCATCATAAAAAAGTCCCGGTTATTATCATGGCCGGCATATTTCTCATATAAACGAGGTAAATTTTGCAGGGAACGGTTCTCTGGCTTTTCTTCACGCATGTACCAGTCGCTGACCAGTTCGTGTCCATCTGGATTGGCATGTGTCATTAAAATAATTGTGTTGTCAAGTATGCGCATGGTCTCCGCATCTTTTCTGCTTACCAGGTTCCATAAGGTTTCGATGAGCTGATGGATGCCCAAAGTTTCAGTTGAATGCAATCCTCCGTCAATCCAGACTATTGCCTTCCCTTTTTCTGCAAGTACCCTCGCCTCTGAATCAGATAAATCTTCTGCCCTGGCTAGTTTTTGAGATATTTCTTTGTATTGCTCCAGATTTTTTAGGTTTTCGGGAGAAGATACGATCAGCATAGGCTGTGTTCTGCCTTCTTCTGTCATACCAATACCCAGAAGTTTTACCCTGTCAGATTGTTCGGAGATCTTTTTGAAATATTCAGCTGTCCGGGTGAAGTTGGCTAACTGATAATCATCCCCGATTGTAAAACCGAAATGTTCTTTTGGGGATATCTGCGCGAATAAATTATTGAGCAGAAAAATGCCGGCAAGGAGCAGAGAAAACTTACGCATAGAAATTGGTTTGAAAAGGCAAGGTAAGAGTAATACGAATACGAACAAATTCATGAATCACTAGTGTATGAATAAAAGTTTTTGCTTTTCGACCCTGAAGGTGGTCGCATGTATTTTAAATTCTCACATACGACCACCTTCGGGGTCGGGATTTCCGTGCTAATTTATTGCTATAAACATTTGACCCATTCTGGGTCAGTAGAAAATTTCAATCTGGATTGCAATCATCTGGATTGACAAAATCCATCGGTCGTGACACTACTCCTTTGGGATCAAAATTAACAGTCTTACAAGAGAGAAGCTTCTTTTGAAATTACCCAAAAAAATTTTGAAATACATATAATTTTAACTGTAATCTAGTGATTGAATTGTTCTGAAATTATTATTCGGTATCTTGTAAAAATGGCCTATTTTCAAATGTGACTAAATTATTATGCTACCATACGAAGAACAGGCCTATAAAGAACTCGAGCTCTGGAAAAAGAAGATCCTGAAGAAACCCGGCTTTTTTGATCTTGCCTCAAAGGGAATTCAGAATCGTTTGAATAAACTGATTCCCGAAAAAGTACATAATGCAATCACGGTAGCTATTGAAAAAATGGTTAAAGCTGTGCTTTTTGGTGCCAAATATGTCACCAAAGAACCCAGGGTGGATAGTTCATTGCAGCTTAGGGAAGCATTTGTGAAGGAGAGAATACAATTTTACAGGAAAACAGCTTCTGCAGAAGGTGCAGTGACCGGAGCAGGTGGCTTTTTGTTTGGCCTCGCAGAATTTCCAATTTTGATTGGGATTAAGATGAAACTGCTTTTTGATATAGCTGCCCTTTACGGATATGATGTCAGGGATTACAGGGAGCGCCTTTACATATTGCATATTTTCCAGCTGGCATTTTCAAGTCAGCAGGGCAGGCATAAGGTTTTCCAACAAATTTCAGACTGGAATTCTTACATCGCTTCCCTGCCTGAGGATGTTGATCAGTTCGACTGGCGAACTTTTCAGCAGGAATATCGGGATTATATTGACCTGGCGAAAATGGCGCAGCTCATTCCCCTGATTGGAGCCGCTGTAGGAGCGATAGTGAACTATAAACTGATTGAAAAGTTGGGTGAAACGGCAATTAATTGCTACCGCATGAGGAAGATCAGTCCGCTTAAAATTATAAATCAGGGCAAAAAGAGCAAGCCAAGATTAGAATAATTTTTCATTCGGTGGTTTGATTCCCTTCAAACGAAGGTAAATTGTTGTCTGGGCGCGATGATGGGTTTGATGCTCAAATGCTTTATTAAGCCAGCCAAACTGGTCGGTTTCATAATTCCCTCTTTTAATCAGACTATCCATTTTTGAGGCATCCATATTTCTTACCGACTGAATAGCATAATCATAACATTCCATCACCACCTTCGTCAGTGCGGCTTTATTCTTGAATTCATCTGCTTTTTCCAGTACTTTTCCCTGGTAAATCGGGTTTGCTCCTGTAGCACTTGAAATTAATCCGATGGTTCCCTGCGACATATGCAGCATCTGTTCTGCAAAACTGCGGAGGTCGGGGATGGGTTTAAAATTAATTCCATCTTCAGGCATGGCATCCAGATATTCCCTGGTATAGAGCTTTGCCCTTTCCCAGTCAACAATTATGTGCGCTTTAACTACTTCATTATTCAGTCCCTGTGCAATAATGGAATTGCTCAGCATCAGTAAGCCACAAATTGTCAATATTGATCTCAAATTTTTCATTATTCCCACAATTAAATTAACGCATTAAATTCCCTGCCGGATCCACTCTGACATTAAATGGCTGAAGATAGCGGTCAGCAAGAATTCCGAATTCTTTTCTGCTGATATTCCGTTTCAGATCAAATTTACTGTTGAATTTGAAACTCACTTTCCAGCCTTCTTCTATTTCTTTTTTCAATTCCTCGCCCCTAGTAGCTGTGAACATAAGCAGGCTGATGGCATCCCCGATGGTTAAAGTATCTGCCTTATTATCGGCAAACCAGATCTGACTTCTTGTATAAAACTCTTTCATTGGTGCCTTTAATTCTGCAGCAGTAATGGTTCCGGCAGTATCAAATTTAATTTTATTTATATTTCCCTCTTTCACCATATTCAATTTCATTAGTCCGCTGAGCCCTAATTGCTGAAAGGCTTTAAAATTTGGGTCTTTCTGGTCTATATCAGAATAGGGTATCAGTATAGCATCAAATGCGAGTAATTCACCTTGTACTACCCTGATATTGATTGTTTTAGTAGTCGTTTTAAAAAATGCACAATAAGCCGCAATAGTTCCTGCAGCCTGCCCAAGCCCCATTCTTTCGGGTTTAACTTGTCCGATCTGCTTAGGAACAACAATAAAATTTTCAAAACCTGCCGGAATTAAGGCCGACGGAGGGATTGAAGCAATTGAGCGTTCATTATTAGCCAGTTCCAGATATCCTGTTGCCATTCCGCTTCTGATTAACTTACTATCGAATGGATTTTCATTTTTTACTGGTATGGATACTGCTTTTTTCAAGTCTATTCTGAGTAAAGACGCTAAAGAGAGCTTATCAGTTGCATCCACAATCACATCTGTCTTAATCTTTTGCCCACCCTTTAGCCTTACTTCCCAGCCTTTCCCATCTTTTGTTATCTCATCTATAACATTATTGTGGTTGAGATTTAGGTTTTTTACAGTGTCCGCAATATTTTTTATCAGATCAGTGGCTTTATCAAGATTGATTTTTGTGGCTATTATCGAATCAGTTACTTTGCTTTTTTTCCGCTCTTTCAGGAAGTAATGGTTTCTGATATTCCATAAGTATTGAAGATCTTCTTCTGCAAAAACCGGATTTACAGACAATGATTGGGTCAGATAAGTCGTTTTGGCACCTGAACGTGCAGATTGTATAGCCGCAGAAACACCTGCAGGCGTATTTCCAACCACCAGTACTCCTGTTTTTATTGTTTGTGCCTGCAGACAAAGACCAAACAGGCTAAGGATTAAGAATAAAGAAATATGTTTGATCATAATTATAAATATCAAAGGGCTTAATTTACTGTTTCTTTCATTAAATTTATTCAGATCGATAAATCAGCAAACATGAAACTTCATTTACGTAGAAATAGTATCATTACAATTCTTTGCATCCTAAGTTTTACACTGGGTGGTTTTATCACCCAAAAACTTGAGGAAGAAAAAATCACTGTAGCCCTGATTAAAGAGGCGCAGAAAATTATAGGATTAGACTTTACTGATGCGGAGGCGGATACCATGCTTCAGGATCTGGAAAGAAGGCGAAAAAGTTATGCGGCTCTGAGAAAGCTAAATATTTCTAATTCCGTTGCACCTGCTTTAAACTTTAATCCTCTTCCAGCAGGGTATCGCTTCCCTGATCAGGCCAATTATTTTAAAGTTTCTGCTCAGCAGAATATTAAACTTCCTGCCGACAGGGAGAAACTGGCATTTTTTACCATTACTCAGCTCGCCGGATTGATACAAAGCAAACAGATCAGCTCTGTTGAACTGACCCGCTTTTTTATCGATCGGGTCAAGAAATATGATCCGGTCTTGCTTTATGCAGTAAGTATAACTGAGGAGCGTGCGATGAAGCAGGCCAGAAAGGCTGATGCAGAGATTGCTGCCGGTAAATACAGGGGTTTGCTGCATGGAATACCATTTGGAGTCAAAGATCTTCTGGCTACTAAAGATTACAAAACTACCTGGGGATCAGTAGCTTATAAGGATCAGAAAATTGACATGGACGCAACGGTTGTTACACGTCTTGAGAATGCAGGAGCAGTTTTAATTGCTAAGATGACCCTTGGTGAATTAGCCATGGGTGATGTTTGGTTCGGTGGAAAGACAAAAAATCCATGGGATATAAAGCGGGGATCAAGTGGTTCTTCTGCTGGTTCTGCGTCTGCTGTTGCTGCAGGCTGCCTGCCTTTTGCCATTGGATCTGAAACATTGGGTTCTATCGTTTCGCCATCCACAGAATGTGGTACCACAGGACTTCGCCCCAGTTTTGGTCGTGTGAGCAAACACGGAGCCATGGCTTTGAGCTGGAGCATGGATAAATTAGGTCCGATCACCCGAAGTGTTGAAGATTGTGCGATTGTATTTAATGCGATTCAGGGTGTGGATGGAAAGGATCTTAGTGCAATCCCTGCACCTTTTAATTATACCAGTTCTGCAGGAACTAGCCTTAAGGGAACACGTATCGGCTATATCAGATCTGAATTCAAGCTTAAGTATTCAAATGCATCAAATGATAGTTTAACACTTATTAAGTTGAAGGAATTAGGTGCCGAACTGATTCCCTTCGAGCTTCCTGCATTGCCTTACAATGATATGCTCATTGTTTTATCGGCTGAATCGGGTGCCGCATTTCAGGAACTCAGCCTTTCAAACCGCGATGACCTGCTGGTGAGACAGGATAAAAATGCCTGGCCAAGTGGATTTCGTTCTGCGCATTTTATACCTGCCGTGGAATATATTCAGGCAAACCGGGCAAGAGCTTTGCTGATTGAGCAGTTGAACCAGAAAATGAAGGATATTGACCTGTTTGTTGCACCTGCTTTTGGGATGAATTTACGTGCCAGTAATTTAAGTGGTCATCCCTGTGTAGTTTTACCAAATGGGTTTAGAAATGGTCTCCCTGGTAGCATTACCTTTACAGGACAGCTTTTTGGTGAAGGGAAATTGTTAAAAGTTGCACAGGTTTATCAAAAAGCTACCGTCTTTCATCAAAATCATCCTCTATTAAATTTTTAGAAATCCCTGAATCTCTGTCAGAACAAAGCCTATATGCAAAAAAGTATTACCGAAATTTTTGAGCTGCAAAAGGTTCATAGCATACTTCTCCGCAATACGGGAGCAGCAGAGCGTAAGGATAAGCTGAGGAAGCTCAGGTCTCTGATTCAGGAAAATGAGGTGCTTATATTTGAAGCACTTCAAAAGGATCTTCGAAAATCTGAGTTTGAGGCGGCCCTGACAGAAGTATATTTTGTTTATGCTGAAATAGATTTTGCGATAAAAAATCTGTCCAAATGGACCAGTCCCCGCAGGGTATCAGCGGGCTTGAGCAGTTTTTTTACAAAAAACAGAATATTTTATGAGCCGAAGGGTGTGTCTTTGATTATTTCCCCCTGGAATTACCCTTTTCAATTGCTGATTGCCCCACTTGTTTCGGCGATTGCAGCAGGAAACTGTGCTATGCTCAAACCTTCTGAATTGAGTCCCGCAACTACTTCAGTTCTGTTAAAATTGATTAATGATAATTTTGATTCAAGAGAAATAGCTTGTTTTGAAGGAGGTATTGAGATATCAGAGGCTTTACTGGAATTGCCTTTCGATCATATTTTCTTTACAGGAAGTCCAAAGATTGGTAAAGTAATTATGGCCGCCGCAGCCAAACACCTGAGTTCTGTTACCCTTGAACTTGGAGGTAAGTCGCCTGCAATCATTACTGAGGATGCCGATCTTCAAAAGGCAGCAGAAAAAATTGTATGGGGTAAGTTTATGAATTCAGGGCAGACCTGTATTGCACCTGATTATGTTTTGATTCATTCAAGTAAGGAGCAGGAGTTTCTCCGCTTGGCTGCATTAAAGGTTGAACAATTGTTCTATAACAATAAAATGCTGGATAAAAGCAGCTATGGTAAGATCATTAGTGCAAGTCATTATCAGCGATTGAAAACTCTTCGGGATAAAGCTGTGGAAGATGGGGCGATGATCATAAAGGGAGGTAAAGATAGCGATGAAGATCAATCGATTGAACCGGTTTTGTTAAGTAAGGTCTCTGTATCCTCTGCCATTATGCAGGAAGAAATATTCGGGCCCTTGCTTCCTGTTATAACTTATGAATCAGTAAACAAGGCCATAGATTTTATTAACCAGATGCCAAAACCGCTTGCATTATATATTTTTTCTGGTTCAGATGATGTAATCAGAAATACTATAAGGCAGACCTCAGCCGGAGGTACCTGTGTTAACGATGTTGTGATACATATTTCAAACCCTAACCTTCCTTTTGGTGGGATTGGAAACAGCGGTTCAGGCAGCTGCCATGGATTCTTCGGATTCAAAGCTTTTTCGCACGAGCGTGCAGTGATGTTTCAATCTAAAATAGATTTCAGTAAAATTGCATATCCGCCTTATCCGGAAAAGAAAAATCTGTTGAAATGGCTTAAAAAGATTATGTAATGATTGATGTATTGCATCTGTTTCCTGTACTAAATTCCTCTCTCGTTGAGGTACTAACGGGACTTGACCACAGACAATGGAATAATGATACTTTATGCAAGAAATGGAAAGTAAAGGATATCGCCGCTCATTTACTTGATGGTGCACTAAGACGTTTATCTATTGGCAGGGATGCTTACCAAACTGAAGCTCCTGCAATTAAGTCTTATCATGATCTTCTAAACTATCTGAATGCTCTGAATGCCGACTGGGTGAATGCCTACAAAAGAGTTAGTCCCGATATTATTTTGGAACAATTGAAGCTGGCTCAAGTACAGATGCTTCAATATCTTGAAAGTCTTGATCCCGATGCAAAGGCTATTTTTCCGGTTTCATGGGCGGGTGAAGATGTTTCAACGAACCGATTTGACATCGCCCGCGAGTACACCGAAAGATGGCATCATCAGCAGCAAATAAGGCAGGCGGTAGGGGCAAAATCTATTATGAACAGGGAATTGTACAATCCCTTTCTTCAGATATGTATGCAGGCTTTGCCCTACCATTACAGGAGTTTTGAATTACCCGAAGGTACCCTGATCAGGGTGGAGGTAGTAGGTGAGGCAGGAGGAGTATGGTCTATAGTTCGCAAAGGACCTAAATGGGAATTCAGCAATGAACCCGGGGAAATAGCATCTCAAATATATATTGATCAGAATATAGCATGGATGCTGTTCTCAAAAGGAATAGAAATTAATCAGGCTAAACAGTATTGGCAGGTGATTGGTGTTCAGGAATTAGGTATGCATGCTCTGGCCATGCCTGCATTTATGGTATAAAGTCATTGCCGTCAGGTGATACTGAGTAATATTCAGTATATCTCGATTTAGGCTTTTCAAATTGACATTTTAGCTGATTTCAAAATTAGATATCCCAATAACTTTGCTTCCCTCCATTGCCGGGGGGCGAATTCGTTATTCACCAGTTTTTAATGTTTTTAAAGGTGTTCATGCTTTCGCCGCTGAAGGGCGGCTCAGGTTTGAAGGCCAAAAGGAACAAAAGCCT
>JAKFCP010000014.1:0-578764 GCA_036676565.1 Pedobacter sp.
CGGCATAATACCTGAATTAGGATTCATAGGATTTTAGGATGGTAGGATTTTTTAAATCATATTAATCAAAGAAATCACCTGAATCACAGCTCAGACAAACGGCATAACACCTGAATTAGGATTCATAGGATTTTAGGATGGGTAGGATTGTCTAAATCATAGTAATCAAGTCAATCACCTTAATCCTAAAATCCTTGAATCCTATAATCCTAATTCTAGGCAGCATACTCCCAATTAAAACCCAATACCCTTCAGCAATAATTCCATTTCAGATTGAAGTTTTTTCGCTTCTTCCCTTGCGCGCTCGGCGAAATCCTCACCAGTTGAGGCATAAATTATTGATCTTGAGGAATTTATAAGCAATCCACAGTTTTTGGATAAGCCATACTTGCAAACTTCCTGTAAGCTTCCTCCCTGCGCTCCTACTCCGGGAACCAGAAGAAAATGATCAGGAGCATATTTGCGGATATTCAGGAACTCTTCTCCGCGGGTCGCCCCAACTACATACATCAGACGATCGTTTCCTGCCCAGGTATTTGCCCTTTGAATTACATTTTCAAACAAACGACCTGTTCCGGTTTCTATAAACTGAAAGTCCTTACCCCCTTCATTAGAGGTTAGTGCGAGTAAAATGACCCATTTATCCTGAAATGCAAGAAAAGGTTTTACCGAATCACTTCCCATATAAGGAGCAATGGTGATCGCGTCAAAGTTCATCCCTGAAGAGGCCGGATCAAAAAAGGCTTTTGCATACATGGATGAGGTGTTTCCAATATCACCACGTTTGGCATCTATGATCCCAAGACAGGAAGAAGGTATAAGTTTAGAAGTCCCGATTAAACTTTTCCAGCCAGCAATTCCCCGGCTTTCGTAGAAGGCACTGTTTGGCTTATAAGCAACACACAAATCATGGGTAGCTTCTATGATCCGTTTATTAAATTCGAGAACAGGATCTTCATAATCCAGTAAAAACTTGGGAATGAGTGTTATATCGGTATCCAGACCAACACAAAGGAAGGATTTCTTGATTTTTATCTGCTCAATTAACTGTTCTCTGTTCATTATTTCCTGCAATATTGGAGCGAAAATAATTAAAGCTGAGTTCAGAGCATTAAAAAAATAAATAAAGTTTTGTTTTATTTGATATTATTGCATAGAATTGTGTCATAATCTCAATTTATCCCTGAATTCAGGAAATCACAAAAATTCTCTCAAAGCATTTCTTTTGCAAGAATTCTTGTGTCGTCGATTTCCAGGATAGATGTTTTGAACTAAAATCCCAAAAACATATAAACCAAATTTAATGCTGGATAGTAATAAATTGAACGATAAGCTCGTTTCTGAGCTACGTGAAATTGCTCAAACCTTAGGTGTTCAGGATACTGATACCCTACGCAAACAGGATCTGATATCCAAGATTCTTGAATTTGCAGAAACCTCCCCTGCGACCGAAAATAATGAAGCAGTAACCGAGCGTGTTGACGCAGCTGAATCTTCTGATTCGGGTGCAAGACCACGGAAACGTCTTCGCAGCACTAAACCTGTTGCTGAAAGCAAACAACATAAGGAAGTCCCGCTGGATAATACCCGCACATTTGATTTTCCTGAGGATGATGATATCCCGGCAATTGATCCTGTACAGAATATAAGTGATTCTGAAAGTCCTTTGAATAGTGTACAGGAAAGTAAGGATGTAAAATCAGCAGAACAGCCAGAGCCAAGGAAATTTGAACGCAGGCAAAACCAGAATCAAAATCAAAACCCAAGAAGCCAGGAAGCCCCTGTTATCAATATGGATTTTGATAATGTTATTGTCAATGAGGGAATTTTGGAGATCATGCCTGATGGTTATGGTTTTTTAAGATCATCTGATTATAATTATCTCTCATCACCTGATGATATTTATGTTTCTCAATCACAAATAAAGCTTTTCGGACTTAAAACCGGGGATACCGTAAGAGGCAGCATCCGTCCGCCGAAAGAAGGTGAAAAATATTTTCCTTTAGTTAGAGTTGAAGCAATCAATGGCCGTATTCCTGCAGAGGTACGCGATAGAGTACCGTTTGATTACCTTACCCCATTATTTCCAACTGAAAAACTAAACCTTTTTGTAGATACTGCAAATCATTCTACACGCATCATTGATTTGTTTACCCCTATTGGTAAAGGACAACGTGGATTGATCGTGGCACAGCCTAAAACAGGTAAAACAATGCTTCTTAAGGATGTGGCGAATGCCATTGCGAAGAACCATCCTGAAGTGTATCTGATTATTTTACTGATTGACGAGCGTCCGGAAGAGGTTACGGATATGGCCAGAAGCGTACGTGCCGAGGTCGTTTCTTCTACCTTCGACGAGCCTGCTGAACGCCATGTTAAAATTGCTAACATCGTGCTCGAAAAAGCCAAGCGTATGGTCGAATGCGGACATGATGTGGTTATTCTTCTCGATTCTATTACCCGTCTGGCAAGGGCATACAATACTGTAGCACCTGCTTCAGGTAAAATATTATCCGGAGGTGTGGATGCAAATGCATTACATAAGCCTAAACGCTTTTTCGGTGCGGCCAGAAACATCGAAGATGGTGGTTCATTAACTATCCTTGCAACGGCTCTTACCGAGACCGGTTCTAAGATGGATGAGGTGATCTTCGAAGAATTTAAAGGAACAGGTAACATGGAGCTTCAGTTAGACAGAAAACTCTCTAACAAGCGTATTTTCCCTGCGATCGACCTTACCGCTTCAAGTACGCGTCGTGATGATTTGCTGCTTGATAAGGATACATTACAAAGGATCTGGATCTTGCGGAATCACCTGGCTGACATGAATTCTCAGGAATCGATGGAGTTTTTGCAATCACAAATGCGAGGTACAAAAACAAATGAGGAATTCCTGATATCAATGAACTCCTGATCTGATCAGGGTTCATTCTATTGGATTAAACGCATCGGCCTGAACCAAAATAATTTCAGATGAAGAAGCATATCCCTAATTCTGTAACCTGTCTGAACCTTTTTAGCGGCTGCCTTGGGATTGTTTTTGCTTTTCAGGGAAATCTGACCTGGGCATCATATGCGATAGTAATTGCAGCAGTATTTGATTTTTTTGACGGGATGCTGGCAAGGTTATTAAAAGCCTATTCAGACATCGGCAAGGAATTGGATTCTCTGGCAGATATGGTAAGTTTTGGTGTTTTACCCTCAGCAATTATTTACCAACTCTTTGCCCTTTCTCCGCAAATAGATTTTGGAGCTTCATTGCTGAGCTTTTCGGCATTCATAATCGCGGTATTTTCAGCATTAAGGCTTGCCAAATTTAATATAGACACTAGGCAATCCGAGAATTTTATTGGCCTTCCTACCCCGGCAAATGCACTTTTAATCGCCTCTTTTCCTTTTATTATTGGAGATAGCAGTACTTATTTAGCCGGTTTTATCCTGAATCAATGGTTTCTGGTGATATTTAGCCTCGTTATGAGCATACTGCTGGTAGCAGAAGTGCCATTGATTTCACTGAAATTTAAATCATTACAGGTTAAAGAGAATCTGCTTCGCTATATCCTGATTATCTCATCTTTGCTCCTCTTATTGTTTTTAAAATTTGAAGCCGTTCCGATTATAATTATAGTATACTTTTTGGTATCCCTGTTTCAATTTAGGACCGCGGACAAAAATTTATAGCAGGAATAAACAGTATTAAATCAATTTGTCTGAATTATGATTTTTAGGATTTTAGGATTTAGATTATCATATTAATCAAATAAATCACCTGAATCACGGTTCAGACAAACGGAATAACACCTAAATTAGGATTAATAGGATTTTAGGATTAGTAGGATTTCCCAAATCAAATAAATCACCTGAATCATGGTTCAGACAAACAGAATGCTGTCTGAAAAGATAAATTTAAGAAGGATTCTGCAAACTGGCTTTCACTTCTTCTAATTGCTTGTAAAGCTGTACAGACATTTCCTTAAGTATTTGAAATGCCGGGAATATTGTTTCGAGATTTATTAAATTCCTGGCATTCTGCTCAATTTCGGCCATGCTTTCTCTGGCAGAGTCGACACCCATAAAAGCCAGGGTAGGCTTAATTTTATGTGCGATATCGGCTACTTTAGACCAGTTTTCTTCAATAATAAACTGCTCAAGCTGTTCAAAATAGGCGGGAGTTTGATCAAGAAACAGATCAATCATATCAATCATAAATTCATCGCTGCCACTTGCAACATCTTTCAGGTATGATAAATCTAACTTGAAACCAGCATTATCCATCTTTAATCTTTAATTTTTAGTTTGAAAACATTTTTCTAAGATAGCCTTTTTACAAATAAATCATCAGACAATTCAAGCAGCAATTCCTGAATATTTTTTTTTAAAACAGGATGAATGAATTCGGGAGCGATTTCACACAATGGCATCAGGCAAAATCTTCTGAAGGCCAGGTAAGGATGAGGAATACTTAGTTCAGGCTCATTAATTATCTGATCTTCATAAAGCAAAATATCAATATCAATGATCCTGGAACCCCACTTTTCCACCCGCTTACGACCCAAATTAGCTTCAATATTCAAGACTCCGGACAATAAATCCTGGGGGGACAGAATTGTTTTAAGTTCAATAACCTGATTTAAAAAATCAGGCTGATCGTGCTTACCCCATGATGCTGTCTGATAGATAGATGAGCGCTGACCAATGCTTCCGAGCTTTGCTTCTATCTCAGAAATAGCAGATTTAATGTACTTCCTCCTGTTACCAAGATTACTTCCAAGTAATAAATAAGTGATATACATCTAATTAAGTATTTCCATGTAACAAATAGCCAAATACTGAATCTGTAAATTAGTATACTTGCATAGATAATATATTTGTTTCTGAATATGAAAGAGTTTTTCAAATTTGTTTTCGCTTCAATGGTAGGTTTTATCCTGTCGTTTTTCCTTGTTTTCATACTTCTGATTGCCTTGATTGTTGGGATGGTTTCCTCAGCAGGCAGTGATGGTAAAGTGATTCCAACATCCAATAGTATCATGCATATCAGTCTGGATTACCCGATCAAAGAGCGGACAGATAAGAATCCATTTTCTGAATTCAGTTTCATGGGTTTTGACAATAAAAAAACTCTCGGACTAAACGAAATTCTTTTAAGCCTGGAAGAAGCGAAGAATGATGACCATATTGAAGGCATATATCTTGATGTTTCTTCCTTGGCTGCAGGTTTTGCAACAATTGAAGAGATCAGAAATGCATTGATCGATTTCAGAAAGAGTGGAAAGTTCATTTTGGCTTATAGTGAAGTTTATACCCAGGGGGCTTATTACCTCGCCTCTGTCGCTGATAAAGTATACCTAAATCCTGAAGGAATGATAGATTTCAGGGGATTGAGCTCAGAAATGATGTTTTTTAAGGGTTCACTCGAGAAGCTTGAAATTGAAGCGCAGATCATTAAAGTTGGAACCTATAAAAGTGCTGTTGAGCCATTTATTCTGGATAAGATGAGTGAGGCCAACCGGTTACAGGTAAATTCTTTCCTTGGATCTATGTATGACCATTTCCTTAGCGAAATTTCAAAAAGCAGAAAAATTCCGAAAAGTACTCTTTTCTCACTTGCCGACAGTGCGAAAGTCAGAAACCCAAAAGACGCTTTGGTTTACAAGATGATCGATGGTCTTAAATATAAAGATGAAGTGCTTGATGAGTTAAAATCCCGCACCGGAACAGACAAGAAAAAGGACCTCAAATCGGTAAGTATTGAAGAATATGCTCCTGCTCCCGATGACAAAAAAGCATCCGCATCCGATCGTATTGCCCTGATTTATGCTAATGGTGACATAATAAGCGGGGAAGGAAATGATGAATCAATCGGTTCTGACAGGATTTCAAGGGCTATCCGGAAAGCAAGAATGGATACTAAAGTAAAAGCTATTGTGTTGAGAGTAAACTCTCCCGGTGGCAGTGCCCTTGCATCGGATGTTATTTGGCGCGAAATGGTTCTGGCAAAAAAATCTAAACCGGTAATCGTTTCTATGGGTGATGTAGCAGCCTCGGGAGGCTATTATATTGCCTGTGCAGCAGATTCAATCTTTGCACAGCCAAATACAATTACGGGCTCCATTGGTGTTTTTGGTATAATTCCCAATATGCAGAATTTCTTTAAAAACAAACTCGGAATCACTTTTGATGGTGTTAAAACAGGCAAATTTGCTGATTTGGGTACCGTGAGCCGTCCCTTAACAGATGCAGAAAAGATGATCTTTCAACAGGAAGTAAATAAGGTCTATAGTACCTTTACCCAAAAGGTAGCTGATGGACGTAAAAAATCACAATCATATATTGACAGCATCGGCCAGGGGAGAGTCTGGAGTGGCACAGAAGCCCTTCAGAATGGACTGGTTGACAGACTGGGGGATATTGACGATGCAATAGCATCTGCGGCAAAAAAAGCCAAGATAACTGATTATAAACTTGTAAGTTATCCAGATCAGGTTGATCCTCTTAAATCGCTGTTTGAACATAGCGGAGATAAGGTAAAAACCTATTTCATGAAACAGGAACTGGGTGATCAGTTTATTTATTACGAGCAAATGAAGTCAGCGATTAATCTTTCCGGTGTCCAGGCTCGTGTACCCTACAATATTCAGGTGAAATAATTCAATTAAAGAACAAATTCTACTTAAAAAATAATCAAACCCTTCCCTTTCAGGGAAGGGTTGTTTATTTTTGAGCCTTTAGCTTTATGGAAAACAAAACAATCGCCCGGACTTTAAGACTTTTAAGTCAATTGATGGAACTTCATAATGAAAATCCATTCAAGGTGAAGTCGGTTGCGAATGCCGCCTTTAAAGTTGATAAACTCCCCTATTCCATAGCGCCCAAAACACTGGATGAAATGGAGCAGATTGATGGCCTTGGTAAAAGTATAGCCTCCAAAATCTGGGAACTTGTGCATTCAAATACAATTGGGGACCTCACCGATCTTCTCAATCAAACTCCTTCGGGAATAGTTGAAATGATGAAAATAAAAGGCCTGGGCCCTAAAAAAATTCTGGTCATCTGGAAGGACCTTGGCATTGAAAACGTTGGGGAGTTGTATTATGCCTGTAATGAGAACCGCCTGATTGAGGCCAAGGGTTTCGGACTCAAAACTCAGGAAGAAATAAAGAAGACCATCGAATTTAATATGGCCAGCAATGGACGCTTTCTCTATGCTCAGGTTGAAAGCTTTGCTGAAACCATTCTCGAACAAATTAAAGCAGAAATTCAGCCTGATTTCGCCTGTCTGACAGGGCAATACCGCAGAAGATCTGAGATCATTGATAGCATTGACCTGCTTTTGGTTAAAGAACTTAACAATACTATCTTAGCTAAACTGGAAAGCTGGAACCTTAAAGACCTCCGGGTTCTTGAAAACCAAATAAATTGCCAGACTGAATTAGGCATAAAAATTAAATTAACTTTTGTCAAAAAAGCTGAGCTGGGATGGGAAATGATTTCCCAAACCGGAAACCTGGAGCATGCAGATACTCTGAAAGTTATGCTCAAAGGAGCAAATGTAGATGGTAAGTCAGAAGCAGAAATCTATGAACTGGCTGGCCTCCCTTTCATTGAACCTGAGTTAAGGGAAGGCAATGGTGAATTTAAACTCGCAGAATCAAAATCCTTACCCAAACTGATTCAATATTCTGACCTTAAAGGTAGTCTCCACAACCATAGTACCTGGAGCGATGGAATCCATACTTTGGAAGAAATGGCACTTTTCTGCAAAAACGACTTAAAACTGGAGTATTTTGGGATTTGTGATCACTCGAAATCGGCTTTTTATGCAAATGGACTTACTGAAACAAGAATTGCAGCCCAGCAACGAGAAATTGACGAGCTGAATGAAAAGCTTTCCCCATTTCGGATATTTAAAGGAATTGAATCTGATATCTTATATGATGGCTCTCTAGACTATTCCAATGAGGTTCTGGCCAGCTTCGACTTTGTTGTAGCATCCATACATTCTATATTGAATATGAATGAGGAAAAAGCAACTGAGCGCCTGATAAAAGCAATTGAAAACCCATTTACGACGATTCTGGGACATCCAACCGGCAGGTTATTGCTCAGCAGAAGCGGATATCCAATTGATCATAAAAAGGTTATTGATGCATGTGCCGAAAATCAGGTAATCATTGAAATCAATGCCAACCCACTCAGGCTCGATCTGGACTGGCGATGGCATCAATATGCGGTTTCAAAGGGCGTACTTTTGTCAATAAATCCCGATGCCCATCGTAAAGAGGGATTTAATGACATGAAATACGGGACTCTTGTCGCAAGAAAAGGAGGATTAAGCAAAGAAAATTGTCTCAATGCAATGAATCTTGATCAGATCAGCATCCTGTTCGAGCAGAAAAAAAAGAAACAAAAGCTGTGAAAGACAAGAATCTGAAAATCCTGATCATCCGCTTTAGTTCAATTGGGGATATTGTACTCACAAGTCCGGTAATCAGATGCCTCAAAGAGCAGCTGGAAGGTCTTGAACTGCATTATTTAACCAAGAAGTCCTATGAAACTGTATTAGCAGGAAATCCGCACATCAATAAAATCCATTACCTTGAGAAATCCCTTTCTGATTGTATTACAGAATTGAAAAAGGAGAATTTTGACTATGTAATTGATCTGCATCATAATCTGAGAACATTATGGATCAAGACAAAATTGGGGGTAAGATCAAGCTCTTTTGACAAATTAAACTGGCAAAAGTGGCTTTTGGTCAATTTTAAGATAAATGTCCTCCCTCCAGTTCATATTGTTGACCGCTATCTTCAGACGGTAGAATTTCTTGGTGTAAAAAATGACTCTAAAGGGCTTGATTACTTTTTACTGAAGCAATATGATCTTTCTGAACTGTTACCAGCTTCACATCAGAAGTTCATTGCAGTAGTTATTGGTGCTCAGCATTCAACAAAACGGCTTCCTGTTGATAAATTGGCCGAACTTTGCAGTAAAATTAAAGGCCCTGTGGTTTTACTTGGAGGACCTGAGGATAAAGAACGCGCCGAAGAAATTGCTCATGCGGCAGGCGAACATGTATTTAATGGCTGTGGTCGCTTTAAACTGGATGAATCTGCATTTCTGATCAGCAAGGCTCAGAAAGTAGTTACACATGATACCGGACTCATGCATATCGCAGCAGCCTTTAATAAGCCTATTGTATCTGTTTGGGGAAATACGGTTCCAGAGTTTGGAATGTATCCATACAAAGCAGATCATTCACAAATTATTCAGGTTAATGGTCTAAGCTGCCGTCCATGTTCAAAAATTGGGTTTAATAGCTGCCCAAAGGGGCATTTTAAGTGCATGAATCTTATCAATCTGAATCAAATCATCAAAGAAAGTAATGCCTAAACAATTACTGATCATTCGCCACGCAAAAGCAGAAGAAGCCGATTTCAAAAAACCGGATTTCAAAAGAGCATTAAGCCCCCGGGGTGAAAAAAATGCTCAGGAAATGGCCAAAAGGTTAAAGACAAGAAATTTATACCCTCAAATACTGTACAGTAGTCCGGCACTGCGTGCCATTTCAACCGCCAGATATTTTGCACATGAATTAGGAATAGCACAATCAGATATCATTCAGGACACTGAAATATATGATGCTCTAACGGATACGCTGCTCGATTGTATTAACAGAATGGATGATCAGGCAGATTTTGTTGCCCTGTTTGGCCATAATCCATCAATCACTGATCTTGTCAATAAATTCTGCGGTGCAGATATTTACAATATTCCAACCTGTGGAATCGCTTTGATACAATTCCCATTTGACAGCTGGAAAATGCTAAGTGATGGGACTGGAGAATTAATTCTTTACGACTATCCGAAAAATGAACATTAAGTCATTTTATAAACCTTTCCAGGTAATGAAATGATACTTCCCTGCATCTCCATACCCAGAATGATCATGACCAGCTTACTTTGCTGGAAACCAGTTAAACTAGCGAGATCATCAACTCCAAGACTTCCTTTGGCATAGAGTATATCAGCAATGATCTGCTCGTCAGCCGTCAGGTTGATTGGCAGACTAAGCTGAGGTTTTAAAGGTGATACCTGATCTCTGGTCCATCCCATCAGGTATTCCAGATCGGCCACTCTGGTCATCAGATTTGCTCTGTTGGTTTTGATCAGAAAATTACATCCCTGACTAAATTCATCATTAATCCTCCCCGGATAAGCAAACACATCCCTGTTATAAGAATTGGCCAGTTCAGCAGTAATCAATGCCCCTCCTTTGATATTAGCCTCAACGACTATAGTCAGGTCGGCCAAACCGGCGATGATCCGGTTCCGCTTAGGAAAATTCTCCCTGTCAGGAATTGTACCCGACATAAATTCGGTGATTAGTCCGCCACAATCCAGAATTTTCTCAGCCATTGTCCGGTGTTGGGCCGGATAAATACGGTCGAGCCCATGTGCAAGAACAGCCACATTTTGAATATTGTTTTTAAGAGCTTCTTTATGTGCCGCTCCATCAATCCCATATGCAAGTCCACTTATAATCAATGGCTGATGAACCTTCAAGTCTTCTATAAGTGTTCTGCATATTTCTTTGCCGTAATCAGTTGCATTTCTGGTACCAACAATACTGATTATTTTGCCGGAATTCAGGTCCGCATTCCCTTTAAAATATACTATTATAGGTGCATCTGCACAATTTCTAAGGCGTTTCGGGTAGTCATCATCAGTAAGAAAAAAGGCTTTTATCCTGAACTTATCAATAAATTTAAGCTCCTTTTCAGCCCGTTTTAATGCTGAATGTTCCTTTAGAAATTCCAGTGTTTTAGGGCCAATACCCGGGATATTAGCCAGAGTCTTAGTTTTTGCTTTAAACACTTCCTCCGCATCGCCACAATAGCTAAGAAGATTTCGGGCAAGTACTGAGCCTATACCAGGGATACATGATAATGCCAACTGATGAAGCAATGCCATATTCTAAGAATTTTAATGAAAGAATAGAAAACAGAGTAAACAACAGAAAGGACATTTGGGGATGTCGCATTCAGTCAAAAAAATACCAAAGTCTATTGCGGAATATAAACCACAAACTTAGTATCAAAATAATCTTCCTTAAAAAAATTTGAAAGAGGTATAAGTTCTGCTTTTAAGCCTGATTCTTTAATTTCCTCAGTCAGATCACCGCCCTTCAGGTACAATATACCATTTTGAAGGGTATTTATCGACTTTTTCTCAAATTTTCCCTTTACCCAGGGATAAAACTCAGACAGACGGGTTACAGCCCTTGAAACCACAAAATGAAATTTTTCATCAATCTGCTCTGCTCTTGCATGACTTGCCCGCACATTAGTCAATCCACATCCCGAAGCAACCTCCTGAACAACCTTAATCTTCTTTCCAATAGAATCTACCAGATGAAAATCAGTTCCGGGAAACATGATGGCAAGGGGAATACCGGGGAATCCCCCACCAGTACCCACATCAAGAACTTTTTCACCGGGTAAAAATGATATAAGCTTTGCAATAGCCAATGAGTGAAGAATATGATGAAGATAAAGCATATCGATATCCTTCCTTGAGATCAGATTGATTCTGGCATTCCAGAAACGATAGAGTTCATCAAGTTCGGCGAACTGCTCCTTTTGCTTCGGGCTAAGGTCAGGGAAATAATATGATATGATATCAGAAGTCACTTCTCAAATTTTTCTTTCTACGGTTCATTATGTTCGACATCAGATCTCTGGCCCGGAAAAGCTGTGCTTTTACAGTACCTAAAGGCAGATCGAGCTGTTGTGCAATCTCTTCATAAGACTGTTCATCATAATACCTCAAAATTATCAGGGTTCTGTACCTTTGGGGTAGTTGCTCTACAATACTCTTCAGTTTCTCACTTTCCTGTTTCTTTATTGATGTTTGTTCAGGGTTTAAGGTATCTGATGCGATCTGCAATTGCTTCTCATCCTTATCCTCTTCGGATAAAGATTGCAGGGAAACCACATTCAGTCTCTTCTTCCTTATGAAATCTATACAATTATTAGTTGCAATTCTGAATAACCAGGTACTAAAAGCAAAATCTGGTTTATACTTCTCAATATTCTCAAATGCCTTTCCAAATGTTTCAACTGTAAGATCCATTGCATCGTCTTTATTATTGACCATTTTAAGGGCCATAAAGTAAATGGAATCCTTATACCGTTGCATTAATTCGGCATAAGCCTTCTGGTCCCCATCTTTTGCTCTGATGACCAGCATGAAATCGTTTTTGGCATTTGCCGAAAAGTTGGGATTTATTTCCATTCAACCCTCTTCCTGAATAAGGCTATAAAGTTTAAAAGCACTATATAAAAATAATAAGTGAAATCAAATACCGGTACCCACCAAATCAGATCAATATACTTTAATTTCTTTAAAACAGGGATATAAACCAGAATTTGCGACAATAACCTGATAGAATAAAATGCAGCAATAATCCACCAATCTGCCTTTATTATAATTAAAGCAATTAGAAATACATAAAACAGGAATCCTGATAGCACCTGCATTCCCAGCATCTTTTTATGACTGCTTTTGTATGCTTTTCCGGCCCCCTGGTGACGAAATTTTTGCGAAAAAAAGCTTGAAAGCGAATTTTTGGGTTCAGACCAGATATGTGAATCAAAATCGATTTCAATCCTGGTATTGGTGCTGGTAGCGTTCTGGTTTACAAACAGGTCATCATCCCCCGATAGAATATGCATATGTGATGCAAATCCCTTGCCCTTAAAAAAAAGGGATTTCTTATAGGCCATATTTCTCCCCACTCCCATATATGGGTTACCTTTTAAAGCATACGAAAGATAATTAAGGGCAGTAATGAATGTTTCATAACGTATAAAGCGATTAAGCAAACCCCCTTTAAATTCATAAGGAGAATATGCCAGAACAATTTCAGTATGCTCATTGAAATTTCGCTGAATACATTTGAGCCATTGGTTTGATGCGGGTCTGCAATCTGCATCGGTAAAGACCAGATTTTCATTTTTTGCAGCCTTTATTCCGAGAGTTACCGCAAACTTCTTTCCGTGCTTAAAACGGGGATGATCATTAATTGTGACCACCCTGAGGTTTTTATGCAGCAGAGATAAGTCGCGTAAATACCAGTCGGACCCATCATTTGAACAATCATTTACAATTACCACCTCAAATTCTGGGTAATCCTGTTCAAGGAATGGCAAGAGATTTTGCTTTAAATTCTCCAGCTCATTTTTTGCACAAATGATGACAGAGATCGGCTCCAAAGTCTGGTTATCGTCTTCATAACCTTTATAAACCGCTAATTTTCTATGAATTGCAAGAGTATAATATAACTGCAGGATCAAACAAATCAGTAGGGAAATTGAAATCGAAATAACTAAATAATCCACGCCTTAGAATGAGCTTTAAACAGGGGGTAAATTTCTAATTTTTCAGCTAACTATTGTCATTTTTAAAAAATAAAAGAAATAATCCGGGCATAATTCAGGCTCCTCACGCCTACAGTTTATATTTTGCTATTTTTGCGGCTGATCTTTTGCAAAGAATGAAATTTAAATTAGAGGCTACAGATAAATCTTCAAAAGCGCGGGCAGGTGAAATAATTACTGACCATGGCATCATCAAAACCCCCATTTTTATGCCTGTAGGCACTGCAGGTTCAGTTAAAGCCGTGCACCAGCATGAACTTTCGGAAGATATTAAGGCCCAGATCATTCTTGGCAACACCTACCATTTATACCTCAGGCCAGGTCTGGAAACCCTCCGGATCGCTGGCGGATTGCATAAATTTAATGGATGGGATAAACCCCTGCTGACTGATAGCGGCGGTTACCAGGTCTATTCCCTGTCGGGGGTACGAAAGATCAAGGAGGAAGGTGTGACCTTCCGCTCACATATAGACGGTTCAAAACATCTTTTTACCCCTGAATCGGTAATGGATACCCAGAGGGTTATTGGTGCTGATATTATCATGGCCTTTGATGAATGTACGCCCTATCCCTGCGAATATGGCTATGCCCGTCGTTCAATGGAAATGACTCATCGCTGGCTGAAGCGCTGCTGTGAACGCTTTGATACAACACATCCCCTTTATGGATTTGATCAAACCCTGTTTCCAATCGTTCAGGGATCGGTTTATAAAGATCTTCGAAAGCAATCTGCAGAAGTTATCGCCTCTTTTGAAAGGGAGGGAAACGCAATCGGGGGACTCTCGGTCGGAGAACCAGCTGAAGAGATGTATGAAATGACAGATATCGTTACAGATATACTTCCAAAAGACAAGCCACGCTATCTTATGGGAGTAGGTACTCCTGTAAATATCCTTGAAAACATCGCATTGGGAATAGATATGTTCGACTGTGTAATGCCAACCCGAAATGCCAGAAATGGGATGTTATTCACAAAAAATGGCATCATTAATATCCGTAATGAACGCTGGAAGAACGATTTCTCTCCACTGGAAGAAGATAGTGATCTTTTTGCAGACAGAAATTATTCAAAGGCGTATCTTAGACATCTGGCTCATTCAAAAGAGATACTGGGTGCTCAGATTGCAACCCTGCATAACCTGCATTTTTACTTATGGCTCGTGAATGAGGCCAGAGAGAAAATTATAGCCGGTGATTTTTACGATTGGAAAAACAAAATGGTCGTTCAATTAGCACAACGCTTATAGCATTAGAATATGATCGGAATTATCGACTGGTACATCATAAAGAAATATCTGGGGACATTTGCCTTTACCCTGACAATTTTCACTGTGATTATTGTAATTTTCGATGTTTCCGAAAAACTTGATGACTTTTTAAGGCATCAGGCACCAATGAAAGAGATTATTTTCAGTTATTATGTCGGTTTTATCCCATTTTATCTCAATTTTCTATCTCCATTAATCAATTTCATAGCTGTTATTTTCTTTACGGCTAAAATGGCCGATCAAACAGAAATTGTTCCGATACTTAGCAGCGGGGTCAGTTTTAAACGATTTTTATGGCCTTACCTGATCTCATCTACAGTCATTTTCCTGGTTACACTAATCTTTAATCTGTTCATTATTCCTGAAACCAATCGTCTCAAGATTGATTTTGAGAATGTGTATGTGAATCCGAAATCAGATAATTCCAAGATGTATACCCATATGCAGATTGATAAAAACACGCTTGTATACATTGAAAATTTCGATAATAATTTAAAAACCGGTTATAAATTCACTCTGGAAAAATTCTCTGGGATGGATCTGAAAGAAAAGCTTGTTGCCGACAGGATCAGCTGGGATTCAGTTAAAACAAAATGGAAAATTGAGAACTATTCCATCCGGAAAATTGATGGTTTGAAGGAATCAATGACAGCTGGATTACAAATGGATACCACCCTGGATATGCGTCCGAAAGACTTCGAAATTTATGATAATATTTACCAGGCGATGAATATGGGGGAGTTAAATGATCGCATTAAGAAGGAAGAAATACGAGGTACGGGAGTGATGGCAGATTTAAAACTTGAAAAATACCAGCGTTTTGTGTACCCCCTATCTGCCTTTGTTCTTACCTTAATGGGCGTTTCCCTCTCGTCAAGAAAGGTGCGTGGTGGTGTTGGCCTTCCACTTGGAATAGGTATATTTTTAAGTTTCACCTATATCCTGTTCATCAGATTCTCAAGCATGTTCGCCTTAAAAGGCGGCTTACCCCCTCTGATTGCCGTATTAATCCCCAATATAGTTTTTGGAATTCTGGGCATCTATTTATTGATGAAAGCACCAAAATAAACCATCATGCCTTTTCAAAAACCTCAGATCAGTAAAAATCTGATTATTCTTCACATCACAGTCTTTGTTTGGGGATTTACCGGAATTCTGGGTGCTTTGATATCTATCGATGCTGCACATCTCGTGTGGTACAGGGTTCTGATCGCCTTTATTAGTTTGTATGGATATTTCCTTTTTAAGAAAATATCGATCCGGGTATCCAGAGAAACCTTTTTGAAATTATTCTTTACCGGAGCCATTGTAGCAGCCCACTGGATTCTGTTCTTTCAGTCAATTAAACTGTCTACTGTTTCGGTAGCTCTGGTAAGTCTTTCCTCCCTTACCCTGTTTACGGCAATATTAGAACCCCTCTTAAAAAAGCAAAAAATATCAGGACTCGAAATATTCACCGGCTTGATGATCATCCCCGGAATCTATATGATTTTTAAGTTTGAATCGCGGTACTCTATTGGAATTATCAGCGGTTTGTTAAGTGCATTATGTGCCAGTATATTCTCAATCATAAATTCTAAACAAATCCAAAATCGTCCTGCACCGATTATAAGCTTCTATGAGCTCATTGGAGCATGGGTGTGGGTTTCTCTCTATTTATTAATTTCAGAAGGTCTGAAGGCTCCTGTTAGCCTCAATCCTTCTGACTTCTTCTTTTTATTGATCCTTGGAACCATTTGTACCTCGCTTGCCTACGTTGCAGGAGTAGCTGTCATGAAAGAATTATCTGCTTTCAGAGTTGCTCTTATCACGAATCTGGAACCTGTTTATGGCATTATTCTGGCTTTCATGTTCTTTGGAAAGAAGGAACAAATGACTCCCGGATTTTATGCCGGAGCAATAATTGTGCTGGGTACAATCTTCCTGTATCCCTATTTAAAAAACATAAAAAGAAAGCCGATTCCCAAAACCCCCATCGGGTAGGGGAGGAGTTTTTTACACTAAGCCTATTTCAAAATGGGCTTTAGGCATTGAAAATAATAGTGCTTTACCTGATAGATATTAGTTGTAAATAGTCCATGATATTCCTGAAGAATCCAGGACAGAGGCCATACGAATTTGCTCTTGCTACATTCTTTAAGATTCCTGTGGGGATGCAGTAATTAGCCTAAATAAAAATTGATAAAAACTGGAAGAGGGCTTCCTCAAAAGAACAGATTCTATTAACAAATCATAAAAATTGACAAGCTGTTCCTGCTATTAAAAATAGATCAATAAGGTACCATATAAAATCAGGGGCCGTTATGGAATTAGCAGAATAATTAAAGTGGTAATTAAAGGAAAACCAGCAAGCCAGAAATTATCGTAATTCATAATAAAGGGAATGTCTAATTTCCATTTCGCCCGGAAAACAAGTATTTTATCAGTTGCGTAAAAATCTCATAGGAAGGACAAATTTTTTAATTAATTATCGAATTTTTATAAAGAAATGATAAAAATATATTAATCATAAATATCTAATAATCAATATTTTATATTAAAAAATTTAATAATAAGTTTAATTAAAAAATTCTCGAAGTTCATCATAATACTAAAATAATTAGCAAAACATAAAATAGATGAAAATATCAGTACTTAATAGTCTATATATCAGTATATTTATACCATTTATATTATGTTTAAATATAGCACCTGTTTTTGCCCAGATTTTTGATGCTGAACAGAACCCTCCAGGTATAAAATGGATGCAGATCAGGACAGAAAACTTCCAGATCATCTACTCCGGAGAGCTATCAGATGAAGCTCAGAGAATGTCAAATACCCTGGAACATCTGATACATGGGGTCAGCAAATCCCTTAATAAAAGACCCCGGCCGATAACGATTATTCTGCAAAATCAAGGTGTCATTTCGAATGGTTTTGTACAGCTTGCACCCCGGCGTTCTGAGTTCTACACTACCCCACCCCAGAACCTTGACTTCCAGGATTGGCTCAATGGCATGGCTATCCATGAACTCAGGCATGTGGTTCAATTTGACAAATTAAGTGGTGGACTTAAAGCTCCTTTTTTTGAAGAATTAGCCCTTGCCATTTTCGGAATCACCCTCCCTCCCTGGTTCTATGAGGGGGATGCTGTCGGTATCGAAACAGCACTAAGTCATGCGGGTCGCGGAAGGCTTCCGGACTGGGAGTTGATTTTCAGAACAAATACACTAAGTACCCATCCTTACTCCTATTCAAAAAATTATTTTGGTTCACTCAGGGATCTGACACCGGGCTATTATCAACTAGGTTATTTTATGACCACAAAACTAAAAAGGGACTATGGCAAAAAAATAATCGACAGCATCATGACAAGGATTAAGCGAAATCCATTGAGACCCTACAGTCTTAGCAATTCGATTAAGAAATTTACCGGACTTAACAGCAGAATGCTTCATGACTCTACCATTGCTGAGTTGAAGACACTCTGGCAAAAACAGTCCGATGATCTGATACAGGTAAGTTATACTCCAATTAACAAAAGAAAGGATTCAATACCTGCCGATTACCTGCTACCGGCAAGTACTCCCGATGGTGAGATTATTGCTCTAAGGCAAAATCTGACTCATACGCCTGCACTGATCCTCATCGATTCGGCAGGGAATGAGCGTGTACTTCGTAAAATCGGCTATCAAACGGAATATAACTTCAGGTACGCTGCAGGAAAAATTGTATGGGATGAACTCAGATTTGATAAGCGATATGGAAAGCGATCTTACAGTGTGATCAATGTTTTTGATTTAGCGACCAATCAGGTTAAACAAATCAGCCATAAAAGCCGTTTATTCTCCCCCAGCCTCTCTGCAAATGCAAAAACGATTGTGGCTGTAAACATCAGTACATCAAACCTGTTCTCATTAATTGAGCTGAATGCTGAAAATGGAAATATTCTCCGGGAATATCCTGTTAAGGAGGGTTTCAGTTTGCAAAATCCATCATATAATGCAGATGGAGGTCAAATTATTTGTGTGGTGATGAGCAAAGATGGTGCTGCCTTAATGGAATTCAATCGATCAGACAAAAGCAATAAAATTATCACCCCATTTCAAAGGCAACAGATTGTGCGTCCGGTATATGCCGGGAAAAACATATTGTTCAGAGCTCATTATAAAGGCCTGAACAATATATACTGTCTCACACCTGAACATGAGACCATATCACTTACTTCGGCAGCCTACGGGGCTACAAATCCGTCATATGACCAGATGAGGAATAGGGTGCTATTCAATAATTATCAGCTTAAAGGATATGATATAGTCAGCATACCCTTTGAATTACAAAAGAAACAAGGAGAAACCGCTGACACATTCATTGATTATGCATTACCTCTGGTTAATCAGGAGGCAAACGCTAATATCCTCGACTCAATACCTCAAAAAAAATACCCAAGCAAATCTTACAGGGAGTTCAATAATCTGCTCTATTTCCATAGTCTGTCACCTATTGCCGAAAACAGCGACACTAGCGATGACCTGAGCATTGGCCTAAAGCTTAAATCGAACAATCAGCTAAATACCCTGGATTTGTATGGTGGCTACCAATTTAATTCAGGATTAAGGAAAAGTGAATACCTTGCCGGGCTCAGTTATAAACGTTTCTATCCTGTTCTTGATATCAGCTATTCAAACAGAGCCAACTTGACCTATTCCCGGCAAAACAATCGTCTGGTTCCGGTTAGCTGGCGTGAAAACATAACTGAAGCTGAAATCAGCATTCCCTTTACATTTAATCGTCTCAACAAAATCTACAGTATGGGTATCAGAAGTTCAAGCAGCTTCACTTCCAGATATGAAATTCAGAATAAGCCCAGTAATTTTATTGAAAAATTGAAATTTCCGATGAAATATCAGTTCTACTTTAGCCGGAATGCCCGGCGAAGTGCCAGAGATCTCGCTCCAGGCTGGGGACAAAATTTTTCATTGTCCTATTTTCACCTCCCCTTCCAGAATTTGCTGGATGGCTCCCTCCTGTCATTCAGAAGTGTCTTTTATACTCCCGGACTTTTATACAATCATTCATTTCAGGCAAGTTTCAACTACCAGAAAAGCAGCGGAGCCTATGATTTTAGTACAGAGATTCCAAGAATAAGCGGATACAGAAATTTAAGTTTAAATACCCGTCTTCGAAACACTTTGTTACTTGATTATCGTTTTCCATTATTCTATCCTGACGCTGAGTTAGGCCCAATTGCCTATATTAAAAGATTGAAGGGTGGTTTTTTCGCCGATTTTGAGAATATCGGAAAAGGAAACCCATATAAACCACGCACTTTCGGACTCGAGTTAAGCGCAGATATGAATCTTATGCGATTTATGCTTCCGAATTTTGAACTTGCCGGTAAACTGATCTTTGCGAGAGAGAATGCACTAAACAAGCCAATTTTTGAGCTTGGATTTGCATATGATTTCTAGGAATCCGGGCAGATAATCCGACCAAACAGAATACTGGTACAAATTTTGAATTATAATACTCATGAGATTTTTATCAGACTAGCCGGACAGAGATAATTTTATTAATTTCATTCACAATTCCGATATTCACATAAATTTATTACTCAATTATGACCTTTAAAACTATCTTCATAATCGTTGTCACGGTACTTGTGACTATCATACTCATGAATAATACCGATGAAGTTAGTTTTTGGATTTTCGGTGATGTGAGATTATCTAAACTGGCTGTACTTGGTGTAATGTTCGGTCTGGGCCTGATCATAGGATTCTTGGCAGGAAGACCAAGGAAGAAAATCCACCCTGATTCGTTCAACTCAACAGAACCTCTGCAGGATAAAGATCATGATTATATCAGAAATGATGCTGACCAACTGAGTGATGAGGATCGGGATTATATCAGATAGAAGCAAACTGCTTTCATCATACATTCCATCTCCACTCCTTTAAATGTTTTCTATTTCCTATTTCCTATTTCCTATTCCCCCTTCCCCATTTAACTCCAAACCTCCATATCATTTATCTATACCGATTCCCATTAAAAGGCTGATTCACAACAATATTCCTTTTCACAAAATTCTACTTTAATAAAAATTTGTATCAAGAATGTTTCATTTCCTTAAATATTCATAATTTCACACATCCTTAACAATAAACCAATCAATTATGAAAAAAATCTCTACACTATTATTTTTACCCATTTTATTGTTTCTAACTATAAGCGTCAGTGCGCAGGTTAGGGAGATAAGTGGTAAAGTTACCATCGCCGAAGACGCGTCCAGTCTTCCGGGAGTAAGCGTAAGGGTTAAAGGTACCAGTATCGGGACTACAACAGGTCCTAACGGTAACTACCGTATTCAGGTTCCGGGCAATGAATCTACACTCGTATTCACATTTATTGGCTTTTCTGTTCAAGAAGTCATTGTCGGCACACAGAGCACAATCAATATTGCAATGAATACTGATAGCAAACAGCTTCAGGAAGTTATTGTAACTACAGGATTTGGCATTAGTCGGCAGCAAAAATCGCTGGGTTATGCTGCACAGGGGGTTAATTCTGAAGAATTGAACATTAACCGGCAACCAAATATTCTGAACGCTTTGCAGGGTAAAGTTGCAGGTGCAACCATCAGCAGTGTAGGTGGAGGTCCAGGTCAGGGTGCAAACATCCGCATCAGGGGTATCAACTCTATTGATGCGTCAGCATCAAACGACCCGCTCTATGTAATTGACGGTGTACAGATTGATAACTCTACTTCAACACAGGGTGCTGGATCAGGAGCAAACGTACGTTCGGTAGGAAACAGGGTATCAGATATAAACCCGGATGATATTGAAACGATCAATATACTTAAGGGCGGTGCTGCAACAGCAATGTATGGACTCAGAGGATCAAACGGGGTTGTTTTGATCACCACAAAAAAGGGAAAAGGAAATGAGGTAAGAACTAATTTTTCAAGTACCTATGGTTTTGAAAATATCAACAAAACCCCTGCAATTCAAAAAGAATATACCGCAGGTATATTAGGTGTTTATACTCCAATAGGACTTGGCCCGGCCTGGGGACCAACTATTGCAGAAGCGAAGGCTTTAGACCCTACTCACCCTGATTTTATTTATGAGAACTACAAAAATGCTTTTGATACCGGCAGCCAGCTTAGAAACTCAGTTTCAGTTACAGGCGGTTCAGATGCTGTAAAATTCTTTTCATCTGTATCTCAGTTTAATCATGATGGTATGCTTCCATTTACTGATTATCAAAATCTGTCGGCCAGGTTAAACACTGATATTAAAATTAGTCCTAAGGTTATTGCCGGGGTAAATATGAGCTATAACAATTCAGGGGGGTATCGTTTTGATGCCGACCGTTTTGGAGAAAGTTTGACCTATTATTCTGGTCGCTGGGATGTGAGGGACTATATTAATCCAGATGGGACCCAGAAATGGAGAGGAACCAATAATCCGATTTTCGGAGCGGCTACAAACAGATTGAAAGATAATGTAAATCGTTTTATTGCAGGAGCAAATGTTGGTTACTCACCCACCTCCTGGTTAAATTTCAATTATCGTTTGGGTGTAGATACCTATACGGATGCACGTAAACGTACCGCACCAGGAAGATTAGGTATTCCGGGAGAAGCAGTTTATGATAATGCTGATGGTTTTGTAGGCGAATACCTTACTCAATATCGCGCAATCAACTCTACTTTCCTTGCAACTGCATCGAAGCAAATCACAAAAGATATCAATGGAACACTGAGATTGGGATATGAACTTTATGACAGAAGTACAAAAGATCATGGTATATTAGGTAGTGTATTGAGCATTTACAACGATTTCAGATTGATGAATGCAAAAACACTTACTGTAAATCAATCCTTAAATCAGTATCGTTCTAATGGTTTCTTTGGAGAGGCAACTTTTGATTATAAAAATTACCTTTTCTTAACCTTAACAGGACGTAATGACATTACCTCTACACTTTCTGCAGATAACAGATCATTCTTTTACCCTTCGGCAAGTTTAAGTTATGTATTCTCTGATAATGTCAAACTTCCTGAATTTATTGGTCAGAGTAAACTGAGATTATCTTATGCCAAGATCGGAAAAGATGCTTCTCCTTACTCAACATCATCAGGTTTTTCAAACTATACAGGTTTACCAACAGGAAGTACCGGACTTACCATGTCATCTAATTTGGGTGATATCAATTTAAGACCAGAGTTTACAGACACCTATGAGGCTGGCCTTGAAATGGCATTTCTTAAAAATCGCCTGAGTTTTGACTTTACATACTATTACTCTTTAAGTAAGGACCAAATTACACAGGCTCAGATCTCCTCCACAACAGGTTACGTAACTGCCTCAATCAATGCCGGTTCTATCCGTAACAAAGGAATTGAGCTTGTTCTGGGAGGAACACCAATTCAAACAAAGAATTTCACGTGGGACGCCTCACTTAATTTCTCTGCAAACAGAAATAAAGTAATGAGCCTGAAGGAAGGTTTAACTGAAATAGTTTACGGTGCTGCTACCGGTGGCTACATCAACTCTCCGGTGCAATTCAGATTGATACCTGGAGAGCCTTATGGCAACATTTATGGTTCGTATTATCTTCGTTATTATGGAACTGATGTAGAAGATCCAAACCGTACCGATAAATCCAAACCTTTATTGATCGGTGCTAACGGTTTCCCAATTTCATCCCTAACCCGGAGAAAATTATTAGGAAATTCACAGCCAGATTGGATAGGAGGATTATCTAATAACTTCACTTACAAGCGATTGAGTTTGTCAACTTTGATAGATGCACGCTGGGGTTTTGAAAAATTCAACAGACTGGAAAACTTTAATTCAGCATTTGGTATTGCAGATTATACTGCAAATCGGAGAAGCTATTACACTTTCCCAGGAAATCTTGCGGATGGTACTCCAAATACCAAGCAAGTTTGGTTAGGTCAGGCAGTAGGTCCTGATGGAGTGAATTATGGTGAAGGATATTACAGACTTTACCACAGATCACTTTCTGAGCCATTTGTTCAGGATGCATCCTGGATTCGTTTACGTTCTGCTAGTCTTTCTTATTCATTACCATCAAAATGGTTGCCTAAAAAAGCAGTTCGTAATGCAAATATTGCAGTTACAGGAAACAACCTGTTTTTACGTACCAATTACTATGGACTGGATCCGGAATCCTTATCTGCAGATAGCGGCAGTAACGTAGATGGTTCTGCAGGTATGACTTACCCTGCAGCTAGAACTTTCTTATTTTCACTTAATGTTGGCTTTTAAAGAATATGAAAATGCATAAATTACATAAATATACCCTGATCATTTTAGCCACATCCGTACTAGCTTTACATGGCTGCGGAAAGGAGTATTTTGATGAGCTTAGTACCAATCCAAATCAGGTAACTAATGCCACACTCCCGGCTCTTCTGGCTACCGCAACGAGTAAGGCCGGAATCAATTCCTTTACAGTTGGAAGCAATACCTCGGCTTATGTACAGTATACTGCCAACCCTACTGCATCTGCAGCAAGTGATATCTATGAAACCATTGATCATACCGGAATGTGGGATGCCCTTTATTTCGCGATGGCCGATGTAAATCAGATGAAGAAGCTTGCAGTTAGTCAGAGTTCCAGTGAATACCTTGGTGTTGCAAATGTTTTACTTGCTTACAACCTGATGCTGGTCAATGACCTTTGGGGAGCAGCTCCCTACTCAGAGGCATTTAATCCAAGTAATTTCACGCCAAAATATGATACTGAACAGGCTGTTTACGCTGCAACAGTGTCACTTATAGACGAGGCAATTACTGAATTGGCGAAAACTACTGCGACTGTTAAATTAGCCGCTGCAAGTGATCTGATCCATGCCGGAGATCGCGCTAAATGGCTAAAAACAGCTTATGCGCTGAAAGCCCGCCTTTTGATTAAAGCCAGCAAAACCACGACCTTCAATGCTGCATCTGTGTTAACAGCTGTGGGAAGTTCATATACTTCAAATACCGACGACGCTGGCATGGCTACTTTTGTTTTGCGTAATAACTGGGCAACTGTTTCCAGAAATAATGCGGCTTTAAGTCTTGGGGGATGGTTATCAGAACAATTTATTGATCACCTGAACGGAAAAACATATGGACTTTTCGATCCAAGGATCAAGAAAATTACTGATGTGACTGTTGTTCCGGGAAACCCAACTTATCCTGCTTATATAGGTACGGTAAACGGTGCCGGTAACAGACTTAATCCTCCACACAACAATACCGTGAAGGATGAGAACTACATTTCTTTCAATTCTCCATGGACCAGTGATACCGCTCCATTACTGATCGTAACGTTTGCCGAATTGAAGTTCATTGAAGCTGAAGCTGCATTCACTTCAGACAGAACGAGATCATATGCAGCCTACCTCGCCGGAATCAGAGCTAACATGGATAAATTACAGGTACCTGCAGCAGAGCGCGATGCCTATCTTGCTGACGCACGAGTTGCAGTTGGAGCTGCCAATCTTACAAAAGACCTGATCTTTAAAGAGAAATATGTGGCTACTTACCTGAATCCTGAAGCATTTAATGATGTTCGCAGAAATGATTTCAAGTACAAGGATTTCACGATGCCGCTTAATGCAGTGCTTACTTCATATTTAAGAAGACTTGACTATCCATTGGGAGAAAGAAGCAAAAATGGCGTAAATGTTCCTGCCGGAGTGGCAAGAACTACTAAATTATGGTGGGATTTATAATTAATCTCAGCTAATCACCAAGAAAGCCCTAAATCAATTGGGGCTTTTTTTATGCCAAATAACCCTGTTTTAAGGTGTTTTTACATCTTAAAATGATATATTACTTCCTGAAAAGCAAAATTCTATGAAAAAGCAGTCTGTTTTTTTTGTCCTGTTACTTAGCCTGTGCATTCTCTCTTCAAAAATTAAATCTCAAACATTTTCTGTAGAAAGTATCTTAAGCTATCCATTTCCTTCTGAACTTGTCAGTAGTTCAGGAGGATCTAAAATTGCCTGGGCAATGAATGAAAAAGGCTTAAGAAACATTTATGTGGCTGAAGGGCCTGATTTTACCCCCCGCAAATTAACTGCTTATACTAAAGATGATGGTCAGGAGATCAGCAGTCTTTCGATCTCTGGGGATGGAAAATGGATTGTTTTTGTTCGTGGAGGTGATCATGGTTCAAGAGAAGCAAGCATCCCTGTACAGGCAGCCTTTGACCCACTTGGAGCGAAGGTACAGGTAATTAGTATCCCATTTGATGGAGGGAAGCCTATCGTCCTTGCAGAAGCTGATTATCCGGAAATTTCACCGAATAGCGATCGGGTAAGCTTTATAAAAGGCGGACAGGTATGGTCAGCCGCAATAAATGGTTCTGCTCCTGCCAAAGCTCTTTTTTATGCCCGGGGTTCTAATGGAACAGTCAGATGGTCGCCTGATGGTTCCAAATTAGCCTTTGTATCCTCCAGGGGCGATCATTCGTTCATTGGCATTTACACAAACGATGAAACTCCGATCAATTGGATATTGCCATCATTTTCAAGGGATGCATCGCCCAGATGGTCACCCGACGGGCAAAAACTCGCATTTATCAGAACCCCTGGTTCCGGCGGAGCTCCTGACTCTATATTTGCAAGAAAACATCAGCCCTGGGCAATCTGGACAGCAGACATCGCAGCTGGCACCGGAGAACAAATATGGAAAGCTCCCGAAACCCTCGAAGGCTCATTCCCATCCACAGAAGGCGGCACGAACTTAATGTGGGCAAAAGCCGACAGGATCGTGTTCGTATCATTCCAGGATGGCTGGCCACATCTATATTCAATTCCTGCAAATGGAGGCAAAGAATTGCTGCTAAGTCCGGGAAATTTCATGATAGAACATATAAAATTAAGTCCTGATGGAAATTCAGTCATATTCGCTGCAAACACAGGTAAAGACAGATTCGATCTGGACCGAAGGCATATTGGCAAAGTCCGTATCGATCAGCCTGGAATTGAAATCCTGACCCATGGAAACGGGATCGAATCAAATCCCGTCTTTACCGGTGATCAGAATACGATTGCTTATTTAAGTTCCACGGCACAAAGGCCTGTTCTACCGGCTTTAATGAATGCTAACGGGAAATCTCACAGAGTACTTTGTGAGGACTTGATACCTGCAGATTTTCCTCAAAAACAACTGGTAAGTCCAAAGCATATTACTTTTAAGGCGGCAGATGATCAAACTGTTTACGGGCAATTATTTGAACCAAAAAATCCCTCTACTGCTAAAAGACCAGCCATTGTTTATGTGCACGGCGGTCCGCAAAGGCAAATGCTGCTCGGATGGCATTTCATGGATTATTATTCGATCGATTATGCTCTGAATCAGTATCTGACAAGCTTAGGATTTACAGTCCTGTCGGTCAATTACAGATTGGGGATCGGCTATGGTTTCAAATTCCAGAAAGCTATAAACGCAGGCGCTTTAGGTGCTTCAGAATATCAGGATGTTAAAGCAGCTGGAGAATGGCTTGCTGCACAACCAGGTATAGATTCCGAAAGGATCGGTATTTATGGTGGTTCTTATGGAGGCTTCCTCGTTGCATTGGGGTTAGGAAAGGATTCAAAACTATTTGCTGCAGGGGTTGATATACATGGAGTTAATAATCGTTTTAGCAGCGCAAATTCAAGTTCGAGAGCGCTTGCTCCCGATGCCGAATTAGCAGAACAGGCGATGATCAGATCCTCTCCTGTTAGCTACCTGGATACCTGGACCTCTCCTACTATGATCATTCATGCTGATGATGACCGTAATGTTTCGTTCAGTCAGAGTGTGGATTTAGCCAGACGATTTGAAGACAAAAAATTCGACTTTGAATACCTTGCAATTCCGGATGATACACACCATTGGATGAAATTTACAAATGCTTTGAAGGTTAGTGAGGTTACTGCTGATTTTTTAAGAAGAAAACTGATGAAATAATTGAGAGTGGAGACCCGATAGCTATCGGGTGGAAAGTGGAGAATTATGGGAATAGCTTCATTCTCAACTCTCCACTCTCAATTTTCCATTTTGTAAATAGAAAACCTTATTTTCCTTCTCCAGTTCCGATAATTTCAGAGGCTCCTTAAATATTCCGTATACTGATGAACCACTTCCGCTCATTGAGGCATATAATGCCCCGCTTTCATACAGAGAGGCCTTTATTTGGGCAATAACAGGATATTTTGAAAAGACTGATGGCTCAAAGTCGTTTTTGATATGTAATTTCCAGTCCTCTACTGGAAGTTTGATTAATCTGCTTAAGGGAACGGAAACCGGTGCAGCACGAACACCCTGATAAGCTTCTGCGGTCGATACCTGCACATCCGGCATGACCAATACCAAGAAATAATTGCTCAGATCCAGATCCAGAAGACTCAGCTGATCTCCTTTTTCAGTCGCATAAGCCGGCTTATTCTGAATAAAAAAAGCACAATCAGAACCAATTTTAGAGGCATATTGCTCCATTTTGGAGTTTTCCATTCCCAGACTGAATTTTTGATTCAGTAGCCGGATGAAAAATGAAGCGTCAGAAGACCCGCCTCCCAATCCGGCACCAATTGGAATATGTTTGTGTAAATGAATATTGACCGGAGGCAGTTCAGTAAAATCTTTTTTAAGCAAATGATAGGCTTTCAGACAAAGATTATCATCAGCATTCCCAGGAATATTTATGCCGGATGAACTAAACTTTAGCCCATCAGCCTCAATCACCTCAAGGGCATCATTGATTCCGAGTGGATAAAAGATCGATTCCAGATTATGGTAACCATCAGGACGCTTACTGATAATATTTAAGCCTATATTGATCTTGGCATTTGGAAAAAGAATCATATTGTGAACATACTGATATATTTATGAACAATTTTAGGATGCCAAAATTACATTTATTTTATTTGCACTTAAGTTGTAAGTATTAAGTTATAAGTTTTAAGTAATGAACTTTATAACTCAAGAAAACAGGTAACAGATAACAGACAACAGGTAACAGATAACCAAATCATGAAACAATATCACGAGTTGATGCAGCATGTTCTGCAAAACGGAACCCAAAAGCATGATCGCACAGGAACCGGTACGATCAGTGTATTTGGCTACCAGATGCGTTTCAATCTTCAGGAAGGGTTTCCGCTTGTAACCACCAAGAAAGTGCACCTGAGGTCTATTATTCACGAATTGATCTGGTTTCTGAAAGGTGAAACCAATATTAAATATCTGAAGGAAAATGGAGTTAGTATTTGGGATGAATGGGCTGATGAAAATGGTGAACTTGGACCTGTTTATGGCTCCCAATGGCGCTCATGGCCTACGCCCGGGGGAGGACATATCGATCAAATTACTCAAGTCATCAAACAGATCCGCAGTAATCCGGATTCAAGACGCTTAATTGTGTCTGCATGGAATGTTGCAGAAATTGAAAATATGGCGCTTCCGCCCTGCCATAGTTTCTTTCAATTCTATGTTGCAGATGGTAAGTTAAGCTGCCAGCTTTATCAGCGCAGTGCCGACATATTTTTGGGGGTTCCATTTAACATTGCCTCATATGCCCTGCTGACCATGATGGTAGCACAGGTTTGCGGATTGGAAGCCGGGGATTTTGTACACACCTTTGGAGATGCACACCTTTACAATAACCATCTGGAGCAAACCAGGCTGCAATTAAGCCGGGAATGCAAACCGCTTCCTGTTATGAAGCTAAATCCGGAGATCAGGGATATTTTTGATTTTAAGTTTGAGGACTTCAGTCTGGAAAACTATGACCCGCATCCCCACATAAAGGGAGCTGTAGCTATCTAATATAAGCATATGAATATTAATCTGATTGTTGCCATTGACGAAAAGAACGGAATTGGCAAAAACAATCTCCTACCATGGCATCTGCCGGCAGATCTGAAGCATTTTAAGACCGTCACTACAGGTCATCCGATTATTATGGGAAGAAAGACCTTTGATTCTATCGGGAAAGCCCTGCCAAACAGAAGAAATATCGTTATAAGCAGAAATGCCGGACTTATCATCCCAGGCGTTGAATTATGCAGTTCATTGAATAACGCAATTGAATTATGTAAGGAAGAGAAAGATATATTTGTGATTGGCGGAGCACAAATATTTGAGCAGGCACTTCCTCTTGCTAAAGTGCTTTACCTTACTGTGATTCATGAGGATTTTAATGCTGATGTATTTTTTCCGGTGATTAACATGAATGAATGGACTGAGAAAGAAAAAATTCTTCATCAACCTGATGAAAAGAACTTATATTCTTATAGTTTTATCAAATACGAAAAAGCCTGAATTTCTTCTGTAATTTTCTGTGTTAAAGAATTATTCCAAAAAACAAAAATTTAGTTAGCTTTGGCGTCTTAACTAAAATAGGCTTAAATCAACATTAATAGACAATTAAAATAAAATGCAAGGTAAAGGATTAGTTAAATTCGCAGCAATAGCGCTCACTATAGCGTGTTTGTATTCCCTCTCGTTTACGTGGATAGCGAATAAAGTTGAAAAAGATGCACAGGAATTTGCAAAAGGTGATGCTGTAAAAGAGAAAGTTTATCTTGATTCAGTAGCCTCATTACCAGTGTATAGCAGCCTGAGTTATATCACCTATCAGTACGCAAAAGAACGCGAAATTCCACTTGGACTTGACCTAAAAGGTGGTATGAACGTTACCATGGAGATCGCACTGAGTGACATGGTTCGTAACCTTGCAAATAATAGTACTGATGCAAATTTCAATGCGGCAATCAAAAATGCTGAAGCTGCTATGGCAACAGGTGAAAGTGATTTCATTGGGGTTTTTGGCAAAGAGTTCGAAAAAATTAGTCCGAATAGTAAATTATCTCCATTATTTGCAACAAAAGAGAATTCAGCAAACCTGAAGATTGATGCAAGCAATCAGGATGTTTTAAATTTCCTCAGAAAATCTGCAGATGGTGCAATCGACCTGTCATTCAATATTCTTCGTACCCGTATTGATAAATTTGGAGTAACTTCTCCTAACATTCAAAAACAACAGGGAACAAACCGCATTCTGATTGAACTTCCTGGTGTAACAGATCCGGATCGTGTACGTAAATTACTACAGGGATCAGCGAAACTTGAATTTTGGGAGACCTATGATAATGCTGAGATCTTTAGTTTACTTCAGAATGTGAACAGTATTCTGGCATCAACTATCAAATCAACAGATACTTCGAGCGTATCTGCTGCACAGGATACAAGCAAAAGTAAACTTGCAGCTTTAGGCAAGAAAGACAGTTCTGCTGTTGACAGCGCTGCTGCATTGAGTAAAGTACAAGCTGAGCAGGCAAAACTAAATCCATTATTTGCGATTTTAAATCCCGCAACTTATCAGGGTCAGGACGGACAGGTTAATTTACGCCCTGGACCAGTTGTTGGATATGCTGCGCTAAAAGATACTGCAAAAGTAAACTCATACCTTTCTTCTGCAGCTGTCAGAGCTGTTATCCCACAGAATATCAGATTGTTCTGGGGAGTCAAGCCTATGTCAGAAGAGAGCAAGGTATTTGAACTTTATGCGCTTAAAACCAGCAATTTAGGTGGCGGACCGGCATTAGAGGGAGATGTGATTTCTGACGCCCGTTCTGATTACGATCAGAAAGGAAATCCGGAAGTTGTTATGGTTATGAATGCGGATGGTGCAAGGGCATGGCGTTCCATTACTGCTGCTGCATCAGCAGATCCAAACAATAAAAAAAGTGTAGCTATTGTCCTCGATAATCTGGTTTACTCTGCCCCTACGGTTCAGGGAGAAATTCCAAACGGAATTTCATCAATCAGTGGAAGCTTTAAAGTTGAAGATACCCAGGATCTTGCAAACGTTTTGAAAGCAGGAAGATTACCTGCTCCGGCAAAAATTGTAAGTGATTATGTTGTTGGTCCATCATTGGGAGCCGCTTCGATCTCTGCTGGTTTAATTTCTACAATCGCAGGTATAATCTTTATTCTGCTTTTCATGGGGATGTATTACAGCACTGCCGGATTGGTTGCAAACATTGCCTTATTGGTGAACTTATTCTTCCTGATGGGAGTACTTGCATCCTTAGGTGCTGTTTTAACCTTACCAGGCATTGCAGGTATCGTTCTATCTCTGGGTATGTCTGTAGATGCTAACGTACTGATCTATGAAAGGATCAGGGAAGAACTTGCAGAAGGAAAATCTGCAAGATTAGCAATCACTGAGGGCTTCAAGAAAGCAATGCCTTCTATTCTTGACTCCAATATCACCACTTTCTTAACAGGTGTAATTCTGTATATCTTCGGACAGGGACCAATTGTAGGTTTTGCCACCACCCTGATGATCGGTATCATCACTTCCCTTTTTGCAGCAATATTTATTTCCAGACTGGTATTTGAATGGTTGCTTGACAGAAAAAAGCCTATCAGCTTCTCAATTAAAGCAACACAAAACTTATTTAAAGATTCGAAGTTTGACTTTATCACCGGGAGAAAACGTTTCTATATCCTTTCAGCAGCGATAATCGTAGCAGGAATCATTTCCGCCTTTACTCAGGGATTCAGCCTTGGAGTAGATTTCCAGGGTGGAAGAGCTTATTTTGTTGCATTCGACAAGCCGGTTGAAGTTGAAAATGTTCGTTCTGTTTTAGTCGATGAATTCGGAACAGCGGTTGAAGTAAAAACCTTTGGTTCATCCAATCAGGTTAAGATCACTACTGCCTACCTTATCAATGACAACTCAGATCAGGCAAACGACCAGGTTAGCGCAAAATTGGCATCCGGCCTTAAGAAAATTAACCCTGTCTACGAAATAAAGGATTCGCAGAAAGTGACCCCAACAATAGCAGAAGACATTAAAACCTCAGCTATTTATGCTACAATATTCTCTATATTGGTCATCTTCCTGTACATATTGGCCCGATTCAGAAGAATGGCATTTGGATTTGCAGCGATTCTGGCACTTGTTCACGATGTGCTCGTATTACTTGCAATCTTTACCATATTTAATGGCTGGTTACCTTTCTCACTGGATATTGATCAGGCATTTATAGCAGCGATATTAACTGTGATGGGCTATTCAATCAACGATACCGTGGTTGTATTTGATAGGGTACGTGAATATATCGGGCAGCATCACTCCAAAAACGAAGATCTTCCTTCAGTAATCAATAACGCTCTGAACAGCACTTTAAGCCGTACCGTAATCACTGGTATCTGTACTATTGCTGTATTATTGATCATTTTCATCTTTGGTGGAGAGATATTAAGAGGATTCTCTTTCGCGATGTTAATTGGTGTGATTTTCGGTACATATTCTTCCCTGTTCGTTGCAACACCATTCGTTGTAGAATTCATCAAAGAAAAAGACAAAGCAAAGGCTTAATAATTTTCTTTCGGAAATATTTTAAAAGCATCCGCCCAGAGGCGGATGCTTTTTTTTTGTTTAATAATTAATTTATTCAGATATTTGTCATACGAACAATAAGTATGGCAACAGAATTATTCAGTACCTATTCCTATCTGCTTGATCGCACAGCAAGAAAAGTAAAGCAATATGCCCAACGCCGCTTTAATGCTGCAAACTACGATATCACTGTTGATCAATGGTTAATCATAAAAAACCTGAACAACGATAACGATATGAATCAAAGTCAGTTAGCTGAGATTACAGGGAAGGATCATCCAACCCTAACCCGTATCATCGATCTCTTATGCAAGAAAGGTCTCACAGAGAGAAAGATTCAGCCGAATGACCGGCGTTGCTTCACTATACACCTTACCGAACTGGGCAAACAGCGGGTTGCAGAGTGGAGTCCGAAAATGGCTGAGATCAGAATGAAAGCCTGGCAAAATCTTACAGAAGAAGATTACAAGAATCTGAAACGGATTCTGGATACGATTTATACAAATCTGGATGAACAGGAGAAACTTTTACCCGAATTATAAACAAAAATAGTACAATAGATATTAAAATGATTTCAACAGACATTTGCATAATCGGAGCCGGTCCTGTAGGACTGTTTGCCGTATTTGAAGCCGGACTACTTAAAATGAGATGCCATCTGATTGACACACTACCCCAGATTGGCGGACAATTATCAGAAATCTATCCTCAAAAGCCCATATATGATATTCCCGGATACCCTGAAATTAAGGCACAGGAACTGGTTGAACGTCTGATGGAACAGATTGCCCCTTTTGATCCCGGATTTACTCTGGGTGAACGTGTAGAATCACTTGAAAAGCAAGATGATGGATCCTTTATTGTTGGAACCAATGATGGAACCCGGGTACATTGCCAGGTTGTGGTGATTGCCGGTGGCCTAGGCTGTTTTGAGCCACGCAAACCAGAAATTCAGGGATTACTTGACTTTGAAGGCAAGGGTGTGGAATACATGGTTAAAAAACCCGAAAACTTCAGAGACAAAAGGGTTGTATTGGCAGGTGGAGGGGATTCTGCGCTCGACTGGACCATATTTTTGGCTGATATCGCCGAAAGAGTAACCCTGATCCACCGTGGTGATACCTTCAGAGGTGCCCCAGATTCAGCCGAAAAAGTTCACGAACTGGCCAGCAAGGGTAAGATCGATCTGATCCTGCAGTCGAACCTCCTGAGTGTTGGCGGTAATGGCAGTCTGAAAGAAGTATCATTTATTGGACGTGATCAGGTTACCAGAACAGTTCAAACAGATTATTTAATCCCTTTATTTGGTTTAAGTCCGAAACTGGGTCCGATAGCCGGCTGGGGACTAAATATTGACAAATCTGCGATACAGGTTGATACTTTTGACTATTCTACCAATGTGGAACGCATCTATGCCATTGGAGATATAAACACATATCCCGGTAAACTGAAACTTATACTATGTGGCTTCCACGAAGCAGCATTAATGGTACAAAGTGCCTTCAAATATGTATATCCCGACCAGAAATTAAGTTTTAAATACACTACAGTATATGGTGTAAACGCATTCTAAAATGATAAACATTACAATTGAAGACAGAAACGGGGAGCAGCAGCCCATCGAGATTCCCGAGGAAATAAGCCTGAGTTTAATGGAGGTTTTGAAGGCCTCAGATTACAATATACTGGCGACCTGTGGCGGGATGGCTTTGTGTGCCACTTGTCATGTCCAGGTTCTCAAGGGCCTTGATGATCTTCCGCAAGCCGGAAATGAAGAAATGGATATGCTCGACACCTTACCTGATGCGGGATTTGACAGCAGACTTGCCTGCCAGATCAGAATAACCGAGAATCTTAATGGCATGATTTTTCGAATCAGAGGGGATGAACTTTAATTCTGATAAAATAAATTCAAAGAATAAAAAACGGTGCTATGGAAAAACCTATGAATAAATCGACTGCATTTCCCAAAGTAATAATTATTGGCGGTGGATTTGGTGGAATTGAGATAGCCAAACGTTTAAAAGACAAGGAAGTTGAAATTATTATGCTCGACAGGCATAATTACCATACCTTTCAGCCCCTTCTTTACCAGGTGGCTACAGGTGGTCTGGAAGCTGATTCTATTGCATTCCCTCTGCGGAAAATATTTAAAAATCAGAAAAATTTCACATTCAGGGTAACCGAAGTGGAGCGCATTGAGCCTGAAAAAAAGATCGTTCATACAACGATTGGCGAAATTGAATATGACTTCCTGATAATTGCAACCGGTTCTGATACAAATTACTTTGGACAGAAGGAAATTGAGCATTTTTCAATGCCGATGAAAACCATCCCTGAAGCATTAAACCTCAGAAGCATGATTCTTCAGAATCTTGAAGAAGCTTTAATTGAATCTGATCCGGTAAAAAAGAGTGCCCTCCTGCAATTCGTTGTCGTTGGTGGTGGTCCTACTGGTGTGGAGTTATCAGGCTCTCTGGCGGAATTAAAAAAACACGTACTACCAACAGATTATCCGGAATTGCGTGTTGAAGACATTAAAGTCTATCTGATTGAGGGATCGCCGGAATTATTAGGCTCTATGTCACCCCAGGCATCCGGAAAAGCAAAAGTTTTTTTGCAGAAACTGGGTGTTGAGGTATTCACAGATCTGAGGGTTGAAAGCTATGATGGGAATGTAATTAAACTTTCTAACGGACAGGCAATTGATACTAAAAATGTCCTATGGTCGGCAGGCGTTAAAGGAGCAACACCTGCTGGATTGAAAGAAGAATCAATAACCCGTGGAAACCGAATCCTTGTAGATGAATTTAACAGGGTGAAGTCAGAAGATCATATTTTTGCAATTGGCGATGTGGCAGCATGCATTAGTCCGGAAAAACCGAATGGCTTACCGGGAGTTGCTCCGGTGGCTATACAGCAGGGCACTCAGCTGGCAAAAAATATCATCCATATCATTAATAATGAAGAACCTGAGCCATTCAAATACTTCGACAAGGGTTCTATGGCCACTGTAGGCCGTAACCTTGCGGTAGTTGATATTGGTAAAATCCGTTTTCAGGGTATTTTTGCCTGGTTTGTCTGGATGTTTGTACATCTGATGTCGCTGGTTGGATTTCGGAATAAAGTTGTCACCTTTGTAAACTGGGTCTGGAGCTATTTCAGCTATGACCGGGGAACGAGGCTGATCATTCGAAGGTTCAGCAGAGAATCAATGACTGAGGACACCTATTCGAAGTGATTCAGTTCCGGATCAAGTCCGGAATGACAAAGTATAATTTAGTAATTTAATCAAAAGAATGTCATTGCGAGGAGGCACGACGAAGCAATCCCGTGACATTTAGTAGTTAATTAAGCTTCCATGACAAAACTGATCGAATGTCCGCGTGACGCCATGCAGGGAATTCATGATTTTATTCCCACTGAAATCAAGGCTGAATATATCAACCTGCTCTTAGAGGTAGGATTTGATACGATCGACTTTGGGAGTTTTGTTTCAGAAAAGGCCATCCCACAGCTAAAAGACACCAGTGAAGTACTGAACAAACTGGATCTCAGTAAAGGAAAAACAAAGCTTCTGGCAATTGTTGCCAATCTTAGAGGCGTTGAAGAGGCCATTAAACACCCGCAAATCTCTTATCTGGGATTTCCTTTTTCAATATCAGAAACATTCCAGCAAAGAAACACAAACACCGGAATTGAAAGATCCTTAAAAACAGTCGAAGAATTACTTGATCTCTGTGACAAGAGTGGTAAACAAGCGGTTATCTATCTTTCAATGGGCTTTGGAAATCCATACGGTGATCCCTGGAGTAATGAAATTGTAGAGCATTGGACAAATGAACTTACTAAAATAGGTACCAGAATCATATCACTCGCTGATACGACAGGGATTTCAAGTCCTGAAAAGATTAACTATTTGTACCCACACCTCGTTTCCTCTTTTCCGAAAGTTGAATTTGGGATCCACCTTCATAGTACTCCATCTACCTGGTACGAAAAAATAGAGGCCGCCTGGGAAAGTGGCTGCAGACGATTTGATAGCTCACTGAAAGGCTACGGAGGCTGCCCAATGGCTTCTGATCAGCTCACAGGAAATATCGCAACAGAGAGCCTTATTTCGTTTCTGGAAGCAAAAGGAGAAGATCATGGGCTTGATCTGGAGAAATGGAATGAAGCAATGGAATATTCTTCGAAGGTGTTTAACTAATTGAGAGTGGAGAATTGAGAATGGAGAATTAAACTAACGGCTTAAAATGGGATTTAGAGATGAACTCAAATTTCTGCTTTTAGCTTAAGCTTTCTTCTTTAAGCTTTCTGCTTGCTGCTTTAAGCTTGGAGAGTCATTTTAAAATGCTGTATCCCTGCCTCCTCAAACTGTTCACCTGCCTTTTTAAATCCGAATTTGGCATATAATGGCATTGCGTCAAGTTGTGCATGCAGATAAACATGCTCAGCGTCCCGGGGAAGGTCATTTAAAACTGCAGCCACCAATCCCTGACCGATTCCATTTCCTCTGAATTCTTTTAATACGGCAAAACGCTCAAGCTTGTATCCTTTTTCGGTTTTACGCCAGCGCGAAGCACCTGCAGGAGCACCATTGAACTTAGCCAGGAAATGTACGGACTCATCTTCAAACTCCCATTCAAGCTCAGGCGGGCAATTTTGCTCATCTACGAATACCTTTCTCCGGATGGCAAAAACCTGCTGAAGATCTGCTTCATTTGCAACCCTTTCAACTTTAATCTGATCTTCCATTTTCCTGAAATTATTTAAGCAAGATAAAGGGCCTTTCTATATAGAAAAGCCCTTTAAAATAGTTTATAGTCTGTCGTTGACGTTAATACAATTGAGGTCTTCAAATGCCTGGGTCAGTCTTTTGACAAAATTATCCTCCCCTTTTCGAAGCCAGACCCGCGGATCATAGAACTTTTTATTTGGTAAGTCCTCCCCTTCAGGATTACCAATCTGACTTTGGAGGTAAGCCTCCTTCGACTTGTAATAATCTTTTACACCTTCCCAGAATGCCCATTGCATATCTGTATCAATATTCATCTTAATTGCACCATAGGATATAGCCTCACGAATTTCTTCCTGTGTGGATCCTGAACCACCATGGAACACAAAATTCACAGGTTTCTCTGCACTGATGTTGAACTCAGAACGAACAAAATCCTGAGAATTCTTCAGTATTACAGGCTGTAATTTGACATTGCCAGGCTTATAGACTCCATGTACATTTCCAAAGGCAGCAGCAACAGTGAATTTCTCACTGATGGTGCTCAGTTCCCTGTAAGCATAAGCAACTTCAGAAGGCTGAGTATACAATTTTGCACTGTCTACATCACTGTTATCAACGCCATCTTCCTCTCCGCCGGTTACCCCCAGCTCAATTTCAAGAGTCATCCCCAATCCCTTCATCCGGCTTAAATACTTCTTACTGATCTCAATATTCTCTTCAATGGGTTCTTCAGACAGATCGAGCATATGTGAAGAATAAAGTGGTTTACCATATTGAGCAAAAAACCGTTCACCATGATCCATAAGTCCATCAATCCAGGGTAATAGTTTCTTGGCTGCATGGTCTGTATGTAAAATAACGGCTACTCCATAATGCTCGGCCAGAAGATGGACATGTTGTGCTGCAGATACTCCTCCAAGTATACAGGCATTTAAATTATCGTTATTCATGGACTTGCCGGCATAGAACTGTGCTCCTCCGTTTGAAAGTTGAATAATTACAGGGGAATTAACAGCCTTTGCTGTCTCCATTACGGCATTGATTGAATTTGTACCAATTACATTAACCGCTGGCAGGGCAAACTGATGTTTTTTGGCTACTTCGAATAATTCCTGAACAGCGTCACCATGCAAAACCCCTTTAAATTCTTTTAAACTCATGATTTTAGTTTTTTATAAGATGATCGAAATTATGAAAAATAGCCTCAAAATCAAGCAATGAGCTTAATTATTCTATCCATTTAAGGATAAGTTTTATTCTATCATTTTGGAGGGCATTGCTTTCTTAAAATTTTTGTTTCTTTGTAGGCTATACACACATCCGAAATGGCCTGGTTTAAGAGAGAAAAAAAGGGGATTATAACTTCCACAGAGGAAAAGAAAGAGACACCCGATGGGTTGTGGAATAAATGTCCGTCATGTAAGAAACCACTGCATTACGCAGAACAGGTAGAGAATAAATACGTTTGCCAATACTGTGCCTATCATTTACGTATTGGCTCAAAAGAATACTTTGAAATTCTTTTCGACGATAATGAATTCACTGAATTATTTCCCAATATACGATCAGCCGATCCTCTGAATTTTACCGATACTAAAAAGTATACAGAAAGGCTGGAAGAAAGTTATGAGAAAACCGGCTTAAACGATGCAATACGATCTGCTTCGGGTAAATTAGCCGGGCAAAATCTGGTAATTGCCTGTATGGACTTTAATTTTATTGGAGGTTCAATGGGCTCTGTTGTTGGTGAGAAGATCGCCCGTTCTATTGATTTCAGCATCAAGCATAATATTCCATTCATGATGATCTCAAAATCTGGCGGGGCAAGGATGATGGAGGCTGCTTTTTCATTGATGCAAATGGCAAAAACTTCAGCCAAATTAGCGCTTTTAAGCAAAGCTAAGATTCCTTATATTTCATTACTGACTGATCCTACAACAGGTGGAGTTACCGCTTCTTATGCGATGCTTGGCGACATTAATATTTCAGAACCCGGCGCTTTAATTGGCTTTGCAGGCCCGAGAGTAATCAAGGAAACCATCAAAAAAGATCTTCCTAAAGGTTTCCAAACCTCAGAATTCGTTCTGGAACATGGATTTCTGGATTTTATTGTGGACAGAAGGCAAATGAAAGAGAAGCTTGGAACATTTTTGAAGATGCTCAAGCCTTAAAGGTTTAAAGTTTCCGCAAAATCTCTGCTGCCTTATTTTCAAACATCATTTGCCATTCAGGAGCCAGGTTTGTATCTGAATCTTCCTGAGCCTCTCCTGTATTTCTAAGTTGTTCGGCAGTTGGTGCGTAATAAATATAACCATTAGTATAGGCTGCAACAAAGGTATTCTCATTTGGGGCACTCCTTTTAATATTAAGGCCAAGCTGTACAGTCAGTTCACCCGGGAAAGTAATTAAACGCATATTTCCGATTTTAACACCAAGAATTTCAACTTTAATCGTTTTGGCGCCGGCCGATTTAAGCTGATGCATTTTAACCAGGGATAAATTTTCACGAATTCTGGTTAAACGCTCCATCATATAAATATTGGATCGATAATTTTCCATGTCTCTTCTATTTATAGAATCCATTCGGATCATATCAATCCGGTCCTGCTTCCCTTCCTGCATGTACCTTTGTCTGTAAAATGAAGGATATTCAGAATCGTTAGTATACTTCGTATTTAACGAGATAAATGATTTCAGATTTATATTTGTTCCTTTCAGTGAATTCAATATCCGATTTTGTTCAGCCTCTAAAGTTGTAATTCGTGCAGCGAAATTCGCTCTTGGAAGTTCCAGATACTCATTAAACACTTTTATTTCTGTGTCATTTACCGTTTTAATGCTCTGCAATGCATTAAGGATACTTAAACCAAGCATATTCCCCAACGGCTCTGCATCTGCAGGATTATCTACTCCTTTATAGTTAACCGGGTTAATGTCTCCACCGCAGCCCTGTAAGAAAAGAGCCATTGAACCTTTTAAGTTCTCCTCAATTACCCTTGAAGCAAAACCAATGATATCCGCCGTATTGCCTCCATTTGGAACGCCCTGTATGGGGTGTACTGCAAAATTATAGAGGACTGCAAGGGTTTCTCCATTTAATTTATTCAACCTGAATATCCCTATTTCCGGATCAGTTGGGCCAATTTCTGCAAGCTCATGATCAGGGGGAAGCGAATAGGCACGCCGTGCATCTGTTTGCGATCCATCTTTCATTTTGTACCTGCGATTTTCCATGATTCGATTCTCATAGCCTGTCCCGGCTCCCACATTGACGGGAACCAAATTTTTCAAGGCTTCCTTTACCGCCAGTACTGTCAAACTATCGGTATCAGCCCGTACAATTCCATGGCAATGACTTGCATTAATAAGAATGCTTGAGGCGGGTATATTCAATTCCTTCTGTATCTGTGATCGAACTTTTGAAAGATATCCTTCCATAATTGGGCCAATTTCTTCGAGTGCCACTACATCCAGGGTAATAATTACCATTTTTGTCAGGCCGTTATCCAAAACCAATGCTTTTACATAAAGCGGATCATTGACCAGGCCGGCAGTTCGGTCAGTAATATCCAGTTTAGCTACTCCTGCCCTTATTTTAGCATTTGCATCCTGAGAAATCAGCAAAAAACTCAAAATAGAGATCAACAAGAGAGTATTGAATATTGGCTTAATAAGATATGTTAGAATTGAACTTAATCTATTAGTATTCAGCATAATAGAATATAAATGAATATAAACATCAGACAATTCAGATCTGATATTTGGCAACAATTAAAATTTGTACTTTCAAGTGTTCAGAAACTAACTGCCCATAGTTAATTCTTCATAAGCCGCAGTTAAGCTCCTTTGTATTCCCTGTCCCTGAAAATCTTCGGCACCCGGAATACTCTGGGCTTTTAAGATATCTTCTTTAGATTTTCCAGCTTTCATCTCATTTTTTACAAACAAAAGCAGCTTTTCGAGGTAGTTCTGCATCGCTCTGATTTCCTCCTTACCACCTGTAACTTTTAAAGGATCAGCAGAATGACCAAATACAAATAAGGTATCCTTATCGAATTTAGAAATGGTTTTATCCAAAACGTTCACCCAGCTTTGAATATTAGCCCCACCTGGTCGGTCAATAAAGGGAAATCTTTTATTAAACATAAGGTCCCCCATATGGGCAATATTGGCATGCTCAAAATGTACAATGATATCACCATTGGTATGTCCGGCCCCAAAATAATGAGCCTGAATACGCTCTGAGCCTACTTTAGCCTTCCATTGATCCTGGAATACGGTGTCAGCAAATAGTTGTTTGTCTTCAGACTTCTGTGCAGCTGCTGTTTTTTGATGGTTAGCAAGACAATTTGTATGTCCAACTACCTTCTCTGCCAATCCTTTAAATGCAAGATTTCCACCGGTATGATCTCCATGGTGATGAGTATTGATCAAATAATTCAATGGCTTTGAAGAAATTTTCTTAAGCTCTGCTATCAGATGAGTTGCCGGATCAATAAATTGTGTATCGACCACTGCCATTCCCGAATTATTTGATAACCAGGCTATTGTACCACCCTGCTCTGTAAATATCCCGACATCATTTCTCAAAAGAGTAAATTTATACGCCGGCTGCATTAAGAAATCAGCCAGAGTTTTATTATTCGCCATGCCTAACATAGCCAATGAAAGTCCGGTACCTTGTAAAAATTGTCTGCGTTGCATCAAAAATCAAATTAAATGATCCTAAATATAAATAAAAAAAAATCCCGCTGCTGCGGGATTTAAAATTTACATCGTTCCGGGTTCATGATTGAATCCAATAGAATGATGATTAACACGCCCGTGGGAATGGTGACTGAAACTGTATCCCCGAACTAAGCCTGTAATAAAATGCTTTTCATGTATCAGCACTGTCTGCTCATCTTTAGGAATACCTTTCACTGAATGTTTGGGGACATGCTTTTTAGCCATGATTTCCTCCTTTTTATAAAGTATACATACAATTTACGAAAAATTGAATTAAAAAGCAAGACTGATCTGATGTAAACAATCAGCATTCAGCATTAAACCTCAACATGACAAAGTTCCTTTAGCTTCAGAACTACATAATCAATCTCATCCCTCGTATTGTATTTGCTGAAGGAAAACCTGACTGCAGGGCGATTAGGATTAGCCTGAATTCCATTTAAAACATGCGAGCCAATATTGGTTCCTGAGCTGCAGGCACTGCCTCCAGATGCGGAAATACCGGCAATATCCAGACTAAAAAGCAGCATTTCTGCCATCTCCATTTCAGGAAAAGAAACATTCAGCACTGTATAAAGACTTTTTTCGGGGTCAGTTTCTCCATTGAACTCAATTCCTGGTATGTTTTTTACTAACTCCTGCATCATATAAGATTTAAGCCCCTGAATGTATTCATGATGCGCATCCATCTCTGCATAGGCGATTTCAAGTGCTTTAGCCAGACCTGCAATGCCATATACATTTTCTGTCCCACCCCGCATATTTCGCTCCTGAGAACCTCCAAAAATCATAGGCTTGATCTTAATATTATGGTTAATATACAGGAAGCCTACCCCTTTCGGGCCATGCAGTTTGTGTGCTGCACAAACCAGAAAGTGAACCTTCAGTTTGCTAAGATCATGCGGATAGTGCCCCATAGTTTGCACAGTATCGCAATGGAAAATTGCATTATACTTTTCACATAATTCACCCACCTTTTCAATATCGGTAAGTGTTCCCAGTTCATTATTGGCATGCATCAATGAAACAAAACTGCGTTCATTTGTGCTGAGAATTTCTTCCAGATGCTGGTAATCAATGGTTCCCTTTTCATTTGTATTTACATAACTCAACCTGATCAAACCACTGCTTTCAAGTGCCTGAAGGGTATGTAAAACAGCATGATGTTCAATAGCACTGGTAATTGCATGTTTGATTCCATGATCAATAATACCACAGCGAATAGCCATGTTATCTGCCTCGGTCCCGCCTGAAGTAAAGAAAAATTCGGAGGGAGATGCATGCAGAAGGGATGCGACACTCTTTCTCGCCTTTTCGATCAATGTACGTACCTCACGCCCATGAGCGTGAATGGAGCTAGGATTGCCATAATGGCTCTCCATTACTTCATAAATCGTCTTCAGCACCTCTTTGTCTAAAGGGGTAGTAGCCGCATTATCCAGGTATACACGCATATTAATAAATTATTCAACAGATTAAATTTACATCAGCTATTGGTTAAAGCAGATGTAAAATGAGTGAAAATATACTCAGTAAATTAATACTTGTTCTTTGGTAAGGTAATTAGGTTAAACGCAATATTTCTTTTATATCTGATATGATCTTCTGTGCGAGGTATTCGGCACCCGTTTCTGAACTGCTCTCAGAGTAAATTCTTATTATTGGCTCGGTGTTCGATTTACGAAGATGTACCCATTGTTTATCAAATTCTATTTTTAAGCCATCAATAGTACTATGGGGCTGATTTTCATATCTCTTTTCAACCTCAAGTAAGAGAGAATCGATATCCATTTCAGGAGTCAGTGTGATTTTATTCTTTGAGATATAATAAGCAGGATAAGAAGCTCTGAGTACCGATACAGATTGCTTGCATAAGGCAAGATGAGTCAAAAACAAAGCTATCCCAACCAAAGCATCCCGTCCATAATGAGATTCAGGATAAATAACTCCTCCATTTCCTTCTCCGCCAATAATAGCCTGAGTCTCTTTCATCTTATTGACCACATTTACTTCACCTACAGCAGCGGCGTTATAAGTTCCACCTGCAGATTCGGTAACATCCCTTAAAGCACGCGTCGATGATAAATTAGAAACCGTATTACCGGGCGTATGTTTTAGAACATAATCAGAAACGGCCACCAGAGTATATTCTTCTCCAAACATTGAACCATCTTCGCATACGAAACACAATCTGTCAACATCCGGATCAACAGCTATACCCAGATCAGCCTTTTTGGCAACTACCATACGAGAAAGATCAATCAGGTTTTCAGGCAGTGGTTCCGGATTATGAGGAAACTCACCATCCGGTTCACAGTAAAGCTCGTAAATGGTCTTTACACCCAGGGCTTTTAGCAGTGCAGGTACAAATATCCCACCCGAAGAATTTACACAGTCTATTGCTATTTTAAAATTAGCATTCCGCACAGCGTCAGCATTCACAAGCGGCAATGCCAGTACCTTTTCTATATGCTTTTGTAAATAGCTGTCGTCGTAGCTTACCTTTCCCAAATTATTAACCTCAGAAAATTCAAAATCACTCTCTTCGGCCATAGAAAGCACTAATTGTCCTTCCTGATCCGAAATAAACTCGCCTTTATCATTCAGAAGCTTCAGGGCATTCCATTGCTTTGGATTATGACTGGCGGTCAGAATAATGCCACCTCCGGCATTCTCATCAGGCACAGCAATTTCAACTGTTGGTGTGGTTGAAAGGCCCAGGTCGACCACGTCAATTCCTATACTTTGCAGGGTACCGACCACCAGATTACGGACCATTTCGCCCGAAATTCTGGCGTCTCTGCCAATTACTACCTTATTCTTGCCTGTACTAGCTATGACCCAACGGCCATAAGCTGAAGTAAATTTTACGATGTCAGTTGGTGTCAAACCATTTCCTGCCAATCCGCCTATTGTACCCCTGATTCCGGAGATCGATTTTATTAAAGCCACGATTAAAAATTATTGAGCAAAAATAACAATTACATCCTATTCATAACTGTAAAACAGTAAATGTATATATTTGCCTCTATATCCTGTGATCTGCATATGCCAAAGAAGTGGTTTCAAAACTGGTTTAATTCTCCTTATTATCATATTCTGTACCATCAGCGCAATGATGCAGAGGCTGAATTTTTTATTGATAATCTTTGTGCCTACCTGAAACCAGGCGCAGACTCCAATTTGCTTGATATCGCATGCGGACGCGGAAGACACTCCGTATATCTGAATAAAAAAGGATATAATGTGACCGGAATTGACCTGTCAGTTTCCAATATAAAGTTTGCGCAGCAGTTTGAAAATGAAAAACTTCAGTTTTATGTGCATGATATGCGATATCCGTTTTACATCAATTATTTTGATATTGCATTTAACCTTTTTACGAGTTTTGGATACTTCGAAACAGAAAAAGATCATATTAATGCCTTAAAAACATTCAGGAAATCATTAAAAAAGGATGGAATCCTGGTCCTTGACTATTTTAACAGTCATAAGATCATGCACCATCTCACCAATCAGGAGGTTAAACATGTTGATGGCATTGATTTTTATATCAGCAAAAAAATAGCTGATGGTAAGATCATAAAAAGCATTTCCTTTGAACATAAGAATAAAGATTATTCATTTAAAGAAGAAGTAAAGGCATTTACTCTGGCAGACTTTGTACGTATGTTCGAAAAAAGTGGCTTTAAGATCTTAAATCATTTCGGCGATTTTTCCTTAAATCCATTCAATGAAACAAAATCAGACCGTCTGATATTTATTTGCCAAAAAGCCAATGTTTGAACAGATTATTCAGTTTGACCAGAATTTATTCTTTGGCATTAATCAGGGCCTGAGTAATCCCTTTTTCGACTGGCTTATGCCAGCTTTGAGAAACCGCATTTTCTGGACTCCCCTTTACTTGTTCATTGTAATCTTTTTAGTAAGAAACTATGGTAAAAAAGGCTGGCTAATTCTTTTGTTTGCAGTACTAACCTTTGGCATAACAGATTATTTCTCGTCTTCAGCAATCAAACCCAGTGTCGAACGATTAAGGCCATGTAATGACCCCGAGATAAAAAAAGAAGTCAGAAATCTCATTGCCTGTGGCACAGGCTATAGTTTCCCTTCATCTCATGCTGCTAACCATTTTGGATTGGCTGTATTTTTAATTCTTGTTTTCTATCATAAATGGAGGTTAATTCTGCCAATAGGCTTATTCTGGGCTTTCTCTATCAGCTTTGCCCAAATTTATGTCGGTGTCCATTTCCCTCTTGACATAGTGGGAGGAGCTCTTCTGGGTTCTATGATAGGATATGTAATGAGTACAATTTTGATGCTGAATAAATCATTTAAAGGATGGGGATCTGGGAATTAATTTTGCTGTTCAGCAGCTCCATGCTGGGTGGCCTGGGGATCTTCCTTCTAAAGACGGATAACACCAACCGTCTTAAACTGGTATTGTCTTTTAGTGGCGCCTATCTGTTTGCCATAACAATCCTGCATCTTATGCCCGATGTTTATCATTCAGGGAGCCCGGATATAGGTCTGTATATTCTTGGAGGCTTTCTGCTTCAGATTGTTATGGAACAGTTTTCTGAGGGGATAGAACACGGCCACATCCATAAACACACTCATCAGCATTATGTTTTCCCGGTTGGGATCATGGCGAGTTTATGCTTGCATGCCTTTCTGGAAGGGATGCCTTTAGCTCAGAAACAGCATAATGAGCTTGTTTTTGGAATTGCCTTACACCATATACCAGCAGCATTCGCACTGGGAAGTGTTCTGATACAGAACAATTTAGGTAAAGCTAAGATTGTCGGATTACTAGCTCTTTTTGCTGCGATGAGTCCGATGGGCTACTGGTTAAGCTTTGAGATTGGCAGAGGATCGATAGGTAATATAGATGCTTATTTCGACCGGATTATGGGAGTAGTCATTGGTATATTCCTCCATATTTCAACTACAATCCTATTCGAATCGAGCGTAGATCATAAATTTAATCTGAAGAAAATGGTAGCTGTGCTGCTGGGTATCGGTATTGCGCTGATTGGGTTTTATCTTCACTGATTTAAGCAGAAAGCTAAAAGCTAAAAGCAGAAATTTTCGTTTTCGAGGAAAATTCAGGATATTAGGTACGCATTTTTCAACTGTCAACCAGATAGCTACCGGGTGTCAACTCTCAACTACCCTCTCATCTTATCCAGCAGTCCGCTTAAGGTATGGGCCTCTTCGTCGCTCAGATTTTTGGAAAGCAGATCCTTCAAGGAGACTTCATTATCGAGTTTTTGAAGAATATCCAAACCCTTTTGGCTGATCAGAATATCCACTGCTCTGCGATCCTTGTTGCTGACACATCGTTTAACCAGGTCCTTCTGAACCAGACGCTCAACAATTCTGGATGCATCAGACATTTTATCAAGCATACGTTCTTTAAGAATGTTTACCGTTGCCGGTTTTGGGTACTGCCCCCTTAAAATTCTCAAAATATTATATTGCTGGAGTGTAATACTATGTTTATTGAGCTTTAATCTGAGTAAATTAGTTATCCATCCGTAAGTATATATCAGGTTTACAACCACTTTCTGATGATTATCCTCAAATTTCTTGTTGTAAATTTCCTTTTCTATTTCCATATTGATGTCTATTAAATTGGCTGGCTTGATTTGAGTATCAAAACTAAAAAGGCAATTAAAATTAATAACAAATTATTTATCCTTAGCCTTTATATTTTTATCCTGCCCATATTTCCAGGGGCAATTCAAACACTTATTCTTACAGCAATATCCTCTTTTTAAATGGTACTTCTCTGTAAACACGAGATTACCATCTTCATTGATATAATAGTCTACATTTTCAATCAGCATGATTAAGCAATTTAACAGTTAACTGCTCTTTGAAATAAGATTTCAAATGCTTCCCATTGCCATGAAGTGTCCAAAGCTCCCGGGGTTCAACTTGCTTGATCATCACAAGTATATCATTCCAGTCCACATGATCAGAAATCAAAATTTTAAGGTCATTATTTGTCTGCAAATTCATCCAGCCCGAAGCGAATGCCCTGACCACATTCTTTGCTCTGATATAGCTGTTGAATGTTAAAGGCGGTACTATATAGACTAAATTCTGATCCGGCTGTTTCATTTGTTTACGGGTATAAAGTTCATACTTACCAGGATGAAAGCCAAATTGTTCGTAAATCCTGTTAAGCCCGGTAATAGAATGGTGTACCAATACCTGACGCTGCGGACAATGATCAGAAATCAGACTTATAAGCCTTTGTGCCTTGCCCAGAGAATAGGCGCCAAGCAAAACATTATGATTGAATAAATTCAGTTTTTTGATCTCATCAGACGCCGAAGGATGTTGAACAGCGGGATCTGCAAAAGTAGATTCGCTGATTAAAACATCTGCCTTAACAAACTCAATTTTCTCGCAGGTAGCATCATCCTGCAATTTATAATCGCCTGTATATAAATATCTTACACCCTTGTATTCCATAAGAACCTGGGCGGAACCCAGAATATGCCCGGCCGGAATGAAGCTGATAGATACTCCATTTAAATCAAATGATTCTGACCAATCAAAAGTCAGGATATTGTTACCGGCATTCTTTTGATACCTGTACTGCATAATGGCAGCGGTTGCGGGGGTGCAATACACATTATCATTGCTTCTCACGGCATGATCACCATGTGCATGTGAAATAACGGCGTGTGCAGAAGCCACTTGGGGATCCAGATAAAAATCGCCGTAACGGCAATACAAACCCCGCTCATTAATGACCAAAAAATCGTTAATAATCATATCAGGATCCAATCATCAAAAACTGCTGGTGCAATTGAATAATCTGGGGTATTAATAATTGCCTCTCATCATTATTCAGAATATGATCTGCAAACTTCATTTTCTGTTCATCACTAAACTGCCGGTTCATTCTCAATTGAATATCTTCGGCATTAATCCCGTCTCTGGCTTTAACTCTGCTTATTCTTGTCTCAATGGGTGAGATTACAAGGATAGTCTGATCGCACATCTTATAGGCATCACTTTCATACAACAGAGCTGCTTCTTTAATTACGTAAGATGCTTCCTTTTGACTTAAAACCCAGGTATCAAAGGCTCTGAAAACTGCAGGATGTACAAGCGAATTCAATTTCTCCAGTTCATGCTTATCATTGAACACTATTGATGAGATATAGCTTCGGTTTAATTCCCCGCTTTGGGTATAAGAATTCTGTCCAAATGCCTCAAGAATCCCTGATTTTAATATCGGATCAGTATGCATTATGGATTTGGCGACATCATCAGCGTAGAATACAGGTACACCTAAAAGTTCGAATACTTTACAAACCGTAGTTTTACCGCTACCTATCCCACCTGTTATACCGATCTTCAGCATCATTTTTGAATTATAAAATCTAATGTCTGAGGTTCAATTTTTACAAGTCGGGAGAATTCAGGAATACGGATTATTCTTACCGGCAACTGGGTATATCCATTTTCCTTCCAGTTATTCAGATCGACAAACAGTTCAAAATCAGTTCTATCAGTTTCGGGATACTTACTTAAAGGGCTAAGCAAAGTAACTTTCACTTTATCCGGAAGTAGCTTTACATTCCTGAATTCCTTATTATTCAGTACTTTAACAGGTATTTCAATTACTTTCTCAGTGAATTCATCAATATTTAATCTTAGATCGACAAAGCCGGGATGTATTGTAATATTCGCCTTGGATGGTCGTTTCAAATTAATTTTCATATTTATACTTTCACTCACCTTATCCAAACGCAGCAGTTCTGTTTCCCAGCTTTTTATGTTAGCGAGTTCTTTAACAGGTCCGGTAATGGTTACAAATGCGGGACTAATCTGAACTGAATCTGAAATACCAAACTGAGCTTTAAATTGAATGTCCTGTTTCAATACCACAGGAATTTTCTTGACCGTACTTGAAGAAAAATCAAAATAAAGTGTATCCGGATGAATATAAACCACTTTCTGGGTTGAGCCAACCTGATGATTGATCTTTTGAATCTGGTCAGAGAGTTCGATAAAAGTCTGCTTCTGCAATTCCTTCAATTCAATATTAACGGAAGGCGGACTTATCCTTAGTTTGGAAAACAATAATTGCCAGCCGGTTCCTTCAACCTGAAGCCTGATGGTATCTGATTGAAGCGGATGGAATGCCCTGTTTTCAGGCAGATCAACAAAACGAACCAGAGTCTGAACCTGATAAACATACCTATTGGAAAGTGCAAAAAATAACCATGCTCCCACTGCCAATAATAAGCAGAGGAAAAACAGGGAAATCCTGCGTCTTTCAATTTTAGTAAATTTAATTAAAGGCATATCAGATGAATTAATCAAATTTAGTCAAATAAAAACGCCGCTTCAAAAATGAAGCGGCGTTCATATTGATTTTATGATTGTACTATTTAGCTGCTGACTGACTAAGAGCTTTTGAAGATTCCAGAGAAACAGAAGATTTTTCAAAACGAATCTTTGTACCGCTCTCAACTTCAATTAGAAATGTAGTTTCGTTCAAGTCAACAATTTTACCGTGTATCCCCGAGGTTGTGATAACTTTATCACCCTTCTTTAATTCCTCCACAAACTTTTTATGATCCTTTGCTTTCTTCATTTGCGGGCGTATCATAAAAAAATAAAACACCACAATAATTAGTAGCATAGGTAAAAACTGGCCGATCTGTTGCATGTCCATATTATTCTTGTTTAATTTTGATTTTTATTTTGCTTTAGCCGCCTCAACCATTCCAAGTATGTTCAGTTCGGTTAGAGATGGTATTGTATTAGCTGTGATGCTCACTATTTTATTCTGCATTCCTGGTTTTCCTGCACTGTTAAACACAACACGAATAACTCCATCAGCACCAGGAGCTATAGGCTCTTTAGGATATTCAGGCACGGTACATCCACAACTTGCTGTTGCACTGCTTATAATCAAAGGGCTGTTACCAATATTTTTAAATTTGAAATCGTAGGTAACAACTTCTCCATCCGTAATTTTTCCGAAGTCATAAACTTCCTTTTCGAATTTGAATGCGGGTGCATTGGCGGTATCAAGTGCTGCAATTTCACTAGTTTCCTTTGAATCTGCAGTGCTTTCAACTGTTTTCTGGTTATTGCATGCGGCTAAAACAACAAGGCAGGCGATTGATAAAAAAATTTTTCTCATTACTAATTAATATTTATGCTGTAAAAAATAACACTATGAAAAATACATATTCAAATTTACTCCATTAATCCACGTCCTGACTTACGAACCTTTCCCGAAGTTTTCAGATCTGCTAAAATTTTATCTAAAATACCGTTTATGAATGAATTGCTCTTCGGTGTACTGAATTCTTTTGCTATCTCAATATACTCATTCATAGTAACTTTAACAGGTATGGATGAGAAATGAATCAGTTCAGTAATGGCCATTCGCATCAGCAGGGTATCCATCACCGCAATCCGCTCAGAATCCCAGTTTTTCGTTTTCTGTGCAATCATTTCCTGATATTCAGATTCAAACGCGACTACCTTTTTAAAAAGGTCAAGCATAAATGGCCGGTCTTCATCCCAGTTAGGACAAACCTGAGCAAGCTTGTTATCATCCGGGTTTTCACTTGCAAAGTTTTTGAAAGTTTTAGCCACCAGTGCCTGAAGTACTTCTTTATCTACCGGCCAGTTAATGAACTTTTCTTCGAAGATCTGCTCAATACCCGGCGATTTAAGAATCAGCTTTTTAAAGATATATTTGATGATATCCTTATCTGACTGAATGGTATGTACCGGGAGACTATTAAAGCTTGCGTACTCTGCAGAGCTCTTTAAGGAAATAAAAATTGATTTACTTACTTCAGGGTCAAAATCCCAGGAAATCTTATATTTTTTTACAGCTGCCAGATATTCCGAATTCTGCTTTAATGAACTTATAAAGAGATTGTTCTGAAGTTTTACACTAGCATTAAGATCCGCTTCAGAGGGCAAATGCTTGTTAGCCCGTTCATCTGCATCAATGATACTGTAATCTGCTACTTCAATTAAAAGTGAAAGTAACCAGAAATACATCTCATGGACCTTATCAACACTCTGTAAAAGCGCCTTTTCAAAAGGCAATATTTCTTTTACTTCTGATTGCTGGTAGGAATACAATACCTGCAATGCTTTAACCCTCAGATGCCTTCTATTTAACATGTATAAGAACGATTTTTTTGTTTGTTGATCCTAAATTAATAGGAAGCTTTTATTTTTCTGATATCCTCAATCCGCTTCTCAGCAATTTTATTTGCTGCCTCATTGGCTGGAATATTCTCTTGCTTTGATTTTTGTAATACCCTTCTGGTGGCTTCATAAATATTTTCGGCCATCTGAAATGTTTTCTTTTTATTAAAACCGGCAATTTCTGAGTAGCAATTGATCAGTCCACCGGCATTGATGAGGTAATCAGGGGCATACATAATACCTTTCTCGAGTAACATATTGCCATGAACAACTTCATCAGCAAGCTGATTATTTGCAGAACCCGCAATAATGGAACATTTCAAACGGTTTATAGTTTCTGTATTAACCGTAGCACCTAATGCGCATGGTGAATAAATATCAATATCAAGATCAAAGAGGTTATTATTGGCAACAGCTATTGCCCCATATTTTTGAGCAATCTGACTCAAACGTTCTTCGTTTATATCACTGATATAAACCTTGGCATTTTCATTTCTAAGCAAAGATACGAGATTTTCACCGACCTGCCCTATTCCCTGTACTGCCACCGATTTCCCGGCCAGACTATCATTTCCAAAACATTCTTTCAAACAGGCCTTTATACCCATAAATACCCCTCTGGCGGTTACCGGAGAGGGATCACCACTACCACCAATAGATTCAGGAACACCGGTAACGTATTTAGTTTCCATCCGGATATATTCCATATCCCTTGGATTGGTTCCTACTTCTTCGGCTGTGATAAATGATCCGTTCAGATTTTCAATAAAGCGGCCATACCGGCGCATCAGAGCCTCTGATTTATGTAATCGGCTATCCCCGATAATTACTCCTTTGCCGCCGCCCAGATTTAAACCTGTTATGGCTGCTTTGTAGGTCATACTGCGTGATAAACGCAATACATCATGAAGTGCTTCTGATTCTGATTTGTAAGGCCACATGCGTGTTCCACCCAGTGCGGGGCCAAGTGTGGTATCATGAATGGCAATAATTGCTTTTAATCCGGTTCCCGGGTCGCTGCAATAAACTAATTTTTGATGACCGAGAGTGTCAAGCTGACTAAAAACTGAATGTTCTTCAAATTGAGATAAAATCATGTTGGATGCCTGGCTTTACGCCACAAAAGTAGTAAAAAATGTTGTTTTAATTATTCATAATGGTTTGCAATAGTTTTTCTTAAAACCTGTTACCCGTTACCTGTTGTCAGATGTCGGATGTCAGAAATGATTGGAGATCTCCTTATTCTCTCAGCAATACATTGTCATGGCGGGCTTGACCCGCAAAAAATTCGTTTCTACTATTGTCCCTTGTCGGATGTCAATTCCCTAAATTCTATCTACTTTTGCTCAACAAAGGATCAGATGAAAGAACTGGCTTATCTCAATAAATTCTTCTATAAATATCGCTGGCGCCTGCTGCCCGGTGTACTTTTCGTTATAATTTCAAACCTTTTCGCAGTACTTCCGGCTCAGGTGATACGAATAGCTTTTGATCTTGTAAATGAAAATATAGCCATTTTCAGACTTTTTGATGGATTCGAACGTCAGGAGCTGATCTCGAGGGTTTTTGGACAAAGTTTATTACTATTTGGAATAATTGTCCTGTTATTAGCCCTGCTCAGAGGAATATTCTTGTTTTTTATGCGTCAAACCATCATTCTGATGTCAAGACATATTGAATATGATCTGAAAAATGAGATCTATCAGCATTATCAGAAACTGTCAATGGCCTTTTATCGCAGAAATAATACAGGTGACCTGATGAACAGGGTAACTGAAGATGTAAGCAGGGTCAGAATGTACCTTGGACCGGGAATCATGTACACAATTAATACGAGCGTGCTGTTTGTTCTGATCATTATATCCATGTTTAATGTTAATACAAGACTTACTGTATTTTCATTACTGCCTCTGCCTCTTCTGGCGATTACGATCTATTATGTGCATTCAATGATCAACAATCGCAGTGAAAAAATACAGCAGCAGCTTTCCTCCTTATCAAGTTTCGTTCAGGAGACATTTTCAGGCATCCGGGTGATTAAAGCCTATGTCAGAGAGGATGATATCCGGAAGAAGTTTAATGCAGAAAGCGAAAACTACAAATCACATTCGATGTCACTGGTGCAGGTTCAGGCACTTTTCTACCCGATGATGTTACTCCTCGTCGGCCTAAGTACCATCGTAACGGTTTATATCGGAGGGGTTGAAGTAATGAATGGCAATATCACTTCAGGAAATATTGCTGAATTTATTGTTTATGTCAATCAGCTTACATTTCCGGTCATGTCTCTGGGTTGGGTTACTTCCCTTATACAAAGGGCCGCTGCATCCCAAAAAAGGATAAATGAATTTTTAAATACCAAACCGGAGATTATTTCCGTCAATGGAGAAAAGACAGAGCTAAAAGGAAATATTAGCTTTAAGAATGTGAACTTCAGGTATCCTGACACAGGTATACAGGCAATAAAAAACATTTCGTTTGAGGTAAAAACTGGTGAGTTTCTTGCCATTATCGGTAGAACAGGTTCAGGAAAATCAACTATTGCCAATCTTTTGATGCGAATGTATGATGCTGATAATGGTCAAATATTACTCGATGGCAAAGCCATTGAAAAGCTTGATCTTCAATACTTTAGGCAACAAATAGGTTTTGTACCACAGGAAGTTTTCCTGTTCTCTGAAACAATTTATAATAATATCGCTTTTGGAATGGCAGAAACTGAACCTGGCAAAGTTGAAATGGCTGCAAAAAATGCAGCAGTATTTAAAAATATCATGGAATTTGGCAAGGGTTTCGAAACGCTGATTGGAGAACGGGGCATTACCTTATCCGGCGGACAAAAACAAAGGCTCTCTATTGCAAGGGCAATAATTAAAGAACCCCAGATACTTATTTTTGATGACTGTCTCTCTGCCGTAGACACCCGTACAGAAGAAGAAATTCTTAACAATCTGAGCAGAATAATGAAAAATAAAACCAGCATTTTGATAGCTCACAGGGTTTCCACTATTAAAAATGCAGACAGAATACTTGTTATGGATAGTGGGGAAATCACTGAACAGGGTACTCATAACGAACTAATGTCTCTTAAAGGCAGTTATTATGATTTGTATGAAAAGCAACTACTGGAGGAGCAGACAGCGGGGGAATAGCATAAGGTAATTGAGAATGGAGAGTGGAGAGTGGAGAATTGATAATGGGATTTAGTTCAATAGCTAAAATCCCCTGTCTACTATCAATTTAATTCTCAACTCTCCACCAGATAGCTATCGGGTCTCAACTTTCAATTAAAATCTGTTTTCGTTCAAAAAAAAATCAATTTGTTACTTTACTAATATCTATTATATTTACCCCTATCAAAATTAAATATGACTATGGGAGATTTCGAAAACAAAGAAAGAGAAGAGGTTTTTTCGAAGAAGGTACGAGCCGGGAAGCGCACCTACTTTTTCGATGTTAAAGCTACACGTTCAAACGATTACTATGTAACAGTAACTGAAAGTAAGAAGCGTTTAGAGGATGGTGTTTTTATCAAGCACAAAATATTCCTTTACAAAGAAGACTTTGAAAAGTTCGCTGAAGGTCTTAAAGAAACTATAGATTATATCAAAGCTCACCAGGAAGTCGTAGAAAAGCGTTATGAGTATTCAGAAAATCATACTGAGCCTGCAAAGGAAAGCGATGATTTCTCATTTGAAATATAATCCGGATTTATTCTGGCAGAATAAATTATTCATTCATAAAAAAGCCCCAAACAAGAAATTGTGTTGGGGCTTTTTTTATTCTTCACTCCCGGGTCAATGTGAATGCCCCTTTTTATAATGATCCAATAAGAGATCGCCACCAAAATCATTTTTTAAATCACGAACAACAGAATGCACATGATTTGCATTATTTTGAGTATTATCATACTCAATGACGATTGTCGGTCCCTGAACACGGTAATATGATCCTTTACCTATCTCTGGTTTAGTGTACCCGGCCCAGGCAAACCAAATATTATCCAAACCCTCTTTTTTGATTTCCTGCATCATTTTTTCGGCAAAATCATGCCTGTATCTGTGAACATAAACATTGATCAATTGCAGTAATAATGATTGCTGTACCTTAGTTAATTCTGAATACCTGATTCCTTCAGGTTTACCCAGCAGAGCCTTACGTTTATCAAAAGTCAATATGTCCTTAAATGCCACCGTATCAATGATGGCTTTTTTTAATTGAGCTTCTGTGAATGAATTGATTACAGCAAAACCTTTATCAGATTCCTGCTTTAACACTTGTTTGCCTGCCATCGGGCCATTAAGTACAATTGCCGGGTTACTTCCCATAAATCCGGGAGTGCCTGCCACAAGTGTTTTTTTATTGAAAGAGAAATTGAACGAAATGTGATGCCCTTCAAAACGCCATCCCCAAATGCCTGTTGAAGAAGGGTTTCCGAAAATCGTAAAATGGTAATTACCCGGATCACGATAATTATCCTCAGGTTTCCTTTTTTCCAGTTCTTTCAAAACAACTTCCAATTCCATGATTTCCCTGGTTTTTTGAAAAGTTTCCACACCAAGGCATGAGCGTAATAATTCCAAAGCCAGTTTATGTTGCTGAGGATTCATTTCATTAAAGGTAATCCCCCTCCTTTTCATCGGCACAAAATGAAAATTATACCGCTCTTCAACATCAAAAGGAAAAACGCTTTCGGTCTTTTGGGCCTCAGAGAGTAAGGCAATGAAACTTCTGGCTGTTGAAACAGATTCCTGCCCGAACCCGGTAAGCCGGACTAAAAGGACAATAACAAATGATAATAATGTTCTCTTCATACTATGAGACGATTGAGATTTAGGTATTCCTTGTATCTTATTCAAACAAATGAATTAATCCTATAAAATATTAGATATCTGGAATTTAATATCAGAGCTAAGCAAATCAAAGTATTAATTTTCCAATACTAAAGAAATAAAAAGCAAAAAAACAGAAGTCTAAAAGCAATTTAATTAATTCTCCTGAACATTGATAAATTAAGAATGAAAACAATGAATAGAATATTTAGCTTTAAGAAAAGAAAATACGATTTAACATCCTCAAAATAAGAATATTCTATGCGCATTGATATCCCTCATTTCTTTCGATTATCCATTCCCTTCCTATTTATTACCCTATTTCTTGCCAGTTGTAAAGAAAAATCAGGCACATCAGCAGTAGATTCAGACCATGCCCTATCAACATTTGAAGTCCCTCCCGGTTTTAAAATCGAATTAGTCGCCACAGAACCCCTGATCTCAGATCCGGTAGATATGGAAATCGACGAATACGGCAATATGTATGTTGTTGAAATGCATGGCTACCCGCTGGATAAAAGCGGCAGTGGCAATATTATCCTGCTAAAGGATACTAATGGGGATGGAAAAATGGATGAGCGAATTGTTTTCGCCGACAAATTAACTCTTCCTGCAGGTGTTATGAGATGGAAAAAAGGTATCCTGATTACTGACGCTCCAAATTTGCTTTATCTCGAGGATTCTGACAATGATGGAAAATCGGATATCCGTGACACAGTACTTAGTGGATTTGCACTATCAAATCCTCAGCATAATACCAATAACCCAATGTACGGTCTCGATAATTGGATTTACATTGGGCATCAGGGTGCAACTTCCACACGTGAGTACAAAGAAGAATTCGGGGATGAAGGTTCAGAAATCATTTTCCAGGGTGAATTGAATGCTCAAAAATTACCAAAAAATGCTAAAGGTCTGTCAATCCGGTTTCAACCGGATAAGAAAAAGATAGAGACTCTATCCTATCAAACCCAATTCGGTCATGCTTTTGATCAATACGGACATTGGTTTGGATGTAATAATTCTAACCAGGGTTATCACGAGGTAATAGCTAACCGTTATTTCCAGCGGAATAAAGATCTGGTAATTTCCAGTTCGATCCAGTCAATGTCAGACCATCTGAATGCTCCGGAAGTATTCCCTACTACCACTCATCCCGACAGGCAATTACTTACTGATGTCGGAGTTATGACTTCAGGATGTGGCATAACTGTATATGATGGAGGTGCCTTCCCTGCCCCATTTGATAAGAATGTAAGCTTTGTTGCAGAACCGGTAAGCAATCTGGTCCACGTTGACGTACTTAAAGACAAGGGAACCAGCTTTGAGGCAAGTGCTATTTTAAATAATAAAGAGTTTCTGACTTCAACGGATGCCTGGTCAAGACCAGTCAATTTCTACGTCGGTCCGGATGGCGCACTATACATGCTGGATTATTACCGCAGAGTGATCGAATCGCCCGAATGGATGTCGGAACAGGCTGTCAAAGCCGGAGGATTGTATGACGGATCTGATAAGGGTCGTATTTACAGGATTACTGCAACAGGCCAGAAATCAGCAGAATGGACTAAAGGTCTTAAACTGGGTGATGAAAGCAGTGAAAAACTGGTGGAGCACCTTGCAGATAATAATCGTTGGTGGAGGATTAACTCTCAGCGGCTTTTAGTCGACCGGAATGACAAAAAAGCTGTGCCCGCCTTACTGAAAATGGCCGGAAATCCGAAATCCCCTATGGGCAGGTTACATGCGCTCTGGACACTTGAAGGTCTCGCTGAATTAAGCCCGGCCCTGATCGAACAGGCTTTAAAAGATAATGAAGCGGGCATCCGAAGCAATGCAATCAAACTTGCCGAGCTCCATTTGCAGGATTCCCCTCAACTGATAAAAGCACTCCTGGCAATGCAAAATGATAATGACCCTAAAGTAAGGCTGCAATTATTATTAACCCTGGGATATGATAATTCAAAGGAATCAGCCGCTGTCAGGAATAAGCTATTATTTAAGGACATCAGTGATAAATGGGTTCAGATTGCTGCTTTAACTGCATCTTCTTCACAAACAGAATCAATTTTAAAGGAAGTACTCAATAAATACCAGTCAGATGTTCCTGCCTATTCATTATTGGTTCAGAGGCTGGCTACGATGACTGCCAATGGTGGCGACCAAAATGCAATAAAGAAGCTTCTTCAAAAATCCATAGCTAATGGCTCGGGGAAGCAAAATCAATCGCAGGGAGCTATACTCGAAGGACTTGCCATCGGAATGGAATCCCTGAAATCAAAATCTCCTGAATCTATCAATGCGTTTAAAGAAGATCAGGCCTTATTGATCAATACATTTTTCAGCCACCCATCTGATGAAATACGAAAAGGATCTCTCGATATGTTGAGGGTAATCGGATTAAGTAATAATGCGGAAACCATTATTGCGATAGGCAGGGCTTTGAAAATTATGGAAGACCGAAGCCTTACAGATAAAAAAAGAACTGAAGCCATTAATTTCCTCGCATTGACTGAGCCAGCGCCTTTCAGTTCATCTCTTAAGAACTTAATTGTTCCCCAGGAACAACCTATAATTCAGCTGGCTGCTTTAAAAACCCTGAGTAAAATACCGGGAACTGCGGTTAGTGAGTATGTTTTGCAAAAATGGGCTGTTCTTACACCTGAAATCAGGGATGCGGCTATCGGAACATTTCTGGGGAATGATGAAAGGATCAATCTGCTTTTAAGTGCAATTGAGAAAAATCAGGTTCAGGCAAGCAGTGTTTCGTTCGGCAGAAGTGTTCAGCTCATGCAAAATAAGGATGATAAATTGCGCAACAGGGCCAGAACGCTTTTTACCAAAAATGAAGAAGAAGGCAAAAAAGTAAATAAAGCCTATCAGGAAGCCCTTGAGCTAAAGGGAGATGCTACAAAAGGCCAGACAGTTTATCTACAGAACTGTGCTATATGTCATCAGGTGAGAGGAAAAATGGGGGTTGAACTTGGTCCGGATCTGGGCACCATTCATAACTGGACAGCCGAAATCATCATGGCTAATATACTTGATCCCAATATTTCAATATCCAGTGGTTATGATCTCTGGAATGTGGAATTAAAAAATGGAGAATCACATCAGGGAATTATCTCAAGTGAAACGGATGTTGCGATAACGCTAAAGAACAATGGAAAACTGGAAAAAACGATCAATCGGCAGGATATTAAGGAAATAAAAAGCATGGAAATTTCTGCTATGCCTTCCGGACTGGAGAAAAAGATCAACAAACAGGAAATGGCAGATCTTCTCGCTTTTTTACGCAAATTTTAAAAGAACAATAGTCATACAATAAAATATATAAGCATGTCACTCAAAGGTTTAAAATTTCTGCTCTCAGGGCTTGTAATAATTGCTACCCAGGCTGCATACGGACAAGGGCCTGATAAAGTATTCAGAGCATCGGTGGTCAAAGTTGATATAACCCCTGATGAACCTAAAATGTTGCTGGGTTATGCCGCGAGAAAATCAACTGGTGTCAATGACCGTATTTACCATCGGATCGTCGCGATGGATGATGGGGTGAAGCAATTTTTTCTCGTTTCAACAGACATTTGTGTGATGTCACCTTCTGAATATGACCATGTTGCAGCTATTCTTCAGAAAGATCTTGGTATTGATCCCGAGAATTTTTGGTGGACCTTAACCCATACGCACTCCGCACCGGAAGTCGGAGTTCCGGGCCTCCCCGAGGTATTTATGGGAGATCGATATAAGCATGATGTAGATACAGCCTATACATCCCAGGTTGAGCGTTCCCTGATAAAAGGTATCACAGAAGCCCGAAGCAAACTGGTTAAAGCCAAACTGGGTGTTGGCTGGGGTTTTTCACAGGCAAATATTAACCGGCGGGCGATAGATGAGAATGGCAAAGCTTCTTTAGGATTAAATCCGGAAGGCGCGGTGGACCGTAAAATTGGTTTAATCCGACTCGACAAAGAAGATGGTAGTCCGCTTGCCCTGATTGCCAATTATGCTATCCACGGAACAGTACTTGGACCTGCTCAAACTGAGATCAGTGGTGATGCTCCCGGAATTGTATCTGAATATGTCGAACAAAAATTAGGTGTTCCACTCCTCTTCATCAATGGTGCAGCAGGGAATCTGGCGCCTATTTACAGTGTTTATCCAAATCCCCGGGCAGGGCATCTTAGTCAGTTCAAGGTATTGTTAGGTGACAAGATACTCTCTGCTAATAAAGAAATTGTATCTGTACGTTCTGACGTTAAGTTATTTACAGGATCACTGATCATAGAAACCCCAAGAAAGCCCAATTTAAGCTGGCCAAAGGATTTAGCAAGATATACCCAGACTTCTGCGAATGGAGAAAATATGGTGCTGCTGCCGGCAAGGTTTCTGAAGATCAATGAAGATGTGGCTATATGGAGTTTACCGGTTGAACTTTTTTGTGAGATCTCAAACGAGATCCGTGATCGTTCGCCCTTCCCTTTTACATTTTTTTATGGCTATACGAATGGTTGGCTCGGATATCTGCCTACAGAAAAAGAATGGAAACATGGTGGCTATGAAATCGAAACCGTTTCCCCATACACACCTGCTGTAGAGAAACATTTAAAAGAAGCCATTTTGGGCTACCTGGAAGGCGAAATGAAGAGCACACCAGCATCCCAGCCACAAACTCTCAATAAACCAGCAATTGTAAAACCAGAAACTGATGGTATGCTCAGACTGACTGCCCGTAATGGTAAGGGGATTGGTCCGAAAATTAAATATATGCCCGAATGGTGGGCTTTTGGATGGTTTACTAACTTAGACAGGGTTGAATGGGATGTTGATGTAGATCTTGAAGGTGAATACAATGCCGAGCTGGTTTGGTCAGTTTCTGATGAAACAGCAGGTAATGAGTTTCTGCTGGAAGCCGGCAAACAAAAACTGACCGGAACTATTGACCGCAGCGGTTCCTGGGAAACTTTCAAGTCAAAAAATATAGGTACAATTAAACTTAAACCAGGCAGGCAGAAAATAGTTTTCAAATCCAATAAGCCTAATGTAGATGCCGGGATGTTAGACCTCCGGGAAATTAAACTAAGTCTGGTTAAAAGCAAATAAACATTCATCTTCTAAATCATCATAAAATGATAACCTTAAAAAATAGTCTCTGGTATTTATGCCTTCTCGCTGTTTCATTCATTGGATGTGCTGAAAGCTCCAAAAAAGCTCAGGACAAAAATGCTGAATGGAATATCGGAGTAGCCTTGTATTCTTTCAACCGCTTTTCATTTGCTGATGCTCTTGATAAAGCAGACAGTGCCGGAGTGAATTATGTGGAAGGATTTTCTTTTCATAATATGGGAAAGGAATTCAATGATAAAACGATGGCTGCTATGACTGAAGAAGATATCAGCAAGATAAAGGAAATGCTCAGCGCTAAAAAACTTGAAATGCGATCCATGTATGTGAGTGGTGCAAAAAATGAAGCCGACTGGAAATACTATTTTGAGATGGCTAAGGCAATGAATATACAGCACCTGGTATCTGAACCTGAAAAAGAATCATTGGACATGCTGGATAGTCTGGCGGGAGTATACAAAATCAAAATAGCCATTCATGAGCATGCAAAAGGAAAAAGCCAATACTGGCATCCTGATTCTGTAATAGCCGCTATGAAAGGCCATCCAAACTTTGGTGTATGCGCCGATCTTGGGCATTGGGAAAGAAGCGGATTAAATCCTGCTGAATGTTTGAAAAAACTGGAAGGAAATATACTTGGAGTCCATCTGAAAGACATCCATCAATCTGATAATCCTGATGCAAATGACGTTGTTATAGGTAAAGGGGTGATTAATTTCCCTGCTATAATTGATGAATTCAAACGTCAGCAATTTAAGGGTGTGATCCATGTTGAATGTGAACATAAAATGGAAAATAACCTCGCTGAAGTGATTGCAGGAAAGAAATATTTCGAGGGATTATATACTAAAGTCAATTAAAAAAAGCCAACTGAACCTGATATGAAATCATTTACAACAATCTTAAAAAGAGATATAATTTCGTCCAACAAGAATTTATTTCTATTTATATTATCTATTTTCCTTTCTGCTGAAACACTATTGGCCCAACAAGCCGAATCAACATTTGCCTGGCCAGAGGGAAAGCAAATAGCCATCAGTTTAAGTTTCGATGATGCCCGTGCAAGTCAGGTAGATGCCGGAACCGCATTGCTTGATCAGTATGGAGTTAAAGGCACATTTTATGTGGTTCCAAACTCTGTTAAACAAAGATTGGAGGGCTGGAAGAAAGCAGTTGCCAGTGGTCATGAAATCGGGAACCATTCTTTCAACCATCCCTGTACCGGTAATTTTCCATGGTCGCGACAAAAGGCCATAGAAAATTATACCCTGAAAAAAATGAGGAATGAGTTAATTCTGGCCAATAAGAACATTAAGGAATTACTCGGAGTTGAGTCTGAGGTATTTGCTTATCCTTGCGGACAGACCTATATCGGCAGAGGGGAAAACACAAAAAGCTATGTGCCTGTTGTATCAAAACTATTCCTCAGCGGCAGAGGCTGGCTGGATGAAGGTCCCAATGCCCCTCAATTCTGTGATCTTGCCCAATTAACCGGGATGGAAATGGACGGAAAGGATTTTGAGCAAATTCTACCGATGATTGAAAATGCGAAAAAGAGCGGTGCATGGCTGGTTCTTGCAGGTCATGAAATGGGTACCTCAGGAAGCCAAACTACCCGATTGAGTATGCTGAAAAAACTGATTGAATATGCACAAAACCCTGCAAACGGGATCTGGATTGCTCCGGTTGGAACTGTAGCTAAATATATTAAGGGGCAGAAGGGGTGAATTGGGATTGTTGAGGTTTCTTTCCTTCTTTCGCTGGATATGATAGTTGGATCCGATAGTTAGGTGAAATTAACAATGACGAAATTCGAGTTGACAAACGAACAAAGAAAATACTTTGGACTTGACCCAATTGAGAGTCATTGGGACAAGATTATGTTTAATGGCGACACGTATGGTCTAGAAAGTATACTGTATTTTGACAAAGACACTATTAAAAGACATATAGTTTCAACAGAAAAAGAATATTCTGAAAATCAGTATAATGAACTAACAAAAGGCAGGACTATACTTTTACCCAAAACAGACAAAGGAAAAGAAAAGAAATTGAGTGCTTCAGTTTTGGAACAACGACAGCCGAAAGGTGTATATCTTAGTATAAGTTGTGGCCACTTGACAATTGGAAATCACAATTCCCAAACTACTTTTTATTCAAGTCGTTGGGACAGTGAACAACAATCAGAGAAAGGTGTATTTGAAATAATTAACGACTTTATAAAAAGTTCACCAGCAAATCACTTCATTGAAATTGAGAAATACAAGAACCTTAAAAGACTGAATAAAAAGTTCAAGTCAGGCGACTATTTCTGCTTCAAACTAGACAGAGTAAATTATGGCTTTGGAAGAATACTTCTTGACGTGAATAAAATCAGGAAAAAGAAATTAATAGATGGTTTTCACGGATTAGGTTTATTAATGGGTCCACCTGTCATTGTGGAGTTATTTGCCTTCAAGTCTAGAACAAAAAATATTGACATGAACACTCTAGACAAACAAACAAAATTGCCATCAGATGTAATGATGGACAATTTACTTTTTTATGGTGAATATGAAATAATTGGACACAGAGAAATCAAAGATGAAGAATTTGATTTTCCAATTTCATATGGACGTAGTATTGACCAAAGACGAGTTGTTTTTTTACAATGGGGCTTAATACACAAAGAACTTCCAAAAGAAACATTTAATAAATACACCTATACAGACGAAATCCAATCAAGTCAAAACCCTTATGGATATTATTCAATTGGTTTTACGCCTCATTACGACAATATTGATGTTTTAAATTCCATTGAGAATAACGGAGTTTTCAATTTTGACAACGTAAAGCATTATGCAGCGAAATGGGACTTACGAAATCCTAAAAACAAAGAAATAAAAAATGAGATTTTCAAAATTTTTGGACTTGACCCGAGTAAAAATTACATTGAAAATTCCAGACTGACAGGAACAAAATTACCAAACGAAATAAATAATCAACTGAAATGACAAGAATAACGACTGCTAACACGGGTTTTGCGTCAGGTGGGGTGACGTGTACTTAGAGCTTTGTGCTTCTTATGAAGTGTATGGCTGACAGTCTTATGCTTCGAAATCCGCTTCTTTGCCAACCTCCAAAACGTTATTCCGAACTCACATTATATCATCAGTTTATTTAAAACAAATAATGAAGTCAATACAAATTCGAAGAAATTACCAGGATTTAAATCCCAAGAAAACTCATGCTCTTATCAGGCTAAATTCTGAATTTCCAATCAAATCCTTGTTCAAGCCCGTCATCAATCCATTTTCGATGCTTGTGATTGCGCTTACCTTATTCTGCTCTTTAAATTCATCTGCATCAGAAATATACATTGGGAAGTCTGAGGCAAATATCAGTCCTACCCTTCCCGTGGCTTTAATGGGTCAGTTTAATCTCAGGATTGCAAATACGGCAGCCACTCCTCTGACTGCCAATGTGGTGGCTCTGGAATCAAGAGAAGGTACAAAATCGCTTGATGCAGCTATTTTTGTTTCCTGCGATCTGGTTTATATCCCTACTCCCTTACTTTCAATGATCCGGATGGAAGTTTCAAAACAGCTACCCGGTTTCGAAGGCAACAAAATTATTCTGAATGCGACCCATACCCATACCGCACCTGTTCTGGAAGATAATTTAGATGAATCCTCGTTTTTGTACAAAATCCCGGGAGGTGTAAGTCCGGTAAGTGCATACAGAGCTTTATTTGTAAAGAATGTTGCCGATGCAATAGTTAAAGCCTGGAATAGCCGCAGCCCCGGTAGTGTAAGCTGGGGACTTAACAGAGCTGCAATCCCATACAACCGTCGTGCTTCTTATGCAAACAACACAACAACAATGTATGGTAAAACCAATGTACCTGAGTTTCGGGACCTGGAAGGTTATGAAGATCATGATATTAATTCTCTTTTCTTCTGGAATAAAGAAGGAAAGCTGATTGCAATGAGTATTGATGTTGCCTGTCCGGCGCAGGAAGTTGAAGGCCGTTCGGAGGTCAATGCAGATTACTGGCATCCGGTTCGAATGGCTTTAAAGGAAAAATTTGGTGATGATTTAACTGTTCTGGGCTGGATTGGTGCTGCAGGAGATCAGTCGCCACATATTATGTATCGCAAGGCTGCTGATGAACGGATGCTTAAACTGAGTAACAAGACCCGCATGGAAGATATCGCAGCACGGGTTGTAACTGCAGTTGAGGAAAGCTATAAAACAGTAAAGAATGACCAGTATCGCAATCTTCAACTGGTCCATAAAGTTGAAAGGATCAAGCTACCTGTCCGGATAATCACAGAAAAGGAATATGAAGAATCCAAAATTGTACGGGATGAAGCAGCAGCTCTTATTGCAAAAGACCCGAAAGCTGCAGATCAACAATATGCAAAAATGACCTGGTTTGGAGATGTTCTAAAACGATATGAAAAGCAAACAGCAAATCCTAATTATGAAACAGAAATACATGTATTGCGCCTTGGGGATGCTGTAATCTGCACCAATCAATTCGAACTGTTTACTGATTATGGCATACGCATTCTGGCACGCAGCAAAGCATTACAAACATTCGTTATCCAGCTTGCAGGTCCGGGAACCTATCTCGCGACTGAAAAAGCAATCCGGGGTGGCGGATACAGTGCTGTATGTCAGAGTAATATAGTTGGTTCTGAGGGCGGACAGATTCTTGTCGACCGGACGGTTAAATTAATTGATGAAATGTGGGCTGAAAAAACCAATTGAAAAGCTCAAAGTTTTCATTCATAATTGTGTGTTTAAGGATTTTTCAACACCTTTAGCCATAGGGTTCGGAATGAAAGATTTTGTTTAAAAAAGATAAAAATGAGTAAAAAATTACGGAGCCAGCAGTGGTTTGGCAAGACTGGTAAAGACGGTATAATCTACAGGGCCTGGATGAAAAATCAGGGCATTCCCGACTATGAGTTCAAAGGCAAACCAATCATCGGAATCTGCAATACCTGGTCAGAGCTTACACCATGCAATGCGCATTTCAGGGAACTGGCAGAGTCTGTTAAAAGAGGAATCTTTGAAGCCGGAGGTTTCCCGGTAGAGTTTCCGGTGATGTCATTAGGTGAGACTCTGATCAAACCAACAGCCATGCTTTACCGCAATCTGGCAAGTATGGATGTTGAGGAATCGATACGTGCTAATCCGATGGATGGTGTTGTTTTATTGTGCGGATGTGATAAAACTACGCCCTCCCTGGTTATGGGTGCCTGCAGTGTTAATATTCCAACGATCGTAGTATCCGGCGGGCCAATGCTCACCGGTAAATATAATGGCAGGGATATAGGAACAAGTGATGTGTGGAGATTCACTGATGATGTAAAATCAGGCATCATGTCTGAAGAAGAACTCAATATTGCCGAGGCTGGTTTATGCCGTAGTCAGGGGCATTGCGCGGTTATGGGTACAGCTTCTACAATGGCCACTATGGTTGAATCTTTGGGACTTACCCTTCCTCAGAATGCCGCTATTCCAGCTGCTGACTCCAGACGAAAAGTACTGGCCCAGTTATCAGGCAAAAGAATTGTTGAAATGGTAAGGGAAGATCAAAAATTATCAGATATCCTGACCAGAGAAGCTTTTGAAAATGCGATTAAAGTAAATGCCGCAATCGGTGGATCTACAAATTTCGTGATTCACTTATTAGCGATTGCCGGCAGAATTGGTGTACCACTTGAGATCAAAGACTTTGATCGTCTGTCTGCTTCTATTCCGCTTCTGGCTAACCTGCAACCTTCAGGAAAGTTCTTCATGGAAGATCTGTATTATGCGGGCGGGGTACCTGCCCTGCTAAAGGAACTTGATTCTTTCCTCCATACAGATTGTATTACAGCCAACGGAAAAACAGTCAGGGAAAATTATCAGACTGCAAAATGTTATAACAGGGAGGTCATTGCATCCATCGATAAACCATTTAATAATACAACTGCATTGGCAGTTCTTTATGGAAATATCTGTGAAAACGGCGCAGTAATCAAACCAACAGCTGCAAGTCCGCATTTGTTTCAGCACAGCGGAAAAGCCGTAGTTTTTGAAAATATAGAGGATTATAAATTAAGGATTGATGATCCTGATTTACCCGTAGATGAAAACAGTGTTCTCGTTTTAAAGAATGTAGGCCCGAAAGGTTATCCGGGCATGCCGGAAGTAGGGAATATGACCTTACCATTGAAACTGCTTGAAAAGGGAGTTAAAGATATTGTAAGAATCTCTGACGGGCGAATGAGCGGTACAGGTTTTGGAACAGTTGTTTTGCACATCTCGCCTGAGGCGACTCTGGGAGGAAATTTCAGTGTGCTTGAAACCGGAGACATGATCACCCTTGATCTGAATGCCCGTACGCTGAATGTCGACCTCAGTACAGAAGAACTTCAGCGCAGAAAAGATAAGTGGGTACCTTCGCCGGCACTTACTGATAGAGGCTATACCAGTCTGTACATCAATAATGTTGAGCAGGCGCATTTGGGTGCTGACCTTGGTTTCCTTAAAGGAGGCTCGGGCAGTGAAGTAACGAGAGACTCTCATTAAAATAAAAAACAGAATATGTATAATAAGTCTTTCGACAAGAAAGTAGCGATCGTTACGGGTGCGGGTCAGGGAATTGGTTTCGAAATTTGCAGACAACTGGCAAAAGAAGGAGCTGCGGTTATATTAAACGATCTGGATGCAGATCTTTCAGAGAATGCGGCAAAGAAAATCAGGGAGGAAGATGGTAATTGTATTTCCCTAGCGGGCGATTCGAGTGATCTGGACTTCATTCAAAGCATGGTAGATCTGGCTGTTAAACAGTTCGGAAAACTGGATATCGTAATTGCTAATGCAGGCATCACTTTATTCGGTGACTTTTTAACTTACAGTCCGGAAGCATTTAACAGGGTACTTAATGTGAATATGGCGGGCACATTCTTCCTGACGCAGGCAGCGGCAAGGCAGATGAAGCAACAGGCTCATGGGGGTTCAATCCTGTTTACTTCATCAATTACCGGAAGACAGGCACATAAAGACCTGGCCGCTTATGCGATGACCAAGGCAGCCCTGGATATGCTCGCAAGGAATCTTGTGATCGAGCTTTCTGCTTATAAAATCAATGTAAATACAATTGCTCCCGGAGCCACCATAACAGAAAGAACGACTAATGACCCTGATTATGAGACAGTCTGGTCAAAGCTAACACCCATGGGCAGACCGGGTACAACTACGGATGTCGCCAATGCCGCCCTGTTTCTGGTATCTGATAAAGCGAAACAGATCACAGGGCAATGTCTTGTAATTGATGGTGGCTGGTCTTGTATCAGTCCCTCTCCTTTTTGACCCCTAAGAATTCATCAACAAAAATGAAAGCTGAAGTTCTGTACCCTGGTAAATGCCTGCTGGGCGAAGGACCGCTTTGGCATGCCGAGCGAAATTCATGTTTCTGGGTAGACATTGAGAGCGGAATTTTATTTGAGTATCAGTGGATCAGTAAGGAAACCAAAACCTGGAAATTTGATGGCAGGCTTACTATGGTTTGCCTCAGCATAGCAAATTGTGTGATTCTGGGTTTAAATGCCGGAATTGCCAGGTTTGATCTGAAATCCGAGAAGCTGGAATGGCTCCTGGATATTGAGTCAGGGATTACAGGAAACCGCTGTAATGATGCTAAATGCGATAGCAGAGGTAGATTATGGATAGGCACGATGGACATGACTTTTAAACCGGGTGCTTCATCCTTATACTGCATTGATAAAGATCTTAATATTCAAAGAAAGCTGAGCAAGCTGACAATTTCTAATGGAATGGCCTGGACAGCCGATCACAAACGGATGTACTTCATTGATAGTCCGACACAAACCGTACAATCTTATTTGTTCAACCCATTTAATGGAGATATCCTGTTTGAGAAAAACGCTGTTCATATTCCGGAAGAAATGGGTACACCCGATGGAATGTGTATCGACCGTGAAGGCATGTTATGGGTAGCACATTGGGGAGGTTTTGGTGTTTACCGCTGGAATCCTCTAAATGGGGAACTTCTCGAAAAGATTGAAATACCCGTCCCCCATGTAACTTCATGTACTTTTGCTGGTGAGAATCTGGATCATCTGATCATTACCACAGCCAGAGGAGATTTAAATGACGATGAACTGAAAAAATATCCGGAAAGCGGGAATGTATTCTATTTAAAGATGAAAGTCAGGGGAACAGAACCCAATACCTGTATTTTTTGAACTGACCGGGAATTCAAATTGATATCTAATAATGCATCAGCACTATGTTCATCAGGTGACAGGAAAACTCAGAACAAAAATTCTATCTTTGCGCCACTTTAAGCTAAAAGCTAAAAGCTAAAAGCTAAAAGCTAAAAGCTAAAAGCTAAAAGTTAAAAGCCGAAAGCTACTTATAACCTATAACTTACAACTTACAACTCAAATGGCATTACAGTGCGGTATAGTCGGATTACCAAATGTTGGAAAATCTACACTTTTTAATTGTTTATCGAACGCAAAGGCGCAGGCGGCGAATTTTCCATTCTGTACCATCGAACCTAATATTGGTGTGATTACAGTACCTGATCCGCGTTTAACAAAGCTTGCTGAACTGGTAAAGCCGGTTAAGGTTCAGCCAAATACTATTGAAATCGTGGATATTGCCGGGCTTGTAAAAGGAGCCAGCAAAGGTGAAGGGCTTGGAAACCAGTTTCTTGGAAATATACGTGCTACCAATGCAATTATACATGTTCTGCGTTGTTTTGATGATGATAATGTGATCCATGTAGATGGTTCAGTAGATCCGATCAGGGATAAAGAGATCATTGATACAGAATTACAGTTAAAAGACCTGGATGCTGTTTCAAAGCGTATCCAAAAGGTTGAGAAAATGGCTAAGACAGGCAATGATAAGGATGCAAAAAAGACCTATGAGGTTTGTAATATCGTTAAAGCACACCTTGAATCAGGCAAATCTGTACGTACCGCCCCTATCAGTGAAGAAGACAAAGAATATATCGCCGACCTGTTTTTATTAACAGAAAAACCGGTAATGTATGTATGTAATGTAGATGAGAAATCTGTTGTCAGTGGAAATCAGTACGTAGATAAGGTTCGTGAGGCAGTAAAGGAAGAAAATGCTGAGGTTCTTGTTATTTCAGCCCAAATTGAGGCCGAAATAGCTTCTCTTGAAAGCTTTGAAGAAAGACAGATGTTCCTTGAAGATCTGGGACTGAGCGAGTCGGGAGTAACCCAGTTAATACGGGCAGCCTATAAATTATTAAAGCTTGCAACCTATTTCACTGCGGGAGTACAGGAAGTGAGAGCATGGACCATTACACAGGGTTTTACAGCCCCACAGGCTGCCGGAGTTATTCACTCAGATTTTGAAAAAGGATTTATCCGTGCAGAGGTTATTAAATATGATGATTTTGTAAACCTTGGTTCAGAAGCCGCATGCAAGGAAGCCGGAAAACTGGGTATTGAAGGCAAAACCTATATCGTGCAGGATGGAGATATCATGCATTTCCGATTTAATGTTTAGACCTTGCCGCTAATAGCGGAATAACTATATTTGCTCCAATATCGGAACAAGTGCCCATAGTTCAATGGATAGAATTGCAGATTCCGGTTCTGCTGATGGGGGTTCGAATCCCTCTGGGCACACAAAAAAGCCCCGGATTAATTCCGGGGCTTTTTTATGAATCAATAATTTTACCCCTCTATTTCAACTCTTTTATTTTAATACTTCTAAAGAAAACTTCATCGCCATGATCCTGCAATAAAATCTTGCCTTTAGGGGCAGTCCCAAAGCCCTCGACTGCTTTAAACTTGCTCTGGGCTATGTTTTGCATAAAATCTGCAGAACCCCGCTGGTACTCGAGTACTTTGATGCCGTTTAACCAGTGCTCCACTTTATTATCCGGATAAACCCTGATCATGCCCTGATTCCATTCACCAACCTTTTTTAAAGAATATGGGATCTTTTGGGCAGGCAGGATATCATACAAGGATGCCTGAGTCCGGTTACCTTTAATCCCAAGCTTTGCATCAGGATGATTTTCATCATCCATTATCTGATATTCCAGCCCAAGAGTTGAGCCACCCATATTACTGACAAAATATTTCAGTCCGCTGTTCGCTCCTTTTGTTAGTTTAAAATCAAACTTCAATTCATACGCCGAGTATTCCTTCCCGGTCACAATATCCCCTCCTTTAGCCTTCTCACCCGGTATATCCTTCTGAACACTTAAAATCCCATCCTGAATTTGCCAGCCTTCAGCAGGAAAAGCAGATCCGTTTGCTGCAATCCAGCCCTTTGAAGATTTTCCATCCCATAACAAACGATAACCCTGCTTTTTCTCAAGTGCAGACAGATCATTCGTGACCATATTCACCACAAAAATATCTTCGGGAGCTGAAGGCTTGAGGTTCTCGGTTTGAATACGAATATTTCTCCATCGGATCTGCCGGCCCTGAGGTTCAGTTGAAGGAATTGCATGAACCTGCATCGCAATAAATCCTTTGGTGGTCATATCATCAATAAGGTGGGAAACCGGTATTCCGTTCACCCAGGTACGAATGCTATTCCCGATACATTCAATACGATACTTATTCCAGTCATTAATTTTATAGGCCGTTTTAGCCGCAGGATTTAACTCCAGGTTATACAACCAGCCTCTCCTGCCCTCATCATAAACGCCTCCGCTCCAGGCTCTTGAAGAGGGATCAATCTCCATCTGATAACCATGCACTCGTCCATTCTGATAGTCAGACTTACTCAGACTTCTGAACTGAATTCCTGAATTCATTAATGGATGTGCCAGCAACTCTACTTCAAGAATGAAATCACCGTACTCTTTTTCGGTTGCAAGAAAGGAATTGGGTGTATTGGATACTGTAGTTCCAATAATCTCATCGCCTTTGGCTTCATAGATCGCTTTCCCGCCAAGCAGCTTCCAGCCGCTAAGATCTTTTCCATTATAAAGGTTAACCCAGCCCGAATTAGATCGCTGAGCGAATACGTTCACTGAAACAAGCAGGAACAACAAGGTAATTAACTTCGAATTCATAGAATTATTTTTATTAAATGTACAAATTCCTGCCAATCAACCTAAACAAGACAATAATATAAGCTGAATTCGATAAGGCAGGGTAAAAAATACTATATAACTCCTAATATCAGGATTTGGCGCACAATGAATAGATTTTGGAAAGCAATACCTGTGTATTACAGGCTGATTCAGTCCTTTCCTCCGGAGTATTTCCGGCAGTAAATCCCGTTCTGTTTCAAATTACGAATAGCCGGAAGATACTTCCTCCGGCAAGGTTTATTTGACGCGGAGCTGTATTTCATCGGGGCTGGCAAACCCTGCTTTCTAAAAAAAATAAGCGATCTAAAATAACCCGGCAAGGTATTATACCGAACTCATGTTTATATATACTCTATAGAGACGGCTTTATGATAATTAGCTTTATATATTCTTCCAAAAATAGCTTACTTTCAGTCCGAAAAAATACCTCCAATGAAACGACTATACTTTGCTTTTACGCTACTAATTATGTGCTCCTGCGGTGTTTCCAGAGAGCAGTCCATAACATCTCAAAAATCATTATCCAATGAATTAAAAATAATGAGTTATAATATTCATATTGGTAATCCTCCCTCAAAACCGGGTCTTATTGATATGGAAGCAATTATCAAAGCAATCAAAGCAGAAGATCCTGATCTGATAGCCTTGCAGGAAGTGGATGTAAACACTCTAAGGTCAGGAAAGATAAATCAGGCAGATATCATTGCAAGGAAACTCGGAATGAACTTCTTCTTTGCAAAAGCAATCGACCATGATGGAGGCGATTATGGTGTTGCATTATTATCTAAATTTCCGATCAGCGAAACAAAGATCCACCGCCTGACTACGGTGGCAGGAAGTGGTGGTGAGCCCAGAGTAATTGCAACGGCAAGAATCCAATTGAAAAACGGCAAATATATCCGTTTTGGAGCGACCCATCTCGATCATTTGAGGAATCCAGTTAACAGAGAAATACAGATTGAGGAGATTAATAAAATAGGAAACGAAGAAAAACTCCCATTTATAATAGCCGGGGATCTTAATGCCGTAACCGAGTCGGCTGAGATACAAAAACTTGATCAGGTATTCATGCGAACCTGCAGTAAGTGTGAACCTACATTTCCGGTGGTAACACCAAACAGGACGATTGATTTCATCGCATTTAAGAAAACAGATAAATTCAGTGTGATCTCACATCGGGCAGTACAGGAGCACTATGCTTCAGATCATTTACCAGTAGTAGCATTGTTACGTTTCTAAGCCGGCATTTTTGTTTAAGAATAAGCTAGTTTTATCATCAGATTATATAATCGGGGTCTAACAATAAATAGATAATATATTGTCAGTTAAAAACAATTTAAAAAGCATTCTGATTTTACTTTCAGTAATATGCTCTCAATCGAATGTATTTGCGCAAAATCCGTTCGCCGGACTTGAACCGCTGTTCACTGAACCAAAATCCTATACGCTCTTTCGGGCTTCTGCTCCATTAAATATGGATGGAGAACTGAATGAAAAAAGCTGGACAGATGCTCCATGGACAGAATACTTTATTGATATAGAGGGAGATTTAAAACCGGCTCCTGCTTATAAAACAAGAGTAAAAATGTTGTGGGATGCAAATTACCTGTACGTTGCTGCCGAGATGGAAGAGCCCCATTTATGGGCAAATAAACAGCCTGAAAAAGATATCATATTCAGAGATAATGTGTTCAAGATATTTATTGACCCTGATAATAATATGAATGATGATTTTGAGATTCAGATAAATCCTCAGAATAAAATGCTTTTTCTGATCATGAATAAGCCATACAGAGATGCAGGAACACCTGTAACAGGCTGGAATCCAATTGGATATAAATCAGGAGTAAAACTTTCAGGGACGATCAATAATTCGGGCGATACAGATCAGGGATGGCTGGCAGAAGTAGCTATACCACTTGCGGCATTAAAATTCGACCCAATAAATAGTAAACAAAACACCAACTTCAGAATCAATTTTTTAAGAACCAATTTTGATTTTATTGTAAAGGACGGTGTTTATTCCAAAGCAATGGACAATAATGGCAAAGCCTTCCCTCCTCATTATTCATGTTTTACATCTCAGGGAATAATTAATATGCATTACCCTGAGCGATGGGCTTATACTCTATTTTCTGACAAAGCTCCGGCTGCCCAATCAGAAAAATTCAGTCTGCCTTATTCAGAAAAACAAAGAAAATATTTATGGCTTGCTTATTACAGGCAAAAGGAATTCTTTAAGCTTAATAAAAAATACGCCACCAGTCTGAAAGATTTGAATGTTCCTGAATCAGGGATTCTGATCGATGGCAAAAAGAATTTATTAAGTATGGAAGCGACCTCAAAGCAATTTTTAGTAATTATCAGGGAAGAAGGCAGTACAGGCAATATCAGTGTTGATCACGACGGACTGATCATTTATTAAATTTCAAATCTAGATACAATGAAACTAAAACTATTCCTGGCATCCATGCTAATGCTTAGCCAGCTCATAAGTCCGTCCTTTGCTCAAAAAACAGAACTACTGATTCTGCCAACTATACATGCCGGGCACAAAAAGAATGTTAATTACAATTTTAATCATGTAAGAAACATCATCAAAAACTTCAAACCTGATATCATTGCCCTTGAAATTCGTCCTGAGGACCTTGATCAGGACACGATCTATCTCCATAAGTTCTATAATCCGGAAATGGTTATGTTTTTAAAGGAATTCCCTGAAGCAAAAAAGGCCGGAATTGATTTCATGGGTGCTGATGTTGCAGGCAAACCACTTCCTGAAAACTTTCTGAAAGATACTGCTAATGAGTTTGGAAAATTCAGATCAATGAATCAGAAATTAATGCGTGATAGTGCTATTGTTAAAGCCCGGATTGAAAAAGGGCTCCCCGATCTGATCAGTAAAAGAGGTAAAATGATGGCCGGTTTAGGCGCAAACCAATTGATGACCGGAGAATATGATGCCCTAACAGAAGAATTTACGGTATCGCAGGCCAAAATATTACGAGGCACACCTTACCAGTATTATGATGATTTTCAGGTTATGCGGGATCAGCGAATAGCCGATAACATAAAAACTATAGCCCGAAAGAATAAAGGTAAACGCATAATCGTACTGACCGGTGCCAATCACAGGAACAGGGCAGTAAAACTGCTTGCTAAGCTAAGATCAGTAAACCTTGTGCATCAGGTTCAGGACAAGTGATGATATTTCAATTTTCCTTTTTTTAAAGAATAATTTCTGAAATATACTAAGCAAATACAAAAAACTGTTTAATGGTTAAAATCCTTAATTTTGATTAAGGCAACCATGAGTAAATATATTTATTTCTTAGTTATTTCAATGTTCTCCCTAGCTGCAAACGCCCAAAAGGTCGGCCTTGTATTTAGTGGAGGAGGTGCAAAAGGATTAGCACATATCGGAGTCCTGAAAGCTTTGGAGGAAAACAATATCCCGATTGACTATATCGTAGGAACCTCAATGGGTGGGATTGTTGGTGGTATGTATGCATCAGGTTATAGTCCCGAAGAGATTGAAACCATAGCTCTCAGCCCCGACTTTCAAAACTGGGTAAGTGGCCATTACAAAAATGAATACCGCTATTTCTATAATAAAAAGCCTGAGAACCCTTCCTTTATAACGGCCAAATTGCAGGTAGATACCGGGTTTCAGGTCAAATTACGCTCCAATCTGATCAATGATATCCCATTAAATTTTGCCTTGCTTGAACTTTACGGACAGGCATCAGCAATTGCAAAAGACGATTTCAATCATCTTTTTGTACCGTTCAGATGCATCGTTGCCGATGTATTCTCACAAAAAATGATCCCGGTTTCAAATGGAAATCTGGCAGAAGCTATTCGGGGGACCTTCACTGTACCGCTTGTCTACCGTCCTGTTAAAGTGAATGATAAATATGTTTTTGATGGCGGCTTGTACAATAATTTTCCTGTGGATGTGCTCAAGAAAGATTTCAAACCTGATTATATTATTGGAACCAATGTTTCTTCTAAAACCTTCAGCGAATATCCTAAAGAAAATGATGAAAAATTAATGAACCGTTTCCTGGTATACATGTTCCTGTCAAAAACAGATTCATCTTCAATAGGAAAAAATGGAACCTATATTCAGCCTGATCTTGATGAATATTCCACCACAAATTTCTCGCCGGTAGCTGAACTGATTAAAAAAGGATATGAAGCTGCTCTGGCTGATATTCCTGCAATAAAAAAAGCAATTTCAAGAGAAATCACTAAAGATGAGCTGAATAAAAAAAGAGCAGCCTTCAAGGGGCGTTTAGGATTCCTGGAGTTCAATAATATAATTGCGAGCGGAGTAAATTCCAAACAGAAAGATTATGTAGAGCGGGTTATTCAAAATACGATTGATGTATTTAGTAGTCTTGAAGAAGTTAAAAAAGGGTATTATAAATTAGTAGCGGATGATAATTTCGAAACTGTTTATCCCAGAATAAAATACGAACCTAAAAAGGATCTATATAATTTCGAGGTACAGGTTCAACCCGAAAAAAACTTCAAAATAGATTTTGGGGGTGCAATTTCGACAAGACCGATCAGTAATGCTTATGTAGGTTTACAGTATAACTATCTGAGAAAGAAGTCCTATACCTTCTCTGCCAATTTTTATGCAGGAGGGTTTTATGAATCTGCTCAAACAACTGCACGTGTAGACTTCCCAAGCAAACTTCCGGTGTACTTAGAGGCAGAGATGACCTATAATCACTGGAACTATTTTAATAAAAGTCAGATATTCATTCAGAACATAAAACCTTCTTTTATTGAACAATCAGATCGCAGAATCGTTTTAAAGCTCGGAATACCATTTACCAAAAATGGAAAACTGGAAACTCAGGCAGGATTTATAAGCTTCGATGATCAGTACAGCCCAAATCAGCGCTTTACATTTGGAGATATCATGGACTTCAGCAGTTTTAATGGTTTAATGGGCTCATTGAATTATACCCGGAATTCATTAAACCGAAGGCAATATGCAAGCAGCGGGTCATCAATTCAGGTTGGAATTAATATGTATTCAGGCACTGAATCCTATTCACCAGGAAACATCTTCAGGGAAGAACCCGGGTTTACCAGGATACAGAATACAAAAACCAATCGTGAATGGATAAAAGCCATGGTTAGCAGGGAATCCTATGTTTTAAACTCAAAAATCTATTCATTAGGTTTCTTAACAGAAGCAGTATTTAGCAATAAACCACTGTTCAGCACATACAAGTCAACTTTATTGAGTGCCCCTGCATTCAATCCCCTGCAGGATTCAAAATCCTCTTACATTGAAAATTTCAGGGCGAATTCTTATGGAGCTTTTGGCATGAAAAATGTATTTCATTTGTATAAAAAGCTTGATCTACGGGCAGAAGGATATATTTTCCAGCCATTCAGAGTATTTCAATTAGATAATTTACAATCTGTTAGTTATGCTGGTATATTTACAAAAAGCTATTATGCTGCTACTGCCGGACTTGTTTATAATACGCTGGCAGGACCGTTAAGTTTAAGCCTCAATCATTATTCTGAGGAGCAAAAACGATTTGGACTAATGTTTCATATCGGATTTTTAATTTACAATAAACGATCATTTGAATGAGATTAATCAAACTTGCACTGTTTTCACTTTCAATACTATTTATTTGTGAGTCAGCATACGCTCAAAGCAACACAATTGCCGGAACAGCGATTACAATCAACAATTTTATTGTTAAGGAAAACCTTTATAAGAACAATCAGTTAGCGATTATTGCTGCCGATTCGGTTGATAAACCAATTGAAAATCTGAGCGGTACATTTAAGTTCAGCATCAACGGATTTGAGCAGGAACTAAAATTCAATAATGGTGCTGCAGTTGTCCCCCAGCCTATAAGCAAATCAACGTTTATTTACGTAAGGCATGAAAATGAATCAGGAAATCAGGGTAAATTATATTATGTGATCAAAAAATACGATATGATAAACCCGATAAAAATTAGCTGGCTGATATTGGTGCTTGTACCCGCCCTAATTATTTTACTGGCAATGATGTTCAGAAAGTTTATAATAATCGCCGGGATTTTGCTTGTTGTGATGTTTTACTTCAATACAAGTAATGGACTGAAGATCTCTACATTTTTTGACACCGTATTTGATGGACTGAAGAACTTATTTTAGGTAAAAGGCAATATTTGTCGAAGAAACTGAAGACAATCTTTCTATCTTAACCTGAATTCGATAGTAGAAAGAATAAAAAATACGGTTATAATTGATCAGGTAAGGCTCCAGAGCCTTAATGATTTGATTTTGGAAATCAATGCCTGTGTGTTATATGCTGGTTCAGCCCTTTCCTCTGGAGTATTTCCGGCAAGAAATCGTGTTCTGGTTCAAATTACGAATAGCCGGAAGATACCTCCTCCGGCAAGGTTTATTTTAGCCGGGGCTGTTTTTCATCGGAACGGACAGCCCGGCAAAAGGACCATATGCCATTTTTAATTAAACCGGGGTGGCAGCTGTAGATTTTTGCCCAGGCAGATTTTTATATTACAAAGGAATTTATTGGCAAAAACTACGGCAGAACACGGGACTGTCGCGACCGAAGAATCACAGACCTTGCTTTCTAAAATAAAAGAAAATTATTCGATCTAAATTGTCCGGAAAGATTTTATATCGAACTCAGGATATCTTATATCTAACTATCCGATACTCAATTTAAAATGGCATTCCAATTCCAAAATTGTACTGTACGAAGCGATAAACATCTGGCCGGTGGGTGCTGGCATAATTATCTTTGAATTCCGTTTTATTGAAAAGATATTTTATCACATATTGATCTGAACCATTGAATTGAGGGTCTTTTACTTTAATACCTGCATCCAGTCTGAAAACAAAATAATTTAGGTCAAAACGTAAACCCGCTCCTACTCCTACTGCCAGCTGGTTGAAAAATTGATTAAATTTAAATTCCCCTCCCGGATTTTCGACACTTGCCTTTCTCCTCCAAATATTCCCGAAATCAGCAAATGTGGCACCTTTTACCTTTGCACCCATGAAGCTATTGACAATTTTAAACCTATACTCAAGGTTCCCTTCCAGTTTATATTCGCCTAACTGATCCAGATTCCGAAGGTTTGCTCTGAGAGTATCTGCCTTACCATCTGTTCCCAAAACAGCCCTGTTATAGTTTCCGGGGCCCAAAGTACGTGCCTGCCATGCCCTGACCCCACTTGATCCTCCAGCAAAGAAATTCTTTTCGAAGGTCAGCAGATCGCTATTTCCATAGGCCAGTCCAACTCCCGGATTCAAACGCGCAACGAATTGCTTATCGCCACCGAAATAGCGGTAGTACCGTATATCCAATTCGGTTTTTACATATTGCTGATAGGGTAAACCGAAAATGGTTCTAAATCCATCAGCATCTCTTTTAAATTTGATCAGCTTATCAAGAATACCAAGGGAATTCCCGGCTAAGTCGACCGCACCTCTAAAAAACAGGAAATTATTATAATTATCGAGTCTGTTGGCATTATAAGTGAAAGCATATTGGCTCCCTAAATTGAAGAATCGGCGGTCATTCGTTTTAACATACAAGCCAAATCCACGTTGTAATAAACTATCTCTGAACACCGGGTCAAGTACTCCCTTTCTAAACTCAATATTGATTGGGGTATAAGAATGGAGTTTGGATTTGGTCTCTACCCAATCATAAGTAATGGAATTTATAAATACCCTGCTTCTGAAAGCAGACCGCTGGTCAAAAGATTGCATACTACTGGAAATTGTAGTATGAGGCATTCCATTTCTTCCTATATCCGGGATTCTGAATGGGACGAGCAATTTCGGAAGGATCAGATTAATTCCAAGCTGAAGGTCTCTGCTGAAAACCCGATCCAGTATTTTTTTATCTGAGGTAGCATCAAATAAAACACCGTATTTCGCTTTTACTTCAAGAAGCTCGGCTCCTCCGAAAAGATTTCTGTTTGTATAGGTATTCCCAATGTTAAATCCGTTCCGCCCTGAGTTGAATGTATATTCACCCTCAATTCTATTGCTCATCCGCTTCAGGGGTGAAATATCATATATGGGATTAAGCTTATTTGTACTGTCGCTGGCTTTGGTATAATCAATTTTAAGATTTCTGAAAACGTTCAGGTCATAAAGCCTGTCGTATGTAAGTTCCTCATTTTCAATATTATAAATATCATCCTTTTTTAAAAAGATATATTTCTTGATCGGTTTTGGTTTGAATTTGCCGGAGTAATCGATAAAACGAAACTGGGAGTCAACCTGCAGGGTATCTGTCTTTAATCCTTCAAACTTACCTTCACTGGTCCGGATGGTTGCCTGACTGTTATTAATCGTATAAACCTGGTGTGCCGACTTTCCTTCAGGATTGCTAAGAAACAACTTCAGATCTGCCTGACTGTCGGATAAATTACTGTCCACATCAAATCTTACATACTGACGAACGTAATCGAAATATCCGTTTTTCTTCATCATACGGTAGATTTGTTCACGTTCCAGGGCAAGTGAGTCTGAATCAAACCTATTACCCTCCTTCAATCGGCTGAAACTCCCCCGATTTTTTTCATAGATCGCTAAAACTGCAGAATCAGCAATTTGATATCCTATTTTTCTGATTTTAAATTCAGGACCCTGAGCAGCTACAAATTTGATAATTGCATGTTTATCCTTAACTTCTATTTCACTCTTAACTTTCGCATTGAAAAATCCTTTGGTTGCCAGAAATTTTTCTATCTGAACCCTGGATATCTCCACAAGAGAACTGTCAAGCAGGTGCGGAGCTTCTCCAATGGCCTTTACTTTGTCTGTTCTGTATTTACCATTTCGTGTATTGAAGGTATTATACAAAGCCAGATTCAATCGTGAGTTTGTGCGAATATCACTTTGCACAAAGGTTAGGGCAGTTTCTTTAAATTGCTTATCTACCCCTATCAGTTCAACCTTTTTCACAAGAGCCTGATCTTCGGCTAGATATCGTGTTGCATTACACGAGCCTAAGATTAATATAATCAAAAGCAGTATACTTGCAAGTAAGGAACTAGGGTAGATAAAATATGATCTCAAAGTCTCAAATAAGTTTTATAAAATCTTTACATCAAAAAAAAATCCGAAAAGAACAGGGCCTTTTCATTGTTGAAGGCTTAAAATCAATTCAGGAATTTTTAAATTCTGATTACGTTGTTGATTCTGTCTATTACACAGAAAATTTGATGCCAAAGTTGGGCAATTTATCACGAAATATAAAGTCAGTTGAAATTACAGAATCAGAATTATCCAGAATAAGTGCATTAAGCGCTCCACAGGCAATACTTGCTGTTGTTCAGATACCAAAGCAAAGTGATTTAAACATAAAAAAACTTCGTGGTTCATTCCTTATAGCCCTGGATGGCATACAAGATCCGGGCAATTTGGGTACGATTATTCGAACTGCAGATTGGTTTGGATTGAATACGATTTTATGTTCAATGGATACTGCTGAAGCATACAATCCTAAAGTAGTGCAGGCCAGTATGGGATCATTATCGCGGGTGAATGTTATCTATACTGTGCTCGAAGATTTTCTGGATCAGACCAGTCTTCCGGTTTACGGCGCTTTACTCGATGGGAAGTCAATTTATGAAACCAATTTCGGACAGGAAGGAATTATATTACTGGGGAATGAAGGGAAGGGAATTAGTAACGAACTTCAAAGCAGAATCCACTCTCCGGTTACGATTCCAAGGTTTGGAAAAGCTGAATCTCTGAATGTTGCTATTTCTGCTTCTATATTTTGTTCAGAATTAAGAAGAAAATCATAAATTTTGTTGGGTAGCAATAATTAATTGCTACTTTTGCATTCCTTAATACATAAGGTCGGGTGGCCGAGTGGCTAGGCAGAGGTCTGCAAAACCTTTTACAGCGGTTCGAACCCGCTCCTGACCTCAATTAAAATATTAAATTTAAAACCATGGGTGTTACACGTTTAAAGAGAAAAGACAGAAAAAATAAAACTACTTCACGTTTAGAAGTTCAGTTTTTGAAATTAGGCCGGAATATTGAAACCGGAAGCCGTTCAGCAGAATCTGCCACCGGACAAATAGCTAAAAACAATGCGGTTCTTGCTGCTATTGAAGCTGCTGCTAAGAAATAATTAGCTTTATTTGAAATATTCAATCCTGGTCTTTTCAGATCAGGATTTTTTTTGTCCGGTAATTTCTGAAATTATACCGTTAAATAATTTTTCCGGGTATAATCAGGCTCCAGTTTTTTTTCTGTTTAAATTCATTAAACGCTGACAGGGTTTTAAACCCTGTCAGCGTTTTGGAATTTATTTGAAAAATTAAAACAGGGTCGTTTCATTACAGGATTCAATTTGTCCGTTAATCTCCCCACCCATACCGTTTACTAATCTATCTAACCAAAATCAAAATTCGGTGTGTTTTCTGGTTAAATTCAACTATAACGCTGACAGGGTTTAAAACCCTGTCAGCGTTTTGGAATATACAATTGAGATCATCATGAAAAAAAACACCGCACCTTTAGCACCTGATACCTTTTACCACATATTCAACCGGGGTATAAATAAGGAGACTATTTTTAAAGAAAAAAGAAATTATACCTATTTCCTGAATAAATACTTAAAATTTATAAGTCCTATTGCCTATACTTATGCTTTTTGTCTTTTAAAAAATCATTTCCACTTCCTGATTCGTACCCGATCTGAAGAAACATTGAAGAAAATTATCCCTGAAGAGAAAGGGTATCCAACTGAAAAAATAATCAGCTTACAATTCAGTCACCTTTTTAACAGCTATGCACAGGCTATTAATAAAAGGTATTCAAGAACCGGTGGATTATTCGAAACCCCGTTCAGGAGAATCGAAGTCAATGAAGAGTACTATTTAATTCAACTAATCGCTTACATCCATCTTAATCCGCTGAAACACGGTTTTACTAAAGATTATATTAACTACCTCTACTCTTCATATCATTTATTGATGCAGGGTAAAAGCAAAATTCTGGAAACCGAAACTGTCATGAATTGGTTCGGGGGCCAGCAACTATTCAGCAGTTTTCATAACAATTGTTCTGAAACACTGGATTTTAATTCGAAAATGACTTTTGATTTTGATTAGTAAATGCTGGATAAGGCTGACAGGGTATTGAACCCTGTCAGCCTTATCAGCGTGATTATAACCCTGTCTGCGTTAACAAGCTCCTCAGTATTTTTTTGATCAAACCAGGGCCTTCATAAATAAATCCGGTATAGATCTGAATCAAAGACGCACCAGCCCTTATCTTCTCCAGAGCATCCTCGGGACTATGAATCCCCCCTACTCCAATAATTACAAAGCTTTTACCAGATTGTTCAGACAAGTAGCGTATAACCTCTGTAGATCGTTTAGTTAAAGGTTTACCACTTAGTCCACCACTTTCATTCTTCAGGTTTTCAGGCGCTGATAAGCCTTCTCTTGAAAGAGTTGTGTTGGTTGCAATCACACCGGCAATTTTAGTTTCCTTAACAATCTCAATAATATCATCCAGCTGAGAATTTGTAAGATCAGGCGCTATTTTTAACAGGATAGGACGTGATACATCGTTCTTTCTGTTCCGCTGCTGCAGGGTGTTCAATATGTTTTTAAGTGGTTCCTTCTCCTGTAATTCGCGTAAACCAGGCGTATTGGGGGAACTTACATTGACAACAAAATAATCGACCACATCGAATAAACGGTCGAAACATTTTATATAATCATTAACCGCATCTTCATTCGGCGTATGCTTATTCTTACCGATATTTCCTCCGATAATCATTCCCTTCTTATCAATCCTCTTCAGGCGGTCAGCTGCTACATCAACCCCTTGATTATTAAAGCCCATCCGATTAATAAGGGCATCATCCGATGGCAATCTGAACATTCTGGGTTTGTCATTACCTGGTTGTGGCAAAGGGGTAACTGTACCAATCTCAATAAAACCAAAACCAAATTCTGCAAGATCCTCTACCATGGAAGCATTTTTATCAAAACCGGCTGCCAATCCAAGCGGATTTTTAAATTTCAAACCCATTACCTCTCTTTCCAGACGCTTATCTACAAGCTGCAAGGATGATTTCAATAATGACCTAACTCCCCATACGCGATTAACTCTGCGCAATCCTCCGGTCACCAAATGATGAATATTTTCAGGGTCAAATTGAAATAAAATGGGTTTGATAAGCTTGTACATGACGCGAAGTTACAGGTTTGATTTAGATTTTCATTTCGGGCCTTCGAAAAAACACGCTTGTATTTCTGATAAAATTCCTATTTGAAAAATTCCAATGGGTAAAAAACTCTTCGTAACAATTAAATTACTTAACAAAATCTTAACACAGACTTGTAATTACTAGATATATAATTTACATTACCATGACATTATAGCAATAGCATAGAAAAGATGGCTTTAACTGAACAAATGCAAGGCCAGGGAACATGGCTATTCAAACATCGCGGAGTATTACCTCTTATCATTTTTGTGATTGGAGCGGGCTTATTTTTAAAGAACGAATCAAGTCCGGAGAACTGGATTCTAAAGGAAGAAATCCAGCATTATTTATATGAATTATGCTGTCTAATTGTATCGTTTATAGGTTTCTTTATTCGGATATACACAGTAGGTTATAGCCGTCCAAATACTTCGGGAAGGAACACCAAACAACAAGTGGCCGATGAACTCAACACAACCGGCATTTACTCGATCGTAAGAAATCCACTCTATGTCGGCAACTTCTTTATGTGGCTTGGAATAGCAATGCTTACAGGCAATTTCTGGTTTATTATTGCTTTTACTCTATTTTATTTTCTCTATTATGAACGAATTATTTTTACAGAAGAAGAATTCCTAAAGAATAAATTCGGAGATGCCTACCTGGACTGGGCGAAAAAAACGCCGATAATAGTACCCAAATTCAGTTCATTTGTTAAATCTGAGTATAGTTTTAACTGGAAAAAAGTATTACGTCAGGAAAAAAATGGATTTGCTGCCCTCTTGATCATCTTTTGTCTGTTTGATGCAGCTGGTGAACTGATCAAAAAACAACCGAATATCAATGAGACCCTGCAATTATTAGGTTTATTTTCGGTTATTATCTATTTCATATTAAAGTTCATAAAATACAGAACAAAGCTGCTGCAGGACCCTGTTTAAATGTCCTGAATATTAATTAACGGCCTTGTCCGATTTTTTTCCCAGGCGAATTTTCACTTTACCGTCTTCACCATCTACCGCACGGAGATTGAGGACTATCCCCTTCAATGACCGCTCCCTTTTCTCGTCAGCATCTGTTATTAATTCATCCCTTCGGGGATTTCGAAGCGGAATAAGCATTCCGATATCTGTACCTTTCCCGAAGCCATAAACCCCTGAAAGATAAATATTCAAAACACTGGATCTGATCTCCATCGGAGGAATATTCACTTTATCCCTCGAAATGCTTAATGTATTTTTCAAATTCATAAATGTGATATTCGAAAAATCCCGATTCGGAAATGCAAAATTCCCGATTTTGTACATCGGCTCGAAGTTAACAAGAGAACCGTTGCGGATATCAAAGCTAACTTTCCCGATTAATGAACGTGGAACGATCTTCCCTGTCGGGAGCATAGAACCCGAGACCGATGCATCACCAAAAAATGTTCCTCTCAAATTCTTATCAGTAATCGCATCCTGTCCGAAATTCTCAAAGGCATAAAACAAATTCTGCACATTAACATTATTGATCCTTGAATTCACATTGAATTGATTCACCGGGCCACTTTGATCTATGTTACCTTTAATATCCATACTTCCTCCACCCTGTTTAATGCTCATCCTGTTAATCAAAATACCTGATTGCTTAAGCGTGATATTTGATCTCAGATCCTTACCCTGGAAATTTTTATAAACCAGGCGGTCAACCTCAATATCCATGACCATGCTGGCTTCTTCCAACATCTTATCCAGATTACCTGTAAAACGCTTTCCGGCAGGATTAGAACCACGCTTACGCTTATTAAGAAAAGCCAGGAATTCATTTAAATTAACATTCGGACTTTTAATCTTCCAGTCAATCAGAATCTTTTGAGGGTCAGTGTAATAAAAATTTGAGAAATTCTTCAGTACAGCCTCCATTGCCAAAGAAGTTGTTCCGCTTTTAACCTTCAGATTCTCTAAAAACAAATCCTCTCCTTTAAAATTCATCAGCATTTTAATATCCTTAAAAAGCAAATTCCGTGGATTATATGCAGCCGCTCCCTCTTTCACATTGACAGTACCGTATATATATCGTCTGCCTGTATCTACTTGATTGAATGGAGCTTTGTATGTTAGATTTAAATCTGCGGTACCGGCAGTAAATTCAAAAGTGTTTCCTCCAAATATCTTATTGAGCTTCTCAAGCTGAAAACCAGCCTTAAACTTTCCTGTAAAAACAGGATCTCTCAAGTCTGATATCTGAATAGAATCTGCTGTAAATGGAATTTCATAAAAATTGCCTTTCAAATTATAAAATGCAATTAATGAATTGGGATCCTTTCGGGGAAGCCCCTTTTTCCATTCATTGGTATAAATCCCTGTAAAACTGCAATCTGTTATAGTTTCTCCACGGGTACTAAGAATATTATCCTTTGCTTGAAAATTCACCTTAATCAATGGATCTCCACCCTGTTTAAATTTCCCGGACAAATAAGCATGGACTTCCAAAGGCTTCTTAACATCATAGGGCTGTAATTTTGAAATTATATGTGGTGATAACAAACTTTTCGCATCCCTGAACAGAATGGATGGTGCCTGTATCTCGATCAGATAATCTGTATTATCTGATGAGAAATTAAGATTCCCTCCGATTAAAAAATCATCCTTATCGATTATGATCTCCTGTACTGGGATAGCCAACTGCCCTGTTTTATCGGTATATTTCATATCGAGGTCAAGGTCAAGCAATTTCCCCTTCAAAAAGCTTCCTCTTTTCAGATTGAATGCAAAAAAATCAACTTGTGTCAGTGATTTCACATTTCCTTCCCATCCTCCAATTTTCTGATTAATCCTGCCCTTAAGATTTATGATACTGAACTTAAATAACTTATGCTTTTGCTGATCATCAATTGTAAATTTTACATCCTTTAAATTTACCCTGCTAATCTTTTTACTAAGCCCTCCCTTATCATCGGATGGCTTCTTCTTTTTGAAGATTTCGGTATTTCTTAAGCCAGTACTATCTGTCAGAAGATAAATTTCAGCATTTTTAAGCTCTATATCGCTGATCTTTATTGAACCCGAAAGGATAGAGAATGCATTGATAGCCACATATACATTTTTTGCCTTCAGAAGATCGTGTTTATGAACTGACCATAAACTATCCCTTAGAAGTACATCTTCCAAAGCAACTGAAATTCCGGGGAATCCCCGTATCAGAGAGGGTTCCATTCGGTTTATTGTAAGCTTGCCACTCAAATCCTCATTGAGCTGAGTTGTAATTGCAGTAAGGATTTCTTTCTTATGAGTATAAACATATGCCGCAAGCAGGATCCATGCAACCAGAAACAGACCTAGAATTAGTCCACTTATTCTTAAAGTTATTTTTAACGAACGCGACATAGCTTAAAATTGAATTCCATAAGACTGGGTATTACCCGTTTAATTATGCTAACACTTAATGTAAACAAAATATGAGCCAGTAATATTCCCTTCTGAAGTAATTATCATTTAACCCGGATACTGGCAGGCTGCGATTACATTTATTATCAATTCAGACCATCCCAGAAATGATCATAAAATTATAAGCATAAAAAAAGAGACTATATTTAAATACAGCCTCTCCAATTAAAATTTTAACAATTCAATTAATCTTCAAAATCGCAATCAGCAAATAAATTCAGGTTTGCTTTTAACTTAGAATACAGGTCCATATTTGAAGTAGCAGAAATCACAATCACGCCATTGGTTTTTGTAGCTCCGCTCAGATCTGCAGAAACAACATTCGTCAGAAACTTATTCAACTGAATATTTATTAATCCTAAATAATCATTAGTTCCGCTTACAACAAGATTTTCTGCTTCAACCTCTGCCTCAATGTCTTCGTTAAAGTAAAATTCAACCGGAATTTTAGTCCCGCTTCCGTCAGTATATGTACCTTTCAAAGTAAGCGGAATATTAGAAGTAGCCGATTTCTTAAGCACAAGCTTTAATTCCACTTCTTCATAGGTAGCATCAGGCAATGTAATACTTCCCAGAACCGGACTCAGATTAAACAGATCAACATTAAAAGCTTGCTTAAGTTCAAATTCAATCTCGGTGTTCTTGCTTTTTGCTTCAAAATCAATTTCAGTAACGTTCATATTTCCCGAAGTCCAGGTTAAACTTGAGTTTGAATTAATAGCAATAATTAAACCGCTTCCTGAAGCTGTTGGGCCAATAGAAGATGTAAAATTAGATGGTTTAACTTTATAAGAAAGCTTACCATTTCCAGTCGAATTATCTTTCGTACATGATGAGAGAAGCTGTCCTGCAACCAGAATGGCTGATCCAAAGTTTAATAAGTAGTTTTTCATTTTGATAGTTTTTAGGTATGATAGGTATTGATATATGCTTTAAAACAAAGCATTACGCAGAAATCACAAATTTGTTGCCAAAAATTAAACCATTATTATTTTAAGAATCCAAATCAGCAGCATCCATCAAAATTTATGTATAAAATCCGTACTTTTGCGGCAAATGATTGCAATAAACAACTTAACGTTCGAGATCGGTGCAAGGGCATTATACGACGATGCTAACTGGCATATAAAACCAGGAGAAAAAATTGGTTTAATTGGTGCAAATGGTACCGGAAAAACCACGCTGTTAAAAATAATTGTTGGCGATTATGCACCAACACGAGGTACAATTTCAATGGCTAAGGATATCAAGATCGGATACCTTAATCAGGATCTGCTTTCCTACCAGTCGGACAAGAGTATTTTGCACGTTGCAATGGAGGCATTTGAGCGCCAGAATCAATTGCATACAGAAATCGAAGCAATTTTAAAGAAATTAGAAACAGAATATACCGACGACTTAATCAATAAATTAAGCGACAAACAGCATGAGTTTGAGGCCCTCGATGGATACAGCATTGAATATCGTGCCCATGAGATTATGGCCGGTCTGGGTTTCAGTGAAACGGATACCCACCGTACCCTTTCAGAATTTTCAGGAGGATGGCGTATGCGGGTTATGCTTGCGCGGATACTCCTTCAGAACCCCGATATTCTTTTACTTGATGAGCCTACCAACCACCTGGATCTCCCTTCCATTAAATGGCTGGAAACTTATCTTCAGGCCTTTGAAGGAGCGATCGTAATTGTTTCTCACGACAGGTATTTCCTGGATCGGGTAGTCAAAAAAATTGTTGAATCCAGAAAAGGTAAATTAATCCCTTATGCCGGAAATTACAGTTTTTATGTAGAGGAAAAAGGACTAAGGGAAGAAATACAAAGCGGGCAGTTCAAGAATCAGCAGGCCAAAATCAAACAGGAAGAACGTTTGATCGAACGATTCAGAGCCAAGGCCAGTAAAGCCAAGATGGCCCAGTCCCGTATTAAAGCACTCGAGAAAATGGAACGCGTGGATGATGTGGATGACGATAATCCATCTGTAAATTTCAGTTTCAAATTCAGCAAGCAATCAGGACGGCATGTGATCAGGATCGAGGACCTGACCAAAGCTTATCCGGGTGTTCCTATCGTACATAATGCGACCGCAACTATTGAAAAAGGTGATAAAATTGCACTGATCGGTGCCAACGGACGCGGTAAATCAACAGTATTGAGAATCATTGCCGGAGCAGATAAGAACTTTACAGGTATGTGCGAAACAGGGCATAATGTAACTCAAACCTTTTTCGCGCAGCATCAGCTGGAAGCATTACACCTCGAAAACTCTCTGATTCAGGAACTTCAGGCATTTGCTCCCAAGCATACTGAAACTGAACTGCGTTCCATTTTGGGATGTTTTCTCTTTACCGGTGATGATGTTTTCAAAAAGATCAAGGTCCTATCAGGAGGAGAAAAATCGCGGGTAGCACTGGCTAAAGCCTTAACAGCAGATGCAAATTTCTTAATTCTGGATGAGCCAACCAATCACCTGGATATAGCCTCTGTAAACATTCTGATTCAGGCATTAAAACAATATGAAGGCACTTTCATCGTAGTTTCGCACGACCGTTATTTACTGGATAATGTTGCCAATAAGATCTGGTTTATCGAGGATCAGGAAATTAAAGAATATCCTGGCACCTATGCTGAATATGAAGAATGGAATTCCAAAAGAGTTTATGTTCCAAAAGTTATAGCCCCGGCTCCTAAAAAAGAAGAGAAAAAGGAAGAAAAGCCTAAAGTTCAAATCGAGAATAAGGGAAATGAACTTAAAAAGCTAAATCAGACCCTTCAAAAGCTGGAAGAGGATATTGCTGAACTTGAAAAATCTGTAAAAGAAGCTGAAGCAGAACTATCCAAAGAAGAAATTTATAGCGATCCTGAGAAACTATCTGAAGCAAACAGGCGTTATCAGCAATTGAGTCCGCGTTTATTAAAGGCTCAGGCTGAATGGGAACGCATGGCCGAAGAGATTATGGAGCTCGAGGGGAAATAAAAACCCCTCTTCCATTTCGAGCCAGGGACATTATAAATCATTTTATGAAGAAATTATCGTTTCTGCTCTCCCTTTTACTGCTAACATCAGGCATACAGGCACAAAAAAAAGTGCGTGTACGCCCTGCAGAGGCTCCTCAAAATACAATCCGGTATGAGAATTTTACTTATATCCCTGAAATTAAATCCGTAGAGTTTTATAACCGGAACAAGGAACAATCCGTCCCGGTTTATATTTTGGGCAGTCAGGATAATCTGATTTTGGGCTTTGACGACCTGCGTACAGGAAGCCGTAATATCAGTTATTCGATAGAGCATTGTGATTCAGAATGGAACAGCAGCCGACTCTCCCCGCTTGATTTTGCAGACGGATTCAGTGAAGACCGGATCATTGATTACCGCAATTCATTCAATACCCTGCAGAAGTTCACCCATTATGAACTAAGCCTGCCCAATCTGACCATCAAGCCCAAGATCTCGGGTAATTATCTGCTGAAGGTTTATGAGGATAATGATCCGCGTAAAATACTGATCACCAAAAGATTTTTTGTCGTTGCGCCTGTTGTAGGCATTGCTGCAGAGCTAAACAGATCCAATACTGTGGCTAACCGTGATCAGATGCAGAAACTTAATATTTTGGTCAACCACGGTCAGGTGCAGATCAATAACCCTTATTTGGATGCGAAGATCAAAGTGCTCCAAAACGGCAGATTTGATAATGAGCAGACTCTTAAGCGTCCTACCTTCATCCGTCCAAGCCAGCTGGTTTATAATGACCTGAGGACATTGGATTTTAAGGGTGGCAATGAATTCAGACGCTTTGATATCCGCAGTCTTCGATTCAGAACCGAGGAAGTTGCCCGTATTATTCAGGATACTGCTAATACAGTTATTCTTCAGCAGGATATTGAGGAAAACAGACCAGGATATACGTTTAACTATGATGAGAACGGTGCCTTTTTTATCCGAAATACTGATGGCAGGGATAACCGCACCGATGGAGATTATGCCTCAGTTTATTTATCCCTCAATGCTCCGAAACCATCTGATGGAGGGAATGCCTATGTGGTCGGGCAGTTTAACGATTACCGCCTTAGCGACAAGCTGGAATACGATGATGCCCGAAAGCGATTTACCGGGATGATCTTTGTAAAGCAGGGCCTGATTGATTACCATTACATCTGGGTAAGTGAAGATGGTAAAACCAGGGATGATGTGGTCTTCGATGGCTCGCATTATGAAACCGAAAATGATTATCAGATCTTTTTCTATTACCGCAAACCGGGTGGCCGATGGGAAGAACTGATCGGTTTTAGTCAGATTAATACTGTAAAACGCTAAAAACTTAAATAAAGTCATTCCAGACTCGATCCGATTGTCATTCCGGACTTGATCCGGAATGATCCGGAAACACTACCTTTGCCTCATGAGCACAATTACTAAAAGTCCTAAAGAATCATTCACCATCATGAATGAACTGGTACTTCCAAACGATACCAATCCCTTAAACAACCTGATGGGAGGCCGTTTATTGCACTGGATGGACATCGCAGCAGCGATCTCTGCACAGAAACATTGCAATAATATTGTCGTCACTGCATCGGTTGATAATGTATCTTTCAGGCATGCGATAAAACTGGGCGATGTAATAACCATTGAAGCCAAAGTAACCCGTGCATTCAGCACATCTATGGAAGTACGTCTGGACGTTTGGGCCGAGAACATCCCATCCGGAACAAGAGTACGCTCAAATGATGCCTTTTATACTTTTGTGGCCTTAAACAAAGAGGGAAAACCCATTTCCGTTCCCGAAATTGAACCGGAAACTGAAGCTGAGAAAAAACTATTTGAAGGTGCTCTTCGCCGTCGTCAGCTCAGACTGATCCTTGCAGGAAAGATGAAAGCACATGATGCTACAGAGTTGAAAGCGCTGTTCTTGAACCAAAGTGAGTTGTAAGCGGAAAGCGGAAAGCTAAAAGTAGAAAGCAGGGATTTTCGTTTTCGAGTAAAATATGTTATATTGAGTACGCATTTTTCACTGTCAACTGTCAACTGTCAACTGTCAACTGTCAACTGTCAACTGTCAACTGTCAACTGTCAACTGTCAACTGTCAACTTCCCAATTCCACAATCCTGTCAAACTCCTCAACCTTCATCCCCATAACAGATAATCTCCCCTGCTTTACCAGGCCAATATTTTGCAGTCGTGGATCAGCTTTTATTACTTCAAGTGTAACCGGATTCTTAAGACTTTCTACCGGCTCCAGATCAACTACTACCCAGTTTTTATCATCTGTGGTTGGGTCCTGATAAGATTCTTTAACAACTCTGGCAATTCCAACCACTGCTTTTCCTTCATTACTATGATAAAATAAGACCAGGTCCCCTACCCGCATATCCCTCAAATTATTCCTTGCCTGATAATTACGCACACCATCCCAGAAGGTACGGCCATCTTTGTTGAATTTTTCCCAGCTGTATTTAAAAGGTTCACTTTTTACTAACCAATAGTTCATGCTTTTCTCTGTTTTTGATCCGATTTAAGAGTTCTATTCGAAATTACCCCTCAATTGGCAATAAAGATAAAGAAAACATGAACAGACTTAGAAAAGACCTGTAAAAATTGATTGGAGACCAGATAGCTATCGCTTGAAAATTAATCTTGTTCAGCTAAGTATTTTCAGATTGGCTTAGGTTATTTTGCTGTTTATCGGCATATTTAATAAAGGATGATAAAATAGCAGCAATACACCCGAATTTGGTGGGCTTGTGGTGGTTTTGACATCCTTATATACAAGTTATAGCGCATTACCCAAGCCCATGACATTTAAAATCCGACATTGGTTATATTTCTTTATTCCGGTATTTATAGTGGTCGGACTATTGGTATTTACTTGGCTCGCATCGGGCTGGGCTGAAAAAAATGACACACAAAAGCAATCTATTTATATTATCTCACCGATAATCTTTATTGTTTTTATCGTCTTACCACTATTAACAGTTAGACAGCTAAAAACAATCAGCCGAATTGGAGACAAATGGACATTTCGATTTCCTTATTTAAATACATCTGTCAATTTCGACAACAAGTCTGTTGAAAATATAATAATAAAAGAGAATCTAGGTGGCTTAAGAGTTCCTTGCCACGAGATAATATCTATAAAAACCTTGGAAAAGACTTTAATCGTAAATTCGTTAGAAATACGGAATTATCAGAAGTTTAAGCAATTGATAATATCTGACTTTAAAGGAAAAATCCAGACTAAAACTCAAAATGTTTATGGAGTAATAGTTGACAAATAACAACGCGCTATAACAACGGCTTCAAGCTATAGCGGCTCAATGGTTTATGTAAGGCTGTGGTTTTTAATTACTTTAGAGCTAGGCAGCGGGCGAAGTGCAATAATCCGCTACAGCTTGAAGCCTTGAACGTTATAGCCAATTGTAATAGTACATTAAGGACAAACACAACATCTATATATTTACGAAATTAACGCCCAAAAAATTCGACTCAATGGTTAACATAGTTATTTTACTTGGGGCACAACCTGATTTTCTTTCATCCAAGACCATGTCTTAACTACATCCTTTTTATCAAACCTTCCTTTAGCTTCAGACCAAGCGTAAAACTTTGTAAGGAGGTTATCTTCGTTTATCTGTTCGCCTTGCTCGCCAAGTTCAATTATGCAGGCGTATATTGTAGCTGCGATTTCGGTTGTATCCGTCTTAAGCGTTTTAAAAAGATCAAGAACATATTGTATTTTTTCTAAATGCGTTTTGAAATACGCATTATAGAATTTTTTATAATCGTCAGCTTTTTCTAGGGGAACATATACCGATCGGTTGAACTTACCGTCACGTTTTTTCTCTACTTTAAACCACTTATTTTTTGTAAACTGCGCCTCAACTGAGTGCATAAACTTATTATCGAATGGTCCTGCGGCCTGTTTTAAATAACGATAGTTGAGTTCCATTTCGGCAGCATGTTCGCATAGGTAAACCAGCTTCTGAAATTTGATTCGACCAAAAGTGGGCTCCTCGTGCATTTGTGATGCAATTTCAGCCGCTAATGTTACTCTTCTAAAGAACATGTTATCGTTAACAGGTTTCTTTTTTGCTTCTGACAGCTCAAATTCTTCTAAAATTTCGCGTTCATGCAGTTCCATAGAGGTACTTGGAGTCACAAGTCCGGCAAGCATCAAGCCTTGCTCAAAATCCTCCATAGAAAAGGTCTGAATTTTAATTTTTGTTGACTTCATTGATAGCGTTTTTTATTTTTTCTATGGCTCTAGCTCTAATCTTTCTAATTGTTCCTGGTTGAACTTTAAGTTCTTCTGCAAGTGTCGCTGTAACATCATCGGGTAGATATTTTTGATGCTTTTTATACTCAATATCCTTTAGTACAACGGCTTGCTCCTTTTTATTCAGCTTTCCGAAGATTGCTAGGGCAATGTCTTTTTTGTTTTTTAGTACATTCACATCCAGGGTTTCGGATGCCGTATTCAGAATCTCATCAAAATAGGATTTGTGGACAATATCTTTCTTTTTTTCACTGTTGTGATAATCATTAAACAAGTTCGTGGAGATCTGTTTGAGGTAACCTAAAATGGCCTTTCGATCATCTGGTATTTTCGAACCGTCTCTAGTATAAGATTTATGTTTTCGAATTTTCTCAAAGGTCTCGTGAGCTATTTGTCGGCCAATATGACTATCTAACCTGCGAACAGCGCACACGCGGTCACAATGTGTCTGGACACCACCTAAGAAGCGTCTAACAAAATGTTCATAATGATGTTCGTTGTCATCCGTGGAGCACAAATGCTCCAACAGTTGAACGTCTGACATTTTTGATATGGCGCATTGTAACTCCAACAGGTTTAATTAGTGTATACTGTGAAGCGTGACATTTTACTTTGTCACGCTTCACAGTATACTGGGTAGACTAATATTCAATTTATGGAAAGTAACAAAAAAGAAGGGGAAAATCCCAAAAAGAAAGTTACCATTTTTGTTAATGGTACGCCTCATGAAGAGGAAAAGAATGAAATCAGTTATAATGAAGTGGTAACACTAGCATTTCCGGATTATCCTCAACATCCAGAAAGGACTTATTCTGTGACTTACGAGAGGGGCCACGGAGAAAAGCCTGAGGGTATCTTATCACCGGGTGGGAGTGTTAAGGTAAAAGATGGAATGCGTTTTACGGTAAAACACACGGGGCAATCCTAATGACTACGATTAACACTTTAGCAGAATACAATCCGGACATAAAGCAATTGCTTGAAAAAGGTTATGCGGTCTCTATTGATAGCGAGTACCTAGTCGTCAGAGACGTATACTACCTTGATGAGAATAAAAATCTCCAAGTAGGGGCATTAATCTCCAAAATTGAGTATGTTGATAACAAGCGAATCAAGTTGCATGACCATCAAGTATTTTTTTGCGGATCTCATCCTTGTGAACTGAATGGTACCCCCATTCGAAACATGGGTGGAGGGCCGGCCACATTAACTTTGGCTTCGAATGATTTGGTGATTCAGAGAAATTTTTCTCATAAACCGGCTAACGGCTACATAGATTTTTTCGAAAAGGTAGAGACGTACGTCAATATTATTTGTGGACCAGCAATTGATCTGTATGGAATTAAAGCCCATCCTTGGACTTTTCGCACAGTTGATAGTGTGGAAGCATCAGTATTCAAATTTAGGGATACTTTAACAAGCAGAGCCGAGATAGGAGATCTTTCCTCAAAATTCAAAGATGAAGTTGTGGTTATAATTGGACTTGGAGGTACGGGTTCATATGTTCTGGATTTTCTTGTCAAAACCCCTGTAAAGGAAATTAGGGGTTTTGATTTTGATTCCTTTCACGTTCACAATGCATTTCGGTCACCCGGTAAAGTGTTAGAAGACGAATTAGGAAAACGGAAATCTGAAGTTTATCAAAAGAGATATGAAGATTTTCGACATGGGGTAAACCTGAACTCAAAGAAAATTCTTTCGGACTCTACGGAAGAATTGCAAGGCGTTACATTTGCGTTCATATGTGTAGACAAAGGCCCGGCCCGTGCAGATATAATTGATATTCTGATTAAGTTGAATATTCCTTTTATCGATGTTGGAATGGGCTTAGATAGGAAGGATGGCGCGATTAGCGGGATGGTAAGAACGGTGTATTTTTCCAAAGAGAATGCGCAAGATACGCTGAAAAAGAACATAACTCCCCTTACAGATCCGACAGATGATATTTATCGAAATAATATTCAAATATCAGAACTTAATGCGCTAAATGCTTGTTTGGCAGTTATAAAATACAAACAGTTAAAAGGATTTTATACCGATGAGAATTCGTTCTTTCACACACTATTTAATTTGGAAAGTTTAAAAGCGGTTTCAGAATGACAAAGACGCTTAAGTTGTTTCATGTCGAATACCTTCCCAAGGAGCTTGAACCTGGGATCTTTTATGTTTCTAAGGAATTTAAGGTGGCGGGTCACCTATGCCCATGTGGCTGTGGCAATAAGATTATAACGCCTCTTGGCCGTATGGAATGGAAATTTTCGGAAAATAATGGAGAGGCAACTCTTTATCCATCAATAGGAAATTGGCAGTTGCCATGTCGATCTCATTATTGGATTCGGAAAGGAAAAATAAAATGGTCATATTCATGGAGTGACGAAAGGATTGAGAAAGGACGTAAAGTTGAAGAAGAAAAGAGAAAGCAATATTACGATAGACTGCAGGCAAAGAATAAAAAGAAATAATCTTTTTAAACACACAATTTAAAGGACGAATAAATTTCAAAATTTGCGAACGTAGATAATAAAAAAACAACTGGCTATAACAGCGGTTTGGCAAAAGGCGGGCTGACGAGCTTCGGAGAAACATATGTGCAAGGTTCAGCATTTGTTCTTCGTATGAATTTTAGAGCTGTAAATCCCGCCCTTCGCCAAGCCGCGGAACCGTTACCCCCCTTTCGATGTCATACTCTCAATAGCTCTTCTTAGCGCAGCTATTTCACTTTTTAAATCAGCAACATCTTTGGCACCGGCAAGAGGTGTATCCTTTTCTTCGGCATCTCTCCCAATAAAAAAGCTGGCTAAAGTAGCCGTAACATAACCAAAAATTGCATAGCCATACAATGCTATAATTAGGGCCAGTCCTCTGCCTTCAGGAGTTGAAGGGTAATATTCACTCCCTGCGGTTATTACCCGCATAGCGGTCCACCATAATGCAATTCCATAGCTGTCAAAGCCCGGGTAGGCTTTCTCAAAGGCATGCATACCCGCAGCACCGGCAAATGTTACCACAAGGGTCAATAGAAAAATATAGCCAAAAGCTCTTCTGGCCATAGTTGCTGCAAGACTCTTCATACTGCGGTTAACTGAAGAAACAAGCCTGAGCAGACGAAGGCCTTTTAAACTTCTCAAAAAGCTCATAAAGCGGAAAATCCGAAATATTCTTAATGCAGGAATTAAAAGTGAAATGGCCGTAAGCCAGTTCTTTTTTAGAAAAACAAGTTTAAGCGGTGCGAGAATAAGTTTCGTCACAAAGTCAACAATGAAAATAAACCAGATGGAAAGACTCAGATAATCCAGGGGTTTGGATAATCCCCAGATCAATTCTGCAATAAGCAATATCAGCCACACAAAACCTAAAAAGATCATAGGGCCCTCAAGCAATCCTTCTATGGATACAAGAAGGTTTTTCCGTTCATTAATGATTTGTTTGTTAACAGGTTCTCCTTTTTTCATCATTCTGAAAAATGAGAAATTATCATGCCAAAGGATAATGAACTCATAAAAATCAATGTGCATTTTTTTTGCCAACGTATTTCACACAAATCCGGGCTGTAAAACAATGTATCGTTATGTTTATCGCTGATTAAAGACAAAGTATAAAACAGGGATAAAAGAGGGATCAAACAGGGATAAAACAGGGATAAAACTCGGACAAGCTTTGTGTTTGATTTCTTTTTGATCTTTATTTGATATCTCATTCATCCCTGTATGGTTACCATCCTTCCTACTGACAATCCTAAGACATCTGGCACTCATGACGCACACCTCACTGGTTTGCTCGTATTACACCTTAAACTATACCTGGAAATTATTTATCAAATACATTTTATGTACGTATATTTGTACATAAATAAGTACAAATAAAACATATTTTCATGTTAACGACATCCATTTCAGACTTTAGGAAAGACATCAAAAGATACTTTGATAAAGTCACAGAGAACTTTGAAACATTGATTATCAATCGTGGTAAGGACAATGGTGTTGTCATTATGTCTTTAGCAGAATATAATTCATTGCGCGCAACCCAGCATGAACTTTCTTCAAAAGAAAATGAAAAGAGATTGGATTCCGCACTTGATAAACTGAAAGCCGGGAATTCTATGAGTAAAAATCTTCTTGAAGAATGAAATTCATATTTGTAGACGAATCCTGGGAAGATTATTTGTATTGGCAAAAAACCGACAAAAAGAAGCTGAACAGGATAAATGAGCTGCTAAAAGACATCTCCCGGACTCCATTCCAGGGCATTGGAAAACCAGAACCGTTTAAATACAAATATTCAGGATTTTGGTCTCGCAGAATTGATGATGAACATCGCTTGATTTATCAGGTGAAAGATGATAAAATCTTAATTGCAAAGTGCAGATTTCATTATGATTAACACTCTGCTGGTGCGTGCTTATAGTGCGTCCCTAAAATAGACAATAAATAATTTTGTAAGCTATGAACAACAACACCCATCATGAGCGTATGGCAAAAATGATCTTTGCCTCGGTGTATCCTTTGTATCTCACCAAAGTGGAGAAGAAAGGCAGAACTGAACAAGAATTGCTGCAGGTCATTGAGTGGTTAACAGGCTTCGACCAGGTGAAGTTACAGGAAATGATTGAAAAACGGGTTACATTCGAAACTTTCTTTCAGAATGCGGCATTAAACCCCAATGCTCATCTCATCACCGGAATGATCTGTGGTTATCGCATTGAAGAAATCGAAAATCCTTTGACACAAAAAGTCAGATACCTCGACAAACTGGTGGATGAATTAGCGAATGGAAGGAAAATGGAAAAGATTTTGCGAAGCGCATAGGGGTTAATTGTTTTTTGTTTGTCTCATCCCGAAACAAACAAAAAATGAACATGAAATTTATACCCATTTTACTTACAGCAGCCTTCCTGCAAAACATAAGTCTCAAAGCCCAGGATAAAGAAACTGCAGCTGCAAACCATCAGACTATAAGTCAAACCATTAAAGGTACTGTCATTGACAAGAGTACTAAACTTCCCTTATCAGGAGTCACAATCAAACTAAGTACCGGAGAGAGTTCGAGGGAATTAAGCTCCGATCAATGGGGTACTTTCCGGATTAATGGGGTCGGCATTGGACGTTATGTACTCGAAGCAAGCCTCGTCGGCTACAAAAAGGTCATATTGTCTGAATTACTGATTACCAGTGGAAAAGAGTCTGTGCTTGCACTTGAAATGGAGTATCAAAGCAATGACCTGGATGAGGTGGTTGTAATTGGGGGCGCCGACAGAAAACCTCTGAATCAGATGGCGATTACCAGCGGACGTTCCTTCTCGCCTGAAGAAACAAACCGCTATGCCGGTGCAGCTTTTGATCCCGCAAGGATGGCACAAAGTTTTGCCGGGGTTGTGGCTGCAGGTGATAATAATGAGATCATTGTCAGGGGTAATTCCCCTAAGAGTCTGCAATGGCGACTGGAAGGGATTGAGATCGTGAACCCCAACCATTTTGGTAACGAAGGCTCATCTGGTGGTGGAATCAGCATGCTGAATACAACTGTATTAAGCACTTCCGATTTTTACACAGGCGGATTGCCTGCTGAATATGGCAACGCATTATCAGGTGCCTTTGACCTCAAATTCAGAAAGGGGAATACTGAAAAAAAGGAGTTTGCCTTAACCGCAGGCATACTTGGAGTAGGCGCTACGTTCGAAGGCCCGTTCAGTAAGGGCAGCAATGCATCCTACCTGGTCAGTTACCGATATTCTTCACTGAGCCTGCTCGAAAAAGCCGGACTCTCTGTTGCATCTGACGGGGTTCCCAAATATCAGGATCTGTCTTTCAACTTTGTAATGCCCAGCGCCAGAGCTGGCACCTTTTCACTTTTCGGAATAGGCGGACTTAGCAATATCAATGATAATGCAGAACGGGATCATACGACATGGAAAGAGAGATTCGACGGACGCGATGCGAAATTTGGCTATGATGCAGGAAGCGTAGGATTAAAACATTTGTTCATCGCAGGCAAAAAGGTATATTTTAATAATATAATTTCCTATTCAGCGAGCCGCAGTTCTTTTACGGTGGACAGTTTAACAACAAGTTACCAGGCTATTTTACGCGATAAAAGTCTGAATGATAATCATACGATCCGTTATGCAGGATCAATAAATTACAGTATTAATCCGGCAAATACAATTCGTACAGGAATTAATGCAAGCTTCCTTGGTTTTAACATTTTCACAGAAAATTTCGACCCTCTGAGTAATAGTTTGAGAGAACTGGTCAATCAGAAAGGGAATACCAGCAGCTATGATGCCTTTATTCAGCATAGGGCACAGATCAGCAGCAAGCTTACTTTAAATACAGGCGTTCATGCAAACTATTTCAGGTTAAGTAAAAGCTGGAGTATAGAGCCTCGTTTCGGTATTAACTGGCAGATTGCAGCAAATCAGCAATTGTCATTTGGTACCGGAGTTTACAGCCGCCTTGAGCCCCTATCCTATTATTATGCAAAGGACAGGCTTTTCCCGGCACAGAACAGCTCCCGACTTAAACCTACAAAGTCTGCACAGGCCACTATTGCTTATGAGAAGCAATTTAATAACAATCTGAAGTTTAAAACGGAAGCCTATTATCAGCATTTATACGATGTGCCTGTTTCTGTTGATCCCGGTATTAATTTCTCATTGCTGGATGTATCAGATCATTCAGCGATCTATTCATCTTCTTACAGGCAGTTGGTTAACAAAGGAACCGGCAGGAATTATGGCATCGAATTTTCTGTTGAAAAGCCCCTCAGCAGCGGTTATTATTTTATGCTTAGCTCTTCTTTGTTCGATTCGAAATTTAAAGCACTCAGTAAGCAGGAATTTAATACCGGATTCAATACGAATTATGTGGCTAACCTGATTAGCGGGAAAGAATGGAAAACCGGAAAGAATCAGAATAATCTGTTCGGGATGAATGCCAAGCTGATCTATGCAGGCGGAAGAAAATACTCACCGGTTAATCTCGCTGAATCCATACGTCTGGATCAGGAAGTGATCGATGAAAGCAGAGTTAACACCCTTACTACTGATCCCTATGTCAGGATAGATTTTTCTGCAAGCTATCGCATTAATTCCAAAACAGCCGGTCATTTTATCATTCTGGATATACAGAATGTAATTAACAGGGAAAATGTAATGGGTATGCACTTTAATCCAAGTAAACGAATTATGGAAGAAAGAACATGGACTGGTATCATACCCTCCTTAAACTACAGAATAGAGTTTTAACCTGGTAACAGAACAAATCAAGATTTTATCTAAATCAATAATTATTTACCTGGCTAGTTAAATAATTATTGATTTAATTATTATTTTAGATAATCATACCTAAAAAAATCGGATAATAATTGAATGAAACAAGTCCCACTCTCAGAATTAAATCAGGAAGAGTTATTGAAAAAAGAAAAAACTCTGAAGGCTGCAAGTACTGTCCTGGGCGGGATGCTGGCCATATTAGCGGCGGCTTCAGCTTATCTCACATATCTGCAAGGATTCTCAGTGTTTACAGTCCTCCCGGTGGCTTTTCTGCCTATGTTTATTATTAACCTGGGCAATCTTAAGAAAATACAGGCTGAAATTGCTTCCAGAAATAACTGAAAATCTGCTTCAGATCCGTTTTACTGATTCTTCCCTGATTCAAAAGCATTATATTTAGCTTTAAATATTGTGCTGATGATCCGTATCACTTTCATTCTCATTTTCCTTTTAGCCTCGGGATTTTCAACGGGGCACGTAAATAATTCCCTCAGTGAAAGTGAACGGTGGAACAGACACGCTTCAAATACTGAAATCATCAGAGATGATTTCGGAGTACCGCATATTTATGGCAAAACAGATGCTGATGCTGTTTTCGGCTTATTATATGCCCAATGTGAAGATGATTTTAATCGTGTAGAGCAGAATTATATCTGGGCAACAGGCAGATTAGCAGAGCTGGAGGGCGAAAATGCGATCTACAGTGATCTCCGTGCAAAGTTATTCATGACACAGAAGGAAGCCGAAATCAAGTATCAGAATAGTCCCCAATGGCTTAAAGATCTTTGCCTTGCCTTTGCAGATGGCATCAATTTCTATCTGGCAAAGCACCCTGAAGTAAAACCCAGATTATTAACACGCTTTGAACCCTGGATGCCCATGTATTTCAGTGAAGGATCAATTGGCGGGGATATAGAAAAGGTTTCAACCAGAAAACTGGGAGAGTTTTACGGCAGACCGGATGCAAGTATGATTCCCAAAATTATGACGGGCTCAATACTTCTGAAAGACAATGAGCCGCGTGGTTCAAATGGATTCGCTGTTTCGGGTAAACTAACAGAATCCGGGAATGCCATGCTGCTGATCAATCCGCATACCTCCTTTTTCTTTCGCGGCGAAGTACACGTACAAAGTGAGCAGGGGCTAAATGCTTATGGTGCTGTAACATGGGGCCAGTTTTTTGTCTATCAGGGATTTAATGAAAAAACAGGATGGATGCACACTACATCTGATGTAGATATTATTGATGAATTTGAAGAAACTATCATAAAGAACAGAAAGGGTATTAACTATAAATACGGTAATGAGTTAAGGCCTTTAGACTCCTTCGAAGTCGTTTTGAAATATAAAAATGCTAACAATACCGGGTCAAAAAAAATTATCGCATACCGCACACATCATGGTCCGGTAACACATGCTTCAGGAAATAAATGGGTAAGCACTGCGATGATGTGGGATCCTGTCAAAGCACTTCAGCAATCTTTCCTGCGTACTAAAAACTCCAACCAGAAAGAATTCGACAAGATGATGAACATACGAACAAACTCATCGAACAATACTGTTTATGCAGATGCAGATGGGAATATTGCCTATTACCACGGTAATTTCATTCCTAAAAGAGACACAAACTTTGATTATAAAAAACCTGTTGACGGCAGTAACCCTAAAACCGACTGGAAAGGTCTGCACAATCTTAAGGACAATATCTTTCTCCTGAATCCGGCAAGCGGCTGGATTCAGAATTGTAACTCTACCCCTTTTACCAGTGCCGGAGCATCCAGCCCGAAACCTGAGAACTATCCCGGTTATATGTCCTACTCCTCCGAGAATTACCGTGGAGTACATGCTATTGCATTGCTGTCTAAGGCCAGGAATCTAACTATCGACAAAATGATTGACCTTGCTTATGACCCTTACCTTCCGGGAGCAGAAGAATTGATCAGGGGACTGATACAGGCCTATGATAATCATCCGGTCAATAATGAGGAGATGAAAACTGCGATAAACCTGCTAAAAAACTGGGATTATAAAGTTTCCAGAGAATCAAAAGCCATGACTATCAGCCAGTTTTATCTGGACACTTATATCAGTTCAGGAAAAATCCCGGCAGGCGCACACCTCATGGAGAAAGTAAATTACATGAGTTCCAAGTCGCCCGCTAAAGAACGTCTCGAAATTTTTGCTAATAGTCTGGCCGATTTGAAAAGGGATTTCGGCTCTGTAGAAACGGCATGGGGAGAATTTAACCGCTATCAGCGAATTAACGGAGATATCAATCAGAATTTCAATGATGCATTACCCAGCATCCCAATTGGCATGGCCTCAGGTGATTGGGGTGCACTGGCATCCTTCGGAACCAGGAAAGGTCCCGGGACTAAACGCCAATATGGAGTTGCGGGCAATAGTTTTGTTGCAGTAGTTGAATTCGGGGAAAAAGTTCAGGCCAAAAGCATGCTTGCTGGTGGTCAGAGTGCTGATCCAAGATCAGTTCATTTCGATGATCAAATGCAACGCTATGCTGACCGCAAGTTTAAAACCGTAGCCTTTTATCGTGAGGATGTACTTAAACGGGCTGAATCAAGGTATCATCCCGGAGACAAAAAATAAAAAATATACAGATGAAAAAAATTTTTAAGACCATTCTTTATTCCACTATCCTGTTTAATATCAATGCTTTGAATGCACAAGAGATTTTACCGCTTTATAATACTGAAATCCCAAACAGTAAACCTGCTCCCGATAAAGAGAAGTCCGAAATGGGTAAAGATGGAATCCTCCGGATTAGTAATGTGTCCATTCCGACACTGAGCATTTACAAGCCAGAGAAATCCCTTGATAAGGGTGCTGCGGTGATTATTTGTCCGGGTGGCGGGTATAAGATCCTGGCAGCCTCCCATGAGGGTGCTGATGTAGCAAGAGAACTGAATAAATGGGGCATTACAGCCTTCGTATTAAAATATCGAATCCCGAATGACACAACTATGCAGGATAAGTCTATCGGGCCCTTACAGGATGCCCAAAGGGCAATACAAATGGTTAGGGAACATGCTGCCGAATGGAATATAGATCCCCAAAAAATTGGAATTATGGGCTTCTCAGCAGGTGGTCATCTTGCTGCCAGTGCTTCCACAAGATTCGGTGAAACCTTGATCACGAATCCGAAAAACACTTCTTTAAGACCTGATTTCTCCATCCTAATCTACCCGGTAATCAGTTTCATGGATGGAATCACCCATAGGGGAAGCAGGGAGAATTTACTGGGAAAAAATCCGGATCTCAAAGTTCTGCAAAAATATTCGAATGAACTGGCAGCGGGTCCAAATACACCTCCGGCATTTTTGGTTCATGCAGGTGATGATGCCTCTGTTCCTGTAAAAAACAGCATTGTTTATTATGAAGCATTGCAGAAGAATAAGATTTATAGCAACATGATCATTTATCCGAAAGGAGGGCACGGTTTTGGCATGAAGAATAAAACCAGTTCAATCCAATGGATGAACCAGTTAAAAGATTGGATTATTGACAACAAGTTCCTGTAAAACGGAACCTTTAAAACGATCCATAACGATATATTTTAGCCATAAGTCTGATATGAGAATTCCCCGGCTATCTCATAAATAAAACTTTGACAGCTCTCTTAACGTAGATATTATAGCCCTAAAAAACAAAAAATGTATATTAATGAAGTAGAAAGAGTAAAGGCGGTTCAGCGGTATCATGATTTCAATGTGGAGAGACAGAAGGATCTTCAGGAAATTGTAATGCTTGCTTCAGTAATCTGCAATAGCCCTATTGCCTTAATTACACTAATGGATTATGATGTACAACTGATCAAAGCGAAAGTTGGAGTTGAGGTCGAAGAGATGCCAAGAAACACTTCGTTTTGTACCCATGCAATTCAGATTGACAAGATCATGGTAGTAAAGGACGCGACTAAAGATGTCAGGTTTGCAAATGCACCGGTTGTTGTCAACAATCCTCATATCCGCTTTTACGCCAGTGCAAATCTGAAATCGTATGATGGATTTAATGTTGGCACCTTATGTGTTTATGATACCAAGCCAAAAGATCTGACAGCACAGCAACTGGAATGTCTTGGTGCTCTTGCTAATCAGGTAAGCCATATCATGGAACTGGACCGAAGTTTAAACCAACTAAAAAAACAACACGAATCGCTGCGGGAAATTGCACGTATTCAGTCGCATGAGATCAGACAGCCTGTTGCCTCAATTTTGGGTTTAATTGCCCTGATGAAAGAACCTTTAGCTTCAATTGATTCTGAATGTATAGAACTTCTCGACGCATCAGCTAATCAGTTAGACGAACGCATCAGAACTATGGTAAATCATATAAACGATCAGGAATCTGATTATACACCGGCGTAATTTAGTACCCAAAGATCATCATAGCCAGGACCGGGCTGTAAGTTTGATATCTGAATATTTTTTTTAATTTCAGCCCGATGAAATTTTTTCCGCCTGTTTTCTTATTCTTTCTTTCTTTACTTTTTATATCCTGTGGCCATATCAGCAAGATAAACGAAGAACCGGCCCCAACATTCACAGCTATAAAAGGAATCAAATACACTGAAGTAAAACGCCGTTTTAACAACGGACTTTCATTCACTGAACAGGGATTTCAACTGGAACCTGAATGGAATATCTATTTTAATGCTGATGATTCTGTGAGGATCTACAGTCCGGAGAAGAGACAATACATGACCTATCGCATATTCCACAGTCATAAAGCACTTTTTCAGTTTGCCCGCGAATGGTTCAGGGTAAAACATGTGAGCAAGGACAGTCTGATTTTCCAGGTTATGGAACTGGAATCAAGGGCGGTAATGGAAGATCTTTCAACTATTACGATGACTCTTTATTCTGATGACTACATCAAAAATGTGCTCAAGACTACAGCTGAGAAGCTGAAAGCACCTTCGAAGGAAGATAGTTTATTCATTAAATATCGTGCAATACAGGCAAATTCTGACCTGGACAGTGCATTTGCTGCTCGAAATCCTGTTAAACTGACAAGCAAAAGCAAAATAACCCGGGTCGAAAAGATCATGCCAAGTCTCGACCCATATTTAGGCCACGTTAACCGGTCTGAAGAGTATCTCTATCCCGAATACAGAATCAATATCGACAAGGCTTATCAGGACTTTCAGTATTCATTTTCGGTAATTGTTGATCACAATGGCAGGATGCATTTCAAACAATTTCTGGTCGCAGTTGAACCCGAATTCATCGAAACCAAAACAAAAGTGGCAAAGGGAATAATTGATGTCTATCTGCGAAATACCCTGGATATCATTCCCGGAAATACGCTTGGGTTTCCGCATTCAAGTGTAATCAATCTGCATGTAATTGGGAGGAAGTGATCTCAATCAAACCAATCACATTACCAAATGGGTCCCTGATACTTCCAAGACGGATGCCATCTCCTACCCCATGAATTTCCTGGTGAATGATCACATTTTTTGATTTAAAATGAGCGAAAGCCGCATCGATTTGTTCCACATTCCAATAGGTGATACTATTGTTTCCGTTTGAATACTCAGCAGATGAGGGATCAAGTCCCATTTCATAGCCTCCAATGTTAAAGCCCACATAAAAGCTCTCATCAAAATAAGGTTTGATGCCAAATATCTCAGAATACCACAATTTAGCTTCTTCCAGATTTGACACATGATAAACTATTGTCCTGATTCCTTTTAACATATCAATGAATAATTTTAAACATAAGCTCTTTCATCAGGTCTCCCTGCTCTGTATTTCCGCTTGCATCAACACCCTTGGTTTTTAAATCACACTCACGCAGATAACTGATCACCCGAAAGACCTTTTCTTTATTGTAATTTCTTGCAGCATTCTCATATTCCTTCACAAAGAAAGGCGCTATTCCCAAGGCACTTGCCAGACCCTGAGGAGATTTGTCGCCTGCATAATGATACTTTAATACCTTGGTAAAATATGAATTAAGGGCCCCCAGCAGCAGCTGTATTGGGTTATTCTTCGGATTATCCGCAAAATAATTAATGATCTGATTCACTTTAAATGCATCCTTTCTCGCAATCGCATTCTGAAGCTCAAACACATTGTACTCCTTGCTGATTCCGATATTATTCTGAATATCATTGATACTGATCTCCTGCCCCACTTTCACATTTAGCATCAGTTTTTCGAGTTCGTTAGCCACTTTAGAAAGATCATTCCCCAGGTACTCGGCCATCAGTGCCGAAGCCTGGATCTGTATAGAATAACCCTTTTCACGTACAAACCCCTCAATCCAGCCGGGCACTTTATTCTCGTGAATTGATGCAGATTCGAAAACAAGACCTTTTTTTTCTATGGCTTTGTAGGTTTTCTTCCGTTTATCAAATTTGCCATTTCGATAGCAAAATACGAGAATAGTGCTTGGAAGCGGATTTTCAAAATAGCTTAACAAAGGATCTGCCGACTTCTTATCATCATCCGCATCTTTGCCCCATTTCAAATCCTGTGCTTCCTTTACCAAAACCACCTGATAATCACTCATCATAGGATACCGTTTGGCAGCATTCAGGATACTCATCAGGTCGGAATCCTTACCGTAAAAAATAGTTTGATTAAACCCTTTTTCTGCGTCAGAAAGCACATGTTCTTCTATATAATCACTAATCTGATCAATGTAGAATGATTCTTCGCCATGCAGCAGATAAACCGGTTTAAACTTCCGGTTTTTAAGGTCTTTAATAAGTTCGTTGCTATTCATTTTGCTTGTCGAAATTACGAAATAATACAATCACTGTTGCCTGGTTAAAATAAATTTTCGGATAAAACAGCCATTTATATCCTACTATAGTATGTATTTATTATCATATAAAAAGCTAGTCCCACTTCAGGATTATATCAATTTTTATACTTCTTTCCCTGCCTTAAAACCTGCAGTATTTTTACCTATACTAACAGAACTGTTAATAAGCTTTGGCCCAAGCACAAAATCTCCGTTAACGTTTTTTTCCGTCCCGATTGCTATCGGGACTGGTGCGGTAGGCAAAGGCAAAGCCATAGTACTAACTTTAACAGCATCAGGTGCAGCGGCGGCATTTATTCGTTTTTGTTTATTGTTTTTAAGGCACTCATGGTCTCGTCGTTCCTCCTCGGCATGTTTCTTTTCTGCCCGTCCGAACGGGTTCATCCGGGCGGGCTGCAGGAAAAGAAAAAAGAGGAATTATAAGATGAAAATAAGATCAGTACAACTATAATTTCAATTTCCTTCCCCGGACGCTAATGATAATGCGATTCTTCAAACTACATTTCAAGTTTAATCTGACATTTTAAAATTATATCCCGGGGATGCCGCATATTAAAATCATTTTGTGAAATTTACTGCAATGTTCAAACCCGGCCCATTAAATCTCCCATCTTATTCACTTAAGATTAAAGAGGAAAACGGAACAAGCTATATTTTTGATGAGATCCGAAAAAAGTATCTGGTTCTCACACCCGAAGAATGGGTCAGGCAGCATTTGATTCAGTTTCTGATCAGGGATAAGAAATACCCGCGTTCCCTGATCAGGCTGGAGGGAGGATTGAAACTGAACAGCCTTCAGAAACGTTCAGATATTCTGCTCTTCAACCGTCATGGGGAGAAGATCCTGCTTGTTGAATGTAAAGCACCCTCAGTTAAAATTACCCAGGATACCTTTGACCAGATTGCGCGATATAATTTTGTACACAAGGTACCATGGCTGTTAGTCAGCAATGGATTACAGCATTTCTGCTGTGAGATTGATTTTGAAAAGCAATCTTATAGGTTTGCAGAAGAACTCCCGGAATATTCAGGCTAAACATCCAAAAATAAAATTTTGAGATCCGGCTTTTTGATTATTATTCACAGGAATATTCTATCTTTAGAAATATTCGGGCATAAATTTTGCTGTTAAGTATTTAATAGCTTGAAGATTTATAAGCGATACATTTCTAATCTGATTAACCCTCACTCGTTCTAAATTCACCTCTTAACAGGTGGCCATTACTTGTGTTCAAAAACTTAAGTATTTATGGCCATTCTGATCTTTTTTATTGCTCATTGGTTTCTCTCTCTGTTCTTTCAGACTTTTTTTCAGCACCGCTATGCCTCACACCGGATGTTTACGATGTCGAAAGGCTGGGAACGCATTTTTTATTTTATGGCCTTTATTTTTGAAGGGGCATCTTTTTTAAACCCCCGTGCCTATGCGATGATGCACCGGGAACACCATGCCTACAGCGATACTGAGAAAGATCCGCATTCACCTCATTTTTTTACCGATGTGTTTCAGCTGATGAAATCAACAATCATTACTTTCCGTGATCATTTAAAGCGTACCAAAGATCCTGAAGCTCGTTTTCAAGGCTATTATCCCGAATGGCCCTTAATTGACCGCATTGGATCCTCAATTGCTTCCAGACTCCTGTTCGGGGCAGCTTATACCTGGTTTTATATCGAATTTGTTCCAAAAGGCTCGGAATGGATGTATTTTCTGCTTCCAATCCATTATCTTATGGGACCATTGCATGGTGCAATTGTGAACTGGTGCGGACATAAATATGGTTATTCCAATTTCGACAATAAAGACAAATCAAAAAATACTACTCCCTTCGATTTTCTGATGCTTGGAGAATTATTTCAGAACAATCACCATCGCTATCCTAACAGCGCAAATTTCGGCAAGAAATGGTTTGAAATCGATCCTGTATATCCGGTCATGAAACTAATGGATATCATGGGAATCATTCGCTTAAAGAAGGCAGTTTGATTATTAGGACTTGTGCTCTTTTCTTTGCCTTAAGTCTCATACAATCAGCAAATTCGAAATGTAAAATACTTTTTTGCCGATTAAATCAGAATTCAGAATTTCGCCTTCCGAAATAAATTTAACCCTGCGATTATTTTTATATACCTTACCTTTGATTATTCCTGATTGAAACTGGTATTATAATTTTCTTTTTGATAGTTAACAATGAGATCCCTTAAGTACATTTATATAATACTGCTCTTGCTGTCTTATTTTAAATCGTATGGATCTCATAATTCTATCGATGGTGTACCTGATGCTAAAAATGGTATTCTTGATCTGCGAAAATCCCCTTTAACCGATATCATTTCTTTAGATGGCGAATGGCATTTTTACTGGAATCAGTTAATTGGGCCCGGCAGTAATCATGCACAAAACCAGAAGTATGAAATTGTTAATTTTCCATTCAGATGGGAAAATTATGAATTGAATGGCAAAAAGTTACCTTCCTACGGTTATGCCACTTATAAGCTTACTATACTCCTGCCTAAAACCACCGAACCGCTGCGTATAATAGTCCCCGAAATGTATTCAGCCTACACCTTGTTTATTAATGGCAAAAAGGTGGCTAATAATGGCCGGGTTAGCGATAATGAAAAAGATTTTATACCCTATTGGCAATACCAGACGGTTGATCTTAGCGAAAGTCCCGACACGCTGAACATGGTCCTGCAGATCGCAAATTTTTCGCATTCCAAAGCTGGGATCTCCAAATCTATTGTTTTGGGCAGCAAAGCAAATATGGAGACCCACAGAATGCATGCCGTTGCTATCGATCTGCTTTTAACGGGATGTCTGTTTATGGGTGGTCTCTTCTTTTTAGGCCTTTACCTCCTGGGTAGCCGCGATAAAGCGATCCTTTTGTTCTCTTTATACTCCATAGTTTACAGTTACAGGATTATAGGGGTAGGTAATTACGTGATGCACACCATAATACCGGGCATTGACTGGTTTGTAGCTATTCGAATAGAATACATTAGTTTGTTCTTTGGGATTGGCCTGTTCACTCTCTATACAAATTACCTTTACCCAAGGGATGTCAATAAATTAATCGTCAGAACAATCAGCATTTTGTGCTTTACTTTTGCAATTATTACATTGTTTTTCCCTCCTGTAATTTTCACACAACTGATCAATCCATTCATACTTGTAATGCTCAGTTGTATCATTTACGTACCATTCGTTTATTTTAAGGCCTATAATAAAAAACGGCCCGGATCATTATTTGCATTGATCAGTTCGCTCATGCTTATGATCATATTTATTATTTTAATACTAAACTACTGGCACCTTTCACCACTATTGCAGCTACCCAGTTTCATCTGCTACATAGGCTTCTTTTTCTTTCAATCACTCATTCTCTCGAACAGGGTTTCATTTAGACTTAAAAAAGCAAGGGAACAGGCAGAACAGGGTTTGATAGCAAAAAGTGAGTTTTTGAGTACCATGAGCCATGAGATAAGAACTCCCCTTAATTCTGTAATTGGGATGAGTCACTTGTTATTGAAAGAGAATCCCCGACAAGATCAGGTTGAAAGTCTTAATGTAATGCTGTTCTCGGCAAATAATTTATTAGCAATTGTAAATGACATCCTTGATTACAATAAAATTGAAGCAGGTAAGATCTCATTCGAACATATTGAAATGGATATTTCGTCCATCACCAAAAATATTGTCCGTGGACTGCAGGTTTCTGCCAGTGATAAGGGAATTGAACTGAATTTACAAATGGATAATTCATTACATACCAGAGTTTTTGGAGATCCAACCCGATTGACACAGGTTTTGAGCAATCTGCTTCATAATGCGATCAAATTTACAGAACAGGGAAAGGTAATTTTAGATATTACACTAATTAAAGAAACTGAAAATCAAATCACCCTTCAGTTTAGCATAAAAGATACCGGAATAGGTATCTCTAAAGAAAAGCAAAAACTTATCTTTGAACGATTTACACAAGCTGACTCTTCCACTTCACGTGGTTTTGGAGGGACTGGTTTAGGACTAGCGATCAGTAAGAAGATCCTGGAATTACAGAACTCAACCCTGCAACTTGAAAGTGAGGAAGGAAAAGGTTCAAATTTCTATTTCAGTCAGACCTTTGAAAAAAGCTTACAAAGTCCGGAACAACCAGAAGCAGATATGAACCTTCAAACTGAAGATAATAAATTACTAAGTGGAATCACTGTATTATTGGTAGAAGACAATCCCATTAATATTTTGGTTGCCCAAAAATTCCTGGAACGCTGGGGCGCAAAGATCGAAACTGCCACGAACGGGCTGGAGGCATTGAATATTGTTAATCCTGAGAAACACGACCTGGTTCTCATTGACCTGCACATGCCTGTTATGGATGGTTATGAGGCCAGCAGAAAAATGAGGGAAAATGGCATTGATTTACCAATAATTGCCCTTACTGCTAATTTACCAAATGAGATTGAAGATGAGATCAAACTTAGCGGAATCAATGATGTGGTCGTGAAACCATTCCTTCCGGATGAGCTATACAGAAAAGTGCTTCACCATGTTTCTAAAAAAAATAATTAAGGGATGAATTGGCATATCTCTGCTTAATATTTTGTCGTATTAAAGTCAAAAAAGACCAGCTTCTGGATTACAAAAAATATTAATCGTAATATTGCAATTAATTATGGGTTTAACCAAATCAGAAATATTCTCAGCCGAGCAAAACCATCTGGCTCAATTACTGAAAGCTTTGGCACATCCGGCACGAATCGCCATCCTTCAGGAGATCATGAAGGCAAATACCTGTATCTGTGGAGATCTGGTTACTGAGCTTGGTTTGGCACAAGCCACTATCTCTCAGCATCTAAAAGAATTAAAAAATGCAGGCTTAATAAAGGGTACCGTCGAAGGAGCCAGCGTATGCTATTGCATTGATCCGGAAACCTGGCAATTGCTTGAAAAAGAGATAGGTAATTTTCTTTCAGCCGTGAAAAATACAAATAGCTGCTGCTAAAAAATTTTTAATCCAAAATATCGTAATATTACAATAATATAAATAAAATACCATGAAAACTGAAGCAGAGATCAAAGAACTTGTGAGGCAAAAGTACAGTGAAATTGCATTACAGGATAAAACAACCAATGAGAGTTCTTGCTGTGGTGCCGGTGGATGCAGCACTGAAGTGTACAATATTATGACTGATGATTATACTGATCTGAAAGGTTATAATCCGGATGCTGATCTGGGTCTGGGGTGTGGTTTACCAACCCAGTTCGCAGTAATCAAAAAAGGTGATGTGGTGATCGATCTTGGTTCAGGTGCCGGAAATGATTGCTTTGTTGCAAGATCTGAAGCAGGTGAAAGCGGAAAAATCATCGGAATAGATTTTACCGAGGCTATGATCAATAAGGCGAGACAGAATGCAGAAAACCTGGGTTTTAATAATGTCGAATTTCGTCAGGGAGATATTGAGCATATGCCGGTAACATCAAACACAGCAGATGTGGTAGTGAGCAATTGCGTACTCAATCTTGTTCCAAACAAGGATAAGGTTTTTAAGGAAATTTTCAGGGTTTTGAAACCGGGTGGCCATTTCAGCATTTCTGATGTGGTACTCAGCGGTAAGCTTCCCGAGCAGCTTAAAAATGCGGCCGAGATGTATGCAGGCTGTGTTTCAGGCGCTATACAAAAGGAAACCTATCTTGAACTGATCAAAATCAATGGCTTTACAGATATGAGGATACAAAAGGAAAAGCCGATAATTATTCCGGATGATATTCTGCAGAACTACCTTTCAGCAGAAGAACTAAGTGCTTTCAAATCAGGAAATACAGGAATTTTCAGCATTAGTGTTTACGCAAAGAAACCAGAACAAACAGCGGTTTGTGTGCCGGGAGGAGGGTGCTGTTAATAACAGATTGATCATCAGGCATTTTTGATATAACTTTTACTGGTAAACAAACGTAATAGGGATACCAAAACATACTGACCTATGACATACCAGCATAAAATCAGCCTTCACCGCTCATTAAACAGTGAAATTGCTAATTCTAAGTTTGCTATAGTGCTTTTATCCATATTATTGCTCAATGCCATTACAGTAACTTTCTATTTTTATTCACTTACGCTCTTTTCGCTGAGTTTATTTCTAAGTATTATTTTCATTATTTTATTGCTGAGGCAGTTACGAAAAACACATAAAGTATCTTTTATTGAGATCAGTGATAAAACACTGAACTATTTCGATACCGAGAGCGAAGAAATAGTAAAGGTTGCTGCACAGGATATAACTCATATCAGTACGAAACTTTGTGAACTCAGGGTTCACACAAATGAAAGGGTTCATCTGGTTAACCTGAATGTAATCAGAAACGAGAAAAAACGCTGGGAAATAAAAGAAAAGATCAGAACATTATGTAATGCTGACAGGGTTTTTAACCCTGTCAGCATTACATAAAACCCAGTCAGCCTTTTAAAAACCCTGTCAGCCTTTCAAAGGCTGACAGGGTTATAGGACAGGGTTTAGAACCCCGTCAGCGTTTTCAACCCCGCTTCCAGAATTTTCAGTTTCGACAAAGCATCCTCTTTCTTCTGACGCTCTATTTCCACTACTTCCGGTTTGGCATTCTGTACAAAACGTTCATTAGATAGTTTTGATTCAACAGACCGTAGAAATCCATTGAGATACTCAATTTCCTTTTCGATCCGCAGCTTCTCAGCAGCAGGATCAATACTATTTTCAAGCGGCACAAAAAATTCATCCTTACCAGCCATAAATGTACCGGCTCCGGCAACCGGCTCTTCCACAAATCCGGATTCAGAAATATTAGCTAATCTTGAAACAATATTAGAATAATCCTGATACCTGATTTCTGAATTAACCTTAATTTTTAAGGTCAAAGCCTCTTTTGGAGAAATTTGCTTTGTATTTCTGATATTTCTGATCTCAGAGATCACCTGTTTTACAATCTCAATATCATGAACAAGTGCTGCATCAACCTTTCCTGCCAGCGGATATTTTGCTACAATACAACAATCCATTTCTCCCCGCTGGGGAAACAGATCATCATGCCATAGCTCTTCGGTCAGGAAAGGCATTAAAGGGTGCAGTAATTTTAAGATCCGCTCAAAATATTCAACAGTGATCCTGTAGGTCTCCTGATCTATAGGCTGCTGATAGGCAGGCTTGATCATTTCCAGATACCATGCACAGAAATCATCCCAAACCAGTTTATAAATTCCCATCAGGGCCTCAGAAAGACGATACTGCTTATAATTGTCCTCAATTTCTGTCAATGCCTGATTGAAAGCAGATTCAAACCAATTGATTGCCTGCTGATTAGTATTGCTCAGCGCAGGATCAACTTCCCAGCCCTTAACCAGCCGGAAGGCATTCCATATTTTATTTGCAAAATTTCTACCCTGCTCACAATAGCTTTCATCAAACATCAGGTCATTCCCGGCAGGCGAACACAAAAGCATACCTACCCTTACCCCATCAGCTCCGTATTTTTCAATCAATCCGATAGGATCAGGAGAATTACCCAATGACTTGGACATCTTTCTACCCAGCTTATCACGTACTATTCCGGTCAGATATACATTTCGAAAGGGTACTTCGCCCCTGAACTCATGTCCTGCCATAATCATTCTGGCTACCCAGAAAAACAGAATCTCAGGGGCTGTAACCAGATCATTGGTTGGATAATAATAATTGATATCGGCATTATCAGGATCCTTAAATCCGTCAAAAACAGAGATCGGCCATAGCCATGAAGAAAACCAGGTATCTACCACATCGTCATCCTGTCTGATTTGGCTTGAATCCGAATCGGGGTACTGTTTTTTAAACTCTGAAACAGCTTCCTCTTCAGTTTTCGCAACAACCCACTCCCCTTTTGTATTATACCATGCCGGAATCCGCTGTCCCCACCATAATTGCCTGCTGATACACCAGTCTTTTACATTTTCCATCCAGTGTTTATAGGTATTTATAAACTTTTCAGGAATTAGCTTTATCTCACCATTTAAAACATAGTCAAGCGCAGGGCCTGACATTTCAGACATTTTACAGAACCATTGCATCGATAACTTGGGTTCTATCGCAGCATCAGTACGTTCAGAGAAACCAATCTGTGATTTATAGTCTTCAACTTTCTCCAGATTACCGGCTTCATCAAGCATCAAATGAATCTTCTTCCTGGCTGCAAAGCGATCCTCACCCACCAGTATCTTAGCATTTTCGTTCAGGGTACCATTATCATTCAGAATATCGATTACCGGAAGTTTATGCCTTAAGCCCAGCTCATAATCATTAAGATCATGCGCAGGGGTAACTTTAAGACAGCCTGTACCAAACTCCATATCAACATAATCATCCTGAATAACGGGTATTTGTCTGTTAATTAGCGGGATATAGACCTGCTTACCCTTAAGAAACCCGAATCTGCTATCGTTTGGATTGATGCAAATCGCGGTATCTGCCATGATAGTCTCTGGCCTTGTTGTAGCAATGACCAGGTGATCAGCGTAGCCCTGAGCCGGATCAACAATAGAATACCGGATATAATATAATTTCTGATTTACTTCCTTACGAACAACCTCCTCATCCGAAACAGCGGTCTGCCCTTTCGGGTCCCAGTTCACCATGCGTATGCCTCTGTAAATCCAGCCTTTCTTGTAAAGGTGAATGAAGGTATCAATTACCGCTTCAGAAAGATCATCTTCCATAGTAAAGCGGGTTCTGTCCCAATCACAGGAAGCACCCAGCTTTTCAAGCTGTTTGAGTATTATACCACCATACTTATCCTTCCATTCGTATGCATAGTTTAGAAATTCCTCTCTGCTGACATCATTCTTTTCAATTCCCTGCACTTTTAGTAGAGCAACTACTTTTGCCTCAGTTGCAATCGATGCATGATCAGTTCCGGGCACCCAGCAGGCATTCTTGCCCTGCATTCTTGCCCTGCGAATTAAAACATCCTGGATTGTATTGTTGAGCATATGCCCCATATGCAATACCCCGGTTACATTGGGTGGTGGAATCACGATAGTATAAGGTTCTCTTTCATCCGGCACTGAGCGGAAGAATTTCTTATCAAGCCAATATTTATACCATTTATCCTCAGTTTCTCTGGGATTATACGTCTTTGGAATACTCATTTAATCAAGGGGAAAATTAACATGCGAAAATACGTTTTTGGGAGGTATTATTGGAACATGCAGGTTCTGATTTTTTATAAAAATCCATAAATACATGGATAATTGATACTGAATTACATTTTTAATTGTATGATACGACCAATAAAACAATATTATTCTCATTCTGGTGTTATTATATGAAACAGATTTTTTCAGCTATGAAAATCATCTCCTGGTCAAGTATTTGCTATTTTCTGCTCAATTACCTCCAATTGGGCCGTATACTTTCCTGGTTTAATAAGTAGATCGCTGCATTATTTTTTCTTTTCATCCCGATATCTGTTATTTTTACATTCTTTTTTACTAACCAAAACATCATGAATAAGAATTACATTAAATTTATGCTCTTTGGGGCCTTCTGTTCCCTGTCTTTGCAGGTTGCCGCACAGCATGATTCAAAACCGGTTAAAAAGCCAGCATTCATCAACAAATCAGACATGGATCTGAGCAAAAAACCCGGTGATGATTTCTACAATTATGCGAGCGGTACCTGGATAAAAAACAATCCGGTACCTGCCAAAGAAACGAGATGGGGAAGTTTTAACCTGCTTCGAGACTTTAATATCAATGCAGTCAAGACTATCCTCGCTGAATCTGCGAACAATAAAAATGCAGCTCCAGGCTCAATAGAAAAGCGTGTTGGCGATTTTTACGCTGCTGGCATGGACAGTATCACTATTGAAAAACTGGGATACAGCCCAATCAAACCCGACCTTGAAAAAGTAGCACAACTATCAGATTTAAAAGGTTTGATCAATCATGCCGCTGAAATGAGGACATCCGGAGCCGGCTCCCCATTTTTTGCTTTTTTTGTTGGGCAGGATAGAAAATACGTTAAAAATATTGTCCCGCAGCTTTTTCAGGGAGGAACTACCCTGCCAGATCGTGATTACTACTTAAAAAATGATCCAAGAAACCTGAAAATTCAGGAATCCTATAAAAATTATATCAGCAAACTTTTCACGCTTACAGGTTCTTCCCAGGCCGATGCTGAAAAAAATGCAGGCATAATTTTCAATATAGAGAAGTCGCTGGCAGCAGCTCAAATGAGCCGTGTTGAAATGCGCGATCCTTATAAAACATATAATAAATTTGCCATTGCAGAGCTAAGTAAAACAACTCCTAACCTTAACTGGGAGAGCTTACTACCTTTGATGAAGGTAAACGGGCAGGATACGGTATTGGTCAACTCTCCAAAATTTTTTACTGAACTGAATGACTTGTTAGGCTCAGCACCACTTGATGACCTCAAAACATACCTGAAGTGGAATGTTCTAAAAAGTTCGGCACCTTACCTGAGTTCTGACTTTGTTGATGCCAGTTTTGCCTTTACACAAACACTGACCGGTCAGAAAGTACAAACTCCACGCTGGCAGCGGATGTCATCCTTAACGGATGGCTCTGTTGGTGATCTTCTTGGACAGATCTACGTAAAAAAACACTTCAAGCCTGAAGCAAAGGCAAGAATGCAGGAACTGGTTAGCAATTTGGTAAAGGCTTATGAGATCAGGATAAAAAATCTGGACTGGATGACCGATGTGACCAAACAGAAAGCCCTGGATAAACTTCATGCATTTACTCCGAAGATTGCTTACCCTGATAAATGGAAAAATTACGAGGGACTTGAAATTAACAGAGGAACATTTTTTAATAATGTCAGAAATTCAGGAAGCTGGAGCTATACTGAAATGGTGAATCAACTGGGCAAACCTGTTGATAAATCACGCTGGGCAATGACTGCACCAACTGTAAATGCCTATTATAATCCGGTAAATAACGAAATTGTATTCCCGGCAGGTATCCTCCAATTCCCTTTCTTTGATCCAAATGCAGATGATGCTGTAAACTATGGTGGTATCGGTGCAGTTATCGGCCATGAGATTTCCCATGGATTTGATGATTCAGGAAGCCAGTATGACAAAGACGGTACATTACGCAATTGGTGGACCGACGAAGACAGAAGCAAGTTTAAAGTTAAAGCAACTGCATTACAGGAACAATTTGACGCCTATACAGTGCTTGACACGGTTAATGTAAACGGCAAACTGACCCTTGGTGAGAACATTGGTGATCTTGGCGGACTGAATGCAGCGTATGAAGCCTTCAAAATGACCAAACAGGGACAAAGCAATGTCAAAATTGATGGCTTTACCCCCGACCAGCGATTCTTCCTTTCATGGGCGCAGGTTTGGAAAGGAAATATCCTGAATGAAACGGCTGCCCAGTTAATTGTGACTGATACCCATTCTCCCGGTCCTTACCGTACTATTGGTGCACCTGTTAATATGGATTCCTGGTATGAGGCCTTTGATATAAAGCCGGGTGATAAACTTTACAAAAAGCCGGAAGACCGCATCAGAATATGGTAATCTGATCTAAAAAAAATTGTTAATTAGGATTAAAGCCCTTTGTTTGAGTATTTTCGAACAAAGGGCTTTTTCTATGCCAGCAATGAATTATATCGATCTGATTTTAATAAGTTTAATCCTGCTCTCAGTATGGCGCGGCTGGCATAATGGCTTTCTTGCATCCATAACAGAAATTTTCATCTGGCTTGGCAGCTTCATCTTTGCCCTGCTCTTTTCAGAACTGCTTGCCACCTTTCTTGATAAACTTTTCAGCATTTCTATAATTTGGTTAAGGCCCATGAGTTTCATCCTGATCCTGGCCATGTGCAGCAGGATGATCTACGAAATCTGCGACGGGATCAATGAAAAAATACCTGAGTCCAGAAATGAACATCCCTTAAATAAACTGAGTGGAATTATCCCGGGCTTGTTCTCAGGTCTGTTTTATGCAATGTTATTGTCCCTTTTTTTTCTTCTTTACCCCGTCGGGGATGCGACAAAAGAAGCCAGACAAAGTGCATTAGCGAACACATTAACACAAAAACCGGACTGGGCTGGAGAAGATGTTAATAGTGTTCTGAATGACCTAAGAAATAAATTTGGCAGAAGTCTTACTATTTTCCCAAATGGAAAAGAGATCATACCATTGCCTTTTAAAGTCGCAGAACCATTCCCCAGAAAAGAGCTGGAAATTGGAATGTTAAATATGATCAATACTGAAAGAGAAAAATTGGGGCTTCCCGCCCTTTACTTTGACGAAGAACTGGCGGAAGTGGCCAGAACACATTCAAAAGACATGTTTCGGAGGGGATATTTTTCTCATTTTAACCCTGAGGGAAAAAGCCCTTTCGACAGAATCAGAAAAAATGGAATTCAATTCCGAATAGCAGGCGAAAACCTTGCCCTGGCTCAAAACCTTAGTCTTGCGCACAATGGGCTGATGGAATCCCCAACACATCGTGCGAACATAGAACATAAGTCATTCGGCAAAGTTGGTATAGGAATACTGGATGGAGGCTATAATGGTCTAATGATCACTCAGTTATTCAGAAACTGATGCCTAAAAGCAAAATCAACGCCAAAAGCCCTTGTCTTTTTTTTAAATTTGCAGTACATCCTATCCAATAAAAAAACGATTACATTATACATTCACATAACAAACTGGCAATATTATTGTTATAATTTCAGAATCATTTATAAACCAATTAAATACTGTCTATGCATAGGTATTTGCTCATTCTATTTTGTTTACTAAGCAGCCCGCTGATCGCTCAGATCAAAAATCCTGAATACAAACAGACGCTGGATAGTCTTTACAAGCATACAGTCCCGTTGATCACAATAGATGAATTTATAAAGACCGATAAATACAATCTCCACATTCTCGACACCCGTGAAGAAGATGAATTTATGGTCAGTCATATAAAAAATGCCCGTCATGTTGGGAACTTCTGGTTCGATATGCGCAAGGTTTATGATATTCCCAAAAATTCAACAGTTGTTGTGTATTGTTCAGCAGGGATAAGAAGCGAAAAAATAGGAGAAAAACTAATTGCTGCCGGATATAAAAATGTATTCAACCTCTATGGCGGTATCTTTGAATGGGTTAACCAGGGTCATCCTGTTTATAAACAAAATGGAGTTCAAACTGCCGAAATCCATACCTATAACAACACCTGGGATAGATGGGCTGAACGTGGCACCAAGGTAAATTAACTCAGCTTCAGTCAATAAGCAGCATGGATCATTTAAGTTTTGCAATTACATCTGATGGTTCAAAAACTCTTTTCAATGAAAAAGTGGGCGAGCATTATCATTCCCGGCATGGTGCCTTACAGGAAAGCAAGCATGTTTTCCTCAATACCGGAATGCGTTATTTCCTTGAAAAAAACGGAATAGAAAAAGTCAAAATTCTGGAAGTAGGTTTTGGCACCGGGCTCAACTTTTTGATTACTGCGGATTTTTGTTCAGAAAACAACATTCAACTCGATTATACCGGCATTGAAGCCTATCCCCTCAAGCTGGAAATGATTTTGGATACCGGATACGAAAATTATATCACTGATGATCTATGGAATTCATTCACAGCGCAATACGAGGAAGCCCAAAAATCTTCGGTAGAGATTGACAAATTATGTACACTAAAGATAGCACCTGAAAAAATGCTTGATTTCGATGCTAAAGAGCCCTTTGATGTTGTTTATTTTGACGCTTTTGCGGCAGTCCATCAGCCGGAGATGTGGAATCTTGAATCCCTGAAACATATTTCCAAATTCTTAAAATCAGGTGGAGTATTTGTGACTTATGCGATTACAGGAGACCTGAAAAGAACGATGAAAAACTTAGGTTTTTTGATTGAAAAAGCTCCGGGTGCAGCCGGCAAGCGTGAAATGTTAAGGGCTATAAAAATGTAAATTTCGCCCTTGGCCTGATTATCATTCCACCTCACGAAATAACAAGATCAAAATCCTATTTTTGCAAGATCAATCACAATAAATGTCTGCAAATCCGATCCCTCCTTCCGCCGATACACCTGCACAGTCCTTTGAACGTTTGTTAACGATCATGAATACCCTTCGTGAGCAATGCCCATGGGATAAAAAGCAAACGATGGAAACGCTCAGGCACCTTACTATTGAGGAAACCTACGAACTTTCTGATGCTATCCTTGAAGGGGATATGAACGAGATCAGGAAAGAACTGGGTGATATCATGCTCCACCTTGTGTTTTACACACGCATTGCTTCTGAAACAAATGATTTTAGCATCACAGACGTTCTGAATGGAATCTGTGATAAACTGATTCACAGACATCCCCATATCTACAGCGATGTACAGGTTAATGATGAAGCAGATGTAAAACGTAACTGGGAGCAATTGAAGTTAAAAGAGGGTAATAAATCAGTCCTCGAGGGGGTGCCTGCTTCATTGCCGGCCCTGATCAAAGCTTCCAGAATTCAGGAAAAGGCACGGGGAGTTGGCTTCGACTGGGAAGAAAAGGCCCAGGTATGGGATAAGGTGGAAGAAGAATTAAGGGAATTCAGGGATGAATTTAACACCGATGATAATACAGCCATTGATAAAGAGAAGGCTGAAGGAGAATTTGGCGACCTGATGTTTTCTTTGATCAACTACGCCCGTTTCATCGATATCAACCCCGAAGATGCCCTGGAAAAAACAAATAAGAAGTTTATAAAACGCTTCCAGTATCTGGAAAGCAAGGCAAAAGAACTTGGTAAAAGCCTGAAAGACATGACTTTATCTGAAATGGATATTTTCTGGAATGAAGCTAAAACTCAAAAATAAGCACTCCAGAGTAAAAGAATTGGAATAATTCTTTAAGGGAAATAACATGCATTTTGTTATTCGATCGCAGCCTCTTGTCAATTACGAGTACAGCCCTGTGTCATTGCGAGGAGGCCCGCCTGACCGGACGGGCAGGCACGACGAAGCAATCCCATGACGCTTAGCAATATTAGTAAGGGGATTGCTTCTCCGCCCTGGGCGGATCGCAATGACATACTATTGATCATTTTGTTAAATATAATTTTTTACGTTTAAATAGAATTAAACCTCAGAAACATCTGCTCTAAGAGTCCCATACCCTGATCAAAATATTTTTTTTTAAAATCAATGTAGCATTTCTGTATCCTGATTCGTATTAGGTATATAAAACACTATATATGAGAACTACAGGATTACTTTTACTTTTTTCGATTTTACTTTTTGCAGCCTCTTGTTCAGACAAAATTAATATGAGCTTACTGGATGGAAGCTACACCGGTCATTATTATTATGCCGGCCCCGGCGAAATCAGGTCTATAAAAAGCCAGAATACCGTATCAGTCAATCTTTCAGGAAAAGAGTATACCTCAACTGGTGGTGAATCAAGAATACCAGCCGGAGGAACCGGTGATTTTAACCTGGTGGATAAGGAAGAAGTCCAGTTCAATGATAAACATGTCTGGACTGCTGATTTCGACTGGAACTTAATTCTGAACGGGAGATTTATCTATGAACTTAAAAATGACAGTTTAATTTTGACACGTAAATTTGAAATTTGCAAAACTTGCGCCATTAAGCCGGGAATGTTACCCGGATCATACCAGTACAGATTGAAGAGAACAAATTGATACATGTCAAAAACATCCCACATTTCTGAATCAGAGCTCATTCAGGAATGCAAAAAAGGCAATTTAAAGTACCAGGAAATGTTATACAAACATTTCTTCAGCTATGCTATGGGTGTTGGGATGAGGTATTTATCTGACCGTGATGATACATTGGAAGTTGTAAATGACTCTTTTATAAAAGTATTCAAATCAATAAAAGATTTTAAAAATGAACAGAATTTAAAACCATGGTTGAGCAGGATAGTAGTCAATACAGCTTTAGACAGGAGAAGAAAGGATCTGAAACATCAGTATCTGAGTCCGCTCGAAAATGCCTCAGAGCTATCTTATCCTGCTCAGGCTTTAGAAAATCTGAATGCCAGAGACATCTGCAAATTATTGGACAAGCTTCCCAATATACAGCGGATGGTTTTTAATATGTATGAGATAGACGGGTACAGCCATGAGGAGATCGGAAATATACTTCAGATCCCTGCCAGTTCATCCCGCGTAAATTTAAGCAGGGCAAAAGAAAAATTAAGGTTAGCCTTCAGTTTAGTACAATCAGCATGAAAGAAACGGAAGATCAGAGAATTGCAGCAAAATTCCGCCAGGTTTTCGATGATTTCGAAGATCCTGCCTCCAATGAGGGTTGGCTGGAATTGCGCAAGAAATATCCCGAAGAAAAAAGAAGACCTTTATTCTTTTGGATCAGTTCGGCAGCTGCAGTATTAATCTTGCTTTCCGGGCTATGGCTTTTTACTCCGGAAAAAATAAAACAGGAACATATTACAGTTAAAAACAAAACATCCATTGAAAGTAAAAAAACAGAATCTGAAGCCAGCTCATCAGTACCACAACTTTCAGTTCCTGCTCCTGTCCCGTCCAAATTAATTGCTAAAAAATCACAAGCAGGGTCAGATACAAAGCCTGCAACAATACTTAATTCCGCATTTCAGAAGGAAGAAAAATTGCTTATTAATCACCCTGCTGATTATTCTAAAACATCAGACATATTGGTGATCTCTGCTAAGGATTCGGCATCTACCTATGAAAATCCTATTGCAAAATTGCCAAAAACTGCTGAAGATCCTGCAATAAAACAAGACACAATGGTTCTCGCAATGGAAGAAGTCAGAAAGACAGATTACAATTTAAAACCAAAGTCTGAAGAATTAAAACTAGCGGAAGAAAAGGGGAAAAAGTCTGAAAAGAGCAGCAAAAAGAACTTTTCACTCAGTGTGTATGCCGGTTCCTTCATTAATTATGCAGAAGGCAGTGAGAATAATGTGAATGTAGGTGCCGGGCTTTCATCCGACTTCAGGATCAGTAAGAATCTTAGAATTTCGACTGGCCTTAACCTGAGTAAAAACAGCCTTGCCTACAATCAAAATGAACCGGCAAATAATTATGGCTCATTTCAGGATGCCAACTCATCCATTGTTGGAACACTTGTAGCACTCAGTAATTATGAAGCAGAACTTCTTAGCCTCGACATTCCCCTTAACGTTAAATACCTGTTCAATCTACAGAAAAGCAGCACTTATCTCCTTGCAGGTTTAAGTTCAGGCACTTATCTGAGCGAAAAATACGCTGTTAATCAATCTAATTTCAACTCATTTGTAGGATCTGCTGCAGTCGCTAACAAGCAGGAAATAAGCAGGCAAATGAAAGACTTTGATCTGATGCGTACCCTGAATGTATCTTTTGGATTTAATACCCGCTTAAGCAAAAAACAGAGCCTGACAATTGAGCCCTTTTTAAAATATCCGCTGGGCGGACTGGGGAGTGAAAACATCAGATTTGGGGCATCGGGAATAAATGTCAAACTGAATTTTAACACTGCAAAAAAACCATGATGAAGCTTAAATTATTATTTAAAGCAGCACTCTTTTCAGTTGCTTGCCTGTTATTCTCATGTGAAAAATCTAACAGTCTTTGCGGCGGTAATGACCCAATCAATGATCTTCCCTGGTTAGAGCAGGAGATTGCCAGACTGAGCTCCCTCAACCAATGTTACAACATCTCTAGATCTACCTATGAAAAACAAACAGTCTTTATTATCTCTAATTGTGAACCCTATATTAACAGCGTGCCTCTTCTGTACAGCTGTGATGGAAATATTCTGAATTTATCTGCAGCCGACTACCAAAATCTGAAGTTTAGCGGTTCAATTGAATTAATCTGGAAGAGTAATTAATTATAAACTGAAATAATATGAACAACATCAATAAATACCTCCTTGTTCTGGTTTGTTTTACAGGACTTTTTATCAGCTCATGTGAAAAAGATTCCATTGAATTTGATAGTCCCTTTGAACTTAAGGAAAATGAAAGTATTGTCCTGCAGGGAAACAATAATGGTTTAACTATCACATTACAATCAGTTAATGATAGCCGCTGTCCGATAAATGCTTTATGTATAAGTGCCGGTAATGCCCGGGTTAAATTAAGGATGTCAGATAATTCGGGAGCAGAGACTTTCGCTGAGCTTTGCCTGGGTTTTTGCGACAATATGAACAACACTGAAGACAGTGAAATTATCCGACTGAATAGTATCAGTTATACTGTTGTTCTTAAGGAAGTTAACCCTTTTCCGGAACTCGGTAAAAAACAGGACAAAAAAGCCTTGCTGATCATAAGAAAAGAATGATTTACTTAAATCTGATGGCTTTAAGCGGTGTTATTCTTGTCACAAGCATTGAGGGCAGCAGCAAAACGAATAAACTGATCAGCAAGGTTCCTGCATTCAGCATCAGAATATCCGGAACATCCAATTGAACAGGTACAAAATCAATGTAATACGACGCCTGATCCAGAGTAAAGAAATGGGTTTGCGACTGAAACAAACCGAGTCCGATGCCTAAAATATTGCCACATAAGAGTCCCCATGCAATGAGGTAAGCAGCATTGTAAAGAAAAATCTTACGAATCTGCCAGTTCGTATTTCCCAGAGCCTTGAGTATTCCGATCATATTGGTTCGTTCAAGAATCATAATCAGAAGTGCAGAAATCATATTGATAACCGCTACTGCAAGCATCAGGATCAAAATAACCTGAGTATTGACATCCAGCAGGGATAACCATTCAAAAATGGTTGGATAATACTGCTTGATCGTGTATGATTTAAGTTCAATATCAAGGTCTTCATAAACTCTTGCTTCAATTTCATCAAGCTTATTAAAGTCAGTAACTCTTAATTCATACCCTCCCACATCCGTCGGAGCCCATTTATTAAGGCTACGGATTAATCCGATATCCCCGATCACAAACAATTTATCCACTTCTTCAACACCAAGATTATAGATCCCTACGATCTGAAATTTTCGTTTACGGAGGGAGTTTTCAATAAAATACATCAGAAAATCATCGCCCACCTTCAGTTTGAGGCGGTCTGCAGTAAATTTTGAGATCAGAATCTGTGTTCTCGACTTCAGGGTATCCGAAAAATCAATAACATTACCTGCTATGAGGATTTTCCTGAAATACTCCCAGTTATAATCACTGCCGACACCTTTTAACACAACCCCTTCGACTTCTTCATTAGTGTTGATGATTCCGGGTTTGGTAGCAAATGATTGTATAAATTCTATACCCTCCTGATTCAGTATTTTTTGACGTGATGAATCAGAAATGCTAAAGGAAGTGTTTTCATAGGAAGTATTGAGATTCAGTTTGGATATCTGTATATCTCCTGAAAATCCTCTCACTTTTTCACGAATCTCTGATTTAAAGCCCTTGACTATCGCTATTGCAAGAATCATCACAGCTAAGCCCAGCATAATTCCTAAAATTGCGATACGCACAATCAGCTTCGAAAAAGTTCGATTGGAATTAAACGTAATGCGTTTTGCAATGAAAAGGGGTAAATTCAATCCTGAAATGCTTTTTTTTGTACCTTTAACAAAGATGCATTTTTTTTAATTTCGTTTCTGAACCAATTAATAAGAACAATTAACCAGCAATTTTATAATCAATAATTTTCTTTGACCATGTACCGATCAGGCTATCTCATTATAACTGCCCTTTTATTTCTCTCAGTCAATACCATTAATGTTCAGGCTGAACGATCAAAAATCTTTCCTTTAAGCAATAATAGATCTGATGTAGGTTCCACTGACCATATTAGCGGTAAACTTCGCACGGGAGCTGAGCAGATCGAACAATACCTTCCATACCTTAAAGGAAAGCGGATAGGAATGGTAGTAAACCCAACTTCTGTTATTGGAAATACTACGGTGGTTGACAGTCTGCTTAAACTTGGAGTTAAGATTGTAAAGATTTTTGGTCCAGAACACGGCTTTCGTGGTGATGCGAGTGCCGGCGTTAAGGTTGATGACAGTTTTGATGCTAAAACCGGATTACCGGTAATCTCTCTGTATGGGAAACATTTAAAACCTACAAAAGAAGATATGGATGATGTGGATCTGATGGTCTATGATATACAGGATGTAGGTACCCGGTTTTATACTTATATCAACACCCTGCAGCATGTTATGGAAGCCTGCGGCGAGAATAACAAAGAAGTTTTGATCCTTGACCGCCCGAATCCGAATGGGTTTTACGTTGACGGACCTGTTCTTGATCCAAAATTGAAGTCGGGAATCGGCTATAATCCAATTCCAATTACACACGGACTTACCATTGCAGAATATGCGCAAATGCTAAACGGAGAGGGATGGATGGCAAATAAAGTTAAATGTAAAATTAAGATTATTAAGATTGCTAATTATACCCATGCTACACCATATGTTTTGCCGGTTAAACCATCTCCAAACCTGAATACACCTCAATCAATATTACTTTACCCTTCCCTTTGTCTCTTTGAAGGTACTATTATCAGTCAGGGACGCGGGACATACTTTCCTTTCACAGTACTAGGCAATCCTGATCTGAAGGATAAATATAAATTCTCTTTTATGCCAAAGAGCATAAAAGGGATGAGTGAAACTCCATTGCATATGAATAAAGATTGTTTTGGAATCGACTTAAGGCAATATAATACCAATAAGATCAGGAAAGAAGGAAAGATCAATCTTAGCTGGTTAATAGAACTTTATCAAGCCTACCCGTACAAAGAGAAGTTCTTCGATTTTAAGCAAAGTAATCAGATGGGTAATTTTGACAAACTGGCCGGAACTTACGAGCTCAAACAACAGATCATAGCCGGCAAATCCGAAGAGGAAATCCGCCAGAGCTGGGAACCCGGACTCTCTCAATATAAGATCATGAGAAAGAAGTATTTGCTTTATGAATAAATTAATTGTTATCTGTTGTTTGTTACCTGTTGTCAGTAAATTGCACTAAATCTCAACCCGATAGCTATCGGGTGTCAACCATCAAATAAATAATTATGAAAATCGTTTTCATGGGCACCCCCGATTTTGCTGTTGCCTCCTTAAGTGCCCTTCTGGATGCTGATTTTGATATAGTGGGGGTTATTACTGCACCTGATAAACCGGCAGGGAGGGGACAAAAGATCAGTGAGTCTGCAGTAAAAAGATTTGCGGTTAAAAAAGGATTGAAGGTTCTTCAGCCGGTAAAATTAAAAGACCCGGGTTTTCTTAAGGAGCTAAAATCATTGGATGCTGACATACAAGTAGTTGTAGCATTCAGAATGTTGCCAGAATTGGTATGGAATATGCCTCCGAAAGGAACAATAAACTTACATGCATCCCTCCTGCCCCAATACCGTGGCGCAGCACCAATCAACTGGGCAATAATTAACGGAGAAAAGCGAAGTGGTGTAAGCACATTTTTTCTGAAACAGGAGATCGATACCGGTGATCTCTTATTTGCTGAAGAATTAGACATCGAGGATGATGATACTGCCGGTGACCTGCATGATAAACTAATGGTAATAGGTGCCGGATTGCTCGTAAAAACCCTTAAGGCAATTGAAGCAGGGAAATACAAGGAGATACCGCAAAATACTCATCAGGAACATGAGCTTAAAAAGGCTCCTAAAATTTTCAGGGAAGATTGCCTGATCAACTGGGATCGTCCGGTTAAGGACGTTTATAACCTGATCAGGGGATTAAGTCCGCATCCTGCAGCATTTTGCCACTTACAGGATAAAACACTTAAAATTTACAGTGTGAAAGCTGAAAAAAAAGAAATAAACGATAAACCCGGAAGTGTTTTGACGGATAATAAAACCTATCTCAAATTTGCCTGCCGTGATGGCTTAATTTCTGTCCTTGAATTACAATTGGAAGGCAAAAAGCGAATGAAAGTAGATGAGTTTTTAAGAGGAGTCAGGCTGTAATTATGGGCCCCAGAATTCTATTCCCTATTTCCCGTTTCCTATTCCCTACCCGATAGCTATCGGATCCCTATTCCCCTCAAACCAAATTCAACTTCTCATTCAGAAACCTGGAGACCTCATTAAAATAACGCTTATTATTATATCCCATTACCCACTGAATCCCCTTTCCTGCATTGGTTAAAAATACCTCATCAGCTTCATTCAAAATATCCGGATTGATCTGTGCCTCGATCAGTTCAATATCATTTTCTTTAGCAAGACGCATCACTACCTGACGCATTACTCCTGCTATACAGCCTTCATTCAGTGCAGGCGTATATAATTTTCGGTCGTAGACAACAAATACATTACTACTCATAGATTCACAAAGAAAACCATGGTGATTCAGGATAAGTACCTCATCAAGTGCATTCTGGTTCTTGTAAATGCCAGCCAGCACATAAATCATCGCATTACAGGTCTTTAGATTAGAAAGGGCGTTAACTGGTTTTGGAATTTCATCATATACATCAATGATGAGCCCCTTTTTATTCAAAACATACTGACTTTCATCCAACTTCTGAATTTCAAGAACATAGCCAAATTTATTCGAAACAGGGCTGTATAAACCCTCTGAATCACGAAAAACCGTTAATCTGATCCTTGCATCAGCACCCGTCCTGTTTCTCCTTACCAATTCCTCAACTTTCTCACGGATAAACCACGCATCAATTAAAGAACAATTATCAAACCTGAGCAGTTTCATACCCTTTTGAATACGATCAATATGCATTTCGGGGAACTTCAATTTCCCTTTTATATAGCGCATTGATTCAAAAAGCCCATCTCCATAGCGAAACCCACGATTATTTGCTTTAAATATCAGTTGATCAGCAGGAAGAATACTTCCGTTAAAATTAATATACTCGACACTCATATTTATTCCTTAATGTAATTACGCCACTTCTCAAGTACTGCACTAAAATCAGCAGGTAGTTCTGTTTCAAAGTGAACAAATTTTCGGGTGGTAGGATGAATAAAGCCTAATGACTTCGCATGAAGGGCCTGTCTGGGCATTATTTCAAAGCAATTTTCAACAAACTGACGGTACTTATTAAAAATAGTACCCTTTAAAATCCGGTCGCCGCCATAGGCACTGTCATTAAACAAAGGATGACCGATATGTTTCATATGTGCTCTGATCTGATGTGTCCGGCCAGTTTCCAGCTCGCATTCTATAAGTGTAACATAATTGAAGCGCTCCAGAACTTTATAATGAGTAACCGACCATTTTCCCTTTTCTTCATCATCATACACCGCCATCACTTTCCGGTCTTTTACACTGCGGCCGATATAACCTTTTACAGTACCATCTTCGGTCAGGTCACCCCAAACAAGAGCCAGGTATTTGCGTGTAATGCTGTGATCAAAGAACTGTTTTGCAAGAAAAGTGATAGCCCATTCGTTCTTGCTCACCAGCAAAAGGCCTGAGGTATCTTTATCGATCCTGTGCACCAAACCGGGTCTTCCTTCATTTCCCGGCATCTGTGGCAATTGCTGAGCATGATACACCAGTGCGTTAACCAGAGTACCCGTATAATTATTGAAACCGGGATGAACAACCATTCCGGCAGCCTTATTCACCATAATGACGTCATCATCTTCATAAATGATGTCTATCGGGATATTTTCAGGGTAAACTTCAGTATCACGGGGCGGATGCGGCAAAACCATTGAAATAACGTCGAAGGGCTTTACCTTATAACTGGCCTTTACGACTTTATCATTTACCAAAACATTACCGGCATCGATGGCATTCTGAATGCGGTTGCGGGAGGTATTCTCGGTACGAATAATCAGGAATTTATCCAGTCTCAATAATGACTGGCCTTTATCCACAACGATTCGCAGGTGTTCATACAAATCCTGCTCCTCTAATTCCTGATTATCCTCTATCATGCTGCAAAATTAAATCTTTGGAGGGAAAACGCGGCATAAACCTTTCCATATTCCCGGATAATTAATTTTTTGTTAAATCTTGAATAAACATCTATTTAAGAACAGTTTTAAACAAAAGACCTTAACTTTATATCGAAAAGACAAATATCCTGTTTATGAAAAATCCTTTACACTTCCGCTTTATTGTTATTGGCTTATCTCTGGCCCTCCCATTCTTTGCATATTCTCAGAGCGATGTATCCGGGCTTATAAAATCGAGTCCTGCGGATGCTACCAAACTAGCACAGGCCTACCTAAAGCCACTTTTTAAAGGCTTGGGTGTAGGATTAAATTCCGGATGGAATAATACAGCCCACTCAAAAAATCTTCTGAGGTTTGATCTTCGCTTCGGCATCACAGGTGCAGTAGTCCCGCAACCGGATGAGAGCTTTGATGTGACTAAAATTGGTTTATCTAATAACGTAAGGCCTACGAATCCGGCACAAACAATGGCCCCCACACTCTCAGGTTCAAAGAATAATAGTACCCAATTAACCGTATATGATAATAATAATCAGGCTTTAGAGTCATTCACATTGCCAGGAGGTACTGGTGTCGGACTAATTCCGGCTCCTCAATTGCAAGGTTCAATCGGATTATCCAGAGGTATTGAGTTAAGTGTCAGAGCAATGCCAACTGTTAAGCTTGGCAGCGATTTCGGATCTATCGGAATGATTGGAGGAGGCCTTAAAGTTGAACTAATCCCTTTAATTTCAGGAATGGCTGATAAAATTCTTCCATTAGATATTGCTCTGGCCGCAGGATACACACAATTTACTTATGAGGTGCCACTAAATGTACCGGTACCTGCCAATGCTATACCGTCTTCAGCAACTCAACCAAGTAATTTCTCAAACCAAAGAGTAGAAGCCAAATTCTCAGGCATCAATACTGAATTGATTTTCTCAAAAAGAATCCTGCTCTTTACCCCATTTATAAGTGTTGGCCATAATTCTGCAAAGACCGATGCGGGGATGAAAGGTAATTACCCAATAATTGATGGAGTAACCCCTCTTGGGCAGAGAACCTATACTGTGTTTACCGACCCAATAAATATTAAACAAACTGATATCAGCGGATTCAGAACAAATATTGGTTTTCAATTAAACCTTGCATTTTTCAGGGTTTACGGTTCATACAGTACGGCTGAATATAACTCATTTAACGGTGGTATTGGATTTGGCTTAGGAAAATAGATTCAATAATCCCTGATGATCGATCTTCCAATTTACAGTCCGGTTGAAGAAATTTCTAACCCGCTCTTCAGCTCAAAGGGAGTTCAGCTATTCATAAAAAGGGATGACATGATCCATCCCTTTATTTCTGGAAATAAATGGCGCAAACTTAAATACATCCTCCGGGAGGCCAAAAAATCGTATAAAAAGCATCTGGTGACCTTTGGCGGCGCTCATTCCAATCATCTGCTTGCCACCGCCTGCGCAGCGGCAAAATTCGGTTTTAGCAGTACAGGAATCGTTCGTGGCGAAAATGTCGAAAATGAAACTCTTTTTTTATGCCGACTTTTCGGAATGCATCTGATCTTTGAAGATCGTGAAAGTTACCGCGATAAGCCAGCCCTGTTTGAAAGACAATTTGGTAACGATACAGGGGCTTTCTTTATAGATGAAGGCGGATCAGGACCTTTGGCCACTCAAGGCTGTTCAGAACTTATTGATGAACTTACCGAAGCCTATGACCATCTCTTTTGCGCTGCAGGAACCGGCACTACTGCTGCCGGCATTCTTTCAGGTATATACAGAAAATCCATACCTGCAAAAATGCATATCGTTCCTGTCCTCAAAGGAGCAGATTTCCTGAAACAAGATATAGGAAAGCTCAGTAATGGAGCTTCTTTTGAATTTCACTCAGAGTATCACTTTGGCGGATATGCAAAAACGAGTGATGAACTGCTGAACTTCATTAAAGATTTTGCCAGTTCTACGGGCATACTAATCGACCCGGTCTATACCGGAAAGCTCGTCTTTGCAGTCTATGATCTGATCTCAAAAGATTATTTTGCGAGGGGATCGCGCATACTTGTGGTACATACCGGAGGAATTACCGGAATACTGGGTATGGCAGACAGATTTAAATTCTGATTGTCGAATTACAGGCAGAATCCTATACTATTTGCATCGATTTTTCAGGGTCAAAACATTTGCTAAAAAAAACATGACTTGAAAAAATAGCTTTAAACGTTTTAAACCTATTTTTCATAAAAAACTTTGCAAAACCGCTAAATTTGCTCATTTGAGCACATTTTAGTAATTTTGGGTATATCCTAACCATTATGTATAAACTATCAGTTTCGCCAGAAAAAGTTCAGGAAACACTCAGCAAACATATCCTCGCCGATGGTTACGACCTTACCTTCGACATGGAAAAAAGCAATGGTGTTTATATCTATGATGCCAAATATGATCGCACATTATTAGACTTTTTTACCTGTTTCGCATCAGTTCCTTTGGGCTACAATCATCCCAAAATGGTAAATGATGAAGAATTTAAAAAGAATCTGATGCTGGCTGCATTAACCAATCCTTCCAACTCAGATATTTATACCACCCAATATGCTCAGTTTGTTAAAACTTTCTCCAGGGTCGGTATTCCGGATTACCTGCCCCATGCTTTTTTTATTGCAGGTGGCGGACTTGCGATAGAGAATGCGCTTAAGGTGGCTATGGACTGGAAAGTTCAGAAAAATTTCCAGAAGGGTTATACCAGGGAACGCGGGCATAAGGTACTTCATTTTGAAAAGGCATTTCATGGCCGAACCGGTTATACGATGAGTTTAACCAATACCATTCCGGATAAAACTAAATGGTTTGCACATTTTGACTGGCCGCGGGTGAGTGTTCCGTCTATTCATTTCCCATTTACTGATGAGGGCTATGAAGATCTGAAGAAAAGAGAAGCCCTTTCTATGGCTCAGATCAGGCAGGCTTTTATTGATAACAAAGATGATATCTGTGCCATTATCATCGAACCTATTCAATCAGAAGGTGGTGATAATCATGTTCGGCAGGAGTTTCTTGAACAATTAAGACTTATTTCAGATGAAAACGAATGCTTTTTAATCTATGATGAGGTTCAAACAGGTGTGGGTCTCTCGGGTAAATTCTGGACTCATGAGCATTTTGGTGTAAAGGCACGACCCGATATCCTGGCATTTGGCAAGAAAATGCAGGTTTGCGGAATTCTTGTTGGAAATAAAGTTGATGAAATTGAAACCAATGTGTTCAGGGTACCCTCCCGGATTAATTCAACCTGGGGTGGAAATCTGGTGGACATGGTCAGATCTACGCGCATTCTTGAAATCATTGAAGAAGATAATTTACTGAGTAATGCGAGCATCACCGGCAACTATTTACAGGAACGTCTGCGTAAGATCTCAGAAAAGCATGATAAAATCTCTAATGTCAGAGGCCGTGGTTTACTCACTGCATTTGATTTTCAGAATAAGGGTATGCGCGACCGGTTCATCACTGCAGGAATGAAAAAAAATGTAATGTTTCTTGGCTGTGGTGAAAAGTCGATCAGATTCAGGCCTGCATTGATTATTGAAGAGAAACATATTGATGAAGGATTAGAGATACTGGAGACTATTGTTCCTTCTTTGTAAAACACAAAAATGCCCGCTGGAAACTTCCCACGGGCATTTTTTTAATTCTGAATCTGCTTTTACTTCAGATCAAATAAATTATCAATTCCCAGCAGCTTCCTGCTCGTAAATCCTTCGGCATGCTCAGCACCAATAGCCTTACCTAATTCGCGGGACCTGGCCTCGATCACTTTCAGAAAAGAAGGTGAAGAAATATAGGTTTCCATTTCATCACTATCGGGATCAAAAAACTGGGTTTTGAAGGCCCTTATACATTCCATTTTTTTGTCCCAGAAATCAGTCACATCCACCAAAATATCCGGCTGAATATACCTGTCTTGTATGTACTGAAGCAATAAACGGGGTCTGAATGCATTCTGATCGTTCCCATCTATCTCTGTTTTAATTTTCGGAAGTCCGGCAAGAAAAAATGCATCATTAACCAAATCCCCTCCTTTTCCGTGATCAGGATGCCGGTCATGCAGTGCATTGCTGAATACAATTTCAGGAGTATACTTCCTGATCATTTGAATAATCTTTAACTGATGTTCCTCATCATTTTGAAAGAATCCATCTCTCATTCCCAAATTCTCTCGGACATGTAAGCCAAGAATCCGCGTTGATTCTGCTGTTTCTGCATCACGGGTTTCAGCGGTACCACGGGTACCCAATTCGCCACGGGTTAAATCAATAATACCAACTTTTTTGCCGGCTGCTATATATTTCAAAATGGTTCCTGAACACCCGAGTTCTGCATCATCAGGATGCGCCGAAAAAACCAGCAGATCTAATTTCATAATTTCTCTGTAATCAATAATTTGTTGATTCTCTTTTTAATTCTTGAAGAGTTGGGCTTGGTGAAGGGGTAGAAAAAATCTACAGTTTCGCCCCTGGTATTAATAAGATATTTATGAAAATTCCATCTGGGCGAAGCTCCAACATTACCGTTTAGTTTCTTATCTGAGAGAAACTTATACAAAGGATGAGCATAGTCACCTCTAACCCGAATCTTTTCAAAAACCGGGAAACTCACACCATAATTCTTTTCACAAAAATCACCCAAAGCAAAGCCTTCAAGAGGTTCCTGTCCGCCAAAATCATTGGATGGAAAAGCCAGAATTTCAAAATCCTCACCCTGATAATCCTTACGAAGAAGTTCGAGTTCTTTGAGCTGTGGTGTAAAACCACATTCGGAAGCTATATTTATTACAAGCAATACCTTACCCTCATAAATATCTAAACTCATATGCTCACCATTCAGTTTTTGAACAGTGAACTGGTAAACCGACTTTTGATTCATAAATAGCTATATGAGTAATATCCTGAAGACTGAATGATGGCTTCAATATCCCTGTCTTCCTGAGGATCATAGGTATTTTTAAGGTTATTGCCAAAAATCCTTGCAATTGATTGATAAAAAAAGGCAGTAATTCCACCCTTCATATCCTTTAGCAGGTCATAGCTGCTGGTACCGGTTTCCCTGTCAATTAATTTGATCAATATTCCACCCTGTGTAATGGTCAGATTTTTTACCTCGCGGTTAAACATATCTTTAATTTCTCCTTCAAATGCCTTAATCATTACCCTCTTTTCCTTTCTGCTCTTAACGTTAGCCAGATTCATCTGCAACTCCTGATACTTACGCCGGGCATACATTGCATAAGGTAAAACCTTTAACACATTATACCTCAACCGGTTAAACTTAGCTTTTTCTTCAGGTGATCTGAAGAGACGCGTATCAATAACAGTAACTTCAGGTATAACGATCCAGGGGATCAATTCATTGTCCACATTTGTAATTGAAACTCTGATGGTATCTTTCGGCCCTTTTATGGTCGGGTCATTTTTATACTGGGCATATGTCATTTTTGACATCAAAACCACACAAATAATTACCGATAGCCTTAAAAATTTCATAAATTTATGATCTGCAAATTTACAGCTAAATTTTATATATATTAATACTTAAAGTTACGTAATGTAACCCGGCAAATACACTCAAAGCTTTAAAATATAGCTATTGCATGACAAAATGAAGGAAATTGTAATCGATCTGGAGGCTGAAAAGAAGGAAATACTCAAGCGGTACCGGGCTTTACTGCGCGCGTGTAAATCGACTATGCAAAAAGGTGATAAACGCATGATCCGGCTTGCCTTTGACATGGCCCTTGAAAGCCATCAGAATATGCGCCGTAAATCAGGTGAGCCTTATATATACCATCCTATAGCAGTTGCACAAATTGCTGCCGAAGAAATTGGTCTTGGAACCACATCCATTGTCTGTGCACTCTTACATGATGTTGTAGAAGATACCGACATTACTCTGGATGATATTGAACGTGAGTTCGGAAAGAAAGTAGCCAAAATTATAGACGGATTAACAAAAATATCCGGGGTTTTTGATTATAATAGTTCTCTGCAGGCTGAGAACTTCAGAAAAATGCTGCTTACTCTGGCTGATGATGTCAGGGTAATTCTAATCAAACTTGCCGATCGCCTGCATAATATGCGGACGATGGAATTCATGCCTAGAGATAAGCAGTTAAAAATTTCCTCAGAAACAGTATATCTCTACGCCCCTTTAGCTCATCGCTTAGGTCTTTATACCTTGAAATCGGAACTTGAAGACCTTTCCATGAAATACATGGAGCCTGTAACTTACAAGTTCATCGCTCAGCAGCTGAATGAAAAGAAAGCCGAAAGGGAGAACTTTATCAGAGACTTTATTACGCCGATTAAGGATATATTAAATGAACAGGGACTTGATGCGGATGTGTATGGAAGACCAAAATCAATCCATTCCATATGGACAAAGATGCGCAAGAAGAATATTCCTTTTGACGAAGTATATGATCTCTTTGCGATACGTATAATCCTGAACAGCAAACCAGAAAATGAAAAGTCTGATTGCTGGAAAGCCTATTCGATAGTTACCGACTTATATCACCCAAATCCTGACAGGCTTCGGGACTGGATATCCTCACCAAGAGCTAATGGCTACGAATCACTACATACAACTGTTATGGGCCCCCGGGGTCAATGGGTTGAGGTTCAGATCCGTACAACACGAATGAATGAAATTGCTGAGAAGGGATTTGCAGCACATTGGAAATATAAAGAAGAACCTAATAATGATAGCGGACTTGACCAATGGATTCATAAGGTAAGGGAACTGCTGAGCAATCCGGAGGCAAACGCTCTGGACTTTCTGGATGATTTTAAAATGAACCTCTTTTCGGATGAGATCTTCATTTTTACTCCAAAAGGTTCATTAATTCAGTTGCCGGTGAATGCAACGGCTCTTGATTTTGCATTTGAGATCCATACGGATATCGGTGCAAGCTGTATCGGTGCAAAAGTGAACCACAAACTGGTACCTCTCTCTTATAAACTACAAAATGGTGATCAGGTTGAGATTATAACTTCCAGCAAACAGTCGCCGAAGGAAGACTGGCTAAATTTTGTTGTTACTGCAAAGGCTAAATCAAAGATTAAATCCTCCTTAAAAGAGGAAAAACGTAAAATCGCTGAAAATGGTAAAGAAATCCTGGAGCGGAAACTTAAATCATTGAAAGTCACTTACAATTCTGACAATCTATACAAGCTTTCTTACTTTTTTAAGCTTCCATCAACACTCGATCTCTTTTACAATGTTGCTCAGGGTAAAATTGATGTTAAACAACTTAAAGAATTCGTTGCTTCTGAAAAGATCGTCGAAAATAAGCCTGAAAAGATCGAATTTGTTCCAAATGAGCAATTTAACAAAAAAGTTAAGGGAGACGACAGCGATACTTTATTGATAGGTGAAGACCTTCAGAAACTGGATTACAAACTTTCTGCTTGTTGCAACCCGATTCCCGGGGATGATGTTTTTGGCTTTGTAACTGTGGGTGATGGAATCAAGATCCATCGTACCAACTGCCCGAATGCTGCCAAATTAATGGCAAACTACGGATACAGAATTGTCAAAGCCAAATGGAATTCGCAAAAGGAACTTGCATTTTTAACCGGCCTTCATATAACCGGCATTGATGATGTCGGACTTATCAATAAGATCACAACGGTAATATCCAGTGATTTCAAAGTCAATATGCGTTCAATTACTGTGGACACTGAAGATGGTATTTTTGAAGGCTCGATCATGGTTTATGTAAATAACACAAAACACCTGGATAACCTCATTCTAAAACTTAAGGAAGTGGTTGGAGTAAGTTCTGTGACCAGATTTGACTCTCATGACGAAGATATGGTGAAAGCCTCCTGAATTAAATGCTGAATATTCTTATTTTTTGGATAAATTTGGGCGTCATTTAATCGCACTATGCCCGGAAAAGATACAATTGCACTTGTCATAAAAATTTTTGAGGCTTATCTGGAGAACAAAAGCCTTCGGAAGACTCCTGAGCGCTATGCAATCCTGGAGGAAATATATTCGCGTAACGATCATTTTGATGTGGAATCTTTGTACATCCACATGAAAAATAAAAAGTACCGTGTAAGTCGTGCCACTGTGTATAATACACTTGAGCTTTTAGTATCCTGCGATCTGGTTACCAAGCATCAGTTTGGTAAGAACATGGCTCAATTCGAAAAATCCTACGGCTACAAGCAGCATGATCATATTATTTGCATTGATTGCGGGAAAGTTGTAGAGTTTTGTGATCCAAGAATACAGCAGATCCAAAGCATGATGGGTGATATTCTTAAATTTGATATCAAACATCATTCATTAAATTTATATGGAAATTGCACTCGCCTTAAAGAAGGGCATTGCGATTCATTTGTTAATAAAAGTTAATCTAAACATACCTAATACTCCCCTATTTTAAATCATGACTGTTGACGTATTGCTAGGCCTCCAATGGGGCGACGAAGGAAAAGGAAAAATTGTTGATGTCTTAAGTCCGGAATATGACTTGATCGCCCGTTTTCAGGGTGGGCCAAATGCCGGTCATACTTTGGAGTTTGACAATCAGAAATATGTGCTGAATACTATTCCTTCAGGAATATTCAACGATAAAGCGATGAATCTCATTGGTAACGGTGTGGTTATCGACCCTATTATCTTAAAAAGAGAACTTGACAACCTCAAAAAAAATGGTTTTGATCCGGTTGCAAGAAAAAAAATGGTTATTGCCCGTAAAGCCCATCTGATTCTGCCAACACATCAGCTTTTAGATGCCGCATCAGAAAGCAATATGGGGGAAAGCAAAATAGGTTCAACTTTAAAAGGCATCGGGCCAACCTATATGGATAAAACCGGCAGAAATGGTTTACGTGTGGGTGATACTATGCTGACTGATTTCCGTGAACGTTATATGCGTCTGGTGAACAAGCACCGCTCGATTTTATCACATTACGGCGAGATCCCTGATTATTCAGAAAAAGAAGCTGCGTTCTTTGAGGCAGTTGAATTATTAAAATCAATCCCACAGGTTGATAGTGAGCATTTTGTGAATCAATACCTTAGGGATGGTAAAAAAGTACTGGCAGAAGGTGCGCAGGGTACCATGCTCGATATAGACTTTGGCTCCTATCCTTTTGTCACTTCATCCAATACTACCACCGCCGGTGCATGTACCGGGCTTGGAGTGGCCCCTAAAAATATTGGTCATGTGATCGGTATCTTTAAAGCATACTGCACACGGGTAGGAAGCGGCCCTTTTCCAACTGAGCTGGAGAATGAAACAGGTGAAGAACTCCGGAAAATTGGACATGAATTTGGTGCTACTACGGGTCGACCACGCCGTTGCGGGTGGATAGATCTTCCGGCATTAAAATATGCGATCATGTTAAATGGTGTTTCTGAGATGGTGATGACTAAGGCTGATGTATTAAGCGGATTCGAGACCATTTATGCCTGTACTCATTACAAATACAATGGTGAAGTGGTCGATTATATGCCATATGATATCAATGCAATCAAGGCAGAACCTATATTTGAAGCAATTCCGGGCTGGAAAGAAGATTTGACAGGCATCCGTGAAATTGATCAGATTCCTGAAAAATTAAAAGATTATATCACTTACCTTGAAAAGCATCTGGGAGTACCTATTAAATATCTATCAGTAGGTCCGGATCGGGTTCAAACCCTGACTCTTTGTTAATTCAGGAATCAGGACATCTTGGCGGCATTTGTTTGATTTAAAGCATCTATGTTAAAGGTTTTTCATACTGATGATCCGGAAACTTTTAAATCAAAAGCATTGTTTTGGGCAAATTCATTTGATACAGCCTGTTATTTCGACTCAAATAATTTTTCAGATCCCTATTCGGCATTTGGGGTATATATTGCTGCGGGAAAAGCCGCTGAATTAAGCGATTCCGGCAAGAATTCATTTGCTGAACTTGAAGAATTTCTGGCTAAAACCAGGGGCTATATTCCGGGTTATTTTTCATATGATCTTAAGAATGAGACAGAAGATCTTCTATCCGAAAATCCGGATCACCTTGACTTTCCGAAAATTCATTTTTTCCTTCCAAAGCACAGCATCCTGATCAAAAATAACGAGGTCAGTATCGTAAGTGATTCTGCGGATGAGATTTGGAACATTATTCACCAAACTTCTTTAAAACATTCTGAAGAACCGGTATCAATACCGACCATACTCAGCAGGTTTGAGCGAAACGAATACATTCAAACCGTTCAGGAAATACAGAGGCATATTCAGAGAGGAGATATTTATGAGATCAACTTTTGTCAGGAATTTTATGTAGAAAATGCGGAAATTAATCCGGTAGAAATTTTTATTGCACTTAACGAACTATCTCCGACCCCATTTGCCAATTATTTTAAAATAAACGAGCAATATATTATTTCGGCTACACCTGAACGCTTTTTGAGCCGCAGAGGAAACAAACTCATTAGTCAGCCTATCAAAGGGACATCTTCCCGCAATACTGATGCTACCAGAGATAAAAAGCAGAAAGAAGAACTGCTCAAGGATGAAAAAGAGCGTGCAGAAAACGTTATGATTGTTGATCTGGTAAGAAATGACCTCACAAAAAGTGCAAAGCCTGGAACAGTACGAGTGGAGGAACTATTTGGTATATATAGTTTTAAACAGGTACATCAGATGATTTCGACAGTAGTTTGTGAAGCAGATGAAAAACTCTCGAATGCCGGGATTATTGCAAATACTTTTCCGATGGGCTCAATGACCGGCGCGCCAAAAATAAGAGCGATGCAGCTGGCAGAAAAATATGAAAGAAGCAAGCGTGGGGTCTATTCAGGTGCTGTGGGTTATTTCGCCCCTGATGGTGATTTTGATTTCAATGTGGTGATCCGGACAATCCTATATAATGCCAAACAGAAGTACCTCTCATTCCATGTTGGAAGTGCCATAACTTTGGATTCAGATCCGGAGAAAGAATACGAAGAATGTCTGTTAAAAGGAAAGGCAATCAGGGATGTTTTGAAACAAATTAATCCCTGATTGCCCTTTTTTATTTCGTTTTTGCACCGGTATAATACTGGCGTGCCTCAGGTAAAAGTTTTCTGATAGCAGCAATCCTGGTTTCATCACTTGGGTGTGAGCTTAAAAATTCAGGTTGTGCACCACTGCTGCTTTTAGCGGCAGCCATACGCTCCCAGAATGTTACAGCACTATCCGGATTATATCCTGCCATTGCCATAAAAATGAGCCCTAAACGATCGGCTTCACTTTCCTGATTACGTGAATACTTCAACAATGCAAGCTGACCACCAATACCATATAACTGACCAATTACCTGTTGGGTACCTTGTGATGCTCCACCAACTGCAGCTCCCAATAAACCACCACCTGCCTGAGCCAGAGTCATTTGTGAGTAACGTTCATTAGCATGTTGCGCAATAGCGTGCGCAATTTCATGTCCCATAACTGTTGCGAGTCCTGCATCATTTTGAGTAACAGGCAAAATCCCTGAATAGATAGCCACTTTTCCTCCCGGCATACACCATGCGTTAATATCCTTGCTCTCTACCAGAGTAAACTGATACCTATAATTGTACTTATCACCAAATCCGTTGGCCTGCATGTAACGGTTTATTGCTGAAGATAATTTATTACCAACGGTACTCACACGCTGAGCATCTGTACCCCTTGAGATCACTTTGGTGGAAGGATCAGAAAGAAATTGATTGTAGGCATTGGCAGCTTCATTTTGCAAAGCTGCATCATCCACCAGACTTAACTGGCTTCTGCCTGTAAGCGGTACCTGTGAGCAGGAAAACAGGAAGATTCCAATCGCTAATGCGATTAAAAAGTTTAATTTTTTCATAATTAAGAATTAAATAACGTGATTAATGAGCTTTTCTTTTAAACAGATCTACTCTGGTTTCTTTTCCTTTTAGCAGTCGCTCGATATTCTTTTGATGTGTAACTAAAATCAGTACACAAATACACATTCCATAAAGCAGGACAGAACGTATTGGAGATTGAAATATGAAAATTATACTGAGGGGAAATGAAAACCCTGCCATTATGGAACTCAGTGAAACATATTTGAAAATAAGCAAAAATACAACAAAGGTAAGAACGCAAAGCATCGCTGCCTCTGAGTGTACTGCCAATATCATACCAAATAATGTGGCAACACCTTTCCCTCCTCTAAAACCAGCAAAAACAGGAAATAAGTGGCCTAAAACTGCAGTTACTCCAAGAGCAAGCTGATAATTCACAAATTGTACTGAATTTTGGGGACCGGTAACTGAAAGTCCGATGAGGTATGCAAGATTGGTTGCGGTATAACCTTTAAAAATGTCGAGGAACATCACAGCAAGGCCGGCCTTTTTACCCAGAACCCTGAAGGTATTGGTCGCTCCGGCATTGCCACTGCCATATTCACGAACATCTATTCCATAAAAAGCCTGACCAATCCATACCGCAGTAGGGATTGATCCGAAAAGGTATGCAAGAATCAAGGCTGAGAGCGAGTAAATCGATATCATTCTTTACAATATTACAAATTCAATCAGGTCTATAAATGAAAAAATAAATTTAATCAGGACTTGACCGCTTTGAGGCTCATATCAAGACTTTTAACAGAATGAGTTAATGCACCCATAGAAACATAATCAACCCCGCAATTGGCATATTCTAAAACATTATCCTCCGTAATACCACCCGAGGCCTCTGTGATGTAAGATCCATTCACCATATTTACAGCTTCTTTAAGTAATGAGAAACTAAAATTATCAAGTAAGATTCTGTCGATCTGACCAAACTGCATCACTTCTTTCAGCTCATCCAGATTTCTCACCTCCACTTCAACCGGTATGTTGATTTTATTTTCTTTCAAATAATCCTGAGCAGATTTTATCGCATTGCTGATACCACCAGCATAATCAACATGATTATCCTTGATCAGAATCATATCATATAGGCCGAACCTATGATTGACCCCTCCACCTATCCTGACAGCCAGTTTTTCGAGATAACGAAGTCCAGGAGTGGTTTTACGTGTGTCCAGCACTTTTGTCCCGGTGCCTTCAAGGATTTTCACAATCCGATTGGTGGTGCTGGCTATACCACTCATTCTTTGCATAGTATTTAAAACCACACGTTCGGCTTTAAGGATTGAATGAACACTCCCGCTCACATAAAATGCAATATCCCCCGGTTTTACAGTCTCAGCATCCTGAATGAGAATATCAATCAGAAGTGCTGGATCAACCGCCTTGAATATTTCTATCGAAACATCAATACCTGCGATAATACCCTCGTCTTTGATCAAAAGTTTCGCTTTACCGGTCTGGCCTTTAGGTATAGTTGAAAGTGAAGTATGATCACCATCTCCAATATCCTCTGCCAGAGCATTCGAAATGAATGGCTCTAAAATTGATTTGTCTAAATTCATTGTAATTGGTCAGGCAAAAATAGAAATACTTAATTACAATTCTTTATCGTTTTCTATAGTAATGGTTTTGATCCAGAATTTACTGCCATTATTTGCCATGGATATGGATACCCTTAATTTGTCCTCTTTCGATTGTAAGTAGAGTACCCCGAATTTATAGTTCGAACTGGAACTAAGCCTATGAATAACTTTTACTGAAACTGGTGTATGCTTGGAAAAAAAATCACGAAGAATTAACTCGGCCTGTGCTTTTGAGTACTCACCTTCCTCAGAAAGTATGTCCAGTTCGATCACACTTGCAAAGTAAGCTGCAATCTCTTTGCTGTTTGAATCCTTGAAATAGCCTGAAAGGGTATCAAAAATATCCCTTTGCTGCACCTTAGCAGGCACAAATGAAAAAAAACAAGAAATTATACCGATGATTAGAATTTTGGTTCCCATTTTTTTTTAAATAATAGCACTAAAAGTATGCCATAAAACAAAAAAGCGAATTTATTTATTTTGGGCTTATATTTGTATTGTGAAAAATAAAAAAGCAATCCTACTGATCCTCGATGGCTGGGGCTACGGAAATCATGATAAATCTGATGCAGTAAGTGCAGCTAATACACCTTTCTTCGACCATTTAATTAAAGCCTACCCAAACTCTAAATTACAGGCTTCAGGAGAAGCGGTTGGCCTTCCCGCCGGACAAATGGGTAATTCGGAGGTTGGACATATGAATTTAGGGGCTGGACGGGTTGTCTATCAGGAATTAGGACGTATCAATAAAGCTGTTACAGAGAATGAGCTTAATGAGAACCCGGTTCTGAAGGCAGCATTCAATTATGCATTAAATTCTAACAAAAATGTACACTTCATCGGACTTTTATCCAACGGAGGAGTTCATTCTCATATTAATCATTTGAAAGGCTTATGCGATGCTGCAAAAGCTAATCATGTAAAAAATGTATTCATTCATGCTTTTATGGATGGACGGGATACTGATCCGGCTTCAGGTTTACAGTTTATACAGGAGTTGAATGCCCACCTTGAGCATTCTGCTGGTACAATAGCTTCTGCAATTGGAAGGTATTACGCTATGGACAGAGATAATCGCTGGGAAAGGGTTAAGCTGGCCTATGATCTTATGGTTCACGGTACGGGTAAACCAAGCAATAATATTTCAGAAAGTATACAGCAGTCGTATGACGCCGGTATTAGTGATGAATTTATAGATCCAATAGTAAAAACAGACAATGACGGTATACCTGTTGGCAAAATTGAACAGGGTGATGTTGTGATCTGTTTCAATTTCAGGACAGACAGGGGGAGGGAAATTACAAGTGCTCTGAGCCAGCAATCTTTTCCTGAATACAACATGCAGGCCCTGGATCTATATTATGTAACTATGACCACTTATGATGAAACATTTAAAAATGTTCATGTCATATTTACCAAAGATGATCTTAACCAAACACTAGGAGCCATCCTGGAACAAAATCATAAAAATCAGATCAGAATTGCAGAAACAGAAAAATACCCGCATGTAACCTTCTTCTTTTCTGGCGGAAGAGAACGGGAATTTAACAATGAGAAAAGAATTCTTATTCCTTCTCCAAAAGTTGCGACCTATGATCTTCAACCTGAGATGAGTGCAGCGCAGATCGCAGACTCAATTTGTCCTGAACTTGAAAGTGGCTGGCCGGACTTCGTTTGTTTGAATTTTGCTAATCCGGATATGGTTGGACATACGGGCATATTCAGCGCAGTAGTGAAAGCAGTTGAAACGGTTGACCGCTGCCTGGAGCAGGTTGTTAAATGCGGAATAAAAAACGGTTATTCCTTCATTATTCTCGCAGATCATGGCAATGCAGACTATATGATCAATGAGGATGGCTCTCCTAATACGGCACATACCACAAACCTTGTTCCCTGTATTTTGATAGATGAGGACTATAAACATATCAAAGACGGGAAATTGGGGGATATAGCGCCTACAATACTGAAATTAATGAATATTAAATCACCGGAAATAATGAGCGGTGAAGTATTGGTTTATTAATGTACCGCAAACTATTTATTCTGCTCCTTATTTTCATTTCCTCCTGCTCAAATCAGGCAGAAATGAAAACAAAAACAACCCTTTTTGACATAAAAGGGTTTTTTGAATCTGAGGTTAAACGTCTGACAAGCAAAAGATCGGCTGTGAATAAAAGTGTCAGACAAAATGACCAGTCAGAAGTTAAAAAACAAATTTCTGTAGACTGGGGGAATGAACTTGCACTTTTCATTGCTTCAGATATAAATAAGCCCGCCTGGAAAGATAGTTATAAAGTTAGCGGAGATAGTATTCATTTCAGCTATGTCGCAATTGATACGAATCTGCGCACCAGATCTGTCGAAATAAAAAAAGACCAGCAGGGACGGGCTGTTTTTTTCAAAATAAAAAACATAACCCGCAGTAAGCTTTACGAATCCTCAGAAGAACTGACCTATATCCCTGATTCAATTTACACAATCAATAAAAATCAAAGCGTGCGATTTCTAGGTAAGAATACTTATCAGATCAGTGGAACAGTATTGAAATAAATATCAGTGTGAATAAAATCAGGACTCCTGCTCCCTGCTATCCTGAAACGCTGATAACCTCCTGTAAATGAATCCATAATAAACCATCAATACAAATAGACCACTGATAAAAAATATCACTGCAAAAGGACGTAAAGTGTCATTGTAATAAAACTCACCAATCATCCATATGGTATTAGCCATGATCCAGAAACAAACAGCAAGGTTATGATATAATTCAGATACAATTTTTCTGAATTTATAAGTGATGAAAAAAGCCAGGAATAGTGTTGGAAAGATCATTATTATTCCCGGGACCCGAAGATCCAAAACCCAACAGGTATCTTTAAGTAACCAGCAGGCTATATGAAGATTTTCGAACTTTCTTATTGATTTAAGCATCTGATAATATTCTGTTTCCGAATATCCTTAATTTTTCAATAAAAAAAGAAAACCCGGACCAGGCCGGGTTTTTCTTTATGTTCTGATAAATATTATTTCAGATTCTGAAGGTAAATCTTTGCGTCTTCTAACTGAGTAATGATATCTCTGCGGTCGGGAGTAATTGACAATACTTTTTCGAAATCTGAAATGCAGGACCTGAAAGAACCCGTTGCCTTGTTCTTATCGTACAAGCCGGGAATTTTTTGTCCCTTAAGCACGCCGTAATCCCGGTAAGCAACTGCCCTGTTCTGATAGAGTTTAACGTCATCAGCATTCAGGTCTATTGCCTTAGAAAAATCTTTGATAGAAGACAGCAGTAATTTCTCCCTATCGGCATTTGCGATACCCTTTGTATCATTTGCCATGATACTACTTGCTTTCCCCCTGTAATAATATGCGCTGTTATCTGAAGGCTTCAAAGCAATTACTTTGTTAAACGTATTCACTGACTCTTTATACCGTGCAGAATGATAATAAGAGTACCCTAACATATAAAGGGTATTAACATCAGTAGAGTCTTTCGCAAGCGCCTTTTCAAGATTTGAAACTGCTGCTTTGAAATCCCCGTCAATTAAAGCCTTTTGGCCCATTTTGTGGTAAGCGGTCTGAGCGAAAGCAAGATTCGCCGACAAAAGAATAATTAGTAAACCTGAAAATGATCTCATTTTAATTGGTGACAGTTTAAATTCGAAGGAATAACGATCCTTTACAATTATTATTTTAAATGTACGAATTTAGTTTCTTGATAGAAAAAAACTATGCCAATTAAATAAAATATGTCAGAAAATTTGTCCGTATATTTCTTTTTATCTGACGATTTTAATGAATAAAGGGATTTGGCACATACCTTGCACTTTTAGTTTTCAGGCTGATTTAACCGGCTTCTGAGAAAATTCAACTGTCATAATGACGTTATTAAGATATAGATGAGTAACTACGATAACTTTGATTTCAACCGCACATTGCCTTTAATTAGTGAAGATACCGAGTTCTTTCCACTGATGTCACAGGAAGATGAGGAGGAAATGAACAATGAAGAAACACCCGACATTTTGTCGATTCTGCCTTTACGTAATACCGTATTATTTCCGGGAGTTGTAATTCCAATTACAGTTGGAAGGGATAAATCCATCAAACTAATTAAGGATGCTTATCGCGGCGAAAGAATAATTGGTGTCGTATCTCAAAAAGATGTCGGCATTGAGGATCCTGAATTCGAACAGTTAAATCAGGTTGGTACTGTTGCACTTATCATCAAGATGCTTCAGATGCCTGATGGCAATACTACAGTGATTATTCAGGGTAAACAACGCTTCCGTCTGAATGAAGAAGTGCAAAGTGATCCTTACATCAAGGCAAGTATCCAAAAGTTTGAAGAAGTCCGCCCTAAAGCTGACAAAGAATTCAAGGCTCTGATGGCATCTATAAAAGAGATGGCCATGCAGATTATCCAACTTTCTCCAAATATTCCAAGTGAAGCAGGCATCGCTATTAAAAACATTGAAAGTCCATCATTCCTGATCAACTTCATTTCTTCCAATATGAACGCGGAGGTTTCTGCAAAACAGCAGATGCTGGAAGTTGCGAACCTTCATGATCGTGCAAAACTGGTTCTGGAGCATTTAACTCAGGAACTGCAGATGCAGGAACTGAAGAACCAGATCCAATCGAAAGTGCGTGTTGACCTCGATAAGCAACAACGCGATTATTTTCTGAATCAGCAGTTAAAGACCATTCAGGAAGAATTGGGTGGAAATTCCCCCGATCTCGAGATTGAAAATCTAAGAGACCGTGCTGCATTAAAAAAATGGAGTAAAGAAGCATCAACCCATTTCAATAAAGAGGTTGAGAAACTTGCAAGAATGAATCCTGCAGCGGCAGACTACTCCATACAAATTAATTATCTGGAACTTCTCCTGGACCTTCCATGGAATGATTTTACCAAGGACAATTTTGATCTTAAACGGGCTTCTAAAATTCTGGAAAAAGATCATTATGGGCTGGATAAGGTAAAGCAACGTATCATTGAATACTTAGCTGTTCTTAAGTTAAAACATAACATGAAGGCTCCAATCCTTTGTCTTGTAGGCCCCCCGGGAGTGGGTAAAACCTCTCTTGGTAAATCGATTGCAAAGGCTTTAGGTAGAAAATATGTGCGTATGGCTCTTGGTGGGATAAGGGATGAAGCCGAAATCAGAGGTCATCGTAAAACATACATTGGCGCAATGCCGGGCCGTATTATTCAATCCATAAAAAAAGCAGGCAGTTCAAACCCTGTATTTGTACTTGATGAAATTGATAAAGTTGGTAATGATTTTCGTGGAGATCCATCATCAGCCCTTCTTGAAGTACTTGACCCTGAGCAGAATAATGCATTCTATGACCATTATGTAGAAGTAGATTATGACCTGTCGAGTGTAATGTTCATTGCAACAGCGAACTCTCTGAGCTCTATTCAACCTGCATTATTAGACAGGATGGAGATTATTGAGGTGAACGGGTATACGATTGAAGAAAAAATTGAGATTGCCAAGCAACATCTCTTACCTAAACAGCGTGAACAACACGGTATAAAAGCGAAAGATATTAGCCTTAAAAATCAGGTTCTTGAAAAAGTAATCGAAGATTATACAAGAGAATCCGGAGTACGCGGCCTAGAGAAGAAAATAGGTTCACTGGTACGTGGAATCGCAACCAAAATCGCGATGGACCTTGAATATAATCCGGCAGTCAGCAAAACTGATGTGGAAACTATTCTTGGTCCCCCAATCTATGACAAAGACTTGTATGAAGGCAATGAAGTTGCCGGTGTGGTGACTGGTCTGGCCTGGACCCAGGTGGGTGGGGATATCTTATTTATTGAAGCAAGTCTGAGTCCGGGAAAAGGAAAATTATCCCTGACTGGTAATCTGGGTGATGTTATGAAAGAATCTGCCACTATTGCCATGGCTTATTTGCGTGCCCATGCTTCCGAATTCAATATTGATCACAGGATTTTTGATCAATGGGATGTTCATGTCCATGTTCCTGCTGGCGCAACGCCCAAGGATGGACCCTCAGCTGGTATTACTATGTTAACAGCTTTAACTTCTGCCTTTACGCAGCGCAAAGTCAAAGCTCATCTGGCAATGACCGGTGAAATTACCCTACGTGGCAAGGTGCTTCCAGTTGGTGGCATCAAAGAGAAGATATTGGCCGCAAAGAGGGCAAATATTAAAGAAATAATTCTCTCAAAATCAAACAGAAAAGATATACTTGATATTAAGGAAGATTATATAAAAGATCTGAACTTTCATTACGTTACCGAAATGAAGGAAGTAATTGAGCTTGCATTGAGTAAGGATAAAGTAAAAGACGCCATTGAGATTAAAGTAAAGGGCAATACTTCAGCCAATTAAGTTTATTGGTTTAATTCTTTAAGGAAGATAATATTTATGTTAAGCACTCATTTTAACACTTAGAAAAATGAAAACTAAATACACCTTATTCTTAACAATTATCCTCCTTTTCATTTCAGGACTGTCAAAGAGTCAAGATTCAGTTTCTCGTTCTTCCGATAAAATTAAAGTGAAGTTGGTCTCAGGGGAGGAAAAACGCGCACAAAATATTTTTGTTGAGATCGGGGGTCAGGGACTTTTATTTACCGCCAATTATGACTCCCGCTTTTCTAAAAGAAGAGATGGCCTTGGTGGCCGAGCAGGAATTGGCTATCTGGCAATAGATGGTGATAATATAACTACGGTACCCCTTTCACTGAATTACTTATTAGGTAAAGGAAATAATTTTTTTGAAATTGGCCTTGGTGCTACAATTGTAGCCACTTCTGGGAACGACAACTCTCTTTTATGGGATGATAATAACAGTAATTTGTTAGGTACAATGAGTTTTTCTTATAGGTTGCAGCCGGTTAATGGTGGTTTTTCTCTCAGAGCAGGACTAAGTCCGGTTTTCAGCAAGAACTTTTTTATCCCCTATTATGCGGGATTAAGTTTAGGATACAGTTTTTAATATTGAAAAAATACAGTGTTTGTTGGAATTTATTTTCCACTTAATATTCCACAATCATCAAATAATGAAAAAAACAATCCTATTGTTATCCCTTGCATTATGTCTTTCAAATTTCACATCAAAGGCTCAATCGAGTAGTTATAAAAGCGAATTCGGTTTCATAAGTGAAAATGATTCCTATCTGGCACAAGGCCAGGACAGGTATTATACCAACGGACTTTTTCTAAAATTCAGAACAGCACTGGATCAGTCGGCACTAAAAAACCCAAAACTAAATAAAGTCATTTGGGAGCTTGAAGCCGGACAAAAAATGTATAATCCTCAAACGGGAAGCATTCTGGATCCTGATTTCATTGACCGGCCTTTTGCAGCTTACCTTTATGGTGGTGGAGCAGTCAACTTTCTTTCTAATTCGGAAAGTAATCTCAAACTAAGTATTCAGTTTGGAACAATTGGCCCCTCAGCAAAAGGAAAAGAAGCACAGGAGTTGTTACACAACACATTTGGTTTTTATAAAATTGATGGCTGGCAATGGCAGGTTAACAATGAATTCGGGATCAATTCAACCATAGAATTTAATAAGCTGATTAATCGGTTGAGATCCGAAAAAACTGATTTTAGCCTTAACTCCTATTTGAATGCCGGAAATACTTTTGCCGGTATTGGTGCCGGAATACTTTTCCGTACGGGTACAATAAATCCACTTCATAGTTCCGCAAGCACACAAAGTACCATTTCAAATAATTCACGATCGAAATTTGAAAAGGAATTTTTTTTCTATGCAAAACCCATGCTTCATTATATTGCTTATGATGCAACAATTCGGGGTGGTATGTTCATAAATGATAAAGGGCCTGCAGTGTTTGAGGTTAAACCAGTAGTATTCAGCCAGCAGGCAGGTGTTGTATTTTCAAAGAACAGATGGACTGCAGACTTCTCTGTTATTTTCAAAACAAGGGAAGTTAAAAGCAATGCAAAACCTCATCAGTATGGTTCATTCGCATTATTATATAGGCTGGGGAAAGAATAAATTAAATAAATTCTGGTCCTTTAGCCGGGCTGTCCGTCCCAATGAAATACAGCTCCGAGTAAAATAAACCTTGCCGGAGGAGGTAGCTTCCGGCTATTAGCAATTTCAATCAGAACGTGATTTCTTGCCGGAACTACTCCGTAGGAAAGGGCTGAACCAGCCTATAAAACACAAGCATTGATTTCCAAAATTTAATCACTATAACTCCAGAGCCTTATTTGATCAACAATAACCGAATTATTTTAACCTTCCCAATATCGAACTCAGGTTAATTTAATCTTTAAAATAGTCTCTTCTGCTGATTTTTTTCAAAGCATTCATGTGTTTAGCCTTGAGCCTGCTTTCAATTGCTGAGCGTTTGGGTTTTGTAGCCTTTCTGACCGCTGGCTGATTTAAGGCATTTTTGATTAATTGCTGAAGTTTTACCAAACTTTTCTGCTTATTGAGTAGTTGACTTCTCTCCTCCTCAGTAATAATCTGCAATATTCCTTCAGAATTTATCCTGTTGGCAAGCTTTTGCAATAAAATTTGCTTTTGCTCATCGTTAAATAGCAAAGAAGCACTGATATTCAGATTGAGCTCCACTTTTGATGAAACCTTATTCACATTCTGACCGCCTTTGCCACCACTTCTTGAGGTTTTGAAGCGAATCTCCTTTAATAAATCCTTTACCGGAAATTCCATACTCAAAATTATGTATTCCAGGATCATAAACAGCATCCCATACAAATGGATTTCATAAATTATATCATCCGGAAATCGAAAGCAAATTCTATTTTTGCAGGGATGAGCAAAAACATAGTCATAGCCATAGATGGTTATTCATCCTGCGGAAAGAGTACAATAGCAAAAGCCCTGGCTAAGAAGCTGCATTTCATCTACATAGATACAGGTGCTATGTACCGTGCGGTAACCCTTTATTTCCTTAGGAATAAAATTGACCTGAATGACCCTCTTGCCGTAGAAAGTGCTCTGGATAATATCCATATTAACTTTGAATACCGTGATGAACAAACTTTTGTCTTTTTAAATGAGGAAGATATTTCTGAGGAAATAAGACAAATGCCGGTATCTGAAAAAGTGAGTCAGGTTAGTGCAATCAAAGCGGTACGTACAGCAATGGTCAGGCAGCAGCAAAGAATGGGTAAATCCAAAAACATAATAATGGATGGCCGTGATATAGGTACAGTAGTTTTTCCGGATGCCACATTAAAATTTTTCATGACTGCTGACCCGCAGATTCGTGCCGAAAGACGATATAAAGAACTGATCAATAAAGGTGAAAAAGTTAGTTTGGAAGACATCTATGCCAATCTTGCACTACGTGATCACCAGGATACTACCAGGGAAGAAAGTCCGTTGATACAGGCAGCGGATGCAATTGTTCTTGATAATTCAAATATTGACCAGGAAATGCAACTGGAATTTGCCTTATCCTATATAAGACCATTATTGAGCGGTAAAAGTACAGAATAATAGCTCTCAATTCATTTCAGGTATGCTTTTGAGGGCAATTATTGATCAGTCATGCCTTCCTTAAGGGCTAAATATCTAATTTCCTCAGCCTTAATAAAAATAAAGCATAGAAATGTTTTTTATTAAAAATCTTATTTTCTACCTTTGCAGTCCGATTTAATAATCGGAAAAAGGAGATAAATTAATTAATGGCCAAAAAACTAGAAGCCGAAAAGGAGTTGACTGCTAAACAAGCGGAGCTCCAGGGCGAAGAAACCACTACGGTTAAACAAAAGGAAACCATTGAATCAGAAGCTGATTCTGTGTCGATCGAAGAGATCAAATCAAAAACACTCATCACCCCTTCAGGCGATTTCGACTGGGATGCTGATGACAAAGGATTCGGTAATTACAGTGCTGCAGACCGTGAAAAGTTTGAAGAAATGTATGCCGGTACTTTCAACTCGATCAACAAAGGCGAGATTATCTCGGGAGTTGTTGTATCGATCAACAACAAAGATGTGGTATTAAACATTGGATTTAAATCTGATGGTTTAGTGTCATTATCTGAATTCCGTGATACACCCGACCTGAAAATCGGTGACACTGTTGATGTATTTGTAGAATCACAGGAAGATGCTAACGGACAGTTGGTATTATCCCGTAAGCGTGCGAAAACACAACGTTCATGGGAAACAATCAATGAAGCTTTGGATCAGGACAAAATCATCACTGGTTTTGTTAAGAGCCGTACAAAAGGCGGATTAATTGTGGACATTATGGGTGTTGAGGCCTTCCTTCCGGGATCGCAGATCGACATCAAACCTATCCGTGATTATGACATCTATGTAGGTAAAACAATGGAATTCAAGGTTGTTAAAATTAATCATGAGTTCAAAAACGTTGTAGTATCACACAAAGTGTTGATTGAAGACGATTTAGAAAATCAAAAAACTGAGATCGTTGCAAAACTGGAAAAAGGACAAGTACTTGAGGGTACAGTTAAAAACATTACCGATTTCGGTGTGTTCATTGACCTTGGTGGCGTAGACGGTTTATTACACATAACTGATATTTCATGGGGCCGTATAGAGCATCCACGTGAAGTATTAAACCTTGATCAGAAGATCAATGTTGTTGTTTTAGACTTTGATGATGAGAAAAAACGTATCGCATTAGGATTAAAACAATTAACTCCACACCCTTGGGAAGCATTAGATCCGGCATTAGAGATCGGTTCTAAAGTAAAAGGCAGAATTGTTACAGTTGCAGATTACGGAGCATTCCTTGAAATCACCCCGGGTGTAGAAGGTTTGATTCACGTATCTGAAATGTCATGGTCTCAAAATCTTCGTAACCCACAGGAATTCCTGAAAGTTGGTGACGAGGTTGAAGCTCAGGTATTGACATTAGATCGTAACGAGCGCAAAATGAGCCTTGGTATCAAACAACTTACTCCTGATCCATGGAAGAACATCGGTGAGCGCTACCCTATTGGAAGCAAACACAAAGCTGTTGTTAAAAACATGACCAATTTTGGTGTATTTGTTGAAATCGAAGAAGGAATCGATGGATTGATTCATATTTCTGATCTTTCTTGGTCTAAGAAAGTTAATCACCCTAATGAATTCACTAAAGTAGGTGAAGAATTAGATGTGGTTGTTTTAGAACTTGATGAGGCTAACCGTAAACTGAGCTTAGGCCACAAACAGTTAGAAGAAAATCCTTGGGAAACTTTTGAAACTGTATTCACACTGGATTCTATCCATGAGGGTACTGTATTAAAAGTAACTGATAAAGGTGCAATCATCGCTTTACCTTATGGTGTTGAAGGATTTGCTCCTACAAAACACATGGTTAAAGAAGATGGCAGTTCAGTTAAAGCTGAGGAAACTGCAGAATTCAGAATCATTGAATTTAACAAAGACTCCAAGCGTATTGTAGTTTCTCATGCCCGTATCTGGGAAGAGGCTAAAGCTGAAGAGCGCAAAGAAGAGTTCAACGCTAAAAAGAAAGAAGCTAAAGCAACTACTACTGCCGTTAAAAAGGTAAAAGAGTCTGTTGAAAAATCAACTTTAGGTGATCTGGGTGTATTGGCGCAATTAAAAGAGAAGATGGAAGGTGCAGAAAGCAAAGCCAAGAAAGCTAAGAAAACTGAAGAAGATGCAGCTGCAAGTACTGAAGTAGCAGAAGCTTCTGAAGAAAAAGCAGAATAAGCTAAGTTCTAATATTCTTGAAAGCCCTGATGAAAATCAGGGCTTTTTTGTTTTATCTCATTTTTCTCCCGACAGCCATCGGGTCTCTATTTCCTATTCCTCTTTTACTATTCCCTATTTCCACACCGTATTCCTGCCAACTAAAACTTACCCATAAACTTTTAGCTTATTCCTTTCTGCTTTTATCTTTTTTCCCTATTTTTGCTCAAATTAAACCAAGATGCAAAGATTAACACTGCTAGACGGTCCGAAATTCCAGATCACCATACAGCGTCTTTGCCATCAGTTAATTGAAAATCACAATCTTTTTGAAAACTCTGTCATACTCGGTATCCAACCGCGTGGAATTTTTCTTGCGAAACGTATTGTTGAGGAATTAAAAATCAGTCTTCCTAAAGTTAAGATTGAAAGCGGAAATCTTGACATCACATTTTTCAGGGATGATTTCCGTCGTAAAGATGGATTATTGATACCCAGCAGTACAGAAATTGATTTTATTGTTGAAGGCAAAAAGGTCATCCTGGTCGATGATGTTTTATGGACAGGCAGAACCATAAGGGCAGCAATGGATGCATTACAATCTTTTGGAAGACCGGAGAAAGTTGAACTTCTGACTCTTGTTGACAGACGTTTTTCAAGACACCTGCCTATTGAAGCCGATTATATCGGAATTAAGGTTGACACCATTGCCTCACAGAAAGTTATCGTAAGCTGGAAAGAAACTGATCATGAGGACAAAGTTATCTTACTATCAGAAAAATAATGGCAGAAGCAATTCAAACATTAAGCACTAAACACCTGCTGGGGATAAAAGATCTCACCTTAAGAGATATTGAACTGATATTTGAGACGGCCGATACATTTAAGGATGTACTGAACAGACCAATAAAAAAGGTTCCCTCTCTGCGTGATATTACCATCGCCAATATTTTTTTTGAAAACTCTACCCGAACACGCCTTTCCTTTGAACTTGCTCAGAAGAGGCTTTCGGCCGATATAGTAAATTTCGCTGCTTCCTCCTCCTCCGTCAGTAAAGGAGAGACCCTGATCGATACTGTGAATAATATACTGTCAATGAAAGTTGACATGGTTGTTATGAGACATCCCTACCCTGGTGCAGGAGTGTTTTTAAGTAAGCATGTTGACGCACAGATCGTGAATGCCGGAGATGGTGCGCATGAGCATCCAACACAGGCACTTCTGGACGCCTTTTCAATCAGAGAGCGGTATGGTGAGGTAAGAGGAAAAAAAATAGCGATAATTGGCGATGTGCTTCATTCAAGAGTTGCACTTTCAAACATTTTGTGCCTTCACAAATTGGGTGCTGAAGTTATGGTATGCGGGCCGAGCACATTGATTCCAAGGTATATTGGAACCCTGGGTGTAAAGGTTGAACATGACCTTATGAAAGCCCTGAACTGGTGCGATGTCGCCAACATGCTTCGTATACAACTCGAACGGCAGGATATAAAATACTTCCCATCTCTCAGGGAATACTCGATGATGTATGGTTTGAATAAACAAATCCTGAATTCACTGGACAAGGAAATTACTGTAATGCATCCCGGCCCGATTAACCGCGGAGTGGAAATCACCAGCGATGTTGCTGACAGTAAACAGTCAATCATCCTTGATCAGGTAGAAAACGGGGTAGCGATACGAATGGCTGTATTATATCTTCTGGCAAACCAGCGAAACAAGTAATTCTATTTTTTCAATCTGATCTTCCTGATTTTTTGATCTTCAATAACATCAGTTATTATTTTTCGTTATAACTCTGTTTTCAACACATGTTAATTACTAATGTGAATAGCCTAAAGGCCTTTCAAGTAAATTAGCGATAATTATCTTGGTTACTTATGTTCAGACAATACGCAATCTTCACTCTCCTGCTTACATTATTAGCTGCTCCTCTCCTTGCTCAAAATACTGCCTGGATTGAAATAAATCAGTTTTACAAAGGTGGGATAGAATTATTGGATCAGAGGAAATATGCTGCAGCATCACAACAGTTCAGCCGTGTCGGCCAGTTTGAACAAACAAGCTCTGCCCGGCCAGAATCCAATCCGGACATAAGTCTGCTGAAAGAAAATGCTCAGTATTATATTGCCTTATGTGCACTTGAATTAGACAACAGTGATGCAGAATCGTTGTTTATTGATTTTATAGATAAATACCCTTCAAGTAATTATACAAAGCTTGCTTATTATCATCTTGGGAGATATTCTTTTGCAAAGAAGAACTATCCTAAAGTAATTGAATGGTTAACAAAACTGGAAGGGAACAATATTTCAGGTAAAGAATCTTCTGAGTACAGGTATAAACTGGCTTACTCCTATTTTGAGATCAAAGACAATGATAAGGCAAAACCAATATTTGCTGAACTGAGAAACGAGAAAAGCATCTATAACGAGCTTTCAATTTATTATTATGCTTACATCAGCTACCTGCAAAAAGATTACAAAACTGCTTTAACTGAGTTTGAAAGATTAAAGGGCTCAAAGCCTTATGAAAGCAGCTATCCTTACTATATTTCGGCGATGTACTTTCTGGATCAGCGTTATGACGATGTTCTTAATTATGCTATACCCATATTAAAATCTACGAAACAACTTTATGAAACAGAAATGTTTCGGATAGTAGGCGCATCATTTTTTGCAAAGTCTGATTACACTAATGCAGGTACCTATTACAGAAGCTTTCAGAAGAATGATCAGGGCAAAACCCAGAATAATCAGGATAATTATCAGATTGGTTATACCTGGTATAAACTAAAAGACTATAAGAATGCGATTATTGAGCTTGAAAAACTTGAAACAACAGATCAATATTTCCAGAGTGGAATGATTGCATTGGGAGAGTCATTTATAAAGACAGGAAACAAACAGGGCGCCCGAAGTGCCTTTTTTAAAGCTTCAAGATTAAGCTTTGATAAAAAATTACAGGAAGAGGGCCTGTTTAACTATGCAAAGCTATCCTATGAGCTGGATTTTCATCAGGTGGCTTTAGATGCTACTCAGCAATTTATTAAAACATACTCCTATTCAGATAAGCTGGATGAGGCTAAAATTCTTCTTGGCGAAATCCTGCTCACCACCAAAAATTACAAAGATGCAATCGATATTCTTGAGAGCATTCCGAACAGGAATAAGGAAGCCAATGCTGTTTATCAGAAAGTTACCTATTTCCGTGGACTAGAATATTATAACGAACGGGCCTTTCAAAACGGGATTTCCATGTTTATGCGCTCAAATACCAATGCTGTTGATAATGAGATCCATGCACTTTCAACTTACTGGCTTGCAGAAGCAATGTATGAAGTCAGGAAGTTTGGAGAATCTGTTGACAATTTTGAGAAGTTCATGAATCTTCCGGCAGCAAAGAAGACGGATGTATACAATTTTGCTCATTACGCGCTGGCATACGCCGCATTTGAACATGAAAGTTATAGAAAAGCTGCTACCTACTTCAAGCGCTTTCTTCAGGGAAATGAAAAAGATATCAATACGATCAATGATGCTGTTCTCCGGCTGGCAGACTCCTACTTTGTATTAAAGGATTACGGTGATGCTTTGGGTTATTATGACCGGATTATCTCCTACAAAACATCGAGCGAAGATTATGCGATGTTTCAGCGGGGCATGATTCAGGGCTTGCAAGGCCAGAATGACCTAAAAATTGCTACTCATCAATCATTATTGCAGCAATTTCCAAAATCCAATTATTCTGATGATGCCGGATTCGAAATTGCCTACACCTATTTTATCAAAGGCGATTACGAAATTGCCAAAACTGATCTTAGTGCCCTAATAGAAAAGTACCCGCGAAGCAGTTATGTTCCAAGAGCATTATTCACAATAGGCCTGGTAGAGTTGAATCAGGATCAGGAGGAATCTGCCCTGGTTACCTTTAAGCGTGTTATAAGTGAATACTCAACCACTGATGAAGCCAAACTGGCACTTGAGTCGATTAAGAACATTTATCTGCAAAGATCAGATGCTGCAGGATTTCTGGATTACGCAAACAGCACAAGTATTGGAAACCTGAGTTCTTATGAGCAGGACAACATTACCTTCCAGGCAGCAAACAACCGCTTTTTAAACGGCGATTATCAGGGTACTTTTGAGTCAGTTAATGCCTACTTCGATAAATTCCCGAAAGCTGTACATGATAAACACGCTAAATTCATCAGAGCTGAAAGTCTGGTAAGGCTAAAACGCCCGGATGAGGCTATTCCTGATTATGAATATATCCTGAATGACTGGACAAGCGATTATACAGAAAGGGCATTGATGAGTATTGCCAAAATTTACATCGCACAGAAAAAGTATAATGAAGCAATTGTGCACCTGAAAAAGCTGGAATTAACCTCAGAATACAAATCCAATTACAATTTCGCTGTAAACAATCTGATGGAGGCCTATGCCAGTATGGGCTTGCCTGATGAAACCCTTAAATACGTCAAATTCATAAGAGAATCTGAGAAATCATCTGAGGAAGATATTTTCAGAGCAGGCTTGTATGCCGGAAAAGCGAACCTGGCGATCGGAGATACTATTCAGGCAGTAAAAGAAATTGAAGCTATCGTAGATAGTACCCAAACTGTTACAGGTGCTGAGGCGAAATATATCATGGCAGAACTCCAGTATAAGAAACGCGAATACAAAAAATCTCTGGCTACTGCATTTGATCTGACAAATAAAATGCCATCCCATGACTATTGGGTTGCAAAAACCTATATCCTGATTGCTGATAATTATGTAGCAATGAAGGATATTTTTCAGGCAAAGAGCACCCTGCAAAGTATCATTGAAAATTATGAGAATAAGGAAGATGATATTCTGACCCTGGCTACAGAAAAGTTGGATTTACTGAATAAACGCACTAAATAATGAATACAAATACATTTAAATATACTCTGTTATTAAGCCTATTTAGTTTATCGGTACTTAGCAGTGCGCAGGACAAAAAAGATCAGAATCCCCCGGCTCAGCAGCCGCCTGCCGGTGGAACACTTATTGAAGAAATTGAAGTTGTAAGGCCGTATAAACCTGTTCTTGCCGATGCTGTTAAAATCAGAAGGAATCCGGATATGAATACTGTGGCGGCATTTAAACCAGTGCTTACCTATAATATCATCGATAAAAAACTGGATTTAAATACCAATATCAAGGAGTTACAGGCACAGAAAATGGCAGATGAGCCAGCAGTTGTTCTGGTTAATAACTATGCAAAAGTGGGTGCGGGAAATTTCAATACTGCTTTGGGTGAGGTCTATATCAATACCGGCAGGGATGAAGCCTTGCAAGGAGGAGCATTTTTTAAACACCTTTCACAGAAAGGCAATCTAAGTATGCAGCAATTTTCGAAACAGGAATTCGGTTTGTTTGGAAGATCAATAGCTAATGACTATTCAATAAGTGGAAGATTGATCTACGACAGAAATGCTACTAACTTTTATGGTTTTGATCCGGCTTCTTCGATCCCTGCAGATATGAGTAAACAACGCTTCAGTACAATTGGTGCGGAAGCTGAGATAGCAAACAACTATTCTGAATCTTCATCGGTCAATTATTCTGCCAATATCAATGCTTACCAATTCAGTAATATTGATGATGCACGCGAAAGTTCAGTTTTGCTGCGAGGCTCACTGAATAAATCTGTAAAACAATCTAACCTGGGTGTAAACGCTTCAGTGGATATGACCTCTACAAAAGACCTTGCATACAAGGTAGGAAACAATATCCTTCGAGCCAATCCCTACATAAAACTTAAAGCAAGTGGCTTTAACCTGGATCTTGGAGTAAACATTGTACAGGAATTTGGGACCCAGTCGAGGCTCAATATTTTCCCCGCAGTCTCTGCTGAACTTCCAATAATTGAGGGATATGCTACCATATTTGCAGGCGTTAACGGTGATGTTTTAAAGACAAACTTGAGAGAACTTGCCTTTGAGAATCCTTATTTGAATAAAAATATCGCGATAAAAAATTCATTAGAGAAAATGAATGTATATGGCGGTGTAAAAGGAAATGCCAGTGCTGAATTTGGATATAAAATAATGGCATCATACAAAACAATTGAGGACATGCAATTATTTGTAAATAGTCAGGCTCTTATAAACAGATTCGAAACTATTTACGATAATGGACAAAGTAAAATTTTAGGCCTTGAAGGTGAAATAAATGTGAAAGCATCCGAATTTCTGAATATGACCGCTAAGGCTCAACTGTTTGATTATAGCCTTGCTACAGAGCAGGAAGCCTGGTTTAAACCAAAACTCCGAGTCATGTCAAATGCGCGATTTCAAATAAACCGGAAAGTGATCATTGATGCGGAGGCCTTATTACAGGAAGAAGTCTATGCGAGGGTGAATGGGACTACCCCGGGAACATTTACATCCAAAAGCATAAATGGATTCATTGACCTGAGTGCAGGTGCAGAATATAAGGTTAATGAAAAATTTGGTGTTTATATACGGGCTAATAATCTTACTGGCCAGACCTATCAAAGATTTCTGTATTATCCAAAACTGGGCATGAATGTTATGGGTGGATTAAATTATGGGTTCTGACGCATTTTTTGGCTAATGAAAATTAAAAATTAACTTTACCTCTTAATGGAGATCGGACTTTACATCGCAGAATTGTTAGGTGAGCAGGATGAAGTAAGCGTCGCTGGTTTAGGCACTTTTTTTAAAGAAAGGGTTGCCGGTACATTTGATAAGCCGAGTAATTTGTTTTATCCACCCTCCTATCATTTATCTTTCAAAAAAGATGTTTTCAACTTTTCCGGACTGAGCGAATATATCAGCAGGAAGAGAAATTTTAGTATTTCTACATCTGAAGAACTGATTAAAAAATTCAGCGAAACTATCCTGAATGTACTAAATGGGTCTGATGCAGTTGAAATAAATCACCTAGGGAGCCTTTATAAAATAAACGACCAGCTGACTTTTAAGCCTTCAGCTAGTTTTGGTATTGCTGATAAATTTTATGGTTTAAAACCAATTCCTGAGCATAATATAACTGTTGTATCCCTGCCAGAAAAAGATTTAAAAGCAGCGCTTACTGAAAGTAGATCCCAGGTTGAAAGTGAAGAACCTGAACAGGACCTATTTGAAGAGGCACCCAAAGCCCGGCTTGTACCGATCCTTGTGATTAGCATCCTCGCAATAATTGCATCCCTGTTTGCCTTATTCTATTTTGACAAGAGTTTCAATCATTTTGTAAAGGATATACTATCACCTAAAGTTAAACCAGCGGCGGTCATTGAACCAATCATTGATACAACTGCAGCTTCAGTGGCATCATCTGATAGTATTGCTAACCCGCTTGATAGCAGCGGGACAAAAAAGGCTTCAGTACCCGAAGAAACCAAAGCAAACCTGGATTCGAAACCGGTAGACCCATCACTTGAGGAAAAAATTCCGGCAGCTAAGCAGGATATTAGCTACGAAATAATAGTAGCTGCATTCTCTAGAAAAATTGATGCTGAAACTTATATCAAAGAGATGAATTCAAAAGGTATTAAAGCAAAAATAGTAGAGAATTTACCCGGAAAGATGCTCAAGATTAGCCTTGGGACATTTACTGAGGAAGAGGCGGCTACCCTTGAGCTTAATCGTATTCAAAAAGAGATAAATAAAGATGCCTGGATAGCCAGGGTTAAACCGTTAAAAAATCCATAAGAATGTTACTACTGCAAATTGACACATTAAATCCTATAGCTGATACCGCAGCTTCTACCATTCAAACAATGCCAACCGGTGAAGAATTGAGATTCATTGAGCTCCTGTTCAAAGGCGGCTGGGTAATGTTGCCGCTCGCACTTTTGGCCTTTATGGGTCTGGTCATTTTTGTGGAACGTTATTTAACCATCCGCAAGGCCTCAAAAGACGAAATGAATCTTATGCTCCAGGTTAAGCAAAGTGTTAAATCTGCTAAACTTGATTCTGCACTGGCCATTTGCAGAAATAGCAACACCCCCTTAGGAAGAATGCTTGAGAAGGGTCTGCTGCGTATCGGAAGGCCGATTAAAGATATTGAGGGTGCCATCGAAAATGTTGGTAAACTCGAGGTATCGAAACTGGAAAAAAATATAAGCATACTTGGAATCATTGCCGGAATTGCACCAATGCTTGGTTTCGTTGGTACAATTATTGGTGTAATTACCATCTTCCATGAGGTCTCTGTAAAGGGAATAATTGAGATTGGAACCATATCAGGTGGTCTTTATGTAAAAATGATCACATCAGCCACCGGACTGATTATCGGTATTATTGCCTACGTGCTGTATCATATATTGAATATTATGGTAGACCGGATTATCCTGAAAATGGAAACCGATGCTATTGAATTTATTGACTTGTTGGAGGAACCTGGCAAATGAATCTAAGAAAACGACAAAGAGGGAACGTTGAGGTTCACACATCAGCATTGAACGACATCATGTTTTTCCTGCTGCTGTTCTTTCTGCTGGCTTCTGCTGTTGCCAATCCAAATGTGGTTAAGTTATTTTTACCAAGATCCAATTCCGGACAATCCATTCCACAGAAAACGATCAATGTTTCGATAACAAAGGACCTGGAATATTATGTTGAGAAAAAACAGGTGGATGCAGCAAATTTGTTTCAAAGTATAGAAACATATCAAAAAGCTGCTCCTGACTTAACCATCATATTGTACGCCGATCGAACAATAGCCATTGAAAATGTGATCGAATTGACGGATATTGCAAATAAACTGAAGGTAAAACTTGTTTTAGCTACAGAGACAAAAAAATGATAGAATACCGCCGACAGGAAGAAAATAATTACCCTAAAGCATATGCCATTTCTACCGGCATAATGCTTTGTTTTTTGGTGATTAGCTATTTTATCGTTGCCAGCCGTGTTGAGCCGGATACTGGTACTGGTGGAATAATAGTGAATTATGGTACTTCTGAGTTTGGAATGGGAGATGATTATATGAGCGTTGAAGAGCCCTCTACCTCTCCTGATGCTAACAGTACTTCACCTGATAAGGTTATCATGGAGAATACCACTTCAAATGAATCTAATTCAGAAGTTTCAGACAAAACAATTGCCACTCAGGATAACGAAGATGCCCCTGAAGTGATAACAAAAGAAAAGAGTAGTGCAAAGGCTCCCGCTATCACTACTCCTGCGAAAGAAAATAAACCTGTAGTTAATCAAAATGCCCTATACAAAGGCAAAAAAAATGACGGATTGGGTAAAGGCGATGGAACTGGCACAGTTGCAGGGAATCAGGGAAGCACTAACGGCGATCCTTTGTCCCCCGATTATGGTGAAGGAGGTTCAGGCAATGGCCCCTACAGCCTTGATCTTAAGAGCCGGAGATTCACCAATCTGACACCACCAAAAGATAGCGGACAGAAATATGGCCGGGTAGCTGTACGGATTTTTGTAGATAAAAATGGAGTTGTTGTAAACGCAATTCCAGGAGTAAAAGGTACCACCTTATCCGATAAAGAAATCTGGGAAAAATGCCGCCTGGCGGTCATTGGATCTTCATTAAATAAGCTTGAGTCAGCACCAGAGGTGCAAATTGGGGTGGTAATGTTCAATTTCAAGGTTAAATAAGTCCATCAATTATAGGCTGATCTATTCATATGCCTGAAAATACCTCTGATAATCCTAAGCCCGAAGAATCCTTTGATTCTTACTCAGATGTGATTTCCTATTTATATTCACGTCTCCCAATGTTTTCGCGTCTGGGTTCTGATGCCATAAAAGCGGATCTGATCAATACACAAAAATTTTGCAGCCATCTTTCTGAGCCACAGAATAAATTTAAATCAATACATATTGGTGGAACCAATGGAAAAGGCTCTTCATCACATATGCTCGCGGCAATCCTTCAAACAGCCGGTTATAAGACTGGTTTATATACCTCTCCGCACCTTAAAGACTTCAGGGAACGGATTCGCATCAATGGCAAAATGATCTCAAAACAGGAAGTTCTGGGATTTGTAAATGAAAATTATGAATTTATAGAAAATCTTGAGCCATCCTTTTTTGAAGTAACTGTTGCGATGGCATTCCACCATTTTGCTGTCAATGAGGTAGATATAGCAATTATTGAGGTAGGATTAGGCGGAAGGCTGGATTCCACCAATGTGATCAATCCGGAGCTTTCCCTGATCAGTAATATCGCTTTCGACCACATGAATATTCTGGGTAATACCCTGCCTCTTATCGCCGGAGAGAAAGCCGGCATCATAAAAAATGGAGTACCTGTAATCATCAGTCAGAAACAGGATGAAGTAGCAGATGTTTTTATCAAAAAGGCATCAGAGCAGAAATCGAAAATAATATTTGCAAGTGAAGAATGGTTAATAAAAAAGAGTAACTCTCAACCAAATTCACCTGAATTTTTAAAAGTCGATATCAGTCAGAAAGAAAATACAATTCCAGCCTGTTTCAGCTTTCCTGCCATTGAATTAGACCTGACAGGAACCTACCAGTTAAAAAACCTTGGGGGTGTTTTAAGCGCTGTAAAGCAATTAAGGGAATTGGGTTATAGAATATCCGATCAGGATATTATTGAGGCCCTTAGGCAGGTAAAGACCCTGACAGGGCTAATGGGACGCTGGCAGATGTTGCAGGAAGCTCCTTTAGTTATCTGTGATACCGGACACAATGAAGACGGGATCAGAGAAGTATTGAAAAACATTGAAGAGAGCTCTTTTAACAGCCTTCATATAGTTATAGGAATGCTTCGTGATAAGGACAGTTCCGGAATTTTGAAAATGCTTCCTGAAAAGGCCACATATTACTTTTGTCAGCCCGATTTACCAAGGGCAAAGCCGGCAATTGAGTTGAGAAATGAGGCCAGCGCTTATAATTTGCATGGTGAGTATTATCCTTCTGTAGTTGATGCTCTGGAGGCAGCCAAAAAATTTGCCGCAAAGAATGATCTGATCTTTGTTGGCGGCAGTACGTTTGTGGTCGCAGAGGTAGTTTAACCATTCGCATAAATCCCTACTAATCCAGTTCCAATAAATAAGGTCATGATTATGGATTCTTCAATATTTTATCATCAATGAGATATAAACTCAAAGCTGATGATAAGTTTCACTCAAAATTTATACAGGAACCAGTGGCTGGATCTTGTATTCAAAAATCGTAATAAGGCCTATGGTGCTTATGAATTGAGAAAGAACAATTCCGGGACTACCATTAAAGCTTTCTTTTATGCTACTGGATTCTTCTCTATTCTGTTAATTACTCCCTGGCTCATTCATGTATTATCCAAAACTAATCCGGTCACAGGAAATGATGAACAGACAAATATCATAGAAGTTAACCTTCTTTCCAGAATTAAAGAGGTAAAAACTGAAATAAAGCCAATTACAAAAGCTCCATCTAAACCTGTACAGCATAAAAGTATTCAGTATGCAAAAATGAATGTAGTCCCTGAAAATCAGGCTGAATCTGATATTCCTACAAAAGAACAGTTGAATGAGGCTGTGATCAGTACAACAAATAGTAATGGAGAAGAAGGTTTAAATTTAAACCCGATAGACATTCAGGAAAATGGTCCTGCCATAACAGGAAATCCGACTTCAACAACTGAAAACATGGAACTCCATACCCTGGATGGTATTGAGAACTATCCTGAATTTCCCGGTGGTCATTCAACATTTATCAAATTTCTGAGCAGGAACTTAAAATACCCAGGAATTGCAGTTGAAAAGGGAATTGAGGGAAAAGTTCTGATAAGTTTCATTATTGAAAAAAACGGCAGGCTTTCAAACATTAAAATCCTGAGAGGAATTGGTTATGGATGTGATGAGGAAGCAATCAGAGTGCTTGAAAAATCTCCTGAATGGAAACCAGGGATTCAAAACAAGCAAAAAGTGAGGGTAGCCTATACACTACCCATCAATTTCAGCTTGCCATAATTCAATATTTTGGCAATAAATCTATTGTGCAAGGTAGCCCCCGTCGATTGGATAATACGAACCGGTAACGAAAGAAGACTTGTCAGACCCTAACCAAAGAATAAGTTCTGCAATTTCTTCTGATTCTCCCAATCTGCCAATTGGATGCATCCCTTTTACCGCATTAAGGGTAGCTTCATCCAGCGCATTCATTACCATCGGTGTTTTAATATAAGCCGGTCCAACTGAATTAACACGAATTTTTTGATCCGCATATTCCAGGGCAGCGGCCTTTGTTAAACCAACAACGCCATGTTTGGCTGCTACATAAGCAGGTGAAAATTTGGTGCCTGCAGCACCTAAAATTGATGCAATATTGACTATGCTACCTCCCCCCGACTTCAGCATAGCTGGAATCTGATATTTCAATCCATAAAAAACTCCCGAAAGATTCGTGTCAATTACTTTTTGCCAGCCATCAATAGGATAATCAGAAACATTACTCAAAGGCCCTGCAATGCCCGCATTGTTAACTGCAATATGCAATGCACCATATTTCACAACTGTCTGCTCAACCAGATTCCGGTTGTCTTCGGCTTTGCTGGTATCTGCCTTTATAAAAAAAGCCTCGCCCCCGGCCTTAATGATCTCAGCAACAACTGCATTACCATGTTCTTCATGTATATCAGAAACAACCACTTTGGCACCTTCACTGGCATACAAAATTGCTGCTGCCCTTCCAATACCAGATCCTGATCCGGTGATAATTGCAACTTTATCTTTTAAACTTCCCATAGTATATGATTTTTAGAATGATACAAATATCCGAATAATCAAAAATCAGGGACATGACCAAGATCATCTGATTTAGGATTATTGGTCACATATATTCGAGAAACAGATACTATTATCCTGAAATCAGAATTTTAAGCAATCAGATACTTAGGCCCCTTTCTTATCAAAAGCTTTCCACATATAAAAAACAGGAACCCCGGTTAATACAACGATCAGGCCAGGCCATGTAAAATTAGGCTTATATATGATGAGGAGGGTACAAAAACAGATTCCCATAACAATGTAGACAGCGGGAAGGAAAGGATATCCAAATGCTTTATATGGCCTCTCCGCATCCGGACGTTTTGTCCTTAAAATATAAATGCCAATAATAGTCAGAACATAAAATATAACTACAACGAAAGAGATCATATCCAGAAGGTCCCCATATCTGCCGCTCAGACAAAGTGCTGATGCAACCAGACATTGCAGCCACAAGCCGAATTCAGGTACGGCATGTTTATTTAGTGATGCAGTCTTCTTAAAAAACAGACCATCGTTGGCCATAGTATGGTAAACTCTGGCCCCGGCAAGAATTAATCCATTATTACATCCAAAGGTGGACACCATGATCATTAATGCAATAATTACAGTACCTATATTACCAAATATTACACTTGAAGCTGCAACAGCAACCCTGTCCTTATCAGCTGCAGCAATCTCCTGCAATGGCAAAACCGCCATATAAACCAAATTCGCAAGAACATAAATAACAGTAACAATCAGGGTTCCCAAAAATAAGCTAAGACCGATATTGCGTTTAGGATTTTTCACCTCACCGGCAATAAAGGTGATATTATTCCAGGCATCACTGCTGAAAATAGAGCCCACCATGGCCGCGGCAACAGCCCCCAATGCTGCCACAAGGGTATACGATTCAAATGTTCCGTCAATATTCAATTTTTGCATACTCCAGGCATTCGCCCAATTAGCCTCCCAAATATCGGGCTTGAGCATAATGAAACCGAAAATGATCAAACCAAATAAACTCACAAGTTTTGTCATAGTAAAGGAAGTCTGAATAATTTTACCCCCCTTTACCCCTTTTGTATTTATATAGGTCAGTAAAATAATAATTACAATGGCCAGAACCTGTGCAGGTGAAACTGTTATTGAACCAAGGTTAAATAATATGATATCCTCACTTACTGCGGGCCATAGATAGGCTGTGAATTTAGAAAATGCAACCCCAACAGCAGCAATAGTACCGGTTTGAATTACTGCAAAAAAACTCCATCCATACAAAAAGCCAACCAGTGGATTATAAGCTTCTTTCAGGTAAACATACTGCCCCCCTGCTTTAGGAAACATGGAACTTAACTCCCCGTAGCTTACAGCAGCAATCAATGTCATCAAACCGGTGATCAGCCATACCGCAATAAGCCATCCTGCAGAACCCACATTACGTGTTATATCGGCAGTTACAATAAAAATACCTGATCCGATCATACTTCCTGCCACCAGTAAGGTTGCATCCAGCAAACCAAGCTCACGCTTCATTTCATTTTGCTCTAATGTTTCATTCATACTAACTATAAATTTGATTTAAGATTAAACTTACATTAAAAAAATACCTCAAGACCAATTAATTTAACCTAAATCAATTTATTCTTAAAAAAGACAAAAAAAAAAATAATAATCACAAATAAATAATGAACATAACTGCCTCATAATCAGTATCTATACAAATAAGTGTTGATAAATCGTGCTGAATATCATAACATTATGAATTTCTGTGTTTGATTAATAGAATAAGCCTGCTATTTTTGCCGTTCGTAAAAGAAAAAATATCAATAATAAATAGAGATTTCTATGGAGTTTTTACAAAACAATTTAATTTATTTAATACCTGCAATGGGTGTTTTCGGTATTATAGTAATGGCTATTAAATCGGCCTGGGTTACTAAACAGGATGCCGGAGATGAAAACATGCAAAGACTTTCAGGTTACATTGCAGATGGTGCCATGGCCTTTCTTAAAGCCGAATGGAAAGTGTTAGGATATTTCTCTGCTATTGCAGCCATCTTATTAGCTTATTCAGGCACCCTGGTTGAAACATCAAGCTGGGTTATCTCTATTTCATTCATCATTGGTGCATTTACATCTGCTCTTGCAGGATACATCGGTATGAATATCGCAACCAAAGCGAACGTTAGAACCACACAGGCTGCAAGAACTAGTCTTGCAAGCGCTTTGAAGGTTTCATTTACCGGTGGAAGTGTAATGGGTATTGGTGTTGCCGGACTTGCAGTGCTTGGATTAGGAAGCTTATTCATTGTATTTTATCAGATATATGTTATTAACACCGGTGCTAGTGTTAATGGCAAGGAAATGGAAAAAGCACTTGAGGTTTTAGCCGGCTTTTCGCTTGGTGCTGAGTCAATTGCACTTTTCGCCCGTGTTGGTGGTGGTATATATACCAAAGCTGCTGATGTTGGTGCTGACCTTGTAGGTAAAGTTGAAGCAGGTATTCCTGAAGATGACGTACGTAACCCTGCCACCATTGCCGATAACGTAGGTGATAACGTAGGTGACGTAGCGGGTATGGGTGCCGATCTATTCGGATCTTATGTTGCCACTATTCTAGCAACAATGATACTTGGCCGTGAAATCACCTCGGTTGATAATTTTGGTGGAATCGCTCCTATCTTATTACCCATGCTTATCGCCGGTCTAGGACTTATTTTATCTATTGTAGCAACTGCATTTGTGAAAATCAGCAAAGAAACCGACAGTGTTCAAAATGCACTCAATATGGGTAACTGGTCATCAATCGTATTAACTGCGATTGTTTCCTTTTTTGCAGTGAACTGGATGCTTCCTGAGAATATGGTTATCCGTGGTTTCGAATTCAGCAAAATGGATGTTTTTTATGCAATCATTGTAGGATTGGTTGTAGGAACGTTGATGAGCCTAATCACTGAGTATTATACTGCAATGGGTAAACGCCCGGTATTGAGCATCATTCGTCAGTCGTCAACCGGTCATGCTACCAACATTATTGCGGGATTATCAGTAGGAATGGAATCAACAGTATTGCCAATTCTGGTACTTGCCGGAGGTATATATGGTTCATTCTACTTTGCAGGTTTCTATGGTGTTGCAATTGCAGCAGCAGGAATGATGGCTACTACTGCAATGCAATTATCAATTGATGCATTCGGACCAATTGCTGATAATGCGGGTGGTATTGCCGAAATGAGTGGTCTGCCACCGGAAGTGAGAGAGCGCACCGATAATCTGGATGCTGTTGGTAATACAACTGCAGCCACAGGTAAAGGCTTTGCTATTGCATCAGCAGCACTGACCTCACTGGCCTTATTTGCTGCATTCGTTGGAGTTGCAGGTATCGACCGTATTGATATATATAAAGCAGATGTGCTTGCCGGATTATTTGTTGGAGGTATGATTCCGTTTATCTTCTCAGCACTTTGTATCTCAGCTGTGGGTAGAGCCGCTATGGATATGGTAAACGAAGTTAGAAGACAGTTCCGTGAGATTCCGGGAATTATGGAGTACAAAGCCAAGCCTGAATATGAAAAATGCGTGGCTATATCTACCAAAGCATCAATACGTGAAATGATGCTTCCGGGAGCAATTGCACTGATTGTTCCAATCATCATTGGTTTCGCTTTTGGACCAGAGGTATTGGGAGGATTACTGGCAGGTGTTACTGTTTCAGGTGTTCTGATGGGTATGTTTCAATCGAATGCAGGTGGTGCATGGGATAATGCAAAGAAATCATTCGAAGCAGGTGTTGAAATTAATGGTGAGATGTACTATAAAAAATCTGAACCGCATAAAGCATCTGTAACCGGTGATACAGTTGGAGATCCTTTCAAGGATACATCCGGTCCCTCAATGAACATTCTGATTAAACTGATGTCAATTGTTTCCCTGATTATTGCTCCTCACATTTCAGCAGGAACTTCACATCAGGTTAAGGTTGAGGTCAGAAAAGAAATGAAGATCATCAATACAGTTGATCAGTCAGGTAAAACTGTAACTGATACTTTAATCAACAAAACTGATACAATCAGCAGATAATTAAAAAAAAACAAAAAAGCAGAAGGAGTTTTATTAAATTTCTTCTGCTTTTTTGGTTTAATAAGAATTGTTAAACCTGACAATTATGAATGATTCTGAATACATTCTGCCATTCATATACAGGTTTCATAATTCCGATTAAATTAATTACGTTTGAAATCTTTAAAACCACAAACCATATAAAATATAAACTAAACCAATTCATATGTTCCACAAAAAATCCATTGAACAGTTAATGTTCGAATCCAATGAAACGGGTGCAGGCACATTAAAACGTTCACTTAGTAGTGTTAATCTGGTTGCGCTTGGAATTGGTGCAATTATTGGAGCCGGCCTATTTTCATTAACCGGAATAGCCGCGGCAGAGAATGCAGGTCCGGCAGTAACCATTTCATTTGCTCTTGCCGCATTTGCCTGTGCATTTGCGGGTTTATGCTATGCTGAGTTTGCTTCTATGATACCAGTTGCAGGTAGCGCCTATACCTATTCTTACGCAACAATGGGTGAATTTATGGCCTGGATCATTGGATGGGACCTTGTTCTGGAATATGCCTTAGGTGCTGCTACCGTTGCCGTAAGTTGGTCGAGGTACCTGCTTGAATTGTTGCATAAATACAATATCAATCTGCCACATGAATTCATTGTATCCCCCTGGGAAACAATGAAACTTGGAGATGGAACTGTTATCGAAGGCGGACTGATCAATCTTCCGGCAATTTTCATTGTATGTGTATTATCACTGGTTTTGATCAGAGGAACCCAGGAATCAGCAACTATGAACAACGTGCTTGTAATTCTTAAAGTTGCGGTAGTATTAATGTTCATTACTTTAGGCTGGAGTCATATCAATCCTGAAAATTATGTTCCTTATATTCCTGAGAACACCGGCAAATTTGAAAATTTCGGATGGACGGGTATTTCAACCGGGGCAGCCGTAGTATTTTTTGCCTTTATTGGATTCGACGCAGTTTCAACAGCAGCACAGGAGGCAAAAAATCCACAGAAAGGAATGCCAGTTGGAATTCTGGGTTCACTAATTGTTTGTACTATACTCTATGTTCTGTTCGCCCATGTTATGACAGGACTTGTTAATTACAAAGACTTCGCAGGTGATGCAAAACCAGCTGCTACAGCTTTTGCAATGACAGGATATACCTTTTTACAAGATGCATTAATTATTGCGATTCTGGCGGGTTATACCTCTGTTATATTAGTCATGCTGATGGGACAATCCAGGGTATTTTATACTATGGCTAAAGACGGCCTGCTACCAAAGTTCTTTGCTGCAGTTCATCCTAAATTCCGGACTCCATGGAAAACTAATTTATTCTTCCTTGTTTTTGTGAGTCTTTTTGCAGGTCTTGTTCCGGTTTCTGACCTGGGACATATGGTAAGTATAGGTACACTATTCGCTTTCACGCTGGTATGTATCGGAATCATGGTATTGCGTAAATCGTTACCGGATGCAGTTCGACCGTTCAGAACCCCATTTGTACCCTTTGTACCGGTAATGGGTATCCTGGTTTGTCTTTACCTGATGTATTCTTTACCTACTGAAAGCTGGATTCGCTTATTTATTTGGATGGGGCTGGGTGTAATCATATATTTTATTTATGGAAAACAACACAGTAAAGTTCGTGAATTAAGGGATGGAAAAATTGTTGAGAAAGACAAAGAATAAACAAATCAAATAAAAGTAAAAAGGTTTCGGATTTCTCTGAAACCTTTTTGCTTTATACCTATTTTTAAATAACCAGTACCGGCAAATTACAGCAATGGAAAATTTTAACTATAAGCAGATTCTCTCTGTAACTATGATCTTATTTGCGATCATAGATATTCTCGGGTCCATTCCGGTTGTAATCTCACTAAGAAATAAGGTTGGGCATATTCAGTCAGAAAAGGCTTCTATTGTGGCTCTACTGATTATGATATTATTCCTTTTTATCGGGGATGAAATGCTGAAAATTATTGGACTTGATGTCTCCTCATTTGCCATTGCAGGTTCTGTGGTCATTTTTATTATTGCGATGGAAATGATTTTAGGAATCAATTTTTTCAGGGAAGATGTACCTGAAAGTGCATCAATCGTCCCACTCGCATTCCCATTGATTGCAGGCTCAGGAACACTGACAACTCTCCTATCCCTAAAATCTGAATATGCAACTCAAAATATAATCGTGGGTATTATTCTGAATATATGCTTTGTCTACATCGTTCTGAAAAACACGATTTATCTGGAAAAACTTCTTGGGAAAACCGGGTTAAATATCATGCGCAAAGCCTTCGGGATAATTCTGCTGGCAATTGCTATCAAGCTTTTCAGAAACAATACTGGTCTTTAATCATTCTGATTTCTCAAGCCTGATTTATTTTTTGATTAGACGCGCAACAAACATAGTGTCTGCCTTGCTCCCGTAACCTTTGATTAGCTCATAGCCCTCAAGCTGCATCCCGTGATTTTTTTGCAGCCAGCTTATTATTTCCTCATTTTCCTCCCTGAAAACTGAACAGGTAATATAAATCAGCGGCTTGCCCTGTTTAAGGTACTTAATCACATTAGCGGCGACAGTCCTCTGAAGATTCTGAAATCCCCGGATCTTATACTCCTCAAACTGACTGATCATTTCAGGAGTTCTGCCCCAGGTTCCTGAGCCGGTGCATGGTGCATCCAGTATGATCCCATCAAATTCATAATGATGAATCTCAGGGTCTGCGTTCTTTGTCAGATCGATCACTTTCTTTTGATATGTACGGAACCCTGCAGCAATAAAACGTTCATCCAGATTATCTAAAACACTCTCACGAATATCAGAAACCAAAAGTTTAATATCAGGCTGCTCTGAAAACAATAATAAAGACTTGCCGCCCGAAGCTGCACAGGCATCCCACCAATGCTCATACCGATTAGGTTTGAAATAAACTGCTGTTTTTTGAGAAGACAAATCCTGTACTTCATATGGCTTCACCGGAAAGGTATTATCAGAAAACAAAGTATTCAGATTAGTTCCATTTGGCAGAGCTACCGTGTGTTCAGCAATCAAACTGAAGTCAACATTACTCTCTTCAAGTGTTTTAAGCACCCAGGATACAGCCTTTGGATGTATCCTGATAAATAGATCAGGTTGAACAAAAAATGAACGCAGAAAGGCCTCCTTATCAATTCCGTCAGACAAATGCTCTGTAAATGGAAATACTTCATTGATTGCCAATCCTTCATTTAATGAAGCATAGCTTATTTTTTCATCGAGGCTGAGATATATCTTCTCGTTCAAATCTGGACGAAAATGATGAAGAAATGGGTTATCTACTGATGTACAAAGGAATTCTGCAAGAAATAAGCGCTGTTCGATCGATTTTCCGGCTACCGCCTTTCCAAGTCTGAAGTAATTATAAAGTAATCTTGAGACTGAACGACGATCATTCGATCCCATTTGCTTATTCCTTTTAAAGAATTCTGGAAGAAATTTTGCAAGAGGTTTATCTGCCGGAAATTTCTCAAAAACCCGCATAAAAGTTCTTAATTGCTGCTCTGCTCTCATTTTACAGGCTGTAATTCAAAATTCTGATATCTTAAAAGCATTAAGCCAGTATTCCTGTACCCATATTTAGGATCTTTAATGAAACGAAACTCATTATGGAGTCCGGTGTAAATCTCTTTAATCAGATAATCTGCATACTGCTTGTCATACTTTTCGATTAATGACCCAAAATAGTAAGCGGTATCAAAGCCCTTAAATGAATATTCTGATGGTTCCAGTCCATATTCATCACGGTATCTGGCAACAAAGTTTTTTACATTCTGAGCCTTATAATTCACAAAATAGGACGCACTTATACGGGTATTCAATGCCTGCATCTTCTCAGGGCTAAGATACCTTGCCTTCATCCAGTTAGGATGTCCAAAAAGCTCAATACGATATTTCTGATTTTTTAATTTGTATAGTTTATCAATTGCGGGAAGTAAAAATGCCCTGTCGGATGAAGTAATTATAACCAGATTGTTCTTCGAGGTGCTCAGGTATCCTTCTATACCAATCGCATTAGGGCGTTCTATTATACGAAATTTAGAACCAGATAATTCGATAAGTGATCTCTTGATATAATTCGAAAAGCGCGCGTCCTCAGTTCTTTGGGTATTGATCAAAATGAGCTGAACCAGTTCAGGTTTATACTGGCTGCTGATAAATTCGGCAATTTTCCTTCCATGCTGATCAATCGAATTATTGATGCTTACGAGATCAGGATCATTAAATTCTGAAGGCATCGATGCCGCAAGGGGCGAAACCTGGAGGGCTTTACCCAAATCCGAGAATTCAGAAAAGGTCTTAATGCCATCAGGAAATATGGGACCAACGATCAGATCCTGGTTTTTAACAGATCCGGACATCGCAAGGTTTACTATTTGAGTCTCCTGATTCCGGGTATCAAATACCTGCAGATTGTAATTATGTCCCCCGGCGCTGAGCGAATCAAGTCCGAGCTTAAAACCCTGATAAAAATCTATTGCCAGATCAGCCTTACTCAGGTCACTTTTACGGGATGTTTTAAGATTAAGCGTATTCAGTTGAAAAGGCAGCAGAAGTACAATTGAGTGATCAATATTCTTTTTGACTGGTTCTTCAACCTTTGGCCTAATTATTTCGACCGGCACAGGTTTTTCAACCGGTTTTGTGGGAATAACTTTTTTTGAGCATGCTGAAAGAAAAATCAGCATGCATATTACGATAAGATAACTATTCCCACTCAATCGTTGCGGGTGGTTTGGAACTAATATCATACACAACTCTGTTAATTCCTTTTACGTTATTAATTATTTCATTCGAAATTTTTGCCAGAATATCATAAGGTAAATGGCTCCAATCAGCAGTCATACCATCCACAGAACTTACTGCCCTCAAACAGATTACATGCTCGTATGTACGCTCATCACCCATCACACCGACTGATTGTACCGGCAAAAAGATTGCACCAGCCTGCCACACCTTATCATACCAGCCAGAAGATTTCAAATTGCTGATATAAATGGCATCAGCTTCCTGAAGAATTTCCACTTTTTCTGGGGTAATATCATCAAGTATACGAATCGCAAGACCCGGTCCGGGGAAAGGATGCCTGCCCAAAAGAGCTGCGTCCATTCCTAAGGTTTTACCTACTCTCCTCACTTCATCTTTAAATAAGGTATTTAATGGTTCAACTACCTTAAGCTTCATGAAATCAGGCAAACCGCCTACATTATGATGGGATTTAATCGTTGCAGAAGGCCCCTTTACAGACACCGATTCAATCACATCAGGATAAATTGTACCCTGTCCGAGCCATTTTACATCCTGCACTTCATGAGCAGCATCGTCAAATACCTCAATGAAAACCCGACCGATGGTCTTTCTTTTAGCTTCGGGGTCCTTAATGCCGGCGAGCTGGCTCAGGAATCGATCCCCGGCTCTTACACCGCGTACATTCAGACCCATATGCTGATATGAATCAAGAACCTGATCAAATTCATCCTTACGCAGCAAACCATTATCAACAAATATGCAATGCAGGTTTTTTCCAATCGCCTGATGAAGTAAAACGGCGGCAACAGATGAATCTACCCCACCGGATAAGCCTAAAATCACTTTATCATCACCTATTTTCTCTTTTAATGAAGCAATTGTAGTTTCTATGAATGCGTCCGGAGTCCAGTCCTGGCTACAACCACAAATGTCTACCAGAAAATTTTCAAGAAGCTGCTTCCCATCAGTACTGTGAGTTACTTCCGGGTGGAATTGAATCCCGTAAACATTGGTATTTTTGATATGATAAGCCGCTACCCTAACTGAATCAGTACTCGCGATAATTTCAAAATTATCAGGAATAGAGGCAATGGTATCGGCATGAGACATCCAGGTTTGAGAACCTTTGGAAATATTTTTAAACAGCGGATGTGTATGATCGATGTAATCGAGACAAGCTCTTCCATATTCACGTGTTGATGAGGCCTTTACTTCACCACCAGATGTTTGTGCTATATATTGAGCACCATAACATACTCCAAGAATCGGAAATTTCTCCTGCAAATCCTGATAGTTGATCTGTGGTGCATCAGGTTGCCGTACAGAATACGGACTACCCGAGAGAATAACACCCTTAACTGAAGTGTCAAATTCCGGAAGATGATTGAATGGGTGTATCTCGCAGTATACGTTTAGCTCTCTGACTCTCCGGGCAATAAGCTGTGTGTATTGCGACCCGAAGTCAAGAATGATGATTTTTTCTTGCATGGGCAAAGATAACTTTTTTGTACAGAGGCTGAAAGTATTATATAAGCTTTTAGTGCATTTATGTCCAATGTAATTAAATTGATAAATTTGCAGCATGTTTAGGCCGCCATCCCCTGCTGTTTCTTTTTTTGCTCATTTAGAGCATGTTGACGGTCCTATGGTACATCATGTTATTATCATCCCTGACGAGATCTCCGAACAGTTTATCAGTGGCAAAGGTTCCGTTCGTATTTTATGCAGAATCGGTGATAAACCTGAGTTCCCTTGTGCACTGGTTCCCCGGCATGGCCGGTATGTTGTAATTGCAAGCCTGAAACTGATCAGAGAGAATAATCTTTTAATTGGTCCGGCGTTTAATATGTCAATACGTTCTGACCCCGGCAATGGGCTGGATCTTCCAGAAGAATTCAGTGAAGTTCTGGCTCAGGACGAATTCGCTTACCAGGCATTTTTAGCGCTCAAAGATGGTGGAAAGCGGGGTTATATCTACTATATCAGACAAGCGAAATCGATCGAAACCCGTATTAAAAGGAGTTTTGAGATTGCGGAGAAGCTGAAAGAAAGATTTAGGGGATAGGAAATAGGGAAAAGCAAACAGAGAATGGACAGGTTTTTGCTTGGATTAATTCATGAAGTTTATGATTTTAAACGTTTTACTATTTTTATTGTTATCCGCTTGTGATATTCCATCAGGAAATCACTACGTTCCGCCTTCTAAAATTAAGGCAGTACCGACCAGTGATATAGCTGTAAATAAACCAGAAGAAATAATTGAATCCGATATGGACACACTGGTTTCAGAAGTTATTCATACTAAAAGAACCAGAGCAGATGAGCTGGTTGGTTTTGCAGAAACATTGCAAGGTATTCCATACAAATATGGCTCAACCGATCCCCGTACAGGCTTTGATTGTTCCGGCTTTATCAGCTATGTTTTTAATCATTTTGGAATTTCTGTACCAAGATCATCCAGAGAATTTACTCATATTGAAAAAGAAATAAATCTAAAGGAGGCAAAGCGGGGAGATATTATTTTATTCACGGGCACTGACAGCACCAAACGGGTTGTTGGCCATATGGGAATCATTACCTCTGATAAAGGAGAGAACCATGAATTTATTCATTCCACCTCCGGAAAGGCCTATAGCGTTACCAAAACACCATTAAACCGGTATTATCAGGGTCGTTTTGTGAAAGTAATCCGGATTTTCAAAGACAATGAGATCTGAGTTCAGAATATTATTCTAAATAATTCCATAAAGCGAACCACCCTTTTCTCCGAGTCTGTTTATTCTTTCTTCCACCTTTTTGTCCTTGATAAGTTCAGGAGCATGGTGCTTTTTAAGTCTCGCATCGATAATCATGGGTCCTTTACAACCCCAGTGTTTATGCTCTGTGAAGGAATTAACCCCATAAATGTCATGGGAAGGATTACTTCTTGTAAAGCTAACCCATACAAAGTTATTTATAGTATCTGCTACGAATCCGGCATCATCACACAGAATAAATAAAGGCAGGCCGTCCAGATCTTTGGATGATAGCGCTGCATTCAAAATCTCAATTTCATGCTCGGTCTGCTGATAGCTCTCAAATTCAGGCGACTCAACAGCCAGCACCCCGGGCATAACCATTTTATAATTAGCGAAAGGCCCCGGAAGAGAAAAAGACTGAGGTAATTCCGTCCAAAGATTGCGCTTTTTATCCCCAGCAGCTGCAATGGCAACTTTCGACCCGGAGTTTATATCAGTTCCGCTATAATCAAGTGTATCAATCGTGGTTCTGGTATAAAAATGCAGGTCACGACTGAGGTCAATCCGTTCAAGGATATGCTTAAAAAATCCCTGAATATTGCTGGTTTTGAGCGAAGGATCATCCTCTTTACTGCTAATGAACAGGTATTTTGCAAGGCTTAGCTGACTTTTACCCAATATATGATTTGCGATAGTCAGGATCTCCTGAGGCTTCTTTTCTTTCAGATATGGTGTATAACGCTCACTGCCGATTGCAAACAGCAATGGATGCACTCCTGCTGCATCAACTGCATTTACTTCATGCAGGCCCGGAATTTCCTTTGGAATAGCTGATCCGGTAATCTCATGAATCAATGCCCCAAAGCTTGTGTCTTCCTGAGGAGGCCTACCAACAACAGTAAAGGACCATATGGCATTTTTACGATGGTATACATTTCTTACCTTCATCAAAGGAAAAAGATGCTTCAGACTGTAATAACCCAGATGATCCCCAAAAGGGCCTTCAGGTTTATTCTGACCTGGCTCTACTGTACCTGTAATCACAAAATCTGCATCAGAGGAAATACAGAATCCCTCCTCATCATAAAAATATCTGAACCTTCTGTTTCCAAGGGCACCGGCAAAGGTCATCTCCGACAAACCTTCTGGTAATGGCATCACAGCAGCCAGAGGATGGGCTGGGGGCCCGCCAATGAATATACTTACCTTCAGTGCCTTGCCTCTCGCATTTACCTTAGTTTGATGTACTCCAATACCACGGTGTAACTGATAATGCAAGCCGATTTCCTGATCCTGGATATACTCGTTCCCTCCTAGCTGAATCCGGTACATGCCAAGGTTTGCATTCATAATACCCGGCTTATCAATATCCTCAGTATAAACCTGTGGCATAGTTACGAACGGTCCGCCATCCATCGGCCAGTTAACTATCTGCGGCAATGCCGAGATAGTTGTTTTACCGAATTTAACCGGAGAAAACATTTCTTTATTCCAAGGCAATGCCGAAAATGCGGTCAGGCCAGCTCCGGCATATTTTAATGGGTTTTTAACTGCCTTTAAAGGATCAGATTTGAGATCAACCAGCGTTTTTATCGCTTCAAGCGTATCCCTGAACATAAATTTTGACCTCTCAAGCGTACCGAACAAATTGGATACAGCCGGAAACTTAGTCCCTTTGATATTTTCGAACAGGATTGCCGGCCCTTCATTTTCGAACACCCGCAGATGAATTGCTGCAGCCTCAAGAAAAGGGTCGACCTCTTCCTTAATTCTGATCAGATGACCATGTTTTTCAAGATCTGAAACGCATTCTGCTAGACTTTTATAACCCATGGATACAATTCACTGGAATAAGGCTGCAATTTAAGAAATTGCTGCCTCTGAAGTATAACAGATCTCCGGGATATTGTTAAAGAATTGCAATCTTCTCAGAACTTGAGACACTCAACACCAAAACGGTTCAAAAAATCAACTCCCTCATCTGTTGGAAGGCCTTTATATTCAGCATAAGATGCTTTATACCATACCTTTTTAATTCCGGAGGAAAATATGATCCTGGCGCAGGCAATACATGGAGAAAGGGTAAGATAAAGAGTTGAACCTTCGAGCGTGGAACCATTTTTTACAGCATAAAGAATTGCATTCTCTTCGGCATGAAGTGCAAGGGAACAACTATTCTTTGAGTCGCGCGGACAACCTGTTTCTGGCCATTCTTCGTCACAATTATGAGTACCTGCAGGTGGTCCGTTATATCCTATCGAGATAATACGTGTATCCTTGGTTAAAACAGCACCGACCTGGGCCTTCACGCAATGTGAGCGTTGGGCCAGGTCGCTTGCCAGATCCATAAAAATCAAGTCGAAGCTTGGTTTAACTTTCATTAATGTGACGCTTCTGCCTCCAGATCATTTACATCAATACCTTGTTTTTTCAATTCAGAACTTACCTTTATTGCAAAATAAACGAGGTAAACAAAGCAAAGGAATGGAACTATATATGAGAAATGTATACCACTGGTATCAGCCAGAATTCCCTGTACAGGTGGAATGATTGCTCCACCCAATATCATCATGATCAGGAAGGCTGAGCCCTGAGAAGTATATTTACCCAAACCAGTAATGGCAAGTGCAAAAATACATGGCCACATAATCGAACAGCAAAGTCCGCCACTTAAAAACGCATAAATAGCAACCTGACCTTCAGTCATTAATCCGATGATCATTGCAATAGATCCCAAAACACTAAATGTAAGCAAGGTCTTTGCGGGTTTATCCTGACTGTAAAAGAATCCGGCGATCAGAATCACAATACATACCCCGTAAATAAGGAACTGCTCAATAGAAGCCCCGTTTAAATGATTTGCAATCAGAATAATTGCAAAGGCAACAAAAGGAACAATAATGGTGAGTATGGTCTTTGTACGCTTCTCCAGTTTAAATATACTTACCGCACCTGCCCAGCGACCAATCATCATACTTCCCCAATAGAGTGAAATAAATGGCGCAATTTCAGAGCCCGTCAATCCCCCGAATTCAGGAAGTTCCAGTAAAGCTCCCATATTACTTTGAATAGTTACTTCCACCCCTACATAGGTAAAAATAGCAATCATCCCCAAAATGAGCTGTGGATAACCCATTGCGCCCCAGCCAGTTTTGTCTTTCCCGGCAGATCTGAGTGCTAAAAGCAAAGTAGCTACCATTATGAAAAGTGAGAGGTAAACAAATATGTTCATGCCTATTCCAGTTGCTGCGGCAATTGGATTTGCTGCCAAAATCAATAGGAAGGCAACAAAAATAACGAATAGCGGCATATTGGTCTTTCCGCTAGACTCAACCTTTTCATCGCTGGTCACCTTAGGTAATTTTGCCATCCAGAAATAAAGTGCAACCGCTAAAAACAAGCCTGCCAGAATGTAGTACAGCATATTGATCGACTCGATTTCAACTTCCTTTGGAGCTGCGCTTGTAGCTGTTCCGAAAAGAATAATACTGACAGCAATCGGACCTAATATCCCACCCAGGTTATTAACACCACCGGCCAGATTTAAACGATTGGCACCCGTTACCGGACTTCCAAGAGCAACCACAAAGGGGTTTGCTGCTGTTTGCTGAAGTGAAAAACCAATTGCAACCACAAAAAAAGCGGCCAGAATGAAAGCAAAAGAACCTGAGCCTACAGCAGGAATCATCAACAATGCTCCACCGGCTGATACAACAAGCCCGATAGCAATACTGTTCTTGTATCCCAGATAATTAAGAATATCAACTTTAATGATCTTGGATGCATAAAATAATATAAGGGACCCAATAAAATACCCTCCATAAAAAGTAAAGTCAATCAATTGAGACTCAAATTGTGTCAAATCAAAATGTGTCTTACAAAAAGGAATAAAAATCCCATTACTGGCAGCGAGAAAGCCCCAAAAGAAAAACACTGTAATCAGTGTATATAAAGCCGAGGAATAATTTTTTTGTGAATTGTTATCCATAACAGGTTTCTATTGTTAAATAATTATCTAACATAAATTAAATTTCTCATATCTCTAAGTTTTAAATGTTTTTATCATTCTTACTATATATTTCTTTGTTTTTAGGTTAATTTGCGAAAAAACTTTTAGGAATATACATTCGGAATGATAGAATCAATCGTTTCAGGAATAGGATTGGGATTTGTGCTTTCGTTTCTAACCGGACCTGTATTTTTTGCCCTGATAAAAACCAGTATTGAAAAAGGGTTTGCTGCAGGTGTTTCACTTGCTGGTGGTGTGGTTCTCAGTGATGTTTTTTATGTTGGCATCAGTTTGTACGGAACATCATTTATCGCACTTGAAAACACCTACCGACTTCAAATAGGAATTGCCGGCAGTACAATTCTGTTCGTAATTGGACTTTATTACCTTTTTAAGAAAGTTAAGGTGAATTATGAGCAGACCAGCTCAAAGAGAAAAAACACCGGTTATTTTATCAAAGGATTTTTGATGTGCATTTTCAACCCGGCTATCCTGCTTTACTGGCTGAGTGTAACCAGTAGTGTTATATCGATTTCAGGAGAGATTAAATCTTCTGAAATTATCCCATTCTTTGGGTCAATTCTAATCACTCAATTTAGCCTGGATGTGTTAAAGGCATATTATGCTAATAAACTGAGGTACAGGATTAAGGAAAAAAATATTGCCCGACTAAATCGTATTGCGGGAGTCCTGATACTGATCTTTGCAGCCAGATTGATCTATAACTTATTGACGGGGCACTCCTTAGTTTAATTGATAGTTGACAATTCACAGTTGACAATTGAATTAGAATTGAGTAGTCTGTATTGAGTATTGAGACTAAATTCGGGTTCAGCTATAATTCCATTTTAAAGAAGGTTGTGAACGTAAGAATCTTAATTTCAATTGAAAGAAATAGTTCTACTAAAGTAGTTTTATAAATTCTCAACTTTCAATTCTCAATTATCAACTTCTTTAGTACGCCCGTTGATTCTTCCCTTCCATCCAGTTCATAAAGGCCTTATTTACTACCTTATTGCCTCCGGGTGTAGGATAATTACCAGAGAAATACCAATCCCCAAGATGGGCTGGAATTGCTTTATGAAGATTGTCCAGTGTTTGGTAGATTACCTTTACCTCTGTTTTGATTTCCTTTGGAGTGATGATCTTTGCAATCCTGTCAGAAATTTCCTGATCAGTAAACTGGCTGTAAATTTCCTGAACAAAATTTTCAGTCTGCATATTCCCAAGTTTCTCGGATTCAATACAGTTCTGATAAACCCTGTTAATAATATCTTCCCGGCCGGTTTCCCTTAACAGTGAAATGGAAGCCTCAAATGCAACGAACTCACCCATCCTTGACATATCAATTCCATAACAATCAGGATACCTGATCTGAGGTGCTGAAGAAACAACAATAATTCGTTTTGGCCCTAGTCTGTCCAGTATCTTAAGAATACTCTGCTTTAATGTGGTTCCTCTGACAATAGAATCGTCTAATACAACCAAATTATCAGCCCCCTTGTTGATCAGGCCATAGGTAGTGTCATAAACATGTGCTACCATATCCTGCCGGTCGGCATCCTGAGTTATAAAGGTACGAAGCTTCACATCTTTTATCGCAATTTTCTCGATTCTGGCCGACATGTTCAGCACTTCTTCCAGTTCGGTATCCGAAATTTTATCAGCCCGATTTAAAAGAATATCCTTTTGATAATCCCTGAGGTATTTATGAACACCTTCAACCATCCCGTAGAAAGCAACTTCGGCGGTATTAGGTATATAAGAAAAAACAGTATTCTTTAGATCATAGTTAATCTCATTAAATATTTGCGGACAAAGGAACAGTCCGAGTTGTTTTCTTTCACGATAAATATCAGCATCACTTCCTCTTGAAAAATAGATACGCTCGAAGGAACATGATTTTTGCACTTCCGGTTCACGGAATTGCTCTTCAGTTACCTTACCATTCTTTTTTATAATGAGGGCATGGCCGGGCTTAATCTCCTTTACCTGTTCAAGAGGAATATTAAATGCCGTTTGTATAGCAGGGCGTTCAGACGTAACAATCACGATTTCATCATCATGATAATAGAAAGCTGGTCTGATACCAACCGGATCACGCATCACAAAAGCGTCTCCGTGTCCCAGAATACCACTGATGGTATAACCACCATCCCAGGTCTTTGCTGAACGGCGCAGGATCGATGCTACATCAATATGCTCAGCGATCTGGTGACTTATTTGTTCATTAGAAAAGCCTTCATTTTTATATTTATCAAACAACTCCTGATTTTCTGTATCTAGAAAGTGTCCGATTTTTTCGAGTACAGTAACAGTATCTGTTCTTTCTTTAGGATGCTGCCCGAGTTCAAATAACTGCTCGAGCAATTCATCAACATTGGTCATGTTGAAATTGCCGCTTACCACCAGGTTTCTGGTCATCCAGTTATTCTGGCGTAAAAATGGATGGCAGCTCTCAATACTATTTTTTCCATGGGTACCATAACGTAAATGCCCCATCAATACCTCACCGGTAAAACTCACATTCTCTTTCAGCCAATCAGTATCCTGCAATAATTCAGGTGATTCATTGTGAACATCTGCGAATTTTTTCTGAACATATTCAAAGATCTCGGCTACTGCATTCGCACCCATAGCACGATGACGACTGATATAACGCTTACCGGGCTGGACATCCAGTTTGATCGTAGCGATTCCGGCACCATCCTGCCCCCTGTTATGTTGCTTTTCCATCAGCAAATACAATTTGTTCAGCCCGTAAAGTGCTGTTCCATATTTTTGCTGATAATAAGATAAAGGCTTTAAAAGACGGATAAGTGCAATACCACACTCATGTTTAATCGAATCACTCATAGTAAGTTCTGAGATTGCAAAAATAGATATTTAATACCTAAGAAGCCAACGAAATCATTCTTAAATCTTCAGGAAAATGCCATTTTTATTAACAAATGGAACTTAACTAAATATTTGCTCAAGCATTGAAGGAAAGACCATTAAAATTAGCAGCAGAAATGCCAGAAATACACCAATATATACTTTCGCAGACCTGACCGAAAGTTGAACCGGATCAGGCGATTCCCTCAAAAATGCATTCAGAGGAAGCTTAAAATAATAAAACAGTGACACTACAGTACTCAGGGATGCTATAATTATCATGATCAGTAGAATAGGCGATCCTGATAAATTATAGGCCTCCAATGCCGAAGAGAACACTAAAAACTTTGCTGTAAATCCGACAGTTGGGGGCAAACCTGTAAGCGAAACCAGAACGATCAGCAGACTAACCATCAGTAAGCTATTCTGTTTTCCTAAACCTTTATATTCATCAATATATTGCTTCCCTGTTTTTTCTTCTATTTCATCAACAAGCATGAATGCAGCCATATTCATGATCACATAAATAGTCATATAGAATATAATTGCTTTAAATCCACTTGTTGAAAAAATAAATAGAGCCATAATCATAAACCCGGTATGACCAATTGATGAATAAGCCAGCATCCGCTTGACATTATTCTGCCAGATTGCAACAAAATTTCCTAGCAGCATACTCAGAATAGCAAGAAATGCACTAATATAATTCAGATCCAGTATGGAAGAACTCAATGTCTTTGATCCCGGATCATAGAATATTTCCAAAAACTTAATCAAAACAGCAAATCCTGCAATTTTGGGAGCAGTTGACAGGAAAGCAGTTACCGGTGTTGGGGCACCTTCATAAACATCAGGCGACCAGAAATGAAGAGGTACAAGGGATAATTTGAATGCAATACCGATAAACAACATAATAAGGGCAAGTCCTGAGGACATAAGAGGCAGACTTTTCAATCCAGACATAAATTCAGGATCACTTAAATAAAGGGTACCTGTAAATCCATACAGCAATGAAATTCCATAAAGCATAATGGCTGAACAAACTGCCCCAAACAATGCATATTTCATTGCAGCTTCAGTTTGCTTTTGACCTGATGAAAGATAACCTACCATTAAATAGGATCCAAGAGATACCATTTCGAGTGACAGATATATCATTAGCAAATTTGCTGACATAGCCATCAGATTAAGCCCCAGATGAACCGCAAGCAGTATGGCATACATATCTCCAAAACCCTTATCATGGCTCTGAAAAGCCCGATTAAATCGAACAAATAAAACAAACAGTATACTGGCAAGACAAAAGAGAAGCTTAAATAGTATAGATAAATGATCCATAATGATCATTCCTCCGAACAGCGAAGTGCTGTCAATTTTCAGAAATCCGCTGCTTTGGTAGGCGACCAGCAATAAAGTAAGAAGTGCGAGTATAAAACTTAGCTGGGGGTATCGTTTGCTAAAAAAGAGATCGGCAATAATTACAAAAAGGAAACCCAAAACCAAACTTATCTCGGCACTAAAAAAAGATAAACTCGCTAATGAATCCCGGATGGATGAAGCAATGTATGGAATCAGATCATTCATTATCCTGTAATTAACTGAACCAATGCCAGAACTGAAGCATTCATTTTATCAAACAGCAAAGAAGGAAATATCCCTAAAAGCAAAGCAAGTACCGCAAGAGGTACCAGCGCAAATTTTTCCCTGGTCTTAACATCTACAAGCTGATCTTTCCAGACATCTCCTCCCTTCAAACGGACCTGGCCAAAGAACATACGCTGTAATGTCCACAGGAAATAGGCAGCACTGAGTAAAATTCCAACGGAAGCTCCTATTGCCATCCACCGCGGTAAAAGACCATTTACATCCTCTGAAGTAAAAGCACCAATCAGGCTGAAAGCTTCGGCCATGAACGCTGAGAATCCCGGCAAACCAAGAGATGCAAAAAAAGCGATCATCACAAAAAATGTAAATTGAGGCATCAATTCGGCTAAACCTCTGAAATTAGAAATTTCGCGGTCATGAACCCGGTTATAAATCATTCCGACGAGAAAGAAGAGCATTGCCGACAAGGCACCATGACTGATCATCTGTAGCATTGCACCACTTATTCCTTCTGTTGTTGCCGAAGCAATACCAAGGAGTACAAAACCCATATGTGAAACAGAAGAATAGGCGATCAGGCGTTTTAAATCAGTCTGAGCCAATGCATTCATTGCGCCGTAAAGAATTGAAACAAGTCCGATCAGACCAATCCACCAGGCCGATTGAATGGCAGAATCAGGAAAAATACTAAAGCATATCCTCAGAATACCATAACCTCCTACTTTCAGTAACAGACCGGCCAGAATAATTGAAACAGGTGTTGGAGCCTCCACATGGGCATCAGGTAACCAGGTATGAAGCGGAACAATAGGAACCTTGATCGCAAAAGCAATAAAAAGCACGATAAAAGCGAGTAATCTGGCAGATATACCTAAAATGCTTTGTCCAGCCATTGATGAAAATACTGAACCATTGATGTAATTCCCCGGATCCATCATTAGGATCATATTAAATGTATGGTTACCGGTAGCCGGATTCAATACAGAGAAGTACAATCCGATAATCACAAGCAGCATGAATACCGAACCGAACAAGGTATACAGGAAGAATTTAATAGCCGCGTATTCCCTTCTGGCACCACCCCACATCCCGATCAGGAAATAAAGAGGTAAGAGCATCAATTCATAAAAAATATAAAAAAGGAAAAAGTCGAGGGCACAAAAAACACCCATTACCGCCGTGTTCAGCAATAGGAACAGGGAGAAATATGCTTTTAGATTCGTTTTAATTTCCCAGGACGCCAGGGTAGCCACAAACATGACCAGGGCACTCAGCATCAGAAATGGCATAGATAAACCGTCGATGCCTAAGAAATAATCAATCTCCAGTTTACCGATACTTCCAAGGTCGAGACGGATCCAGGGTAATTTTTCAATAAGCTGAAACTGCTCTTCCCTGTTTATTCCGGCTGCGGTGCTGCTGAAGCGGGTATAGATAAAGACACTTAATAAAAATTGAATCAGACTGACGCCAAGACTAATGTACTTAAACCTCTGCTGAAAGCCTGATGGCAGTACCAGAATCAGCAAGGCGGCCACGATTGGCAGGAATATGAGAATAGAAAGCAGATTCATATTGACCCTCCCTCTAACCCTTTTGTGGAGATGAATAATTGAATTAATCTCATATCAGATAACTTAAAATAAAAAATGAGAGCACAACAAGCAACATAGTCGTAAGATAGTGTTGTAATCTGCCCGATTGAAAATTTCTGAAGAACCGTCCAATGTATCTTGACAATGAGGCGCAGGCATTGACCAATCCATCAATGATTCTTCTGTCAAACCAGTCAGTAATTGAGGATATTATTTTTGTTAATGTGGCCATACTGATAACCAAACCATCAATTACTGTTCTATCAAATCTATATGAGATTAGGGAAAGCCTTTCTACAGATCTGATGAACATAAAACTATAAATCTGATTAAAAAACCATCCCCGATTTGAAATATGATAGAGCCAGGTTATTTTCTTTAATTGGGGTCCTTTATCAAGAACATAAATTCTGTAGCTGATAAAGATGAATACAAAAGATCCAAAATTCAATATTAAAGGCACCAGCCAGTGAAAAACCCTGATTTCTCGAACCATGGATACTTCAAAGCCCTTCCATAACCAGGACGATTCAAAAGAGGCAGGATTAAAAGCAAAGACAATAAATGTGCAAAAAAATGAAAGTATTAGTAAAACATACGTCATCTGAGCCGGCGAATCATTGATGTGACCCAGTTTATTTGCTTTAATCTCTCTTGATTCTCCAAAAAAGACTTTAAAGATCAATCTGAAAGTATAAAAAGCAGTCAGCCAGGATGTTAAAACCAATAACCATGGAAGAATTACAAAAACACCTTCGCGGGTTGCAGTCCATTCAAACGTCCTGATCAGTATAGAATCCTTTGACAGGAATCCTGAAGTTAAAGGTAATCCAACCAGGGCCGCTGAAGCTAGACACATCCCAAAAAATGCAAATGGCATTCTTTTCCTTAATCCACCCATCATGCGGATATCCTGGTGATCAAAATCATGACTGTTTTTTTCACAATAATGGTGGAGCTGATGAATCACAGAACCTGCGGCAAGAAACAATAAACATTTAAAGAACGCATGGGTTGTTAAATGAAATATGCTCTCAGAATAAGCCCCGATCCCGAGAGCCATAACCATAAAGCCTAATTGCGAAATTGTGGAATAGGCCAATATCCGTTTAATATCGTTCTGGGTTAAAGCAATTGTGGCTGCCATGAAGGCTGTAAAAGCACCAATCCAAACCATTATATCCAATACCAGAGGATCAAAAACAGGATAGATCCGGGCGATCAGGAAAATTCCGGCAGCAACCATTGTAGCTGCATGTATCAGCGATGAAACTGAAGTAGGCCCTTCCATCGCATCGGGAAGCCAGGTATGCAATGGAAATTGTGCAGATTTAGCCATTGCACCAAAAAAAAAGGCAAAACCGGCAATACTTAGCCAGATTGCAGGCATTTGCTGTGATCCGCTGATCCAAAAACCATTTTCAATTGAGGCAGTACTTATTACCCCCCCATCTCCAAAAAGTCTGACTAAATCAAGTGTCTGAAACTGGGTATAAATGATAAGGATTCCGGTCAGAAAACCCAAATCACCAATTCTGTTGATGATGAATGCTTTCTTGGCAGCCTGTGATGCTGCATGTTTGCTAAACCAGAAACCAATCAGAAGATAGGATGAAAAACCAACCAGTTCCCAGAAAAGATATATCAATAATAAACTGTCTGAAATCACCAGTCCAAGCATTGAGAAACAAAATAAGCCCAGATAGGCCCAATACCTGTGAATATTAGGGTCGTTCTTCATATACTCACGTGAATAAATATGAACCAAAACTGAGATTCCGGAGACCAGAGCCATCATCAGAACGCTAAGATTATTCAAAAGTATCCCTGCATAAAACTGAACCTTCCCAATCAGAAACCAAGAAAATTGCTTGTGCTCGGGAGCTGCATTCCAGATCTGTGAGAACAGATACATTGATAAAAGGAAAGACAGTGAAATAGCTGATAACGCGAAGTTGGCACCCCCACCTTTTTTTGAAGAAAGTATAAAAACGAAAGAAAACAAAGGTAATATCGCAGCTAAAAGCGCAATCAAACCTCTGTTTTCTAATAAGTTTAGTCCTTCCATCAATCCTTCAATGTATCAGTTTTAGTTGGGTCTATCGACTTGAAATATTTATACACATTTAAAATGATCGCAAGGGCAACTGCAACTCCTGCTGCTGCAAGAACAATTGCAAATAAAGCAAACATCTGACCTCCGCCTGCTATTTTATCATACCTCCCAAAAGCGACAAAATTCAAAACCGCAGCATTGATCATAAACTCAATACCAATCAGAATCTGAATTGCATTTCTCCTGGTCAATACTGCATAAAGACCGATACAAAAAAGGCCGGCACTGATTAACATAAAATGTGCAATTGGAATCATGCCTTCCCCCCCTTTCTGGCCAGATGTGCCGCACCAATCAATGCCATCATCAGAAATACCGAAAGTATTTCAAAAGGAAGCAGATAAGTTGTCATTGTTTGGATACCTATCTGATGCGTGGTGTTATCACCTGCATTGATTGGTTCCCTTTCCTGCATCCAGTTTAACTGATTGAAATCAGTATTAATTATAACTGTTAATAGTATTAAAAGGAATAAAAGGCCGATTAAAACTCCTGCAAAATGATTGACCTTAAAGCCAGAAGTTGCCGGTTTGAGACTATTGAGTAATTCCCTGTTAGATAACATAAAGGCAAAAAGCATAAGTACCAGTACTCCACCGGCATAAATAACTACCTGAGTCAATGCAATAAATTCAGCCAGCGCAAATAAATAAAGAGCCGCAAGTGAAAAGAGAGTTACAAAAAACAGAAAAATACTTCTGACGAGATTCTTCATAACTACGACACATAGTGCAGAAATGAGTACCGATGCAGCAAAGAAGTAAAATATAATCTGCTCCTGTCCCATAATTAATTTTGAGTTTTCTGTTGCATTGCAGCTTCTTTTGCAGCCAATCTCTCTGCGTTGAGCTTTTCCAGAGCCATCCGCTTCTCTTCAGCTTCTTCCGGCTTCATATCCGAAAATTTATAGATCATTTCTTTCAAATCAGGCATACTTCTGTCATAGGTATCAGTCATGACTATGCACTCGGTAGGACAAACAACAGTACACAAACCGCAGTACATACATTTTGCCATATCGATATCAAACTTTGCAGCATAAAGACGCTTTGTTGTACCGTCGGAAGTTTTTCCAATAGCCTCAGTTGCTTTTATACTTTCAATCTCAATACAATCAACCGGACAGATCTTAGCACATAAATCACATACTATACAATCATCCATTTCTACATCCAGCTGGTACCTCCCAACTTCCGGCACAGGTAATTTCTGATGAGGGTACTGGATGGTTGTCATGCCACTGGTTTGAGCAAAATAATCCTTATCCGTAATAGATAATACTTTCCTGCTCTCTCTTGCTGCATAGAAATGACCCAAGGTCAGGCCTAAACCTTTAAATACAGTTTTGAAAGCATTTAATACCTTTTTTATCATCTTATTACAGGATATATCTGCATTTTCTTCTAAAAATCATTCTATTGCATCACACCCAGCCTCCACAAGCCTGAGATTAGCATACATAAAAATGCCAAAGGAGTTAAAACCTTCCAGCAAAAACTCATAAGCTGATCAACCCTTAATCTTGGAAGGGTCCATCTTATCCAAATCTGTACTGCAACCACTGCCAGGGTCTTGATCAGAATCCAGAAGATTCCCCATCCTATTCCGCTTGTCCATAAGGCCAGCTTAGCAGAACCTATATTAGGCAGCGGAGTATTCCATCCGCCAAGAAACAAAACCACCCCTATCATTCCAACCAGAAACATCATTGAATACTCGGCAAGAAAAATGAAAGCAAACCTCAATCCTGAATATTCAACATGAAAACCTCCAACAAGCTCTGATTCAGCCTCCGGAATATCAAATGGTGCACGATTACATTCAGCCAGTGAAGCAATAAAGTAAATGATATAAGCAAGGATCAGATGCGGAGCCTGAAAAACATTCCATGCAAGGAAGCCGCCAACAGACTTTACCTCCCAGATTCCAAGAAAATAAATGTGCTCGGTACTGAGTATCCCCTGCTTAATACTAATTTCCTGAAGATTCAGACTTTGCGCGATCATAACAGCAGAAATTAATGCAACACCCGCAGGGATCTCATAAGAAATCATCTGGGCAACCGAACGCATGGAACCTAAGAGGGCATATTTATTATTTGAGCCCCAGCCTGCCATTAATATTCCCAAAGTTTCTATTGAAAGTATCGCAAAAATGTAAAAAAGACCCAAATTCAGTGAAGAAGGTATGAGTCCCGGTGCCCAGGGTAATGCTGCAAAACCCAGGTAAACTGAAACGAAAATAACTATGGGAGCAAGTACAAATAGAATTTTATCGGAGGCTGTCGGAATAATGAATTCCTTTTGAAGCATCTTTATAATGTCGGCAAATGCCTGCAGAGTACCATATTTTCCGACCTCCATCGGCCCAATGCGATCCTGAATGAATGCGGAAATTTTTCGTTCAGAATATAAGGCAAACAGAGTAAACAGTGCTGTAAATGCAAATAACGCCGTAGCAACTAGTACATATGTCAGATAGAAAGTCAATTTACCGGGCTTATGTACGCAAACTTAAGGATTATGCTTATAAATGCAGACTAAATCTATCTATTATAAAGAATTTAATTTAATCCCAAATAGGTTTATAAGACAGATGAATCTTCTCTCCAAAAAACAAACGCGTGCTCTTTGCAAATGAAGGGGTATAATCTGAAACAAAAAACTGATGGCGTTTTGCAGGCCCTTCATTAAGCAGATTAAGCTTTGACAAACGTTCTTTCAGGTCCTCAGCAACTATTTCTGCGGTATTGATAATATCAACTTTACCACCGTAAAATGAAGAAATTTCGGGCTTTATCAGAGGATAATGTGTACAGGCAAGTATCAGGCTATCGATTTTCTTGAGTTTTGGAGAGGTCAGGTATGAATTAATCACTGTTTTACTGATATTATTATTAAAAAAACCTTCCTCGATCATAGGTGCCAGCAAGGGGGTCGCAAGTGATGAAACCTCAATATTAGGATCTGCTATCTTAAATTTTTTAGAATAAATATCAGACCGAATAGTTGATTTTGTCGCAATCACTCCTATTTTTTTATACTTTCCCTTATTAAGCATTGCATTTACCACCGGATCAATCACATTTATAATAGGCACTTTGTCACCAAGAAAATGCACAAGTTCATGATAGGCATGAGCTGATGCTGTATTACAGGCAATCAGAATGAGCTTACAATTTTTATCCAGAAGGAACTTAGCAATCTTGAGGCTGTAGAATTTTATTGCTTCTGGCGATTTATCACCGTAAGGCATATGAGCGGTATCACCAAAATAGATGATCTGTTCATTTGGTAAAATTTTTCGGATAGCATTTGCAACCGTAAGGCCTCCGATTCCGGAATCGAAAATTCCAATGGGAAGTGATGAACTCATATTTCAAAAATAGAATAATATTTTGAGCAGTTATGTTGAATTTTTTGAACAAAAAAAATGCGAAGCATTTAGCTTCGCATTAGATTTCATTCTGATTTAAACTCTTATTTAGCTGCAGTTGTGATGCCTAATTTAGTTTTCACATCATTGATCAGATCAGTTCCTCCGTCAAAATAAACTACTCCCGGTTGAGAAACATCGAAAACGTAAGCAAAGCCCTTTTCTTTAGCTACTGCCTTAACTGCATCCTCTGCTTTTTTAAAGACAGGCTGATAGATTTCAGTACGTTTGGTAGTTAGCTCTTCCTGAGCCTTTTCCTGAGCATCTGTGATACGTTTCTCAAGATCCTGAATACTTGCACCTAGTGTGGTTAATTCTTTCTCTAAAGTAGCTCTGTTAGCCTCGCTAAGTGTTTTATATTTTTCCTCGTAAGAAGTAACTAATTTCTGACGTTCAGCACCCATCAATTCAAGAGATGTTTGCTTTGCCTTTGCAAAGGTCTGGAAAGTTGCATCAGCAGTTTTCATTTCTGGCATTGCCTGCAACAGATCAGCAGAATTGATGTGACCAAATTTTTGCTGGGCATTCGCAGTACCTACTGCAAGGAACATTCCAAGTGCAACAACTCCTATTTTTAATAAATTTTTCATTTTTTCTTGTATTCTGTTTTTTGTTTATAATTTGTGAGAGATCTTATTTATTTATTGTTCCGGGTTTATAACCTAACCTGGTAATTACATCATTACTTTTGTCTAAACGCGGACTTGCATATAAAAGTGTAATCTCGCTGTTTTTATCAAATATCATATCCAGTTGCTGAGCATCCGCAACAGCCTGAACTGCTTTAGAAACACGATCCTGGATCGGTTTTATTAATTTAGTCCGAATCTGAAAAAGTTCACCTTCAAACCCAAATTTTTGTCTTTGAAATTCCTTTGCTTCCTTTTCCTTTTCAATTATTTCATTTTCTCTGGTCTTTCTCATCGTTTCGGTCAGTAAAACCTGATCGGCCTGATAAGCTTTAAAAAGTCCTTCGATCGCGATAAATTTTGCATCCACCTCTTTCTGCCATTGTGCAGAAAGTGCGTCCAACTGCTTCTGAGAGGAATTATATTCAGGAATATGTTTCAAAATATAATCGCTATCCACGTATGCAAAACGCTGTGCAGATGCCCCTAAACTCGTAAAGACAAATAATAACGCTATAATAAGAATTCTTTTCATCTGTTTATTTATATTATTTATTATCCCGCATGTGCGGGATAGAACCTTTGATGATTAAATTTCCTTAATTAAATCCTCCATTTAAGGCCTGTGAAATACTGAAGGTGAATGGATTTTTTCCACTATCAGGCAAACCAGGTATCTTATCAAAGGCAATGCCATAATCAATCCCAAGAAGACCAAAAATAGGTAAAAATACTCTTGCTCCAACTCCTGCCGTACGTCTGATGTTAAATGGTGCGAAATCACGGAATGAATTCCAGGTATTTCCCCCTTCAGCAAAGGCCAGTACGAAAATGGTTGCAGTCTGACTGGCAGTAATAGGGTGCCTTAGTTCCAGAACATATTTATTAAACAAGGGGCTTCCTGATCCCTGTGCAATCGTCGGGTTAGATCCTGCAGGAATAATGGCATTGTTTGCATAACCACGCATTGCAATAATTTCAGAACCCTGAAGGAAATCAAATCCCTGCATACCATCACCACCAAGTTTGAATCGTTCAAAAGCCGACTGACCAACCGCCTGATTGTAAATACCAAGAAAGCCGAACTGAGCCTGAGCCTTAAGAATCAGCTTTCCGTAGATACGCTGAAACCATTGTGACTCAAACTTCCATTTATGGTACTCAGTAAATCTGTATTTTTCCTTATCCGTTGCGATTGCATAATTCTTATTATTCAATAATGAATAAGGAGGAGTTGCCTGAATTGTCAATTTTAAATTTGAACCCGATGTAGGGAATATAGGTGCATCGACAGAACTTCTGCTAATCTCCTGAGTTAAGTTAAAGTTATAGGAAGTACCTGTAGAAAAAATGAACGCATTATAATTGTTCAAAATATATTGCTGCAGGTTGATAGAGGTATTTGCCTGAAAATAATCATCCGGCCATTTTAAACGCTTACCAAGGCTATAGGTCATACCATTCATGCGAATTTTCTGTTGATTCGCATCCCCGTTTCTAAGTCCGTTTGACTGCAGTGAAGTAAAGGCGCTGATACCAAAATAAATAGGTTTTTTTCCACCCAGCCATGGTTCAGAGAATGAAAAACTATAAGATTGATAGAACTTACCATTGGTTTGCCCCCTGATGCTCAACTTTTGACCATCTCCTTTGGGTAATGGCTTCCAGGCACTCTTATTGAAAAGATTACGAGCTGAGAAATTATTGAATGTTAACCCTAAAGTACCGACCACACGTCCTCCACCAAAACCTCCTGACAATTCAATCTGATCAGAAGGTTTTTCGACCACATTGTATTCGATATCAACCGTACCATCATTAGGATTAATATTGATAGGTTTAGGGTCAGTTTTAGTATCGTCAAAATTTCCCAGCTGTGCAATTTCACGTGTACTTCTTACAATAAGCTCTTTGGAGAATTTCTGGCCTGGTTTGGTCCGGATCTCTCTCAAAATTACTTTATCATTGGTTAGCTCATTACCCTTAACCTTAATATTGTTAATGGTGTATTGAGGGCCTTCATACATTCTCATTTCAAGATCAATGGTATCACCATAAACCTTGGTTTGAACCGGATCCACATTGAAAGTAAGATAACCATCATTCATGTAAAGTGAGGATACATCATCTCCTCCCGGACTACTCGTAAGTTTTCTTTGAAGCTTTTTCTCACTGAAAACTTCTCCTTTATTGATCGCCAGAATAGTCTCCAGAACTTTAGTGGAATATTTCGCATTTCCTGCCCAGGTTATATTTCCGAAATAATACTTCGGCCCTTCATGCAGGTCAATTTTAACACCAATAGTACTTTTACCGGTGCGGTAGGTGGTGTCTTTGATTATTTCAGCATCCCGATAGCCCTTTTCATGCATCTTTGATATCAGGTTCAGCTTATCCTCATCATACTTATTCTGCAAAAATTTACCTGACCCAAACACCTTGTAAATGGCCTTTTCTTTAGTCTTCTTGAGATATTTCTTTAAATTTTTGTTTTTAAAGTCTTTATTCCCGGTAAAAACAATTTCACTTATTTTAACCCGGTCGTTCTTTTCAACTGTAATATCCAGAATCTTATTATTCGCTTCTGAGGTATCCTTTCTTTCGGCAATCAAAACATCCGTGAAGAGGTAACCTTTTTCAGTAAAATGTTTCTTAATAATATCAGTAGTTGTTTTCAATAAATTCTCATTGACAACCTTACCTGTCTTATCGTTTAATTTTTCGCGCACATCTGCTATTTCGCCTTTCTTTAGGCCGATCAATTCGATTCTGGTTAAACGCGGGCGTTCCACTACTTCAATCTCAAAAAAGATCGAATCAGACCTGATTTCGGCGATGTTTAATTTTACATCATCAAATAATCCCTGAGCCCACAAATTTTTAACGGCGTTGGAAGTAGCATCTCCCGGCACGGTTATCCTGTCGCCCTTGGTTAATTTAGAAATCGTAATCAAAACATCCTTATCCAAAAATTCAGTACCCAGAATGGTCGTTCCACCAATAACAAAGTCTTTGGGATTCAGATAGCTAAGTTCATCATTAGATGCTGCAGGTCTTGCTGGTGTTGGAGTTCCGGTTCTCCCAAACTGGGCCATTGCAGAAGTACCGGATATAAGTAGTAAAAACAGTATAAGAATGCGATTCATTTGGTGTCTTAAAGGTGCTAAATTAAGCTAATAGCTTGTTAAAAAGTGTTAAAAGTGAAAATTAGTTCAACTGTTCACTTGTCATCCCGAATCGTCGCTCACGTTTCTGATAATCCAATACGGCTTCAAATAGATCCTGCCGTCTGAAATCAGGCCATAATTTTGAAGTAAAGTACAATTCAGCATAAGCAATTTGCCATAAAAGATAATTGCTGATTCTGTGCTCCCCGCTGGTCCGGATCATCAGCTCCGGATCAGGAATGCCGGCTGTGTTCAAATGAGCGCCAAAAACATCTTCGGTAATTTCCTCGGCTTTTAACTCACCATCCCTGACTTTTTCAGCTATTCTTTTAGCTGCATCTGTAATTTCCCATCTTGAACTGTAGCTGAGCGCAAGAGTGAGTGTACAATTTGTATTTAATGAGGTCTTCTTTATTGCTTCCATTAATTGCTTGCGACATTTTTCTGGAAGGGAAGATAAGTTTCCAATAGCATTTAAACGCACCCCATTATCCATTAAAGTTTTAGTTTCCTTACTGATAGTTGAAACAAGCAGTTCCATCAAAGCCATTACTTCCAGCTTTGGTCTGTTCCAGTTCTCGGTTGAAAATGCATAGAGTGTCAGATATTTAATACCCAGTTCAACTGCACCTTCTACCGTATCTCGGACGGCAACAACTCCATTCTGATGGCCAAATACCCGCAGTTTTCCCTTTTCCTTTGCCCAACGGCCGTTTCCATCCATAATCACTGCTATATGTTGCGGCAATTTATCCTTATCTATCTGTTCAATCAGGCTCATTTACTAAGTTTAACATTCAAAACCGGAATAATTTTTAATTGCATGATATCCAATGAATACCCCGAAAAATTGTTCCAAAATTTCGCGATGCAAAGTTATGACTTAATTACGTTAATCTGCTACTTGAAATAAAACAGATTTTCATTTGTAATGAATTGTTTTTAATGGCACAAAAGCTTAAAAGGTAGGACACTTAATCGGGATGAAGGTATAAGTAAGTCCAACACCCGCAAACATATACGTATCTCTTGGCCTGAAATCCCCCCTTTGTGTCCCCGGTGTTCCAATCTGTGGAGGGATCGACCGATCAGCCAGTGCCTGTGTTAAAGAACTCGCCGGAGAAACAACATTAAAATCAATATATCTGCCGCTAATATCATCAAGATAATCAGTAAACGCTGTCCGATAGCCAAACTCGCCAAGAATTGTCCAATTTCCGCTAATATTATACTTTAGCCCTGCTCCATAAGGTACACTGATTGCACTCTTCTTGTAAGCAACATTCTCAGTCTGAAGAAGCCTGAGTTCAATCTCATCACCATTATAATTAGTTAGTGGATTATAAGAAAAGGAGGCAATACCGGTAAATAAATAAGGACTCAACTTTCTGGTTGCATAACCAAAATCCGCACCAGCCATATATCTGAACAGATTGAATTCTATCTGCATGGATAACTCAGACACAGGGGAATGAAAATCAAGATTCCGTTCAATCTGATAGGTATTGGAAGAAGCCGCATCACTCGCCCGAACCTTACCATACATATAATTCAGCTTTGCGGACCAGTAACCATCAAAATTTCGCTTGACCTGAACACCAAAGGCGGGATCTGTCAGTTTATATGCTTTAACAGGGTTAATATCCCCCATATAACCCGCACCGCCCAAAAAACCTCCAAATTCCCAGGTCTGAGCTAAACTAATGAAGCTTCCGGAAAGCAATATAATGACTAGTACTAATCTACGCATGAATGCAGAAGCTGTTCTTAATAATTTCTGGTATCAATTCCCCAGAGCAATTTATTCCTTAACGTAGATAAATAGTTTTCATTATTCAGCCTGATCAAATTGATTCCAAAACCAGCCTTCTTTACTTTAACTTTTATGGATGTATCGATAACCTCTGTTCGGGAATCACAGGTCAGAAGGTATTTCGAACTCCTGCCTTCGATTTCGAAAGAAAGAATATTAGTATCAGATAAGACTATTGGCCGAACATTCAGATTATGAGGAGAAATTGGGGTAACGACCATATTTCCGGAACCCGGGAATATAATCGGACCACCGCAACTCAAAGAATAGGCTGTTGACCCGGTTGGAGTAGCTACGATAATACCATCTGCCCAATAGGAATTCAAAAAATCTCCATTGAGATAGGCATGCACAATCATCATGGCCGAGGTATCCCGTTTATGGATGGTTACATCATTCAAAGCAAAATTTTCATTTCCAAATAACTTCAGTTCTGACTCTATACAAAGCTGAACCCGTTTATCCAGCGTAAAGTCCTTGTTAACCAGGCTAATCATTGCATTTGCAATATCACTTTTGTTGATGCTGGCTAAAAACCCTAAGCGTCCAAAGTTTATCCCGATAACCGGAATATTTGAATCACGAATCAGGGTAACAGTATCGAGCAAGGTGCCGTCACCTCCGAGGCTGATCATTACATCTACCTTAGCATCAATCAGATCCTGAGAATTTCTAAAGATTTGGAACTTCCTCGGAAAAAATATTTTGCCAGATATGAAGTGATTATATTTATCATAGACAAAGGCTTCAACAGCATGTTCTGCAAGGCTGTCGAAAACCTGCTGAACATGTGGTAATACAGTATTGTTGAATTGCCTGCCGTAAATTGCAATCTTCATGTTGTGCTTTTAGATATCGAGATAGTTCATTAGCTGATCATATCTGTCTGAAGTACCATCGTCTGATTTGGTATCATTAAAGGTAGCCTTGACATGATAATCATATCTAAGAAAAGAAGCTATAATAGAGGATAAATCTGTACGATTGAGTTTTAATGTGATTTCAAGCTTTGTTGAATCTGGAAATGACTGAACATAAGAGCTCAGAATTTGGGCATTATCTGATTCTACGATCTGGGAAATATGTGCCAGTGAATTATTCCTGTTCGTAATCTCAAGGATAATGATGCCTCCGGGCTCTTTCACAGCTGTAATTGTGGCAACATATTCCATCATGGTATTTATGGAAATAAGTCCCTTGTAGTTTTTATTAGAATCAAGAACAGGTACCAGACTTAATTTCTGCTCATAGAATAAACGAATTACATCATAAATATGCTGTTCTTCGTATACGAAAGGATTATGAAGAGCCAGGCTTAAACTTCCAACAGGAGCATCTGGATCCTGAACCTCAATCAGGTCTTCATCCGAAACGAGTCCCAAAAATTGTTTGTCATTAACTATCGGAAGGTGATTCACACGAAATTCAGCCATTCTTTCATGCACTTTCTGAACGGTATCAGAAGTTCTTAAAGCTGGGATACTATCCGATATGAGTTCGTGTGCAAACATATAGCTCTGCTTTTACTAATATATACGATCTAAAAAACGTTTTAAATGCGCATTAAATTCAACAGGCCGTTCCATCATTGGAGCATGACCACATAGATCGACCCAGTTCAATTCAGAATCGGGCAATAACTGATTAAACTCCACCGCTACTTCCGGCGGAGTAATTTTATCATCTTTCCCCCAGATAAGGCAAACAGGAACCTTAATCTTATGAATATCTTTTGACATATTATGCCTGATGGCTGATTTTGCCATCGCAAGGATCTTAATCACCTTAATCCTGTCATTCACTATCTGATAAACCTCATCAACCAATTCCTTTGTTGCTGTAGCAGGATCATAAAAGGTAAATTCAACCTTTTCCTTTATGAAATCATAGCTTTCACGCCTGGGGAAAGATCCTCCGAAAGCATTTTCATATAAACCTGAACTACCGGTCAAAACCAAAGCTTTTACCTCATCCTGATGATTAAGAGTATATATTAAGCCAACATGACCTCCCAGGGAATTACCAAGCACGGTTATATTCTTCAGCTTTTTATATTTTACAAACTTATGGACAAACTTGGCAAGTGTTTTTACACCTGTAGTAAGCAATGGAAGATCATATAATGGTAACAAGGGTATGATCACCCTATAATCCTTCTTAAATTCTTGAACAACATCAGTCCAGTTACTAAGTGCACCCATTAAGCCATGAAGCAACAAGAGCACTTCTCCTTCTCCCTCTTCAATGTATTTAAAACCGTTTTCTTCTTTTATCTCGAACTCCATAGAATCTTTAAGTACATTTTTCTTTTTACCTGCTAAGGTATAAGTCTAAAAGTTAAATCAATATAAAAACTTATTTTATTAGAAAGAAAATAAGCCCTAATTATCAATTAACCCCTGGATGATCCAATAATTAAGCGAGCAGCTCCTTTACAAGTTCAGAAACCGTTTTGCCATCAGCCTTACCGGCCAGATCCTTACTTACAACCGCCATCACTTTACCCATATCTTTCATACCAGAAGCACCAGTTTGAGCAATTACTGTTTTAATAAAAGCACTAATGGCATCTTTGTCCATCTGCTTTGGCAAATAGGCTTCAATAACCTGCAACTCCTCCTGTTCTATCTGATAAAGATCCGGGCGATTTTGGGACTGGTATATATCAGCAGACTCTTTGCGCTGCTTAGCCAGTTTTTGCAGAACTTTAAGTTCTGCTTCTTCGGTAAGTATTTCCTGCGCACCCTTTTCTGTTTTGGCAACAAGTAGTGCAGCTTTTATGGCCCTTAGTCCGCGCAAACGGGTACTATCCTTACTCAACATGGCGGATTTAATATCCTGATCAATATTTTGTTGCAGAGGCATTTCCTGAAATGATTTTAATTTGGTTAGTGATTAATGCAAAACTACACAATCCTGATTAGTTGGAAGGAAATTTTACATTTATTCCGGAGATATGCCCTCCAACTATTCTTTTAGATGATGAGAAGTACTCGCCTGAGCTGTTGGCATCACGATCATATCGTTAATGTTTACATGTGCGGGACGTGACACTGCAAACCAAATAGTTTCCGCAATATCCTGTGCATGCAGGGGCTCATAACCTTCGTACACTTTTTTAGCACGTTCCTGGTCGCCATGAAAGCGCACTTGTGAAAATTCTGTATCCACAGCTCCAGGATGCACACCTGTTACTTTAATCTTATGAGGCAGGAGATCAATCCGCATTGCTTTATTCAGTGAATCAACGGCATGCTTAGTCGCACAATACACATTTCCATTCAAATAGGTTTCCTTTCCGGCAATTGAACCAAGGTTGACTATGTGTCCGGATTTATGTTTGATCATCCAGTTAGAAACAACTTTGGTCACATATAATAAGCCTTTGATATTGGTATCGATCATCACTTCCCAATCAGTGGTACTTCCGGCATTGATTGGATCCATACCCTGCGATAAACCGGCATTGTTAATCAATACATCGACTTTTTTCCAATCATCCGATAAAGTCTCCAGTCTTTCAACCTCCTCTTTATTTCTGACATCCATGGTCAATGTATTTACCCGAATACCATATTCATTAACCAGGTCCTGAGCCAGAGCATCCAAACGTTCTGTCCGGCGACCGGTAATAATAAGATCGTAATTTTGTTGGGCAAAGAGGCGGGCGCATGCTTCGCCGATTCCGGCAGTTGCACCGGTTATTAAAGCTATTTTTGACATAATTATTTGAAAACCCGAAATTAAGGAATTTGAAGCAAAACCTGAGTTTAAATATCACTCTTTAGAACTTCTTAAAATTCAATGGCTCTTGGATTATTCGGTAAAGAAATGGATGGCTGGCTGGTGTAGGTGAACTAAGCTGATAAGTTCGCTCTTTGTCAGCAGTCTTGATACTGATGGTATAACTGGTACCATCCAGTACAATCCTTTTTTTTTGTACGTTCCAATTCCTCTTCAAGCCCATTATCTGTTGGATCAGCAGCTTTTTTTAGTAATTCATCAAAAGCCCTGTGCTTTCGCAAATTAATCAGTACACTGTCTTTAGTATAATATGTGTATTCTTTCACTAAAGCAATAATAGACTTAAAAACGACACCTTTTAACTCCTTAGTGAGGATGCTATCTTTGGAATTTAAAGCTTTGTATAAGCTCACAAATCGCTCATCTTTACCCAGAGCCTTGCTGACACTATCTGTTTTGGTAAAAACGATCTTTAACTCTTTGCCCCTTCTGTGCAGATCAGTTATAAACTCCTTATTATTTCCAATGGAATGAATACGAATTGAAAGATCAGCTTTATAATCCTGCGCCTGAGATGAACAGCAAATAAATAAAATAAAAAACGTGAGAATGTAAAAATGCTTCACAGGAAGAATTATTGAAAATGGTATTTCAATCTGCAAATTAACCTTTAATCCTTATTCAAAATAAAGACTAAACTGAAAATTTCGGATAAATAACTTATCAATAGGTGATGTATAGGGGTTTTCAAGTCTGTCATCATCCCTGAGTACACTTTTCAGTGATTGGGCGAACTTGATCTCAGGCGACATTTTGAAAAACTCAAAATAAAGGTCAAATCCAACTCCTGCTTCATACCAAACGGTATTTTTATTATTTTTAAGATATTTTGCTTCGGGACTTAATGCTATATCATCAGTTTTCTTTTTCGAAGTAATATCAACTGAATATTTTGCCCCGGCAATCATATAAGCCCTGAAATTCCTCCTTCTGTCTGATTTCAGCTTTATTCCAAGAGGTAAATCCATCAGTGTTGCCTGAACCTTTTTTTGAACATTAAAAGTTGGATCAGCAAATTCATAATTAACAATTCTATCAGCAAATACCATTCCCGGTGTAAAACGCAGATTCGCATTATCTCCGAGTCTGTAATCAGATACAAAGCCTAATCCAAATCCGGGAGTAACAGGAGATGAAAGGGATCTCATTTCACTATTTATCATTGGAAGTCCGTTAAACGTATCGATAAATGGCCCCTTCCAGTCGGCCCGCTTTAATATTTTAAATTCTGAAGCAACGTACTGAAACGTAAAACCAAAATGAAGTTGTTCCCCGTCAACACCTCCTCCCCAGCTCTCCTGTGCAGTTAATCTGTTTATCGAAAAAATAAAAAAAATACACAGAATGAGAGTTTTCTTCATTTGATACCGGTGTAAATGGAACAAATTCCAAACGTCAGCGGACGGTATTTCGTATTTTTGAATCCAACTTTTTGCATCAGGGAGTCAAAATTCGTTCCATCAGGGAATGAAGCCACAGATTCAGGAAGATAGGTGTATGCACTGCTGTCTTTCGAAAAAATTCTCCCGATTGTGGGAGTTATGTATTTGAAGTAGAAATTATATCCCTGTTTAACCGGAAATACCTTTGGTTTAGAAAACTCCAGAATCACTGCCTTTCCTCCGGGCTTTAATACCCTTAGCATATCACTAAGTCCCTTTTCAAGATCCTCAAAATTACGCACACCGAAAGCCACAGTCACCGCATCAAAAGAGTCATTATCAAACAATAATTTTTCAGAATCACCCAGGCGAACCTCAAAAACATCCTGCATTTTCCGCTTTATAATTTTCTGATCAGCGATTCCAAGCATGCCCGCAGAGATATCCACTCCAATGACCTTTCGCGGTTTAAGAATTTTTATCGCCTCAAATGCAAAATCACCGGTACCAGTTGCAACGTCCAGAATGTATGAAGGTTTATCACTAAGCAACTCTTTAATCGCTTTTTTTCTCCAGATTCTGTCAATACCCATTGAGAGAAAATGGTTCAAAAAATCATAGGTACCTGATATATTATTAAACATACTTGCTACCTGTTCTTTTTTGGTAGCATCTGAATCCTGATAAGGCCTTACTGTTTTTGACATACAGTGCAAAGATAATGGAATTAAGGAAGCCTCTACAGCCAAGATTAGTCCTTCAATCAAAATTCATCAAAATCATCGAAAATATGACGCTCTGCAGATTGAATTAAAATCATGGGTTTTAAACATTGCAAGCAATGTCCTACCTTTGCGGGATGATTATTAAAAGCGCAGAATTTCAATGCAGTAATACCAGAACTGATAAACTACCGGCTCCTGAATTACCTGAATATGCCTTTATTGGTCGTTCAAACGTAGGTAAATCCTCGCTGATTAACATGCTTGTTCAGCGAAAAGGACTTGCAAAAACCTCCCAAACTCCCGGTAAGACTCAGTTAATTAACCATTTCCTGATCAATGAGAACTGGCAACTTGTCGATCTTCCGGGATATGGATATGCGAGAACTTCTAAAAGTAACCGGGGTGAATGGTCAAAATTCATCAGCTTCTATCTCCGGAACCGCGAAAATCTGCAATGTGTGTTTGTCCTGATTGACAGCCGTTTGGATCCGCAAAAGATTGATATTGAATTCTGTACCTGGCTGGGTGAAAACGGCCTCCCTTTCCAGCTGATTTTTACAAAAGCTGATAAGCAATCGAGTGTAAAGACCGATCAAAGTATAGCAAAATTCAGAAAAGCCCTTCTCGAGATCTTTGAAGAGGTGCCACAGCATTATATTACCTCGGCAGAAACACAGGAAGGCCGTGATGAGTTGCTGAATTTTATAAATGACCTGAATAAGAAATTTACCCGGTAATCTCCGATTAGAAGAACAAATAAATCTGAAATTCTATTTTCAGAATCCGGCAAAAAAACAGATAACCGAATGAACAAATACTTTTCCCTTGTATTATTTGCCCATACTGTTTTTGCAATGCCTTTTGCTATAATCGGCTTCTTTCTTGCTGTGACAACCACAACGCATGATTTTAACTGGCAGAAACTATTTTTAATGTTGCTCTGCATGGTTTTTGCCCGAAATGCAGCCATGGCATTCAACCGTTACCTCGATCGGGATATCGATGCTCAGAATCCAAGAACTGCAATCAGGGATATACCTTCAGGGCGCATCAGCTCCAACGAAGCGTTACTTTTTACAATTGCTAACAGCCTTTTATTTATCCTGACGACCCTGCTGATCAACAAGCTTTGTTTTTACCTGTCCCCCGTTGCCCTTGGGGTAGTTTTAGGCTATAGTTATACAAAAAGGTTCACACCCCTCTGTCATCTCATTCTAGGCCTTGGTCTTGCACTTGCACCAATCGGAGCCTATCTTGTAGTTACGGGAGAATTTGCGCTGCTGCCAGTTTACTTTTCAATGGCCGTTTTATGCTGGGTAAGCGGCTTTGATATAATTTATGCGCTTCAGGATGAAGAATTTGACAGGCAAAATAATCTGAATTCTATTCCGGCCTGGCTTGGGAAAAAGAATGCCTTGAAGGTATCCTCTTTTTTGCATTTTCTGGCCGTTGTATTTGTGACTCTGCCCTATCTGTTTACTGACCTCTCCTGGTTTTACCTTGCCGGAGTCCTTTTCTTTATCCTGTTACTCGTCTATCAGCATCAACTGGTAAAGCCAGATGATTTGTCGAAAGTAGATCGTGCCTTTTTCACAACAAATGGAATTGCTTCAGTAGTATTTGCAGTATTTTTTTTATTGGATGCTTATCTGAGAAATCAATTATAAATTTTAATATGAAACTAGTCAAGCATTATCGGCAGGGCAGGCTTCTTAACTGTTAAATACAATTATAACCAATGAAAGATCTTAAAATCTCAAAAAAACCAAGAACCTATATCCCTGCGGAATTAAATATAAAATGGGAAAATCTTGAACCGATATTTAATGAATTGATTAACAGATCTTTAAACTCGGTTAAAGACATGGAGCAATCGCTCCGTGACAGAAGTGAAATTGAAGCTGCACTGGAAGAGGACTTTGCCTGGAGATATATCCGCATGACCTGCGATACCACAGATGAAAAATTATTGACTGACTTTCAATTTTTCGCAACAGAAATCGAACCGAAAATTGCGCCGCTCAACAATGAACTAAATAAAAAATTTATTCAGAGTCCTTTTGTTGAACAATTGGATGAGGCCAAATACTATGTCTATGTTCGCGGAATAAAAAAGGCCCTCGAACTCTTCCGGGAAGAAAATATACCCCTATTGACCAAAATTCAGGTCGAACAGCAAAAATACCAGGGGATTACCGGATCAATGTCGGTTAAACTGGGCGGACAGGAATATACCCTTGAACAAGCTGCAGTATTCCTTAAAGATACTGACCGAAATGTGAGGCAGGAAGCCTGGGAAGCCATCACAGCTCGAAGACTGGAAGACAAGGAAAAACTGGATGAATTATTCAATTCATTACTAAAACTTCGTCACAAGGTTGCCCTGAATGCCGGCTTTGAAAACTTCAGGGATTATATGTTTCAGGCTCTTGGCCGATTTGACTATACGCCCAGCGACTGTTATGACTTCCACCAGGCCATTCAGGAAGAAATCGTCCCCCTTTTAAAGCTGCAGGCCGAAAAACGACTCAAGGCACTGGCTTTAAATGAATTGAAGCCATGGGATATGGATGTTGACATTTCCGGGAAACCGGCTTTGAAACCATTCAGCAATGGTGAAGAATTGATTGAAAAGTCTATTAAATGTTTCCGGGGGCTAAGTCCATACATTGGCGAGAGGTTGGAAATAATGAAAGCAAATGGCTTTTTCGATGTGGACAGTCGTAAAGGTAAAGCTCCGGGTGGTTATAATTATCCACTGGCAGAAAGTGGTGCCCCATTTATTTTCATGAACTCTGCCGGAACATTCCGCGACCTGACTACCATGGTTCACGAAGGCGGACATGCAGTTCATACTTTTATTTCTGCAGGGCTTGAATTAAATGATTTTAAGCATCTTCCATCGGAGGTTGCCGAACTTGCTTCCATGAGTATGGAACTGATTTCCATGGATCATTGGGATAAATTCTTTGACAATTCTGAAGATCTGATTCGTGCAAAGAAGGACCAGCTGAAAGATGTCCTAAAAACGCTCCCATGGGTTGCTGTAGTAGATCAGTTTCAGCACTGGATTTACACCAATCCTGATCATACCAGTGAAGAGCGGTCAGAGGCATGGACAAAAATATTTGAGCCATTTGGAAATAATTTCGCCAACTGGTCTGAACATCAGCATGCATTAGAAAATCTTTGGCAAAAACAACTGCATATTTTTGAAGTCCCATTCTATTATATTGAATATGGAATTGCTCAGTTGGGAGCTATTGCAGTCTGGAAAAACTACAAAAATGATCCTGAAAAAGGGCTTTCCAACTACCTTAATGCATTAAAGCTTGGTTATACTAAAACGATTAAAGAAATCTATGAAACTGCCGGAATCGAATTTAACTTCACTGCTGCATATGTGAAAGAACTGGCAGATTTCGTACAGAAAGAATTGGATAAACTGGAATGATTTTGGACATTCTGAGCTTCTGATTTTAAGCAGAGTTTAAAGAGGTACAAAGAGTAGCACACTTTTTGTATCTCTTTCAGTATGAAAAAATTAATCATACTGATCGCAATATATTTATTTCCTTTCTTATCCCAGGCCCAAACATGGGATACTTTTAGAATTGACAATGCTATTTCTGTTGGACTTCCTAGAGGATTTACCAAAAAGGAAACCAAACAGGAATTTAGCCTGGTCGCCAGAAGTGCATTTGGAACAATTCTAATCTTCAAAGTCCCTGATAATCCCCAAATAACGCCCGACATTGAAAAGGACAGGCATCTGAAGAAATATTACGAAAATTACATCAAAACTGTTAAGCAATCCTCAAAGTCTGGTATCATTACAGATGAGAAAGACAACCTGGTTGGCGAACTAAAAGTTAAAGATTTTACACTAAAGATTGATACCGGCAGCGGGGTGTTGTTAAGGGATTTCAGAATTTTACATGCCAATGGTGCTACCTATACTTTTGAATTTCTTCATGAGAATGTTCATAGGGAATTCGCTGTTCCCGAGCGTGAAAAATTCTTTAATTCAATTGAAGTCAATGAAACTATAAGCAGCGCAGACCAGTATACGAGCCAGGGTCCCAATTCTGACAGCCCTGACAATTCTAAATATCTTATTTGGCTTTTCATGACAGGTCTGTTGGCAATTGGCCTGACGATCCTGAGAATTTTGTTAAAAAAGGCTCAGGGAACTGACTTGTAAATTACAGTTATTGGATTTTCGAAGGTATCTTTCTGAACAAAAACAAGATTCATCCTTCCTGCAGCCTTTATTTCCGTTTCAAATTCTTTGCGTGAAATCACCAAAGCTTCAGGATGCTTTCTGAGATAAATTGAGAGGCTATCCTGACTTTGAATTGCGGGTACTAATCGCTGCATATTAAAAATATAAGCTGAATTCATCATTTTATAGTAAACCAGATCCTGCTTGTTTTTTAGCAGTTCCAACGAGCCTGCCACTGGATTGATCCCATAAACTCCTGGATATGCTTTCGCAAAAAAAAGAAAATTACTAAGTATGAATGAGAGGGACATACTGAGTATTAATTTGCTGATTTCATTCTTCCGGATAAAGTACCAGCCAATCACCGCTCCAGCTGGTATGGGAATAAACCAGATCCAGACACCTGCAGCCTCCTGAACATTCTGATCTGTCTTTAGTCCGAAATAAACCGCTGCAGGAAGAGCAAATGCTATTATCGTGTAAAACCCAAAAGTCCATTTTACCTTTTTCAATGAAAGATTCATCCCTTCCAGTTCCGAAAGTAAAAATCCAAGCAGGATTGCAATGAAAGGGTATGCAGGAGCTGTATAATTCGGGAGTTTTGTCTGTGAAAATGAGAAAAAGATAATGATCCCCAGAACAATGCTCAGGCAAAACAATAATACCTCGTTCACGCGATGTTTCCAGGCAAAGAACATTGCCTGAATGCAAAAAATACCTAAAGGAAGCAAGCCGGCTATGACCATTATCAATGGCAGCAGGAAAAAGCCTCCATGACCTTCCATTGTGTCAGAGAACCTTTGAAGATTATGTTTAAAGAAGAAACCCTCGGTCCAGAGTCCATTACTTGCCTTATAATTCAGCCAATACCAGGGTAATGAAATCAGCAGAACTATAATTATCCCTGCAGGAATTTGAAACGAACGGATCATTGCCCAGTTAAATCTTTTTGTCCAGATAAGGAATACCAGCATAATCAAGCCTGGCAAGGCCACTGCTATTGGACCTTTGGTTAATAATCCAAGCCCGAAGCATACATACATCAGCAAGATCCAGAACTTCCATTTTTCGATCAGGAAGGTATAAAAGCACATGAAACCGCCGGTCATAAAGAATATCAGATAGGGATCTGGCACTGACATCCGCATCTGAAAATTAAAATGTAATGAGGATAACAAAACCAACGCAGTCAGCCAGCCAGCCTTTTCCCCTAAATATTTTCTGCAGAACAGAAAGCTGATCAGAATGGTTAAAGCTCCAAATACAGCAGAGAAAAACCGGGCACTGAATGCCGACACTCCAAACATTTTATAAGCCGCGGCCATAAAAAAATAATGCAGCGGTGGTTTATCAGTTCTTAATTGTCCGTTAAAATAGGGCATAATATAATCTCCCGATACCAGCATTTCACGGGCACATTCTGCATTCTTGGCTTCATCAAGAATATAGATCATTGGTTTATCCAGATTCTGAAGAAGCAGAGTCAGACTGACAATAAATAAAAGGATACTCCTGGTTCTCAGATTAAGCCTTTCCAAATAACCTCCCTTCTAATTTTGGTGAATTATACCATTTGGTATTTTCCAGCCACCAGATCATATGAAAGGTCATAAGCACCGCAATAATTGACCCTGCAATTATATCTTCCATAAAATGCTGGGCAAGATATACCCTTGAAAATGCGGTTAAAGCTGCAAGAGGAATAAGAATCCAGTGACGTTGCCTGTGAGGTAGCAAATAAGTTAATACCACTGCAAGTGTAAATACTGATGCTGTATGACCGGAGGGGAAGCTGTTCCATTCATGGACTGGATAGGCTTCAATAGTTCGGATTGATATTATATCCTCGAAATACTTTACAGGTCTTGGGGCTTTGAAAAGATGTTTTAGCGTCTGGATTGCCAGTGAACTGTATGCAAATGAGATGGCAGCAAGCACTGAATAGCGAAATTTAAAAAAGAGTAACACCAGAACTACAATAACCGTCATTATGCCGTCTCCAAACAAAGTAATTAGCTTAAAAAATTCATCAAAAAAAACAGTGTGGTGCCTGTTTATCCATAAAAATAGTTCAGCTTTTGAATTCAGAAGCAAAAGAATAAAACCAATCAGAAGCAGTATCAGGAACGGAATCAGAAAGTATCGCTGAGGATAAAGGATTTCGGAGAGGCTTTTCTTCATTATTTGGTTTGAATGCGAATTCAAAACTAAATAATTTTTATGTTTGATTGCTAAACCAATCTAATTGAACGACAATATGTCAAGAAACCTTTTCAGAAAGAAATCTATTGAGTTGATCATGAAAGACCGCCAGGCGGGATTTTCGGATGCCGAAATCGAAGATCAGCAGTTAAGAAGAGTTCTTTCTGTTAAAGACCTTACCCTGATGGGTATCGCTGCAGTAATTGGTGCCGGGATATTTTCAACAATTGGAAATGCGGCCTTCAACGGAGGTCCCGGGGTGAGTATTCTCTTTGTCATCACTGCCATTACCTGCGGATTTTCTGCATTATGTTATGCAGAGTTTGCTTCAAGAATTCCGGTTGCAGGAAGTGCCTATACCTATGCCTATGCGTCTTTCGGAGAACTAATTGCCTGGATAATCGGATGGGATCTGCTTATGGAATACGCCATTGGTAATATTGCGGTTGCAATATCATGGAGTGAATATTTTACCAATTTGCTCGAAGGTTTCAATATCCATATACCGGCCTATCTGACCATGGATTATCTTTCTGCCTCAAGAGCGTATAAAGAAGTACTGGCAGCGGGAACAGACATGAGTGGGATCAGTGCCAAGGTTCAATATGCTGCAGGAGCATGGGAATCGGCCCCCGGATCAGGCAATTTAAAATTCATAGCAGACATCCCGGCATTGGGCATTGTTTTTTTAATTACTTATCTGGTTTATATAGGTATTCGTGAGACAAAAAGAGCGACCAATGCAATGGTCTTCCTGAAAATTGCTGTGGTTATCGGAGTTATTGCACTCGGGTTTTTCTATGTACAACCGGCAAACTGGAGTCCTTTTCTGCCAAATGGTTTTGAAGGGATGATGAAAGGGGTATCGGGAGTTTTCTTTGCATACATAGGCTTTGACGCCATTTCTACGACCGCCGAAGAATGTAAAAATCCTCAGAGAGATTTGCCCAAAGGAATGATTTACTCATTAATTATCTGCACCGTTCTGTACATCCTGGTGGCATTGGTCTTAACCGGAATGGTAAGCTACAAAGAACTGCAGGTTGAAGACCCATTGGCATTTGTCTTCAAAAATGTCGGACTTGACAATATCAGTTATATCATATCAATAAGTGCAGTAATTGCAACGGCAAGTGTATTACTGATATTTCAGATGGGCCAGCCGCGTATCTGGATGAGCATGAGCCGGGATGGATTATTACCAAAGAAGTTTTCGAGCATTCATCCAAAATATAAAACACCCTGGTTTGCGACACTGATCACCGGAATTGTCGTGTCTGTGCCTGCGTTATTCATGAACCTTACTGAGGTTACCGACCTCACCAGCATCGGTACTCTCTTTGCTTTTGTTTTGGTCTGCGCCGGAGTATTGCTGCTTCCCAAAGAAGAAATAAACGATTCGAACCGTAAACGTTTCCGCATCCCATATGCTAATTCGAAATACATAGTTCCTGCTTTGCTTATTGTAATTTTTATAAGTTTCAGAGAACCCATTCTATCCTTATTTGAGTACAATGGCGACTGGCATGTGTACAAGGATAAACTACCCTATTTCCTGTTCATCCTGGCAGCAATTATCATGGCTGTGCTTTCGTTCTTAAAAAATTTATCCCTGATTCCTGTTCTGGGAATGCTGAGCTGCTTATATCTGATGACTGAACTGGGTTATACGAACTGGCTTCGCTTTCTGATCTGGCTTGGGTTGGGTCTGATTATTTATTTTTCATACAGTTATCACAAAAGCAATCTGAATAAATAAGATTATTAGAATTTCATTAATTTCTGGCGGCAGGCCGCATATTTAGATTTAGAATTCTAAGGAAAGAGTGAAAGAAAAAAGGCAATTTTCGATTTGAAAATTGCCTTTTTTATATTTCAATGAATTTCAGAACTCAATTCTGCTTTTGACATTGATAATCCCTCATGAGGCATCACCATGATCTAATTCCAATCTTGTCAGCTCACTTGTGTCCTGAGTAGAAATGATCAGTGGTACTCTCTCGATAGTCACAAAACTAATATCAAGACCAAATCCGCGTTCTTCTGAAAGCGAGAATTTCTTCAGAATGAAATAATAGTCCATAATGAACTTATCGATAAAGCTCAACACATTTGAACGTGACAAGACCTTCTCTAATACAACAAACCTGAAATCACCGATAATTTTGTATTTATTCAGTGAGGTATATTTACTGGTAATATCAACCTCATTGTTTCTTACCAATTCTTCGACAACCTTCCTGAACAGAACATTAATTTGCTGTTCAACGCGGAAGCCGAGTTTAAAATCGATTCGGATAAGTTTATTCGGCACCAGAAACTCTACCTTATAGTCTCTTGTAAAAGGTTCGTCAGTAACATCAACATGTACCAGCCAATAAACATCTGCCCGCTTAGGCTGCTTCTGAAGGATCGAATACATGATCTTGGATTCGATTTCCGAATTAAAATTAGAACTGGTCAAATAAACCAGTTGAGAAGCATATTTAGGTACAGACTCATCCTCACTCAACTCCTTTAAAATAGGGTAGTAAGAATCAATCTCAACGAATTTTACAAAACGGTTTTTAATCTTTCTAGCCGAGTACCATGCCCACATGATAGACAATAAGAAGGATGCAAGCAGGAGGGTAAACCATCCTCCATGGAGGAATTTAGCCATGTTTGCTACCAAAAACCCTATCTCAATCAGTCCGTAAATCGTAACGAAAATTATAATGATATAATTTGGGAATTTCCTGCGCTTTAGAAATACTGCAACCAGAATGGTAGTCATCAGGAAAGTCAGATTTATTGCTAAACCGTAGGCACCTTCCATATTCTGGGATTCACGGAAAATCAGAACCACCACAATACAGCCAACCCACAATAAAATGTTAATTGATGGGACATACAATTGTCCCTTTTGATTACTAGGGTAATTAATTTTGACCTTTGGCCATAAATTAAGCCTCACGGCTTCAGAAATCAGGGTGAATGAGCCTGAGATCATCGCCTGACTGGCAATGATTGCTGCCGCTGTAGCAATACTTATACCTGCGATAAGAAACCATTCAGGCATGATGCTGAAAAATGGATTATCACCCGCACTCAACCGGCTACCCTGATGTTGCCATAACCATACTCCCTGGCCGAAATAGTTTAGCAATAAACAGGTTTTAACATAGATCCAACTTATGCGAATATTTGAACGACCACAATGACCCAAATCTGAATACAAGGCCTCCGCTCCTGTAGTACAAAGGAATACTGCTCCTAAAATAAACAGGGCATTTGGATTAGATGAAAGCAGGGAATAAGCATAATAAGGACTGATAGCTTTCAGAATCTCTGGAAATTGAATCAGGTAAAAGCCGCCCAAAACTGCCATCATAGTAAACCATACGAACATGATCGGGCCAAAGGCTTTACCCACTATGAAGGTCCCGAATTGCTGTATCAAAAACAATAATGAAATGATAACAATTACTATAGGAACAGTCGGAATATCCGCATAAAATATCCTTAAACCCTCGATTGCAGCAGAAACCGTAATTGGAGGGGTGATCATACCATCCGCGAGCAATGCAGAGCCACCAATCATTGCCGGAATAACCAACCATTTTCCTTTCTTTTTGACCAAAGAAAACAATGAAAGTATTCCACCCTCACCCTTGTTGTCTGCACGCAACGTAATTATTACATATTTTATTGTGGTCTGCAGAGTTAGTGTCCAGAATATACAGGACAGGCCACCAAGGATTAAGTCGCTCGTAATTATACGGTCGGCGACAATCGCCTTAAACACATACAAAGGAGAGGTTCCAATATCGCCGTAAATTATGCCCAAACTGATTAATAAACCGGCTGCAGAAAGCTTATGAAGATTTTTTAGATTCGACACAGTGAAAAATTTAGAAGACAAAAGTACATCATAAAATCAAATTCCTATTGCTAATATAATAATGTTGATTTTTTGTCATTTTTTTTTAAATTTATTCTAACATTTAAGACAAACAAACGTATAGAAAGGAATTTTAGTTAAAAATTGTTAAAAAAAAGCCAGCTAACTATGGGTATACATTAATATGCCTTATATTTATACCATCATCTATTTTGCGTATGATAAACTCTTACCTGAGAACATTAGTTGTATTCATAGTTTTAGGCATAACAATGTCCCTGAACAGCTATGCATATAACTCTTCTTTTTCTCAGGTATCACGTCCGGATTCTCTGAAAGCAAAAGCAAAAGTTAGCACCAAGATTACAGATACCAGACTAAATAAGCCTGCGGATCCCAAAGCTGGTGTCAAATTAAGTTTTACGCCATTCAAACCATCGAAAGAAAAACTTCTGGTTCAAAACAAAATTATGTCGGGGCCTAAAAACCCGCTTCCTGGTGATAAAATTCTGGCTAACGTAAAAGTTTATCCGAATCCGGTTTCTGATTATCTGAACATGACCTATTCAATCAGTAAGGATTCCAATGTAACTATCCGGATTATGGATGTATTAGGTAATGAAATAACAACACTTTTCTCAGAAAGACAGAGTATCGGTGAACATAGCAATACATTCAGTATTTCTTCAAGGATCAGCAGTGGATTCTATTTTATACGTGTAAGTGTGGGTAGTGAGATCATTACCAAACGTATTTCCGTATTGTAAAATCTATACCGTATTCCTCTTCTTAAATTCAGTATGTTTATATTCGCGGAATGAAGATAATCGCTATTGGCCGTAATTACGCCGAACATGCCAAAGAACTGAATAATCCTGTGCCTGCAGTGCCTGTTATATTCATGAAACCTGATACTGCGGTTCTTAAAGACAATAAACCATTCTACCATCCTGAATTCTCTACAGATATACATCATGAGATAGAACTTGTATTAAAAGTATCAAAGGAAGGTAAACATATTGCTCAGAAATTTGCCTCTGCTTACTTTGATGCGATCGGGCTTGGAATTGATTTTACCGCGAGGGATATACAACAAAAACATAAGGAAAAGGGCCTTCCGTGGGAGCTGGCCAAAGCATTCGATAATTCTGCACCAGTCAGCAAGTTTATTCCAAAATCAGAATTCAGAGATCTGGGCAATCTTAACATCAGACTTGACCTTAATGACAATACTGTTCAGGAAGGCAACACTAAAGACCTTCTTTTTTCGTTTGAATATATAATAGCCTTTGTTTCTCAGTATATCACTCTGAAAAAGGGTGACCTGATTTTTACCGGCACTCCAAAAGGTGTTGGTAAAGTAAATATTGGTGATCATCTATGCGGCTATCTCGAGGATCAAAAATTACTCGATTTTTATATCCGTTAGTAACCTATTCCATGTTCAAATACTTATTTACACTATCCTTACTGACCTTGCTATGCGCTTTTGCCATGGGTCAGGAGGCACAATATCCTCAAAATTATTTTATTCGCCCGCTTGACCTCCCTCCCATTATTTCAGGAAACTTCGGCGAAATAAGAACGAATCATTTTCATTCCGGGCTTGATCTGAAAACGAATCAGCGTGAAGGATATCCGGTTTATGCAAGTGCAGATGGTTTCATATCCAGAATCAGAGTTCAGATTGGTGGCGGAGGAAATGCTTTATATATCAGCCATCCAAACGGCTGTACAACCGTCTATATGCATTTGAGGAACTTCAATGAACGCATCAGCATGACTTTAAAGACTTATCAATACCGGATGCAAAAGTTCGATGTTGATTTCCCATTACTTTCAGTTGAAATCCCTGTAAAAAGAGGAGATATAATTGGCTGGTCAGGAAATACCGGCAGCTCCGGCGGACCACACCTCCATTTTGAAATCAGGGATACTAAGACAGAAGACCCAATCAATCCGCAGCTTTTCGGCATCCGAATCCCAGACCAGGTTAAACCTGTAATTACAGGATTGTATCTCTATCATTTAAACGGCGAACCTTTCAGCGAGCATACCCCAAAGCAGTTATACCCGGTAAGCGGAAGCGGGGGCATTTATAGTCTTAGTCCCCTAACCATTGTCACTATTGGTGGTGAATCGGGACTTGGAATTGCATGTTCAGACAAGAACTCAGCTTCTGAAAATAGTAATGGCCCATATTCAATTGAGCTCCGGCTTGAGAATCAAACAATCTACTCTGCTGTCTGGGAAAGGTTTTCATTTGATAATTCCCGGGGAATGAACTCACATGTTGATTATCCGGCGATGATAGCCACAGGCAGAAGGATTCAGAAAAGTTTTCTCGAACCAGGCAACCCTTTAACAATTTATAAAAACGTGCTGAATAATGGCCTTCTGAATTTTTCGGATCAGAATATCCGAAATGCTCAATACATTGTAAGGGATATTGCCGGGAACCAGAGCGTACTTAATTTCAAATTGAAATACAGTCCGGGAGCTGCAAAACCATCAAAAGTAATTGATGGAAGGAAATTTAAATTCGATCAGGTTAACGACTTCGATACTATTGGCCTGAAACTAAACATACCGCTAAAATCGCTGTACAGTGATCTTAATTTTGTTTATAAAACCGCTGCCAGACCTGCCGGTGCCTATTCCCCAATTCATCATGTACATAACCGCCTGATACCTCTGAACGGTCCGCTTACCTTAGCGATTAAAGCCGATGATAATCTCCCTGTAGAATTACAAAGCAAGGCTCTAATCGTTAACCATCTCAAAAAAACACAGGGAGGCATATTTGAAAATGGTTATGTGAAAACAGAAATTCGCAATTTCGATAGCTTTTATATAATGACTGATACTTTGGCACCAAGGATCATTCCGGTAAACATTAGTAATGGAGCATCAATGGTTAATATTCCAAGGATCATGTTCCGTATCTCTGATAATTTATCAGGAATAAAAACCTTCAATGCAATGATTAACGGACAATGGGTTCTGATGGAATACGAGCCTAAAACGGGTTCCTTATGGCATCATTTTGACGAATTAACCGCTAAGGGCAAAAACGATTTTGTATTGACAGTAAGTGATATGAAAGATAACTTAAGTACCTACAGAACTGTTTTTTACCGGTAGAGAGAATTATTCATTTCAGATAATTTATTTTGCTAATTTTAGCCCCATAAATCTGTTAAAAAATGATTGAGCTTACTGAGGGGCAAAAAGCTCCTGATTTTAAGGCAAAAGACCAAAATGGAAAAATCATCAGCCTGAGTGATTTTTCAGGAAAAGATGTAATACTGTATTTTTATCCTAAAGATGATACTCCGGGCTGCACCGCCGAAGCATGCAGCTTCAGAGATAATTACCAATCTCTGTTAAAAGAAGGTTTCGAAGTTTTAGGTGTAAGCACTGATGATGAAAAGTCGCACCAAAAGTTCATTACCAAATACAGCCTGCCTTTCTCTCTGATTGCCGATACCGATAAGAAAATCGTTGAAGCTTATGGTGTTTGGGTTGAAAAGAATATGTACGGTAAAAAATACATGGGGGTAGCAAGAAAGACATTCATTATTGACAGGAATGGACTGATTAAAAAGATCATTGATAAAGTAGATACTAAAAACTCTTCCGGACAGGTTTTGGATTCAATTAAATAAAATCGGTTTATCCAGCTTAAATATTCTCAAAATCAAATAATTTCAACATAACCCCCTCCCTTACAAAGAACATGGCTATTTTAGCAAGGCCATTAAGCACAAATTATGACTCCAGATATTGATAAATTAACAAAAATTGCCTCACAGGTTCGACGTGATATTTTAAGAATGGTTCATGCCTGCCAATCCGGTCATCCGGGCGGTTCATTGGGCTGTACTGATTATTTAGTAGCTCTTTACTTTCATACCCTAAAACACAATACCAAATTTGATATGGATGGATCTGGTGAAGATCTGTTTTTTCTTTCAAACGGACATATTTCGCCGGTATGGTATAGTGTTCTGGCACGTTCCGGATATTTTGAGGTATCTGAGCTGGCAACTTTCAGAAAGATCAATACAAGACTTCAGGGGCATCCTACAACTCACGAAAATTTACCGGGAATAAGGGTTGCATCCGGCTCTTTAGGTCAGGGTATGTCGGTGGCGATTGGTGCTGCTATCGCTAAAAAGTTAAACGATGATAACAGACTTGTATTTTCATTACATGGTGATGGAGAACTTCAGGAAGGTCAAACCTGGGAAGCAGCAATGTATGCAAGCCATAATAAAATTGACAACCTGATATCTACTATTGATGTTAACGGACAGCAAATTGACGGTCCAACCGATGTCATTTTATCATTAGGTAATCTAAGAGCAAAATGGGAAGCTTTTGGATGGGAAGTACTTGAAATGAGTGGAAACGATATGGCCGATGTGGTTCGTGTTCTTGAACTTGCGATCAGCAAAACATTCAAAGGAAAGCCAATCATGATTCTGATGCAAACAATGATGGGAAATGGTGTAGACTTTATGATGCATACCCATAAATGGCATGGCTCTGCTCCTAATGATGATCAGCTCGCACTTGCCCTGGGTCAATTGGAAGAAACTCTTGGCGATTATTAAGGATTTCTAAAAGGTAATCCGGATTCAAAAACACACTTAAAAAATTTAGCCTGTATAATTTCAGGCCCTTTGTTTTGTTATATGAAGAAATACACATACACCGAGAAAAAAGATACCCGTTCAGGTTTTGGAGCAGGTTTACTGGAAGTTGGACAAAAGAACGATAAAGTAGTCGCTTTATGCGCTGATTTGATCGGTTCATTAAAAATGGATGCTTTTATCAAGGAATTTCCTGAACGCTTTTTTCAGATCGGAATTGCAGAAGCTAATATGATGGGAATTGCTGCTGGTTTAACAATCGGTGGTAAAATTCCATATACGGGCACTTTTGCTAACTTCTCAACAGGTCGCGTGTACGATCAGATCAGACAGTCTATCGCCTATTCAGACAAGAATGTAAAAATTTGTGCTTCACATGCCGGACTTACCCTCGGTGAAGATGGTGCTACGCATCAGATTCTGGAAGATATCGGAATGATGAAAATGCTCCCCGGTATGGTGGTAATCAATCCTTGTGATTATAACCAGACAAAAGCTGCAACTATTGCCATTGCCGATCATCATGGTCCGGTTTATTTAAGATTTGGAAGACCCGCAGTACCCGTTTTTACAGATCCGGATCAAAAATTTGAGATAGGTAAAGCATGGATGGTAAATGAAGGAACTGACGTTAGTATTTTTGCTACCGGACATATGGTATGGAAGGCAATTGAGGCTGGTGAAAAGCTCGCAGAAGCAGGAATCAGCGCTGAAATAATTAATATTCACACCATTAAACCTTTGGATGAAGCAGCAGTCTTAAAATCAGTTGCCAAGACCGGATGTGTTGTTACTGCTGAAGAGCATAACCGCTACGGTGGTTTAGGTGACAGTATTGCACAGGTGCTGACCAGAAACAATCCTGTTCCGCAGGAATATGTTGCGGTTAATGATAGTTTCGGAGAAAGCGGCACTCCTGATCAACTGATGAAAAAATACGGTTTGGATACCGAGGATATTATCAATGCGGTAAACAGGGTAATTAAACGCAAATAACTACCCTGAAGCCCGGAATCCAAACCAAAAACAAAAATATGCAGGTAGAGGATTCCGAAATCTTAGAAAAATTTTCAAGGGAAAACACCCGCCATGAGGGCTTCAATCTACTGCTGAACAAATATCAGCAGAAAATATACTGGCATATCCGCAGACTGGTCATTGACCATGATGATACTGATGACCTGGTTCAGGATGTATTTATTAAGGTCTGGAAGAACCTGGGAAACTTCAGAAGTGATTCACAATTATTTACCTGGATCTATCGTATCGCCACAAATGAAAGTATTACCTTTCTGAACCGCAAAAAATTAAGGAACAGCGTATCTTTGGATGATTCAAACGGTCTGGATCTGGCTGAAACACTCGCTGATAGTCCGTATTTTGATGGTGATAAAGCTCAGATGAAGCTTCAAAAAGCTTTATTGACACTGCCCGAAAAACAAAGGCTGGTGTTTAACATGAAATATTTTGATGATTTAAAATATGAAGAGATTTCAGAAATTCTGGGTACCAGTGTCGGTGCCCTGAAGGCTTCTTTTCATATTGCAGTTAAAAAAATTGAACAGATATTATTAAATTCAGATTAAACCTTTCTGTCCCGGGTGTATCAAAGTAATATGAAAACAGAGAATTCAGATAAGGATTGGTTAAAAGAGGCTCCAACTCTTGCTAAAATTAGCAGAGAGAACCCCTTTACTGTGCCTTCCGCTTATTTTGAATCTTTGAATGAAAACCTGAATACCCTGGCCAAACTCGAAAGTGTCCGATTTAAAAATGAAGATGAATTTAATTTACCTGAAAATTATTTCAATCAATTAGCAGAAAGGATTGAAGATCGAATTGTTAGGGAGGCTATTCATGACCTGGCTCCTGCCGAAGGGTTTAAAGTCCCGGATGCCTATTTTGCCAGCCTTACAGAGCGCATTAATTCAAGAATTGAAGAGAATAAAGCACCTGCAAAGCTTAAAGAAATGTTTCCATCATGGATGCGCTATTCTGCTGCTGCGAGCGTCGTATTCGTGATCGGGATATTCTTTTATTTTAATTCATCAAGCTACATTTTTACTCAGCAGTTATCAAAAGTTCCGGATCAGGATATTATCAATTACCTGCAGTTTCACAGTACAGTGAATGACAACCAGTACCTCATAGAGCATATTACTGAGGATGGTCTTCAGCAGGTATCCTCCGACGTTCCGGAAGAAGATATTGAACAATATATTAACAGTACAACATTATGAACGGAATTGTAAAGAATGGGATTTTGGGTATAATAATGTGTCTGACAATGAACACAGCATTAATGGCTCAGGATCGTCGTGGGCATTATGAACGAATTGAGGCAATTAAAGTCGCCTTTATCACAAAAAAACTCGATCTGACTACAGAAGAAGCTCAGAAATTCTGGCCGGTATACAATAATTACCAGAAAGAGCTGATGGAACTGATGCGAAAGAGAAGGGAAGACAGACAGAAAACTGATATTGCTCCAAATGATAAGATCAACGCCGACCTAACTTATGAAAGCAGAATGCTGGACCTGAAAAAAAAGTATAAAAAACTCTATTTAAAGGCAATTCCTGCAGAAAAAGTTCTGTTATTATACCAGGCAGAGCGGGAATTCAGAGAGCATCTGATTAAGCAGTTAAATCATCGGAGAAGGGAATAGTTTAAATTTTACCTGAGTCGATATCAGGAAGGGTAAAATAATCCCGTTATAATTGGTCAGATAAGGGTATGGATACAAAATAATTTGTTTTTTGAAACCAATGCCTGTGTGTTATAGGTTAGTTCAGTCCTTTCCTCCGGGGTAGTTCCGGCAAGAAATCGCGTTATATATCAAATTGCATATAGCCGGAAGCTACCTCCTCCGGCAAGGTTTATTTTACCCGGAGCTGTTTTTCATTGGTAAGGGTAGCCCGGCAAAAGAGCCTTAATGGAAAAAATATCCGGCAATTTTTCATCAACTCTCAAGCCTGCATTTTATTTATGTATTTTTGTACATGCTTAGCCTGCGTCAGCTTTTTCTGTTGAATACTGCTCAAACATCCCCATTCCCCCGTTTACTTGAAATTGAAAGGGCCGAAGGCATGTACCTTTATGGCCATTCTGGGAAAAGCTATATGGATCTGGTTTCTGGATTTGCTGTCAGTAATATCGGTCATCGTCATCCAAGAGTGGTACAGGCTATAAAAGACCAGGCCGATAAATACCTTCACCTCACCGTTTATGGGGAGTATGTGCAATCACCACAGGTCAGGTTTGCAGAAAAACTATCCTCAATCCTGCCTGATTCACTCAGTTCTGTCTACTTTGTAAATTCTGGTGCTGAAGCTACAGAAGGTGCAATGAAACTCGCAAAGCGCTTTACAGGAAGATCAGAAATTATAGCCTGCAAAAATTCCTACCATGGCAGTACACAGGGAGCGCTTAGTGTGATGGGGAATGAATATTATAAACAAGCCTACCGTCCGCTGCTGCCGGGAATCCGGTTTATTGAATTTAATGAAGTCAGTGATGTTGAGCAGATAAACTCAGAAACTGCAGCTATTATTATCGAAACCATTCAGGGAGAAGCAGGCGTTCGTGTTCCGGATATGGAATACATGCAGGCTTTACGTAATAAATGTGATCAGACCGGCACCCTGCTTATTCTGGATGAGATCCAGACAGGGTTCGGCCGTACAGGTAAACTATTTGGTTTTGAGAACTTCAATATCAAACCCGACATCCTTCTACTGGCTAAAGGTATGGGCGGTGGAATGCCCATCGGCGCGTTTATTTCAAGCAATGAGATCATGTCTGTACTTAAAGAAAATCCAATCCTTGGTCACATCACCACATTTGGCGGTCACCCGGTAAGTTGTGCCGCCGGACTTGCCAATCTGGAAGTAATATTGGAGGAGAACCTTTACAAGGATGTTGCTGTGAAGGAATCATTGTTCAAAAAACACCTGCAGCATCCCGAAATAAAAGAAATAAGGGGCAAAGGATTGATGCTGAGCATTCAGCTGAGTACTTTCGAACAGGTAGAATATGTGAGTAATTATTGCTCCGGCAAGGGCATCATCATCGATTGGTTTTTACATTGCGATACCGCAATGCGAATTGCTCCGCCATTGATCATATCTGATGAAGAGATTAAGCTGGCCTGTAGGATTATCCTGGAAGCACTGGATTCATACCAGTCCTGAAAGACTACAATAATCAATAGAGATACATTATCATTTTAAACCCGTACCTTTGCCGCAATATAAAATTGCCGGCATTTTTAACGGCAATGTAAAACCATTACATGTTATTCGAAGAATTAAATATTATTGAGCCAATTTTAAAGGCTTTAAAAACAGAAGGTTATACTGCCCCTACTCCTATTCAGGAACAATCCATACCAATCATTTTAGAACGCAAAGATCTTTTGGGATGTGCGCAAACAGGCACAGGTAAGACCGCTGCTTTCGCAATTCCAATTATTCAAATTCTGGAAGGTGGTAAAATATATGATAAAGGGCCCAGAGCGATCAAATGCCTCATTTTGACCCCAACCCGTGAACTTGCGATACAAATTGGTGAAAGCTTTGCTGCTTATGGCCGCCATACAGGTATGAAACATGCCGTCATCTTTGGCGGGGTTTCTCAGGGTTCTCAGGTATCTGCTTTAAAAGCAGGAATAGATATACTCATCGCAACTCCCGGCAGGTTATTAGACCTGATCAATCAGAAATTTGTTCATTTACATTATCTCAAAATATTTGTACTTGATGAAGCAGACAGGATGCTGGATATGGGATTTATCCATGATGTAAAAAAGATCATTACCAAGATCCCGCAAAAACGTCAAACCTTGTTTTTCTCGGCAACCATGCCACCTGAAATTCAGAAACTGGCGAATACGATCCTTGTAGATCCTGAAAAAGTAGAGGTTACACCTCCTTCAACTACTGCCGACACAATTGATCAATCTCTCTTTTTTGTAGAAAAAGGTGACAAGAAAAAATTACTGATCCACCTGCTGAACGATAAGAGCATTAAATCTGCACTGATCTTTACCCGGACCAAACATGGTGCCGATAAGATCACAAAAGACCTGGTTAAAGCCGGAATTAAAACAGAAGCGATTCATGGAAATAAATCTCAGAATGCCCGTCAAAAGGCATTATCCAATTTCAAAAGCGGACAGATCAAAGCATTAATTGCAACTGATATTGCAGCCAGAGGAATTGATATTGATGAGCTTTCGCATGTGATCAATTATGAATTACCTAATGTTCCCGAAACTTATGTCCACCGCATCGGCCGTACCGGTCGTGCCGGATCCAGTGGTATTGCATTATCATTCTGCGATGAGGAGGAAATGGAATACCTGAAAGATATTCAGAAACTGATTGGCAGAGAAATTCCTGTTTCTGAAGATCAGCCTTATCATATGCGAGCTGCGTCTCATATTTTTAGTCAATCGACCAAAAAGAAAGGCAGCTCCGGTAAAAAACCTGCTCCTGATTCGGCGAGAGGTGCAACAAGCGGGAGTCCCAGAAGGCGCTTCGGTAATAAAAGAAGATAAAAGCTAAAAAGGCTCCGGAATCAATCCCGGAGCCTTTTTTATTTTTCAGATAATGCCCTGATCATCAGATCAGCAACCAGCTTATTCCCGGCAGGATTCAAATGCACCCTGTCTGTGGTCAAAATCCCCGATTCCTTATTGTCAGGATTATTTTTAAGATTATAATCCAAAAATGCCTTTCTAAGGTCGACTAAACCACAAGAGTATTTCTGGGCTAATTCGCGAATGATATTACTGTAGCGGTTCAGATCGCCATCCTGCGCATTACTGAAGTCTGTACGTTCTCCAATAGCTGCAGGGGTACAAACGATAACCCTGATACCGGCAGCCTGCAATTTTTTAATCATTGCGGTATAAAATACAATAAATTTGTCCGGGTCGGTACCGGTCTGTGCGCTTTGTTTATGCCATACATCATTTACACCAACATACATCACAACAATATCCGGTTTTTTGCTCAGTACGTCATCTTCAAACCTGAGATACAGATCATAGACCTTATTCCCTCCAATACCGGCACCAATCAGTTCATATTCAGGATTTGTTTTCCCGCGTAAAGCTTCCTGCATCAGGGTAATATATCCCCCGGGATTAACACCCGCACGGGTAATTGAATCGCCAAAGAAAATGACCTTAACAGGCTTTTGAATTTGCATGGAACTCATAATTAAAATTACAGCGAAAGAGAGAAGTACTTTTTTCATGTTTGTTTTATCCTTATTATATTTTTCTACAAGTTATCTGATGTTGGGTGCTGGAAATTTATAGTTCATTTTTATGAGAATTGTCAATTTCAAAGCTGTCAATTCTCAACTCTCCATTCTCAATTATCAATTATCAACTCATTTTAGATCTCTTAATCAAATACGAATGCAAAACCTGATAAAACCCATCATGAATATCCGCATCAATCAGATCAATCTTATATTGCGCACACTTTAGTTTCAGTTCTTTATGATAAGTATCAAAAGCCTCTATATATGCTTCCTTAACATTATTGGGATGTACTTTTAGCTCTTCTCCGTTTTCAATATCTATAAAATGATAAGGGCGATTGTCAAAATTAAAGTCCATCTCCATTTTATGATCCAGAACATTGAATATAATTACTTCGTGTTTATTGTGTTTGAGATGCTGCAAAGCTGAAAATATCTCAGACAAACCCTCTTCAGTCTCGCCCACGAGCATATCACTAAAAATAATGACCAGCGAACGCTTATGAATCAGTTCTGCAATCTGATGCAATGCAGAAGCCACAGCCGTACGACTACCCCTGCCCTTTCTGTTCATTAAACCCTCCAGCTCTGAGAATAAGTATTTCTGATGTACTGCTGTTGATTTAGCAGCTGTCGACAGTTCCAGCTTATCAGAGAATAAACTCAGACCAAAGGCATCCCTTTGCTTCTTAAAGAGGTACATTAAAGATGCTGCAGAATAAACAGAAAACAATAATTTATTAAAATCCTTTTCGGGATAATACATAGAAGATGAAACATCCAGCACAATTTGACAGCGCAGATTAGTTTCTTCCTCAAAGCGTTTCACAAATAACTTATCTGTCCGGCCAAAGAGTTTCCAGTCTACATTTTTAACCGAATCACCCGTATTGTAAAGCCTGTGTTCAGCAAATTCAACAGAAAAACCATGAAATGGGCTTTTATGGAGACCTGTTATAAAACCTTCAACCACCTGCCTTGAAAGCAGTTCGAGGTTTCCAAAATCCTGAAGATCTTTATAATTTGTAAGATTGGGTTCCATATCCTAAAATAGCATATAAATTCAATCTCCGGAGAGAAAAAAGTATTATTCTTCAATTTGCTTTAAACCTCAGGCTATCCGAAAATGGCTCATTTTTCATACCTTTGTAAAATATGTCTAACCAGCATATCACCCAAAATCAAAATCAATTTAGCCCCGAACATTCAAAGATGAATAATAAGTTATCTTATGCCCTTATTTTAAGCTTACTGCTTTTTTCCTCCTCCATACAAGCCCAATTAAAAGAACTGAATTTTAAGGAAGTCTTTGTCAGTCCGCCGAAAGATCTGCTCAATCCAATACCAGCTTACCGTGGCTGGGCAGATGATTCCCATTATATTGAATATCGTGTTGAAGGTCAGCAAACCAAGCCTTATACCGTTGATGTTCGCAGCGGAGAGGCTGTTCCATCAGCTCCCGCACAGGTTAATATTGCTTCGGTTTCTATAAAAAACAAAGATATTTTCTATAAAAGTGCAGCCGGTGTCGAAAAACAATTAACAAAAGATACCCTTCTTGAAAAAAATCCAAGCCTTTCGCCCGATGGAACTCAGGTAGCCTTTACCCGGAACAATGATCTTTATTCAATAGATTTAAATACCAATATTGAAACGCGTTATACAACTGATGGTTCTGATGTGATCTATAACGGATGGGCATCATGGGTATATTTTGAGGAGATACTCGGCAGAGCAAGCCGTTATAAAGCCTTCTGGTGGAGTCCCGATAGCAAAAAAATTGCCTTTATGCGGTTTGACGACTCTAAAGTTCCTGTTTTTCCGATCTACAACTCTAAAGGACAGCATGGTTTTCTTGAAAATACAAGGTATCCAAAGCCTGGTGACAAAAATCCGGAAGTTAAAACAGGTATTGTCACAGCCGGTAGTAAAGGAATAGTCTGGACAGATTTTGACCCAAAAATGGATCAGTATTTTGGAACTCCCTTCTGGATGGCAGATAGTAAATCCCTCTGGATGCAATGGATGAACCGCGACCAGAATAACCTGATCATTTATAGCCTTAACCCACAAAGCGGAAGCAAAAGCATTATTTATGAGGAAAAACAAAATACCTGGGTCGACTGGTTTGAAAACATGTATTTTTTTAAGAACGGACAGGGTTTTATTTTAAAAAGCGATAAAAGCGGCTGGGGGCATTTCTATTACTATGGCCTCGAAGGGAACCTCAAAAAGCAATTAACTTCAGGTACCTGGCGCGTGACTGAGCTGCTGATGGTCGACGAGAGAGCCCAGGAGATCTATTTCACTGCAAGACAGGAAAACTCAACCCGTAACGACCTCTACCGTGTTGGCTTGAAAGGAACTGAAGAACCTCAAAGGCTAACATTTGGAAATTACGATCATCAGATCAGCCTCGCCCCGGATGGGAAACACTTCATCACAACTTATTCGAACTTAACTACTCCTCCTAAATCTGCCTTGATGGATACAAAAGGCAATATTATCAGGGAGCTTGCAGATTCTAAAGGTTTGGCATACGATTCCTTCAAAATGCCAAAAACCGAACTCTCTTATTATCAAACCCGCGACGGACTCGAACTGCCTATGACGGTTATTTTACCACTTAACTTCGATCCGGCAAAAAAATACCCGGTATGGATTTCTGTTTACGGTGGTCCGGATGCAGGAAGGGTTTTCGACAAATGGAGCAATCCCCTGGGGCAGACCTACTGGTGGGCTAAGGAAGGAGTGATACAGGTAGCCATTGATAACCGCAGTTCAGGGCATTTGGGCAAGACCGGTATGGATTTCATTTACCGTAAAATGGGTAAATATGAAATTGAAGACTACATGGATGCCGCTATTATGCTTAAATCAAAACCTTATGTAGATAGCAACAAAATTGGAATCACTGGCGGAAGCTTTGGCGGATATATGACAGCCATGGCTTTAACCTATGGCGCTGATGTATTTACCCATGGTATTGCCAATTATTCAGTAAGCGACTGGGGTTTATATGATACCCATTATACCGAGCGCTTTATGGGAACCCCACAAAATAATCCGGAGGGATACAAGATAACTTCAGTCCTGACCTATGCTGATAAGCTGAAAGGTAGCCTGCGGATTGTGCATGGCACCATGGATGATAATGTTCACATGCAAAACAGTATTCAGCTGATTGACAAATTGCAGGATTTGAATAAGCATTTCGAATTTATGCTTTATCCGGGAGAACGCCATGGCTGGGGAGGTTTAAAAGCAAGGCATAGCACACAGGAGAATGTGAGGTATATTTATCAGAATATGTTGCAAAAAGCGGTACCCGGGGACTTTTTGGACTATTGGAAATGATGAATTGACAAAATTCTGAAACAAGCATTTAGATTATTTATTTGATATTCGAGTCCAAAGGCTGGGTATGAATTTGACAAATGGGTGCGCCCAAGACTGGCGGGATATCGATGATTTTTAGACCCGATAGCTATCGGGTCTGAATGATCCAAATGCGAAATCAGCCGACCCAGTAGGTGGTCGCATGTTTACAGAAACACCATAAAAATTTGTTCCCGACCCTTAAGGGATCGTATGTGAGAATTCAAGTAAATTCAACCACTTGCTCACGTTCATATGCCTTTGAAAAGGAGCCTTTCTTTTGAAAATCAACCAGGATATTTCACACAAAAATAATTCAAGCTAAATCATTCTCACAAAAAAAGCCCTTCAGAAAATACTGAAGGGCTTTTTAAAATGATTGATTAGAGAATTAAAGTTGCTTGATCAATTTCTCAGCCAGCACCGATTTCGGAACTGCACCAATCTGCTTGTCAACAATTTCACCACCTTTGAAATATAATAAAGCCGGGATATTCCGGATTCCGAATTTCATTGAAATACCAGGATTGTTATCGACGTTTACTTTTCCGATAATCGCTTTTCCTTCATACTCTTTTGCCAGTTCTTCAACAACAGGGCCTACCATACGGCAAGGACCACACCATTCTGCCCAAAAATCAACCAATACAGGTTTATCAGACTTAAGGACTAATTCATCGAAGTTTGCATCTGTTAATTCTAATGCCATAATAATGAGATTTACTGTTTATAATTCAAAGATAGTATTCAATATTCCTGCCACAAATTACTGCTGCTAATGTGACATTAATTCAACTTATACCGAACACCAAGCAATTTAGAAATATCTTCCAGAAATTCATTGCTCGGATTTATTTTCACTGATTTTGACGGCATCTCGAGTGTCGTTTCTCCTTCAAAATCCATGATCATGAATTTCAACTGACAATTGCGCTGTGGATTCTGCTCGGTATTTTGTTTCACAATCTCATCCATCTTCGTCATAAATGTCTCAGAGAGTTCAGTCAGAGGCAATTGAATGGTCAGACATTTTGACATTTTATCACGCAATTCTGATAGCAATACGATACTGTTTACCTTAAATTCCCAGTTATCCTTTTGCTTAAAGCGCTCCATAACAGTGCCTCTCACCTGTAAAAACAGACCCACCACGAGGTATTGCTTTAATTTGATATAATCTTCCCCAAACAAGGCGATCTCGAAGGTCTCGCCATAATCTTCAAGCATAAAAGAACCGAAAGGCTTACCGGTTTTGGTGGTACCATGTCTGCAGGCAGATACCAAACCGCCGATGACAAGATCCCGGTTACTGATCTTCTTAAACTCCTCCTGATCTTCTGGCAGTGCCTCAGTGCTCTTCATTCTGTTAATCAGACTCAGATGTTTTACCTGATGAGAGCAGAAATTCTCCAATTCAAACTTATAATTATCAAGCGGATGCCCGGTCAGATAAATTCCGATAGATTCCTTTTCATATTTGAGCTTCTCAATCAAGCCCCATTCTTCGCATTCCGGAAGTTGGGGTTCGGTAATTTCGGCATCATTGGTACCACCAAACAAAGAGGCTTGTGAGGAATTTAAATTGTTTTGAAAATCATTCGTGTATTTTACCAAACGCTCTATTCCATTGTAAAAACCCCCATCGGGTTTAAAGAAAAACTGAGCACGGTTAAAGCCAAAGCAATCGAATGCACCGCCATAAACAAGGTTTTCGTATACTTTCTTACTTACTGCACGTGAATTGGTCCGGCGTGCAAAATCATACACACTGGTATACAATCCGTTTGCCTCCCGCTCTTCAACAATACTTTCTACAGCCTTCTCCCCTACGCCTTTCATTCCCGACATGCCAAAACGAACCTCACCTTTTTTATTGACAGTAAAACTCAGTTCAGATTCATTGATATCAGGTCCCAATACAGGGATGCCCATCTTTTTACACTCTTCCATGAAGAAAGATATCTTTTCAATGTTATTCTGATTGTTCAAAACCGCAGCCATGTATTCTGCAGGATAATTAGCCTTCAGATAAGCCGTTTGATAGGCCACGAAAGCATAACAGGTTGAATGCGATTTATTGAAGGCATATTGCGCAAATGCCTCCCAGTCTGTCCAAACCTTTTCGGCAATTTTAGGATCATGACCATTGGTATTACAGCCCTCCATAAACTGGGCTTTCATTTTATTCAGAACCTCGATCTGCTTCTTACCCATCGCCTTACGCAGCACATCCGCGTCACCCTTGCTGAAACCGGCAAGCTTTTGTGAGAGCAGCATCACCTGCTCCTGGTACACCGTAATACCATAAGTTTCTTCCAGATGCTCCTGCATATCCATCAGGTCATAACTCACAGCCTCACGGCCATGCTTACGGGAAATGAATTTGGGGATGTATTCAATTGGGCCCGGACGATAAAGTGCATTCATTGCGATCAGATCTTCAAACTTATCAGGCTTCAGATCACGCAGGTACATTTGCATTCCGTCGCTCTCAAACTGGAAAGTACCGTTCGTATCGCCACGCTGATAAAGCTCAAAAGTCTTCTGATCTTCAAGTGAAATATAATCGATGTCGATGTCGACATTATGGTTTTGTTTAATCAAACGCAGGGCATCCTTGATGATAGTCAGGGTTTTGAGTCCCAGAAAGTCCATCTTAATTACCCCCGCATCTTCAATTACCCGCCCGTCAAACTGCGTGACCAGCAAGTCAGATTCCTTGGAAGTTGCGACCGGAATAATATCCGTAAGATCGTATGGCGCAATGATGATACCCGCCGCATGAACACCCACGTTCCGTACAGAGCCTTCCAGGATCATCGCCTCTTTCAAAACATCCGCCTGCAAAGATTTACCATCTTCCAGGATCTTCCTGAGGGTTTTAATATTCTCAAAATCCTCAGGATTCTGTTCCTTTTTAACCGTATCGATCGGAGCTGTCATTACCTGCACAAGGTTGGTTCCCGGTCTGTCGGGAACCAGCTTTGCCAGCATATTCGACTCGGCCAGAGGCAGATCAAGTACCCGGGCAACATCCTTAATACTCGATTTTGCGGCCATAGAGCCGTAGGTAATGATCTGGGCTACCTGATTCTTACCATATTTATCCACTACATAATCGATCACCTTCTGACGACCGGCATCATCAAAATCCGTATCTATATCGGGCATCGACTTTCGGTCGGGGTTCAGGAAACGCTCAAACAGCAGATTGTATTTAATAGGATCGATATTGGTGATCCCGATGCAATAGGCCACCACAGAACCGGCGGCAGAACCACGCCCCGGCCCGATAAACACACCCAAATCGCGCCCGGCGCGGATAAAATCAGCAACAATGAGGAAATAACCTGCAAAACCCATCGTACGTATCGTAAATAGCTCGAAATTGAGGCGTTCTTCAACTTCCGGACTAATATCTACATATCGGTCCTTGGCGCCTTTAAAAGTCAGGTCCTTGAGGTATTCCCACTGATTCATGTTCTCAGCTTCCGGACCCTGATGGATCTTAAACTCATCAGGAATCGGAAAATTCGGAAGCATGATATCCCGCTTTAACTGAAGAATATCAACCTTATCAACTATCTCATTTGTATTGTCAAGCGATTCGGGAAGGTCATGAAAAACCTTTCCCATTTCATCTTGACTCTTGAAGAAGAACTGATCATTCGGGAATCCAAACCGAAAACCCTTTCCGCTTTCCTCATCTGTCGCGATCGGCGTACTTTTCATATCGCCGGTATTCACGCATAAAAGGATATCATGGGCATTGGCATCCTCCTGATCCACATAATGCGAATCGTTAGAGCAGATCACCTTAACGTTGTATTTCTTTGCAAATCTGAGCAGAACAGCATTGACCGTTTCCTGTTCGGGGATATTATGGCGCTGAAGTTCGATGTAATAATCCTCACCAAAGAGATCCAGCCACCATTTAAATTCAATTTCCGCCTCTTCCTCCCCCTTTTTCAGAATAGTCTGAGGTACGGATGCACCCAGGCAGCAGGTTGTCGCAATCAACCCTTTATGATGCTTGAGAATCAGCTCCTTATCGATACGGGGCCATTTGCTGTACAAGCCTTCAATATAACCCAGGGAACATAGTTTGACAAGATTTTTATAGCCCTCTGCATTTTTTGCAAGCAACAGCTGATGAAAACGCTGATCCCGTTTTTCCTTGGTAAACTGCTTGACATGCCGGTCCTCTACCACATAAAACTCACAACCCACAATCGGTTTTACCCCATGTTTACCCGCTTCAGCTACAAATTTGAAAACCCCGAACATGTTCCCATGATCGGTAATGGCCATTGCTTTCATGCCATCGGCTTTTGCCTTTTTGAAAAGCCGCGAAATATCTGCCGCACCATCCAGCAGTGAAAATTGTGTATGTACGTGCAGGTGCGAAAAATCAGGCATAAAGATAATTTTGGGATGAATTCAAATTTACGAATCTTTTAGGGTGGGAAAAAGGGTGTTGAAAAGTATAAAGATATCAACCTATTATTGTCATTGCGAGGAGGCACGACGAAGCAATCTCATCACGCTCAGTACTAATTAGTGTGGAGATTGCCGCGCTGCACTCGCAATGACAAAGCGCTAAACGCGTAATGACACCACGATTGTCATTGCGAGGAGGCACGACCAAGCAATCTCATCACGCTCAGTACTAATTAGTCTGGAGATTGCCGCGCTGCGCTCGCAATGACAAAACGCTGCACTCGCAATAACAATCAATAACAATTATCCCCGGAAATTAAATCAAGGCATATTATTTGCTTCAAGCAAATCCAATGTAAAATCAATCAGAATGAATACGATCAGATCCCTCAGCTTCATTGCCTTTGTACTAGTATTTAACAGCTGCGCTTCACTCTACATGCCCAACGTTCCAAACACACCGATGCTAAGTGCCAAGGATGAAGTACATGCATCCGGCCATCTGACTTTAAAAGGAAATTTTTCATTCAACTCTGCTTATGCATTTTCAGACCATTGGGGTGTACTTCTGAATGCTTCTGTAACCAATCAGGAACGGGCAAGAAAAGAATTCAAACAGAATTTGCTGGAAAGTGGCATTGGCTATTTCACAAAAATCGGAGCAGAACAAAATCGGATCCTCGAAATTTACGCCGGACTTGGTACTGGAAATTCAGAACGTATCTATCTGACAAACACCAGCAGCGGACTGATTGCCGATGAAACACAGGAGATTAATTTTGGTAAGAAATTCCTGCAGGTCAACTACAGCACGAAGAAAAAGAAAACCCTCAACTTATTCGGAGCCAGGTTCCCCTTAAACTATGGAACCGCATTACGCATCAGCCATATCCGTTCCAACAAATTTCAAATAAACGGCCTTGAACAATTACCAGAGGATAATATTTTCTTTGAGCCTGTATTTTTTACCAGAATGGCTGTCAGCAAAAACCTGCAGCTTCAATACAGCAGCGGCAGTAATTTCGGTTTAAAGAACCGGAAATACCTGCAGGCCGGTAATGGGGTATTGAGTATTGGATTGGTTTGGAATATGGGTGGGAATAATATGGCTAGGGTGGATTGAGAGGATTCTATAGATGCTAATTTTTGTTCTCCCTCCTGTGTATTAAAACCGTAAATAATAGTAGAAAAATGTACACTTTGTTCGACTAGTCTTTGATGTTATTCGACTACGCTTCGACAAAATGGCCTCCCGGTCGAAGGATTGTCGAAGCCGGGTCGAAGAACTGTCGAACACTTCTGCAACACTTCCCGGACACTTCCCGAATACTTCCTGAATCAAGTTAAGGATGACAGACTCATTATCACTTAGCTTAAAAAAACAAATTGAATTATAAATCATTCATTAATATTAAAAATAGATATTATTGAATGATAATTCATTCAATAGTTTTTATTTCAAATTTAATAATTATATTTGCATGAATTATCATACAATAAATAGATAATTTAGTATTTATGACTGAAATATCATACACGAATTATAATTCAATGAGCGATAAGGCTTTGGCCGGGCAGATAGCTGCATTTGTAAAGCACCATCGCCTGGAGCAGAATAAATCGCAGGAGCAACTGGCCAATGCTGCGGGAATCAGTCGCTCGACCCTGAGCCTGCTGGAACGGGGAGAAACCGTTACCCTCGCAACCCTGATCCAGGTTTTGAGGGTTTTGGACTTATTGCATATCATGGAGGTGTTTACCGTTCAGCAGAGTATTAGTCCGCTGGCACTTGCAAAACTGGAACGGAATAAACGGAAGCGTGCGGGTGGCAGAAAACTGAATCCTTAATCTGTAGTGCAATGAATGTAGCAGAAGTAAAAATCTGGAATGAACTGGTCGGGGCTGTTGCCTGGGATGAAAGAACCGGGCTGGCAAGTTTTGAATATGAGCCAAAATTCAAAAAGCTGGGCTGGGAACTGGCTCCGCTAAAAATGCCACTTAATTCAGGCAGGAATGTGATCAGCTTTCCAGAATTGCGCCGGAATAAAAACACTGAACACGATACCTTCAAAGGCCTGCCCGGCTTACTGGCCGATGTATTGCCTGATAAATACGGAAATCAGCTCATCAACCTCTGGCTCGCACAGCAAGGGCGGCCGCAGGACAGTATGAACCCAGTCGAAATGCTTTGCTTTATAGGAAGCAGAGGCATGGGTGCTCTGGAGTTTGAGCCGACCAGCCTGAAAGAGAACATCAGAACCTTTTCGATTGAAATAAACAATCTGGTGGATATTGCTCACAAAATGCTCTACAGCCGGGAGTCCTTCACAACAAACCTGCAAAAGGATGAAGAAAAAGCGGTGCTGGAGATCCTGAAAATTGGCACTTCAGCCGGTGGCGCGCGACCCAAAGCGGTTATTGCCTACAATGAAAAAACGGGAGAGGTAAAATCGGGGCAAACCCGTGCTCCACAGGGATTTGAACATTGGCTGATCAAACTGGATGGGGTGAGTGATGTGCAATTGGGAGCAACAAAAGGTTACGGCCGCGTGGAAATGGCTTATTATAATATGGCCATTGCCTGCGGCATTGACATGATGCCTTCTATGCTTTTGGAAGAAAACGAGCGGGCACATTTCATGACCAAACGATTTGACCGGGAAGGCGGAGAAACAAAACATCATGTTCAAACTTTTTGTGCGCTGAAACATTTTGATTTCAATCTGGTCAGCAGCTTTAGTTATGAGCAATTATTTCAAACCATGCGCGAACTGAAACTGGATTATCAGGCTATGGAACAACTATTCAGAAGAATGGTGTTCAATGTGCTCGCCCGGAATTGTGATGATCATACAAAGAATTTTGCTTTCAGACTAAAAAAGGAAGGTAAATGGGAGCTGGCTCCTGCTTATGATATTTGCCATGCCTACCGTCCAGGAAGTGATTGGGTAAGTCAGCATTCTCTGAGCATCAACAATAAACGGAAGGACATTTTAAAAGAAGATCTCCTGATCATTGGCGAATCGATTAAATGCAAAAAATCTGCTCATATTATTGAAGAAATAAGTGATACTATAGGCCGATGGAGGGAATTTGCAAAAGAGGTGGAAGTGAATAAGACATTGGCAGATGCGATTGGGGGAACCTTGCTACGTTTTTAGTTATCTGTTGTCGGTTATCTGTTGCCGGGGATTGAAGAATCACACTAAACAAAAAAATCACAGTTCAGACTACAAATGACTGGGCTAATTGTCTGAACCGTGATTTATATGATTGAAATGATTAGTATGAGAATCTCCCTTTTTAATTCTCCATTCTCAACTCTCCACTCTCAATTACCCTAAACCTTAATCATCTTCCACTTCCCCCTCTTAAACAACACATAGCCAGCAATAGTTATTGCAATTTCTGTAACCGGAATTGCAATAAAAACGCCATGAGGTCCCATTTGGAAAAACTTAGCCAGCAGGTAAGCCAGCGGGATCTGGAAAAACCAGAATCCGAAGAGGTTGAGCCAGGTTGGAGTCCAGGTATCTCCTGCCCCATTAAAGGCATTGATTAGAACCATACCCACACCATAGAACACATAACCGGCACCGATAATTCGTAAGGCTTGCACCGCAACATCCTGAACACCCGGATCATTCGTGAAAAATGACACCATAACCCTCGCCCCGGGTATCGATACAACAGATATGAAGATCATGAAGATCACATTATATTTGGCTGTTTTGATGACCGAAAGCTCGGCACGCTCGATCTGTTTGGCCCCAAGGTTCTGTCCGACGAGTGTTGATGCCGCATTACTCAGTCCCCAGGCCGGAAGCATAAAGAACATGAACAAGCGCAAGGCGGTCTGATAACCGGCTGAACCCTCATCCCCTCCGGTGGTTGCCACCAATTGAGCCAGGAAAATCCAGCTGCAGGATGCAATCACAAACTGCAGAACTCCAGGACCAGATATCTTCAAAAGGGCGATAATCTGCTCCCATTGTGGCTTCAGATAGGCTAGTTTCATTTTCAGGTATCCGCTGCCATCAAACAGATAGTAAAGCTGGTAGCAAACTCCCAGACCACGTCCCAAAGTGGTTGCCATGGCAGCCCCCGTTAGTCCGAAAGCAGGCACCGGACCGAAACCATTGATAAAAATCGGACATAGAATAATATTCGCCAGATTAGCCAGCCAGAGACTTTTCATTGCAATTGCAGCATTTCCAGCTCCTCTGAAAATACCATTGATCAGAAACAAAAGCATAATGAAAATACTGCTGCCCATCATGATCTGGGTAAAGGCAGTCCCATGAGCTGCCGATTCTGCAGAGGCTCCCATCAGCATCAGGATATCGGTGGCATAGATAAATCCGGGGATACTGATTATGGTATTGATCAGTATCGCGATCAGAATCGCCTGCATTCCTGCTTTGGAGGCTGCTTTTGGATCTTTTTCTCCGATACGTCTTGCGACCACAGCCGTTGCAGCCATACTTATACCGATCGCAATTGAATAAATGATAGTTAGTACCGATTCGGTCAGGCCTACAGTCTGAATCGCATAGCTGCTGTTCTCGAGGTGACCCACAAAATAGAGATCAACCAGGGCGAAGACAGATTCCATGATCATTTCGAGCACCATCGGAATGGCGAGCAAAAGAACTGATAATCGGATGCTCCCCTGGGTATAATCACGCTCTTCTCCTTTGAGCGATTGTTTTATAATAGATAATATAGCCGGAATCTTTCCGGAATTTTGTACGGTTTCAGACATGATAAAAGAATGATGATTAAAATAAGATATAAGCAGATAAAATCTGCATAATTAATTTTTGTGGAAGGAGAACCCTATCGTATACGGAGGGTGGCTACTACTATCATCTTTTTGGCGTTGAAATTGAGAAACAAATATATTATTTTTTTTAATTCCTGTAAGCAGGGGAGAATTTAATTTAAAGAAATGATTTTATTCTTCGACCCCGAAGGTGGTCGCATGTTTATAGAAACACCGAAAATCTATTTTTACGACCCTGAAGGGGTCGTATGTGGAATTTCGATACATGCGACCACCTTCAGGGTCGGGATTTCCGTGCCAAATAATTCTATAAACATTTGACCCCCTCAGGGTCATTAGATACAGATCCAATCCATGTTCAAAGAAAAACCTACAAGCAGACCTAATTCGAAAATTTCTTCAACCTCCCCCTTTGTTTTAGAAACAAAAAACTTACATAACAATCGCTAATAATTTCATAAAAAAGATTGAATTATCTATCTTCGGCTTGTCATTTCAAATATGCCTGCAAAGGCGTTTTTGAATACAAAAAAGGCAGATTTTAATTAAAATCTCAAACAGGTCTGATCTCAAATTAAAAACAAATCATAAAATGAAAATTACAGTTGTAGGAGCCGGTGCAGTAGGTGCAACCTGTGCTGATAACATCGCCAGAAAAGAATTAGCAGAAGAACTTATTTTATTAGACATCAGAGAAGGTTTTGCTGAAGGTAAAGCAATCGATATGATGCAGACTTCAGCCCTTTTGGGTTTTGATACAAAGATTAAAGGTGTTACCAATGATTATGCTGCTACTGCAGGATCTGAAGTGGTTGTAATTACTTCCGGATTGCCACGTAAACCGGGAATGACCCGTGAAGAGCTGATCGGCACCAATGCAAACATTGTAAAAAGTGTTACAGAAAACATTCTGAAACACTCTCCGAATACGATCATCATTGTGGTTTCTAACCCAATGGACACCATGAATTACCTTACACTTCAAACTTCAGGTCTTCCAAAGAATAAAATTCTGGGAATGGGTGGAGCATTGGATTCTGCAAGGTTCAAATATTACCTGAGTGTAGAACTGGGTTGTTCTCCTGCAGATCTGAATGCTGTGGTTATCGGCGGACACGGTGATACAACCATGATCCCTTTAATCAATCATGCTACCTGGAACAGCATTCCGGTTAAACAGCTATTAACTAAAGAGCAGCAGGAAAGAGTAGTTTCTTCAACTATGGTTGGTGGCGCTACTTTAACAAAACTGATCGGCACTTCTGCATGGTATGCTCCTGGTGCAGGTACAGCAGCAATGGTTGAAAGTATTGTACGTGATGAGAAAAAATTAATCTCTTGTGGTGTTGCCCTTGATGGTGAATACGGACAGAAAGACATCTCTCTTGTTGTTCCGGTTATCATTGGGAAAAACGGATGGGAAAAGATCCTTGATTTCAAACTTTCCGATGCTGAGCAGGCTGAATTTAACAAGAGTGCGGATGCAGTAAGAAATATGAACCAGGTTCTCAGAGATTCTAACCTTATCTAAACGCTTAATGAGCGAGACAAGAGTTCCTTTAGAACTGGTAAATTTACACGACGACGGCTTCCACCTATTGGTGGAAGTTGTTGTTTTCGGGCAATCCTTTAATGTGGTACTCGATACCGGGGCTTCGAAAACAGTTTTTGATAAAACCGTGATCGAAAAGCATATGAAAAATGCTGAATTAATGAGTTCAGAGCTTTTATCTACCGGGCTGGGGACGAACAGCATGGAAAGCCATACAATTATGCTACCTGTTTTGAAGATCGGGAAATTTAAATTAAAGAATTTCGAAGCTGCCGTGCTCGACCTCAGCACGATAAGCCATGCTTATTCAAGCCTGAACCTTCCTCCTGTAATTGGAGTTTTGGGCGGGGATATTCTTATGCGCTATAAGGCAATCATCAATTACAAAAAACTACATTTAAAACTTTTTCGTTAAAAGACTGTATTAAAACCAGTTAAAAATCATTAACTTGATTTAAAATAGCTGGCATGAAATGTTTCCTGCTCATTTTCTTATCAATCCTTGCACAGGATATCCTGGCTCAAAACATTAGCGGGAAATGGTTTGGCAAAATCACCCAGGGTCCCGGCGGGTACAGTGAACTCTATGACCTCGAATTAGATCTCAGTCAGAGAAAAAATATATGGGGCGATTCCTATGCTTTTAAAGATAATTCGGTCCGGATACGCATTGGCTTATCTGGCAAATTCGATCGGGACAGCATCAGACTTTATGAGAGTATCGAATGGATACGGGAAGATTTTGTTCCATGGGATTGGGTTGCCTGTGTAAAAAAATTCGATCTTGCCTATCGCAGTGATGGTGCTTATGAATATCTCGAGGGAACATGGAACGGGATCAGCAAGGATGATCCGAACGAAGCTTGCATCCCGGGTAAAGTTATCCTATCCCGAACCCTTGAAGGTCTTAATAAATTTCTGGAGCAGCGTAAAGACTCAGTAATCAATACTATTGCTCAGAATCCCGAACCGGCTGCACCTGTTTTTGTAGACTTCAACACGAATTTTCTTGGTACTGAACCAAAGAAAGTAACGGAAATCGACGTGTATAATGCTGATCTTCAGATTCAGTTATTGGACTATATGAAACCTGATAATGATACGGTATCGGTTTATCTTAACCGGGAGGTTCTCGCAAAAAACGTTCAGATCTCAAAAAGGCCAGCCCTCATAAAGTTCAGGATTGATAAGCGGATTGTGCTTCATGAATTGCTTTTGTATGCGGAAAATCTTGGAATGATACCTCCAAATACCTCAGAACTTATTTTAATTGATGGCGAAACCAAACACAGGGTGATGATCGTATCTGATAAACAAAAAACTGCCGCAATATATTTAAAGTATAAACCGGCAGAAAATAAAAGAAAGACCAGTAAATAAGGATCAATATGAAACACCTGTTCATACTTTTAATAATATTTGCCTCAATCCAGGGATTTGCACAGGATTTTAAAGGGGTATGGCTTGGCTATATGGACACCGATCTTCAACATATCAGAACCCTGAATGTGAACTACATTTTGCATGTGAAGGAGCAGGATAATAATATAGTTAACGGGAAGGCCTATATCTACCGTGATAATCCGCTGCGGGCTGAAGGTATTCTGGACTTTATCGGCGTAATCAATAAAGGTAACCTGAGGATCAATGAACTAAAGATACTACACTCCAAAATCCCAAGTGACACTGCCCGGTTTTTATGTATTAAAGACCTTAAACTCAACCTTAGCAAAGAGGAAGGTATTGACAATCTGACCGGTACATTCACCGGCGCCGGAGAAAATTCCTTACCCTGCTATCCAGGAAATGTATATCTGCAACGCTTTACAGATGCAAACAAGCAGAACATACCTCAAAACTATCTGACCAGTATTTTGTTGGATGCCAGAGATCCAAATGTATTCCTCCAAACCAAGCTAGCCCGGCCTATTGTAATCGAGATTACCGAAAATGTAGTCCGCCTTGAACTAAAGGATTATCTGCGGGAGGACGGAGATATTATATCTGTCTATCATAACCGACGGCCATTTATCAGAAATCAGCTTATTGTGAATAAGCCTACAAATCATACACTTCGCCTAAACAGAAACCAGGAACTGCATGAGATTATTCTCTATGCAGAAAATTTGGGCAAGATCCCTCCTAACACTTCTAATCTGAGAATTTATGATGGAGTTAAGGAGCACCAGGTTTTGATCAGATCGACCAAGGAAGTTAGTGCTGTGGTCTATTTACGATATGCCCCTGAACCAAAAAGCCCTCCACAATAAGTGAAGGGCTTTTTTTATATTCTTAATCCTGAATTGAATTAAATATCAATACGTGCGTATTTGGCATTTTTCTCAATAAACTCACGCCGTGGTGCAACTTCGTCGCCCATCAGCATTGAGAATATATGATCACATTCTGCCGCATTTTCAATCGTAACTTTTCTCAGGGTACGGGTTTCAGGATTTAGAGTAGTGTCCCATAATTGTTCTGCATTCATCTCTCCCAAACCTTTGTACCGTTGAATGTTGACACTCTCTTCTTTTCCTGCACCTTTCAATGCCTGTACTGCTGCATCACGCTGGTCATCATTCCAGGCATACTTAAACTCCTTACCTTTTTTAACCATGTAAAGTGGCGGTGCTGCGATATAAATATATCCGAATTCGATCAGAGCCTTCATATAACGGAAGAAGAAGGTCAGGATCAGTGTGGTGATGTGGGAACCATCCACGTCAGCATCGGTCATGATGATAATCCGGTGGTAACGAAGTTTCTCCATATTCAATGCCTTGGCGTCTTCGGCTGTACCGATACTGACCCCCATGGCTGTGAACATATTCTTGATCTCATCGTTCTCATAGATCTTATGTTCCATTGCCTTCTCCACGTTAAGGATCTTACCCTTTAATGGAAGAATAGCCTGGAAATTGCGATCCCTGCCCTGCTTGGCTGTTCCACCCGCAGAATCTCCCTCCACAAGGTATAATTCGCAGGCTGCCGGATCATTATTTGCACAATCGGCGAGTTTTCCCGGCAAACCGGAACCACCCATAACCGTTTTACGCTGAACCATTTCGCGGGCTTTACGGGCAGCCGCTCTAGCTGTTGCTGCCAGAATCACCTTATTGACGATCATTTTAGCCTCACGCGGGTTTTCTTCAAGGTAATTACCAAGAATTTCACCAACAGCAATATCCACAGCCCCCATCACCTCATTATTTCCTAATTTGGTTTTGGTTTGTCCCTCGAACTGAGGTTCCTGAACTTTTACTGAAATTACGGCTGTTAATCCCTCACGGAAATCATCACCGGTAATTTCAATTTTCATGTTCTTCAGCATACCCGATTTCTCAGCATAAGCTTTCAGTGTACGGGTCAAACCGCGACGGAATCCGGCAACGTGAGTACCGCCTTCATGGGTATTGATATTGTTTACATAAGAATGGACATTCTCGGTGTAAGTATCGTTGTACTGGAGCGCCAGTTCTACTGGAATTCCCTGTTTAATTCCTTCTACATAAATAGGCTCAGGAATTATAGAAGTACGCATTCCGTCAAGGTATTTGACAAACTCCTTCAAACCACCCTCAGAATAGAATTCCTCTTTCAGGAAAGCGCCATCATCGGTAGTTTCACGCTCATCAACAAGCGATAAGCGGATACCTTTATTCAGATAAGCCAGTTCTCTCAAACGGGCTGCAAGGGTATCAAATTTATATTCAGTGGTTAAGGTAAATATCTCAGGATCGGGCTGGAAATTAACGATCGTACCGGTCCTGTCGCTTTCACCTATAACTTTAACATCGAAAAGAGGCTTTCCGCACTCATATTCCTGTGTAAATATTTTACCATCACGATGAACTACAACTTTTAATGGCTTTGAAAGTGCGTTCACGCAACTTACACCCACACCATGCAAACCACCGGATACTTTATAAGTGTCCTTATCAAATTTACCTCCGGCATGAAGAACGGTCATAACCACTTCAAGCGCCGACTTCTTTTCTTTGGTATGCATGGCGGTAGGAATTCCACGGCCATTATCTTCAACTGTAATCGAATTTCCCTTGTGTATAGTTACATTGATATCAGTACAGTAACCTGCGAGAGCCTCATCAATTGAATTATCTACAACTTCATAAACCAGGTGATGGAGGCCTTTAAACCCTGTATCACCGATGTACATGGACGGGCGTTTTCTAACCGCTTCAAGTCCTTCTAATACCTGTATATTATCCGCTGAATAATTTGATTTGTCTTCTGTTTCTTCGCTCATATATGATTATTACAACAAAGATCAAAAATAACCATTTTAGCTGGATTTTGCTACATTGTGGATAAATTAACAAGGCTTTTCTTTGGCCCTTTTGCTTCCTAAATTAAATGGTTGAGAAAATGGTACGAAAGTTTATATTTGCTTAAATTTTTATTAAAAATTATGAAGAAATTAATAACAAGCATCAGTAAAATAGCAGTTATTTTAACACTATCGGCGATAGTTGTATCCTGTAATAAAGAACAAACTAAAAGTACTGCAAGTACTGCCTCAAGTTCAGCGGGTGCTGCAGAAGGTATCGTATATGTCAATTCAGATTCTCTATTAAGTAATTATGACTATTACAAAGCCGTAAGGGATAAATTTCAGGAAAAATCAAAGAAAGCACAGGCAGATCTTACTGCAAAAGGAACGGCTTTTCAGCGTGAAGTTGCTGCTTATCAGCAAGGTGCAGCCAATTTAAGTGCTGAACAAAGGGCTACAACTGAAGAGCGTCTGGCAAGAAAGCAGCAGGAACTTGCTACCTATAATCAAAATGCAGGTAATGCTCTGGCAAATGAAGAAGCCGCTGAAAATGACAAATTGTACAATAAAGTATCTGATTATCTGAAAGTATATGCTAAGTCAAAAGGCTATAAAATTGTACTTACTTATTCAAAATCAAACCCGGCAGTATTATACGCAGACGAGAGTCTGGATGTAACCAAAGCTGTTGTTGATGGTTTGAATGCAGATTATAAAAAAGAGAAAAAATAAGGATAGTTTAAAAACTTCTTTTTCTTAAAAACCCCGGCCAATCGCCGGGGTTTTTAATTTTTCAGAATTATTTGAAGATGAAAGGATTTTGAGGATATTGAACGAATATGTCAGAGACCGAACTACACAATAAATTCATGCGTATAGCCATCAGGCTTTCTGAACAAAACGTCAGCAAAGCACTGGGTGGTCCCTTTGGCGCTGTGATTGTTAAGGATAATAAAATAATCGCCAGAAGCGCAAACAAAGTAACTCTCAAAAATGACCCTACTGCCCATGCAGAAGTCTCCGCGATCAGACTGGCCTGCCGGAAGTTAAAAACCTTCGATCTGAGCGGCTGTGTGATTTATACAAGCTGTGAACCCTGTCCGATGTGTCTCAGTGCAATCTATTGGGCGCAGATTGACTCCATTTACTACGCCAATACGAAGAAGGATGCTGCAAACATCGGATTTAATGATTCTTTCATTTATGATGAGATTGCAATGAGCAAAGAAAAGCGAAAAATAGCGATGCATCAGATATTGAACTCAGAAGCAAAAACAGCCTTCGAACTCTGGGAGCATTCAGAAATGAAAACGAACTATTGAATGAAGAAGATCAGTAGAAGGAAATTTATCTGGGGTGGTATTGGGCTGATTACCAGTGTGACCGCGATTGATGCCTTTTGGTATGAAAAAATGTTTATCGAACTCAAGGAATATTATCTGGGGAATGCAAGTCCGGAAAGCAGCAACCTGAAAGTCCTTCAAATCTCTGATCTTCACCTTCGCAGAATCCAGCCTAAACACATTGAACTTGCTGCTCTTGTCAACAGGATCAAACCTGAACTGATTCTTTTTACCGGAGATGTGATCGACCGGAATAAAAGCTTAAAAAACCTCGACAAATACCTGACCCTGTTCGATCCGGCTATTCAAAAAACAGCAATTCTGGGCAATTGGGAATGCTGGAAGGTCCATCCACTTGAACTTCTGGATGTTTATAAAAAGCATAAAGTCGAATTAATAGTCAACCATTCATTCCTTTACACATTCGGGAATACTACAATTTCCGTTTCGGGGATGGATGACCTGGTTGCGGGGAAAGCTGATTACAATATGGCAATGGAGTTTTATCAGAAATCTGATTATCATGTAGTAATGACCCATTGTCCACAGCACAGGGATGTCATTCAAACACAGATGAAAGATATTCCGATAGACCTTATACTTTCAGGACATACCCATGGAGGACAGCTTAACCTGTTTGGATTTGCCCCTTTCCGGCCATATGGCTCCGGCAGATATGTTAGTGGCTGGTACCGTGATGAATTACCTCATTTATACGTTTCGAGAGGCATTGGCACAAGCGGTATTCCTATCAGGCTGGGCTCAAGAGCAGAGGTGACGGTGTTTAATTTTGAGAGAAGAGTCTGAGGATAGTGATTATTTGGTTATCTGTTATAACCGTCATCCCGACGCAGGAGGGATCTCAAACCTATTAGAATGAACCTTCAATTAATTATTATTCGTAATTGGATTTAAAATCAACAGATCCCTCCTGCGTCGGGATGACGTTCAAAAAGGCGAAAACTCTCCACCCGATAATTATCGGGTCTCAATTCTCCACTCTCAACTCAGTCAAACCATCCCTCCTGTAAATCATCAATCTCCCTCCTGTCCTTTTTGGTTGGTCGGCCGGCACCTCTGTCCCTGCTGAGGTTAGCGGTATGAAACATTGATTTATAGGCCTGGGTATCTTCAATGGGGGTTAGATCCTTGTAAAAATTAACAGCGGTCTTTGCATCTACCCTCCTTTCAAGGAGTTCAACAACCTGAATGATCTTCTTATCACTACCCTTCTGCACAGTATAAACCTCTCCGATTTTTACTATATGGGATGCTTTCAGATTATTTCCGTCGAGCTTTACTCTTCCTGCCTTACAGGCTTCTGTCGAAACACTCCGGGTTTTAAAGGCTCGGATAGCCCATAAATATTTGTCGATGCGTAATTTTTCAGATCCATGCATAGCTCAAAATTACGCAAGAAATGACGAAATGATTGAAAAAATGGGAGAAAAATCCTTTAATTTGCCTTAAATTAAAAGTATGGTTTCCGAATATAAAAAACTAATTGAAAGTGCCTGGGAAGATCGCACTCTCATCAATTTCAAAGAATACAGAATTGCCATTGAAAGTGTGATTCAACATCTGGATAAAGGTGAAATAAGGGTTGCTGAACAAATCGGTGATCGCTGGCATGTTAACGACTGGGTTAAAAAGGCAGTAATTCTTTATTTCCCGATCCGCGAGATGAAAGAAATCGAAGTGGGACCTTTTGTGTTCCATGATAAAATGAAATTAAAAACAGATTACAAAGAAACCGGAGTCAGGGTTGTACCGCATGCAATTGCGCGCTATGGTGCACACCTTGCAAAAGGGGTAATCTTAATGCCATCTTATGTAAATATCGGAGCCTATGTTGACGAAGGTACTATGGTTGATACCTGGGCGACAGTCGGTTCATGTGCACAGATTGGAAAGCATGTTCACCTGAGTGGTGGTGTTGGAATCGGTGGTGTTCTGGAGCCTGTACAGGCCTCTCCGGTAATCATTGAGGATAATTGCTTCATCGGCTCCAGAGCGATCGTTGTAGAAGGCGTACACGTTCAGAAAGAAGCTGTTTTAGGAGCAAATGTTGTTCTTACCGCTTCAACCAAAATCATTGATGTTACGGGTGATGAACCAATCGAATACAAAGGTTTTGTTCCTTCCCGCTCAGTGGTTATTCCGGGTTCTTATACCAAGAAATTCCCTGCGGGTGAATATCAGGTACCCTGCGCACTGATCATTGGTCAGCGTAAGGAATCAACAGATAAAAAAACCTCTCTTAATGATGCCCTGAGAGAGAATAATGTAGCGGTATAAACCCTGCATTCAAGCTTTTTTAAATTAAAAAAAGGATGATTTATACTCATCCTTTTTTAGTTTTAATTCAAAAAGATGAGGATAGGCTTTGATGGTAAACGTATAACCCAAAACTTCACCGGCTTAGGCAATTACAGCAGGTATGTGCTTAAAGTTTTGGCAGAATACTATCCTGATAACCAGTATCAGGTCTTTGCTTCTAAAGCTTCAGTGGCAGCTGAGGGACTCGAAAAATTTAGCTCCATAGATTTTAAATATCCGGAAAAACACTTTTTCAAAAGCTATTGGAGAAGTTTCGGTATAGTTAAAAATCTTAAGATTGAAGAAATAAATCTTTATCATGGTTTAAGTAATGAGATCCCATTTGGATTGAGAAAGCAGGGAATTCCCTCGGTGGTGAGCATTCATGATCTTATTTTTTACCGGTTTCCTCAATACTATCCCTGGTTTGACAGGAAGATCTATGAATATAAAATGCGCTATGCTGCAGATCATGCCGATAAGATCATAGCAATCAGTGAGAGAACAAAATCCGACCTGATCAATCTGTTTAATGTGGATCAGAACCGGATTGAAGTGATCTATCAGAATTGCGATCCTGTATTCAGGAATAAAATTACCGATGCAGAAAAACAAAGGATACGCTCTCTCTACTATTTACCTGAGCACTACCTCCTGAATGTAGGCACCATTGAAAGCAGGAAAAATGTGTTACTGGCTGTTCAGGCGATCAGGGAACTTGATACTGATATTCAGCTGATTATTATTGGGAAAGATACCCCTTATGCTGTAAAGGTGAGGGATTATGTCAATAAGCATGGCCTCAATAATCGAGTTCGTTTTTTAAAGAACGTGTCATTTAATGACCTTCCGGGAATCTATCAGATGGCTGATTTATTCCTGTTCCCATCAGAATATGAAGGGTTTGGAATACCGGTTGTGGAGGCTTTAAGCTCAGGAATACCCGTGATTACTGCAAATGGATCCTGTCTGGAAGAGGCAGGGGGAGCAGGAAGTATTTATATTAATCCGAAAGATAGTTCGGCACTTGCAGTTCAGATTAGGAAGGTCTTGAATGATCCGGGAATAAGACAAAACATGATCAAAGCCGGATTAGAACATCTGGAACAGTTTTCGGACCATAAAATTGCCGGGCAGTTAAATAATTTATATCAAAACATCATTAAATGTTAAAAGACGAAGTAAACAAAGCTTTTGAAGTTTTAAAAAATGGGGGATTAATCCTCTATCCTACCGATACGATCTGGGGAATTGGCTGTGATGCTACAAATCCTGAAGCAGTTGAAAAGGTTTATAAACTAAAAGGCCGCGCAGAAGAAAAAAGTCTGATTGTTCTGCTCGACAGCGACAATAAACTTCAGAGTTATATCAAAGAAGTTCCTGAAGTAGCATATGACCTGATCCAATATGCTGAGAATCCGCTGACCATCGTTTATTCAGGGGCTAAAAATCTTGCTCCAAACGCCATTGCAAAAGATGGCAGCATTGGTATCCGGATAGTGAAACACGAGTTCTGTCAGCAATTATTGCAGCGCTTCAGAAAGCCGGTGATATCGACTTCGGCTAACCTGAGCGGCAACCCTTCTCCGGCAACTTTTGATGACATTGATGAGGCAATCCTGCAAGGTGTTGATTATGTGGTGAACTGGGAGCAGGATGACAGGAAAGAAAAAAAGCCATCAACCATTATGAAGCTTGAACCTGGTGGGCTCTTTTCATTCATACGTAAATAATTGAATCAGAATACCCGCTTTGAGCGCTGAATTCTCTTCATTTTTTGAAAATTGCAATAATATGCTGTCCTTTGCAGAAGATTATTACCTGCTCAGATCGTCCCCAATTTCAATTTGTATGCTCCGGTCTGAATCAATATGAAAAAATACCTCCAACATCCGATATTTAAAAAGCTTGGTGAACTGGCAGATGTTACAGGCACTGAAATCTATGTAATTGGAGGCTATGTGAGGGATATTTTCCTGAACCGGCCATCAAAAGACATTGATATTGTGGTCATCGGTAACGGAATCAAATTCGCCGAAGCTGCTGGAAAACTATTGGAAACCAAAGTTTCAGTGTTCAAGAATTTTGGCACTGCCATGCTCCGTTATGGAGATCTGGAAATCGAATTTGTAGGCGCCAGGAAAGAATCTTATCGCCTCGAATCCCGAAAACCAATTGTCGAGAACGGCACACTTGAAGATGATCAGAAACGACGCGACTTCAGCATTAATGCGATGGCTTTGGGTTTAAATACAGCAAACTTTGGTACTTTATTAGACCCGTTTGATGGTGTTAAGGACCTGGAAAATAAGCTGATTCGCACACCTCTGAATCCGGTTGAGACCTTTTCAGATGACCCTTTAAGGATGATGAGAGCTATTCGCTTCGCTACTCAGCTTGATTTTACTATTAGTGAAGAAGCTATTGAAGCGATCAGAAAGAATTCGGAACGAATAAAGATTGTATCTGCTGAGCGGATAACGGATGAGTTAAACCGGATCATTCTGGCGAAGAAGCCTTCCATCGGCTTTATTTATTTATTCGATACAGGCTTACTGAAACATATTTTTCCGCAAATGGCCGATCTTCATGGCGTTGAAGTCATTGCAGGAAAAGGGCATAAGGACAATTTCTACCATACCCTGCAGGTTTTAGACAACCTGTCGGAAAATACTGAAGATCTTTGGCTGAGATGGGCCGCGATCCTGCATGATATAGCCAAGCCTGCTACAAAACGCTTTGAGCCAGGCCATGGATGGACATTTCACGGACATGAAGACAGGGGTGCCCGAATGGTACCGAAAATTTTCGCCCAGCTTAAATTACCACTGAACGAAAAGATGAAACTGGTCCAAAAACTGGTGCAGTTACATCTCCGGCCAATTGTTCTGGCACAGGATGTGGTTACTGATTCAGCCGTAAGACGCTTGCTATTTGAAGCGGGAGAAGAAATTGATGGGCTTATGCTACTCTGCAATGCTGATGTTACGACCAAAAATGAATATAAAATAAAAAAATATCGAAGCAACTTCGATCTGGTAAAACAGAAACTTAAAGATGTTGAACAAAGCGACCAGCTCAGAAACTGGCAACCTCCGGTTAGCGGTGAAGATATTATGCTGGCTTTCAATATAGGTGCCGGCAGGGATGTAGGAATCATTAAAACACAGATCCGCGAAGCAATTCTGGAGGGAGAAATTAAGAACTCAAAGGAAGAAGCATATGAATATATGCTGGAGAAAGGCAAGGCATTAGGACTTATCCCTGTTAAATTAAAACCATAATTTTCTTAAATAGCTGAATAAAAATCTTTAAGCACACAATCAAATAGTATTTTTGTAAATAATAAAACAAGAACATGGCAATATATAGATTCAGGGTTTCTTTTGAGGATTATGATGATATCGAACGCGATATTGACATTAAATCAAATCAAACATTTGAAGACCTTCACCGGGCTATCCACCAATCAACAGGATATCAGGTTGAGGCCTCTTCCTCCTTTTATGTAAGCAACGATCAGTGGATAAAGAATGAAGAAATTGCCTTTTTACCTAACCAGAGGAAGGTTAATAATGGGGTAGCTTTAATGGGGAATTCAAAACTCAGTAGTTTTATTGATGACCCGCACCAAAAATTTTATTATACCTATAATTTCGACAGACCTTTCGACTTTCATGTTGAGCTGGTTAAAATAATTCTGAGTGACGAACCGGGAAAAACATATCCATGTGTGACCCGTAGCCTTGGCGAAGCTCCCAAAATTACAGGCAGCGGAATCATTCCAACTGCTGCAGCAACAGAAGTATCCGAAGAGTTTGATTTTCTGAATGAACTTGATTTCCAGCCTGAAGATGCTGAAGACCTGGAGCAAATGAGTGATATGGGAATCAATACCGGCGAAGAAGCTGTAGAGGAGGAAGAAGAAGAAAAAGATGAGTTTATGGATGAATTTTCAGATAATGAAGGTTATGATGCTGATGATCTTCAGAAGGATGAATATTAATCAGTAATCAGCCTTAAACCTGAAGCTGTATGAGCAAAACACTGATCGTTATTGCAGGTCCGACAGCAGCAGGAAAAACTGCACTGGCTATTCAGATAGCGAAACATTTCAAGACCGAGATCATATCAGCCGACTCCAGGCAGTTCTACCGGGAAATGAACATTGGTACCGCCAAACCTTCGAAAGTAGAATTGGCGGCCGTCAGGCATCATTTAATTGATAGCCATTCAGTTAAAGACTTATTTAGTGTCGGTGATTTCGAAAAAGAGGTGATCAGTCTTCTTGAAAAACTGTTCAAGACCCATGATCAGGTAGTCCTTGTGGGTGGCTCCGGATTATTCATCAATGCGGTATGTAATGGCTTCGATGAACTGCCTGTCGCATCAGAAGAAACCCGGAATAAATTAAATCAGCTCCTTTCAGAGAAGGGTATTGAACACCTGCAGGAGAACTTAAAAAAAGCTGATCCTCTGTATTATGCAGAAGTCGATATCAACAATCCGCAACGTTTAATACGCGCGCTTGAGGTATTCGAAACCACGGGAAAGCCATTTTCTTCTTTTCGTACCAAAATTCCGAAAAAGAGAAATTTCAACATCATTAAACTGGCAATTAGTCCGGACCGGGAAAAGTTATACGAACAAATCAACCTTCGGGTTGATCAAATGCTTGAAAATGGATTACTTAAGGAAGTGGAAGGACTTAAGGAATACAGGCATCTAAACGCTCTGAATACCGTTGGATATTCAGAAGTTTTTGAATATTTAGACGGAAACCTCTCCGAAGAAGAAGCAATAGATAAGATTAAACAAAATACCCGAAGGTTTGCAAAAAGGCAGCTTACCTGGTTCAAAAAATCAGAAGATATTCATTGGTTTGATCCACAGGAGTCCGGTTCTATTTTGAACTATCTTGATGATGCGATATCCTCTCTCCGGAACGGGGACCAAAAAAATTAAAGAAGAGGAACAGAAAAGCCATTGTACTCAGAATCTGAATCATCACCAGGATCTTTCCCTGTTCATTAACCGGATGAAAATCCCCATAACCTATCGTAACACCGGTTATAAAACTGAAATAAAGAGCATCTACCCAGCTTTGAACCGGCTGATTCAGGTAATTGCCGGCAGCATAGATAACCCCAAAAGATGCAATTACTTCAATAAAATTAAAGAAAAGCAGAATGATTGAGCGATTAACCATTTTATCATGGTCATGCTCAGGAAGGAATATTTTGTGGAAAATGTGTAAAAAGGTCTCAACAAGCAAATAGATATTAAAAATATAAAGCCCTAAATGATTCCACAGGCTGAAATAAAGCATTATGAAAGGCACCAGTGTTTTGAAGATCACATAAAATTCTCCAACGAGTTTTCTTTTGTAAAGTGTCGAGTTTTTGGTCAGGTAATCAATATAAATACCAGGGAAAAAGATCTTTGAACCTACCAGAAACAACCTGAGTATTCGCTCTATACCAAAATCAGCGTAATGAGTACTATCCCATACATTCTTAATCTTTGTGAAGTGGTGAGTATGCCCATGCAAGTTTTTATCACCAGAATTCTGGTTACCAAAAACAAGCTTATTCAGGCGCTTTCTCACTTAGGCTTGTGCTGTCGGACCACCAAAGTTCAATGGAAATCCGGGTTGCTCTGTATTGATCCTTATTCTGCCATGCTGGGCTTCAAATTTTTCAATATTTTCTTCTAGAGCAACCATAAAACGCTTGGCATGCTCAGGGGTTAATACGATTCTGGATTTAACTCTTGCTTTTGGAACACCAGGCATTACCCTGATAAAATCAAGCACAAATTCTGAGTTAGAATGGGTTATCACAGCCAGATTGGAGTAAATACCTTCTGCAACTTCCTCAGAAAGTTCAATATTTAACTGATTTTCTATATTTTGCTCTTCCATAACTCAAAGTTATAAATTATACATTCAAATTTTATCAATAAAAAAAGTCCTCTCGGTTGAGAGGACTTTTTTTATTGAATCAGGCTTTCGCCTTTTAGCTTTATGCTTTCAGCTTTTTAAGCTTCTGCTTCTTCTAATTTAGAAGCCATCAGTTTATCGTATTCTTCCTGAGAACCAACAATGATACGCTCGTATTGTCTTAAACCTGTTCCTGAAGGAATCAGGTGACCTACGATTACGTTCTCTTTAAGGCCCAGCAGATTATCACGTTTACCACTGATAGCAGCCTCGTTCAACACCTTGGTAGTTTCCTGGAAGGAAGCTGCAGAGATGAATGACTTGGTACCCAATGATGCACGTGTAATACCCTGAAGCATTTGACTTGATGTTGCTGCGATTGCATCGCGGGTTTCAACAAGTTTCATGTCCTTACGTTTCAATACTGAATTCTCATCTCTCAGTTTACGTACAGAGATGATCTGACCAGCTTTGAGGTTTGGAGAATCTCCGGGCTCAGTAACTACTTTCTTATCATAGATTTCATCATTCTCAAGCTGGAAATCCCAACGATCAACAAGTTCTTTTTCAAGGAAACGGGTATCACCGGCATCCTCAATCATTACTTTCTGCATCATTTGGTGAACGATGGTTTCAAAGTGCTTATCGTTGATCTTCACACCCTGTAAACGGTAAACTTCCTGTATACCATTAACCAGGTATTCCTGTACTGCAGCAGGGCCTTTAATTGCAAGAATATCAGCAGGTGAAATAGAACCATCAGACAATGGCATACCGGCTTTCACAAAGTCATTATCCTGCACAAGGATGTGTTTTGACAATGGAACAAGGTATTTCTTAATCTGTCCGTCTTTTGATTCGATAGACATCTCGCGATTACCACGTTTAACACCACCTAAGGTTACAACACCATCGATCTCAGTAACAACTGCAGGATTTGATGGATTACGAGCCTCAAATAACTCAGTTACCCTTGGCAAACCACCTGTAATATCCCTTGTTTTTCCTGTAGAGCGTGGAATCTTTGCAATAATTTGTCCGATTTTAACTTTCTCGTTCTCTTCAACTGCAATGTGTGCTCCTACCGGAATGTTATAGCCTTTTAAACCATTACCTTTTTTATCCGCAACACGGATAACCGGGTTCTTGGTCTTATCACGGGTATCAATAATAACTTTTTCTCTGTGTCCGGTCTGCTCATCAGATTCTTCACGGAAAGTAACACCTTCGATGATCGCCTCAAATTCGGCTTTACCTTCAAATTCAGAGATAATAACTGCATTATATGGATCCCAGCTACAAATCTTGTCGCCTTTAGATATTTTAGCACCATCCTTCACATACAAAAATGCTCCGTAAGGGATGTTGTTTGACATGATCATTTTCTTGGTTCCCGGCTCAACGATACGGAACTCACCTGAACGGCCTAAAACAACTTCAAGAGTTCCTTCAGGAGTATCGTGGCTTACAGTTCTCACGTTTTCGAACTCAATTACACCGTCAAATTTCGCATTTATCTGAGATTCAGCAGCAATGTTAGATGCTGTACCACCCACGTGGAAAGTACGAAGCGTTAACTGTGTTCCAGGCTCACCGATTGATTGTGCAGCAATTACACCTACAGCCTCACCCATTTGCACACGTTTACCGGTTGCAAGGTTACGTCCGTAACATAATGCGCAAACACCACGCTTGCTTTCGCAGGTAAGTACCGAACGAATTTCAATTCCTTCAAGTGGTGAACTTTCAATTTTAACTGCTACATCCTCTTCAATATCCTCACCTGCAGAAACTAATAGCTCTCCTGTTAACGGATCATAAACATCATGCAAGCTGGTTCTACCTAAGATTCTGTCGTATAATGGTTCAACGATATCCTCGTTATCTTTCAGAGCAGTTGTATAAATACCTCTCAAAGTACCGCAATCAGTTTCACCAACGATCATATCCTGAGCCACATCATGCAAACGACGGGTTAAGTAACCCGCATCGGCAGTCTTCAATGCTGTATCGGCCAAACCTTTACGTGCACCGTGAGTAGAAATGAAGTACTCCAATACCGACAATCCTTCTTTAAAGTTGGATAAGATCGGGTTTTCAATGATCTCACCTCCAGAACCTGATTTCTGAGGCTTAGCCATCAGACCACGCATACCGCAAAGCTGACGAATCTGCTCTTTGGAACCACGGGCACCAGAATCAAGCATCATGTACACCGAGTTAAAGCCCTGATTATCGCTCGAAAGCTGATTCATCACATTGGCCGTTAAACGGTTGTTGATACGGGTCCAGATATCGATAATCTGGTTGTAACGCTCGTTATTGGTAATGAATCCCATGTTATAGTTATTCATTACTTCCTCAACCTCTTTACTTGCCTGGTCAATTAAATGAGCCTTTTCAGCAGGGATATTCAAATCCTGAAGGTTGAACGAAAGTCCTCCCTGGAATGCCATCTGGAAACCTAATTCCTTGATATCATCAAGGAACTGTGCCGCCCGGGCCATACCGGTTGCTTTAACTACATCTCCAATGATGTCACGAAGTGACTTTTTGGTTAGTAATTCGTTAATATATCCTACTTCAACTGGCACTCTCTGGTTAAATAACACACGGCCAACCGTAGTATCAATTAGTTTATTAACAATAGAACCATCTTTCTCTTTCACATTGGCTTTAACCTTAATGAAAGCATGAAGATCGATTTTACGCTCATTATAAGCTATAATTACCTCTTCAGGTGAATAGAAAATTTGATCCTGTCCTAATACAACACGTCCTTCGTCAGTTCTGCGGCCTTTAGTAATATAATAAAGACCCAAAACCATATCCTGTGAAGGTACTGTGATTGGAGTACCATTTGCAGGGTTAAGAATGTTGTGTGAAGCAAGCATCAGCATCTGGGCTTCCAGGATCGCAGCATTACCCAAAGGCAAATGCACAGCCATCTGGTCACCGTCAAAATCCGCGTTGAATGCAGTACATACCAATGGGTGTAACTGAATAGCCTTTCCTTCAACCAGTTTTGGCTGGAAAGACTGGATACCCAAACGGTGCAATGTAGGAGCACGGTTTAATAATACCGGGTGACCTTTCAATACATTCTCAAGGATATCCCAAACGATAGGATCTTTCTTGTCTACGATTTTCTTTGCAGATTTAACCGTCTTCACCACTCCTCTTTCGATCATCTTACGAATGATAAATGGTTTGAAGAGCTCAGCTGCCATATCTTTTGGCAAACCGCACTCATGAAGTTTCAGGTTTGGCCCAACAACAATTACTGAACGTGCTGAATAATCCACACGTTTACCCAATAAGTTTTGACGGAAACGTCCCTGCTTACCTTTAAGGATATCTGACAATGATTTTAACGCACGGTTACCTTCAGTTTTTACTGCATTTACTTTACGTGAGTTGTCAAATAATGAATCGACAGACTCCTGAAGCATACGCTTCTCATTACGTAAAATTACCTCAGGAGCTTTGATCTCGATCAAACGCTTCAAACGGTTGTTACGGATAATTACACGACGGTAAAGATCATTCAGATCGGAAGTCGCGAAACGACCACCCTCGAGTGGAACGAGAGGCCTCAATTCAGGTGGAATAACCGGAACGATCTTAACGATCATCCACTCAGGATTATTCTCAATACGGGTATTTGCGCCACGGAAAGCTTCAACAACCTGCAGGCGTTTTAAGGCCTCAGTTTTACGCTGCTGTGAAGTTTCAGTTGCTGCCTGATGACGAAGGTCATAAGACTGCTGATCAAGGTCTAAACGGCCTAAAAGATCCTGAAGTGCCTCAGCACCCATCTTAGCGATAAATTTCTCAGGGTCTTTATCATCCAGGTACTGATTTTCTTTTGGAAGTGAATCAAGGATATCCAGGTATTCTTCTTCAGTAAGGAAATCCATTTTCTGGATGCCATCTGCTTCTTTAAGACCGGCCTGTATTACTACATAGCGCTCATAATAAATGATCAGATCAAGTTTTTTGGTTGGTAAACCTAAAAGGTAACCAATTTTGTTTGGCAATGAACGGAAATACCAGATATGTGCAACAGGAACCACAAGATTGATGTGTCCCATACGCTCACGACGTACTTTCTTTTCAGTTACCTCAACCCCGCAGCGGTCGCAGACAATACCTTTGTAACGGATACGCTTATATTTACCGCAATGGCATTCGTAATCCTTCACAGGACCAAAAATACGCTCGCAGAATAAGCCATCACGCTCTGGTTTGTAAGTCCGGTAGTTGATAGTTTCCGGTTTTAACACCTCACCGCTTGAACGCTCCAGAATAGATTCAGGAGAAGCCAGACTAATGGTTATCGAGGTGAAATTACTTTTGATTTTATTATCTTTCTTGTAAGACATATCTCTTTATAAGTTTAAAGCTGAAAGCTGAAAGTTGAAAGCTTTGGCGATTTGTTTCGCTTTTTGCTTTTTGCTTTCGGCTTTCTGCTTAATTAGTCTAATGTGATATCTAAACCTAAACCTCTTAATTCATGAACCAATACATTGAATGATTCAGGAACTGATGGGGTTGGAAGGTTTTCACCTTTAACAATCGCTTCGTAGGTTTTTGCTCGGCCCACAACATCATCAGATTTAACAGTAAGTATTTCCTGAAGAATGTTAGCAGCACCGAATGCTTCAAGAGCCCAAACCTCCATCTCACCGAAACGCTGACCTCCGAACTGGGCTTTACCACCCAATGGCTGCTGCGTAATCAATGAATATGGTCCGATTGAACGAGCGTGCATCTTATCATCAACCATGTGACCCAGTTTCAGCATATAAATAATACCAACTGTTGTCTGCTGATCGAAACGATCTCCGGTCAAACCGTTGTATAGATAGGTTCTTCCTGATTTAGGAATTCCTGCTTTATCTACCCACTCTTCAACCTCATCATGTGATGCACCATCGAAGATCGGAGTAGCGAACTTCATTCCGAGTTCTTTACCGGCCCATCCTAATACTGTCTCATAGATCTGTCCAAGGTTCATACGTGATGGTACACCCAATGGATTCAACACGATATCCACAGGAGTTCCGTCTTCAAGGAAAGGCATGTCTTCATCACGAACTATTCTCGCAACGATACCTTTATTTCCGTGACGTCCGGCCATCTTATCACCTACTTTCAGTTTACGTTTCTTAGCAACATAAACTTTAGCCATCTGAACAATTCCTGATGGAAGCTCATCTCCTACACTGATTGCAAATTTATCACGTTTGTAAGCACCAAGCTCTTCGTTAAGCTTAATGTTATAATTGTGAAGCGTTTGTTTGATCAGTTCGTTTTTGTCTTCATCAGTTGTCCATTTAGTTGGATTCACGTTTGCATACTCAAGTTCAGTAAGTATCTTCTGGGTGAACTTCACTCCTTTAGCTACCAATAGTTCTTTGTAAACATTGAATACACCCTGTGAAGTTTTACCATTCACAATGACGAACAATTTCTCAATCAAGGTATCTTTCAATTCCTTAACTGCCTTATTATGTTTAGCATCTAATTTCTCAATCAGTGCTTTCTCTTCCTGCTTCGTTGTTTTCTTAGCGCGGGAGAATAATTTGGTATCAATAACAACTCCGTGAATTGAAGGAGGAGTTTTAAGGGATGCATCTTTCACATCACCGGCTTTGTCACCAAAGATGGCGCGTAAAAGTTTTTCTTCCGGTGAAGGATCAGACTCTCCTTTCGGAGTGATCTTACCTATCAGAATATCACCTTCCTTAATTTCGGCACCTACGCGGATAATTCCGTTCTCATCAAGGTCTTTTGTAGCCTCTTCAGATACGTTAGGAATATCAGGAGTCAATTCCTCTTCTCCACGCTTGGTATCACGTACTTCAAGTTCAAATTCTTCAATATGCAATGAAGTGAAGATATCCTGAGATACCACACGTTCAGAAATTACAATCGCATCTTCAAAGTTGAATCCCTGCCAAGGCATGAATGCCACTTTCAGGTTTCTACCCAATGCTAATTCTCCATCCTGAGTTGCATATCCTTCGCAAAGAACCTGTCCTTTTTCAACTTTCTGACCTTTTTTAACAATCGGTTTCAAATTGATACAGGTACTCTGGTTAGTTTTCTTGAATTTGATCAGTCGGTATGATTTAACCTCACCTTCGAATGATACAAGGACATCGTCCTCATTTCTTTCGTAACGGATACGGATTTCATTTGCATCTACATATTCCACAACACCAGTACCTTCTGCATTGATCAGGGTACGTGAATCGCGGGCTACTCTGCCTTCAAGACCTGTACCTACAATCGGAGCTTCCGGACGAAGTAATGGAACTGCCTGACGCTGCATGTTTGATCCCATCAATGCACGGTTAGCATCATCATGTTCCAGGAACGGAATTAATGAAGCCGCAATTGAAGTGATCTGGTTTGGAGCAATATCCATTAAATCAAGCTTCTTAGGCTCAATTACAGGGAAATCGCCTTCGTAACGTGCTTTAACATGTGGAGTTTCGAAATTACCTTTATCATCATAAACCGCATTGGCCTGACCAATAGTTTTACCTTCTTCATCTTCTGCAGAAAGGTAAATTACAGGTTCTTCAACAACAACACGACCATCCTCAACTTTACGGTAAGGAGTTTCGATGAAACCAAGGTTATTGATCTTGGCATGAACACATAATGAAGAAATCAAACCGATATTCGGACCTTCAGGAGTCTCAATGGTACATAAACGACCATAGTGAGTATAGTGAACGTCACGAACCTCAAAACCTGCACGCTCACGTGAAAGACCACCTGGGCCTAATGCTGAAAGACGACGCTTGTGCGTAATCTCGGCAAGAGGATTGGTTTGATCCATGAACTGTGATAACTGATTCGTTCCGAAGAATGAATTGATCACAGAAGAAAGTGTACGGGCATTGATCAGATCGGTTGGAGTAAACACCTCGTTGTCACGGATGTTCATTCTTTCGCGGATTGTACGGGCCATACGGGCCAGACCAACACCGAACTGTGCATATAACTGCTCTCCTACTGTACGAACACGACGGTTTGACAAGTGATCAATATCATCCACCTCAGCTTTAGAATTGATCAGTTTGATCAGGTACTTAACGATGGCAATGATATCCTGTTTTGTTAAAACCTTAGTTTCAATAGGAGTTGCTAATTTCAATTTACGGTTAATGCGGTAACGACCCACATCTCCCAAATCATATCTCTTGTCTGAGAAGAACAAACGGTCGATAATACCGCGGGCTGTTTCTTCATCAGGTGGTTCAGCATTACGAAGCTGACGATAGATATGTTCTACCGCTTCTTTTTCTGAGTTAGAGGTATCTTTTTGTAAAGTATTATATATGATAGTATAATCACCGCTGTTTACTGCATCATCTTTGGTCAAGATGATCGTTTTTACACCAGCCTCAATGATCATATCGATATGCTCGTCTTCAAGGACAGTTTCGCGTTCCATAATGATCTCATTACGATCAATAGAAACAACTTCACCGGTATCTTCATCCACAAAATCTTCCACCCACTTCTTAAGAACCCTGGCGGCAAGTTTACGGCCTACAGCTTTCTTTAAACCGGATTTACTAACTTTTACTTCATCAGCAAGTTCGAATAATTCAAGGATATCTTTATCAGAATCATAACCGATCGCACGTAAAAGCGTGGTAACCGGGAATTTTTTCTTACGATCGATATAAGCATACATGACGTTATTTACGTCTGTAGCAAACTCGATCCATGAACCTTTAAATGGAATTACACGGGCTGAATATAATTTAGTTCCGTTTGTATGACGGCTTTGGCCGAAGAATACACCCGGTGAACGGTGCAATTGAGATACAATTACACGCTCAGCACCATTGATAACAAATGTACCTTTAGGAGTCATGTATGGGATAGTTCCCAAATAAACATCCTGTACTATTGTTTCAAAGTCTTCGTGTTCCGCATCATTACAAGACAAGCGAAGCTTGGCCTTCAGAGGAACACTATAGGTTAAACCACGCTCGATACATTCGTGTATATCATAACGCGGCGGATCAATGAAATAATCAAGAAATTCCAGAACGAATATGTTTCTTGAGTCAGAGATCGGAAAGTTCTCAGAGAAAACTTTAAACAAACCTTCCTGATGGCGGTTGTCTGAAGTTGTTTCAAGCTGAAAAAATTCTCTGAAAGATTGCAGTTGAACATCCAGAAAATCAGGATAGTCCATCACATGCTTACTGGTAGCAAAATTTACTCTTTCGTTGTGCTTAATTTTGTTTGCCAAGGGATTGAGAATTTAGTTTAGTAAATAAACTGTGTCCTGTTCATCAGTCCAAGCCTGATATGTAGGTCTAACATCAAATGGGTATAATACAAATGGCAATAGACCCCGATGAAAATCGGAGTCTAAGGCCATAATCTTTATGAGTTAAGATTACTTAATCTCAACAGTCGCTCCAGCTTCTTCCAGTGCTTTTTTCAATGACTCAGCTTCTGCTTTATCAACACCAGTTTTAACTTCTTTTGGTGCACCGTCAACTAGATCTTTAGCTTCTTTCAAGCCTAAGCCAGTAAGGTCTTTCACTAATTTAACAACTGCAAGTTTAGAACCACCAGCTTCTTTCAGGATTACATCGAAAGCTGTTTGCTCTGCTGCTGCTGCAGGAGCGTCACCGCCACCAGAAACTGCTGCTACTGCCACTGCTGCTGCAGCTGGCTCGATACCATACTCATCTTTTAATATTTGAGCTAATTCGTTAACTTCTTTTACTGTTAAGTTTACTAATTGCTCAGCAAACGATTTTAAATCTGCCATTTTATTTTAATTTTAAAATTCTGTACTTGAATAATTTAATCGAACTCTAAGGCGTTCGTTACCCTCTTTCTTGTAATGTTTTAACAATTCCTGCAAGCTTATTACCACCTGACTGTAAGCCGGAAATAACGTTTTTAGCAGGAGATTGAAGCAATGCAATGATGTCTGCCACCAATTCTTCCTTAGATTTAAGGTTAACCAGGGCATCTAACTGATTATCGCCAATGAATACTGCTGAATCAATATATGCAGCTTTAAGTACTGGTTTATCACCTGACCTTCTCAATTGTTTGATCAGCTTAGCCGGAGCATTTGCTGATTTCGAGAATAATATAGATGAAGATCCTTTAAGTACATCAAACATTTCGCTAAAATCACCTTCAGAGGCTTCCATAGCCTTTCTGATTAGTTTATTCTTAGCAACCTGCATTTTGATATCGTTTTCGAAACATTTGCGGCGAATATCATTTACTTTTGCTACAGACAGGTTTGCAGTATCGGTAATGTAAAAATTACCGTACTCCGCAATCGTCTCTGTTAAAGCAAGAACAACTTCGTGTTTTTCTTCTTTTCTCATGATTAGATTCCTGCTACTGATTTAGTTTCAATTTCTATTCCCGGACTCATTGTCGACGACATGTGTATGCTCTTGAAATAAGTTCCTTTTGCTGCTGAAGGTTTCAATTTAGAGATCGTTTGAATTACTTCCAGTGCGTTCTCATAAATTTTATCAGCATCGAAAGATACTTTTCCGATAGAAGCATGAATGATTCCTGTTTTATCAACTTTGAAATCAATCTTACCACCTTTAACATCAGTTACTGCTTTACCCACATCTGTGGTAACAGTTCCCGATTTAGGGTTTGGCATCAGGTTCCTTGGACCTAAAACACGGCCAAGTTTACCTACTTTTGCCATAACACTAGGCATGGTAATTATGATATCAACGTCAGTCCATCCACCTTCTATTTTGGCAATGTATTCATCCAGACCTACGTAATCTGCTCCTGCTGCTTTAGCTTCTGCTTCCTTATCAGGAGTGCAAAGAACTAATACACGAACAGTTTTACCGGTCCCATGAGGAAGATTTGCAATACCACGTACCATTTGATTCGCCTTACGCGGATCTACGCCTAAGCGTACATCCAGGTCAACCGAAGCATCAAATTTAGTAGTTGTAATATCCTTAACCAAAGCCGAAGCCTGGGTTAAAGAATATGCTTTCCCAACCTCAATTTTGGAATGTGCCAATTTTTGATTTTTTGTTAATCTAGCCACTTCTTAAACTGATTTTGTATAATTAATTGTTCCAGGGTGCATCACCGCTAACGGTAATTCCCATACTGCGTGCTGTACCAGCAACCATTTTCATGGCTGACTCGACAGTAAATGCGTTCAAGTCGGTCATTTTATCTTTGGCAATGCTTTCAACCTGATCCCAGTTTACACTGGAAACCTTTTTACGGTTAGGCTCTGCAGAACCACTCTTTAAACCTGTTACTTCCAGTAATTGGATAGCTACAGGAGGAGTTTTAATGATAAAATCGAATGACTTGTCGACATAAACAGTGATTACAACCGGTAAAACTTTACCTGGCTTATCTTGGGTACGCGCATTAAACTGCTTGCAAAACTCCATGATGTTCACACCTTTTGCTCCCAACGCGGGACCAACTGGTGGAGATGGATTAGCAGCGCCGCCCTTGATCTGTAATTTTATTAAAGCACCGACTTCTTTTGCCATTTTTATTGATTTGTTTTTAACTCAATGTTAGTAGTGGAAGCTATGTAACATTTAAGACCTTTTAAGTTATAGGTTATAAGTTGTAGGTTGTAAGTGTCGTATGCGACTTACAACTTATAACTTACTACTCCTTCTCGACTTGCATATAATTCAACTCAAGTGGTGTTCTTCTTCCGAAGATCTTAACCATTACCTTAAGTTTCTTTTTCTCTTCATTTACCTCTTCGATAACACCTGTGAATCCGTTGAACGGTCCATCCATCACTTTCACATTCTCCCCAACATAATATGGTACGTTCATTGATTCGCCCTGTTCAGCCATCTCATCAACCTTACCTAAGATCCGGTTAACTTCAGCAGCTCTCATTGGAACGGCATTACCCCCTTTATCGCCAAGGAAACCAATAACACTATTGATTCCTTTTATTACGTGTTCGAGTTCTCCGTCAAGCGCAGCTTCGATAAGAACATATCCGGGATAGAAGTTTCTTTCTTTTGCAATCTTCTTACCATCCTTCATCTGATAGTATTTCTCCATCGGAATCAGAACCTGAGGTAAAAGATGTGCAATTCCAAGACGGTTTACTTCTGCCTCGAGGTATTGTTTTACTTTTTTCTCTTTGCCGCTGACAGCTCTAACTACATACCATTTTAATTGATCGCTCATATGAATTATGCCAGAGATTTATAAAACATCTTTAGTGCATTACCAGCGGTTTCATCCATTGCTAATATCACAAGTGAGATAATAATGGAAGCAATCAATACCAATACAGCTGAATTCTGTAACTCTACCCATGTTGGCCAGGTTACTTTCTGAGTCATTTCTGTATACGATTCTTTTAAAAACTCTACTACGTTAGCCATCTTCTATTTAGCATAAGCACGGGAACAAGGATTCGAACCCTGATCAAAGGTTTTGGAGACCTCTATTCTACCATTGAACTATTCCCGTCTATTAAAACTGCGATTACAGAATGACCTGTAAACTAAGCCCGTGTATTATAAGAAAACATAAGTCCACAATAAAGGGACTTATGTTATCCAATTAACCTTTATAAGAAATTGTTATTTTACAATTTCAGTTACCTGTCCGGCACCTACTGTTCTACCACCCTCACGGATTGCAAAACGAAGTCCTTTTTCCATTGCGATTGCGTTGATCAGTTTTACACTGATTGTAACGTTATCACCTGGCATAACCATTTCTACTCCTTCAGCAAGAGTGATCTCACCTGTAACGTCTGTTGTACGGAAATAGAACTGTGGACGGTATTTGTTGAAGAATGGAGTGTGACGTCCACCTTCTGCTTTTGACAATACATATATCTCAGCTTTGAAGTCAGTATGTGGAGTTACTGAACCTGGCTTACAGATAACCATACCACGACGGATATCAGTTTTCTCAATACCACGTAACAATAAACCTACGTTATCACCAGCTTCACCTCTGTCTAATATCTTACGGAACATCTCAACACCAGTAACAACTGATTTTAAGTTTTCAGCACCCATACCTAAGATATCAACTGCCTCTCCTGAGTTGATTACTCCTCTTTCGATACGTCCTGTTGCAACAGTACCACGACCAGTGATCGAGAATACGTCTTCAACCGGCATAAGGAAAGGAAGTTCAGTCAAACGTGGAGGAATTGGAATGTAGCTATCTACAGCATCCATTAATTCCATGATCTTAGCAACCCATTTTGGATCTCCGTTAAGACCACCTAATGCTGAACCCTGAATTACAGGAATATCATCACCAGGGAATTCGTAGAAGCTTAATAGTTCACGGATCTCCATCTCTACTAATTCAAGTAATTCTGGATCGTCAACCATATCAACTTTATTCATAAATACAACCAATGAAGGTACACCTACCTGACGTGCAAGAAGGATGTGTTCACGAGTTTGTGGCATAGGACCATCAGTAGCAGCAACTACAATGATTGCACCATCCATTTGAGCAGCACCAGTAACCATGTTCTTCACATAATCCGCGTGACCTGGACAGTCAACGTGAGCATAGTGACGAGAAGCGGTTGAATACTCCACGTGGGCAGTATTAATGGTGATACCTCTTTCTTTTTCTTCCGGAGCAGAGTCAATTGAATCAAATGAACGTGCTTCAGAAAAGCCTGCATCAGCCAACACTTTAGTGATAGCTGCTGTAAGTGTAGTTTTACCGTGGTCAACGTGACCGATTGTACCGATATTTAAATGCGGCTTACTGCGGTCAAATTTTTCTTTTGCCATTTTGTTTTATACTTATTATTAGGTTAATTTTATTATTGTTCTAATTTAATTCAATGCTGAGCCAACGATGGGACTTGAACCCATGACCTCTTCCTTACCAAGGAAGTGCTCTACCGCTGAGCTACGTCGGCTTTTAATTTGCTCTCAGACTCATCACCCCTATCTATTCACCTTAGATGAACCAAAGAAGGTAAAAAACCTTTGAGCGGAAGACGAGGTTCGAACTCGCGACCTATAGCTTGGAAGGCTATCGCTCTACCAACTGAGCTACTTCCGCAAATCAATTCGATAATTAGCAAATGAGCAAATTAGCAAATTGGGCAACATTCCTTAACAAAAACTCAGCCGTTCTGATGAACCACTGATTCAATTTGCTAATTCTCAAATTTGCTAATTTGCAAATTTGGTTGTGGGGGGGGAAGGATTCGAACCTTCGAAACCGAAGTAACGGATTTACAGTCCGTCCCATTTGACCGCTCTGGAACCCCCCCAACATTTCTGAGCCTCCTATCGGGATCGAACCAATGACCTACTGATTACAAGTCAGTTGCTCTACCAGCTGAGCTAAGGAGGCGAAATGTATAAACCTTTAAACTATTAATACCTTAAAGAACCTTTCCAGCTCATGTTGGCTATCAATAATTATAACCCCCTCTGAAATGGACTGCAAATCTACGAAAATTTAAGGTCGGACAAAATTTTTTACAAAAAAAAATCGGCAGTCGATTAGACTGCCGAAAAAGGCCCTAATAATTAGGGCTTTAGGAATAAAGAAATTATAAAATTTCGTCTGATAAACTTACCTCTTTATGGTTGCTAAGGTGTGAACGAACTTTTTCCTTGTGTTTGTCGAGCTGTCTTCTGAGCGATTCCATTGCCTTATCTGTAGCCTCTTCAAAACTCTTACACTGTTCTTTTGCAAAGAGGTCATTTCCGGGAATTGCCAGTTTTATCTCTGCAATCTTATTTGCTTCATCTTCTGTTTTTTCTAATCTGAGGTATACATCCCCGCCAATTATCTGATCATAAAACTGATCCAGCTTGTCTGCTTTCTTCTGTATAAAATCCAGCAATTTAATATCTGCTGTAAAATGGATCGATTGCACTCTGATTTTCATATTGCCTCCTTTTGTTTAAATAAAATTAAGATAATTGTCCCGGATAAGCGGGGATATTGTGTTATAGTTTGGTCAAATTATTTCATAAAATAGCTATGCTTTAGGATGTGCCTGTTTGTAAATAGCTTTCAACTTTTCTACCGAGTTATGGGTATAAACCTGTGTGGCCGCCAGACTGGAATGCCCGAGCAACTCCTTTATAGCATTCAAATCAGCTCCCCTGTTTAATAGTGATGTTGCAAAACTATGTCTCAAAATATGCGGACTTTTTTTATCATGCGTTGAAACAGTAGACAAAACTGTTCTAACCGTTCGGTACACAAATTTGGAATAAACATCCCTCCCATTATCTGTAACGATTAAAGTTTTGCTTTTGTTATCAAAATTTTGACTTAATTTTTGAAACTTATAATCTGTGATCAACTTTGCGAGAGAGCTATGAACAGGTATAATCCGTTGTTTATTTCGCTTACCCAAAACCCTGATCTGCTGCTCATAAATATCGACATCTTCATCTTTGAGCCCTACGAGCTCTGCAAGCCGAATACCTGTACCATACAACAACTCGATGATCAGCCGATCCCGTAATCCGGAGAACCCATCAATGAAGTTGAATCCTCCATCTAAAAGCGTGTCCATCTTCTGCTCTGTAATAACTACAGGCAAGCGTTTAGGTATCTTAGGCGCCCTAACCTGGTTCATTGGATTAGCTCTGATTAATTCATTCCTCTGCAGAAATTTATAAAATGAACGAAGACTAGATATCTTGCGATTAATTGTTTTTGCTTCATTGCCCTGATCCATGAGTTCCACCATCCAGCTTCGTACCTGTTGGTGTGTCACAATTAATAGCTCGGATTCGGATAAGGCTAAAAAAACAAGAAATTGATTAAGATCTTTCTGATAAGCTGTAACGGTAAGTGGAGAGAACCGTTTTTCAAATTGCAGGTATTGTATGAATTGCTCTATAAACATCAAAAACTATTTGCATATCCAACGAATTGAATATACAAATAGTTTTTGAATATATCTAAAAAAGAAAAATTAAACAGATTCGATGTTCAATCCTTGCTTATAAATAGCTTTCTTAACCTGAGTACGGCGGGTAATTGATTTTTTTTCGTAGGCCTGACGGCTGCGAAGTTCTCTTAATACACCGGTCTTTTCGAATTTCTTTTTAAAGCGTTTAAGTGCTTTATCTAATGATTCGCCGTCTTTTACATTGATAATGATCATAATATACAGATACCCCCTTTCGGTTTTGGACTGCAAATCTACAAAAAATATTGAAAAATGATATTTTAGAAAATAAAAAAATAGTGATTACAGTTAAAAGAGGACAAGAATTTCTCAAACCAAGGTATTCAGGATGAGAAATTAACAAAACAGGATTGGCTATGAACTAAATCCTATTTTGAAATTAACCTCGAAAGATTAATTAGTTTGTTTTTCAGCTCAGTAGGATTAAATGGCTTTGACACATAATCATTTAGTCCCGCAAGTTTAATTTTGTTATAAATATCATTGGCGACAGATGCAGTCAGAGCTATGATATAAGGAGCCTCAGGCTTATCTTCATAAAATGAAATGATCATTTTTGAAGATTCATAGCCATCCATTACAGGCATATGAATATCCATCAGAATAATATCATAAAATCTCTCCTTAGCCATTTCATATGCCTCCAATCCATTTAAAGCAAAGTCGGCTTTTACATCCCAGCTTGCTAAAAGCTTTTTCATTAACAGGATATTCATCGCATTATCTTCAGCAACAAGAACATTCATCCAGGTAATATCCTCACTTCCAGGCATATTTGCTTCAAGCAGTGAATTAACAGTCACATCAGCAGAACCAGCTCTATTGTAGTTTATTTCAAACTTAAAAGTAGTCCCTTGACCAACTTCACTTTTTAAATCAATATAACTGCCATGAAGATCCAGAAGCTGTTTGGTTATTGCCAGGCCAAGGCCGGAGCCTCCGAATTTTCGGGTAATATTACTGGATGCCTGAGTGAAAGGCTCAAAAATAGTTTCCCTCTGCTCTGCACTTATCCCGATCCCGGTATCCTTTACTGTAAATTCCAGGGTAACATATTCAGGGTTTGAATCAATAAGATGTACTGAAAGTCCTATTTCACCCTTTGAGGTGAACTTGATTGCGTTTCCAACAAGATTGAATAATATCTGTAAAAGTCGGGTAGGATCTCCGATTACAGCAATATCATTTAAATTATCATCCAGGTCCAGGCTGAATGAAAGTCCCTTTTCGTCTGCCTGATATTTCAGTCCACTATGTATCCGCCCAATCAGTTCCGACGGATAAAAACCGATTTTTTCCATCTCAAGCTTACCATAATCAAGCTTATTGAAGTCGAGAATGTCATTGATGAGAGCAAGTAGACTCTCTGCCGAAAAATGAAGCACCTTCAGGTTTCCTGCCTGATCCTCTCTGGGCTTATCCGCAAGCAAAACATAGCTCATGCCGATCACAGAATTTAACGGAGTCCTTAACTCATGCGACATCGTTGAAAGAAAATCCGATTTAGCTTTTGAAGAATTTTCAGCCCTTGAAATTGCTTCCCTGAGCTGCTCATTTAACTCTTCCTCATCTTTCCGGGCCTTTTCCAATTGAGAAAGTGCGAGGTAAAATCCTGTCAGAAAATGATAGTTTATAAAGATCAGCTGAAAGAAGTTAAACATCATTACCGCAATAAAGATGGGCTCACTTGCCTGCTGTCCACTTATGAATGCTGCTGAATCATTTATACCATTGAGAGAAAAATAGAGTATTACAGGGGACAAAGAAAGCAGGGAATAAAAAATTCCCCAGCGTCCATTAAGAAAGAAAAAACTGATGGTACTCGAAAGCAAAATATATTGAACGGTCACAATGCTGATTGCATTGGCAACCAGAAAAATATTCGACCAAACCAGCATATTGATGATCGTAAGAACAACATGAGCTGAGGGCTTGTAATCATTATAGAGGATTAACTGCCTTAATCCATAGATAAGAGCCAGCATTACAATCACTATTCTAATTAATTGCAGTGGAGGCCCATTGATTATGTAAACAGTCGTGAGTATCAGCCCGAAAACAACTGTAAGGCTCATCATGTAGTACAGAATGTTGATTCTTGCTCTAACGATGGGATCGGTCACACCATTTTGGGCCGACTGATTCAGACTTTTGAAAAAGTTAAGGATGTTCATTCCATCGTGAAAATGCAGAAAATATTTTAAAAAAATACTTTCCAGGCAATGAAAATCCTGCATTTATTCCACAGGTTCAGTAAAGAAATATCCCGAACCTTATTAAACGAGTTCAGGGCCAGTGATATAGCTGACCCTGAACCCGGAAGTGTTATTTAAGAACCTCTCTGGCAATAACAATTTTCTGTATTTCGGAAGTTCCCTCCCCTATGGTACACAGTTTTGAATCCCTGTAAAATTTTTCAACAGGAAAATCTTTGGTATAACCATAACCTCCAAAAATCTGAACAGCTTCTGTTGCAGTTCTGACACATACTTCAGATGCAAAATATTTTGCCATAGCAGATTCCCGGGTAACATTTTTTCCACGATTTTTAAGATCAGCTGCCTGCATGATAAGCAATTCTGCTGCTTCAACCTCAGTGGCCATATCAGCAATTTTGAATGAAATACCCTGAAAACTGGAAATTGGCTGACCGAATTGATAGCGTTCCTTTGAATAGGAAACCGCTGCCTGCAGGGCTCCTTTTGCCATACCTAATGACAATGCTGCAATAGAAATCCTTCCCCCATCAAGCACGTACATAGCCTGTTTAAAACCTTCGCCCTCCTTACCCAGCAGATTTTCTTTCGGAACACGGCAATTATCAAATATGAGCTCTGTTGTTTCCGAAGCCCTCATTCCGAGCTTATTTTCTTTCTTACCATGTGTAAAACCTGGAGTTCCCTTCTCTATTACGAGTGCTGAAATTCCTTTAGAATCCCCCTTCTCTCCTGTTCTGACCATCACAACGGCTATATTTCCTGATTTACCATGGGTTATCCAGTTCTTGGAGCCATTTACGACATAATGATCACCATCCAAAACGGCAGTTGTATTCATACCCATCGCATCTGAACCAGTATTGGCTTCAGTTAATCCCCATGCTCCTATCCATTCTGCTGTAGCTAATTTTGGAAGCCAGCGAAGCTTTTGTTCTTCATTGGCAAAAGCAAGAATATGTCCGGTACATAAAGAATTATGCGCCGCAACCGAAAGTCCGATCGATCCGCATACTTTTGAAATTTCACTTATGATACTGACGTATTCGAAATAGCTCAATCCGGAACCACCATATTCTTCAGGAACAAGGACTCCCATCAAACCCAGTTCACCTAATTTTTTGAATGTTTCTACCGGAAAGGTTTGGGCTTCATCCCATTCCATAACATGCGGACGGATATGTTTTTCGGCAAAATCACGTACCATGGTAATGATCATCTGCTGATTTTCAGATAAACTGAAATTCATCCCGGCTGATTCGGGTGCTATAATTGATTGCATAAAATAATTTGGTTAGTTTACAAGTATAGCAATTATAGTACCCTTTTAGCCCAGAAAAATTAAAAGGTATACAGAACAAAACGGTTCCTGGTTCAAATATTTCGGAAATACAGCTATAATAGTACTTCGTCAGAAATTATTCATAGCAAACCAATGTGATAATATTTTCGGAAACTATTTTCAGCTTTTGCCTGGCATTGAGAAAATCAAGGCTGATCACAAAAGCATAGCCTGCAACCTCCCCTTTTAATTTTTGAACCAGACGTGTTGCAGCACTTACAGTTCCCCCAGTTGCAAGCAGATCATCGTGTATCAGCACCCTTTGTCCGGGATAAATTGCATCCGTATGTAATTCCAGTATTGCCGATCCATATTCCAGCTCACATGGCTCTTCTACAGTCTTGAAGGGCAATTTTCCCTTCTTTCTGATTGGCACGAATGGAATACCCAGTTTATTAGCGAGCATCAGCCCGAATAAAAAGCCCCTGCTTTCAATACCGGCAATCACATCTATCTTTATACCATCAAGCCGGTTCACAAATTCATCGATCACTTCGCTGCAAAGACCTGCATCTTTCAATATTGGGGTTATATCCTTAAAAACAATTCCAGGCTTAGGGAAATCGGCAATATCTCTTATGGCATTTTCCAGTTTAGTACTAATCATGGGCTTAAAACAATGTATGGCTCAATTTTACGGATAATTTCCTCATTCAGTATCGCAATTTTCATTAAATCATCAATAGATTTAAATGATCCGTGTTGTGACCGATATTGAATGATAGCATTCATCTGTTTATAAGTCAAATACGGATGCCTCCTGATTTCATCAAAAGTAAAGGTATTCAGATTAATCTTAGTGATTAATCCGGCATTTACCCTGATTAAATCTTTTAAATGATTGTATTTGACAGAATCCATTCCATATACTTCCAGCAATTGTTCTTTGTGGTAAAAGCCACCCAAACGCTTCCGGAAACGGATTATCCTGGAGGCAAAAGCCGGACCTATCCCATGAATACTTTCAAGCTCAATTGAATCTGCTGAATTTAATTCAATAATAGCTGCAATATTGGGGAGCGAAACGCCTGCAGCAGGCTTATAATTTGTTTTGAAATTCTTTGAATCTTTCATTGAAGTTGTATTGCTAATCCGAACAAAAGGTTCGAGCAATTTATATTGCTCCGGAGATATTGAATAAATTCGCTTTAAATCCTCCTTTTTAAAAAACCTGCCACCCTTCGACTCATAGTTTCGAATTACCCTGATCTGCTTAACTGACAATCCAAGCTGTAGCCAGCGCTGGTCACTGAGCCCGTTGGGATCGAACTCGAAATAAACCGGTTTGACCAAACTCTGCTCAGGATCATTCCTGCCCTTTTTTTGTTCACTTTCCATTTTGGCAGCTGAGGCTCTGAACCGCTCTGCCTCAATCCTGAAACTGTCAAAATCATATTTCTCATCCTTAACAAACAATGGATATAGATAAGGGCTTATTAAAACAAGCCCCATCAGAATAAAGAGCACAAAAATTCCGTTTAATTCTTTTTTAGAAAAACTAAAGTATGATCTGAGCAGATTTTTGAAACGGTACATGACCTTATTTATATCGATAAAAGCAATTATAGATCTGCATTGCTTTAGATTACCGTGAGGATATTTAACGGTATTGGGGGATCAAGTAAGTCACAGATATAACATAAAAGTAATTCAAATATTTTGATTATCTAAGTCAGGATTCCAGATATTTGCAAAAAAAATCTGTTAATAAATCAGTACATTGAGGTTGAATAAAAATTCAAATCTGAACAATCCCATTGGTTCTCAAATGAAAATTATTACCAAAGAAGAATTTTCCAGGGCTACTAAACTCAACAAAATATACATGCCGGGATTGGCTTCCATATTGATGGAAGTAATGAAAATTAATGAGGTTAATAAGGTCTTTCAAAAAGCCGAGCATCTTAGCGGAATAAGCTTTATAGACAAAATACTGCAGGTTATTGGGATAAGGGTTGAGTTTGATGAAAAAGAGCTCAAAAACATACCAAAAGATGGTGCTTTTATTGCCATTGCCAATCACCCATACGGAGGAATTGAGGGACTTATTTTATTGAAAATAATGTTCATGATGAGGCCGGATTCCAAACTCATGGCTAATTTTTTATTGAAAAAAATTCCAAATCTAAGTGAGCACTTCATCGCTGTAAATCCTTTCGAAACGATTGAACATTCATCCAGCATTAGCGGTATCAAACAAAGCCTGGAATTGCTTCGTTCAGGCACACCTATAGGGATATTCCCGGCGGGCGAAGTTTCAACATTTAAAGCTGATACCCAGCAAATTACTGACAAGCAATGGCATCCTGTGGTTGGAAAATTAATTGCCAAAGCGAATGTGCCGGTTGTTCCAATTTATTTTCATGGCAATAATGGACTTCTTTTTAATCTTCTCAGTTTTATCCATCCCACATTAAGAACTGCAAAATTACCCTCAGAGCTTTTCAATAAACGTGGGCACACCATCAGGCTAAGAATTGGAAAAGCAATCTTACCATCCGATCTGAATTATCAGCAAGACCCTGCAAAATTACTCGATCTGCTGAGGGCCAGAACTTATGCATTAGGCGCCGGACTAGAAAATCAACGGAATATATTTAATCCACGCAATATATTCAAGGTAAAAAAAATACCACAACCCATTTTACCCGCAATTGATAATCAGAAACTTGAGAAAGATTTAGAAAGCCTAGCTGAATATAAGATCTGGACAGAAAAGAATTATGAGATTTATATTTCCCCAAGTTCGGCTCTCCCTAATATCATTCAGGAAATTGGCAGGCTACGGGAAATAACCTTCAGAGAAGTTGGCGAAGGCACCAATAATCCGACAGATTTAGATGAATATGATATTTATTACAATCATTTATTTATCTGGGACAAAGAAGGTAAAATGATTGTTGGTGCCTATCGAATTGGAAAAGGAGATGAAATCTTTTACAGTTTCGGAAAAAGGGGTTTTTATTTAAATGAACTTTTTAAAATCAGAGAGGAGTTTTATCCTGTTTTACAACAGAGTCTGGAATTAGGCAGATCCTGGATCCGTAAAGAATATCAGCAAAAACCACTGCCCCTCTTCCTGCTCTGGAAGGGAATTTTAAAGTACCTGATTGATAACCCGAAATACCGATACCTGATAGGTCCGGTAAGTATCAGCAATAATTTTTCCAGACTATCCAAATCGCTTATTGTAGATTTTATTAATAAAAATCACTTTGATCATGAATTGGCAGAATATGTCAGACCCCGCAAAAAATTTAAGCTTGATTTTTCAAAAATTGATAAAGACCTGCTGCTGGAATCACATGAATCACTTAAAAATCTGGACAGCCTGATCTCAGAGATTGAAAGCTCTCAAATGAAGGTTCCTGTATTGTTAAGGCAATATCTGGCCTTAAATGCGAAGCTCATTAGTTTCAATATTGACCCTAAATTTTCTGACTGCCTGGATGGTTTTTTAGTAGTAGATCTTAGGAGGGTTCCGGAAGAAATGCTGGAAAAACTTAGTAAAAATTTCGAAAAAGAAGGATAAGTATATTAATTTAACATTATTTCTATGTAAATTTAATGTTAAGTAATTACTAAATGAATTCCTCTGCTGCTAAATTAAGCTTTAAACTGCTCCTGATACTCTTCCTGAGTGTATCTTCTGGCAGGGCTCTGGCCAATAATTTCAGCTTTGAATTCTACAGTGGAACCTTCAATTTCGAATTAGATCCCGGATCAGAAATTGATTTTTCAGGCCCTCTTTCTGCAACTGCAGTTAAGAATTTTTATCATCAATTAAATAACAGCAAATATCAATCTATTCTGAATTCATTGCTTGCTTATAAGGAAAAGCATCAGTTAAACGACTGGATTTATTATCAGCTCATCCGTAAAACTGCTCAGCAAATAAGTCCTAAGGCTGAGAACTATCATCGATATACGCTTTATAAATGGTTTTTATTAAGCAAATCAGGCTATGATGCGAGGCTGTCCATTGGAAATAACCGTATAATATTCTATGTCAGAAACGATGAAAACATTAATGATATTCCATTTTTCAGCATAGAGGGTAACAAGTATATGTGCCTCAATTACCATGATTATGGTAAAATTGATTTCGAAAAAGACAAGGTTTACCCTGTGAATGTAGATATTCCGGAAGCTAAAAATGCATTTTCATATAAAGTAACCCGAATGCCCGATTTTAAGCCGGAATCTTATAATGAAAAGGAAATTCAATTCAGCTATCGGTCAAGGCCCTATCACTTTCAGGTGAAATTGAACCCGGAAGTTGAAAACATCTTTAAGAACTACCCCGGAGTTGATTTTGAGTCTTATTTCAATATCCCCTTAAGCCGTGAAACCTACCACTCCCTGATTCCGATATTGAGAAAAAATATTGAAGGAATGAGTCAGAAAAAAGGGGTTGATTATCTGATGCGCTTTACCAGATATGCATTTTTATATCAGACAGATGAGAACAATTTTGGAAAAGAGAAACGTCTTTCGCCTGAACAAACCTTGTTCTCAAAATATAGTGATTGTGATGATCGCGCGGCTCTGTTCTTCTACCTGGTTAAGGAAATTTATAATCTCCCAATGATTGCATTGCTGTATCCTACGCATATCAGTATGGCAGTACAATTCGACAAAGCACAGGGAAAATCAATTATCTATAAAGGTCAGAAATATTCGGTTTGCGAACCTACTCCACAGAACAGGGATTTAAGGATCGGACAAATTGATGCTAACCTGGAAGGTCTGAACTACGAGGTTGTCTACCAGTATAATCCTTCGGAAGGCAAATAATCCAACAGAAATTCACTAAATAAAAATACCCGCAATTGGCGGGTATTTTTATTTGTCTAAGCTCAGGGAATATTAATATCCGTTAGCGCCTTTTGTAAAGTTAAAATTTGTCCATCCTGCCATCCAGTTTGTAGTACTAAATGCACCACGATATGTAGTACTGGTAAAGAATGTATTTGTAAGATCACCGGCAAATGCAGCTCCTGTCAATGCAGGTGAACCCGAAGCAGGAAGCAAATTAGGTGATGTTAAGTTAAATGGATCTGTAATTTTAGCATCAGCTGCTGCAGCAAGAGTTATGGTTGCGCTACCTTCAGCTTTAGCTTTCACAGCAGCATCAGTTGCACCTGCAACAGTTACTGATCCGATTCTGTAAGTTGAAGCGTTTGCATGCAACAAGTTATTTTTAAATTCTGAAGTTGTAGTAGTACCCACAAGGCTATTGTAAGTAGCATCAGACTCTAAAGATAAACCACCTTTCATCCAGCCAATTAATACTGAGTTGTTCAGTACAAAATTTGTAGCTCTTCTGAAACGGTTTGCATAATTATGGTTCTTTGATGCTGTATTATCAACATTCGGACCTACAAAAGTAAAGTTTGAAAGTACCGGACGGGTTGCTGGTGTCGCATTGGTACCGGTTCCGTCATTATCACACTCAATACCATTACCAGCATCTCCAGGGTCAACTACCGAAGGATCTCTCAAAGCAACTCCAAACTGAATTCTTCCAGAATATCCAAAGTCAAAGTCAAAATCATCATCAGCAGTAGCATATGCAACTAAATATTTTGCATTTACTGTTCCACCGAAGATTTCGAATGCATCGTCATTACCATAGGCTACCTGAACGTACTCGATAGTAGTACCAGAACCAACACCACCTAAAGTCAGACCATTGATCTCAGAGTTTGGCTGTGAAGCAATACCTGCGAATTCAATACGCACATATTTCAAAGTTCCGGAATTGTCATTATCAACAGTACCACCAAAATTCTTACCAACACCACCTTCTATAGTTGGTTCGGTAGATCGATTGGTCTTTGCTTTTCCTAAGATGATGATACCGCCCCAATCTCCTGGATTACGTTGTCCAACAGCTTTACCAGAGGTGAACACAATTGGTTTTGCAGCAGTACCCATTGCATTGATCTTAGCACCCCTTTCAATAATTAAAGCTCCTTTATCAGAAACATCACTTTTTATAGTGGCACCTGCAGCAATGTTAATTTCACTCCCATCTTCAAAATAAACGTAACCTTTCAATGTAAAATTACCTTCAGGGATATTCAGAACTGTATTTTTATATACACCACTTATTACTGCACCATTTTGGAGAGTTAATGTTTGCTTAGCATTAGGGTCAATCGGATCCGGATCAGAACTCTTTTGACATGAAGCAGCTAAAACAGCTACAGCAAGAATTAAAGCCTTAAATTTCAATGATTTCATATTGTTTTCTTTTTATTTACTACAAAATTAGGATCTGAATGTTAGCTCAGTTTTAAGCCTATATTAATTTGTCTTACAAACTTTACTTCTTGTTATTACCAAGTCCAAGGTTGTAGGAAAATGACAGGGATACATTAGATCCTAATCTGGATGAATTGATCAGTCTGTCGACCGCCGCTCCTTCATATGCCATTTTTGAATCTCCGGTATTATTCTGGTAAAACACGGTGCTTTGATTCAGAATATCCCCTATGTTAAGTTTAATCTCTGCCTGAGATTTGAGGACTCTTTTACTAATCTGGAAATCAAGTACATCTCTCGCATTTTCATAGATATCCGGATAGCCCTGATAACCCACAAGGAAAATTCTCTGACCAATACGGTTATAAACCGAAGTGAAAGTAAGCGCTGTTTTAGGTGAGAAATATTGTAACCCTGCATTGATCAGATAAGGAGACTGCCCTTGCAGCGGACGGTCGATTCCTACACCCCTCACTTTTGATTTGATATATGAAGCATTTGCAAAAGCTGTCAGATTATTTAACCATGCTTTGTCGCCAAGGAATGATAATTTCTTCCGAACATCCAGTTCAAGACCCAGGGATGTAGCCTGATCTGCATTCAGGTAATTGATTCCTCTGACAACTGGTGTGGAATTTGAATTTACCCGCTGTTCAATTGGATCATTGAAATTTTTGTAGAAGGCCGAAACAGTGAATGTTTCGCCAGCTGACGGATATAACTCATATCTCAGATCCCCGTTAAAAATCTTCGCACGTTTCAGATTAGGATTTCCGGTCACTGAAGTCTGACTGATAAAGTCATAATAGTTAAATAAGGCCAACTCTCTGAATTCAGGCCTTGAAACAGTCTGAGATCCTGATAAGCGGATATTTGATTTTGCATTTAAGCTGTAAGTTAAATTTGCAGAAGGAAGTACATCGAAATTATCCTGCTTCGCCGCAATTGCCTGACCTGAAAAATCAATCGCATTTAAAGTTTGGGCAAACTGCTCAAAACGGGCGCCATAAGATATTCTGAACTTTTCTCCAAACTTATTATCCATCATCAGAAAACCAGCATTCAAGTCTGAATTGGCATCATAACTATCTGTATTATTTGAAAATTCACTTAAAACGAATCCGTTTTCGCTGATATTTGCAGGTGCAAAAATCTCTTCTTTTGGCAGGCTGGTGTACGATTTTTCGAAAACTGAAGGTCCTACAAATTGATAATTGAAGATACGTGCACCAAAATCACGTTGCTTGTATTGCTTTAACACACCAACTTTAACAGTTGATTGCTGTTCGAATAACTTTACAGGAATCGAAATAGCAGCCTGAGCACCATAGGTATCTTCCTCAAGATTAGAAAATAACCTTCTGGTATTTCTATCGATCAAACGGAATGGCTCCTGTGTTCCCAGTGAACGGCGGTAATCCATAGAGCGCTGATCAGGCTGATCCCGCTCAACCCGCGCATAGTTTAAATTCCAGGTTAATTTGAATTGCTTCTTACCTAATTGGTGCTCTCCTTCCAGCTGAGAATTCAAAAGGCTTTTAGTTGTCAGATCTGAAACATTAAGACGAACATCCTGAATGTTATCAGTTGTAAAACCGGTTCTTGAAGTGTAATTGTCTTCAAAAGAACGATTATACATATTCTTAAAGGCAATCTTATTTCCGCCTTTGATGTAAGCCAGGTTCGCAAGTACGCCAAGATTGCTGCTGAACTTTGAAATATTTTCGGAGTACTCATAAAAAGGTGTTCCTGAAAACTCGTAATCCCTTCTCTCTGCGAAGGCCCTGTTTTGAGAATTCCGATAACTCAAAGAAACCACATTACCGAAAGAAGCACCATTCTTAAGTTCCTTCCTCTTACCCCAGGTTAGCTGGTGGTTTTGAGAAGGAATAGCCATCGGACTAACTTCAGCATAAGAATTCTTTACCTGCGCTGAATATTTTGCCTTCTCTGCATTTGATAAAGGGTTATAAGCCTGGAATGAACCAGGGAAACCAGCAGGAAGTTTACGACTGCCATCATCAAAGCCAAGAAAATCATATTTATTTCTGGCATTGGAAGTAAAGTCCTTAAATGTTGACTGATTATTATATCCAAAACTAACCGAAGCATTCAGGAAATTCTCCTCAGGAACATCACGGGTAATCACCTGAATCACTCCTCCGGCAAAATCTCCGGGAAGATCAGCAGAAGCTGTTTTATTTACTACAATCCTGTCAATTAAATTAGCAGGAATGATATCAAATGAAAAAGCCTTTCTGTCGGGCTCAGATGATGGTAATACAGCATTATTTAAAATAGATGAATTATACCTGTCAGCAAGTCCTCTGATAATCACAAATTTATTATCCTGAATACTTGCTCCACTCACACGCTTCAATACCTCTGAAGTATTGCGGTCGGGAGTTCTTCTGATCAGTTCGGAGGTAATACCACTGGAAATACTAACACTATTCTTTTGCTGAGCATATAATGCACTAATGCTTTCCTGTCTGACTGTTGCAGTAATAACAACCTCCTCGAGTGCAAGAGAACTAGCCTCTTCCATAATCACATCAAGAGTTGTGGTTTTACCTGCCAGTACTTCAATATCAGTAATATTTTTTGCCTGATACCCTATATAAGAGAAGCTCAGACTATATTTACCAGGGTTAAGATTCCCCAGAGTATATCTGCCTTCAATATCTGTAGATGCCCCTAAGGTGGCTCCGGTAATTTTAACGGTCAGACCAATTAATGTTTCACCGGATTTTGAATCAGTCACTTTTCCTGAAATTTTTCCAGTTTGCTGACTAAATGTAGTTAGCGTACCTAAAATTAATAGTAAACCGATACTTAAGATTCTAACAATAACGTTGTGTTTCACTTTGTTGCGTTTTAATTTCTACAAAAGTATTACCTCAGTGTTAACTCATGATTGCTTTTACATTAACCCTGATTAACCAATAGATCAACATTGTGTTAAGTATGTTAATTGAATGTTAAGTACCTAAGTCTAAACCCTGCTAATCTTCTCATCAAGTCGATTTTTCAGAATAAATTATAAAATGTCAAATATTAATCGTAATATTGCGATATAATATTTTATTGAACATTTAACACAAGAGCAATGAAACTATCAGAAATAAAAGAGCATTTAAGTAAAGTTGAAACTGTAACATTTGAACTTGAAAACGGGGGCTTTGTACCGGAACACTTCCATGTAACAGAAGTTGGAATTGTAAGCAAAAATTTTATTGACTGCGGAGGTACGGTCAGAAATGAAAAAGCAGCTAATTTTCAATTATGGGATGCAAATGATTTTGACCACCGGTTAAAGCCGCAAAAATTATTGAATATCATTGCACTTTCCGAAAAAGTATTGGGAATGGAGGATCTGGTGATCGAGGTTGAATATCAGAGTGAAACCATCGGGAAATATGAACTTGGATTTAATGGCAGCAATTTTGTGCTTTTGTCAAAGCAAACAAACTGTCTTGCCCAGGATAAATGTGGCATACCGGCCGAACAGTTGAAAGAAAATACAAAGACTACATGCTGCACACCAGGGGGTGGATGCTGCTGATTTTTGGGAACCCGATAGCTATCGGGTGGGGTCTGGTTTTCACCAGATTGGTCAATAGGGTATTCCTGCCTTTTTAAAAATGAAGTGAAGCAACCATATTGGTCCGATAAGCAAAAACTTCAAATCATCAAAAAAAGAAGGCTTTTTACCTTCAATCTTATGGCCGATGAATTGTCCGATCCAGGCAAGGACAAATATTGCAAGACATACCTGCCACATTTCAGGCCAGCCTGAATTCCTTTCCAGCTTCTCGAGGCTTACAATGCCTGCAGAGAAGATCATGATGATCAGCAGCATGGCATAAGATAGTACCGGAGAAAGCTTGTAATAAAAATAGATTGAAAAGGCAATTAAAAAAGACGCAAAGTTCACATAGCCATTGTATCTGCCCAGAAATTCGAGGTGCGGAAATGGAATTGCCCATATTAGACCGAAGAGGCTGAATACAATCAGGGGAACGCATATCCAGTGAATAATTTCATTGGTATGATTCTGATGACTCTCTGAATACTTATCAAAGTAGACATCCACCTTACGGGGCTGAGTTTGTTTTTGCATATCAGGAAGGAGTTGAAGGTTGTAAGTAGTAAGTTATAAGTTTTAGGTACAACTTACAACTTATCACTTACAACTTATTACTTACAACTTATCACTTACAACTTATTACTTACAACTTATTACTTACAACTTTATCACTTACAACTTTATCACTTACAACTTTATCACTTACAACTACTTCGCGTAAGAAACAGAACGTGTTTCACGAATAACAGTCACTTTGATCTGTCCCGGATAAGTCATTTCTGTTTGAATTCGGTTTGAGATATCAGCAGCTAAAATCTCTGCAGCGGCATCACTGATTCGTTCACTTTCAACCACTACACGCAGTTCTCTTCCAGCCTGGATTGCGAATGTTTTTTCAACACCAGGATAAGATAATGCAAGGGACTCAAGTTCTTTCAGACGTCTGATATAACTCTCTACCACTTCCCTTCTCGCTCCCGGCCTTGCGCCTGAAATCGCATCACATGCCTGAATAATCGGAGAAATCATCGAGGTCATTTCAACCTCATCGTGGTGAGCACCTATCGCATTACAAACTTCAGGATGTTCCTTATATTTCTCGGCCAGCTGCATTCCTAAAATTGCGTGTGGCAATTCAGGATTGTCATCAGGAACCTTACCTATATCATGAAGCAATCCGGCACGCTTAGCCATTTTCACATTCAGACCGAGTTCTGCAGCCATTGTTGCACAGAAGTTTGCAACCTCACGCGAGTGCTGTAATAAATTTTGTCCATAGGAAGAACGATAGCGCATTCTGCCTACCATCCTGATCAGTTCAGGATGCAGTCCATGGATACCCAGGTCAATTACCGTACGCTCTCCTATTTCTACAATCTCATCTTCGATCTGTTTTTTCGTCTTGGCAACAACCTCTTCGATCCGGGCAGGATGGATACGACCATCAGTAACCAGACGATGCAGGGCAAGCCGGGCTATTTCACGTCTTACAGGGTCAAATCCGGAAAGAATAATTGCCTCTGGAGTATCGTCAACGATAATTTCGATTCCTGTAGCAGCTTCAAGCGCACGAATGTTACGGCCTTCACGTCCGATAACCCGACCCTTAATCTCATCATTCTCGATATTAAAGATCGAAACCGTGTTCTCAATCGCACTTTCTGTGGCCGTACGCTGAATTGTTTGAATAACTACCTTTTTTGCTTCCTTGTTTGCAGTAAGTTTAGCCTCGTCTACAATATCCTTGATCTGGATCATTGCCTGGGTACGTGCTTCTTCGCGCAGGGAATCAATCAGTTGGCTTTTAGCATCTTCTGCGGATAAGCCTGCAATAGCTTCCATTTGCTGAATATGCTGATTTTTCAAAGCATCAACATCCTCCTGCTTCTTTTTGGCAAGTTCAATCTGCTTTTCGAGATTCCCTTTTATTGCGGCTAATTCGTCCTCTTTCTTAGTCAGATTATCCAGTTTTTGATTAATGGACTGTTCTTTCTGTTTGATTGAATTCTCCCTCTGATTGATCGCATTGTTCTTATTGTTGATCTCCTGCTCATGCTCTGCCTTCATTTGCAAAAATTTCTCCCTTGCTTCGAGAAGTTTATCCTTTTTCAGAATTTCAGCATTGGTTTCAGCATCCTTTAAAATCTTTTTTGCTTTATTCTGGGCACCCATTTCCTGGTTCCTGAATAATTTCCTTAAAAGAAAGCGCCCGATCACTATTCCTGCACCCAGCCCAAGTAAAACGTAGAGCACTATTTGTATTATGTCCATAATTTCTGTTTAAATAAAAAACCGCAACTAAATCTTAAGCCTCATGTACTGTAAAAGCTTCATTCATTAGGTTTAGAGTATTGGTCATGATCAGGTGCAAGCAAATGATCTACCTTTTAACTCTTCTAATACTGAATTGTTAAGCTTAAAATAGTGAAACTCAAAAATTTAACTGCGGTTAAATCTTTATTGCTCTATGTTAAAAAGAACGATATTACTTAGAAAAAAAATCTGTCAGCAGCTGATCCAGTTGATGAACTTTTTCTGTTACATCCGTATCTTCATGCATTACTTTCCGTTCCGCTTTCAGCGTAGTTGTAGCGTAATGCAATACGCACATTGATAACAAATCCTGTTTATCCCGAACCGCATAATTGTCCTGATATTCTTTTATGCGGTCATTTATCACTTTGGCTGCCCTTCTAATTATTTCCTCTTCTTCAATATTTACCTTTAAGGGGTAAACTCTGTCAGCAATATTTATTTTTATGGAGATTTCTCCCATTTGAGCTTAGTTCACTAAGTATTACTTTTTCAGCAATACAATACACTTATCTATTTCGCGTACAAATTCGGTAATTTTTTGCTTTATGTCAAGAGTTTTTTCACTCAAGCCCAATTCAGCTGGTTGAATACCCTCTAAAGAACGTGCCAGGGTCATTACACGAAGCTTTTCCTCCAGTTCAGTTTTTTTTATCTCACGGCTTTCGAGCGATAGTTTTAATGAATCATTTTCAAGTTTCAATAAATCATTCTCCTCCTGCAAAGCAGCACAAAGGTCAATTAACCTGCTGGTTTTATCAATTACCTTACTAAGCTGATCTGTAACTGTCATTTGAGTTGTAAGTTGTAGGTTATAAGTTTTAAAAACTACTAAAATTTAAAAATTACGCACCAAGACTGAATAATAGCAAAAATAAAGAATATGTTCATAATCAGCAGATTAAACTACGTCCCACTTACAACTTATAACCTATAACTTACAACTTATAACTTATAACTTATAACTTACAACTTACTTCCTTATCTCCGCTCCCGCCTGCTTCTCGAAATTAAGAATTAATTTCTGCATGATAGCGTCAATTTGCTTGTCGGTTAAGGTTTTTTCTTCATCCTGTAACAGGAAGCTAAGTGCATACGACTTTTTACCTTCAGGAAGCTTATCTCCCACGTAAACATCAAATACATTAATTTCTTTCAAAAGACCCTTTTCAGTCTTCTGAGCAATCTGCTTTAGTTGCTCAAAGCTAATATCCTTATTCAGCAACATCGACAAATCTCTTCTGACTGAAGGAAATTTCGAAACCTCGGCATAGCTTATTTTATTGTTTCTGACTGAACGTACAATCAAATCCCAATCAAAATCGGCATAAAATACCTCTGAGCTAATATCCAGCTTTTTCAATGCTTTTTTAGAAACTGCACCAAATTCAACGAGGCTTTTTTCACCTTTGCGATAAGAGATTCCTGATGCAAGCTCAGGATTTGTAGTTGCTGATGTGGATAATCCTTTTATATTTAATCTGCCAATAATAAGATCGACCGCTGATTTTAAATTATAAAAATCTGTATTAAGTGATTTTGAATTCCAGCTTTCAGCATTTTTTGAACCGCTTAGAAAAACAGAAAGTCGCTGGTTCTCTTTGTAAGTATCCTCATCAAGATTATAAACTTTGCCAAATTCATAAAATTTGAGGTCAGAATTTCTTCGGTTCTGGTTATAGGCTATCGCCTCGAGTCCTGAAAACAGGAGATTCTGACGCATAACATCCAGATCGCTGCTCAGAGGATTCAAAATTCTGACTGCCCTTTCAGGCTCGGCAGAATAACTCAATTTAGTCAGGGAATTACTGAGTATCTCGAAAAATCCATTTGCCGACAAAAGATCGGCAATCTGATTCTGTAAAACTTCCTTATCAGGTTTTATTGTTGTGTTCAGGGATGCCCGGATCTGAGATGGTATTTCTACATTATCGTATCCATGAATCCTCAGGATTTCCTCAATGATGTCAACCTCGCGGGTCACGTCAACTTTATAAGCAGGAACTTCGAGCTTCATTCCATCAGAATCTTCGGAACTGATTTTAATCCCTAAACCCAACAAAGTAGCACGTATCTCATCACTTGAAATTATTTTTCCTATCAAACGGCTTACATTCTTAAAAAATATCTCTACCGAGAATGGCTTAGCCGGGGATGGATAAATATCAGAAATCTCAGAAGATATTTGTCCGCCAGCGAGTTCCTGAATCAGAATAGCAGCCCGTTTAAGGGCCGTCACTGTCATCTCCGGATCCGTCCCCCGCTCAAATCTGAAAGAAGCATCGGTCTTTAGTCCGTGTTGTTTTGATGTTTTTCTTACCGAAACCGGGTTGAACCAGGCACTTTCAAGAAATATTTTTGTTGTGGATTGCTTTACCCCTGAGGATATGCCGCCAAACACTCCGGCAATACACATGGGCTCATCGGCATTACAGATCATCAGATCATCCGCAGACAATTTCCGATCAGCATCATCCAGCGTCCGGAAGACTGTACCTTCTGCCAATTTCTTAACCAGAACTTTATTTCCGCTAATTGCATCTGCATCAAAAGCATGCAGGGGTTGTCCGAGTTCATGAAGTACAAAATTAGTCACGTCTACGACATTATTGATAGGGCGAACACCAATGGCATTCAGCTTATCTTTAAGCCATTCGGGTGATTCTTTGATACTTATTCCACTGATACTTAATGATGAGTAACGCGGACATGCATCCTGATCTTCAACAATGACCGGAATATTCAAATCCTGATTCTGCACTTTAAATCCGGATAAATCAGGCATGAGGACCGGAATTTTAAGATAGGCTGCAAGATCACGGGCAACGCCTAAATGGGAAGCCGCATCGGCTCTGTTCGGAGTCAATCCTATCTCGAAAACAAAATCATCCTGAAGATCGAAGTAATCTTTTGCCGCCGACCCGATAATCGCATCGGCATTCAGTTCCATAATTCCGTCATGATTATGACCTAAGCCAATTTCATCTTCGGCACAGATCATACCCTCTGAAACCTCTCCCCGGATTTTTGATTTATTAATCTTAAAAGGTTCACCAGTAGTAGGGTGAACAGTTGTATTTACTGTTGCCACAACCACCTTTTGTCCTGCAGCCACATTACTTGCCCCGCAAACGATCTGAAGATCCTCTCCAAGGCCAACATCCACCCGGGTTACTTTAAGACGATCTGCATTCGGATGCTGTGTGCATTCCTTAACATAACCAATCACCAAACCTTCCAATCCGCCGGGAATAGTCTGAACCTTCTCAAGACTCTCCACCTCCAACCCGATATTGGTCAGAATAAGGGATAATTCTTCCGGGGTTTTGCTTGTTTTAATGAATTGCTGCAGCCACTTATAAGAAATCTTCATGTTCTAAAAAATAAAGGTCAAAGATAGTAAGAGATATGAGATATGAGATATGAGATGTCAGAATTCAGATGCCAGATGTCGGATGTCGGATGTCGGAAGTCTGAAGTCAGATGTCAGATGTCGGAGGTCGGAGGTCGGATCTCAGACTTCAGTCCTCAGACCTCAGACTAATTAGTCTAGTAAACCCTCATCAGCAAAACTAAGAAAACCATTATCGCTAATGATCAGATGATCAAGGACAGGGATATCCAAAAACTGTCCTGCCGACTTTAATTTTCGCGTCAGTTCGAGATCTGCCTGACTGGGTTTCAGGTTTCCGGAGGGGTGATTATGAGTCAGTATAACTGAAGCCGCATGATTCTCAAGCGCAATATTAAAAATAATTTTGGGATCGGCGATAGTTCCGGCCTGACCGCCTTTACTAACCAAATGCCTGGATGTGATCCTGTTGGCACGGTTCAAAAGCAGAATCCAGAACTCTTCATGATTCAGATCTTTATATTGAGATACAATGGATTGATAAACATCAATACTTGTACTAACCTGAACCAGTTGTGCACTTACTGTATCCTTTCTGCGGCGGCCGAGCTCCAGGGCAGCAATGATGGTAATGGCTTTAGCTTCTCCAATCCCTTTGAATCTTGAAAGGTCGGCAATGCCAAGCCGGGCGAGCTGGTTCAGATCGTAGTCACAGGAGTAAAGAATACGTTTACTAAGCTCTACTGCGCTCTCATTCACGTTACCCGATCCAATCAGAATAGCAATAAGCTCTGCATCACTCAGACTCCGTCTTCCCTGATTTGAAAGTTTCTCCCTCGGACGGTCTTCCTCTGCCCATGCCTTGATGCTTATCTTATGATCATATGGTTCCATAACTAAATTTATGGAAACAGTATAAAACAAAAAAGGGGTACTGATTAAACGGTACCCCTTTTTCAAATATCTTCAAAGACTATTTTAATCCGTTAACAAATTTTGTCAGTTTAGATTTATTATTAGAAGCTTTGTTTTTGTGAATAATGTTCTTTTTAGCCAAACGATCAAGCATTGAGATCACTTTACTCAGAAGCGGAGTCGCTTCAGATTTGTCAGTAGTAATACGTAATCTTTTGATTGCGGATCTGGTGGTTTTCGCCTGATAGCGATTACGTAAACGCTTAGCTGCGTTTGATCTGATTCTTTTTATCGATGATTTATGATTTGCCATTTCTTAAGCTTAATATTCCGTCCTTCTTTTAAGGACTGCAAATATATGCCGATTATTTTAAAATACAAAGCATAAATTAAAAAAAGAAGAATAGTATGTTTAAGGTTCATTGTACCAGCAAATATTTTCCTTGTACTTATCAGATGCCTGCCAAAAACTTTAAACAACGAATTGAGCTAATTCCGCACATGGCCGCGGAGGCCTAGTCCTTTTTCTTCAGGAAAAAAGGACCAAAACCCCTCCTCTGCGTCTGATGCTTCGACAGTCAGTAACAAAGCTTGGCTTATCTCTACCGCACCAGCCAAGGCTGAAAAAAAGTTAACGGGAAGATACTACTTAGGCCAGATCACGTTCTAAGATCCACTCACATTCTTCTTAAATAAGAAATATTGATAGGATAATCCATCCAGAATAAATCATATGGATAAAATTTAGCCTGTATAAAAAAACATGGTAAATCTACCTTTAATACCCTCATTTAACTCCTGCTAATACCGTTCAATCAATGATCCTACCGTAAAATAACTTAATCTGAACCCTAAAGAATAAAAAACTCAAATTAGGCATCAATACAACATCCTTTAAATTGAAGAAAAAACCGCTCATACTTTTGTCAGTAATTGTCTGGATATTCTGTACCTCCTGGGGATTTTTTGCACATCAGAACATCAACCGAATGGCTGTTTTTATATTACCGGGTGATATGATCCGCTTTTACAAAAACAACATCCTGTATATCAAAGAGCATGCAGTGGATGCCGACAAACGCCGTTATTCCGATACAACCGAAGCTCCCAGGCATTTTATTGATGCTGACCGGTATGGCAAAGATCCGTTCGACAGTATTCCCGAAAAATGGGTGGATGCAGAATTAAAATTTACGTCAGAACGGCTCATAGAAAACGGGATTGTCCCCTGGCAAATTGAAAGAACCTATTACTCACTGGTAAAAGCTTTCAGGGAACGTGATTCCATCCGAATCCTGCGACTCTCGGCAGATTTGGGACATTATGTTTCGGATGCCCATGTTCCACTTCATACCACAGAAAATTATAATGGGCAATTAAGTGGTCAGACAGGAATTCACGGATTCTGGGAAAGCCGGCTTCCAGAACTATTCTCAGCAGAATACGATTTTATTACCGGTCCCGCGAAATATCTGGAAAATCCGTTAAAAGAAGCCTGGAAAATTATAAGAAACAGCCACAGTTTTCTGGATTCGACCCTATTGATCGAGGCCAGACTCAATAAAAGTATCGCATCTGATCTGAAGTTTACCTTCAGTGAGCGAAAGGACAAAGTAGAAAGACAATATTCAAAAGAATATGCCAGAGCCTATCATACCGCCTTAAAAGGTATGGTAGAAAATCAGATGCGTGCATCAGTACTAATGACCGGAAGCTTCTGGTTCTCTGCCTGGGTAGATGCCGGACAACCCCAACTCAGAAACTTTCAGGAGAAGAAAATCAGCGAAGAAGAAAAACTGACAGCAGAACGGGCAGAAAAACTATTCAGCCAGGGCCGTATTATTGGACGATCAGAAAACTAAAGTCCACCGCCTTCAATGCTGTTCTTAGCCTTAAAGGCTGCAATTACTGCCGGCATAATAGTCAGAACAATGATAACCAGCATTACATAGGTAAAGTTATCCTTGATAAGGGGGATATTCCCAAATATAAATCCAATTCCAAGGAAACTGACAATCCATAGAACCCCTCCTACAACATTGTAATACGTAAAGGGGCCAAATTTCATTTTCCCTACTCCGGCAACAAAAGGGGCAAGAGTTCTGAAAATAGGCATAAACCTACTGAATATCAACATATTGCCGCCTTTTTTGTTAAAATAATCCTTTGTCTTTTCATAGTACTCCAGCTTAAGTATCCTGTTGCCGGGCTTAAAGACTTTAGGCCCAAGAAAATTCCCTAAGGTATAATTAACGGTATTTCCTGTAATGGCTGCTACAATTAAGAGCATACCCATCGTGTAAATATTCAGGCCTGTATCTCCTTTTGCAATAAGTGCTCCTACTGCGAAAAGAAGTGAATCTCCGGGCAGAAAGGGCGTCACAACAAAACCTGTTTCCGCAAAAATGATCATGAAGATAATGAGGTAGGTCCAGGTTCTGTAATCACTTACAATCTTTACCAGGTGCTTATCAATGTGTAATATATAATCGAGAATGGTACTGATGATTTCCAAGGTGTTTAAGTTTTAATTGATGTAAATGGAATTAAAAGAGAAATTACCTTAATGAGGCATTTCTAAATCGGTAGAAAGAATAATTAATACTGTCAGACCTTGCTTTTTCGCTTTTCCCGAATTAACTCGATCACAGGGGGCAAAACAGACAGAATTATGATTCCGAATATGACATAGGTAAAATTGTCCTTTATGACCGGTAATCCGCCAAAGAAATAACCGATGAAAAGGAAAGATGTGACCCACAACACTCCACCGGTAATATTGTAGGTTGCAAATTTGAGATAACTCATAGTACCGATTCCTGCCACAAAAGGGGCAAAAGTTCTTATAATAGGTATAAATCGGGCATAAATAATGGTCTTCCCACCATGCTTCTCATAGAATGCCTGAGTCTGCTCCAGGTATTCTTTTTTAAGAAATTTGATTTTTCCGCTAAAAGCTTTGGGACCAATATAATTTCCAATATGATAGTTAACAAGATCTCCAAGAATAGCAGCAATGATTAGCAGGAAACACATGAGGAATATATTCAATCCGCTCTCGGGCTTTGCAATAATCGCTCCTGCAGCAAACAACAAGGAATCCCCCGGCAAAAATGGAGTGACAACGAAACCTGTTTCAGCAAAAATGATGAGAAAAAGTATCAGGTATGTCCAGGTTTGATAATCCTGGACGATTTCTATTAAATGCTTATCGATGTGAAGTATGAAATCAATAAGCTGTTGAATAATTTCCAATGTATATCTGTATTTTTTTACAAAAATAGAAAACTCAGGCCAAAGGCTCTGAGTTTTCTATTTTAATTGCATAAGTATGATTAATTATGCACTAACATTTTTGCTGATATGGCTGTTTGTGCACTTCCGGTTAAAGATCCGCTTGTATAAATTGTATAAATTTTCCCGGCCTGCAGAGTAAAACTACCCAGATTGGCAGAAGTCGAACTACTGGTAGCCAGAACAGTTTGTAAAGCAAATGTGCCCGGATCAACTTCAGAGAAACTTGAGGCAGTTCCAAAAGCCACATTCGATGCGAACACCAGTCCTCCTGTAATCATTAAATTGGCACTCGCCAAACCCTCTGCCAGATTTACAAATCTTAGCTTTGCCTTATTTGCAGAGGGACTAGCCTGCTCATCCTTAAATACCGCACTGCTGTTTCCGGATCCATCTGCTTTTCCTGTGTAAAAGAAGGTGTAATTTTCATTTGCAGTCAAATCCACATATCCTGTAAAGTTGACGCTTGCATTGCTGTTGTTCTTAAATTCAGCCTTTCTACCATTACCTGCATCAGTTGAAATGTAAGATGTACTTTGAGAGTATGCAACAGCCTCTGCATTTACCTTCGAATTATCGAGGTAAAAATCCTGAGCCTGTGAGCCCGAGGCTGCATTCACGATCATAACCTTGGCCCGTCCTTCAATAATAACTTCATTTTCATCTTTACTGCAGGAACCTAACACCATGGTGGCTACAACAAGCCCGGTCAATAGACCAGAAAATTGACACTTGCTTAATTGATTTGATGTTTTCATAATTCAATGTTTTAGTTTACAATCAAGCCAAATTGGCTTTATAACAAAATAGCCCGGTTCAAGAACCAGGCCATAGAGCTAGAAACAATAAATAATAGCTTGTGTTTACATCAAACTGTTCAGAAATCTATGCATAATTGTTCAGCATCACAGGCATAACCAGCATCAGGACTTCTTCCTGCTCATCATGAGTCTGTGGCATCAGTAATCCGGCACGATTCGGGCTGCTCATTTCAAGAAGAACTTCTTCACCTCCAAGATTATTCAGCATTTCTATCAGGAATTTAGCATTAAAACCAATTTCCATATCCTCTCCTTCATATTGGCAGGAAAGACGTTCATGTGCCTCATTTGCAAAATCGATATCTTCAGATGATATATTCAACTCACTTCCTGAAATTTTTAAGCGTACCTGATGTGTTGTTTTGTTTGCAAAAATCACCACACGACGCAGACAGTTCAAGAAAAGGGATCTGTCAATAATGAGTTTATTCGGGTTATTAGTAGGAATTACTGCTTCATAATCAGGGTAGCGCTCGTCAATCAGCCTGCAAATGAGGTTGATATTGCCGAATCTGAAAAATGCACTGGTATTGTTATATTCAACTGCAACGCTGACATCATCAGAAGGAAGAGAGGCCTTTAAAAGTGTTAAAGCTTTCTTTGGAAGGATAAAGGTGGCAGGAGATTCAGATTTTGTATCCAGACGACGGTATCTAACCAGTTTATGAGCATCAGTTGCAACAAAGGTTATATGCTGAGGACTTAACTGACAATATACACCAGTCATCGCCGGTCTTAATTCGTCTCCGCTGACTGCAAAAAGTGTTTTATTAATAGCTTCAGATAAAACAGAAGCCGGCATAGCTACCGAAGAAGGGTTTTCAACAACAGGAATTTTCGGGAAATCTTCTCCATTCTCTCCGCTCAGTTTGTATTTACCATCTCCGGCACTGATTTCTATTGCAAATGTTTTATCATCTACAGAAAATGAAATTGGCTGATCCGGAAGTGTTTTTAAAGTTTCAAGCAATATCTTGGAAGGGATCGCCACTTTACCATCTTCCTTTGATTCAACCGATAAGGAAGTAGTCATGCTGGTCTGCAGATCTGTCGCAGAAACAGTCAAAATACCATTCTTTATCTCAAAAAGAAAGTTTTCCAGAATGGGCAATACTGTGCTGCTACTGGATGCACCATTGACAGCAAGAAGCTGTTTTAATAAGGTCGATGTTGAAACTATAAATCTCATATTCAAATATCTGAAAAACAATAATAGTAAAGCTTTTTGGTAGTTCCTAATTAGCTGTTAAGAGCTAAATATCAGTATTAACCGGTGGAGCTCAGGATCAAAAATATACAAATTAACGTGTATACTTGCGAATGCGATAGTAATGTTGAAAAATACCGCAAGCTATCAACAATATCAGTGGTAAACCGATGTTCAGGAACTGCCAGAATATTTTTTCCTTCCGGATTTTTGCACGGTCAAGCAATCTGAGTTTGATCTCCTTGTTACGCAAACTGATGATACCAGAGTCATCATATAAATAATCTGCAGCATTCAGCAGAAAATTCTTATTTGCATACTGTTCTCTTGTAAAACGATCGAATCCCAGTGGATATGAAGAGCCATCCGTACTGTTTATCTGGTTTTTAAAGATATCACCATCGGCAAGAACGATCATTTTCCCGGGCTTTGCCAATGCCGGAATGGCTAATGGCTCTGTAATACCTGGCGGAACAGGCCGGTTTTTGAAGTTTGAAGGAAATATTCCCTCCAGAAGCACTCCAAAGGGTTTGGGATCAGATTGAAACTGTTTGGGATCAGGCTCTTGCTCCACCATTTGGAGAGAAAGCAGCACAGGTACTTCCAGCTGACGGTTAAAAGGCGATGAAGAAAGAATTACTTCCGACTTCAGACCTTTCACAGAAATAAGATCAATAGTTCCCGGAAACTCTGAGCGTATCCCATCCAGATTTTTGACCAATGGATGAGTAGAAACAGGAACAAATACAGGGTAAAATAACCAGGGTAATAGCTGAATCTGGGATTGCCCGCCAACTTCTCCAACATTTACGGGAATCTGCGCAGAATTCATATCCGCCAGAAGAGTGTAGTTCAGACGAACACCATATTTAAAGAGCATGTCATCAATGTTCAGCTTTTTAGCAAAGGCTAGCTGCTCAGTAGCACCCCGAAGGCTATCAAGGTCAGCACTGACCTGATCAATTGACCATATTATCCTTCCACCTTTCGTCAGGAAATAATCGATCTTATATTTTTCAGCTTCAGTAAAGGGCTGTTCCGGTTTTGCAATGATCAATACTTTAAGCTGATCAAGGCCGGCGAAGGGAATAGTATTCAGATCAACACGGCCAACTTCATAAGAATCTCCCAATGATTTCATCGCGTCACTCAGCTGCTGATCACTTAATTCACCATGTCCTTCGGTAAAGCCAATCCGACCCGATTCATCTTTGCTTATCTTTTTGATCGCACTGGCAAAAGCGTATTCAAGATTCTGTATCGAATTATTCAAAACTTCTTCCGGACTAATACCTGCCCTTGATTGCAAGAGTTTTACAGGGATCTGCCTTCCTTTATAGGTAATCAACGCTGCAGGAAAAATGATTTTCTGCGACATCCCATCCTCAGTCTTGACACTCAAATTTGTAGGCTCAATACCCTTTTCAATCAATAACTGATAGGCTTCTTCCTGCGACTTCTGATCTCCGGAAAGCGGGTTTATAAAATCAAATTTCAGATTAGCATTTGAATAAGTTTTAAAATCCCTCAGAAGGTCGGCGGTAGAATTTCTCAATCGCTTAAATCCAGCCGGAAATTCCCCTTCAAGATATACTGTTACCTGAACCTCATCATCCAGATCTGACAGAATAGTTTTGGTGATTTCTGAAAGTGTATATCGCTTTTCAGCAGTAAAATCAATACGGGTAAAGAAAAATGACGAGAGAACATTCAATATTACAATACCTGCTAATGCAAGGATCAAAATATTCAAATCACGTTTACGACGGTTTACCATTTCCTTGCTCCCAATACTGTTTTGGTTAATAAAAGAAACAATCCGGCAAAACTTAAGAAGTAAATAAAATCACGGCTATCCAGCACTCCCCTGCTTATCGACTGATAATGCTGGTTAATGCCCAGGCTGGTTAAGCTGCTTTCAAAGGCCTGAAATGCAATAAGCTTACTGATCGAATCAAAAGCACTAAAACTAATAAAGCATAGAAAAACCGAAAGGGTAAAGGCAATGATCTGATTTTTTCCCAAAGATGAGGTAAACAGGCCAATAGAAGTGAAAGCCCCTCCCAATAAAATCAAACCAAGGTAAGAACCTATCACGGCGCCGGTATCAATATTACCCTTGCTTATCCCCAATTGATAAACACTGATATAATAAATGAGTGTTGGCACAAGAGTCAGTACAACAATCAGCAGCGATGCCAGAAACTTTCCAAGAACTATATGCCAGTCGCTCAGCGGCCGGGTTGCCAGTAATTCGAATGTCCCATCCTTCTTTTCTTCTGCGAGAGAACGCATCGTAACTGCAGGAATAAGGAACATAAAAAGGTAAGGTGCGATATTGAAAAAGCTATCCAAACCAGCATAGCCATAATCCAGAATACTTGAATCGGGAAAAACCCATAGAAAAAGTCCGGTAACCAGCAGAAACACAGCCATTGAAATATAGGCCGCAAGGGAACTAAAAAAACCGCTTATTTCTTTATTTAGGATACTTAACACCTGATCTGATTTTCCTTTGTTAAAATTTAAATTATATGAAATTCAATGAACAGCCGAACCAGTTAGTCCGATAAATATATCTTCCAGACTTTTATTCTGGTGAGCTTCTTTCAAACTGCTCAATTTATCATCAGCAACTATCTTACCCCTGTTAATTATGATTACCTGCTCACAAACTGCCTCAACTTCCTGCATAATATGCGTTGAAAGTATCACCGTTTTAGATTTTCCCAATTCAGTGATCAGATTCCGGATACCGATAACCTGATTCGGGTCGAGTCCGGAAGTTGGTTCATCAAGAATTAATACCTCAGGGTCTGAAAAAATAGCCTGAGCAAGCCCCAAACGTTGCCTGTAACCCTTAGATAAGGTACCTATCTTCTTATTTTGCTCCTCACCTAATCCGCAAAGTTCAATGACCTCCTCAAGTCTTTTTTTTGAATTTTCAAGATTATAAACCGAACCAATAAAATTTAGTGCCTCACGAACATACATCTCAAGGTAGAGTGGATTATGTTCAGGCAGATAGCCAATTTTCCTGCGTACTTCCATTGAATGAGTATTCACATCCATCCCGCAAACAGAGGCTGTTCCGGAGCTTTGAGGTATGAAGCAGGTAAGAATTTTCATGGTTGTGGATTTTCCGGCACCATTTGGCCCTAAAAAGCCAAGCACATTTCCAGGCGAAGCCCGAAACGAGATTCCGTCAATTGCTTTCTGCGCTCCGTAAGATTTACTGAGGTTCTCTACCACAATACTCATGGTTCAAAGTTAGTTATTGAATTGAGAATGGAGAATGGATAATGGAGAATTAATTGCTCCTTTATTAATCCTTTATCAGGACAAATTAAATAGAATCATTCAAAAACTTATAACTTAAAACTTAAACCACTAAAACTTACAAATATGGCTCAAAATATAGTCACCAATACTATCTTTGCAACGTTATGAGCAAAAACACAGACGAACTTTTTAAAAATGTGGTATCGCATACCAAGGAATATGGTTTTGTATTTCAATCAAGCGAAATTTATGATGGCTTAAGTGCAGTATATGATTACGGACAGCTGGGATCTGAATTGAAGAATAACCTGAAAACATACTGGTGGAAGAGTATGGTGCAGTTAAACGAAAATATTGTAGGGATTGACTCTGCAATCTTCATGCATCCTAAAGTATGGAAAGCAAGCGGGCATGTGGATGGCTTTGCTGATCCGATGATAGACAATAAAGATTCTAAAAAACGTTATCGTGCCGATAATTTATTGGAGGATAAAATCGTCAGATATATTAAGGACGGCAAAATTGAAAAAGCGGATAAATTACAGTCTGATATGGAAGCAGCTTTATCTGCGGATGACCTGCCAAGACTAAAGGAACTCATTGAGGAACACGAAATCGTCTGCCCGGTCTCAGGAACCCGTAACTGGACAGAGGTGAGACAATTTAACCTGATGTTCTCTACCCAGATGGGGGCCATGGCTGAAGGATCTGATGAAGTATATCTGCGTCCTGAAACAGCCCAGGGAATTTTTGTCAACTTCCTGAATGTTCAGAAATCAGGCAGAATGCGAATTCCCTTTGGAATTGCACAAATAGGAAAAGCCTTTCGTAATGAAGTGATTGCGAGACAGTTCATCATGCGTATGCGTGAGTTTGAACAAATGGAAATGCAGTTCTTCGTGAAACCGGGGACAGAAATGGAATGGTATAATCACTGGAAAGATGCCCGTTTAAAATGGCATCTTGCTTTGGGTACTCCGGCTGAAAAATATCGTTATCACGATCATACCAAACTTGCACATTATGCCAATGCTGCCGTAGATATCGAATTTGAATTTCCGTTTGGATTTAAAGAGGTGGAAGGAATACATAGCCGTACGGATTTCGATCTTAGTCAGCATGAGAAATACTCAGGCAAAAAACTGCAATACTTTGACACTGCTGAGAATAAGAATTATGTACCTTATGTAATTGAAACCTCCATTGGTTTAGACCGTTTATTCTTGTTGACACTCTGCAATGCCTATGAAGAACAGGATCTGAGCAATGAGGAAAAGCAGGATTCACGTACTGTTTTACATTTACACCCCTGCCTGGCACCAGTCAAAGCGGCTATCTTCCCATTAACTAAAAAAGACGGTTTACCTGAAAAAGCACGTGAAATTATGGATCTGCTCAAGCTGGATTTCAATTTACAGTATGATGAAAAAGATTCCATTGGGAAAAGATACCGCAGACAGGATGCGATAGGTACACCTGTATGTATTACTGTCGATCATCAAACATTAGAGGATAATACAGTTACTATCAGGCACCGCGACAGCATGGAACAGGAACGTGTGAATTCAGCTCAGTTGGAGAAGATCATTTCTGATATGGTGAGTTGGAAGAATTTACTAAAATAGGCTAATTGGCAGGATTAGGATTATAGGATTTTAGGATTAAAGGATTACTTGATTTTTCAGGACGATACACTTGATAGGATTGTAGGATTAAAGGATTTTAGGATTAAAAGATTGCTTGAATTTTCTGAAAGGCTAAATTGTGTGAACTGTGATTAATTTGATTAAGGTGATTTTGATGATTAATTCTTTTCATAAAGACTGATAAACAAAGAAAACTCGTTTTCTATAAACGCATATTTAGGCACCGTGCTATCCCCCTTTGGAGGGGGGCGCATTTGGCCCAGTGTGTTGGCAGGGGGAGGATGCCCGGCAATTAATAAAATTCATCTACCTCCCCCTTTAATTCCCCCGCCGGCGGGGGACATTGGTTGCCTAGAAATATTTCTTAAAGAAGATATTTTCTTCTTTACTCAAACTCCCTGCGCGACATGCTAAGCCCATTTGGAGGGGCTTGTGGGGAGGCCTCCAACCCTAAACCCCTCATTTTCAGCAATAAGCTTTCTACTTTACCGTGACAATAGAGAATTTTAAAAGTCGTACCTTTGTAACACATAAAAGAAAAGCCTATAGCATTAATTTACTCAATATAAATTTTAAACAATTAATCATTAATAAATACGTTTAAAAAGGGTTTAACCAGAGAAATTTATGAAGAAACATTCTTTCCGGGCCATTTTCGCTCTGCTATTAATCACTACAATTCCGGCAATCAGCTGGGTTTCAGCTAGTAAGTCACATTTAAAGTTTTTTAATTCTGTAGGCGATGAAGGTGGTGAAAAATCTAAAACTAATGCAAGCTCAAGCGCCGAACTATTCGTCCAGCATGTAAATTCTGTTTATGAACAAGCCGGATTAGCCGAAAGCGGATTAGATCAGAACGTGTTTAAAAAAGCACTGGTTGGCTATTATAATCTTAAGAAAACACAATTACTATCTGCTCAAAAAGCTGTCATTACAATTATCGATTTCAGTAAAAAAAGCAGTCAGAAAAGATTATGGATAGTAGATCTTGCAAATAACAAGCTTTTATTCCATACGCTTGTGGCTCATGGCCAGGGCAGCGGACTTGATATGGCAACCAGTTTCTCTAACCAGCCTAATTCACATCAAAGTAGTCTTGGGTTTTACGTAACCAGTGATACTTATCAGGGAAAACACGGACTTTCTATGCGTCTGGAAGGAATGGATAAAGGATTCAACACCAATGCGATGGATCGTGCGGTTGTGGTACATGGTGCTGATTACGTCAGCGAATCGTTTGTAAAAACTCACGGACGTTTGGGAAGAAGCCACGGTTGCCCGGCTTTACCAACAGATTTGACTAAAACAATTATCAATGTTATCAAAGGTCAGACCTGCTTGTTTATCAACGGACCTGAAGAAAAATACAATTCAAATTTCTTAGATCAGAATATCGCTGTATCTAACTTTATTTCAACAGCAAATACAATCCAGGCAAGTATTTAATTCCTGACAATATAAAAAGGGAGATTTGAGCGATCAAATCTCCCTTTTGCTTTTATATCTTTGCCGGATATGATGCAAAAGCTGGAAAATTTCCTGATTAAACATCCGGGAAAGTCATTCTTATTCCTGATCATCTTTTCCATACCTGCATTTTTTATCAATCTGGGGCTTTTAGCCTTATTTGCTGATGAACCTACCAGGGCAAACGTAGCCCTTGAAATGATTCTCAGCAAAAACTATGCTGTGCCCACCATCGGAACAGAGTATTATTACAACAAACCTCCCTTTTATAACTGGATACTTGCAGGAATTTACCAGCTCAGTGGAAATTATTCAGAATTTACCACACGCCTGCCTGCGATCATTCCGATGTTCCTTTTTGCATTCACAATCTATTTTTCAGTATCCTACTTTCTGAAAGACAAAAGTATAGCAGCGATCAGTGGAATTCTGTTTCTGGTTAACGGCAGGATGCTGATCTATGATTCCATGCTTGGACATATTGACATTTTCTATTCCTGGCTAACCTTCAGCTCCTTTATGCTGATCTTTTATTTCCTTCAAAAGAAGAATTGGTTTTTGCTTTTCTTCATTTCCTATTTGATCACAGCCATTACCTTTCTCAGCAAAGGACTACCATCAATTGTTTTTCAGGGCTTTACACTCATTGCAGTCCTCGCATATACCAAAAACTTTAAAAAACTCTTCAGCTGGCAGCATATACTCAGCGGATTAATTTGTGTATTAATTATTGCTGCTTATTTCTGGAATTATTATCAGTACAATCCCAATTTAGAGGGCTATTTCAGCACCATCTGGGATCAAAGCAGCCGGAGAACGGCTTCTAAATTCGGTGTCAGGCAAAGTTTAACACATATCATTATCTTCCCTTTTGAACATGCGGGGCATCTGTTCCCGGCCAGTTTACTGCTGCTGTTTTGCTTTCATAAGAACTTTTTGACCGGAATTAAAAGCAATCCATTTTTAACCTTCATCTCAATAGTTTTCCTGGCGAATATCTGGGTTTACTGGTTATCGCCTCAAACCAGACCGAGATATTTACTGATGCTATACCCGCTTTTGTTCATTATCTGGAGCCATGCTTATTTCACATACCGTGAAAAATTACCAGGCATTAATAGTTTCTTCAATAAACTAATGCTGATCCTGGCAGTAATGGTAAGTTTATGTATTCCGGGGGCATTATTTTTCGATTTACAGCAGTATGTGCCCTATCTTCTGCCCAAGGTCATTGCGCTAAGTATTGCCGGAGGTTTGATCAGCTATACCATCTATCGGCTGAAAACCGGAAAAATATTTGCATTTATCTGCCTTCTGATCGTAGTCAGATTTGCTTTCAGCTGGTTCGTAATTCCGCGCAGGTATGAACACCTCGAAGATCGTAAATACCGCGATGCAGCAATCGAAATGGGCAATATTTCGAAAAATAAGCCATTTTATCTTTATCAGTATCATCCCTCTGAGCTGGATATTCCGCATCACGACCGCCTCATATTCTATATTCAGCGCAGCCGGATGCGGCAGGTGAAATTTACCGAAGCACTTAGTAAGCCAGGTTATTATTTTACCTTTGACAAAGATTTGGATAATCCCAAAGCAACATTGGTAAAAACATACCGGAACCTCAAACTCTACCAGGTAAAATGAGAGAACTATCTGTTGTAATTACTGTTTTAAACGAACGGGATAATATTGTACCCTTGATCGGCGCTTTACATGATGCCTTAACAGGAATTGATTACGAAGTAATTTTTGTTGATGATGGTTCAAATGACGGAACTCAGAAGCAGATCCGTGAGCATGCAGATGAAAGAATCAAACTGGTTGAATTAAGAAAAAACTACGGACAGAGTACCGCTATGACTGCCGGAATCGATCATGCGGAAGGCACATACATCGCATTGATTGATGGCGATCTTCAGAATGATCCTTCCGATATCCCATTCATGCTTCAAAAAATGAAGGATGAAGACTGGGATGTTGTTGCCGGAAACCGGGCGAACCGCCAGGATGGAGTTTTTCTGCGTAAGATCCCCTCAAAGATCGCCAATGCAATTATCCGCAGAATGACCGGGGTTTACATCAAGGATTATGGTTGTACCTTAAAGGTTTTTAAGCGTGAGATCGCCGAAGATCTTGGTATTTATGGTGAATTGCACCGATTTATTCCTGTGCTCGCCAAATTACAGGGTGCAAGCATCACACAGGTTGATGTGAAGCATCATGCACGGATTCATGGAACATCAAAATATGGGCTTAACCGCACATTTAAAGTGATGGCCGATCTGATTACGATGGTTTTCTTCAGGAAATACATACAAAAGCCCATGCACCTCTTTGGCAGTATGGGGTTCATTTCCCTTGGACTTGGAATCCTCATCAATACCTATCTCCTTATTCTGAAACTGATGGGTCAGGATATCTGGGGTAAACCAATATTGATATTAGGCCTTATTTTTTTACTCGGAGGCATACAACTAATTACCTTCGGAATTTTAGCAGAGATCAATGTGCGTACCTATTTTGAAGGTACAAACAGAAAAACATACCAGGTTAGACGAATTTTTAATGGAAAAAAAGAAGATCTGGAACATCACTAAGACCCTGTTAAAAATTTCAATAACGGGTCTTTCTTTATATTTGGTATCCAGAAAGGTCGAATTCAACGATCTGAAAGATGCGTTTGATAAGTCCAACCCAATTTTTCTGTTTTTAGCATTCGTCGCATTTGTAATCTCCCAACTGATCTCTTCTTCACGTCTGAATACATTTTTTAAGGGTATCGGATTGAAGATCTCAGAAACTTACAATTTCAAGATCTATTTGCTCGGCATGTTCTACAATCTTTTTCTGCCGGGCGGGATTGGCGGAGATGGTTACAAAATATTTTTGCTGCGCAAGAAATTTGAAATCAAAGGCCGCCGATTGTTTCAGGCAATATTTTTCGATCGTCTGAGCGGCCTGTGGGCACTGGGGCTGATTATTTCGGCACTGGTCATCTTTATTCCACACCTCGGTATCCCGAACTGGGTTCCGGTGCTGATAGTGGCTGCAGGCACCATAGCCTATTATGCGGTTATGAGAAAATTTTTCAGTGACTACAGCAAGCAGTTTGTTCTTTCGCACATCAAAGCCCTGATGGTACAATCCATGCAGGTAATTTCGGTTATTTTACTCTTGTACGCCCTGAATTTTGAAGGAAAATTCTCCCCATACCTGTTTATGTTCCTGGTTTCCTCACTGGTGGCCATTTTTCCTTTTACTGTTGGCGGACTTGGTGCCAGAGAATTGGTTTTTGTTTACGGCGCTCAATATTTCCAGATGGACCAGCACCTGGCGGTTATCATCAGCCTGCTCTTCTATTGTATTTCAGCACTGCTGTCATTCAGCGGAATTTATTTTGTTTTTCATCCTCAGAAGATCGGAGTGAATAAAATTGACCTGAAACAGGATATTGAGATTGAGAAATGAGGACCCGATAGTTATTGGGTGGGAATGGGGAATTGGAAATAGGGAATTGGGAATAGGAAATAGGAAATAGGAAATGGTGTCAGCAATGTAGCTGGCTCATGGATAATTTTACAACGTCTAATTACTCCTAAATATTCGTGAATCAAGATTCCTAAAATCCTATTCAAAAAATTATCAGGCTTGATCACAAAAAATTAAAACATTCTTAACATTGAATGTTTAATTTTAATTGAAGTTGGGTTCTTATCTAATTCAGAACTTACACAACGCGTCATTATCCGGGATATATCATATTTATTAAAATCAAAAGCAATGAAGTCTGTAATTACATCGATTTTTGAATTTACGTCAAATCCTAACAGATTATTAAGGATGATCCGATCAAACAGGCAGATTTATGCCTTTGCAATTGCTTTCATTTCCCTGATCTGCTTATCCGGCTGCGGCGTAAACAATAAAGAATGGGATTTCAATACTTTATTTGAAAAGTCAAAAGACAAGTTTAAGGATAATTCAGTAGTGGGTGCGCAGGAGGATAATACCCGGATTGTGGCAACTTCCCAAATAATCGATCCGGCAGGTGAGACCATCAGCTTCCCCGGTCGCCCGGTAGATCTGGCACTCAATAATTCAGGTAGTGTTTTAGCTGTTAAAAATAATACTTCGATTGTGTTTATGAGTGCAGAAAAGCATAATGTAATACAAACCCTGAAACTCCCGGCAGGAGGGCATAGTTTTAATGGTATTACCTGGAGCTCTGATGATCAAAAAGTCTGGACTACAGATACCAGGGGATTTTTACGCTCCGCAAAATTAATAAACGGCAGCTATGCCTGGGACGATGCCATTTTACTGCCCGGACCAAATCCAGATGATAAAAGTGGGCCCTACCCGGGTGGTTTGACAATAGATGATCAGAAGGGTTATGCTTATGTGGCTTTAAGCCGCAATAACACTCTTGGTATCGTTAATCTTAAGACCAAACAGCTTGAATCGCAGATCAGCGTAGGAATCGCTCCCTACACTGTACTCATGCACGAAAACAGAGCTTATGTTTCAAACTGGGGTGGTCGCCAGCCAGTAAATGGTGATAAAACAGGTCCCTCGGGCGGTTCAAATGTCGTAGTCGATCCTAAAACTGGTATAGCCTCTTCCGGGACTGTCTCTGTCCTTGATCTGAATACTAAGAAAGTGATAAAAGAGATCGCGGTTCATTTGCATCCCAGCGGCATGAGTTACTCTCCCGACAGGACAAAGCTCTATCTAGCCAACGCTAATAGTGATTTGATTTCCGTGATCGATACCAGGACAAATTCTGTCATCAAGGATCTGAGCTCCAAGCCTATGGCTGAGTTACCTTTTGGAAGCGCCCCAAATTCGGTTGCAGTAAGTCCTGATGGCAAAACACTATTTGCAGCTAATGGAGGCAATAATCATATCGCAGTCATTGAACTTAGCAGCGGAAAAGTTAAGGGGCTTATACCCAGCGGATGGTATCCGGGTGCGGTACTGTTATCACGGGATGGTAGCAAACTCTTTGTTGCCAATATCAAGGGAAATGGCAGTCCCCAGACGGGTTTACGCGAAAAAGGCATCAACTCGCACGATCATTCGGGTTCAGTTTCATTCATCACAGTACCCGATTCTGAAATTTTAAGGGAATATACTATTCGGGCTGCTACCACCATGCGCCTACCAAAAATCACTCAGTCACTGAGGCTTGAACGCGTCAATGAGCGGATTGTTCCGGTACCTACACGTCCGGGTGAAAAATCTGTATTCAAGCATGTGCTGTACATCATCAAAGAAAACCGAACATATGACCAGGTTTTTGGAGATCTTCCACAAGGCAAAGGAGACAGTTCATTGACTCAGTTCGGCAGAAAAGTGACACCAAATCATCATGCGCTGGCTGAGAATTTTGTACTTCTGGATAATACTTATTGCAATGGCGTACTGAGTGCCGACGGACATCAGTGGGCTAATGAAGGTTACGTGACAGATTATCTGGAAAAAAGCTTTGGAGGATTCGTACGCAGTTATCCTTATGAGGGTGATGATGCCTTAGCATTTGCTTCATCGGGTTTTATATGGGATAAAGTTTTGGAAGCCGGCCTTACATTCCGGAATTATGGCGAATTCGTAACTGCAAAAGTTGAGCCCGCCAATGCCAGCTGGACGCAGTTATATAATGACTATAAAAACGGGACAAGGAATGTTAAGATCAAAGCCACCAGTAAATTACATACGCTGGAGCCTTACCTCTGCCCTACCTTTGTTGGCTTTCCTAGCTCTATCCCTGATGTTTACCGTGCCGGGGAATTTTTAAAGGAATTCAGGGAATACGAAAAAGCAAGCTCCTTACCCAATTTCATGATCATGCTATTACCTAATGATCATACAACTGGCACCAGGGAAGGCTACCCAACACCAAGAGCTCAGGTAGCCGATAATGATTTGGCACTCGGGCAAATTGTGGAAGCGGTCAGTAACAGTAAATTCTGGAAGGAAACCGCTATTTTCGTCATTGAGGATGATCCTCAGGCTGGACTCGATCATATTGACGGTCGCCGTACAGTAGCCCTTTGCATCAGTCCTTATACCAAAAGGGGGGCCGTAGTGAATACCCATTACAATCAAAACAGTATTTTAAGGACCATCGAATTGATTTTAGGTCTCCCACCAATGAGCCAGTTCGATATGATCGCAAATCCAATGACCGATTGTTTCACCAGCAAACCCGACTTCAGTCCATACAAAGCATTGCCTAATCAGATTCCACTAGATGAAATGAACCCTAAACTTTCAGCTTTATCGGGTAAGAAGAAATTTTGGGCTCAAAAATCAATGGAAATGCCACTGGATGAACTTGACGAGGCGAATGAGGATACTCTAAATCTTATTTTATGGTATTCGGTTAAAGGATATAATACACCTTATCCTAAACTTGCAAGAAAATAATTTTCGTTTTAGGAAATTTTGATTAACTTTTTTTTAAATTTTGAATATTATACCACTCATAGAATCTGAGCAGGCCCGTTTCAAGTCTGGTTTCCGGATGGTAGTTCAATAACTTCCGGGCCTTACTGATATCTGCATAGGTTTGAGGGACATCACCCGGCTGTTCCGGCTGACGATCAATAATGGCCTTTTTTCCGCAGATCTTTTCGATTGCAGCAATCAGTTCAGACAAAGTTACTGTCTGATGATTTCCAAGGTTAATGATCTCAAAATCAGATTGTTCATAATTTATAGCAGCCTCAATACCCTGTATTGTATCTTCAACAAAAGTATAGTCACGACTGGTGGAACCATCCCCAAAAACAGGGATAGCCTGGCCTTTAGAAATGGAATTGAAAAATTTATGAATGGCCAGATCAGGGCGTTGTGCAGGGCCATAAACTGTAAAGAAACGAAGGGCCAGAAAGCGGATCCCATACAAATGACTGTAAACATGTCCGAGCATTTCGCAGGAAAGTTTGGTTGATGCATAGGGACTGATCGGTTTCAGTTTTTCCTCTTCATTCCAGGGAATATTTTCGTTGATACCGTAAACACTGCTTGATGAGGCGAACACAAACTGCCTGATATTCCTTTCTCTGGCAAACTCCAGAAGATTTTGAGTTCCGGCAACATTCACCTCCTGATATAAAACCGGGTTTTGAATACTTGGCCTTACACCTGCCTTGGCAGCAAGATGTACAATCACATCCAAATCGCCCAAAGCATCGAGATCATTAATATCCCTGATATCACCTTCAGCAAATTGAAAATCCGGGAGAGAAAAAAATGGGGCCAGGTTCTTTTCCTTCTGCTCCCTGCTGTAAAAATCATCGAAATTATCAAATCCAATAACCTGATAGTTGCCGCTTTGCAACAATCTGTTAATCAGATTACTCCCAATAAAACCCGCAGCACCGGTGATCAGAATTCGCTTTTTACTTCCCATTTACAATGCAAAAATACGAAAATCCCCTTTTGATTCTGACAAAAAACAGAGTAGGAGAAGAATTGGGCTTCAAAATAAAATGAATAACTTTGAGGTATCTGCTCCCCTAACCAATGATGAGTAACTTTAACGATTTCAACAATCCTCAGGTAAAAAAATTACCTGAACATCTTAAGCAATTTATTGTTGAGCAACATTATGAACATTACACTCCTGTTGATCAGGCGGTGTGGCGCTTCGTGATGCGGCAGAATTACCACTTCCTGAAGGATATTGCTTACTACCCGTATATACCCGGACTTGAAGCTGCTGGTTTGAGCATCGAAAAAATACCGGATCTGCAGGAAATGAATGATGCGCTTAAAAAAATTGGCTGGGGTGCTGTAACTGTGGATGGCTTTATTCCGCCGGCCGCATTCATGGAATATCAATCCTGCAGGGTATTGGTCATTGCTGCTGACATCAGACAATTGCATCATATTGAATACACTCCTGCCCCCGATATCATTCATGAATCGGCAGGTCATGCCCCGATCATTGCCGATCCGGATTATCATCAATACCTGAGCTATTTTGGTTCTATCGGAGCAAAAGCCATGTATTCTTCCAAAGATTTTGAGCTTTATGAAGCGATACGTGAGCTGTCCATTCTAAAAGAAATGCCCGATCCTGACCCACAAACTCTTAAAAAAGCCGAAAAACGGGTCTTGTTTTGCCAGAAGAACCTTGGAGATCCTTCAGAAATGGCATTATTGAGTCGTCTGCATTGGTGGACAGTAGAATACGGAATGATAGGAACACTTGAAAATCCGAAAATCTATGGTGCCGGACTGCTCTCATCTATCGGGGAAAGTAAAAGCTGCATGGATCCTTCGGTAAAAAAATACTGGTATACTGCGGATGCTGTTAATTTTCCATTTGATATCACTAAACCACAGCCACAGTTATTTGTAACTCCCAATTTTCAAAACCTGACACAGGTTCTGGAGAATTTTGCAGATACCATGGCCTTTAGAAGAGGTGGATCTGAAAGTATTTTAAAAGCGATTGAATGCAAAAACACTTGTACTGCAGTTTACAGCTCGGGCTTGCAGATCAGCGGAGTTTTTTGTGATTTGCGGATGGATAACAATGATGAATTATTGTTCCTGAAAACATGTGGAGGCAGCGCGCTATCCTATGATAATAAACAACTGGAAGGGCATGGAAAACAAATACATGCGGATGGTTTCTCTTCTCCTGTAGGCCGTTTAAAAAACTTTGGCAAGGCTCTTGAGGATGCAAATGAAGATGAACTTGAAAAACTGGGAATCATATGCGGAAATACTGCAGAATTAAACTTCAGTGGCGGCTTAAATCTGAAAGGAATGGTCAGTTCAATTTTAAGTCGTAATTATAAACTGATACTGATCAGTTTTACCGATTGTACGCTGAAAGATGAGCAGGGAAATGTTTATTTCGAACCATCCTGGGGTGTCTATGACATGGCTGTTGGAGAGAAAATTGTGTCGGTCTATAGCGGAGCGGCAGATAAGGATGCTTTTGAAGAGATTGCCCCAAAAGCAAAATCTGCAACTTTCCATCCCGAATATACTGCGCATCAAAAACGCTATCATGAATTGTTCAGGCAGGTGCGTTTTTGTCGTGAAACACAAAATGAAGTTGAACGTTTAAAAGATATCTGGACAGAGCTAAAGCAAGATTTTAGGGAGGATTGGCTCTGTGCTATCGAAATTTTAGAGATATTAGAGCAGAGAAACCTTTTTCAGGAGATCGCACGTGAGATCCGGATATATCTGGAATTGAAGGCTTCCAATGAACCTGAACTGAACAAACTGATCCAAAACGGGTTTTATCTGATCAGTAAAACTCATAAGGAATCAGTTCATTAAGAAAATGAATTTATGAATATTGTAATCAGCGGTGCCAGCAGTGGTGTAGGATTTGAAGCCGTTCTCGAACTGATCGGAAGCGGGAATCATAAGATCATTGCACTGGCAAGATCGGAAGATAAATTATACAAATTACAGGAGATCGCTTACGCCCTGAATCCAGGTTGCATGCTCTATACGGCTAAATTTGATATCGTTCACGACGATTATGAAAATGGACTGATTCCTTTCATAAGGGAAAAAATTGGGCATGTGGATATTCTTATCAACAATGCCGGATCTCTGGTTAATAAGCCTTTTATGCAACTCTCCCAGCTTGATTTTGCAGAAATGTTGCAGAATAATCTTTTAGGCCATGTAAAAATGATTCAAAAGATTGTGCCGCTGATGCCCGTAAAAAGTCATATCGTAAATATTGGCAGTATGGGTGGATTTCAGGGCAGTCAAAAATTTTCCGGTCTATCGGCTTATTCAGCCAGTAAATCAGCCTTACATACCCTAACCGAATGCCTTGCTGCAGAACTTTCAGGTCTTGAAATTGCGGTCAATTGTCTGGCACTGGGCTCAGCTCAAACAGAAATGCTTGAAAAAGCATTCCCCGATTATCAGTCGCCGGTTATGGCCTTCGAAATGGGCAAGTACATTGCTGATTTTGCCTTAAGCGGACATAAATTTTTTAACGGGAAGATCCTTCCGGTAGCACATAGCACACCTTAACCTATCTGATTATGAAGACAGAACTTTATATCGCATTTATTGCATTGCTTTTATTAGCATCCTGCCAGAGCGATTCCTCAAAAAAATCCCTGGAAGAAATGGCTGCAGATTCAGCAGCACTTGCCGACCAGAATAAAACACTTGTCGTACCCTGGGAAGCAACCCTGAATGACAGCACCCATATGATGGAAATCAAACGAAATCCGGCTGCTAACATGACCAATTTAAATAACCTGGATATCGTTGATGCCCTGAACTACAAATACCCGCAAATTAAGCTGGAATGGGTAAAGCAGGAAGGTAATAAAGCTTTTGTAAAAATTCAGGATGCAGATTATTTAACCCGTGAATCGGGTACCGAAGGCGCCCGTGCTTACCTTGCCGAGGTTACTTTCTCGCTGACCGAATTGGAAGGCATAAGCGAAGTTGATTTCAGCTTCAAAGAAGGGGACCATGCCCGGCCGGGAGTTTATAAGAGGGAGGATTTTAAGGGATTTAATTAAAGCAGAAAGCTAAAAGCAGAAAGATGAAAGCGGAAAGCTAAAAGCAGAAAGCTAAAAGCGGAAAGATGAAAGCAGGAAGCTGAAAGCAGAAAGCTAAAAGCAGAAAGCTAAAAGCGGAAAGATGAAAGCAGGAAGCTGAAAGCAGAAAGCTGAAAGCAGAAAGCTGAAAGCAGAAAGCTGAAAGCAGAAAGCTGAAAGCAGAAAGCTGAAAGCAGAAAGCTGAAAGCAGAAAGCTGAAAGCAGAAAGCAGAAAGCTGAAAGCAGAAAGCTGAAAGCAGAAAGCTGAAAGCAGAAAGCTGAAAGCAGAAAGCTGAAAGCAGAAAGCTGAAAGCAGAAAGCTGAAAGCAGAAAGCTAAAAGCAGAAAGCTAAAAGCGGAAAGATGAAAGCAGGAATTTAAGTGTAAAAAAGAATTTATGTGTAAGAAAGAAATCCCGCTCTTGATTCGAATTTTGTGAATTGATGGCATACAAGGCTCCTTCAAAATTGATTCACAGTTTTGTCCACTTTGATGATTGAGAAAGCAGAGATTTGAGGGCTAAAAGCCAGAAGCAGGAGCCCCAATCACCCGCTCCCAGCCTTTTCACCCTGCAATTCCAATTCACTTGTGTCATCCCTGCCTACCGGCAGGCAGGTCGACGCAGGAGGAACCACTCAAATCTCAACTCTCAATTTTCAACTGTCAACTGTCAATTGTCAACTGTCAACTGTCCCTCCCTTTTTCCCCAGCATCTGCACTTCATGCACGATCACCTCAGTAATATAACGTTTGGCGCCTTCCTTATCTGTGTAAGCCCGACTATTGAGTTTACCTTCGATGCAGACCTCAGAGCCCTTGTGGAGGTAGCTCTCCGCCAGATTGGCGAGCCGGTCCCATAATACCAGGTTATGCCATTGTGTTTCTTCAATTTTCTCTCCTTTATCGTTTTTATAGGAGTCGTTTGTGGCGATAGATACCCTGGCCATTTTCTTTTTCTCACCGATGGTTTTTATTTCCGGATCATTTCCTAAAAATCCCATCAGACGTACACTGTTTCTTAGATTGCTCATCTCTCAATTAATTATGTTTAGCAATACCTGCCACCCGGCAGGACAGAATAAAGTTGAGGAGATCGGATATAATTTACCGTACAATAAACGGATACATACGTTTATAAGCGATTGATGCGAATTCGACTTAAATTCATCGAACAATACAACATCAAACCTATGGAACGGGAATGTTTAGACTGTGGCGCAGTACTGCACGGGCGCAGCGATAAAAAATTCTGCGATGACCAGTGCCGCAGTAATTTCAATAACCGGATGAAAGCCGGGATTAACTCAAGCATGAAACCTGTAAACTCCATCCTCCGGAAAAACCATGCAATTCTTTCCAGACTTTGCCCTGAGAACAAAATCAGAATTAAAAAAGACGATCTGCTTAAAAATGGCTTCAACCCCGATTATCATACTCACCTGCATCAAACCCAAAATGGGAATACTTATTATTTCTGTTATGAATTGGGGTATATGAAAATAGAAAATGAGACATTCCTGATCGTGAGAAAAAATGATAACCTAAAAAATATCTGATTATAATCCGGATATTTAATAAAGCCTTGTTACAACTAAAAGCCTGCCATTTTGGGTGGCTTGAGAGAGTTTTTTAGCTAGTTTAAAAAGTTAATGGCAAGCACAAGACCCCGATACACATTGATAAAACAGAAAAGAACATGACAGAATTCTGGGAGACAAGTTTTAAAGATAAACAGGAAATGTGGGGTTGGGAGCCAGCAGATTCAGTTAGTAAAACTTTGGAACTATTTAAAAAACATAGTTTAAAGGACATATTAATTCCTGGATTTGGATATGGAAGAAATGCTAAATATTTTATTGACAATGGATTTAAAGTAACAGGAATTGAAATTTCTGAAACAGCAATTGACATAGCAAAAAAACATTTTGGCAAAAATGTAAAAGTTTATCACGGTTCAGTTAGTGCAATGCCATTTGACAAAGAATTGTATGATGGAATTTTTTGTTATTCATTAATTCATTTACTAAATGAAAAAGACAGAATAAAACTAATTGAAGACTGTTATAATCAACTTAAACCTGATGGATATATGGTTTTTGTGACAATCTCAAAGAATGATTTTAGATTTGGACAAGGTGTTAAAATATCCAAAGACACTTTTGAACCTTGGAAAGGACTAACATTATTTTTTTATGATTTAGATTCAATCAAAGCAGATTTTGGCAACTTCGGCTTGGTTGAGCCAGAAGAAATTAATGAACCAGAAATTGACCTAAAAGGAAAGCCTAAACAAAAATTTTGGTACATAATATGCAAAAAAATTGCAGATAAAAATGCAAGTCGCTAACACGGGCTTTGCATCAAGCGGCCTGACATGTAAACTTTAAGCTTTATGCTCCGAAATCCCGCCAGATCACTCCCCTTAATTTATGATTCCAAAATTGTTTATAATTTTTTATCCGCTACTTTAGGGGCTTAATACAAAACAGGCTCAATAGCAAATGAACAACACATTAAAGACACTTCTATTTGTACTTTTTTTGCTGCTCATTTTTATGTTTGTTGACCAAAGGCATATTTTCGATATTCCACGAAGGCTGGAAGGCAGACCCATAGTATACCAGCTGGTGTTTTATGCCAATTACATTGGCTTACTCCTGAGTTGTCTGATATATCTTACAGTAAAAAGCAAATTCATAAGAATTGTATTTGGTTTGCTTTTCTTTATAAGCTTATCCATTACGTTCGCAATGGATATTGCCCATGGAAATACATTCTCAAAGCTGGAAGCTAACATATTGTTTACCGAAATACAATTTGCAGGCGAAGCGATGAGTGCTTTTTTTTATCAATATTTGCAAGGGATAAGCCTTGCGCTGGTCATTACAGCACTATTGGCCTTTATTGCGTTTCGGTTTATGCCGAGAATTGATAATATGTATGCCCTGATTCCGATCGTATTTATTGCATACTCAGCAAAAACAAATTTTACTTCTGATTCATGGCATACACTTTTTCCGAGTGTTTTCAATGTACCGATTGTGGCTGCCGATGCCTATGTTTCCATCCCCCGCTTCGGTCCGAGAAAGGCACCTTTTATTAAACCGGAAAACAAAGGTTTATTTAAGCATATAATCTGGATTATTGATGAAAGTGTCCGTGGTGATTTGCTGAGCATTAACGATTCTCCAATACCAACTACCCCATTTCTTGAAAGTATAAAAAGCAATTATTACAATTACGGAATCATGTCTTCCTCTTCGCAGTATAGTTACGGAAGTAACATGGTTTTTCAAAGCGGCTTAAGGCTGGATCAGTTGCCTGATAGCAATTTGAATTTCGGTACCAATCCGAATATATTTCAATACAGTAAACAGGCAGGGTATACAACCTATTTTATCGACGGGCAAAACAAAGAAGAAATTCCTACCAACGGGATGACCCGCTATGATTTTGAACACATCGATAATTACATACGTATTCACAAAAATTATCCTGATATAAATTGGCCTGAAGTAGATTCAACAATTGTAAAGTATTTAAAGAATGTTTTAAACAGTAAGGAGAATACCTTCACCTATATTAATAAAGCCGGCTGTCATTTTGCCTACAATAATTTTTATCCCAAAAACAGAGAAGTATTTAAACCCAGTTACCGGGGTGGTGAAGCATGGACCGATCCGGTCACGCTTAAAAACACCTATTGCAATTGCATTAGCTGGAGTGTAGATGATTTTTTCAGGAAACTTTATCCGCTTACATTAGATAAAAATGCCATCATCCTGTATACTTCAGACCATGGGGTGTCATTACTGGAGCAGGGCAGACCCGTGCAGGATACTGGTCCGATAAATCCACTACCCGTTCGTGCAACGGTTCCATTTCTTGTTTTTGCAGGTAAGCAACATCCTGAATTGTTTCAATTTGCTGAGATAAATAAAAACAGACTTTCACATTTTTCAATCTTTCCGGGGACACTATTTCTGCTTGGTTACAACAAAAACCAGGTTACACAGCAGTATGGTGAGGGATTTTTTACAAAGCGGGAAAAAATCAAAAGGACTTTTTTTAGCGGGACTATTTATGATCCCCAAAATTTTTACCTCAATGATTTTGAATAAAGAATGTTCAAATAAGCAATAAAAAAAGCCTTTGAAAATTAATTCAAAGGCTTATATTTTTCGGCAAGGTAAATTTTCACATTTGAAAGTGTAAGCTTCTTTAAACTCAGACGATCTGATTAAAACGCAGATGATGATGATGATCCATTGTCACCAAACACCGTATCTCCATGACCCAGATGAGCTGGAACAGCTTGTGGAGCAACTTCAATCAAGGCTCCTTTGTGAATAATTTTCACTCTATCGCTGGAGTCGGCTACAGTGAATGCGGCAGCAGCGAAAATCGCCAGAGCAGCTAAAATAAGTTGGGGTTTTTTCATTTTTACAAACAATTTGTTAAAAAATGTAAATAATTAAGTTATATCCTGCAATGTACAAACAAAATATTTTTAATTCATAGTATATTTTATTTCACATAAAAAAATGAATTTAGACCAGGTATATTTCCATAATTCTAAGCAGAACAGGAAATAAAAAGAATTATCAAATACCAGGATTCATCCCCATCATCAGGGTTGAACTCTGGATGCAAATCTGAATTCGGTAACACTATAAAAAATTCTATATTTACCTGAAGTTATTCATCGTATTTCATTGTTAAACGCTTCCCCTATTTCAAGGCCCATTATCCGATTGTTCTTTTTTTCCGGATTCGCCGCTATTATTTACCAGATTGTATGGCAACGCATGCTATACGCAAGTTTCGGCACTAACATAGAGGCCATCACAATTATTGTTTCGGTATTTATGTTTGGTTTAGGCCTGGGATCCCTTCTTGGCGGTTATTTATCCCGTAAATTTAATGACAGCCTGATCCAACTTTTTGTTACGGTTGAAATTGCCATTGGAGTATTTGGGATCTGCAGCAAGTTTCTTATTTCCGCTGTCAGCACTGCCTTTCTAAACTACCATGATGCGGCTTTGCCGTTTATTATATTTATGCTCTTATGTATTCCAACTTTGGCAATGGGAGCAACTTTTCCTGTACTCGTTGCATATATTTTTAAGTCGAACCGATCGGTGGAGGAAAGTGTTAGTAAATTGTATTACATCAACACCCTTGGGTCAGCCGTCGCTTGCTTCCTAACCATCGGACTTTTATTTGTTTTCTTAACACTTACACAGGTTTTAATTTTTGCGGCTTGCATCAACTTTGCTGTAGCAGCCATTTCCTTTGTTTACCTTAAAAAGAAAATCAGATGAGGCTGCGTTTAGCCATTTTAATTGCCGGGCTCACTAGTTTTATTAGTGTTAGCATGGAAATAATGTGGATAGAAATTATCTCATATATTACAAAAGGGCATGCCGGAATTTTTGGACTTGTACTTGGCCTGGTATTGACAGGCATTGCGCTGGGATCGCGTTACGGATACAAAAAGTCGAAAGATCAGGTAAGCCCGGGGACAAATGTATTGCCTGAGCTATTGACCCTGGGTGCTGCCATTAATTTTTTCGGCTTAATAGCTATTTTGTTATGGGTTAAAGTGCATGACGCATTTGCAGGATTGCTTTTCATTCAGGTAGTCGTGGTTTCTTATTATCTCGGTGCCGTTTTTCCGGTCCTGTGTAAACTGGCAGTGAGCGATAAGGAAGAATCGGTAGGTCAGGAAACATCGTGGATCTATGCAGGAAACATCATAGGCTCAACCGCAGGGCCTCTTTTTACAGGGTATGTTTTGATGGATAATCTGAGTCCCGCAACTACAATTTGTATCATGAGTGGCGCAGCCCTGCTCCTGGCTCTGCTTATTATTAACGGAGACCCTGCCGAAATTAAGAAAAGACTAAAGGATTCAATCTTCATAGTCGCTTTGATACTCCTTATCCCCCTGGGATATTGGATGGTACTTTCAAAGATGATGGAGCGATTTCATTTTCGCAGTTCGTTTGCCGACTGGACAAGCTTTCGATATATGGAACACAGCAGGCAGGGCATTATTACTGTGCTGCCGAGGCCTAAAGGTGCTGACGTTTTTCTTGGCGGCGGTGCATATGATGGCGATGTAAATACAGATCCTGAAAATAATGTAAACGGTATTTCAAGGTGTTATATGATCGGATCTTTGCATCGAAAGCCATCAAGGGTTTTAATGATCGGCCTATCTACAGGATCATGGGCACAGGTGCTCGCAAATTATAAACTCATTGATAGCCTTACAATTATTGAAATTCAGCCGGGTTATATTAATCTGATAAAAAAATACAATGAAATATCCCCGCTATTATCCAACCCTAAAGTGAAAATAATTATTGATGACGGAAGACGGTGGATGAGGCGTAATCAAAATGAGAAATTCGATTTTATTGTAATGAATACTACATTTCACTGGCGTGAACATAGCACCAATCTATTGTCTGTTGAATTTCTCAGAATGGCCAAAAAACATCTGAATGAAAAAGGAGTCATGTACTGGAACACCACCGGATCGAAGGATGTAATGTATACCGCCGCCCATGCATTTAACTATGTAACTTCGGTTGCAAATTTTGTAGCAGCAGGTGATTCCCCTTTTGACATGAGCAAAGCAGAGCGTGAAAAAAATTACCCTTACTTTTTTAGAAATTCAGTACCCGCATTTGAAAAAAATGATTCAACAAGATTCATCAGAAATAAATTAATAAATGCCGAACTTCCTGTACTCCGGGATTCTCTTCTGCGACAAAATCATTGGTTAATTACTGAAGACAATATGGCATCGGAATACAAATCGGGAGTATGGAACAGAATACTTAAATTCAAAAATAGTTTTTAAATGCAGGAATGAAACCGGTAGTCTAAATCAAGAAATCATAAAAGAATCAGCCAGATATAATTAAGAACCTATGGCAAAACATCGTTTTATTCTAATTAAAGTCCTTTTAATTACCTTATTTCAAATTTTTGCAACTCAGCAAATCAATGCAGCTGAAAATTTCAGTACCAAAACAGATAGTTTAGCCTCATATAAAACTCAAAATCTGATCATTCAGAAACTATCAAATCATATTTACACACATATTTCATTTCTGAAAACAAATGATTTTGGTAATGTTGCCTGCAATGGAATGATCGTGGTTAACAAAAATGAAGCAGTTATTTTCGACACTCCTTCAAACAATCAAGGCGCCGCAGAATTAATAAACTATGTTTCTAATACGCTTAAATGCAAAATAAAAGCAATTATCCCTACTCATTTTCATAATGACTGCGTAGGTGGCCTTGAAAAATTTAATGAATTTAACATCCCGGCATTTGCATCAGCTAAGACTATTGAATTACTAAACCAGCAGGGAACAAAATTCTCAAAACCCATAAATTCATTTGATAATAAATTCAGCATAAAGATTGGGCACAAAAAAGTGTACGCAGCATATTTTGGAGAAGGACATACCAGAGACAATATTATCGGATATTTTCCGGATGACAATGCAATTTTTGGAGGATGTCTGATAAAAGAAACAGGAGCGTCAAAGGGTTTTTTGGGCGATGCAAATATCAATACATGGTCGGAAACCGTCCGTAAAATTAAACAAGCCTATCTGGGAGCAAAAATTGTAATTCCGGGGCACGGAAAATGGGGCGGGACTGAATTATTTGATTATACAATAAAGCTTTTCGATTTAACTAATATCCTTTAAGGGTGTTCATGCAATCAATTCTGATTTAATAGCAGATGGGAAAAATAAAATTCCTTGAATAAAAATCACAATAATCATAGTTCAGACAATGGGTGGATAACGGTGCCTGAACTGTGATTTTAGTGATTAAGATGATTTTGAAAAACCCTATTAATCATCTTAATCCTACCAATCATATTCCAGACAGAGTTTAGGTAAATTTGACTGGTGCAATGAATCGATTATCCACAATTAATTTGACCATAAAGGGATCTACACCGCTTCATCTAATTCTTAACTTAACAAATGGACCTATTCAATACCCTTCCTGATAAGAATAAAAATTATCTGTCCAAAGATGGAACAGTAAATTACTATGGTAAAGTGCTGAATCAAAAAGAGGCTGATTATTATCTAAAAACCTTGTTGGATTCAATTGAATGGCGAAATGATGAGGCTATTATCTTTGGCAAAAGAATCATTACTAAACGAAAAGTTGCCTGGTATGGAGACAAGTCCTATGAATATACCTACTCCAACACAACAAAATCTGCATTACCCTGGACTAAAGAACTCCTGGAACTTAAATTGCTCATTGAACAACAAAGCGGTGAAACCTTTAATTCCTGTCTTCTAAATCTATACCACAATGGTGAAGAAGGCATGGCCTGGCATAGTGACGCCGAAAAAGATTTGAAAAGGAATGGGGCAATAGCTTCCGTAAGTTTTGGTGCAGAGCGAAAGTTTGCCTTTAAACACAAAGAAAGCAAAGAAACTATCAGCTTAGTTTTAGAGCATGGCAGTTTACTAATAATGAAAGGCAGTACACAATCCCATTGGCTGCACAGGCTCCCTCCTACCAAATTAATCAGCCGACCCAGAGTAAACCTTACGTTCAGGACTATTGAAAGGTAGCTGAAGTTAACTACCCTTGAGCTTTTTTGAAAAGCATTTCAAACAGCTTAAAATGTTAATAGCAGCTGCTTCGTAAACTCAAAGTCAATTCTCATATCCCTTAGTGAATCCTCACGGAAACTCATTTATATTTAATCCTGATATCAATAGCTTCCGGTATCATAAAAATAATATCACACATACAAAACCTGTATTTAATACCAGATAGCATGGAATTAATTCCCATCGAAAATATCCAAATCAACCACCAAAAAATAAAGCAAATTGACACGACTGTGAAGTCTATTTACAGACTGATTATTTATAGTCGATATCATTTGGACGATGATCTCCTGGATATCTATTTAGAGGGTGTAAATAATCTGAAAGACCTGTTAAGCATTAAAAATGCTCAAATGGAGGCCCAAAATGATGATGAAGCCATAGAGTATTTGAAAAATCTGAGAATATCCCTCGATTTTGTAATCGAAGAGATCATTTCACAAAACACTTTTGAAAAAGAAATTCAGTTATTCCAGTTGCTTCGACTGGTTTCTCCTGAAACGAATGCTGTCCACCCCAATCGCTACCGACAAACATTTGTTCAGATAGGTGCACATATTTGTCCGGAACCTGCTTTGGTTCCTGCATTGGTTTCTGAGCTTTTTTTCAAGATGCAATCCATAAAAAATCCTATCATAAAAGCCATTTATTTTCATCACGAGCTAATTCGTATTCATCCATTTATTGATGGTAACGGTCGGGTAACCAGAATTGCAAAAAACTGGATGCTTATGTATGATTTGTATCCTCCTATATTCATAAGTGATGCTCCCCAAAAAAAGGAATACATCAGCACACTGGGAAATAGTTTCAGGGAACTTGAGAAGCATCAGGGTCAATGGAATGATTTTACGGCACAATTTTTCGAACAGGAACTTGACCGGCTAATAACAAATAGCACCCTTCTTTATGAAAGTATAAATCTGATCGGGAAAAAAAGAGCAGAATTTTATAAAAACAATGGACAGTAAATCATCGCTGAATTGACGAATATCCAGGTTATTGTGAAAGTTTGAATACCGGCTTAAACACAATAGAATCCTCATTCTATTGTAATAATAATTACTGCAGTCCAGAACAGCAATTACTCAATCCGGTAATTTCTATATTTACCCACCCAAAAGCCAATTAGAATATTCATTAGACTATATTACACAAAACAAGGTTTTTGTTTGAGCATAATAATATTATTAACCCAGTTCGGGATGACATATTTTAACGACTCAGAAATAGATAGAATTGTGGAAATGGCCTGGGAAGACCGGACCACTTTTGACGCCATAAAAGCACAGTTTGGTATTTCACAGGGTGAAGTTGAAAAACTGATGCGAAAAGAACTCAAACATTCCAGTTTTAAGCGCTGGCGGAAAAGAGTCTCATCGGGGGTGGGTGTTAAACATGAATTTAAAGCAAATCCTGATATGCTCCGCTTTAAATGCTCAAGGCAAAGGACTGTCAGCATGAATAAAATATCCAAAAGATGATGCTCAGTTCAGAATAGGGCTTTCAGGCTCTTTGAATCACCACAATACGTACCCGGAATAGAAATCAAATAGTATAAATCAGTCCCAAAAAAGTGAATGATTTGAAACCTTAAGGATGAAAAAAAGTGAACTGCCACAAAAAATTTGTCTTGTTTGCAAACTACCCTTTGTCTGGCGCAAGAAATGGGAAAAGAACTGGGATGAAGTAAAATATTGCAGTGAAAAATGCAGAAGAAACAAAAATCAAAAAAATGAAAATCCTTAAGCTCATTTTCCTGAATCAATTATTTCAATTTAGCGAAGTAATATCAAAAGGAGCTTCGATTAAATCATTCAGGAATGTACCTAGACTGGTTCTTATGATAAAGCCAAATTTAAGCCTATTTAGTAGTAATTATTCTTAGGAGCTATTTTTATTTCCACTGAAGAAATCCTAATAATCCTAATACCTCCAATTATAATCCCTAAACCCTACCTTTAATTAAATACCCATACACAATTAATCCATGAAAATTCTGCTCACCGGCGTTACCGGATATATTGCGCAAAGGTTATTGCCCGTACTATTGGAAAATGGACATGAGGTTATATGTTGTGTACGGGATAAAAACAGATTTAACAGGAAAAAATATCCGGATTCAAGTCTCAGCGTTGTAGAGGCAGATTTTTTAAAGGAGTCAAGTCTGAAGGAAATACCCAATGATATCGATATAGCTTATTTTCTCATCCATTCGATGTCAACACAAAGTGGCGACTTCGAAAATATGGAGGAACTTTGTGCCAGCAATTTCAAAAATCGGATTGAACAAACAAATGCCAAACAGGTGATTTATCTGAGTGGAATAGACAATGCTGAAGAGTTATCCAAACATTTGTCATCACGCAAAAATGTCGAAACTATTCTTTCAGGTTCCAAATTTGCACTCACAACCCTGAAAGCAGGGATTATCGTGGGTTCCGGGAGTGCTTCCTTTGAAATTATACGGGATCTGGTAGAGAAGTTACCGTTTATGATTACTCCCCGCTGGTTGAAAACAAGATGTCAGCCAATTGCCATCCGTAATGTCGTGGAATTTTTAGAGCGGGTAATTGGTAAATCCGAGACTTATAATAAGAGCTATGATATAGGCGGACCAGATATTTTAAGTTATAAAGAAATGCTTTTGCGTTTTGCAAAGATCCGGGGATTGAAGCGGCGTATACTCATTGTACCGGTAATGACTCCAAAAATTTCTTCTTACTGGCTATATTTTGTCACAGCTACATCCTATGCTCTTGCAAAGAATTTAGTAAACAGTATGAAGGTTGAAGTGATTTGTAAACCTAATAACTTAGCTGAAATGCTGGGTATAAAACTAATTGATTTTGATACATCCATAAAACTCGCCTTCGACAAAATAGAACAAAACCAGGTGCTTTCAAGCTGGAAGGATGCACAAACAAGCGATATATTCAGGGAAGGGTTTTCAAAATTCATTGAAGTTCCTGTAAATGGTTGTTTTAAAGATATCCGCAGAGTTAAGGTTAAAAATAGTCGGGCTTCCCTTGAAAAAATCTGGTCAATTGGTGGCAAAAATGGCTGGTATTATGGTAACTGGTTATGGGAAATCAGAGGATTTCTTGATCAGCTTGCCGGAGGTGTTGGAATGCGCAGAGGAAGAAAAAGTGATACTGAAATAGTTTCAGGTGATGCCCTTGATTTTTGGCGTGTACTTCTGGCCGATAAAGATGAAAAACGACTGCTATTGTATGCCGAAATGAAATTACCCGGTGAGGCCTGGCTGGAGTTTAAAATTGATGAAAATGATATTCTCACTCAAACCGCTACTTTTAGACCACTGGGTGTTTTAGGCCGGCTTTACTGGTATGCAGTTCTTCCATTTCACGGCTTCATTTTTAATGGAATGATTAATAAAATTGCAGGATAAAATTATTTCTTTTCTTCTATCAGCATCTATCACAACATGTTCCGATAAAATGAACCGGATAAATGCTCTTTACGCTCTTAATGGAAAAACTCCAGACAAGCAGATAATATATTGAACCGGTGCTTCGTTTGCAGAAATCAAGGGCTGAATGTTTGGAAGCGCAAAGGTAGACCGTCCGTCACCACCAAACTGGTTACCAAGCAATGCAAACAAAGCCTGATTCTGATTAATTGAAAGTAAAGCCCCATCACAAAAAGCCCAGCCCTGAGGCGCAAAACTACCTCCAAAAAGTTTAACAACACCAATAAATTCGTCCATGATATTAATTTAAGATTAAATAATTTAACTCTAAATGTAAAACAATTTTAAGATCAGCGGACTAGCAAATTTTATATTTTTACTGTATGGATTCCGGCATTGGAAAAAAATACGATAAAATTGCAAAGTGGTGGCATGAGAATCATGTTAACAGCTCGTATGGTTTAGAGCAGATTGAACGGGCAATCCGTTATTGTAATCAAAAAGGTTCTGCCCTTGATGTGGGTTGTGGAAGCGGTGGACGTATAATCCGCAAATTAATCCGGGAAAATTTTACTGTTTATGGAATTGATGCATCAGCAGAGATGATCGCAATTGCACAATCGGAACACAAGGATATTAATTTAATTAACTGCAATATCATCGATTGGGAAAGCGATCAGCAGTTCGACCTGATCATTGCCTGGGACAGCATATTTCATTTACCAATGGCTCAGCAAAAACCGGTTATCGCCAAACTATGCAGGATGCTCAAAAATTCCGGAATACTGATTTACACTTTTGGGGATGCTATTGACGAGCATGAAAGCGAATGGCATGGAGACCAGTTTCCATACAGCAGTATCGGCATAAACGGAAATCTTAAAGCCATTATGGAAGGAGGCTGCGAATGCCTTCATCTTGAGCTTGATCAGTATCCTGAAAACCATGTTTATATTATTGCTCAGAAGAGATAAAACACTAATTACCGGGATTATTACTCTGCTGACTCTTGCATCCTGCACAGAGAAAAAGCAAAGGGACTGAAAGTCTGTCGCTGAACTATTTCCTCCCATCCTGATTAAAGAATGGGAAAAAACTCCTGTTGTAAATGGCCGCCTTTCAAGTAAGGAAGATATCGATAAGGGTACTGCACTACTATATTATCCAAACCCGGGCAGGGATGTAAAAGCTTATGATATGAAATTACCTAAACTCGCTTATTACTCCTACCCTAAGAGTGGAAAAAAAGAGCTGGTGGTTATCATTCAAATTGTTCAAAGCAAGCAAGATACACTGGTGTGATACCGGCCGCTGACGGGATTGAATGGCGCTTCTGTTTTTAGTCATTTTCAATTTCTAACTGATAAAGAAGTCAAAGAGTTAATGGCGAAATCCAAATAAATAGAACCAAAGGGAACATGCTACCAAAAAAAATTCCTCAGTCCTGCCTGCCGGGCTTCCTTCGGAGTAATGTCCAATTGCCGTCATTTCGAAAACGCTGGCAGTATTGTCAAAATTTCAATAAATATAAATGCGTGGAGAAATCTGTAGAATGGAAGGATAGGCTTCAATTTAAGATTTACCGGTAAAAATCATAATCTGTGAAACAGATTAATCTGTAGTGGCTGTTCGCTGGGCCGGGCCAACTCTTTATAAATCACACAGGACCGCGCCGAAGAGTACTGTAATCTTAAACATTAATAAAAAAAAATTACATTAGCCTCTACAATACGAGATCATCCGCGTACCCGTAAATCTGCATCTTGGCAAAATGAATCAGCCTAATATTCGAAATAAAGTACAAAGTCCTTTGCTGGTTTACATCTTAAAGTGGGTATCTCTTTCAATTATTGTAGGAATCCTTGCCGGATCAGCCTCTGCCTTCTTCCTGATTTCTTTAGACTGGGTGACAAAGCTTCGTGAAAGCAATCTCTGGATAATTGCTTTTTTACCGATTGGTGGACTCATCATTGGCCTGGCCTATCATTATTGGGGTACCGATGTAGTTAAAGGGAATAATCAATTACTGGAAGAGTTTCATAGTCCAAAACAGGTGATTCCATTAAAAATGGCACCAATGGTATTGTTCGGAACATTGATCACTCATCTTTTCGGTGGTTCTGCCGGACGTGAAGGAACTGCAGTGCAGATGGGTGCAGCGATATCCGACCAGTTCAGCAGAATATTCAAACTGGAACAAGAAGACCGGCAGATTCTGATTATCATTGGTATCAGTGCTGGCTTTGCATCCGTATTCGGCACTCCGATAGCCGGGGCTATTTTTGCTCTGGAAGTACTGGTCCTGAAAAAATATCGCTATGACGCTATTTTACCCAGCTTATCGGCAGCTCTGATAGCCGATTATACCTGTACAGCCTGGAATGTTAGTCATACCCAATATAACATCCCTTTTGTGCCTGAAATGAGTCCTGAAAACATTATATGGGCAGCCCTGGCAGGCATGATTTTCGGACTTGCAGCTATGCTTTTTTCCAAAACGACACATTTCTGTACAGACATTTTCAAAAAGATAAATTATGCGCCGATAAGACCTTTTATTGGAGGAATATTTATCGCTTCAGCTGTTTGGTTAACAGGTACTTATAAATATATCGGGTTAGGCATACCGATCATAGAAAGCGCTTTCATAAGCAATCTTAATTCTTACGACTTTCTGTTAAAACTCTTGCTCACCTCCTTCACCATTGGAGCCGGATTCAAAGGAGGGGAAGTTACACCCTTGTTTTTCATTGGTGCTGCATTGGGAAATGCGCTCGTATGGTTTATTCCCCTGCCCTTAGCCCTTCTTGCAGGAATGGGTCTTGCAGCAATATTTGCGGGTGCAAGCAATACCCCTATTGCATCAACTATTCTGGGAATTGAACTATTTGGCACGGAAAGTATATATTTCATCGGCATTGCCTGTGCCTTTTCTTACCTGTTCTCAGGCGGTACCGGTATTTATACTTCTCAAATTAAAGGCGGACTTAAGCATCTGATCTATGATTGGCTCAAATCAAAGAGATTGGGAAATTATTTATTCAAACCTTAGAATGTTTATTCTCGTATATAGTTGTAACTATCTAATCGCAGATTAATGAATCTTTTTTCTTAATTTTCGAAACATTTACCAGATGTTAATCATGAAAAACCTGAGCCTGGATTCATACTCCCTGTATAAATTCGAGCATTTTTTCGAATTATCCCCTGATTTACTTTGCATTGCAGGGTTTGACGGGTATTGGAAAAGGATCAACCCCTCCGTTTCGCGCACTTTAGGGTATTCTGTCGAAGAACTTACTTCAAGACCGATTACAAGTTTTGTACATCCTGAAGACAAGTTCATGACTGATAAATCCCGTGAGAATCTGACAGAGAATAACCCGCTCATAAACTTTGAGAATCGTTATATCACCAAGGATGGAAGAATTGTATGGCTTTCCTGGACCTCAATGCCTGTTGAAAAGGAAAAACTAATCTATGCGATAGCCAAAAATATAACTTACAAAAAGAAACTGGAGGAAGAAAGAAATCAGCATCTCGCTAACCTTACCAAAAGCCATCAGGATTTAAAGCAATTGAGTTATGCTACTTCACATGACCTCAGATCGCCAATAAATAACCTGCTCTCATTAGTAGGGCTTCTGGATGATTCAAAAGTTGATGACCCTGAAATTTTACAGTATCTCACATTCCTGAAATCATCGGCAGAAAATTTAAGTGAAATTCTGAACAATTCTGTGGATATTTTAACTCAAAAAGATCAATTGAACATACAGATTGAAGAATTAAACCTTAACCAGCATCTGAATTCGGTATTAGGTTCAATCCAGTCTATCTTAGAGGGCTCAAATGTTAGTATAAAAGCGGATTTTTCTGAACTTGAAACGATCAAATTCAACAGGAATTACCTTGAAAGCATTTTGCTTAATCTGATTACCAACTCCATTAAATATGCCAGGTCTGGTGTTCCTCCTCTTATATCAATTTACTCCAGGAAATCGAATGGACTTAGTCAATTAATTATTTCTGATAACGGTATGGGCTTTGATATGGAAAAAGTCAGGGATAAGGTATTTGGTCTGAATCAAAAATTCCATGACCATCCTGATAGCAAAGGGATCGGTTTATATCTGGTCTATAATCATATCACCAGCCTGGGAGGAAGGATTTCGCTGGATAGTAAAATCAATGAAGGCGCAACATTCACTATTACCTTCAGGGATTAGAAATTCAACCATTGGCTTGAATCATTTCCTGAATGATTTCCACAAAAGACGATTTGAATATGACCGATAAACAGGTATATTTAAACATGCAATTTATTCAGGTCTGAATAAATTTCGATAACCTTCGCTTCTGGCTGGTTTTACACCATAATAAGCAATTATTGCCTAAAGCTTGCCAATCCCGGGGTAATATCAGAACGATTACCTTTTTCTGATCAGTAATTATCTTATAAGAGTATGAAACAGAATGAATTTACCCCGAAATTTATCTCCCTTCTTCGTTCGGGTATTAATAAACAGCAAATCAGTAAAGATATTTTAGCTGGTATAATTGTTGGCATCGTAGCATTACCCCTGGCGATTGCTTTTGCGATTGCTTCGGGGGTTAGCCCTGAAAAAGGCCTAATTACTGCAATTATTGGCGGACTTATTGTTTCAGTTTTAGGAGGAAGCCGGGTACAGATCGGTGGGCCAACGGGTGCTTTCATTGTCATTGTATATGCCATTGTGCATGACCACGGGGTTGATGGACTAACAATTGCAACCTTTATGGCTGGTTTTTTGATGCTCGGAATGGGTTTTGCCAAACTTGGCAATTATCTGAAATTCATACCCTATCCGCTTATTGTTGGTTTTACAAGCGGTATCGCTCTAATCATTTTCTCTTCACAAGTAAAGGATTTTCTTGGGCTCCCGATTCAGAACATACCTCCGGATTTTGTGGATAAATGGATGGTATATGGGGATTATATGGGTCAGATTAACTGGACCGCATTTGCCATTGCTCTGGGAACTGTGTTATTATCCCTGAACTTTCACCGCATCAGCACAAAGATCCCGGGGTCAATTGTTGTGATACTGTTAAGCACAGCACTTGTATATTTTTTCAAACTACCGGTTGAAACTATTGAAAGTAAATTCGGAGAGATCCCAAACAAAATCTCTATGCCTTCGGTACCGGGTATTGATTTTGCTACAATCAAACTACTGATACAACCTGCCATTGCGATTGCTTTACTGGGAAGCATTGAGTCTTTGCTTTCGGCGGTTGTTGCGGATGGAATGATTGGAGGCAGGCACCGTTCAAACATGGAGCTGGTTGCACAGGGAGCTTCTAATATCTTTTCAGGATTATTCGGCGGCATTCCTGTTACCGGTGCGATTGCCAGAACTGCAACCAATATTAAAAATGGAGGCAGAACACCTATTGCAGGGATAGTCCATGCACTGGTCCTTTTATTAATTATGCTACTGCTTGCACCGGTTGCTAAACTTATTCCACTATCATGTCTGGCCGGAATACTTGTGGTAGTTGCATGGCATATGGGGGAATGGCATCACTTTTTTTCAATGATGAAAAGTAACCGTATGGATGTGCTGGTGCTGCTTACTTCATTCTTTCTTACTGTTTTCTTTGATCTGATTATAGCCATTGAAATAGGGATGATCTTATCCAGTTTTATTTTCATGAAACGGATGAGCGAAGCAACTTCGATAAAGACAGCCGGAAATCTCCTGGAACCCAAAGCTGAAAACGAAGGAACATTGTTTGAAGAAGAACTACAAGGAATCCCCAGAAATGTGCTGATCTATGAAATTAATGGACCCCTATTCTTTGGTGCATCTCAAAAATTTCAGGAAGTGATTACTGATCTGAATAAACAACCTGAAATTTTAATTCTTAGAATGAGACATGTTCCATTTATAGATGCTACTGGTATTAACCGCCTCAAAGAAATGTGTAAACAGCTTCTTGCTAAAGGAACCACAATTATAATTTCAGAAGCTAATCATGAGGTCAGACATGAAATGCTCAAAGCTCAATTGTATTCAATAATTGATAAACATAATATCGTATTAAACATCAATGATGCATTACAAAAGTCAAAAGAATTAAATACTATAAAACAATAGACAGAGAAAGAGTTTTAAGCATTCAGGAATAATTCAAGCTAAGAATTTCAAATGAATTGATTGAATTTCAATTTAAAATTATTTATTATATTTAATAAACAAAAAATAAAATGTTATGAAAGCAAACATGGGTAATACCGATAAAATCATCAGAATTCTGGCAGCAATTTTAATCGGAGTCCTTTATTTCATGCAATTAATCTCAGGAACACTTGCAATTGTGCTTTTGATTGTCGCAGGAGTATTTATTATAACAAGTTTTATGAGTTTTTGCCCATTATATCTGCCTTTTGGACTATCTACCGTTCAGAAAGAGAAGAAATAGACTATTAACAAATTAATTCCGGCTCAGATTGCAATAAAGACAAGTCTGAATGACATATTTTGCCTGATTTTGTAAAGGTCAGATAACTTAAACCAATCTGGTCAATTTAAACTCAGAAAAGAACTTTTAATCAAAAAAATTGAAACAAAATATATGCGGTAACGAATAAACCCATTAAAAAAACGGCAAAAACAAGGTATTTAATTTATGAGCAGTAATCAGCATTTTTTAAGACTATGGGAAGAGGGACGAACCAGATTTTCAAAACTACTATTTGAAATTAAAGAAGAAGATCTAAAAAAAACGCTTGCGCCTGCTCCAAACTCTGCCGGATTCCTAATCAGACATATTGCGGATGTAGAATTATTATTTGCGAAGAATGTATTTAAAACGGAAGGTATTCAGGTACATGCCCAAACCATTATTGACCAGAGGGACACCGGTGAATGGACCAATCTCAAAGACCTGCTTGAATACAATCAAAAAGCTTATGAAGGTTTAAAAACAGCCATTTCAATTCAAAATGATGAGGCCTGGGAAGATCCTATTAACACGAAGGAATTTGGTACCAAGACCAAATCTGAGGCTCTCGGCCGTATCATAACGCATACTGCATATCATGCGGGGCAGCTAGCTATTATTTTAAAATATGGCCACTAAACTTTGCCAAAACATTCTTAATTTGCCTGAGTACACAATTAAGCATTAAGAAGTTCACAATAATTTCAGACCATAATTAATGAATCCCAAGCAGATCTATGTCACCAAGATGTCGGGTGAGAAGGCCTTATTTGATGAAGAAAAACTTAGAAATTCATTAAAACGTTCAAGAGCTGATGATGATGTCATTGATAAGGTAATAGAAAAAGTTAAGACGGAACTAAGGGATTCCATTTCGACAAAAGAAATTTACCGTATGGCTTTTGCCCAGCTCCGCAAGAATTCCTCCCACTCTGCAGCCCGGTATAAACTCAAACAATCTATACTTGAACTAGGACCAACCGGATTTCCATTCGAAGAGTACATCAGTGAATTATTAAAATTCAAAAACTATCGCACGGAAGTAGGAAATATAGTTGATGGGCATTGTGTAAGCCACGAGATAGACATTATTGCAGAAAGGGATAATCGGCATATCTTACTGGAGTGTAAATTTCATAGCGACCAGGGTCGTTTTTGCGATGTAAAAGTGCCACTCTACATCCATTCAAGATTCATGGACGTAGAGCAGGAATTAAAAAAGAAAACCGGGCATAAGGACACCATATTTATTGGCGGACTGGTTACAAATACCCGGTTTTCAAGTGATGCACTTAAGTATGGCCTTTGTATGGGAATGTATCTGCTAAGCTGGGATTATCCGGCAGGAAAAAGTTTGAAATCGCTGATTGACCAGTCGGGTTTACACCCTTTAACCAGCCTGCTCACTTTAAGTAAATTTGAAAAACAACAATTGCTTGATAAAGGAATCATATTATGTAAAAACCTGATCGGCAAGGAAAAAGTCCTGAAGGAAATACAAATATCAGAGCCCAGAATCGAAAAAATAATTTCCGAAGTTGAGGATCTCTGTAATCGTCTTACAGAATAAAACGAAAAAATTATTTACCCTGCATTTTAATAATACGCCCGTCTTCCATCTCTATGATCCGGTGAGTACGGGCTGCAAACTCATTATCATGAGTTACGATCAGCAATGATTGATTATACACCTCTGCCAGTTCCTGAAAGATATTGAAAACAATTTCGCTGTTCTTTTTATCAAGATTTCCGGTTGGCTCATCCCCCATAATTATTAAGGGATCATTGATCAGGGCACGGGCAATAGCTACACGCTGCTTCTGCCCCCCTGAAACCTGATTTGGCTTTTTTAAGGCCTCAGATTCTATTCCAAGAATTTTCAGTTTCTCGTAGGCTCTGTGTTCCACTTCTGCTTCTGAGTACTTTCCTAATTTTAAACCCGGAAGCATCACATTTTTTAAAACAGAGAATTCATTCAGCAGATAATGAAACTGAAAAACGAATCCTATCTTCTCATTTCGAACCAATGCAAGCTCGGCCTCCTTTTTGTTCCTCATACTTTCACCATCAATCAGAATATCTCCTTCATAGTCGGTATCCATTGTTGAAAGAATATACAGTAAAGTCGATTTCCCGCATCCTGATTTGCCTATTACTGAAATAAAATCCCCCCTGTTAACAGAAAAACTTATCTCCTTGAGTACCTGATAGGTAATTGGATCGTGAAAGTACTTGGTAACATTTTTGGCCTCGAGAATTTTCTGATCCATTTTATTTGCCTCTTATAATAATTACCGGATCGATTTTACTGGCTTTACGGGAAGGAAAGTAACCTGCTAAATAAGTAGTGACAATTGAAAAAACAGCACCAATGACATAAAATATGGGGCTATAGTTAACAGGATATGTTTTTATGGTTGGTAATGAGGGCGTATTGAAAGGAACCTGATCAATCAGTGCTGAAAGACCGAAACCAAAAATGAGTCCGAGTATTCCTCCGAAAATGCCGATACTTAGCGCGATTGTTATAAAGATCCGATTTACATCTTTTCCCGAAAATCCCGTAGCTTTCAAAATTGCGATTGAATCCATTTTCTCATAAATCATCATATTTAAGATATTATAGATACCAAAGCCTGCTACAATCAGCAAAGTAATTCCTACAGAATAGGAAATTATGGTCCGGACAGAACTTCCCGTTTCGAATTGGGAATTGGCTGTTTGAATATCAATAGCCTCCAGATCAAATAAATTCTGATATTCCAGTGCCATTGCCGGAGCCAGATTGATATCTTTCAATTTGACCTGAATATCTGTGATATAGGAACCCGACTCTGCCAAAAGCTTCTGTGTAGTAGTTATTGAGGCATAACTTTGGGTATTGTCAATATCCTGCAACCCCGATTGAAAAAAACCTACAACTTTTAATGGCATTCGCTCTCCTCTGGGTGTTGTAACCTGAATTACATCCCCTATCTCGGCAAGCATTTTTTCCGACAATCCTTTTCCAAGAATAATGCTGTTGGGTGTATTTTTCAGATCCACATAATTCCCGTCTGTTACATAATTCTGGAATAAGAATAATTTATTCTCAGCTTCTACGTCTATGCCATTTATTGCACCGGCCAAATCAATAGCACCAACATTATAAAATACCTGAGTGGTAATTTTAGGTGCAATGCCGAGAATACGATCATCTTTCTTCAGATAATTCATAATTGCAGCATTGTTATAAATTTCGAGGCGCTCTTTTTTGGGCTTTACCTTATTTATAAAGTTATAGTGATCCCTGTATTTTTCTGAAAGGCTTACCGGTTGCTGAGCCGAAGGTTTAATCTCATTGTACATACGGATATGAGGTGTCCGGTTAATAATTAAACCATCCAGCAGATCATTTAAACCTGACATAAAGCTGAGCAGGCTGATAAACATCGTAATACTAAATGTAACTCCGATTGCAGCAACCAATGTCTGTTTCCAGCGGGCAAGCAATAATGAACGGGAAATGTTGGCGATCAGTCTGTAATTCATAATTCAGGCTTTAGTAACTCATCATCCGAACTGATACCGGATAGAATTTCAACCTTCTGATAATCTTTCAACCCCGTTTTTACTACAACGGTATCCCCACCACTTTTTATTACGAGGGAGTCTTTAAGTAAATAGGGTCTTGGAATAAGCAAGGCCCCTGATTTCTCCTGAATTATAATATTAGCCTCAAACGTGACATTGGGATAAATCTGCTCAGGCTTTTGAACAAATTCAGCCTCAACCAAAAAGGTTTTGTTTCTTTCATTCATCAGCGGATTGATACGTCTTACTACTGCTTCGAATACCCTGCCCTTATAACTGTCAAGGTTGACTAATACTTTTTGCCCATTTCTAACCAGCAGAATATCATTTTCATCAACCTGCATTTCAAGTATAAATTTATCAGCAGCTCCAATTACTGCTACTGGGCTTTGAGGACTAAGGATCTCCCCCTTCAGTTTATAAATATTATAGACAATACCATCTATTTCACTTTTCAAAGTATAATCACTGGCAAGTGTCTGGGAAATTGAGAGATTTTTCCGGGCCTGAGATGCTGCAAAATTAAGCTGCCTTTTCAGGTCATTATACCTAATTAATGCTGAATTATACGTGTTTTTTGAGTTTTGCCAGGCCAGTTCACGCTGCTCCAGGTCAACCTTCGTCCCTACTTCCTGTTCCCATAGGTTTTTCTGCCTGTAAAATAATGCGGAATCATTTCGCATCTTATTACGGGCGAACTCAATTACAGATGCTGCTTCAGTAAGTTTGCCCTGATTCTCAGAAAGGGCATTATAATCGGAGAAAATCCTGGCATTTTCTGCATTCAGCTTTTGGACTTCATTGGAAATAGTCAGAATTGGATCACCTTTCTTTACTGTATCGCCTTCAACTACAAAAATTTGATTAACAATTCCGCTCACTGAAGCATAAGCCTGATACTGGTCCTGACTTTTCAGTACTCCTGATGCATAAACTGATTGAGAAATAGATTCAATGGTAGGTTTGACGGTTTCGACTGAATCTCCACAGGAAAAAAGAACTATTGATAATAGAGCTAAAAATCTGATATTCATTGACATAAAATATAATCACAAAGCTACAGCTAAAATAAGCATAAGAAAATGACGGAGGTCTCTTATTTAAATCAGATTCATTCTTCTTTCAGTTCCGTTTACTCCAGACATTACCTGTAGGTTTTAAATTAAGGCTTGCATTTAGTTCCAATAGAAATACTATATCTTCATGCAAAATAATACTGCAATTTATAAAAAATGAACTGGCCGATAATTTTTCAGACTGCCTACCTGCTTGTTCTTATCCTGGTTTGTTTCCGGATAATTTATGATACCCGATCGAATGCCAAAAGTCTGGCCTACCTTTTATTTGCCATTTTTGTTCCGTTTTTGGGTATCGTATTTTATTTCACGTTTGGTATAAACTACCGAAACCGGAAGATGTACAGCAAAAAGCTAATTGAAAACAGTGAACTGTCCGATAAACTGCGCGAAAAGATCTATCAATATTCCAAACAAACCTTTAATCTGAGTGATGCCACTGTTCAAAGTAATGAAGAACTGGCAAACCTTTTATTAAAAGATACCCTCAGCCCACTTACTTCTGATAATTCGGTAAAGCTGATGGTCAATGGGGAAAATAAGTTTCCTGATGTTCTAGAAGCTTTAAAAAATGCGAACGATCATATCCATATTGAATATTATATTTTCGAAGATGATCATATCGGAAGGGAGATCGAGAATATCCTGATACAGAAAGTCAGGGAAGGAATCCATGTCAGGTTCATTTATGATGATTATGGGAGCCGTGCCATTAGAAAAACAATGGTACCCAGGATGATATCTCATGGAATTGAATCTTTCCCCTTTTTCAAAATTCGTTTCATTACTCTTGCTAACCGACTGAATTACCGGAATCATCGCAAGATCATTGTAATAGACGGAATTACTGCCTTTGTTGGGGGGATAAATGTAAGTGACAGGTATATCAATGATGTCAGACAGCCCGAAAAGCTCTTTTGGAGGGATACGCACCTCCGCATTGACGGGCCGGGAGTGCAATACCTGCAATACCTGTTTCTCTGCGACTGGAATTTTTGTGCTGAGCTAAAGCTGGAGCCAAATGATAAGTTTTTCCCTCCACTGAGTTCCATACCCGTTAAAGGGAATAAAATTATTCAGATTGCAGCAAGTGGTCCCGACTCTCCCAGCCCGGTTATTTTGTACGCAATTCTTCAGGCAATCAACCTCGCAAGTGAAGAAATTCTGATCACCAGCCCTTATTTTATACCTAATGACAGCCTGCTTGATGCCTTGTGCATTGCAGCATTGGGGGGTGTAAAAGTAAAAATTCTCGTTCCTTTGAGGTCTGATTCAATGTTTGTTGATTATGCTGTAAGATCTTATTATTCAGATCTCCTAAAGGCAGGCATAGAGATTTTCCAATATTCAAAAGGCTTGATTCACGCAAAAACAATGGTATGCGACGCTAAAATAGCAATGGTTGGCACCGCTAATATGGACTCAAGAAGCTTTGATCTCAATTTTGAAGTTAATGCCATTGTCTATGATAAGCAGGTAGCCAATGATCTAGCTAAAATATTTTATGATGATTTGAAGGATTCAGTAAAATTGAATGAAACAGAATGGACTAATAGATCGGTTCTTCAAAAATTCATGGAAAAAGCAGTCAGACTTTTCTCTCCTCTTCTTTAGGATATTTATGAAGTCCTGATTTGTTGTACAATCCTATATAAATTGACAGCCTCATTACAATTTGCCGGTACAGCAATTTTCCCACTTCCATTTTTTAAAACGAAATTTGCAGCAGACTGCAATGAAGATCGAATTTCTAAAATCGATCATTCCATTGAAACAATTGCGCTGAAATAATGAATAATCTGATATGGAATTAGGCCTCTATACTTTCGCTGATATGCTTCCTGATAATAAGTCAAGAAGCAAAAACACCCACCAGCGTATAAATAATCTGCTTGAAGAAATTGAGCTTGCCGACCAGCTTGGTCTGGACGTGTTCGGTATTGGTGAACATCACCGTCCTGACTATGCAGTATCTTCTCCGGCAATAATTCTTGCAGCGGCAGCGGTCCGGACTAAAAAGATCAAACTGAGCAGTGCAGTTACTGTGCTTAGCTCGGATGATCCCGTCAGGGTTTTTCAGGATTTCGCAACTATAGATCAGCTATCAGGAGGCCGGGCGGAGATCATGGTGGGAAGAGGATCCTTTATTGAATCTTATCCTTTATTCGGGCATAGTCTGCAGGATTATGATGAACTTTTTTCAGAAAAACTGGATCTGCTCCTGCAAATTAATCAGCATGAGGTACTCAGCTGGCATGGTAAACACCGTCCTTCGTTTGATAATCGCGGAATCTATCCACGCCCTTACCAGGATTCACTTCCTGTCTGGATTGCCGCCGGCGGCACACCTGCATCAGCTGTCAGAGCAGCTAAACTGGGTCTTCCTCTGGCATTGGCTATTATTGGCGGTATGCCCGAACAGTTTGTCCCCTTCATTAATCTGTACCGCCAAACTGCTGAAAAGAGTGGCATAAACCCTGCAGAAATACAGATCGGGATTAACTCACATGTCTATATCGCAGATAATTCTCAGCAGGCAGCGGATGAATTATATCCATCGTATGCAACTATGATGAACCGTATCGGACAGGAACGTGGCTGGTCGCCATTAAGCCGGCAACAATTTGAATATTCCCGATCGGCAAAAGGCGCACTACTAGTGGGGAGTTCACAGGAAGTAATTGATAAGATTCTGTATGAACATGAACTCTTTGGGCATACCCGTTTTCTGGCTCAGATGAGTATGGGAGATATGCCTCATAAAAACATCCTGAAATCGATTGAATTGTATGGCTCGGTGGTCGCACCAGAGGTAAGAAAGGCGCTTGGGAAATAATGTTTATTCTATAATCGTCTTACATCTTCTTTTTCTCGACTAATTCATGATATTTCAGGTACTGAGGCAGTGCTGCTGATCCATACCACTGAAAAAGTTCAGCATCAAGCAATTTTGACTGAACAGCCGGATCAGAATCTACCAAAAGCCTGCCCTCTTCAAGACTTGGCGCATTTAAAATAAATATGCCCCGGTAATTTTTGTCGTTCTTCTTCATCGGACCGGCAACGATCAATTTACCGGAATCTACCAGGCGTTTAATATTTTGCATATGCCCCATAAACAGACTATCACTGATCTTTTTCTCAGGACTATAGCTTCCTGTTTTAAGGATAACAAATACATACATTTTCATGCCATAGTCATCCCCGCCAAGAGATTTAGCTAAAACCTGATCATACTTGGGATTATCGCTTTGACCGAATGTAAACAAAGCAGAAAACAATAAAACCGCCGCAAATAGTGTGCTCTTCATAACTAAAAATTTAAGATTTTTGTAAGCTCATCTAATTTTATATTATTCAAAATAATGTAATTTAAGATCAGACCCAAATCTTATATTTTTAGACTCATTAAACCTGATCAATAATTAATTGGGAAGATATATATTATTGAATAATGAAAGAAATTAAAGCCATAATTAAAGCATACGATGAGATGGATAAGGTGCATCAGCAGGCTGCATTGGCAACTGTTGTACGGGTGGAAGGTTCTTCCTACCGGCGTACCGGAGCCAGAATGCTGGTGATGGACAACGGCACCTGGATTGGTGGTATCAGTGGCGGCTGTCTTGAGGGTGATGCTTTAAAAAGAGCGCGTCTGGCAATAAATAACTCCCGACCTACTCTGATCACCTATGATACCAGTGAAGATGATCCGCATCAGATTGGAGTCGGATTGGGATGCAACGGAATTATCGATGTACTCTTTTGTCCCTTGGATTTCGATGATCCCCAAAATCAGGTGGAGATACTAAAATCATGTGTGCAGGAAAGCAGAGACACGCATATACTGATTACAATTACTGGTATAAGTGACGGCTGGCAAATGCCTAAAACCGGTCAGATTATCAAATATAAAGAATCCGGCAATCTGAGTATTTTTGGAGACAGAACTATTGAGGCGGAAATAGATAAGCAGATTCAGCATCAGATATCTGAAAAAAAATCAGCTCCATATAGCTTCGAAAGTCAGGATGGCCGAAAAGCCGATCTCTTTATTGAGATTTTAGCCCCTGAGATCCATGTGGTTTTGATGGGTCATCAGTACGATGTTTATCCGATGAGCCGCTTATTTAAAGAACTCGGCTGGCGTGTAAGTATTGTTGCTGAATTGATTAAAGTAAATTCATTAATAAAGGGTATCGCAGATGAAATCAGGGCACCGGCTGATTTTCCGGATTTGATAATTGATGAACATACGGCAATCATTCTCATGTCACATGATTATAAAACAGATAAAAAAAATCTCCCAAAAGTCCTGAGCACAAAGGCTGCCTATATTGGCATGCTTGGACCTAGAGTCCGATCGGAGAGAATCTGGGCCGAATTAGAACAAGAAGGACGAATGATAACAGGAGATGAAATGGCAAGAATTTACGCCCCGCTTGGACTCGATATCGGAGCAGTAAACCCGGAAGAAATCGCTTTATCACTGGCTGCAGGAATCAGGGCAGCTTTTTCGGGAAGGGATGGCAGCTTTCTTAGGGACAGAAGATCACCTATCCATCCACGAAATTAAGAAGAAGATGCCATCAAAAGAGCGAAGCGGTAAATACACTATAATTATTCTTGCGGCGGGCCGTTCGGCACGATTGGGCAGTCCGAAGCAGCTCCTTTCATATCAGGGGAAAAACCTTTTGCAGCATACGATCGATGCTGCCAAGGAAAGTCAGGCTGGGCCAATAATCGTCGTCCTGGGTTCAGATATAGAAGAAATCGCTGGCGAGCTTGATCCAATTCATTTGACTATTGTTAAAAATCCAAACTGGGAAAGTGGAATGGCCTCATCAGTAACCTGCGGTATAAATACCATGATTAATTTGTATCCTGATACTGAAGCTGTAATCCTGATGGTTTGTGATCAGCCATTTGTCAATGCGAAATTATTGGAGGACCTTATTAATAAGCTAGAAGAAAGTGGCAGCTCCATTGTGGCCAGCAGCTATCAAAACATTTATGGCACCCCTGCCCTGTTTCATAAAAAGCATTTCGATGAACTTTCTGCACTGGACGGGGATACCGGCGCAAGATCAATAATAAAAAGGTATGCCGAATCAATTGAGGCAATTCCTTTCGATCAGGGCAGTATTGATATTGATACAATTGAGGATTACAGAAATTTAGTGAAATAGCGTACTTTTAACCATGCTTATCGATTCATTTAACCGGGTTCATGATTATCTGAGGATCTCTCTTACAGACAATTGCAATTTGCGTTGCTTCTATTGTATGCCTGAAGAAGATTATGAATTTACCCCCCATTCAAGGCTGATGCAGCCTGAAGAAATTGAATCACTAGCTAAACTTTTTGTCAATAATGGAGTCAGCAAAATACGGCTGACAGGTGGTGAACCACTTGTACGGAAAGATGCAGCAGATATCATCCTTCGTCTGGCAAAACTGCCTGTCAAACTTACGCTAACTACCAATGCTACCCGCCTTCATGATTTTGTGGATGTACTTGAAGAAGCAAAAGTGAACTCCTTAAATATTAGTCTGGATACACTTGATTCTGATAAATTCAACATCATCACCCGAAGAGACAGCTTTAAAAAAGTGATGGACAACATTCATCTGATGATTGACCGAAACTTTCATGTAAAAGTGAATGTAGTGGTCATGAAAGGAATGAATGAGCATGAGATCAATGACTTCGTTGCCTGGACAAAGGATGTACCTGTCCATGTTCGTTTCATAGAATTTATGCCTTTTGAAGGTAATCGCTGGACCAGCAATCAGGTTTTTACCTGGAAAGAAATGCTGGAAGAAATCAGCAGAAAATATAGTCCGGTAGCGCTGAAGGGCGACATTCATGATACAGCAAAAAAATACAGCATTGAGGGCCATAAGGGCACTTTTGCTATTATTAGCACCATGAGTTCTCCATTCTGTGCAGGCTGCAACAGAATGAGGCTTACCGCTGATGGCAAAATGAAAAATTGTCTTTTTTCACAGGAAGAGACCGATCTGCTCACTGCACTTAGAAAAGGAGATGATGTTCTACCCCTGATTCAGGAAAGTATCCGCTCAAAAGCTAAGGAATTGGGAGGCCAATTCACCAAAGATTTTGAAAAGATCCATACGGAAGATCTTCATAACAGAAGTATGATTAGTATCGGGGGATAAGATCGCTGCTCTTATTGCTAATCCCCTGGTTATATAAAATTCAAATTTGTTTAACAAATTCAACAGGAATGCCGGCAGAATTTATTGAGGTTTCAGAAGCGCTTAATTTGATCAGAGAAAACATTAAAAGCCCTGATCCAATAAAAGTTTCTATTTCAGCTGCTATGGGCTTAATCCTTGCAGAAGACATTTATTCATTAACCGATGTCCCCCCCTTCAACCAATCTTCAATGGATGGTTATGCCTTTAACTACGAAGGCTGGAAGCAAAATAATATTCTTAAAATTGAAGGTCTTGCTCAGGCAGGCCTTGCTGAACAGAATCCTTTGCAAGCAAATAACACATGCAGGATTTTTACCGGAGCTGCAGTCCCTCCGGGTGCGGATACTGTGGTGATGCAGGAAAGAGTTGATATTCAAGACGATAAACTAATTATAAAAGATAATAATTTAACAGCCGGCCAGAATGTAAGGATTCAGGGTTCTGAAGCAAAAAAAGGTGAACTCGCCTTAGAAAAAGGTTTCTTGCTCAATGCGCCAGCAATTGGCTTTCTGGCCGGACTGGGTGTACATGAGCTAATGGTTCACCCACGCCCAACTATTAGCATCATCCTCACAGGTAATGAACTCCAGCAACCCGGATTACCTTTGTCTTATGGCCAGGTATATGAATCCAATTCTTATGCATTAAGTGCGGCAATCAGGGAATTGGGAATATTGAATGTAGATGTATTTTCAGCCGAAGACGATCTTAAAATTCTGATAGAAGTATTGGCAATTGCAATGGAACAAAGTAACCTGATTTTGCTTACAGGTGGGGTAAGCGTTGGCGATTATGACTTTGTAATTCGTGCAGCAGAAGCAAACGGAGTAGAACAGATTTTCCATAAGATCAGACAAAAGCCTGGCAAACCGATCTATTTTGGAAAAAAGGGTGATAAATATATTTTCGGTTTACCCGGAAATCCTGCATCAGTATTAACCTGCTTTTATGAGTATGTCTATCCTGCAATCGAACTCTTAAGCAATCGGGAGAAAGACCTGATCAGGGTGAATGCAATTCTGGAAACTGATTTAAAGAAACCGGCTGGTCTTACCCAATTTCTAAAAGCATATTTTGACGGGAAAACCGTAATAGATTTAAAAGCCCAGGAATCTTTCAGACTAAGTTCATTTGCAAAAGCTAACTGCCTGATCAAACTCGACCAGGATCGTACGGAATATAAGGCCGGAGAAGAAGTAGAAATCCATATTTTACCTTCATTTTGAGAGAATGGAAAGTATCTACGTCTTTTACATTTTATTATTTATTGTTGCCTTTCTCTACTCCTCTGTAGGTCATGGAGGTGCAAGTGGATATCTCGCACTTATGGCTATTTATGCTATTTCACCCGAGGTGATGAAGCCTACAGCATTGCTGCTAAACCTATTTGTATCTCTAACCTCATTTTATCAGTTTTATAGAGGAAAGCACTTCAAATGGAATATATTTCTGCCGCTGGCCATTGCATCGGTACCCATGGCCTTTGCCGGGGGATTGATTAGTATAGAGGCTGATTTTTACAAGAAAATCTTAGGTTTACTCCTGCTCATTCCCGTGATACGCTTCCTTTTCTTTGCCAACTTCCAAACAGAAGAGATCCGGAAAAACAATCTATTCCTTTCCATCCTGATTGGCTCATCCATCGGATTTTTATCCGGTTTGATTGGAATAGGTGGAGGAATCATTCTCTCACCGGTCTTACTGCTTTTAAAATGGACGGATCAGAAACAGACCGCAGCAATCAGTGCTTTGTTTATTTTTGTAAACTCCTTCTCGGGTCTGGCAGGTCATCTGAGTAAGGGCATTCAGTTTAGTCCGGATATGATTAGCTATGTAGCCATTGCTTTTGCAGGAGGTTTATGCGGATCTTATTTTGGTTCATTAAAGTTTAACCAGAATATTTTAAAAAATACACTGGCGATTGTACTACTGCTGGCCGGAATAAAGCTTATTTTTACATAAAAAATTACGAATAATATGCAGGTACATCTTACTTTATTCGGGCAGCTCGCAGATATCACAGGAAAAACAGAAATGATACTTCATGATATCCCTGACACAGAAACACTGATTAAAACTCTGAATGAAATGTACCCATCAATGGCTAATGTCAAATATGCCATGGCTTTAAATAAAAAAGTAATCAAAGAGAACACAAGTCTAAGCGGAGACAATAATATCGCATTATTACCACCATTTTCAGGAGGCTGATCATGAGCAATCCATCGAAGAACGATAGATACCAGCGCCAGATCTCCCTAAAAGAGCTTGGTGAAATTGGCCAGCAAAAGCTCAAGGATGCAAAAGTACTGGTCATAGGTGCAGGTGGTTTGGGTTGTCCTGCCTTGCTCTATCTGGCGGGTGCAGGAGTTGGAAGACTTGGGATAGTTGATTTCGATTTGGTTTCTCTGAGTAATCTTCACCGTCAGGTTTTATTCACTGTTCATGATATCGGCCTTTCAAAAGCATTGAGAGCCGGGGATGTGCTGGAACAGATCAATCCGGATATTGAGGTCATTGTATTCAACGAAAAAATAAGTAATGTCAATGCACTTGACATAATCAAGGGCTTCGATATTATTCTGGACGGAACAGATAATTTCGCGAGCAGATACCTCATTAATGATGCTTGTGTAATTTTGAAGAAAACTCTGGTTTATGGTGCCATATCCCGTTTTGAGGGTCAGCTAGCCATTTTCAATCATCCTTCAGATACAAAAACAGCAGTCAATTACCGTGATCTTTTCCCTCAGGCACCCGCAGATGGGGAAGTTTTAAATTGTGAGGAAGCCGGTGTAATTGGGGTACTTCCCGGAATCATTGGAACCATGATGGCCAATGAAACCATTAAACTGATTACCGGCATTGGAAATGCACTGATCAATCGTTTGCTAACCTACAATTCTCTCAACAATCATTTTTTCGAGATGGAATTACTTGCGATGCCTGAAACCGGAAAAATGATTCCGGAAGATGCCGTTGCTTTTAAGGAATTCAACTATGATTGGTTTTGTTCAGTTCATTCAGATTTTGAACTGAGTCAGGAAGAGTTTGAAGAAAAAATCCATGACAAAAATATCCAGTTTGTTGATGTCAGGGAAGCAGGAGAAGCAGCTCAGCCTGAAGATTTTAACCATATTAATATTCCATTGAGCAGTCTGAAAGATCAAATTCCCGATATTAAAGCCGAAACAATTATTCTTTTCTGCCAGAGTGGCAAACGAAGTGCAGGGGCTGCTGAGATACTGTCAAAACATTTTGGCAAGTCCAGAAAAATATATAGTTTGAAAGATGGAATCGCCGGTTGGCAGAAATCCAAATTGTAAGCAATGTCAGAAAGAAAACCTAAAAATATCTTCAGTCAGGGTGCTATTCCGGCAACATTCATTGCTGAAAGCATCCAAAAACACAGTACCCAGAAAGCAATCGGCGGCCACAGTATATTTTTGGGCCAGGTTAGGGCAGACGAAACCGAAAACGGTAAAGTAAGAGCCATTGATTTTACCGCCTTCGAAGATATGGCCATTGAAAAAATGCACCTGATCAGGGAGGATATTTTTGCCAAATACCCGCTAACCTGTATGCATGTGCATCACAGCCTCGGCGAGGTTGCGGCAGGTGAAATTTGCTTATTTGTATTCACCTCATCAGCACACCGAAAAGCTGCAATGGATGCCTGTAATGAAACCGTAGAAAGATTGAAGGCTGAATTACCAGTCTGGGGGCGGGAGATTATGGAAGATAATTCCTATAAATGGAAAGTCAATAAATAAAAAATATGCAATCCACAGCATCAAGCCCACAGGAATATTTCGATTCCCTTCCGGAAGACCGGAAAGAAGGGATGAATCGGTTAAGAAAGGTAATTCTCGACAATCTGCCAAAGGGCTTTTCGGAGGAAATGAGTTATGGAATGATTGGCTATGTTGTGCCACATTCCATATATCCTGCAGGATATCATTGCAATCCTAAATTACCGCTACCCTTTATGGGGCTTGCTTCCCAGAAAAATTTTATTGCATTTTACCATATGGGGCTATATGCTGATAAGAAAACAATGGACTGGTTTCTTGAAGAATATCCCAAACATACTTCCGCTAAAAGAGACATGGGTAAAAGTTGTCTGCGGTTTAAAAAACCAGAGCAGATACCATATGAACTGATCGGGCAATTGGTCAAAAGAATCAGCGTAGCAGATTGGGTTGAAATTTATGAAACCAACTTCATGAATAAAGTTGTAAGTTCTAAGTTATAGGTAATAAGTTCTAAGTTTCCTCTAACAATAAATCACCCAATTAACTGTAATTTAGATTATTAGCAGTTTAATAATTCTCAACCCGATAGCTATCCGGTCTCAATTGTCAACTGTCAATTATCAATTGATTAACCACATTCTCGCACAGCTCATGGGTAAGCAAGGCATCCTGCATACTGAATTGAGGTTTTGAACCATTTTCAAGTGCCTGAAGAAAATCCTGAATAATACTTTCAAAACCGCGTTTCGATAAAGTCGATTCCCAGTCGTTAATTCCACTTGAAATTTCGGTCTTCTGACGCATTGTACTCAAGTTGGTCATATTAACAACAGTCTTCTTTTCCTCTGTGCTAAATACTTCTACTTTCTCCTCGAGGGTGCCCGAATCCCTGTTCATAATTCCAATAGCAGTTGAACCATTCTCAGCAATCAGTTGAACTACCGCATGAATCAATAAGCCATCTTTTTTCATACCTCTTATCAAAACTTCTTCAACCGGTCTGTCAAAAAGGTAGCGCATGGTATCAATAACATGGATAAAATCATCGAAAACGAATGTTCCTATATCCCCCGGGAGGAAATGACGATTCTTTTGAAGAATGATCATATTTGAATTTTTGACCTGCTTCAGTTCCCGGTAAGCAGGAGCATACCTTCTGTTAAAACCAACCATCAGATTCAGGTCTCTGCTTTCTGCAAGATCAATCAGCCTTTTGGAAGAAGCAAAATCATAAGTTATAGGTTTATCGACATACACGTGAACATTATGCCTGAGAAGCTGTTCTATAATACTTTCATGTGATTCAGTTGCGGTATGAACAAAAGCACCTTTGATACCGCTTTCGAGTAAGGATTCAAAGCTGAAATGAAGATTATTAATTCTGTATTGTCTGCCGATTTGGGCAAGACGTTCCTGATTACGGGTAAAAAGGTGAATTTCAAGGCCTTTACTGCTTAATACCGGCAGATAAGCTTTTTGAGCTATATCTCCCAGTCCGATGATGCCTATTTTTAACATGCCTGAAATTATCTGATCAATGATACAAAGAATATCGAAATATCAGAAAGCAGGGATAGAAAAACAGCTATTTCTTATTGTTAAAAGCTATACCTTTATGAGAAAGTGCCATAAAATAATAAAGAATGGAAATAACCAAAGATCTCAGGCTGGCAGTTCTCATTGATGCTGACAATGTCCCCTATGCGAATGTAAAACCTATGTTTCAGGAAATTGCCAAATACGGCACGCCCACATTCAAAAGGATTTATGCCGACTGGACAAAACCAACCGTTTCGGGTTGGAAAAAGGTCTTACTGGAAAATGCAATCACGCCTATTCAGCAATACAGTTATTCGACCGGTAAAAATGCCAGCGATAGTGCAATGATCATCGATGCGATGGATATTTTATATTCCGGAAAGGTCGATGGCTTTTGCATCGTTTCAAGCGACAGTGATTTTACCAGGCTTGCTACCCGGTTAAGGGAAGCGGGAATGATGGTTATCGGTATCGGAGAGAAGAAAACCTTAATTCCTTTTATCACTGCTTGTGATAAATTTATTTATATCGAGATTCTTAGTGCAGAAGAAAGCAGTACTGAGGAAGCTGCATCTGACGAAACCCCGTTGAGCAGAAAATCAAAGAAACCGCTTAAGAAGAAAAATGCACCATTGAATAATATTGATAAAGAGCTGATCAAACTGATCAGCGACAGTATTTCTGACCTTGAAGATGAGAATGGCTGGGCTTATCTAGGGAACCTTGGAAATTTACTTCTGAAAAAGAAACCTGATTTCGACTCCAGGAATTATAATTACCCCAAACTACTTCCCCTGATTAAAAACCTTAATAAATTTGAATTTGATGAAAGGGTATCCGGCAAAGGAAATATCAAACATGTTTATATTAGGTTGAAAGGTGCAAATTAAGAAATGAGTAAATCAGCAAATGAGCAAATTGTAAAAAGTCTGACGAAAATTCAATTCTCAACCCGATAGCTATCGGGTCCGAATTCTCAACTCTCAACTAATATTGATTTATTTTTCACCGACATTTTTACGACATTCACCGAGAAGAGTAGTAAACTCGCCTAATAAGTATTTTACATCAGATTATAAGACCTTAGTTTTGAATCAAATATTATAGCCATGCAAAATTTTAACAGCTCAAATCAAAAATCAGGTAAAGCCTTAGTAGGCTTAGTTTTACTTGGCCTGGGGTTCATACTACTACTGCGTACTTTAGACATTTTCTTTATACCATCATGGATTTTCAGCTGGCCTGTATTTATGATTCTGATTGGTGTTTTCATTGGCTCCCGTCAGGGATATGATCGTCCGTCTGCATTTATGCCAATTGCCATAGGAGTATTATTCCTGAGCAATAAGATAATACCGGGCATGGAACTGAGCAGATTTTTCTGGCCATTCCTGATCATTGGTCTTGGAACCTGGTTAGTATTTGGCCGAAAGAAGGGCTTTAAGGCTGAAGATTTTACAAGCTGGGATAAAAGAGTAGATTCCGAGAACAACGATACTAATTTTACCGGGGAGGCTCAGGAAAGACCTGCTTCCGGGCCATTAACTGAAGACAAAATTGAATCTGTGTCAATATTTGGTGGAGTAAAAAAGAATATTGTCTCCAAAAATTTTCAGGGAGGAGAAATAGTAAATTTCTTTGGAGGCTGTGAGATCAATCTGATGCAGGCTGACATTAAAGGCAGAGTAAAAATCGAAGTTGTACAGGTATTTGGTGGTACTAAAATAATTGTGCCTGCAAACTGGACTATACATTCAGAAATGGTGGCCATTTTCGGTGGGATTGAAGACAAACGCCCTCCTCAATTAAATGCAATTCCGGATAAGATCCTGGTTATAGAAGGTACATCCATATTTGGAGGAATAGATATTAAGAGCTTTTAACCTAATAAAAGGCTCCCCTGTAAAAAAAACATCTATCAACCTATAAATTATACAGCTATGAACTGGTATGTCGCTAAACTCATTTTCAGAATTACCTGTGGCAATGGGAATCACCAGCCACAATTTGATGAACAACTCAGACTGATCAGTGCTTCGGGCGAAAAAGAAGCACTTAGAAAAGCTCAGAAGCTTATCAGTGAAGAGAAGCTTATTATGGAAAACAAGAATCAATCAGCTATCCGATGGGATTTTATCAATATGACTGAGCTTTATCAGGTTGATGAACTAAAGGACGGATCTGAGATATATTGTAATATTCTTGAAGTGAATGATGCTGAAGAATACATTGAAATGAGTCATCAAAAAGCGTTATTGATAAGCCAAAATCAACAATCAAGTGTCACAACGACAATCTAATATAAATCCCAATAACGGGATTTTGTCAAGAAGCAAGATCTTACTGGTCATTGTTCAATGTATTGTTGCCAGTATTTTATCTCAGACAGCGATATTATTATGGTTTGGATTCAGTTTTCAAACATCATTACTTGACAGTACAGTAAGTATTTTACTACTTGCAATCGCCTGTTACCTGATCGGAAATAACCTTAAATATTACCGGCCGGAGAAAAACAGGTATCTGCTTATGCTTATGTATTGCTCAATTCTTGCTTCTCTATGGCTGCTGATCAATAATTGGGTTCTTGCCAGTATCATTTTAAATGACCCACATTATACTGAGTTCTTATACAATTCATTACCTATCCGCTTTTTCATCGGACTCCTTATAATCGGACTGATGGCCATGGTTAGTGTGGTCTGGTATACTCAGGAGGATCAGAAGGAGACAGAAAAAAGAAAACTTGAAGCCGAAACTCTGGCCAGAGATGCAGAGCTCTACAATCTGAGGCAGCAGTTACAACCGCACTTTCTATTCAACAGTTTAAACTCAATTACCGCATTAATAGGCAGCAGGCCAGAGGAAGCCAGGAAAATGATCCATCAATTATCAGATTTTCTTCGGGGTACTCTTAAAAAGGAGGACCAGCAGCCGGTTTCGCTCATTGATGAACTCGAACATTTACAATTATATCTTGATATTGAAAAAGTCAGGTTTGGGCATCGTCTCTCTACCGAAATATCATATAATGAGGCCTGCAAAGCAAAATTACTTCCACCAATGCTGCTTCAGCCAATTGTAGAAAATGCAATAAAATTTGGCCTTTATGATACAACGGGCGTTGTTACCATCAGCATTTTTGCAGAATGCCTTGAGAATGAGCTGCAGATTACTGTTCAAAACCCATATGATCCGGATACTACAAGACCCAAACATGGGACAGGCTTCGGACTCAGCGGAGTGAAAAGGAGATTACATTTATTATTTGGCAGAACCGACCTATTGGAAACTACGTCTTATAGCCATATATTTACAACTATTGTAAAAATTCCTCAGGTATAAATATGCGAGTAGTTTTAATTGACGACGAGCCTTTGGCACGTTCAGTAGTGATTGAATACCTTCAATCCTGGCCTGATCTGGAAATTGTTCAGGAATGCAGTGATGGCTTTGAAGGGGTAAAAGCAATTGCACAGCATGAGCCTGATCTTATCTTTCTGGATATTCAGATGCCTAAGATCAACGGATTTGAGATGCTCGAACTTATTGAACAGCCTCCTTCTGTAATATTTACTACTGCCTTTGATGAATATGCTATTAAAGCCTTTGAAGAGCATGCAGTAGACTATCTGCTGAAACCTTTCACCAAAGAACGCTTCAATAAAGCCGTTCAAAAGTGGATGGATCAACGACAGGTTGCTGAACCTAAGCAAAACACAAAACAACTCCTGGATAATATTCAGAACTCCAGTCTCAGAAATGAGCGTGTGGTGGTTAAAACAGGAACCAAGATCAAGATCATCCCGGTAAATGATATTCTTTTCCTTGCAGCTGATGATGATTATGTTAAAATTCATACACCCGAAGGATCATTTCTTAAGAACAAAACTATGGCTTATTTCGAAAAGCTATTGGGAGAAGAGGATTTCGTGAGAGTACACCGTTCTTATATAGTCAGGATCAATGAAATTACCAGAATTGACCCTTATGAAAAAGAATCCCATCTCGCAATTCTGAAGTCAGGAGAAAAGATTCCGGTAAGCAAAACAGGTTATCCGAAATTGAGACAGGTTTTGGGACTGTAGTTCAGTTGATAATTGAGAATGGAGAGTTGAGAATTTAGAGTGGTATTATAGAAGCAGCTGATAACTGGTAACCGATAACTGATTAACTAAGAAGCACCTTCCATGCCTTAATTACCTCCTTAGATTCCAGCAATTTTCTGGCGTACTGATGGAGTTCTCTTTCCCTTGTTTGTGCATCACCGATCGTAGCATCAAGAATTTGTCTGAGCTCCGGATCTGTCCTGAACGCAGCAATTTCTTCATCAGATGGCAAACTTTCAACATTGCCAAGCTGCCCCAGATTATTTCCGGTCAGAACCGCTGAGTTTCGAATCGAGGCGGGAAGGGAGTCTACTCCAATACCAAGTGTGCGGACAGGTTTTTCAACTTCAAATAAATTGTCAGCTCCTACCCTGCAATACCAATCGCCACCCAATCTTGCGACCAGATCAATTTTGGCCTGATCTATCTTTCCGGATTCATCCAGTATGTCTTCATTGATGTGTATTCGTTTGATCTCAGACAGAACCAGATTACCTGCACCAGCATTTTCTCCCAAAGGAATCACCTGCCTGATCAAACACTCCATCTGCACCGGAGATTCTGCAACACGCGGAGGCCGTACCAGTTCAGAAGAGATTTGTGTAAATCCAGCTTTAACAAACTCATTTACACCTTTCGGATACTCTACGCTGGCAAGGGATGTTTGTTGCACCATTTCATAATTCACGATATTTATCACACATTCAGGCACTTCCAAAATATTTTCAAGACTATGTTTGGTTGTATTATCCCTTACCCGGCGTGAAGGTGAAAACACACAGACCGGTGGATTGATACTGAATAGGTTAAAGAAACTGAATGGACTTAAATTTACATTCCCTTGCTTATCAATCGTCGAAACAAAACAAATCGGCCTTGGCGCAATCGCATATTGAAGATAATTCTGAAGTTCAGACGGTTTGAGATCGGCGGTATTTATTGTCAGCATACAAAAGGATTAAAGAGCAAGGAACAAAGATCAAGGAACAAAGATTTGGAGAATAGAATTAAGATGAATCTAGAGGTCCTTATTCTTTGTTCTTTAATCATTTATCTGTTTAAGAGTTCTTCTTTAATTTCAAAATAGACCAGTCTGTATTTGCCTTTCTGATCGTATTGGTCAAACGCCCCAATCCGGTAATTTCCATTTCAACAATATCACCCGGCTGGAGCCATTGCGATTTATATTCCGGGTCATTAAGCAATCCAGTTCCATTTAATTCCAGAAAACATCCGGTTCCTACGGTTCCTGATCCAATTACATCTCCGGGTAGAATATCAACTCCATAAGAGCAGCGTTCAATAATCTCGGCAAAGGTCCAGTCCATATCAGCCATTGATCCTGAGGAAACTTCTTTACCGTTCACCCAGCATTTCATATCAAGCGAATAGGCATTCCCGGTATGTCCGGGTTTTGCAGGAATTTTATATTTTTCCAATTCGTCTGGTGTAACCAGCCATGGACCGATCACTGTTGAGAAATCCTTCCCCTTTGCAGGACCCAGATTGAGCAGCATCTCCTCCATCTGAAGGGTGCGCGCACTCAAATCGTTCATGATCATATACCCTGCGATATAAGAATCGGCTTCTGATGCCCTGATATTTCGCCCCCTTTTGCCGATAACGATTGCGGCCTCCAACTCAAAGTCAAGTTTTTCAAAATGATCAGGCATACATTCAACATCGCCCATGCCCTGAATAGAATTATGATTGGTGAAATAAAATATAGGATACTGATCAAATTCAGGTATCATTTCAACCCGCCTGTTCTTTCTTGCAGATGCTACGTGCTGCCTGAAAGCATAACCATCACGGCATGAACTGGGATGTGGTACAGGAGCCAACACTTCAAAGAATATTTCTTCCTTTGCTTTTTGCTTCCCGGATTTAATCTCTTCATTAACCTTCTTAGCCCGTTCCATTAACTCCTCTCCCCCACTTAAAAACTCATTCATGTTATCGGGGATAAGCTTATCACAGGAATTCAAATTGTAAATATGTCCGTTAATGAACAAGCCAAGGTGTTCACGATCTTCGGTTTTATAGGAAATCAATTTCATGAAAGATATAATTAGGTTAGCAGCTTTTCAAAACTAATGAATTTTGCTTATCCTTTATTCATTCACCAAAAAAACAAAGAAAGATTCCCTTATAAACATATTTCAGTTTCCAATAAAGAAACGCTTACTTTGTATCACCAATTATAAAACCAATAAATTCTAATTTATGCCTGTTTATCATACATTAGGATCTATTCCTCATAAGCGTCATACTGCCTTCCGCAAAGCAAACGGTGTGTTGTATGCCGAGGAATTGGTCTCTACTGAGGGTTTTTCAAGTCTTTATTCCCTGGTTTATCATTGCCATCCTCCTACCATTGTAAAGGAACTGGCTGAACCCTATTCCGTTGAACCGAAGATTGCAAGGGAAAAACATCTTCGCCATACGAGCCTGATTGGCTTTAAGATCAAACCTGAAGATGATTATCTGGAGAGCCGTAAACCAGTGCTGGTGAACAGTGATCTTCATATTTCCCTGGCAGCTCCACGCCATTCAATGACTGATTATTATTACAAAAACAGTCAGGCGGATGAGGTTATTTTCATCCACGAGGGCAGCGGAACCCTGAAGACCGGTTTCGGAAAGATAAAATTTGAGTATGGCGACTATCTTGTTGTTCCCCGGGGTACGATTTACCAGATGGAATTCAACACTGAAGACAACAGGCTGTTTATAATCGAAAGCTTTAGTCCGATACGCACCCCAAAACGCTATCGCAATGAGTGGGGACAATTAATGGAACATTCCCCCTTTTGTGAGCGTGATATCAAACGTCCGGCTGATCTTGAAACTCATGACGAAGCCGGAGATTTTAAAATACTGATTAAAAAACAAGGTCTGATCTATCCCTATACCTATGGCACACATCCTTTTGATTTTATAGGATGGGATGGTTTTCATTACCCATGGGCGTTTTCGATTCACGATTTTGAACCAATTACCGGAAGAATTCATCAGCCACCACCTGTTCATCAGACTTTCGAAGGCCATAATTTCGTGATCTGCTCATTTTGTCCTAGAAAATATGATTATCACCCGGATGCAATACCGGCGCCATATAATCATAGTAATGTTGACAGCGACGAAGTTCTCTATTATGTGGATGGCGATTTTATGAGCCGGAAGAGTGTTGTCAAGGGACAGATAACCCTCCATCCGGGTGGTATACCTCATGGTCCGCATCCGGGTACAGTTGAAAAATCAATTGGAAAGGAAAGAACAGAAGAACTGGCAGTGATGATCGACCCCTTTAAACCATTGATGCTGACAGATTACGCAGTAAGTATTGAGGATGAAAATTATCATAAAAGCTGGCAGGAGAACGTGGAGTAAATGCCGATTTGACAATTTGAAGATTTGGTGATTTGATGATATGGGACAATAATATTAATTAGTAAAATTATGAAAACAGGAACGATAGCAGCAGATATACAGACAACAGATTTTCTTCCACTAAAAGGAACAGATTATATAGAATTATATGTAGGAAATGCCAAACAGGCGGCTCATTTTTATAAAACAGCCTTCGGTTTTCAAAGTCTGGCCTACGCCGGCCCGGAAACCGGGGTTAAAGACCGTGCATCCTATGTTCTTGTGCAAAACAAGATCAGACTGGTGCTGACCACGCCCTTATTTCCGGACCATCCAATTTCTGAACAATTGACCCGTCATGGCGACGGAGTTAAAATCATTGCCCTATGGGTTGATGATGCCTATGATGCACACCATCAGACCACTTCCCGCGGTGCAGAAAGTTATCTGGATCCTCAAACACTGGAAGATGATTACGGACAAGTTAGGATGAGTGGTATTTATACATATGGTGAAACGGTACATATGTTTGTAGAACGCAAAAACTATAATGGCCTGTTCATGCCAGGGTATGAGAAATGGGAAAGCACTTATAATCCTGAACCAACTGGACTACTGTATGTTGATCATTGCGTGGGTAACGTAGGTTGGAATCAAATGGATAAATGGGTGAAATTTTATGAGGATGTGATGGGCTTCAAAAACATCCTGACTTTTGATGATAAACAGATCTCTACCGAATATTCAGCTTTAATGAGTAAAGTGATGAGCAACGGGAATGGTTATGTAAAATTTCCGATAAATGAACCTGCAGTGGGTAAAAAACGTTCACAGGTTGAAGAATATCTTGATTTTTATGGAGATGAAGGAGTTCAGCATATAGCAATTGCAACCAATGACATAGTAGATACCGTAAGCAAATTGGAGAACCGGGGTGTTGAGTTTTTAAAGGTTCCATCCATCTATTATGATGATCTGGAAGCAAGAGTAGGTAAGATAGAAGAAGATATCGAACCACTTAAGAATTTAGGAATTCTGGTCGACCGGGATGAAGAAGGCTATTTACTCCAGATTTTTACTAAACCAGTTGAAGACCGTCCTACCCTTTTCTTTGAAATAATTCAGCGCAAGGGAGCAAAATCTTTCGGAGCAGGAAATTTCAAAGCACTTTTCGAAGCTTTAGAAAGAGAACAGGAAGCCAGGGGGAACCTGTGATGATTTGTCGATTGATTGATTTGTCGATTTGTCTATGGGCAAGCTTATTCTAAACTGTAAAATTCCATATCTAAAGAATTGGAGAAATAAAAAACACATTGTCGAATAAAGAATTAGCTTGGGAAATAGACAAATAGACTCATTGACAAATCGACAAATTGATCAAGATCATTTCCATAAAACCTCCAAAATAATATCTTTGTTAAAAATAGAACAATCTTGAAGAAACGTATCGCAATTTTCGCATCAGGGTCAGGGTCAAATGCTCAAAAGATTATGGAGCATTTCAAAAAACACATGGATGCTGAAGTTGTTATTGTTCTGACCAATAATCCTGAAGCTTACGTTTTACAGCGTGCTGATAATTTTGAGATCCCATCGCATATATTTGATAAGCATGAATTCTACAAAACAAACAATATAGTTGAGCTCTTAAAAAATCTTCAGATTGACCTGATCGTTCTCGCCGGTTTCATGTGGTTGATCCCACAAAATCTATTAAAAGCTTTTCCAAACAAGATTATCAATATTCACCCTGCCCTGCTTCCAAAATACGGGGGAAAAGGCATGTATGGCGACCGGGTACATCAGGCAATTCTTGATGCCCATGAGGAAGAGTCGGGTATCACCATCCATTTTATTGACGAACATTTTGATGAAGGTGAAATTATTCATCAGTCGCGTTTCAAAATAGAACCCGGTGATGATTTGGAAATGCTCAAATTTAAGGGACAGCAGCTGGAGCATTTGCACTACCCAAAAGTGGTGGAGCAATTGTTAAAAAAGATGAAGTCTTAACTTAACCTCTCCCGGACTTAAGCAAATCAACAGAAAACCAATATATTTCAAAAACTCCTTTATTTGCCTCTTATTATAAATCATAATTAGCTGCAGATTTTTCACTAAAATTTCATAGCAAACCGATCAAAAAAACTATCTTTGCGGTTTTAGAATTAAATATCAATGAGCCATCCTGTTAAGATCAAAAACGCCTTAATTTCAGTCTATTATAAAGATAATTTAGAACCTCTTATCCGCCAGTTACATGAACAGGGTGTGATATTTTATTCCACAGGAGGTACTGAAAAATTTATTCGCGAACTTGGTATAGATGTGATTGCTGTTGAAGATCTGACCGGATACCCATCAATTCTTGGCGGCCGGGTAAAAACCCTGCATCCAAAAGTTTTCGGAGGCATCCTGAACCGCAGGGAAAACAAGGAAGATAAAGCCCAGATCGGGCAATACGAAATTCCGGAAATTGATCTGGTAATTGTTGACCTCTACCCTTTCGAAGAAACTCTCAGATCAGGAGCTTCTGATGCCGATATCATCGAGAAGATTGACATAGGAGGAATATCTCTGATACGTGCTGCAGCCAAGAATTTCAATGATGTGGTCATCATTGCTTCTAAAGACGACTATAAAACTTTAGGAGATATTTTAACTGAAAACGGGGGCTATACCACACTTAATCACCGTAAGGCATTTGCACGTCAGGCATTTAACGTTTCATCTCATTACGATACAGCGATTTTTAACTATTTTAATCAGGAAGATCCTTTAACTGTTTTCAAATACAGTGAACAAAAGGCCAGTACACTTCGTTATGGCGAGAATCCGCATCAAAATGGTGTTTTCTATGGTGATCTGAATGCAATGTTTGACAAACTAAACGGCAAAGAGCTTTCCTATAATAATCTGGTTGATGTCGACGCTGCAGTTGCACTGATCGATGAATTTGAAGAACCAACTTTTGCAATACTTAAACACACCAATGCCTGCGGAATTGCAAGCAATGAATCCATAATTGAGGCATGGAAAGCAGCACTGGCTTGTGACCCTGTTTCTGCCTTTGGCGGAGTTTTGATCTGCAATCGTGAAATTGATGCTGAAACAGCTGCTGAAATTAATAATCTGTTTTTCGAAGTGCTTATTGCCCCTTCATTTTCAGAACCTGCAAAACAGATATTAACTTCTAAGAAGAATCGTATTCTGCTTAAAAGAAACGATGTTAAGCTACCCTCAAAACAGTTTAAAACATTGTTGAATGGGGTAATTGAACAGGATAAAGATGTGCTGATGGAAGCAGCCGCTGAGATGAAACCTGTAACTGAACGTAAACCAACTGATCAACAATTAAAAGACCTGGTTTTTGCAAATAAGATCGTAAAACATACCAAATCAAATACGATTGTACTTGCCAGAAATTCCTGTTTGATCGCGAGCGGGGTTGGTCAAACCTCCCGCGTAGATGCGCTTCAGCAGGCTATTGTGAAAGCAAGGGCATTTAATTTTGATCTTGCAGGAAGCGTTATGGCTTCAGACGCATTTTTCCCATTTCCCGACTGTGTTGAAATTGCTGCTGAGGCAGGGGTTGTGATGATCCTACAACCCGGAGGATCAATTAAAGATCAGGAATCAATTGATATGGCGAATGCCAAAGGTGTGGGTATGGTCACTACAGGTATCAGACATTTTAAACATTAATAGAACTCTTTCAATAAAATCATCAGGTTTTATACTACCATGATTGATAAAAGAGTTTATCTTAGTAAATACATTTTCAACACGATAAGAAATAGCTAATGGGATTATTTAATTGGTTTACACAAGAGATTGCAATTGACCTGGGTACAGCAAACACTCTTATAATACATAATGATAAAGTTGTGGTTGATGAGCCTTCGATTGTGGCTTTTGACCGGACTACAAATAAAGTTATTGCTATCGGACGACAGGCTATGCAGATGGAGGGTAAAACCCATGATAATATCCGAACTGTCAGGCCATTAAAAGATGGGGTAATTGCCGACTTTAATGCGGCTGAATATATGATCAGGGGAATGATTAAGATGATTAACAACGGTAAAGGCTGGTTTTTCCCGTCCCTTCGTATGGTTATCTGTATCCCCTCAGGTATTACTGAAGTTGAAAAGCGTGCGGTGCGCGACTCTGCAGAGATCGCAGGGGCAAAAGAAGTCTACCTGATCCATGAGCCAATGGCTGCCGCAGTGGGTATTGGTATTGATGTGGAAGAGCCAATGGGAAACATGATCATTGATATTGGTGGCGGAACAACAGAGATCGCAGTTATTGCACTTTCCGGAATTGTCTGCGACCAGTCTATCCGTGTAGCAGGTGATAATTTTGACAGCGATATCGTTCAATACATCCGCAGACAACATAATATCATGATTGGTGATCGTACCGCAGAGAAGATCAAAATTGAAGTTGGGGCTGCTCTGCCTGAACTATCGGATCCACCAGCAGACTATGCTGTGCAAGGCCGCGATTTGATGACCGGTGTACCTAAGCAAATCACAGTTTCATATACCGAAATTGCACACTGTCTTGATAAGTCGATTTCAAAAATAGAAGAAGCCATCCTGAAAGCATTAGAGATCACACCTCCTGAACTTTCTGCAGATATTTATCAGACCGGTATTTATTTAACAGGTGGTGGTGCATTATTACGTGGCTTAGATAAACGTATTGGCGCAAAAACCAAACTTCCTGTACACGTAGCTGAAGATCCATTGCGTGCAGTTGTACGGGGAACAGGCATCGCCTTAAAGAATATTGGAAACTTTAAATTTTTAATGCAGTAAAGTTGTAAGTAGTAAGTAATAAGTTATAAGTTCCAAACTCTGTACATTATACATTCAGATCTGTTATTGTTCTGATCTACACTTCAATACTTTCAGATATAAAGTCATAAGCAGGAATACAAAACTTATAACTTATTACTTATAACCTACAACTTATAACCTACAACTCGAAATATGCGTAACCTCTGGCTTTTCATAAGTAAGTACAACGCATTTTTTTTGCTCGTAATCTTCTTTACTATCTCACTAATCCTGCTGATCAACAATAATTCATATCAGCGTGCCAGTGTATGGAACTCATCTAATCAGGTAATTGGAGCTGCCTATGAACGGGTAAATGAGTTCAGCAGCTATCTCGTTTTAGGAAAAACCAATGATAGTCTGGCAGCAGAGAATGCCAGGCTTAGAAATCTCCTTAAATCCTCTTATTATGACGATAGTGTCAAACAGATAACCGTAAAAGACAGTGCGCTTAAACAACAATATACTTACACTGTAGCCAGGGTAATCAATAATTCAGTACATCAAAAGAACAATTATTTAACAATCAACCGGGGCAGCAAGCATGGTGTAAAGAAAGGAATGGGTGTTATTGCTTCCAGCGGAGTCGTCGGTATTATATTAAATGTTTCCGAGAATTTTTCAACAGTACGCTCCCTGCTCCATACAGAAACTAAAATCAGTGCCAGCGTAGATGGGAATATCGGATCTCTGGTCTGGGGAGAAGGAAATTATGACTCCAGATTTGCCCTTCTCAAAGATATTCAAAGCCATTTGACCATTAAAAAGGGGGCAAGAGTAATTACTTCAGAGTTTTCACTCTTCCCTCCTGGTACCAATATCGGTTATGTAAGTGAATCAGATACACGTGATGGAAACAGTGCCCTCAACATTCAGGTCAAACTGGACACCGATTTTGCAAAATTACAATACGTATATGTGATCATCAATCTGCTTTCTGAAGAACAATTGAATTTGGAAGCTCAAAATAAAGTCGAATAATGGGACGGGCAGTGATTATAAATAGTATCCGTTTTATTGTGCTTATTGCTACTCAGGTTTTTCTGTTTAAGAATATTGGGTATTATAATCTAAGCATACCCTATCTCTATATCCTGTTTATTCTGCTGCTCCCATTTGGAATACCGAATGCCCTCCTCTTTCTGCTGGCCTTCTTTACTGGTATTACTGTCGATGTTTTCTACGATACACTCGGTCTGAATGCTATTGCCTGTACCGTAATGGCTTTCGTAAGAATTGTATTTATTTCTGTAACTGTACAGCGCGATGGTTTTGACAATGAACCAGAACCCAGCCTCGGAATAATGGGATTCAGATGGTTTATCTTTTATGCGGTCATCCTGACCTTCTTTCACCATCTGATCTTATTCAGTTTTGAAAACTTCAAATTCTCAGAACTTGGTTTCACTTTGATTCGTGTTGTTCTGAGTACTCTTTTTACAGTTTTCCTGATTCTGATTACTGAGTTTGCTTTTTTCCGCAAGAAAATCAGGTAATTTTTTGTTGGATCTTTATACTTTCGGGTCTGCTCCCATCGCGGGAACATAATTCAAACCCGGAGTCATATAATGAAGCAGTAATACCCTCGAGTATCTGAAATTGAAAGGCGCAAGAATAAGAACAATGGGGAAAATTGTAGCCATATATAACCATGGACTCTCCGTATTCCCAGTGATTAGATAGGTCAGAACTCCTGCGATTATCATTTGCGCAACATTTAATGCATAAGAGATAAACATCGCAACATAAAAATACCCTAGCTCCCGTTCGTATTTCAAACCACAATGCGGACAGTTTGTATGCATTTTCTGGGCTTTAAATCCATACATAGAATTTACAAACATATCGCCCCTCCGGCATCGGGGGCATTTTGAGTTTATAACGGCGTTAATTTGCGAAACCGTCTTCGGTTCATCGACTGGATTGATTGTTTTCATCTGTTTATTTTTTATTACTTTTTTTGTCAGATGGAGCCTTTGATGATTAAATCCCTGAGGGTTCATGACCCCTAAAACCAGGAATAAATAAACATTGCTCTGCGTGTTTAATGTTTATTTTATTCATGTCAGATTCATACTGATTATTTAAACTTTTTCGCCTGAATTCCTCAGGACTAATCCCAACACTTTTTTTAAAAGCCCTGCTGAAATAGGAATTGTCAACAAAATTAAGATGACGCGAAACTTCGCTGATCGTCAGGTCGGGATTCATTAATAGTCTTTTAGCCTCCAGAAACAGTCTGTCCCTGATTAATTCACCTGCCGATTTTCCCAATAAATGATTGCATAAAGCATTCAGATGATTGGGAGTAATAAATAGGAGTTCAGCGTATGCTTTGGGCAATTTCAGATCAGCATAATTCTTCTCAATAAGCACTTTATAGTTTTTCAGGAGAGTATGATTCCGGGAAGCAACTATCTCATGATGGGGAAAGTTATTTAATCGTGATACAAGAATAAAAATTTGCATCAGCAAAGCCCGAACGAGAGTAAGTCCGGATAACCTGTTTCCTAAACTTTCATCCAATATCTCCTCAAAAATTACCCTGACCTTCAATTCAAGTTCATCCGGCACTTGTATCACAGAATCTGATGCAACGCCACTGAAAAAAAGAAAATCATCCAGAAGATCAGGCTTTAGTAAGAATGATTGAAAAAAAGAAACTGAAAAATTTATAACATAGCCCTCAACAGGTCCCTCAAAATTCCAGTTATGAACCTGCCCAGGAATCATGAAATACATCTGATTCGCCTTTACAGGGAATGTTTGAAAGTCAATACTATGAGTACCCTTACCTTCTTTAAAAAGAACTATATGATAAAAATTGTGACGATGCGAATAATAAAGATCCTTATGAGTATCCCAATATTCAGATAAACGCGCTACCAGAATATCCTCATGCCTGAACTCCGAAAACGAACTTATGTCATAAACAGGAATATCGCTTTTCATATTTACAAATATACTTGATTCAACCAGTCTATTATGGCATAATTCATCGTATTAATGGTGTTTTTTACTTTATTGCTTTCATAGTGGAGATTTAACCACCATATTATTCCTCTTAAGAAGCAGAATAAATATTTATATGGGGCATATGCCTGCAGAATAAATTCTTTCTTACTTTTACAGTTTAATAAACAAAGTGAGAGGTTTTATTCTGATCATTCTGTTATTGAAATTTTACTTGTAGAGGAAAAATAAAATTTTCTATTTGATCAGAATTAATGAATAGTTTTTTTGCGAGAAAGTTTGTAGTTCAGGGAATCTTCATCGCCATAACCATAATTCTGCTCATGCGTCTGTTTTATATACAGGTGATCAGCGATGAATACATTCTGTCTGCAGAAAATAATGTAATCAGAAGATTACCCATTTATCCTGCACGGGGAGTCATTCTTGACAGGAATGAAAATATCCTCGTACAAAATGAGCCGGTTTATGATCTGATGGTTATTCCGAGGGAAGTAAAGCCATTCGATACAATTGAATTCTGCAATCTGATCGGGATTGATAAAAAAGGATTTGACAGGAGATTCAAAAAGGCCCGATCCTACTCACCATACAAAGCATCTATTTTTGAGAAGCAACTGTCCGTACAGATTTATGCATCCTTTCAGGAGAAGCTGAGTAATTTTCCGGGATTTTATGTTCAGAACAGAACGGTTAGAAGATACCCGGATAGTATTGCAGCCCATTTTCTGGGTTATATCGGAGAGGTCAATCAAAAAGTAATTGAGAATTCAAAAGGCTTTTACAGGCAGGGTGATTATCATGGAATTACTGGTGTTGAAAAGTCCTATGAGGAATTGTTAAGAGGACAGCGGGGAGTACAAAACCTTATGGTTGATGCATTAAACCGGCCAAAGGGGAATTATGCGGATGGAAAATATGATACTGTCGCAGTTGCGGGTGAGCATATGATCTCTTCATTGGACAAGGATCTGCAAAAACTGGGAGAACAGTTGATGAAGAACAAGATCGGCAGTATAGTCGCAATAGAGCCTTCAACAGGAGAAATATTATCATTTGTCAGCAGCCCGGGTTATGATCCAAATCTGATGGTTGGCCGTCAGCGAGGCAATAATTACATGGCCCTGCTTAACGATACATACAAGCCAATGTTTGTCCGCCCAATTCAGGCAGAATATCCTCCAGGCTCAATTTTTAAGGTAGTTAATGCTCTGGTTGCTCAACAGTTCGGATTAATTAATGAGAATACTTATTTCTTTTGTCCGGGTGGCTACCGTTACGGGCGTCAGGGTTTTATGGGCTGTACACACGTCCATGGATCAATTGGGCTGAAAGGTTCAATTACAGAGTCATGCAATACTTATTATGGTTATACCTATGCCAGAATGATTGACCAGGCCGGTATGCGGCCAGTAAATGCTTATAAAAAATGGCGGGCAGCCGTTTCTGCGTTCGGAATTGGAACTGCATTGGGAATTGATTTGCCGGGAGAACGAAATGGGCTCCTGCCTACTGCCGATTACTATACCAAACGCTTTAAAAATGACAGATGGGGCTCTGCTTTTACGATATCTTTATCCATTGGTCAGGGGGAGTTGGGAATAACCCCATTACAAATGGCAAATGTGATGGCCATCGTTGCCAACCGCGGATTTTTCTATAAACCACATCTTATTAAGGCAATTGGTGATAAGAATGTAATTAAAGAAGAATTTCTAAAAAAGAATAATGCAGGTATTGATCCCGGGTATTTCGATGTTATTATAGATGGAATGAGTGCGGTGGTAAACCAGCCAAGTGGTACAGCCTGGTACTCACGAATTCCTGAAATTGAAATGTGTGGTAAAACTGGTACAGTACAAAATCCGCATGGAAAAGATCACTCCGTTTTTGTCGCATTTGCACCCAGAGAAAACCCAAAAATTGCAATTGCAGTAGTCGTTGAGAATGCCGGATTCGGAGCAACCTGGTCGGCGCCAATTGCCAGCCTTATGGTTGAAAAATATATAAATAAAAAAATCAACAGACCAAAAGCCTATATGGATCGGCTGATTGATGCGAATCTGCTCCCTGGCTCAGGTAAAGTGATCAGGAAGCAGGATTCAGACAGCACCAGGAATAAAACAGTTTTAACAGAAGCGAAGATAAAATCAAATGAATAATCAACGCAGCCTCTTTTTTAATGTAGACTGGTTTATCATACTAACCTATCTGACCCTGTGCATTATTGGCTGGTTCAACATCCATGCTGCAGTTTATGACCCAATGAATCCGAGTATAATCGATCTGGATACAAATTATGGTAAACAACTGATCTTCATTATTTCAGCATTCACTATTGGATTCGCCATTCTGCTGTTTGACAACAAATTTTTCAATACCTTTTCTCCGGTATTTTATGGCATTACTATTCTACTTCTGATTCTTGTTTTGATCATTGGTCGTAATGTAGGAGGGAATCAGGCCTGGATTCCTATTGGCAGTTTCAGGCTTCAACCCTCAGAGTTTGCTAAATTTGCTACCTGTTTATTACTTGCCAGATACCTCAGCTCGGGTACCATTAAAGTGCAGGAGCTCAGAACGCAGATAACTGCGGCATTCATCATACTTCTTCCAACTGCACTTATTTTACTGCAGCCTGATGCCGGTTCTGCATTAACCTTCAGTTCACTTATACTGGTATTATATCGCGAGGGACTATCAGGCTATTTCCTTGTCATTGAGGGGCTTTCCATACTACTCTTTGTGCTAACGGTTTTATACAATAAATACGTAGTTCTTGTTGGTGTTATTGTCCTGGCAGCTACTCTAATCTATTTCTATCGTAAAAGCAGAAAATCATTAACTATCATAGGATCAGGTTTTTTATTTTCTGTCTTATTTATATTTTCTGTTGATTTTGCCTACAACAAAATCCTCAAACCTCACCAAAAAAACCGGATTGATGTTATTCTTGGAAAGGTAAATGACCCTCGCGGAATAGGATACAATTTAAATCAGTCTAAAATAGCCATCGGCTCAGGGGGACTATGGGGTAAGGGATATCTCCAGGGCACACAAACCAAATATGATTTCGTTCCCGAACAAAGTACCGACTTTATTTTCTGTACTGTAGGTGAAGAATGGGGCTTTGCCGGCTGTTTCCTTGTGATTAGTTTATATCTCTTCCTTTTGATACGGATAGTGAATATTGCAGAACGTCAGCGATCTTCCTTTGCGAGGATCTATGGCTATGGTGTAGCCTCAATATTGTTCTTCCACGTTTTTATCAATATTGGAATGACCATCGGATTAATTCCGGTGATTGGTATCCCACTCCCATTTTTAAGCTATGGAGGATCTTCCCTATGGAGTTTTACGATCCTGCTGTTTATACTGCTTAAATTTGATTCTAACCGAATGGGAATTATCTAGAAAATCGTTGATTCAGAATTTCGTAGAACTTATCTGCAACATTTTGCTTCTCAGCCCAGTTATTCTTGGAAGAATAGTTTTGCTTAAGGAAATTATCAGCAGACTCGAAACTTTCAAAACGATTCAATATCTCGATGGCTTCACTATAAGCCAGACTGTAGCCGTTGAACAGATCTCTCACAAATACTAACTTGTCATTCAGATTGATCAGGCTTTTCAGGTCTTTCACCTGCCGTTTAGCAAACTGGCTCGAGACTGTACTCTGTGAAGCCTGAGATGCAAGTATCTCATTGATTGTTAGGGGCTGTTCTTCAGCATCAGACTCTGTTGTTAGGTTAGCCGGTTCCTGAATATTATTTACTTCGAATATTCCAAACACAGGATTTAAATCAGCTTCGGGCAGTGCTTCCTCAGTTTCTTCTGATTTTAAAGATTCATCAATTTCTATTTCAGAATCATTCTCAGGCTGGACTTTCAATTGGGTTTTCTGCTCAATTACTACCATTTCCTCTTCGGTAAGCGGGCGATCAAATAAATCATGTGCAGCTTTCTCTTCGTAATCGAATGATTGAACAGCTTCATCCTTGATCTCAAATTTCCATTCAGGAATAGTCACTTGATCTTCATCTTCAATTATGAGGTTCTCAGCAGGCTTCTCCCCGACAAATGGCTCAGGCTTTACGATCTCAGCAGCGATAGATGGTTCCGGCTCAGGGCTATGCGGTTTCGAATTATGATTAAGTTTCTGAAGAATTGTTATATGATCGGATAAAAAATCTGCATTGGCAGCAAAAAGCTCAAGTTCAAGTTCATTCAGATTTTCTGGATCCTGAGACAGATATTCATATTGCTCATTCAATTCTGCTATAATTCCGGCAACTTTCTTAAAGATTTCTTTCTTATTCATCCTCATTCGAATATTGGGGCCGACCGGGTCGAATCAGCCTGAAAATAGTATCATGGCAAAAAAGCCATAATCAAATATAAGCACATTTATTAAATGTATTGACTAAAAACTGATAAGGGAATCGCTTTTCTGTACTCTTAAATCCATTAAAAATCGGATATTAGCGACAGGAAAAAAGAGGGACAAACAAGCAGAATGTTATTCAGTGAACACAATTTTAAGCGGAGAAAAGAGCTCAGTGGAAGCATTGAAGTTATCTGTGGATCTATGTTTTCAGGCAAAACAGAAGAACTGATCAGAAGACTTCGACGTGCCCAGATCGCTAAACTGAACGTTGAAATATTCAAACCAAAAACAGATACCCGCTATGATGAAAACTCAGTGGTATCACATGACCTTAATTCCATTCAATCGACCCCGGTTGAAAATGCCGCTTCAATCCTTCTTTTAAGCTCAAACACTGAAGTTGTCGGAATAGACGAAGCTCAATTTTTTGACGATCAATTACCTGATGTATGCAATACTTTAGCTAACAGAGGAATCCGGGTAATTATAGCCGGACTAGATATGGATTTTCAGGGTAAACCTTTTGGGCCTATGCCCGAACTGATGTCAATTGCCGAAGTGGTAAACAAGGTACATGCCGTTTGTTTGCAATGTGGTGGACCCGCAACTTATTCATACCGTACTGTACCGAGCGAATCGAAGATATTATTGGGTGAAAAGGAGAGTTATGAACCGCGCTGCAGAACCTGCTTTAATACTATTTCGTGATAATAGCCATTCCTGAATTTTATTATTCTCAGTCAACAAGAATTACCCATTTTTGGGTAAATGTGCAGCCATACGTTAATTTAACTTAGAATTACAAATCTTTCGTATATGTCAATAAACAGGACACATGAAAGCTATACCTAAAGTTTTAATTGCAATAAGTCTTTTCATATTCTTTGCGGTGGGATGCAGCAAAAAAGAAAGTGAGACCCTGGAAATACAGATTACCTATGCAGCGATTAAAGCCGCATTTGGAGATAATATTAATCTGAATAGTTTAGCAGAATATGCCGGACAAGCCAAACCTATATACATCCAAAAAGACAATACTGGTGCTAATACGATATCAAATGCCAAAGCCACAATTGGACGTGTACTTTTCTACGATAAGAATCTGAGCATCAACAACACTATATCCTGTGCCAGCTGCCATAAACAGGAATTTGCTTTCAGTGATCCTGAGATAGTAAGTTCAGGTGTAGTGGGCGGACTTACACAAAGACATTCGATGCGACTTGTGAATTCAAGATTTGCTGTTGAGCGTAAATTCTTTTGGGATGAACGGGCCGCCAGTTTAGAAATACAAACTACACAACCGATTCAGGATCATGCTGAACTGGGCTTCAGTGGCCAGAATGGGAGACCCGGACTAAATACTCTGCTTACTAAATTACAGGGAATTGCGTATTACAATGAACTATTTAAGTTTGCATATAATGACCTTAATGTAACAGAAGCCAGAATTCAGGAATGTCTTGCACAGTTTATCAGAAGCATACAGTCTTTCGATTCAAAATATGATGCAGGCAGGGCATTGGTGGCGAACGACAATCAGAATTTTCCGAATTTTACTCAGGCAGAAAATACCGGCAAAAATTTATTTATCGCGGCACCTGTTTTTGATTCAAATTCAAGCAGAATTGCTGGCGGACTCGGGTGTAATGCCTGTCATAATGCACCTGAATTCGATATTGACCCCAATAGCAGGAATAATGGAATAATCGGCCAGGCCAATGGCACAAACAGAGATTTTACTAATACCAGAGCACCCAGTTTACGCGATCTTACCAGGACAGACAGAAGAGTGAACAACCCCATGATGCATACGGGGGCAATTGGAGGATTAAGGGCGGTGCTAAATCACTATAACACGATTAATCTTAATCCTGCCCAAAACCCAAATCTCGACCCCAGACTGGCTCCAAATGGTATCGGGCAGAAATTAAACCTTACGGAAAATGAGATAAATGCTGTGGTATCTTTCCTTGAAACTCTTGCCGGGACCAATGTATATACTGACAAAAAATGGAGTGATCCGTTTATTAGGTAGGGAATGGAAAATGGGGAATGGGGAATGGGAAAGCACTCACTAGATTAGATCGAAACCATGATAGATCTGGTGTTACCGGGAACTATTTTGTTATAAGTAATTTTAAAGTTTTTTCTCTGCCTTCAAATTGCATCTTGTAAATGTATATTCCCGATTGCAAATCAGCTAAATCCACATTAATACGATAAGAACCAGTTGCAAGACTGTCTTTAATTAATTCTCTGACAGCCTTTCCCGTACTATCATACAGGATCAGATTTGTAAGACCAGGGCGGCTAAGGCTAAAATCAATTGTTGTTTGATCAAATCCCGGATTAGGGAAGTTTTGTCTGAGCACAAATCCGTCTTCGGCTTCAGCAATTTCAGAACTGTTTAATTCATCATATTTTTTTTGTGCTGCTACAGCGCTGGCTTGAAGATCAGTCAGTGAATCTCCCCCTATTAATGCAAATGCCACCTTAACAGTTCCATTTATCGGGATTGTAAACGGACCATAGCCGCTGACAAGTAAAACATCATAACCATCAGGTACATTTTCACCCAAACCTGTACTTTTAATTCCCGCAGAAAGTGTCTGATATTTTTCAGCTATGCTAAATTCACCATCGGCAAAGATCGGATCGGCCGGAACCTGATTAGCAAGGGGGTAATAAACAGCTTTTCCAGTCGTGCTGAGAAGTTTAACACCAGCATAATATGTTCCACCGTGCCTGCCGTAAACATAAGCCAATCTGTTTGCGGCATCGTATTTTGTAACATCCCTTGCAATCTGATCGACGTCCCAGTCCGAAAATAGGCCAGCATAGATACCATTTAATACTGTTTGCCCCGCATTACGGATTTCATATTCCGAGATGATATACTTATCATCCGGCACAGTTGCAAAGGCCGTCTGACTATGCCTGACATACAGGTTCAAGCGATTGGGACTCCCGGAATCATCAAACTCCGAATGTCCCAGAAATGCGGCTTTGGTATCATCATCTTTGAAAACCCTGAGCTTTTTAACAAAATGTTCATCTGAAGTACCGAAACCCGACCTGGCATTATTCGAAACCTCCGAAGCAGATTTCCCAATCATCAGAGAGGCCTCTACCAGTAAAGGCTCAGACTTATAAATAAATCCCAAGCCATCCTCGCCATCGCTATCAGCATAGCCAATACGACCATTACTGCTAATCGTAGAACTGATCTGATTTACTTTAATATTCATAAAATCCCGGGCCACACGAACCTGAAGTTGTTCAGTACTCTGATAATTGCCACCAGAGGAATAATTTATACTGAAATTGACAAGTTCATTATCTGGTGTACCAGGCCTGACATATACCCGAAAAGGTCCAATCATAGTCTTCAATTCTTTTGTCCCGATACTGCTAACCATATATTGCTGATTTATTATCTGAATATTAGGATTAGTAGTAAGCAGCTTTATTGAAAGTGCGGTGGCCGGTGATAAAAAATTCTTGATATCCAGAAAAATAGATAAGGTATCACCAGCAGGTATTGATCCATTACCCTTATCATTGAACGTAATTTTCTGATATTTTATTGAAGGTAAGGTCTCGGTAAGTGCCCTGAATACGTTCAACCGTCCATGTCCCAACTGCCCCGCATATCCCGGATTAAGATGATCAATATTATCTGAACTCACTTTTAATTGCTCAGCTACCTGAAACATATCAAAAGCCGGAAATCGTGACCTTACCAATGCCGCTGCACTTGAAACCATAGGAGCTGAAAAAGAGGTTCCTGCAACAAGACCATATTTATTCCCATTTTTACTTGAATAAACTACTCCGGGTGCCGATATGGAAATATGGCTGCCATAACTTGAAAAATCATTCTTTTTATCATTCAGATCAACTGCCGACACTCCGAGCACGCCTGCATATGCTGCGGGATATTCTGGTGCAGAACTATTGGAATTCCCGGCACAAGCGACAATAAGGCTCCCCTTTGACATGGCATAATTCACAATATCCTGGCCAAAGGAGGAGCCGTTTGGTCCGCTGAATGAACAATTAATTATATGGGCACCGTTATCCGCCGCATATTTAATCCCCTCATAACCCTTGTAAATAACTGTTGCATTATTATCAGCGCATGCTTTTACGATCATTAATTTAGCATTGTAAGCTATACTTGCAATACCAAGTCCATTATCTGAAACAGCCGAGGCGATACCGCTAACACTTACCCCATGATCTGTTGAATCACTGCTTACATCAGGGTTGTTATCCACCTGGGGGTTTGTACCGCTTACACCAACGAGATCAATTCCAGGAAATATAATATTTGCTTTCAGATCAACATGATCCATATCAGTCCCTGTATCTACAATGGCAATGATTGTGTTGGAAGAATTTCTAATCAGATCCCATGACTGCTCAGCCTTTACCTGCTTAAGCTGGCTTTGAAAACCTGAAAAAAGCGGATCATTGGGAGTATAGGAAACATAGTGCAGGTAACTTGGCTCAGCGTATTCAATATTGGGATTCTTCAGTAATTCATTGATTACTTTCTCAATTCCCTGCTTTGAATTGAACCTCAATTCATATATTCTGTCAATGCCAACCGTATCTTTAATTGCCATTCGCTGAATCGCCTCAGAACTGATTGCTTTTACGGAGTTTTTAAAAAGCTGATTGATATTCAGTTCGGAAGCTTTGAAATTCAGATTTCTTAAACCAGAAGCTGAACCTGCAGAACTTATCTGAGCTGCGGTGGTCCCCTTGCGGAATTTAACAATGATCACATCCGGTAAATAGTCCTTTTGACTTATTCCCTGAGGCAGCTTAAATGAACTCCTTCGACTAATGCCAGCACCATTCTGACCAAACGCTGTAAGAACGTGGAAACAACAAAACAGCAATAACAGTCTCTTCATCAGTAGGGTTTACCAAAAATAGCAAAATCGGCAAAGAATGTACACTCTGCTGCTCAATATAAAATGCAGATAAATCAAAAATCGGATAAGGGATTAAAGCTTATCATTTATGAAACTTTAGTATGTGCAATTCCGTATATAAACTCAGGATTTGTTAATATTTTAAAATATGCCTTACGAACAATTAAAAAAGGTGCTTTGTATCAATGACAATGAAGTTACATTGTGGATTCAAAAACAAATTCTCAATAAATCTAAATTTTCAGAGGAAGTAGTAACCGCATTGAATGGTTTTGAAGGTTTAGAGTACTATAAAAGCCTTATTAACGGAAATATTGAGAATCATAACAAATTTCCTGGTCTTATCCTTCTTGATCTGCATATGCCGGTTATGGATGGATGGGAATTTCTTTATAGATTTTCCTCAGAAATCTATCCGCATTGTAACAATACCAAAGTGATCATTACCTCCTATTCAATTGATGAGGTAGATTCGGAGCGTGCAAAGAAATACCCCTTTGTAGTCGACTTCCTGACCAGCTCACTGAGTGTTGATTATCTTGAAAGTCTGCCGAGATCACTATTATCGGATGAGTTGGTTTAATCTCCCTTTCAAATCTGTAATCTCAAAATTGAATACCCGCATTCTAATTCTCCCTGTGTCATAAAAATTGCTTCCATATACGGTTCAACTCTCCTGTAATATTCATTTTTCAAGTTAAGAACCCTCCCCGTCTGTGTGTAGAAGATCTGATATTTCAATATTAAATAATTTCTAAAAAGCAGCATATCTTTAATTAAAATGAAAATGAATTGAAATTAGCTTAAAACTGCAATTTAGGTAACATTTTTGACCATTATTCGTAAAAAAAGAGGCGTTAATTTTGGTACGACCTTTCATGAAAATGAGCAGGCAGAATGAAAAAAAAAATAAATCTTAATCTTGCTCCTGCTCACATGTATTGTTTCATCAACAGGTGGGCAAAGATTTTTCTACTTCTCATTGCATTCATAACTTCCGCTCAGGATGCAGTAGCACAATGTTTTACAAATTCATCTACAAGATTTTATACCTGCAGTTCCAGTTTAACTTTCAAATTTGTTGCAAATAGTGGCGTAAATGCTCCTTCGGGCCCTAACTATAGCACTTGTTCAACTGCCGGACAAAGGCTTGGTAATGCGCAATGGTTAATTTTTAAAGCAACTGATAATGGTCAAATCAATCTAACAACTAACTTATCCACAGGTGGGGTAAACGTTTGGGTATGGGGTGGCTATGATACATTACCCACTAGTTGTTCAGACTTGAATCTACTAAATGTTTGTGGTCAGTATGATCATAACGACCCTATCGCCCCAATTACTGTTATAAAAGATAAATGGTATGTAGTATTATTATCTGGCTTATTGGGCTCTGCACCTGATTTTATAATTTCAGGTACAGGTCCGGCAAATATTCCGCCACCACTTGTTTCTTCTCAAACACGCTGCGGCACAGGCCCGGTAACATTAACGGCTTCCGGGGCACAAGCAGGTGAAAAATATAATTGGTATGATAATAATGGAAACTTACTTCAATCAAGCACAAGTTCCCAATATACAACACCGGCTTTAAGTTCTACAACTCAATATTCAGTTTCTATTTTAGTTACTACGAATACCGGGACATCTTGTGAAAGCACCCGAACACCGGTAACAGCGACAATTAATGATTTCCCAACAGTCAGCACTCCGATAAGTCAGGCAGTTTGTCTTGGTTCGGTACTAAATTTAAGCGTCACAGTAACCAGTGCACTAACGCCCGCTTATCAATGGAGAAAAAATGGAATTAATATTAATGGCGCTACCTCTGCTTCGTTTAACATCCCAGCAGTCCATAGTACTGACGCCGGATCATATGATGTAGTGGTAACAAATACTTGTGGTCCAGTGACATCAGGTGCTGCTACAATAACCATAAATCCTCTCCCATCAGTAACAGTCCCTGTCAGTTCAACAGTGTGTGCAGGAACAACGATTGCTGCAACCAACTTTAGTAGTACACCGGCTAATGCAACCTATACCTGGACAAATTCTAATACAGCAATTGGACTAGCAGCAAGTGGCAATGGTGATATTCCTGCATTTACAGCCTTGAATCCGGGGGCTACAAATATTTCATCAACAATCACAGTAACACCCATACTAAATGGTTGTGCCGGACCTTCGTCATCTTTTATAATTACTGTCAAACCTGTTCCTGTAGCGATAACTCCTGCCAGTTTTAGTGTATGTTCGGGTGCGACAATATCATCATCGAGTTTTAGCAGTCTCCCAGTTGGGGCATCGTACACATGGACAAATTCCAATACTTCTATAGGACTAGCTGCGGCGGGCAGCAACAATGTACCCAGTTTTACAGCAGTAAATAATACAACTTCTCCAGTTTCTGCAACAATTACAGTTACACCAACCCTAAACGGATGTATTGGTACTCCCAGCACTTATACTATCACAGTAAATCCACTTCCTGTTATAACTTCCGCTACCCCGGTGAACGAAACTACCTGTAATTCGAGTGATGGTAAAATTACTATTGTGGCAAATGGTGCTGCACCACTTCAATATTCAATCAATGGGGGGGCGACTTTCAGCAGCTCAAACTTATTTGAGAATTTAGCGGCAGGCAGTTATACTGTGGCGGTAAGAAGCGGATATGGTTGTGTTGTAGTTGGGCAAACTGTAACTGTAACAAGTCCTGGTGCTCCCCCACCCCCAGCGATCAACTCCTTTTTATATCCCGTTTGTGAAGGTTCAGATCTGGTATTAAGTGTACAGAACCCAGATCTTTCACTGACATATACCTGGACAGGTCCATCTCAGTTTTCAGCGACAGGTTCTTCAGTTACAATACCAAAGGTAACTCCTTCCAATGCAGGTAGCTATGCAGTAACTGCAACCAGCGGTGCATGCGTAGGTTCTGCGAGAGTTTTCGAGGTAGCAGTTTCTCCATTACCTATTGTTACCGTCCCCCAAAATCTGACTTTCTGTGTGGGATCAACAATACCTGAAGGTGTCTTCTTAAGTACTCCGGCCGGGGCAACATATACCTGGACTAACTCGAATACTGCGATAGGTCTGGTTTCATCCGGAATAAACAATATACCTTCATTTACAGCTCTTAATAATACGAACGCCCCTATTACCTCAACAATTACAGTAATACCAACTTTAAATAATTGCACAGGTCCGCCAGCCACCTTTACTATAACTGTTAATCCCAGGCCGGCAGTAATATTGCCGGCAAATTTTGCGATATGCGATGGAGCTTCCGTACCTGTTAGCACATTCAGTAGTAATATTTCAGGAACTACCTATACCTGGACCAACTCGAATTCTTCTATCGGCCTGGCATCAAACGGAAACGGCAATTTACCTGCATTCTCAGCAGTAAATAACAGCACTGCTCCTATTTCTTCGATCATTACTGTAACTCCTTTTTCTAATGGTTGTGCCGGAACCGCATCCAGCTTTACAATCACAGTCAATCCATTACCCAATGTTATCGTACCGGTTAACTCCACAGTATGTTCCGGAACAAGCATTCCTGCGTCTGGTTTCAGCAGCAGCCAGCCCGGAACAACTTTTAGCTGGACCAACTCAAACACGGCCATTGGTTTACCAGCCAATGGAAGTGGTGCTGTACCGGCTTTCATAGCTACCAATACCAGTTCTGCAATGATTGCAGCAAATATAACTGTGACTCCATTCCTCAATGGCTGTGCCGGCCCAAGTTCGGTTTATACAATTAGTGTAAATCCATTACCTGCTGTCACCGTTCCTGCCAATATCATTGCATGTTCAGGAACCATTATCCCTGCTTCGGTATTTAGCAGTATCCCGTCTGGTGCCACTTATACCTGGACCAATTCAAATACCGCTATCGGACTTGCGGGAAGCGGGATTGGAAATGTTTCAGCTTTTACCGCCATAAACAATACCCTATCTCCGATTACTTCTACCATCTCTGTTACACCTACAAACAATGGATGTACCGGGCCGGTATCGAGCTACACCATTACTGTCAATCCATTACCTGCGATGAGTCAGCCGGCAAATTTGGTAGTTTGTTCGGGAACAACGATAACGGCAAGCAATTTTGTCAGCAACATTTCAGGTACGAGCTATAGCTGGACAAACTCAAATCCCGGTATAGGTCTTTCGGCTAATGGGACAGGAAATATTCCAAGCTTTACCGCTGTAAACTCTTCAATATCACCTATTTCAGCTACAATTGCAGTAACCCCTGTTTCAAATGGATGCCCCGGTCAGCAAATAATCTATACTATAACCGTGAATCCCTTGCCGGTGATTTCAACCGCCATAGCAACTCCAGAATCACAATGTAACATCAATGATGGAACCATCACAATAACAGCCAATGGTATCCAACCATTAGAATACTCGATCAATGGGGGAAATACATTTGTTCAGAATGGGGGGAACTTCACTGGCCTTGCAGCAGGCAGCTATTCAATAGTAGTACGGAATGCTAATGGATGTATCATTAACGGTCCAACATTATCTATCTCCAGCCCTGGGGCCCCGCCGCAACCTGAAATTAATGCCTATGTCAGCCCTGTTTGCCAGGGAGAACCTTTAATTCTCTCCATCCTGAACCCAAACCCATTAGCCACATATATATGGACGGGGCCATTGGGATTTTCTGCTTCAGGAGCGTCTGTAATTCGTTCAAATTCAGATCCTTCGATGTCAGGAAACTATGCTGTAACTGCTACAATTAATGCATGTGTCAGCACTTCTAAAATCTTTAATATTCAGGTTGACCCGAAGCCTGCATTAATTGTTCCCCAGAATCAAAATTACTGTAAAGGTGCTGTCGTGCCGCAACATATTTTTAACAGCACTCCTCCGGGATCGACTATTAGCTGGACCAATTCAAATCCAGCGATCGGGCTTCCAGCCAGCGGGACAGGAGCCATCCCCTCTTTTATTGCATCAAATAATACAAATTCCACCATCACTGCAACTATTAACATTACTCCGAGCCTGAACGGATGTCCGGGTCAGACTTATACGTTTACAATTACAGTAAATCCATTACCCTCAGTCACAGGACCCGGAAATTCTGTGATATGCGCCGGTGAGACCATTTCTGCAGGAAATTTAATAAGTAATATACCAGCCACTACATATAGCTGGACCAATTCAAATACCGCTATCGGACTTCCAGCAAGTGGAACAGGAAATGTCCCGAGCTTTATCGCAGCGAATTCATCCGGCTCTGCTATTTCTGCAACAATTACCATAATACCATCACTAAACGGATGTGCGGGTAACCCGATTAGTTATACCATCACAGTTAATCCTTTACCCGTAATTACAACAGCTTTAGCTACAAATGAAACAGTTTGTAATCTAAATGACGGAACAATCACGATTACCGCAATTGGTACACAACCCCTTGAATACTCTATTAATGGCGGAGGCACTTTTGTTCAGAATGGAGGTAAGTTCACCAACCTAAGTGCCGGTAGTTACTCGGTTGTTGTTAAGAATACCAGCGGTTGCTTAACAATTGGCCCTACACTATCTATAGCAAGCCCCGGCGCTCCGCCTCAACCAGCTATAAATCCTTATGTTAGTCCGGTATGTCAGGGCGAACCCCTCATTCTTTCAATTCTTAATCCTGATCCGCTTGTTACTTACAAATGGACCGGGCCAATGGGTTTTACAGCTACCGGTTCTTCGGTTACCCGTACAAACTCAACTATCTCTATGTCAGGAACATATGCAGTAACAGGAACCCTAAATTCTTGTGTCAGTGTTTCAAAAATCTTTGATATCAAAGTAAGCCCCCTTCCCGTCTTAGTAGTCCCTCAAAATCAAAACTATTGTAAAGGAGTTACGGTGCCGGCAAGTATTTTTAACAGTACTCCACCCGGTGCCACCATAAGCTGGACGAATTCTAATCCGGCAATCGGACTAGCAGCCAGTGGGAACGGCAATGTCCCCGCATTTACTGCTATAAATAACACCTTAGCACCTATAACTGCAACGATTACTGCAGTCCCCAGCTTAAATGGGTGTAATGGACTACCCTATACCTACACAATAACCATTAATCCTGAGCCCACTGTAACCCTTCCTCTGAACTTTACAATATGCTCCGGAACACAGGTTTCCGCATCTTCATTTGGAGCTAATATTGCAGGAGTAAACTATACCTGGACCAATTCAAATTCCTCCATCGGTTTAGCAGCCAGCGGAAACGGAAATGTTCCGGAATTTACCGCTGTTAATACCACAAGTTCAGCAATTCAGGCATCGATAACTGTAACACCAACATTAAACGGTTGTGCCGGGCCATCTTCAAGTTATACAATAACCGTGAAGCCACTTCCCAGGATTAGTAATTCTTTGACCCAAATGCTTTGTACCCAATCCAGTTCAAAAGAGGTCGAACTTACTTCCAATATCCCCGGAACCACCTTCACATGGACTGCAAGTGCCCCGGCTACAGTTTCAGGGTATACGAGTAGTGGTACTAATAAGATTCCTGTTCAATTTCTAACGAACAGTGGATCAACACCTGAGTTTGTAACCTACACGATTATTCCGGTCAATAATGGTTGTACCGGACCTGAAAGTAAATATACTATCATGGTAAATCCCCTGCCAACTGCTACCTTGAGTGGGGGAAAAAATACCTGTTACGGTGCAACAAGTACATTGAGTGTCAAACTGACCGGCAAAGCTCCATGGACAATAAGCTATACAGACGGGAAAAGTTCAAACACCATTAGTGGAATCGGCAGTAGTGATTATACATTCAATGTCAGTTCAGACTCCACCAGAACCTATAGAATTACCTCAGTAAGTGATGCCAATTCATGCTCTAATACAGGTAATGGCAGTGCGGTAATTATTCAGCCAACGGCAGCTATAAAAGCCAGTGCTTCACATATTAATGTTGATTGTTATGGTTCGAATACGGGATCTATTCAGGTTGAATCAGTTTCCGGGGGATTCGGCACCTATGAATACAGCATAAATGGTGGAATAAACTGGCAAAGCGGAACAAAATTCAGTGGCCTGATCGCGGGAACCTATCAATTATATGTAAGGGATGCTGCTAGTCCTGAGTGTATCACAGTAATATCTCCAGACTTGATTATTACACAGCCTGCAGCTCCTTTAGGATTAAGCTACATCCGGACAGATGTTTCATGTTTTGGTGGGAATAACGGTTCACTTAAAATTACAGCAGCCGGAGGAACAGCTCCATACACCTATCGCTGGCAAAGCGGACAGATCACAAAAGATATAAGTGGCCTTGTTGCGGGAACCTATTCCCTGACAATTACAGATTCAAAGGGGTGTGAATACATTGAGTCTATTGCCATCAGGCAACCATCCGCCCCTCTAAGGATTGCTTTTACTAAGCTCGATGCAAGTTGCTTTGGCGCAAGGGATGGCAGTATTGATATAAGTGTTGCTGGTGGCACCTTACCATATACTTATAAATGGTCAAATAATGAAACCACAAAAAATCTGCAGAATTTGGCCCCGAATATCAATTATTCGCTGTCGGTAATTGATGCAAATGGATGTTCTGAAACAATTAGTATTCCAATATCTGAACCTGAAATCCTTAAGGTGGCACTAACGGTAAAAAATACGGTCTGTAAAACATCAATTGATGGAATGATTACTGCCTCAATTACCGGGGGTACAAAACCATACGATCTAACCTGGAAAGGAAGTCCGGTTAAAACCGATTTCATTGATAATCTTGCACCGGGGACTTATGAACTGTTTGTAAAAGATGCTAAAGGATGTTCCCTGATTGTTTCTGCGGAAGTGCTACAGGGAAGCTGCCCTCCTATAGCCATAGACGATCGTTTCAAAACCGATGAAGAAATTCTTATATCAGGGAGTGTTGCACTGAATGATTATGACCGTCAGGGAGAAAATATCAGTTTTTCACTTACATCAGGTGCTAAAAATGGGACGATAACCTTCCGTCCCGATGGGAATTTCAGCTATACCCCAAATGTTGGATTCTGGGGAATTGAAGTAATTTCTTATCAGGTTTGCAATACTTCCGGACTGTGTGCTACAGCCTCTCTGATTATTGAAGTTATCCCTTTTACAATTGTTAGTCTGACGCCCTCAACAAGCAATGTTTCCGAGGGAAAAAAAACAGCTATAACTGCAAGACTGATGCGGCCCTTCAGGGATGATGTAACTATCAGGCTCAGCTATCAGGGCCGGGCGAGGAAAGACTTTGATTATATCCTATTGGATCAGTACCTGGATATCAAGATTCCACGCGGAAAGATGACAACTACTCAAAAGGTCACCCTGGCTGCTTTAACAGACGATGAACAGGAAGGTGATGAAAATGTTATACTTAATATCGCATCAACATCAGACCCGCTTGTAAGAATTGGCAGCGGCGCCGTAGTGATTATTAATGACATCTATCCACCTGTACCTACAATTCCAATTACCACAAAAAATGATCCGCCTTTGAATCCCGATATCCTTCCCGATCCCCTGGTGTCCCCCAATAATGATGGACTTGGCAATGAGTATTTTAAAGTTGAGAATATAGTTTCATTTCCTGACAATCTGGTTTTGATCTTCAATAGATGGGGCAATGAGGTTTACCGAATGCCGGGATATAATGAAAGTGACAGGGTATTTTCCGGATATGCTAATACCGGATTGCTCTCAAATACCAGTGCTCCCCTAAGTGATGGAGTATATTATTACCTCATCACCACAAACCGTACGATAAACGGCCAAAAGGTTTCGGCGCTTAATAAAGGATATCTGATCCTTAAACGATAAATTATACTTATATTATCTTATACTTCAGCACTTTATCATCTTCCCAGAAACAAATAGCTTTTCCATTGTCCAAAATATAGATTTTGGGAGAAACCCCGGAACCAAGTTGCGTAATTTTTTTTGTATTCAGGTTGATCGCACTCAGCATCTTTTTATCCTGCCAGGCAATAAAAATCTCGTTCTTCTTTTGGGCCATACTTACATCACGGCCTGTGGCAAGTTTCAACTCCGTCTGATTTTCTGACCAGTAATATACTTCCCCTTGGCGTCGCCACGCTGCTGAAACCTTGCCCTCAGAATTAAAGGATAAGCTACCCCCATCCATCGGACAAGCATTTAACTGCCAGGTACCAGTCCCTGATTTTGCGGCCTCTGAAAAAGATTTGCCCTTATCGTATGAAACTGAATAATAAATATCCCTTGAACCCATCAACCAGTTACGAAAACCAATGACAAGCTTATTACCGTTCAGTACGATATTTGGTTTACAACATTCGCATACATGCTTATCCGGTGATTTATAAACCAGGGAATTAGCATCCCATTTAGCAGATTTTCCATTGATTGAAGAATAATAAATATTATTACTTCCCCCATCCCTGATATCCAGCCAGGTTGCGTAAAAATTATCCTCTTTATCGGCAGCAATAGCCATTAATCCTTCAGGAGCTGAACCTTTTTTATCATTTATTTCGGCAATCCGGGTCCATCCTCCTTTTGAATGGTTTAATCTGTAAGAATGAATATTTCCTCCCTTATCCATTGCACTTATAAAAGAAAAGTTTCTGGAAGATGCAATTTGCGGTCCTCTCGTATGCCCCAAATGCATTCCGGGCAGTTCAGCAACAAGCACTGCTGAAGAGAAACTAATTCCATTATTTGTTGAAGTAAGACAATAAATCTTTTCTCCATTCCCGTAGGTAACGCGAATGACTCCTTTGGGGTCAATTGACAGATTTGGTTGCTGCCCCTGAATTATTCTTTCGGGTAAGGCTGAATGCCCCCTGGCCGAAATACAGAAAAATATAAATAAAAAAAACACCTTCATATCCTGAATCATTTTTAATGAATCTACAAGATATGAAAGTGTTTAGTATAAACCTGTAAGGTCTATAAATCTATTACAATTGAACAATAATGTTCACATCAGAATCAAGCTTATTACGGGTTAAATCCAATTGATTTTCCAGATCGGTTACATTATTCTGAAGATCCAGAATCAGACCCTCACGACGTTGCACTTCCTGAGTACTAAGATTTACTCTGCTCGTGTTCAGATTTGTTTTTACGCCTAATAGTTTTTCCATTGCGTACTTTAAAAGCGATTCGCTGTAAGACATAGTTTCATAGGTTTGCTCATAGGTATTATAAACCGTCTCACGTGATTTTATATATTCCCGGGACCAGCGGTCAGAATAATTATTGGAACAGTTTCCTACTATATCACCATGATTCAAATGAGCCTGTACTGCATTTTCAGAGACGTTTATAGTCACAGAATTACCCGAATCATTCCCCGAAGGATTATGGCAAATGTTAACTTTCTTTTGGCTCTTTGGATGTTTACGGTCTGCCCAGTTATTAATGCCCCAGTCAATATCGATATCCCTTTTACCATTCATCACCCTACTATTACCTTTCCCCTTTTTTAACTCCCAATGATCTCCTTCTGATCTATCGTTATTTTTACCGGAATTGCCCTTATTGTCATTATACTTGCCATTGTACTTATCATCCTTATCTTTTCCGTTTTCACCATCATGATTGTCTTTTCCCTTTCCGCGATCATCATCATCCTTGTCCCTCTTATTATCCTGTCCCTGATTATTATCTCCCTGGTTTTTAACTCTGCCTTTTCCAATATCATCGTTTTCTTTGCCTTCTGATTTACCCTGTCCATTCTTATCCTTTTGGGGATCAGAAAGAGCAAGAAGTGTAAGCACAATTAATGGAAGGATACTAATCCTTAAAATGTTATTTCTTTTCATGATATCTTTTATTTAGCAGTTTCAAATTCTTTGTCAACTTTTTCTAACGAAGCCTCAAGCTTTGCGTTTTTATCCTCAAGATCTTTAGTGGTCTGTTCAAGATCCTTTGAAACAGAATCCATTACAACAACTTCTGACTCCTCAGATTTTGTAGCATTATTAGTACAAGCGCTCATAAACAAAATCCCGATAGCCAGTAAAGGGATTGAAGCCATTTTAATTAATCTTTTCATATTGATTTTCATTTAGTTACGATCATACAACATAAACCAAGCCAGTTTATTTCAAATCAAAAAATGATTGGCACGGCAATTGAATTATCAGTGTACATCTAGTAAACACCTAAGAAAAATATTATGAAAAAATTAATGATCATTGGCTGTATTGGCCTTGCAATGGGATTTACAGCCTGTAAGAAGAACAGCGACGAGGGAATGACCAGGATGAATGTAAAGATTACTGATAGTCCCGGTTCTTATGATGCTATTTATTTAAGTGTTAAAGAAATCCAGGTTCTAACATCTGATGGAACAAGCACTCTTGCTGTTGGTCCTACCCCTTTCAATATTCTTAATTTCAGAATGGGTAAGGATACGCTTATTGCTTCTCAGGATATCCCATCAGGAAACATTCAAGAAGTACGACTTGTATTAAATGATTCCGGAAATCAGGTTAAGATCAATGGAGTGACCTATGCTTTGACCACACCTAGCGGACAGAGTTCAGGAGTAAAATTAAAAGTACAGGAAAGTCTCGAAGCGGGTGTTGCCTATACCTTGTTGCTGGATTTTGATGCCGCAAAATCAATTGTTCAGACAGGAAATGGAAAATACATTTTAAAACCTGTGATCAGAGCTATTCCTAATGCTGTGTCAGGAGCTATTACAGGTGTCATTACACCTTCAGCTTCAAATCCTAAGATCTATGCGATCGCAGGAACTGATACTCTTGGGACTGTTAGTGATGCGACCGGTAAATTCTGGTTCCCTGGTGTAGCTGCCGGAACTTATAAAGTTGAGATTCAACCTGTAAGTCCGTACATCAATAAAACTATTGAAAATGTTGCTGTAGTTACCGGATCTGTAAAAGATCTTGGTACGATCACAATTTCTCAATAAATTCAACCTTTAAATAAAAAAGGGTACGCCAGCGTACCCTTTTTTATTTAAATCCTTTCGGCTGTATATCCTGCCTTTTTTACGGCAGCAATTATTTCCGATTCCTGAAGATCTCCTTCAACTATCAGGGTTTTGTCGCTCGAATCAAGATCTACCTTCCAGTGATTCTCACCGGCAGTCTCATTCAATGCCGGACCGACCTGAGCCAGACATCCGGTACATTTGATATTCGTTTTAAATTTAATCGTTTCCATTATTTTTGATTTTTTTGATGTTATTTATTTAATTAGACCTGAGTTTTAAAGCTTTTAATCTGAGGCTGTTACTGACCACGGAAACTGAACTGAGTGCCATTGCTGCCCCGGCGATCATTGGATCAAGTAAAAAACCATTGTAGCTGTACAAAACACCTGCAGCAAGCGGAATCCCAATAATATTATATATAAAGGCCCAGAACAGGTTTTGACGAATAGTTTGAACCGTCCGTTTTGAAAGTTTCAATGCCATAGGAATGGACTGTAAGTTAGAGGTGATCAGAGTAATCTTGGCAACATCCATGGCGATATCTGAACCCTTTCCCATCGCAATACTCACATCTGCCTGTGCTAGGGCATGAGAATCATTGATCCCATCTCCCACCATTGCAACGACCTTCCCATCAGACTGAAGTTGTTTAATAAAATCAGCCTTATCTGAGGGCATAACCTCAGCCCTGTAACTTTTAATTCCTACCTCACTTGCAACAGCTGATGCTGTTTGCCTATTATCCCCGGTCAGCATATGGACTTCAATACCTATTTGATGCAGTTGACGGACGGCTTCTTTTGAGGAATCCTTCACCTTATCTGCAATAGAAATAATAGCCAGTACTTTTTTCTGATCAGCAAAATAGATTACGGTATTGGCCTCATGTTGCTTTTTCTGTACATAGTTTACCTGATCCGGAGTCAAAAATATCTTTTGCTCTTCCATAAAATGAAGATTCCCGGCGAAAAATCCAATCCCCTCATGTACTCCTTTAACTCCCCGGGCTGTGATACTTTCAAACGAATCAAGTGTAACACCTGAAATTCCATCCTCTTTTAATTTCTTAATTATCGCATCAGCAAGAGGATGCTCAGAATTTACTTCCAGGCTGAACAGAATCTTTAAATAATGATCCTGATCCTTGATTTCAGGAGCCCAATTCATCGCCGTTACCACTGGCCTGCCCTCAGTTATGGTACCGGTCTTATCAAGAATAACTGCATTAACCTTATAGCCCAATTCAAGACTTTCGGCATCCTTGATGAGGATATTATTTTCAGCACCCTTACCAACACCTACCATAATGGCTGTTGGGGTTGCCAGCCCTAAAGCGCAGGGACAAGCAATGACGAGTACAGTTACTGAAGTAAGTAAAGCGTGTGAAAATGCTTGTTCACCTCCAATTAACATCCATACAGCAAATGTCAGGATTGAAATACCGATAACTACCGGAACAAATATTCCCGCTATCTTATCAACCAGCTTTTGTACCGGAGCTTTACTTCCCTGGGCCAATTGGACCATTTTCACGATATGCGCTAATAAGGTATCAGCCCCTACTTTTTCAGCTTTAAAATGAAGACTCCCCTTCTGATTAATTGTACCTGCAAATAATTTGTCATTCACTTCTTTCAATACTGCGATCGGTTCACCACTGATCATGCTTTCATCCAGGTAGGATGATCCTGAAACGGCAATGCCATCAACTGAGACTCTTTCACCTGGCCTCAGGATTATAATCTGACCGGGCATAACCTGTGAAACAGGGATCTCCTCTTCTTTATCACCCCGGAGTATCCTGACCGTTTTAGGCTGTAATCCCATTAATTTTTTAATGGCTGTTGTTGTATTTGACTTAGCTTTCTCTTCCAGCAATTTTCCAAAGGAAATAAATGCTATAATCACAGCAGCAGCCTCATAATATACATGCGGATGTATCCCCCTGCTATGCCAGTATTCAGGGTAGAACGTATTAAATGCACTAAAAACAAAGGCGATTCCGGTGCTTAGAGCCACTAAAGTGTCCATATTCACCATTCCATGCTTAGCCTGCTTCCAGGCATTAATAAAGAAGTTTCGGCCAAACCAAAACAGGACTGGAGCACTCAGTATCATGGATATCCAGGTACCATATGGCATGTCCATGAAAAACATCCCGATCACAAATACCGGCAAGGCAAGAATTGAAGCCCATATCGTCCGGGTTTTTAGCTCCCGGTAGTTTTTAATCTGTAAAGTTTCCTGTAGCTCTGCTGAATTCTCAGTATCGATAATTATATCATATCCAATTGATTGAATACTTTTTTGTAAAGCTGGCGGATTGGTTTTAAGAGTATCATACTCTGCCCATGCTGTATTATTCGCAAAATTTACACCTGCATCAATTACTCCTGCTGTAGCTTTAAGCATAGATTCTACACTGATCGCACATCCGGCACAGGTCATGCCTGTTACCGGAAATACTGCTCTGATTGTCGTGCTGGAAGCCTCTTTTAATTGAGATTCTGATTCTACTTTCATAATCTTGATTTATAATACAAAATTATGATATACAGGCGATTAGGCTTTACAGAATTACAGGGAAGAATTATACAATTTTGTGTTTATTTTCGGTTAAGGCTTATCAATTGGTTTTCTCTGACCCTCTGAAGCTCTGGTACTTTTAAATTGAGATGGGGTTTGTCCAGTTACTTTCTTAAACTGAGCAGATAAATGAGCAATACTGCTGTACCCCAATTTATTGGCAATTTCACCGAGATTCAATTCATCATAAAACAAGAGCTCTTTAACCCGCTCAATTTTCTGACGAATAATGTATTGCTCAATAGTAACACCCTCAACAGAGGAAAATAATGAGCTTAAATAACCATACTCATGAAATATCTTATCAGAAATAAGCCCTGACCAGTTTACTTTTTGTTCGAGAAACTCTTTATGGAAAATCTTTTCAATGATTAGATTTTTGATCTGTTCAATTACCCTGCTCTTACCCTTATCAAGTAACTCAAAACCCAGGGCATTCAAATGCTTATTCAGGATCAGAAGTTTTTCTTCATCAAGTTTACCCTCCTCTAACTTCACAATGCCCATTTGTACATCTATGGGATGCAAATCAAGTTTTAACAGCTCATTCTGAACTGCCGTTATGCATCTGTTGCATACCATGTTTTTGATATATAATTCCATCGTCTAAAAATCAAATTTCAACTAATACTAATGACTCGATACAAGGTTAATTCCTATAATTCTTGCAGTAACGAATTAAAGACTTCGTCTTAGTAACTGCGCATTAGCTGCCACTACAATTGTACTAATACTCATTAAAACAGCCCCTGCAGCAGGACTAAGCAAAAAGCCCGGGTATAAAACTCCGGCAGCCAGGGGAATTGCAACAACATTATAACCAACAGCCCATAAGAGATTCTGTATCATCTTTTTATAAGTTGCTCTGCCAAATTTGATAATTTTTACTATATCCCGGGGATCACTATTCACAAGTAAAATATCTGCTGTTTCAGCAGCCACATCGGTCCCGGAACCAACCGCAATACCTACATCGGCCTGTGCAAGCGCAGGTGCATCGTTCACGCCATCACCAGTCATTGCAACAATCTCTCCATTCTGTTGAAACTCTAATACCCTTTGCTGTTTCTGGTCTGGTAATACGTTTGCCAGAAACCCGTCCATTCCCAATGAATCGGCTACAGCTTTAGCCACATGTTCATTATCTCCGGTTAGAAGATAAGATTTGATTCCCATGGATTTAAGATCATCTATGGCCGCTTTCGAAGATGGCCGAATGGTATCTGAAAGAGTGATTATTCCAATAGTTCTTCCATCAACAATTAAAAAATTAACAGTTTCGGAGGTCTGATTAATTTCTGCAGGAATTTCTGGAATGGGCAAATTCTCTTTTCTGAAATAATTTGGCCCTGCGGCTAAAACTTCATTTCCCCTCACTTTTCCTTTAACACCGATCCCCGGAAGATATTCAAATTCAGCTGATACCCACAGTTCGAGCTTTTTAAGTTCCAATGATTTCTTTACACCTTTTGCAATATAATGTTCAGAATTTTGCTGTAACGCTGCTGCATATTGAAGGATATCATTTTCTGAATAGTTTTTATCAACAACAATAATCCGTTGAATACTATGTGAGCCTTCTGTTAAAGTCCCTGTTTTATCAAAAATTACCAGACTTAGATTTCTTGAGGCTTCAAATGCGGTTCTGTTTCTGATCAAAAGGCCATTAACTGCTGCCTGAGAAGTTGAAATCGCAACAACCAAAGGAATTGCAACCCCAAGTGCATGAGGACAGGATGTAACCATGACCGTAACCATCCTTTCCAAAGCGAAAGCCAAATCTCCATCCTTACTAAACCATACAATAAAAGTAATTATACCTATACTCAGTGATACATAAGTGAGCCATTTGGCAACTTTATTGGCAAGATTTTGAGTTCTGGATTTAATAGATTGAGCACCCTGAACCATATTAATTACCTTGTTAAGGTAACTTTGCTCAGCAGTTCCGGTTACCAGAACTTTGATGGAACCATCACCATTGATCGAACCACCTATAACCAAATCTTCTTTTTGCTTATTAACCGGTAAACTTTCTCCGGTAAGCATACTTTCATTAACAAAGGAATGCCCGCTAATGATCTTCCCATCGGCAGGGATTTTTTCCCCGGGTTTGATAAGAATAATATCACCATTGTGTAGTTCTTTCAATGATATGTCAACAACAACTCCCTGACGCTCTACATGAACATTTGAGGGAAGCAATGCAACCAATGATTCCAGAGCCCGGGATGCAGCATGCTGGGAACGCATCTCAAAATAATGCCCTAGTAACATGATATCAATCAGGGTAGCAAGTTCCCAAAAGAAATCCATACCCTTCAATCCAAAAATAACTGAAGTACTGTAAAAGAATGCAACAATAATTGCGATTCCAATCAGGGTCATCATTCCCGGATTTGACTGCTTTATTTCACGCAACATACCTATGAGAAAGGGCTTTCCTCCATAAATGAACAAGATTAAGCTAAGCCCTAACAGTACAAACTTATCCCCAGGAAATGCAATATGAAATCCAAACCAATGCTGAATCATTTTTGACAACAGCAGAACCGGGATAGTAAGAATAATACTTATCCAGAATCGTTTTAAAAAATCCGAAGTCTGATGGCCTGCATGCTCATCGACTATATGAGAACTTTCATGTTCATTCTCTGGACTTGTGTGATGATGATCATTCCCACGAGGGGGATGATTATGCTCGTGCTGATGATGATCCATAAATGTAATTTATTGTAAATCATTAATAATCAAATAATTAGTCTTACATCTTACTCATATCATGTCCCGCCATCGGATCTGTACCCTTTTTCAAAATAAATTCGCTCGATAACAAATATGCCCCGCTCACTACTACTTCCTTCACATTTTCAAGGCCTGATAGGATAATGATCTGTTCAGCATCCTCCTCACCTGTACGTACCATCCTCGGGGAGTAGGTATTCTTTGCCGTTTTGATCCAGACATGTGCCCCCTTTTCATCCCGCACCACTGCATCCAATGGCAAACTCAAAGCATCTGATATCTCGGCAAGCGGCAAAAATACAGTAGCCTGCATTCCTGCCTGTAAATTTCCAGGATTTTTTATCGGAGCCCTTACTTTCAGGATTTGTGAAGATGGATCCATCTGTGGAGAAATAAAATCTATTGTTAGAGTATGTTCATTATCACTGATCCCATTTATAGAAGCCTGTACCTTTGTACCCAAACGGATATTTCCCAATTCATTCGGATAGACATCCATTTCCAGCCAGAGTTGTGAAAAATTTTCAAGCTTTAAAATCTGGCTGCCTTCGGATAAATATTGTCCTTCAGAAACATTCAACTCAGTGACAATCCCTGATGCTGATGAAAAGACAGTGAGCAATGGCGCTGTTTTTCCGGCAGTTGTCAGTGCCCGGATCTGTGTATCAGAATAGCCAAACAAGCGAAGTTTATTTTTTGCTGCCTCCCGCATCGACTGATATATCTTCTCCTCCGGAAATGCCGCAACCTGTTTCAGTTGCAATAAATAATCCTGCTGCAGGGTCTGAAGTTCTTCGCTGTAGATCTGAAAAATCGGCTGTCCTTTACTAACAGAGCGACCCAGTTCTTTCACAAACAGCTTCTCAATTCTTCCGGCATAGCGGCTTGAAATAACTTCGGTCTGCTCCGGATTTACTACCAGCCGGCCATTCAATACTTTTGAGGTACTGAAGTCAGTACGATTTATTACCATAGTATGAATATTAGCCAGCTGAATCTGACTTTCACTCAGGGATAGCTCATTTTTACCACCTGCAGAATTTACCGGTACCAGATCCATTTTACAGATCGGACAGGTCCCCGGACCATTGTTAACTATCTGAGGGTGCATTGGGCAGGTGTATTTCCCTGCTTCCGCATGTTTTTCATGCTCCGCTGTACAGGCTGAGAAAATGAATCCTGTGCAAAGAATGATTAAGCCTAAAATTATTTTCGTTCTCATTATAAACGCTTTGCTTTTATAAAACTTTCAGTATCTATCAAAAACCACGCATTAAGTGCCAGTTCCGCATCTGCTTTAAGGCTCTCACCAATATCGATCCACTGATCTGCCTGATGCATCAGCTTCACAAAAACCGGTATAAATGCATCATCCTTTTTAACAAATACCACATATTGTGTTCCAACCTGAACAAGGGCTGTAGCGGGAAGCCAGTAACCTTCAACTGCGGCCTCCCGGCTTACTGAGATCAACTGACCAACCTTCCAGATTTTAGTATTGTTCGGCACATTGGCCCTGATAAGGGAATAATTGGTTCCGTCTTTAAAATAAGGTTGAACCAGGCTCACTGTAACCTCTGAACGCTGATCTGCAAGATCAATAGACTGAACCATTACATTTTTTCCTAGTCTGAACTCCTGTAATTGATCCGGTCGGGCAAAGAACTCTGCCCAAACCTGGTCTGTATTGATAAGATCAAATAACTTCTGGCCTGCATTGATATATTGTCCTTCCCTGATTTGCAAAGCCCCACCTGTTGGGATATCCGGTATTTCCGGAACTTTTGGCGATGAAGCAGAAGTATTCATTGAATTCATCCCACCTGCATTCCCTGAGCCGATCTTTGTTCCACCTGCCTGGCTTACCGGACCCTGTGACGCTGAGGTGCTTAAACCCAATTCTGCAACATAACCTGAATAAGGGCTATAAACAGCAATCCTATCCTCGACTCTGCCTGTGCTCAAAACCCTGTTTATCTGAGCCATACTCAATCCAAGAAGTACCAATTTCTTTTTGGCAGATTCAAGAAGCACAGGTTCGTTATTGTTTTTCAGAAAGAGCAATTCCTGCTGGGCATTTGCCAGATCCGGACTGTAGATCTCCATAATCTTTTGCCCTTTACTTACCGGCTCATAATTGTATTTCACAAACAGCTTTTCAATGCGGCCGCTTACCCTTGTAGTTACTGACCTCCAGTTATTCGTATTATAGTTTATGATTCCTTTCAGGACGATTTCAGATTTTTTAAGCCCCTTCTCTACCCTGATCGTTTTGATTCCTGATATAACCAGCTCATTGCTGGGCTTTACCAGGGAATTTAAACTTGTATCCACGGCGCCGTGGTTATCTGCAGTATGCTGAGGCACCAGATCCATTTTACAGATCGGGCAGGTACCAGGTGCATCTCTTACTATCTGCGGGTGCATCGGACAGGTGAATTTCTGAACCTGTCCCTCAAAATTCGCCTTTTTATCAGAATTACAGCCAAAAAGACTTATTCCGATGATCAGGAATAATGCAATTCTAGCGTTCAATAGTCTTCTCATATTCCACAAGCATTTGATAATATTTCTGTAACTGATCCAGGTAATTCATCTGCGACATATTGATCGATTCCCAACCATCGATGACCGTATTCAGATCTGTTTTGTTTTCCTGATAGGATAACATCGAAACCTTGAGGTATTTCTCCAGTGAAGGCAAAATCTTAGTCTCATAATTAGTTAACTGCTGCTGCATGTTGAGCAGATCGTTTTCCATAGATTTACTCATCCCCAAAATCTCCGTAAGCATTGCTGCTTTTTCCTGCCTCATAGCCTCCTTCTCAAAATTCATTGATTTGATCTCCGATTTATACATTTTCGAAGACCAGGGAGCAATTGGGATGGAAAGCATACCCATCACCGTAAACTGCCTTGGCATCATTGCAGAATAATTAGACATATGGTCAAAACGAATCTTAAAATCAGGTTTTGACTCCTGCCGCATCAAATCAATATTCCTTTCCATTGCATGAATATCATGCTCCATGTGCAAAATATCACTACGGACACCGGCCAGATAAGCAGTGTCAAGATCTGCCTTAGGACTAAACTTAACCTTATATTCGGTTTCAATTTCAAATTCTGTTGTTGCTGCTCTGTTCATCAATGCATTCAAAGCAATCTTTTTTGAACGAATATCTGCCTCGGTCATCAGGATCATATTCTCTGATTCATAGACCCTTCCCTCAGCTTTAAATACCTGATTCAATCCACCCTGATTAAATGGATAACGAATCTCTGCAAGCTTTTTCATTGTCTGCATGATCTGCTGATTCTCTTTCTGGAAGACGATACGCTTTTGAGCAACCAAAAGTCCGAAGTACAAATACTTTGCACTGGCTCTTAACTGGTTAAAACGCTCATTTCTACCGAACTCATAAGTCTGCGACTGGGTTTTAAGGTATTCCTTTTTAGCCCTGATCTTTGCGGGATTGGGAATATCCTGTTCGGCAGAGATCATAAATGCCCCACGGTCCCCCTCTGAAATCATCCCCTGTGCTGGATAAGGACTCATAAAAGTTCCTGCTCCTACCATTGGAGCCATCCATGAGCCGGCACCTTCCACTTTAGAATCCTTGCTTTGAATCCGGCTTGCATAGGACTTCAATGAGGAATTATTGGCGTTAATTTCTGCTAATATTTGCTCCAGATTCATGATCTGCTGTCCATAGACAGTAAAAGAACTCAGGAATACAAACAATAAAATTATTTTCTTAATGCTGAACATCGTGTACCTCCAGTTTTCCAAATTTTCTCAATTCATATTCTTTTGTCATCAGAAAGATCAGCGGTGTAACCAGTAAAATATGGGTGGATGAAGTAAGTACTCCCCCAATCATGGGCAGAACAATTGGCTGCATCACATCGCTTCCAACCCCTCCCGACCATAAAACAGGTATCAACCCAAATAATGCAACACAAACCGTCATGATCTTGGGCCGTAAACGTTTCGCAGCTCCATTGATCACGTATTCTCTCAGATCCTCCTTTGTAATTGTCTCACTGGAATTGCCCTTCAGAGCAACCAACTGACGCATCGCATCATTCAAATATATTACCATCACAACACCTGTTTCAACAGCGATCCCGAAAAGCGCAATAAAGCCAACCGCAACAGCGACTGAGAGATTCACTCCCCAGAAATAAACCAGGAAAGCACCTCCTATAAGGGCGAAAGGGATAGTCACCAGACTTAAAAATGCCTCTCTGATTGATTTAAAAGCAAGATATAGTGCCAGAAAGATGATAAAAATCACTACGGGCAGAATATAGATCAGGGTTTGCTGTCCGCGGATCAAGTTTTGATACTGACCGCTCCATTCTACAAAATATCCATTGGGCAGTTTCAGGTCCTTATTCAGCTTATCAATAGCCTCCTGAACTGTATGTCCCAGATCGCGCTCACGAACATTGAACATAACAGCGCCTCGCAGAATTGCATTTTCAGAACTGATCATTGGTGGTCCATCCACAAAACGGATCGTTGTAACGGCTGATAATGGTATAGTTCCCGCATCGGGTGAAGTCAGTGGAATTCTTTTCAATCGGTCGATACTGTTCCGGTACTCCTGACCCAGGCGCAAATGAATATTAAAACGTTGCCGGCCTTCAACAGTTGATGCAAAAGGTGCACCCCCAATTGCCGATTCAACTATCGCATTAATATCATCCACAGTTAATCCGTAACGTTCCAATTGGTCGCGTCTGATGTCAATCTCCAGGTATTTTCCACCGCTAACCGGCTCCACATACAGATCCTTTACTCCTTCAATATTTTTCAGCATGGTATGCACATCTTCAGAGATATGGCTGATCTGTTTCAAATCCTGCCCGTAAACCTTAACCCCAACATCGGTACGAATACCAGTTGAAAGCATATTGATACGGTTAATGATGGGTTGTGTCCAGCCGTTTACTACACCGGGTATCTGAAGTTTGGCGTCTAACTCATCAATGATATCCTTTTTGCTGATTCCGGGTCTCCACTCGCTTTTTGGCTTCAGCGAAATGATCGTTTCGATCATACTGATTGGCGAATTATCAGTTGCTGAACTTGCCCGGCCTGCCTTGCCCAAAACATGGTCGACCTCCGGCACTGATTTGATGATCTTATCCTGAACCTGCAGAATTCGCTTAATCTCTGAATTGGAAACATCAGGCAATGTAACCGGCATAAACAAGATCGACTGCTCATCCAGAGGCGGCATAAACTCTCGTCCAAGGCTCATCATCATAGGAACAGAGATCAGTAAGGCCAGAATATTAACTCCAATTGTAGTTTTTCTGTTTCTGATACAGGCCCGGATCACCGGAAGATAGACCTTCTCCAAACCCCGGTTGATTGGGTTCTCATGCTCCTGACGGAAACGGCCTTTCATGAAAAATGAAATAATTACAGGAGCCAGTGTAAGCACCAGTACCGCATCGATTATCAGAATAAAGGTTTTGGTATAGGCCAGTGGATGGAATAATTTCCCTTCCTGCCCGGTAAGTAAAAATACCGGCAGAAAAGAGGTGACAATAATTATTGTTGAATAAAATACGCCTCTTGATACCTGCTGACAGGCTTTTTCGATGATACTTAGTCTTTCTTCATTAGAAAGTTTAACATAATCATCATTCTTCTTTAGTTTCGATTTACTCCACATCTGCATTTCCTCCTTTTCTTTGTTCATTTAATTCTGCCTGCCTGACTGCAAGGTTTTTATAAGAATTCTCTGCCATAATGATTCCGTTATCGACAATCACACCAATCGCCAGCGCAATACCGGTTAATGACATGATATTAGATGAAATATCAAATGCATTCAGCAAAATGAAACTGGCAGCAATGGTGATTGGGATCTGAATAATGATACTGATCGCGCTTCTCCAGTGAAACAGAAAAATGATCACGATCAGCGATACCACGATCATCTCTTCGATCAGGGTGGTTTTAATAGAAGATATTGATTCTGCGATCAATTCACCCCGGTCATAAACAATATTGAACTTCATCCCCTGAGGTAAACCCTTAGCTACTTCAGCCATTTTTGTCTTCACTTTTCGGATCACTTCATCGGCATTCTCACCATAACGTAATACCACAATCCCTCCAACCGCTTCACCTTCACCATTATAATCGAAGATGCCGAGACGGCTTTCTCCGGCCATCTGAACGGTTCCGATATCCCTGATCTTGACAGGAATAGAGTTTTGAGTACGTACCGCCAGATTTTCGATCTCTTCAATAGATTTAAGGTAACCACTGGTTTTAATAATATAACCGATGCCACTCATCTCAAACTTCCTGCCTCCGGCCTCATTATTATTGCTCTTAACTGCCTGCATCACATCCTGAATGCTCAGCTTATAATAAGTCAGGCGATTGGGATCAATACTGATCTGATACTGCTTCTGGAAACCACCAAATGAAGCGATCTCACTCACTCCTGCTACATTCTGAAGAGCAAATTTGATATACCAGTCCTGAACTGCCCGCTGTTCTCCAAGATCCATACCCGGAGCTTCGAGGGTGTACCAGAGTACATGACCGACTCCGGTTCCATCGGGGCCAAGCGTCGGACTAACACCTTCGGGCAAAACATTGCCGATCGAATTGAGTCGCTCCAATACCCTGGACCTTGCCCAGTAAACATCCACATCATCTTCAAAAATGATATAGATGAAACTCATTCCAAACATGGAATTGGCACGAACATAGTTTACTTTGGGCAATCCCTGAAGATTGGTAACCAGAGGGTAAGTGATCTGATCTTCAATGATCTGCGGACTCCGTCCCATCCATTCAGTAAATACAATAACCTGATTTTCCGAAAGATCGGGGATAGCATCAATCTTACTCGTTTTGACCGAATAGAGTCCCCATCCAAAAAATCCGGCTGCAAAAAGCAAGACAATAAAACGGTTCCTTAAAGAAAAGGAAATGATCTTTTCAACCATTTTAATTAGTGCTTATGATCGTGACTGCTGCTATCAGTCTTCATACTGTCTGACATGTGATCCGAATCTTTAACAAGATCCATTTTGCAGATTGAACAGGTACCTGGCTTATCACTTTTTATTTCAGGGTGCATCGGACAGGTATATCCTACTCCTGCAGTTTGAGTGGATAATGAATCAGCTTCTACGGCCGCAGGCTTTTCTGAGCTATTGCAGGCAGCACTGAATAAAAGAACTAAAATTGCGATTGAATAAATTAATTTTCTCATGACGATAATATTTATTGTTAATAATAAAATGAATAGATGCGATAATTCATCGAATGACTATTATTCCGATGAGTTTATCAGAATAAAAAGCATACGAAATCAGTCCGAAAGGAAATCAGACCAGAAGGAAATAAAAATCAGATACGGAAATTACAGTTTCGAATGAAAACAGCTGTTTTCAATGTTCGCGGAGGAGCATTACTCTCAGGGATCAGATCCGCAGGAGTGCCCGATAAGATTTGGGTAAAGTCAGGATTAGAGACTGGTGCTAAAGCAAAAATAACAGGCTGAAGTGTACTTAGCGGAGCTTTTTGAGATTCCTTTAGCTTATATTCCTGCTTCTGATCTTTACAACAGTCATCAGAAAAGCCCTTCTTCATACCGCAATTGCTGCAATCGGCTGCTTTCTCTGAATTATTATCAGAAAGCCCCCATTCGATCAGCTCTCCCATGCAATAATGGAAATGCACAGTCGCCCCGGATGAAACACTCAGGTAGAATACAGCTAAAACGGTGATTAAAAGCCTTTTCATGTAATTGATTACAAAGATTGGCATAAAATTTTGATATATTTTATATAATTTTTTGAAATGTTTATAGAATTTGGTTTTTGTTGTTACTGTCCCTTGAGTCGGCGCAATTGGAATTGTAAGCTTAACTACAATAAATCATAATTGAAGTACCAAAAATTTTATATTTAATTTGCTGTAAAAAACATTCAAAAATGAAAAATCTGATCTCATTCTCCATTGTTCTTTCAATTATAATCCTGTTTAGTTTTGCTTCTGATGCTGCAGATAAGCAAATTCAAACAAGTACTGCATGGAAAGCAGGAGTAGCGAGAGTTAAGATTACACCTGAAGAACATATGTGGATGGCTGGATATGCGTTCAGGAATAAGCCCTCGGAAGGAAAACTGACAGACTTGTGGGCAAAAGCACTGGTTCTGGAAGATGCAGGTGGGAAACGGGCGGTCATGATCTTTCTCGATCTGGTTGCTATCCGTAAAGTAATCTCTGAACCTGTAAGAGACCGAATCGAAAAACAATTCGGATTAACCAGATCTCAGATTCTGATCAATGCTTCGCATACCCATACCGGACCGGAGACTCAATCTGCACCACATATTTTCACACTGGAGAAAAAGGAATTAGACAAGATCGACCGATATGCAAAAAAGCTGGAAGATCAGCTGGTTAATTTAGTCGGCGATGCATTGAAAAACCTGCAGCCTGCAACACTTTACTCCGAAAATGGGATCAGCCGATTTCAGGTAAACAGAAGGAATAATAATGAAAACAATCTGGCTCTTCAAACCGAATTAAAAGGGCCGAATGACTTTGCAGTACCTGTTATTAAGGTAGTTAATGCAAAAGGGAATATAATGGCCATTGCCTTCGGCTATGCATGCCACAATACCGTTCTCGGGACTTATGAGTGGTCGGGGGATTATGCCGGTTTTGCTCAGATAGAACTAGAGAAAAGGTATCCGGGAGCAACGGCATTATTCTTTCAGGGAGCAGGGGCTGATCAGAATCCGCTGCCACGAAGGACAGTGGCACTGGCTGTGCAATATGGTGAAACTCTGGCAGCCTCCGTCGACAGGGTTTTAAAAGAAGAAATGAAGCCACTTTCAGCCGAACTGACACTTTCTTATTCAGAAATTGACCTTAAGTTTGAGAAGGCGAGTCCGACAAAAGAGGAACTGAAAGGACTGATGAGTGATACCTCCAAAACACCCGATTATCTTAAAGCCAGTGCAAAAGTGCTGCTTTCGAAGCTTGAAAAAGGGGAAAAACTGATGACTTCTTACCCCTATCCTCTGCAGGTCTGGAAGCTTGGAGAACAGCCTCTTATTACGATGGGTGGCGAAGTACTGGTAGGATACGCCAATGAGCTGAAGAAAATTTACGGACAGAATATATTTGTTTTCGGGTATAGTAATGATGTGATGGCTTACATTCCAACCAGCACTGTTTGGAAAGAAGGTGGATATGAAGCAAGCCGTTCACCAATATTTACTACGCCCTGGGCTTCGGATATTGAAGATGTGATTATCAGGGAAGTGAGAAGACTGGCGGAGCAGGCTGGAGTAAAGAAATCGGATAAATAGGACCCGATAGCTATCGGGTTAGGAAATCGACTTTCCGCTCGGCCATGTGATTTCGATTGTCGGGAAATTCAGACCCGATAGCTATCGGGTTACGAATTTACTTAGGCGTTATGCAAGATAAATTCGTAAGTCACATCTTGGTTGAGCGGCTTAGGAAATCGACTTTCAAAACGTCCAGAGGTGATTTTATAAATCTGATTCCGCAAGTGCAATTAATTCGCAGGCATCCGCTTCGGTGTCAGAATAACCGTAATAATTCCAACCACAGCTAAAACGATCAGAACTGAGAAGCCATTAGCATAGCTTCCACTGATATCCCTGATCCATCCTACCATCCAGGGCATGATTGCTTCGGCCAGACCGTCACCGGTTAAGACAATACCCATTACCCGCCCCATAACTTTAACGCCAAACAATTCGGCTGCCATTAATGGGATGATCATATAATCACCTCCCAGGCCTATTCCGAAAACTATCGCAAAGACATAGATTACCCCGGGGGTTGTTGCAAAATAAAGCAGTGGAATCGCAGAGGCAACCAGGCAATAGATCAGCAGCATGACATATTTCTTTTCAATTTTATCGGCAAGCCAGCCCATAAATAAGCGCCCAAAAATACTGGCAGCAAGGATCAAGGAGAGCACATTTGCAGCCTGGGTTTGTGAATATTTAAGATCCAGGCTAAAGAATAATTTCAAATTCTGACTGGTTGCACTTACTGCTCCTATAGAACACATACTTCCAATAAGCAACAGATAAAATGCTCTGGTTTTTAAAATGGCTTTAATATCCCGTTTGGGTTCTTCAGGCTTATCAGTTGCGGCAGTATCTCCGGTTTGAGGGGGATTATCTTTAACAAACCAGGCCATTGGAAATGACAGAACGATCATTGTCACACCCAGAATGACCAGGGCATGTCGGTATCCGAATTCCACGTTCAAAGCTTTTGCGATCTGAGGTGCCAGCATCCCTCCGATTCCTATTCCCAGATAAGCAAAGCCCATTGCCTTACCGCGGGCCTTATCAAACCAGCGTGAGGTTAATACCTGATTAGGCAATGGTCCGCCGCACATATAACCCAAAGCACTGAAAATATAAAACACATAAAACTGCCAGAGTGAAGTCATCAATCCCAAACCGATAACTGCACCACCTGCCATCAGAATACCGGCCAGCATCATCTTCCTTGGCCCGAAGCGATCGATCAGGTAACCAACCACAAATCCGAACAATCCGACCAGAATTTTAGCAAATGCATTTCCCGAAGTAACGGTCGCGCGTGTCCATCCAAACTCCTGAACCCAGAAATCATAAAAGAAGGTCAGTCCATAAAACATGATCCCGATCAGGGAAAACAGACTTAGAAAGCCGGTGGCTGCTACACGTGCCTGACCTGATTTTAATGCGCTTTGATTTTCTGAGTATTCTTTCATCCGGAGTGTTGCTCCGGACATGACCGGATACTGAGTCTAAATATAACAACACAAAACACTCTATCAATAAGAATTGATAAAAAATTGTGTTTGGATTGATCGTGTAGGTAAACGGATTTTTGAAACAGGTTGAATAAAGGCTTGTGCCAGCTCTCGCAAAGACGCTAAGACAAAAAAAACAGATTACAGGATGATTAATTTTTACTATACCCTTCGCGTCTCTGCGTCTTTGCGAGACTATCTAAAAATACCCGCGACGAGATCCAATTCACTACAACGATAAATTATAGCTGGTCAAAGACAGGAGAACCGACAAAACAAATATCAATTCCTCTCAGTATACTTCTTGAAATTATTGAGTATTGCCAGCCAGCCCTTTGCATTTCAACAGGATTTTCTGTTTCAGCGTCAAAGCTTACAGAGACTTCTGTTTTGCCTCCAGTATCATTAAAAATTACGTGTACTTCCCTACCATCAGGCATGGTGTAACTAAAGCTGTCTCCAACAATTATTTGATCATAAACAGCTTCAAAGTCAAAACCAAAACTTCCATCTTTGGCTTCCATTCTTGCGAGGTATTTTCCCCCTACCTGCATATCATTTGAAGCATGAGGGCATTGCCAGTCCTCGCTTGCAAAGTTCCATTTTGTAATATGTTCAGGCCGGGTGTAATAGTCCCAAACTTTTTCAATATCCGCGGATACAATAGCCTGAATTATTATTTTATCCCCTTTCATAATGCATGTATTTAAATTAATCGTTCCAAATGTCCTTTGCGTTTGACAATATTTTTATAATCCCATTGAATTCCTCTAGATTTCTGAAGCCATTGCTTCAAATCATTGATTTCAATATCGGAAACATGATTATAGAATACAGAAGCATCCTTAAATTTTTTACCAATGATGTTTAGTCCTTCCTCATCGAAACCGGCACCGCTCCAGAACATTAAACGAATTCCCGGTTTTTGTTTGCTGTAACCAACAATTGGATTCCCGTCTAAAAACCAGACCGGATGTGCATGCCAGATTTTATTTTTAGCATCAGACAGTTCAGTGTCGATTATCGATGCAAGTAAGTCGCATACTTCCTTGTCTTGAGGACTTAGCTTTTCGTTGAAGGTCTGTATCTCCGGGTTCATACCTTTTGGATGGAATGATTATTTCACTAATCAGAGGATTTTAATGCATCGAATGCAATCCAATCGTATTTCCTTCAGTGTCCATCAGGACTGAGCAAAATCCATGCTCACCAAGGGACATTTTTGGCTGTAAAACTTTTCCGCCAGCCGCTTCTGACCGACCCTCTTCTACCGAACAATCTTCGCAGGCAAAATAAACCATCGTACCACCGGCACCCGGACCCATATTTTCCATTTTAACCAATGCCCCACTGGTGTTCATTCCATTCTCTTCAAAGGGGAAACAAAGCATTTGCATCTCACCCAGGCCTTCCGGCATTGGCATCTCAGCTAATTTAATCTGCAATAGTGTTTCGTAAAATTTCTGAGCCCGGCTCATATCATCTACATAAATTTCTACCCAGGTAAACGGGTTTTTAGCTGGTGCTGCCATAGCTATTATTGTTTGATTATTAATTTTATATGTCTGCTATTTTGTTCTAAAACGAATACCCTTTACTTAACTAAAGTATAGGTCAGCGCCCCTGATGGACATCTATCTACCTGCGCTTTTAACTCTTCTGTTGAGGCATTTTCAATCCTAATCCAGGGAGATTCTTTAGGTTTATAAACTTGTGGCAAGGTTTTTACACAAATACCTGAGTGCTGGCAAAGTTTTGGCTGCCATTTGATGATGATTTCACCATTAGAATATTCTTTGTTCATAAGCTCAAAATTTTAAAACAAAATACAAAATTTAATTTTTAAGCACTATCGCCAAAGGCTAATAAATTATCCGGCTTGAGCAGAATAGATCAGTGTCTCTTATCTGAACTGTTTGGGTTTTAGTCTTTGCGCGGATAATTCGACGATTTCTATAATCCGCTTTTGTCTGGTTTCAATTCTCCTTGCCAAAACCAGCCATTGTAAAATATTTCGTTTATCTGATCTGCTTAAACTGAGAAAATAATCTTTTGAATCAGGGACTGTTTGGAACTCTGCTTCCAGATCATCGGGGATTTCGAGAGATTCTGCTGTATCTAAAATCGACCAGAACCCGTTTTGCTTCGCAATCTCAATACATTCAAAGCCGGCATCGGTCATTAGTCCTTCTGCTATTAAGCGCCCGACTTTCTCCTTGTTAATTTTTGACCAAACGCTTTTAGCTTTTCGTTTGCTGAAAAACTGCATAAACCTTTCATCATCAATCGGTTTAGCCTTGCTGTCTATCCATCCAAAACAAAGGGCTTCATCCACCGCATCGTCATATTTCAGGGTAGGTTTACCCGACTTAATTTTATAGTAAATTAACCAGACCGATTGTCTGGATCGATGATTTTCAAGCAACCATTTTCTCCAGTCCGACCGGTTTGCCGGACAAAATGTATCCATATCCAGGACGCTCATTGATCACTGTTTTTTTTCAAAATATACCTTTCCGGTTTGGTTTGAGTTCTTGCAATTAAATTCCTGGCTTCCAGATCAAGTTTTACAGTTTCTCCATACCATTGAACTCCTCCATCGAAATTATCCTTTACTCTCTGATATAATTCTTCCATCAGCTCAGTATGTGTCGGTTCCTGTTTGGCTAAAATGCTTAGAAGATGATCCCTTATAAAATTGTATTTCTCTAAAGAAATCTTCTTATTAGTTTTGCCGGTTTGCGGATGCAATGTTTGAATTAAACTGCTTTTCATTTGATACAGTGTTGTGAGCTATTAAAGCATGCAATTAGCTTTAATTCTCTATTTCGACTGAATACAATAAGAAGTAATTTTCTGAATCTGATCAGAATCGTTGAACTCGTATAAATCGCAGGCCGACACAAAAGAAATCCGCTTACCATCCCTTATAAATTCGGCTGTTCCATTTACAACAACCTTATTAGCCGCCGAAATCACATTCAGTGTTTCAAAGTTTGTTGTAACAGATTTAAAGTATTCCCCCACCTGATTGCAATTTTCAATAATCGCATTTCTCCCTATGAATTTATCCTCTTCAACTACTTCCCAAATGGCATCATCGGCAATGAAATTTTTTGTTTTGTCAAACTCTCCGTTTGAAAATGCGGTGGCTATTTCTGGTTTAGTCATGTTTTAAATTTATGATTCAGATACCCAATTATCGGTTTTCGACTTGGTAAAGGCAGGGAATATTCATAGAAAGGACAAGCACCTGTTTAAGAACTAATATTCATAAAATGAACTTCAGCCCAGCTTTTGCCAATCCGATGCTCCACCTTTGTTATTTTTTCAGGCTATACTTTTTCTTTATTTTGAGTCAAAGTCCACCATCCATTCTATTCCATATTTATCTCTGAACATTCCAAAATACGAACCCCAAGGACTGTCGGTAATCGGCATTTCAATATTTCCACCGGCTGAAAGTCCGTTAAATAATCTGTCGGCTTCTTCACGACTTTCTGCACTAATTGAAATTTTAGATCTATTTTCGTTTTCGTTTACCGGTCCCAAACTTTCTGGAACGTCATTGCCCATTAAAATATTTTTTCCAATAGGTAAAGCAATGTGCAGAATTTTATTTGCATCATTTTCTGCTACGGGGAAATCAGGACTTGAAAGGTCTTTAAGACGCATAATTTTTACGAATTCTCCACCAAATACTGATTTGTAAAATGTGAAAGCTTCCTCGGCATTTCCATTAAAATTGATGTGTGGATTGATAAGTGCCATAATTTTTACTCTTAAATTTCTTTTGACTGTATAATGTTAGTTTTATTAGTGTCGCCAGGCAATTAGGCATAACTTATTTATAAGAGCTTTAAATCTCTGCTAAATATGCTCATTGTCAATAAGATATCCAAAGAAATTCCAAAGGTTATTGTGATATTCTCCTTAGGAAAAATTATAGTGTCAGCGCTCCAATCCAAAGATCAAAACACAGTTTTTATATCAGAAATGATAACTTATAAGGAGGCATAACTTTCTATTCATTCAATCCGCCGGAGGATATTTTATCAGCTGCGGGAGCCAATAGTATATCAATTTATTTTCTGTTACCATTTTGTATTCAGACAGCAGAATTTGATCGGAATCTCTCCGGGACTGCAGGCAGACGGATTCGGGACAGAACAGAAAATTAAAATTTTTAACTGTTCTTAGTCAAGAATTATGTTTAGTCCCTGTTCTCTGAGTTTCTCCAATCCGTCCTTAATTGCTTTAATTTGTTCGGGGCTGCGTCCCTGCCAAACAGTTACTTCTCCGATTACTTTAAACGGATGTTCCGAACGGTAGGACATCGTAGGATTACCGGGAAACTTTTTATCTGTAACATTTGGATCATCTTCTATGTCGCCTGTTGCCTCTACCAAAAAAATTCTTTCCCTTCCATTGCCTGAAGCAAGTTCTGCTCCCAAAACAGCGGTATTCAATGTTGATGTGACATAAACATGCTTTAGCTCTCTGTCCTCATAGTTGGATTTAAAGCCAACCGTTATGAGATCGCCAATCTTCAGCTCAGCTTTTGTTCCATGAAAATATGTTTGGGCAAAAGGAGTGGCGATATGAGGGTTTTTCTGATCTTCTTTGCTCATTGTAATTATTAGGATTATTTTTTGTTTACACTTTCAATTTTCCTGTCCATTATTTCGAGGGCACTGGTAAAGTAGTTTTCTAATATGTTTAATTCTGCAGAGCTGAATGAGGAGAAAAGTTCGTCAGTGCTTTCCTGAAAATCCTTGTAAACTGGTGTAATCAGTTTCGTTATTTTTTCAATGTTGGGGATTATGATTATTTTTCTTCTGTCCGTTTTGTCGGATTGTCTTTTTACAAGTTTTTTGCTCTCAAACCTATCTATTAATCCTGTAACAGCACCTGTCGACAATCCTGTAAGTACAGCAAGTTCCCCCGCTGTCATTTGTCCTTTTTGGATCAAGAAGCCCAGGTATTTATGATCCGTTCCAATTAGTCCAATTTTTCTACCGATGCTTTCATGAAGTTGTATAGAGGTATAAGCATATTGCTGGCTCAATTTCCTCATCCTGATAATTTCTTCTCCCGGATTCATAATACTTAGTTAGTAAATATCTTAGTTACAAAGATAATTACAATTTCCATAATCAGCAAAAAAGTCGATTTAGAACTTATGTAACTTTGATATGGTTTTCAGTTCTTCCTGACCCGTACCACAATGACCGCTGGTTTATTTATAGAAGCAATAAAACCATTAAGAGAATGCTGTACGGAATTACAGCGACCGCAGGAAAAACAAAAAAAGCTCTGGAATTATCCAGAGCCATATCCGTGGGAAATACTGGGTTCGAACCAGCGACCCCTACCTTGTCGAGGTAGTGCTCTAAACCAGCTGAGCTAATTTCCCTGTTCAGGCCTCAAATCTATAAAAATTGAAGGATTTCCTTCCGATATATATTTCTATCTCAAATCATCATTGATTTCAGCCAAAACTGCCGCGCCGGGACAGAGATCTGCTTCTTCAAGGGTGTTTAAAGGCCGGTCTGTTGAGTTGATCGTATGATGCAGATCTTCGGTATCGGTTTCGATGTATAATAAACCTGTAAGGATTTCATTCCGGCTACGTGCATTCTGTAATGCATTCATCGCCTCCATCCTGTTGAAAGGATCTCGGTTAGCCGCCAGTTTTTCCAGTTTGATAAAGGTGCCATCATGCAGCATCACCTCAGTCCCGGTGCCTGATTCATAACTAGCCAATATCTCAGATCTCTCCGGAACAAGGTCGGTTTTGCCAGTCGCTTCGATATGCTCACGTACATAATCGTAAGATTTTGTGGAGCCGGGGTTATTATTGAAAGTCACGCATGGTGAAATTACATTGATAAATGCAAATCCCGGGTGACTTACTGCCGCTTTGATCAGCGGAACCAATTGTTCCTTATCTCCCGAAAAACTTTGTGCAACGAAACTTGCACCAAGCTCAAGCGCCAGTCCGGCAAGATCAATTGGCTGGAATGGATTCACAGAACCCGCTTTGCTCTTTGAACCGACGTCGGCTGTAGCCGAATCCTGGCCTTTGGTCAATCCGTAGCAGCCATTGTTCATCACAATATAAACCATGTTCAGATTACGGCGGATCACATGTACAAACTGGCCCATACCAATCGAGGCTGTATCCCCATCTCCCGAAACACCCATATAAATCAGGTCACGGTTCGCCATATTGGCACCGGTAGCTACCGAAGGCATTCTTCCATGCACCGAGTTAAATCCATGCGAATTTCCGAGGAAATAGTTTGGCGTCTTTGAGGAGCAGCCTATACCTGATAATTTCGCAATACGGTGAGGCGGAATCGATAACTCAAAACAAGCCTGAAGAATACTTCCGCTTATTGAGTCATGTCCGCAGCCGGCACATAAGGTTGAAAGCGAACCTTCATATTCCCTGGTAGTATATCCAAGATCATTTTTAGGCAGATCGGGATGGCGGAATTTAGGACGTATATATGTCATGACAGAATTTTACTGGTCGCACCATTAAGTGCCGGTGATAAATTTTTATTAATCAGCGTCATGATTGCATGCGCTGTGATTGGCATCCCGTCATAATTAAGAACCGGGATCATTTTCTGAGGGTTTACATTGAGCTCATTGATCAGCAGACTGCGCATTTGCCCGTCGCGGTTTTGCTCAATAATAAATACCTTTTCGTGTGTATGAATGAAATCTTCTACCGTTTGGTTGAATGGGAATGCCCTCAGTCTCATTGCATCAAAATTAATTCCGGTAGCAGCCATGGTTTCCATTGCCTCTTCTGCCGAGTAAGTTGAGGTGCCAAAGAAAATTAAACCATAGGGACTCTTATTCTCTTTTTGATAGAGGTATGGAGCCGGTACCATATCCTTTGCTGTATTCCATTTCTTCAGCAAACGATCCATATTTCGTGCATAAACGCGTCCATCTTCGGTATAAGCCGCGTATTCATCCCTCGAAGTACCACGGGTAAAGAAGGAGCCTTTGGTAGGATGCGTTCCCGGAATTGTGCGGTATGTAATTCCGTCACCATCTACATCCAGATAGCGCCCAAAACGCGGCAATTCTTCTAACTGACTCGCATTAAGCACTTTACCACGATTGTATTTCCGGGCATCATCCCATTGAAAAGGTTCAGACATGTGATCGTTCATCCCCAGATCGAGGTCGGTCATCATGATGATTGGCGTTTGCAAAGACTCTGCCAGATCAAGCGCTTCGGCAGTCATCTCGAAACATTCCTTAGGGGTTGATGGAAATACCAGAACCTGTTTGGTATCGCCATGCGAAGCGTAGGCCGCAAGTAAAATATCCGATTGCTGGGTTCTTGTTGGCATCCCTGTCGACGGACCGGTACGCTGTACATCAATCAGCAAAGTTGGAATTTCTGCAAAATAAGCCAGCCCGAGGAATTCATTCATCAAAGATAATCCCGGGCCGCTGGTAGCCGTGAATGAACGAGCACCATTCCAGTTTGCACCGATTACCATCCCGATTGCAGCAAGTTCATCTTCTGCCTGCACTATTGCATAATTTCGTTTACCTGTTTCCTTATCGACCCTTAATTTTTTCGCATAAGTCTCAAAAGCCTCCACCACCGAAGTTGATGGTGTGATCGGATACCAGGCCACTACCGTTGCACCGCCATAGACAGCACCAAGTCCGCAGGCTGAATTACCATCGATCAGAATCTTATCACCAACCAGATCCCGTCTTTCCAAACGAATATCCAGAGGATAGGCGTAATTGCTGTGAATGTAGGCAATACCCAGATTCAGGGCTTTGATATTCATCGCAACCAGCTTCTCCTTGCCTACAAACTGCTCGGCAAGCAATTGTTCCAGAACCGAAAATTCGATATCAAGCAGGGCAGAAAGTGCCCCCACATAAATAATATTCTTAAACAATTGCCGCTGCCTCGGATCAGTGAATTCACGCAGGCACATTTCCATCAGCGGAAGGCCGATATAAGTCACATCAGGCCGGATCAATGCCGGATTCAGTGCCTTGGTACAATCGTAGATGAAATATCCACCACTTTTCACTGAAAGCACATCATCAGGCATACTTTGAGGGTTCACACAAACCATCAGGTCTACCCCTTCCCGGCGACCGAGATAACCCTTTTCACTTACCCTGACATCGTACCAGGTCGGAAGTCCCTGTATATTTGAAGGAAATATATTTTTAGGAGTTACAGGGATTCCCATCCGGAAAATAGCTTTTGCAAACAGATAATTTGCACTCGCAGACCCTGTACCATTGACATTCGCAAAACGAATGACAAAATCATTAACTTTTGAATTAGGCATTTCTTAACCTGCTTTGGTAACTTTATATAAATATTGCTGCATATCCCATGCAGATGTCGGGCAACGCTCAGCACACAAGCCGCAGTGCAGGCAAACGTCTTCATCTTTTACCATCACCCTTTGGGTAGGGAGTGTATCAGATACATAGAGGTCCTGAGTTATATTTAAAGCCGGAGCTTTGAGTCGTGTCCGTAAATCATCTTCTTCCCCATTTACGGTAAATGTGATGCAGGAAGTCGGACAAATATCAACGCATGCATCGCATTCGATACATTTATCTTTTTCAAATACAGTTTGTACATCGCAATTCAGACAGCGGTGAGCTTCTTTGATTGCAGTCTGAATATCAAAACCCAGCTCAACTTCCAGCTTACGATCAGATAAAGCGGCTTTCTTTTCTGCCTGGGGAACGATAAATCGCTGGTCATTAACCACATCATTATCATAGCTCCACTCATGGATACCCATTTTCTTGGATACCAGATTGGTAAATGGTGCCGGACGATTGGTCAATGCCTCTCCTCTGCAATGCAAATCTATGGAGATCGCTGCCTGATGCCCGTGAGCAACAGCAGTGATTACATTTTTAGGCCCGAAAGCCGCATCACCACCAAAGAAAACACGCTGATTAGTTGACTGATGAGTTAAAGCATCAACAAGGGGCATTCCCCACTGATCAAAATCAACACCAGTATCCTTTTCAATCCATGGGAAACTGTTCTGCTGACCAACGGCCACAAGCACATCATCGGCTTCAATAAATACTTCTGGCTCGCCGGATGGCACCAGACTGCGTTTGCCCTGTTCATCATAAACAGCTTTTACTTTTTCAAAGGTCATCCCGACCAGTTTGCCATTTTCGATCACATAAGTTTTAGGCACATGGTTTTCAAAAATGGGAATATCTTCATGCATTGCATCCTCAATCTCCCATGGGGAGGCTTTCATCTCTGCAAAGGGACTACGCACCACAACCTTCACCTCTTCACCACCAAGGCGGCGGGAAGTACGGCAGCAATCCATGGCGGTATTTCCACCTCCCAGTACAATCACTTTTTTACCAATTTTGTGGGTATGCTCGAAAGCTACGCTTGCAAGCCATTCTATTCCGACATGTACGTTCTTACCGGCTTCTTCGCGACCGGGTAGTATCAGATCACGACCTCTCGGAGCACCGGTACCTACAAATACTGCATCGTATCCTTTTTCAAGAATTTCGTTCATGCTGGATACATAGGTATTGAAATGAGTATGAATCCCCATGTCGAGAATATATCCTACTTCTTCGTTCAATACATCATCTGGTAACCTGAAGGAAGGAATCTGGCTTCGCATCATTCCCCCACCTGCAGCATGTTCATCGTAGAGGTGAATCTCGTAACCAAGAGGAGCAAGATCACGGGCTACAGTAAGGGATGCTGGTCCGCCGCCGATCAAAGCAATGCGTTTTCCATTCATTTCTGAAGGAACACCAGGCATGAATGCCCTGACATCGTCCTTATTGTCTGCTGCTACCCGCTTTAACCGGCAAATTGCAACAGGTTCTTCTTCAATTCTGCCTCGACGGCACGCAGGTTCACAGGGACGGTCGCAGGTTCGCCCGAGTACCCCGGGGAAGACATTCGACTCCCAATTGATCATATATGCCTCAGTATATTTTCCTGCCGAGATCAATCTGATATATTCAGGTACCGGAGTATGTGCGGGGCAGGCATATTGACAGTCCACAACTTTGTGGAAGTATTCCGGATTTTTGGTATCTGTTGGTTTCAACTAGCTATACAGTTCTTAAACGATAAAAATAATTTAAAATGAAACATCAATCTAATGGTAATTTACACTATTTTAATAGTATTTAATCTTTAATTTAACATATAATCTTTCTCGATTTCGTGCTGATTCCGTCAAAATTCATTGCAATCAATTATAAATTCCAACATCTTCAGGCAATCATAAAGTACCTGAATACCAAACTGATTGGTATGTTCAATATCAGAAATAAATAGAATGAAACAAATTTTATTGAATAAGATATTTTAGACTGCAATTAAGACCTCCCCCTGCCACCCTGGATGGCCAAAGGCGCCCCCTCTCCGAAGGAGTCCATTGGACCAAAAGAAAAGCTAAAAGCTGAAAGGAAAAAGCTGAAAGCAGGATTGTTATTAATTGTAAAAATATTCTTCTTGAGTACTATTCCTGATACCAATTATAAATTTTATATTCATTCAGGTTTGATACTTTAAAGCACCATGATCAGAAAAATAAAAATTGCGTTGATCGCCTTAATAATATTCACTCTTAATCAATCCAGTACCCCTGTTAAAACTTTAGCTCCTGTCGGTCCCAATATCATATTAATCTTCATGGATGATATGGGATATGGTGATCTTTCCTGTTATGGAGCACTCGATATAAACACCCCTAATATTGACCGGCTAGCCTCAGAAGGCATTCGCTTCACCAATTTCCTGTCGGCACAAGCCGTTTGCAGTGCATCGCGTGCCGCAATTCTTACCGGTTGCTATCCTAACCGTATAGGAATTTCCGGCGCTTTATTTCCGGCTTCAGCTATTGGTTTAGCCAAAGAGGAAATGACTATTGCAGATCTCCTCAAACAAAAAAATTATGCAACAGGAATATTCGGCAAATGGCATCTTGGCGATTCACCGCAATTTCTGCCTCTGAATCAGGGCTTTGATGAATATCTGGGAATCCCTTATTCCAATGATATGTGGCCGGTTAATTATGACGGTCTGCCCGCAAAATCCGGCACCAATAAAAATCGATTTCCTCCTCTTCCTCTGATCCGAAATTCTAGCCCGGTCGACACCATCAGTACCCTTGAAGATCAGGCTATGCTGACCAGCAGGCTGACAGATGAAGCCATCAGTTTCATCCGAAGAAATAAAAAGAAATCGTTCTTTGCTTACATTCCGCATCCTATGCCTCATGTTCCGATCAATGCTTCTGCAGCATTCAGGGGAAAAAGCAAGCAGGGATTGTATGGAGATATGATTCAGGAGGTTGACCATAATGTTGGAAGGATTATGGATGCCCTCAAAAAAGAAGGTCTCGAAAAAAACACGATGGTAATTTTCACAAGCGATAACGGCCCCTGGTTAAATTTTGGGAACCATGCCGGGAATACTGCTGGTTTGAGAGAAGGTAAAGGTACTTCTTTCGAAGGGGGACAAAGAGTACCGGGTATAATACGGTGGAAGGGAACAATACCAGCTGGATTGGTGTCCAACCAGTTAGCTTCCACTATTGATCTTCTTCCTACCATTGCGAAACTGACAGGAGCATCGCTTCCCGACAAAAAGATCGATGGTATTGACCTTAGTGAGATCTTAAAAGGCGACCTCCTGACAAACCCAAGAAAGAACTTTTTATATTATTACCGCAAAAATTCACTGGAGGCTGTCCGTCGTGATAACTGGAAACTCGTTTTCGAGCACCCTTCCCGTTCCTATCTCGATCAGGCACCCGGTGTTGATGGCTTTCCAGGTGCAGCACCCGAAAATGTGATCATGAAAGAGGCCCTTTACGACCTCCGCAGAGATCCCGGTGAACGCTATGATGTACAGGCCTATTTTCCGGAAATCGTAAAAGAATTAAAGACACTTGCTGATCAGGCCAGAGAAGATCTGGGTGATGACCTTCAAAAGAAGGTGGGTAATAATAATCGACAGCCAGGAAAGGTATCGAATTAATTTATTCACTTATGTCCAGGGTAAGATTGAAATGGAATTTCATGAGAACTAGAAGGTCCCAGCTTTCGCGGGATCAGACAGCTATCGAATATTTACCACAATATTATTATCTCTTTATCACCAGGTTCCCTTATAAATATGATCAAACTTCTTATCACCAATCGGTTTTAAAGGTATATACAGACCCTGTGTATCCGAAAGCCAGTCCCAGAGCTTTTTGTTCAGATCCTTTGCCAGGTCCTGTAATTCGGGTTTGCGGATCAGATTGTTCAGTTCATAAGGATCCTGCTGAAGATCATACAACTGATCAATATCCCAAACTCCCTGACTACGGATAAATTTATATCGATCGGTTCGAACCGCATATTGCGTCGGTGTTTGAGGAAAAGGATTCTCCCAGTAATATTCATAAAACACTTCCTTCCGCCAGTTCTGAACAGTATTTCCTTTCATAAAAGGCAAAAAGGAGGTCCCCTGCATTTGTTTTGGCTTTTTAACTCCTGCCATTTCCAAAATACTCGGGGCAATGTCCACATTCAGTACCATTTCCTTCACTTTGGTTCCTGCTTTGATCAGTGCCGGTGAACGGGCGAGCAAAGGTACCCGCATCGACTCTTCATAGGCATGACGTTTATCGATCAGACCGTGTTCTCCAAAAGAAAAACCATTATCTCCCATGTAAATCACAAGGGTTTCCTTATCCAGACCATTGGCCTTCAGGTAATCAAGCACCCTGCCCACACTGTTATCTACCCCCATCAGGGTTTCGAGGTAATCCACGTAAAATTTATCGAAATCGGTTTGTCCGTGATACATGAAATCAACTCCATGCCAGCTGTATCGCTGCGCCCTCACCCATTGCGGAATATCCTTATAATTGAAGGTATAGGAACTTGAATCGGCCTGATCGCCACGGTTAAATCGCTTGCTATCCTTGCCGGCAGTTGAGAACATGGACACCGGATATTGAATACGGATGTCCTTATACTTTCCTTTATCCCTTTTAGCGGGATAAAAATCAGCATGCACCGCCTTGTGCGACAAATACACGAAAAAAGGCTTGCTTTTATCGCGTTTATCCAGCCATTCTAGCGTATAATTCGTGAGTACATCAGTGACATAGCTGCTATCGGTATAATTAATCATTTTGCCATCGACATTGATTTTGGGATTATAATAATCCCCCTGCCCGGCAAAACTCACCCATCGGTTAAATCCGGGACGCGGATCAGCTCCACCCCCGCCCATATGCCATTTCCCAAAAAAGGAAGTCTGATAACCCGCTTTCTGAAGATATTGAGGAAAATAGATCAGTGAAGAAGGGGCTGATGCCTGATTATCAACTACCGTATGGGTATGCGCATACTGTCCGGTTAAAATGGAAGCTCTGCTCGGTGAACATAGGGCTGTACTAACGAATGCATTCTGAAAATGAGCTCCTTCATTCGCTATCCGATCCAGATTTGGGGTTTTTAATCCCGGAACCTTGCCTGTAAAACCCATAAAATCATAGCGGTGATCATCAGAAAGAATAAATATGATGTTACGGGCTTTTGTCCCGGGAATGGCCTCATAACTTAAGTTTTGGGGCTTTTGAGCGAAAGTGGAAAAGGACAGGGAGTAAAATAATATGCCCGATAGGATTTTTTTACTGATCATGCAATGATTTTGTAAGCTGTTTGAATGAGATAAATATAATTACCTGATTTCGATATTAATATAAATTAAAGATATGTTTTAAGGTAATTTCCCCGCCAGGATTAAAGCCTTTATATTTTAAAAATGTTGTTATGCTCTTTTAAAATGGATTCCTTTCTTAAGCTAATATTACAGACATACCTATTCAAATACTACAGCATCTTTATCTTCAAATATCCGATCGACTAAAGAATCCAATTGATCGGAATAATCCTGTGCTGTTTTAATGCCAAGTTCGATGAGTGCCTGCATATTCTGCTGACTCGCATTATCCATTTCGGGAACTGCATTCCGGAGGTGCTCAGGTTGAATCCGGCAGTAATTGGCTTCACTTCCACTGACCTCAAACATTTTGACCAGATGATAATTGGTAGATTCTGCCGCTCCCGACATCATGATATCAATGGAAGGTTTGATCCAGCCCAAAGCGCCCCAAGCCCTTGCTTTCTTATAGGCATAGGATTTATTTTCTCCACCGGTCCCAAGTGAGAGGATCAGCATATCCTTTGCACTCGGATCCCCTTTCGAATTCCTTACTTCGGAATAGGCACAAAGGGAAGGATTATTCGCAAAAATACCACCATCTATCATAGGATAAGTAACTCCGCTGATGGATCTGACCAGCGCCGCCTCAAAATAAGTTGGAGCTGCAGAAGTGGCCCGGCAAACATCCTTCAGATAAAAATCACCTCCATCGCCTTTCCTGGGATAATCATGACTGGCAAAAAAATGTGTTTTCCTTTCCTGAATGTCATAGGAAGTAATCAGACATGGCTTTAATAATTCACTCAGCCGTTTATCCATGAAATAAGTAAGCAAAACCTCCTCCAAAGGGTTTGCGGAATATTTTTCACTGAACAGGGATTTATAATTCAGGAGTTTGCTCAAAAAAGAAACCCTGAAAATTCTATCTCCATATCGCTTGTAAAGATCAACCGCCTCTTCTGCGCTAAACTTAGGCTTTTGAGGATTATGCTCATCAGGACAAAGCAAGAGGCAGGTCAATATTCCTCCTGTACTGGTACCGGCAAAAAAATCAAAATAAGTGGCGATTCGAGCCATAGGATCTTTGCTTTTCTCCTGCAGCTTCTTCTCCAGTGCGACCAGAATCTGACCGGGAATGAGTCCGCGGATACCGCCCCCATCAATTGATAAAATTTTCTTCATTAATATAAGTAATTAATAACCAATTAATTATGATCAATTTTAGTTGTTAATATTCATTCGGGTCCAGGTAGTTCAAAAGCTCCTGATTCTAAACCGAATTTTCATGAAGCCGGGCAGAAACCAGTGGCAAAAAATTATCAAGGCAATCATGAACCTTATTTCCTCCAAAAAAATTGGTTCCGGGACATGATTTATGATTTTCTGCACCATTATTCCGCTGACCTGTTTCAGGGTCAAACCAATGGTGGTAAACAATGCTTTGAGTATTTACCGGCAGTTCAAATCGGCTGCATAACATGGCAGTCAAACGGATTATGGTTTCGCGATGCTCATCGGTCATTTCATCCCTGCCAGTATCAAAATTACCCAGATGCTCGATACAGATAGCGTTCGCATTGTTGTGGCGGATACAGGCAGGTGATCTTTCAAGTGATCCTCCTGTAAGAATACTGCCATCAGGGAAAGTGGTAAAGTGTTGTCCGATGTCATTCCAACCATTCCTGTTTATATGAAAGCTCTTCATTCGCTCTTGCAGTTCAAAGTGGTTGTTTCCATCAAAATGCGCATAATTGGGGCTTTGGGTATGGTGTTGCTGAATGATTAATACTTTACGCAAAATTTTGATTGAAGCGATCCACTCCTCAAATTGTTGAATTTTGAGCTTTGTGAATCCCGATCTTTTAATCATGGCAGATGATTTTTAGATATATATTAAAAATAAGGGTTTTAATATGAATTACAAATAAGTCTCCTGCTTTATCCCATCCATGTCAAATTTCTGATCCATGATATTTGCCTGACCAATATATTAAGTGCTAAACCTAAATTTGCCTATCGATAAATTCAATTATTATGAATCCTGAAAAAATGAAGGTAGAGATCTGGAGTGATGTTATGTGTCCTTTCTGTTATATCGGAAAACGGAGGTTTGAAAAGGCACTGGATCAGCTGCCCGGAAAAGAAAATATAGAAGTGATCTGGAAAAGCTTTCAGCTAAATCCGGATCTTAAGACAGATCCCACAAAAAACGTAAATCAGTACCTTTCAGAGGTCAAAGGCATGAGCATGGAACGTGCGGAACAACTGAACCAACAGGTTACAGAGATGGCAGCTGGCGAGGGACTTCATTATGACTTGGACAAGGCCATTATTGCAAATTCAATGAATGCACATCGTTTCTCCCATTTTGCACTGAGCAAAAACAAGCAGGATGAAGCTGAGGAGTTACTGTTCAGGGCTTATTTTACCGAAGGAAAAAATACAGACGATATCAATATCTTAATCAATCTGGGCAAGAACATCGGCCTGGATGAAACTGAACTCAGAAAAGTTCTGGAGAGCGACCGTTTTACTGAGGATGTGAGAATGGATATTTATGAAAGTCAGCAACTTGGCGTTCGGGGCGTTCCGTTTTTTGTATTCAACCGCAAATATGCTGTTTCTGGTGCTCAGGAAACGCCTGTTTTCCTGCAAAATCTCGAGAAATCCTTTGAGGAATGGAGGCAGGAGCATCCTGCAGCGGGTTTACAAGTTCAGGAAGGAGCTGTTTGCCGGCCTGATGGGGAATGTGATTAAGGGGGAAGCGATTTGATCAGGGCTTGAACGGTATCTGATTGGGCTTGATGATAATTAGGGTTAATTCTGATCAGGAAATTATTAAGATCTAAAAAGCAGGGTCTGTACCTGTCGGCTGCTTCAGCCGGGCTGAAGCCTCAAAAAGCATCTGACTTACAATTCCAAAAACTTAGACAAACCCTAAAAGAAATACCCTGAATTCCATTAAACCCTAGCCACCTTCCTTTCTTTTTTTCTTCGTCCATACCAGATCATGAAACCAGAAATTGGCAGTATCGCAATAATCAGACTTGCTACAAAAGCAATGATCTTGCCCGGAAGTCCGATGATTGCACCGGTATGCAGATCATAATTCATCCTGATAACCTTATCTGCAAATTTCTGGTCTCTGAGACGCCCGAAAATATGGTCGACATTCATTTCCTTCAGGCTGTATTGGTCGAAGTAACGATAATCCGTTTTCCAGTAAGTCCCCTGTTCAAAATTTGCATTGGCGGCAATCGGTGCCATTGAGGTTTCGGGCGGATGTACTTCAATGCTGACTGCATTCGGGTACTCTCTCATCATTTTCTCCCAAACCAAATTCAAGGGCCTTTTAGCCGGATCTAAAGATAAACCAGGCTGAGATTCGGGTTCGGTATACAGAAGTTCCTGCTTCCCTCCAAGCATTTTATAATATGCTTCCGCAAAAACCGGAAAGCCCCAGTTCAGTCCGGTAATTGCAAAGAAAAGTCCGAAAAGCATCGCATAAATCCCACTGATATTATGCAAATCATAGTTTTTTCTTCTCCATCGGGTTCTTTTACTCCATTTAAACCAAAGTCTTGATTTCAATTGCCTGATCTTAGATGGTAACCATAGGATCAGTCCGCTGAGCAGCATTATGATAAACACAACAGTGACCGCAGCAACCACCGGCTGCCCGATTTCAGGAGGCAGCCAGAGGTAAAAATGGCCATCGAGGATGAAGTGAAAAAAGCCTTCTTCCATATTATTCAGTTTCAATACTTCCCCGGTATATGGATTCAGGTAAGCGATGTAATAATATAAAGGTTCATAATTATAGTAGATAGCCTCTACCGATCGTGATTTTCCATTATACTTAATCGCATGCAAATTCTTCCCGGGCAAAGTTCTGGCGGCAATTTCCTGAAAATCAGATGGTTTTAGATAGGGCTTATTCTCAGGCATGACATGCCGGTAACTTTGGGTATAATCCTGAATTTCCTCCTGAAAAGCATAAATACATCCTGTAATTGCCAATATGAATACCAAAAGCCCGATCAAAAGACCGAGCCAAAGGTGTATTTTTCCAAAAATTCGTTTAGTACTTTTCTTCACTTCAGAACATGTAGTTTAAACCAAGAGCAATAGACCGTAAACGCTGAGGTGTAATGGTTGACCAGCCTGTGTAATATTTCACATTCCCGATATTATCCAGTTTCAGATTTAAGCTGAAATTGGCACGGCTATAGCTAATTACTGCATTGTAAACCGCATAACTTGGCAAACTAAATGTGCCTATATTCGAACGATTCAGTGTTTTGTGTTCGCTTGCATAGTTCGCTCCTAAGCCGATACCAACATATTTAAATACGCCTTCTGTAAACTTATAATTAGCCCAGAAATTAGCCAGTCTGGCCGGACCTGCCTCTTCCGGACGCAAGCAAATGTATCCGGCGTCGGGGGCATCTTTGGTTACTTCGCTCTTGTTAAAACTGTAGCCTGCAATAATATTCAGTCCTTTGATCGGATTAGTCACAATACTTGCTTCAAAGCCTTTGGAATTTACTTCACCACCCTGAATCGAATTATTGATATTAGTTGGATCGGTCATCACTTTATTGTTAACCAGGATCGAATAATAGCTTAGAGTTAATGACACATTATCCTGATAAAGATTCGCTTTGGTACCTGCTTCCCACTGATTAGCATGCTCAGGATCAAATATTTTAATTCGTGGATTGCTTCCATCTGCATTGGCGACCTGTGCCGGATCCAGATTTGTAAAGCCATTCATATAATTGGAGAAAAGAGACAGTTTTTCGGGAATAGCCTGATAAACCAAACCGAATTTAGGAGAGAAATTAAACTGACTTTTGATCCTTTCTGTTGAATAGTAATTTGGCTGCCCTTCAAAATGATCAAGCCTCAGGCTCAGCATAGCTGACAAATTCTTTGAAAGGTTAATCACATCGGAAGCATAAACGCTGCTGATTTTGGTTTTAACAGATGAAACCCCTTCAAATGAATTTAATAAAGACTGATCCACAGCCTGAGGAGTTAATTTTCCATCATCTGTCTGATTTTTAAGAGACACCAGACCATGTGCTACCCAGCCTGAACTGCTGTTATCAATGGTTTTTTCAAGATAATCCAATCCAATGACCAGCCGGTTCCTGAGCCTTCCTATGTGAAAATCACCATTAAAATTCTGCTGAATTCCACTTGCCCTGGTCTTCCCATCGCGTTTTGAAATAAACCGGGTAAAATCAGATCCGTTGGCACTATCCCATAAATAATGGTAATAACCATTACTTGTTGTATTGCTTGAGGATAAAATAGTCTGCGATTTCCATTGCTTGCTCAAAGTATAAAGCATTTGACCCTGGAAGCCAAATGATGGATTTGAGATTGACAAACTGTTCGCAGTGAACGACTTGCGGTAACTCTTCTCAAACAGATCCATAGTCTGGAAGGATAAGGGTGAATACCTGCTCAAAAAGATCATCGGTGCATTGGCTGATTCTGCAAAACGCATCTCAGAATTGATCAGGAATAGAAGCTTATCAGAAGCTTTGTACAATAAGGACGGAGCGATATAGGTAGATTTGTTAAAACCGGCATCCTGAAAACTATCTCCGGAACTATTTGCAGCATTTACCCGAATTGCTAATTGCTTACTTAATGGCAAATTATAATCGGCTGTAATACGTCTTAAGCCAAAGCCGCCATTTGTAAAATTAATCTCCCCTCTCGACTGATCATGCGGCTTTTTGGTGACCACATTTATCAATCCGCCATAGGAAATTACATTCCCGCCGAACAAGGTTCCTGAAGGTCCCTTAACAATTTCAATAGTCTCAATATTCGCCGGGTCGAGTCCGGCATTGGTAATACTTGCCATTCCATTGACCAGTGTAGGTTGCACAGCAAAACCGCGCATGGAATAAAACTCAGCACCATCGCCTCCTCTGCCAGTCGATTCCCATAAACGGGTAATACCGGTTGCATTCTTTAAGGCCATGTTCAAATCTGTAACTACCTGATCCTTAAAGAGATTTTTCGAAACCGACTGGTAGACCTGTGGATTCTCAATATATTTCAAGGGTAATTTAGAAACCGTGCCACTACTGTCAACTTTATAGCGGTTTTTAAAATCCTTGATGATCACTTCTTCCAAAACTCTTCGGCTTAAAGAATCCTGACTTCTAACTTCCTGGGTGTAGGCATTGAAGCCGAGTAAAACACCCATTAAGGAGAGGGTAATTGTTTTCATATTTCTTATTTTTATTTAGACTTATTATAATTAAGCCCAAAAATAAGAAGCCATTTCAGAAAAGCAAATATTATTTAGAATTATTTTAAATAAGCTAAATATAGCAGCCTGGAGAAGCTTATTATAGGTTTGGAGAGGTTCGGCTTCCTCATTGAAGATAGATGAGGAATTCGATCAAGGTCAAATGATAGATATGAAAAGCAAGGAATCCGCAAGTCGGCGCCTTCAGCCGGGCTCTCCGCTATAGTTTTTGCCCATGTTGATTGCGTTTAAGATTGAATTTAATCTGGCAAAAAGCTGCCGCTTCGATCCCGTTTAGCTGGTCAGGAATCTGCTGTTATGAAAGGAGGCTGAACCAGATTTGAAACCCCAAACCTTTGTTCATAAACCGGATTGCAGCGGCAGCCTTTGCCGGCACGACCGCTCTGTTTATAAATAATATCCAAAGGCAAAGCTATAGCGCCCGCCCGGCTGAAGCCATTCGGACGGGTAAAGCCGGGCTGAAGCATCAAAAAGCATCTGGCTTACATTTCCAAAATACTAAAACACATTTAATTAACAGGATTAGTATTTGGGCGATACTATTCAAATAAATGTCGGATTGCTTATATTTAATGTATAAGCATCAGAAAATGAAAGCAGCAATCCATACCCAATACGGACCACCGGATGTGGTTCGTATCCGGGACATCAACAAACCTGTTCCTGCTGCGAACGAAGTTTTAATCAGGGTTCATGCCTCCACGGTAAACCGTACCGATTGCGGCTTCAGAAGCGCGGAGTATTTTGTCAGCAGGTTTTTCAGCGGACTCTTTAAACCCAAACAGCAAATACTGGGTTGTGAATTTTCGGGCACAATTGAGTCTGTCGGGGAATCGGTACTTACTTATCAAGCCGGGGATCGGATTTTCGGTTACAATGACACCCATTTCGGCGGACATGCCGAGTACCTGATCAGGGATGAACAGGATGCAATGACTTTGATGCCACAGAATCTGGATTTTGAGGAAGCTGCTGCGCTGACAGAGGGCGCTCATTATGCCTTATGTAATATCCGGGCTGCTAAAGTGGAGGCCGGACAAAACATTTTGGTTTACGGAGCTACAGGCGCAATCGGCTCGGCAGCAGTGCAGCTACTGAAATATTTCGATACCGAAGTGACAGCAGTTTGCAATACCGATAATGTGGAACTTGTACGTTCATTGGGTGCCGATCGTGTAATTGACTATACCTGTGAAGATTTTACAAAGACCGGACTGCAGTATGATTTCATCTTCGATGCAGTCGGAAAAAGCTCATTCGGAGCCTGTAAAAAACTGCTCAAAGAAAATGGAGTCTACATTTCTACTGAATTGGGTAAAAACGGCGAAAATATCTGGATGGCACTTTATGGGCTCTTGTCGGGAGGTAAAAGGGTTCTCTTCCCTGTGCCATATATAAAAAAAGAGGATGTAATCTTTCTGAAAGAACTTGCTGAAAGAGACAAATTCAAACCTCTTATCGACCGGGTTTACCCTTTGGACGAAATAATAGAGGCTTATCAATACGTTGAAAGCCGGCAAAAGATTGGAAATGTGGTTTTAAAAATTAACTCTGGAGAAATAAATTAATTCTCTGGTTAATTAAATCTATTAAGAGCGGTTAAAATAAATCCCTTCCGCTGTTTTACCTAAAATCCAAACCTTATCTTCTTCAGTAAAAAATGGAATAATATCCTTCATGATCAGATATTCAAAAAAGTTGGCAAAGAGCATCCGCTGAGGACCAAAAGTATCATAAACCCGTTTGAGGTAAGGCCAGACATCACGGTAAGGTGGTTTTTGTTTCGAAGGGTTGTGCATGGAGGTACGGATATACACATTCGGAAATTTTACCAGATTACATAATGGAATAATCCCTTCCGAATCGGGCTTGGTAATATCCATCATCGCCAGATGGTCGATCACGATTTTCACTCCCGGATAGCGCTCTGCCATGTCGGCAACCTGACCAATCTGTTGTGGTGCAAGAAAGATATTGAAGGTAGCCCCTATTTCCTCGGCCTTCTTCCACCATGGGTATGAACCCGGATCATTCATCCAAACCCTTTGCGGATCCTGGATCGGACTCAGACGTAAACCGGTAAGTCCATCCTCTTTGACCAGCTTTTCGAGCCGTTCCGGATTTTTAGGATCATTTGGTGCAAACAGACGATTGCCGAACAGCAAACCGAATCCGGCAAAACGATCAGGCCAGGTTTTTACACAATGGATCGTATAATCATTATTTCTGCCGTAATAACATACATGCGAGATAACTGTTTTATCAATGCCATAAGTATTCATCTCTTCGATCAGATGCTCGCCCGAATAATCGCGGGGAGGTTTACTGCCCGGACAGGTAGAAATTTCAGGGTCGATCGGAAAACGGGGATCATTCATTAACCAAACATGCTCAGAAGCGTTGATGATCGGTGATTTCTGAACTGAACTGCTCAGGCTTTTACCCGAAAGATCGGTTATACCTTTCACCGTATTGACTGAATCTTTAGTGTCCATTGCTGCAAGTCCCTGAGGCAACATACCCGCCACCGGCAGTGCGGACAGCATTTTTAACATCTTTCTTCTGTGCATTGTAATAAATTTTGGCTATAAAACCTTATAAAATCCTTAAGATTAAATTCTTAGGATTAAATTAAGGATATTATGTTAAAAGGGCAAAGAGTTTTTGGGAATTGTGTGTTTGCTTATAAAAATTTAGAGTACTAAAGATAGATGGACCTGTAATGTTATGTTCATGACCTCCTACGCAAAAGACAGGGTAGATGTGGTACCAGCTGGTCCTTAATCACATTACAAACTGGTATAAAATCAAAAAACCCCCAGATTTCTCTGAGGGTTTTTGGTGGTACCAGCTGGAATCGAACCAGCGACACAAGGATTTTCAGTCCTTTGCTCTACCAACTGAGCTATGGTACCGGACCATACCCGTTTTGTTCGGGACTGCAAATGTAGTGTCTTTTTTCGTTTAAGAAAATAATATTTGAAAATTTCTGATATGATTTAAGTCCAATATTTAATAATCGTTTTCATGAACAGAGGTAGCAAGATGCAATTATCTGAACACCAGCATTAAACATTGAGTTGAATTTAACTTTGAGGAGTTCTATCAAAACTGAATTTTAGTCAAAATATTGAAGTGCGCTTTCAGTTAAATCCTTTTTAAGTGCAAGTACACTATCTATATTGTCAAGCTCAAACTCCTTTGCCCCAATTAACATTTTCCTCTTTTTACCATTAAAAATCAGGGTGCAAACATTCTTCCTAATATTACTGTCTACAACGATTATAAAACTGTTCTTTTGGTCTTTATAAGAAAGTCTGTCAGAGTGTATCTTTTTGTGATGAAGTAAGATGGTTTTGATAATGTGATAATATTTAAGCTCATCCTCTGTAGTTACAATTCCATTATTTCCACCCTTCTTTGTTTCCTCTATTGTCAACTTATCCAATGCGGATTTTAAAGAAAATGAATTAATTAAATCTTTGATTTTAGTTTTTACACTATCATTTGCCCGAACAATTCCCATCCTTGAAGATATTGCTTTAATGAAGTCATCTGATGGAGCCATTAATTCTTTAAATAGTGCTTCATCAAATTTGCTTAAAAAATGAGTCTCGTTCGCTTCATCGATTAATTCCTTTATTTCAATTGCACTTCTATGAAACTTAGATAACATTTCATAGTCAGAATCATCATAATTATTTAAGTTGAAAACATAAAAGGGGCTTTTATTAAGAATAGAATCCTTCTTTTCAGAAGCATAGAATCTATATTCAATTCCGTTCGTAAGAATTCCAACCTTGGCGGAAGATGTATTAACAAAATAATTATTTAATTGTCCTGCATCCTTGTCGTTCAGCTTTTTCCCAAATCTCTTACATTCAATTACCATAACTGGCTGTTTCGAATTAATACAAATTGCATAATCAACGCGATTAATATCCCTATCGCCAAAATCAGCTGAATGCTCGGTGACTAAATCCTTCAATCTGTTATAACCCAATATTTCCAAAAATGGCTCAATTAAATAACTCCGGGTCTGAGCTTCATTTGAACACTTTTGTTCTCCAATAGTTAGCGCTTCAAATTTGCTTAATTCCTTCTTGATATAAGAGACGAGTTGTTTTTTGTTAACCATATTGAAATAGGTTTAATTGTAGCTTAATTAAATATAGTAATTTATATTAAGTAAGGACTTCAATTTCAAGATAGTACCACCTGGTCCCGATAGCTATCGGGACAAACCAGCGACACAAGGATTTAATGCATTCCCAACTGTCAACTCTCAACTCTCAACTCTCAACTAAACAGATCTCTCCTCGCGATCAAACTCCCATTGAACTGAAAATCCTATTCGCTCGTCGAGATGACGTGTATGAAAAATACCCTGAAATAACCATCAATTCTGCTTATAGAAATATTTCATAATGTAAAGCAAAATTCCAATTTGCTAATTTTCAAATTTTCTAATTCACATCTTCCCCCAATGCTATTTTGCTTAAATAGTAAACCATAATACCACCCAAGCAGATTTTTAATTTTCTAAACCTCAGTTTCCTTTTATATTTTCACAATAAATTTGTGCAGTATTACGAATGGATATCAGCTGGTTACTCGAATATAACCCCATATTTTTAGCCTTTATGGCCACGCTTTTTACCTGGGCTGTTACTGCTATGGGAGCCTCACTCGTCTTTTTCTTCAAGACAATAAACAGGAGAGTTCTGAACTTAATGCTGGGCTTTGCCGCCGGGGTTATGATAGCCGCCAGTTACTGGTCGCTCCTAGCTCCCGCAATTGAAATGGAGAAGGACTCCCAATACCCCTGGCTGCCTGCTGTTACCGGCTTTTTAGCAGGTGGTGCATTTATCCTGCTGATCGATAAAATATTGCCGCACTTGCATTCCAGATTGTCCATTGATAAATCAGAAGGCATTAAAACCTCCTGGGACAGGAGTATTTTATTAGTACTGGCAATTACACTGCATAATATTCCCGAGGGATTAGCTATTGGAGTGGCCTTTGGAGCTTTGACCAATAATCCTGATTTAGGCGTACTTTCGGGTGCTGTTGTTCTGGCTATAGGAATTGGTTTGCAGAATTTTCCAGAAGGTACTGCGGTTTCGGTCCCGCTGCGACGGGAAGGTTTGTCGAGAAGAAAGGCATTTTTCTACGGACAATTATCAGGAATGGTAGAACCTCTGGCAGGTGTGCTCGGAGCTTATCTGGTGGTTACAATCACTCCGCTCCTTCCTTATGCTTTATCCTTTGCAGCCGGTGCAATGATCTTTGTTGTTGTTGAGGAATTGATACCAGAGTCCCAGTCAGGTGGTGAGACCGATCTTTCAACTATCGGGGTGATGATTGGATTTGCATTAATGATGTTGCTGGATGTTGCTTTGGGATAGATTTCACTTTCTATCCTTTAAAAGTATCCAATTTTTTCTCTCGCAAAGACGCAAAGGGCTACAGATAAATATTAGGTACTATATTTGGCGTCTCTGCGTCTTTGCGAGAGCTTTATTCCATTTGCAAAAGCTCTCCCCAGATCCTCTCATCTACCGGTATTCCATGCTTTTCATTAAAGAGACGGGTTGCCAGCGTATTTTCTCCGGGATAGCTGATACGTCCCCCGGGTTCTGCCGGAGCACTTGATTTTGTGTACCGGATGATCTCTTCAATAAGCATTTGATTGTAATCACTCTTATACAAACAGAGAAAAAACTGGGACACCCCGGATTCTTTAACCGTAGAATTAATCGCTGCTGTTGACTTACCCCCGCTGATTGCAGTAAGCAAAACATCCAGAATAAAGGCCAATCCTGATCCTTTCCAATAGCCGATTGGCAAGGCCCTTCTTGATTTGATGATAGCGGATGAAACTCTGGTTAAATTCCCTTCCTCATCATAACCACCGTAAACCGGCAATTCTTCATTGTGCAAACTACTTCGCTGTAATTTACCATAGGAGAATTGCGACATTGCCATATCCAATACGATATGACCCTCAGCATGAGGAACGGCAATAATCAAAGGATTGTTCCCCAAACGGGGTTCTTTACCTCCCCAGGGCGGCATATTGGCCATTGTATTGGTAAAACAGATGCCGATACAGCCCGCATCAGCAGCCTGCCAGCCATAAGTTCCACCGCGCATCCAGTGATTCGTGTTCCTCATAGCCAGGCAGCCAATCCCATTAGCTTTAGCCAGTTCCATTGCCCTGTCCATGGCCTTATTAGCGTTGTACATTCCCGCACCTGAATTGCCATCCCAGACCTCAATCATACCATGAGATTCAACAAAACCAGGTTCCGCATGTATATCCACTGCCCCTTCTTTTACTGTATTAACAAATGCAGGAAAACGGTTTAAACCATGGGAATACACCCCATCCCTGCTATTTTCGGCAAAGATGGTGGCGCATAATTCAGCTTTTTCTTCCGTAAATGACAGACTGAGTAAGACTCGTTTGAACTCATTTTTCAGATCTGTAAATGGAACTTTCATAATTTCTTTATTTACCCCCTCCAGCAAATTTGCAGGATTTTTATGAATATTTAGTTGTTGGTTGCTAGTTGTTGCCTGTTGGATTCAGAGTTCAATTTCCTTTCTCTATTCCCTACCCGTTAACTATCGGGTTCCCATTTCCTATTCCCAATTCCCTATTTCCCCATTTGCGAAGACGAAATCATCTTTCCTCTCGCCCAGGTGAATTCGTAAGTCTTTCGAGCATTGACAAATCGACAAATCATCTCATTGACAAATTCCTTTCTTATACCCCCATTTGCGAAGGCGATATCATCTTTCCGCTCGCCCAGGTGATTTCGTAAGTCTTTCGAGCATTGACAAATTGACAAATTATCCCTCATTTGCTAATTATCTAATTTGCTAATTTTCTAATTCCCCTTTCATTTCCTTATTTTGCCTTATGATCGTTTATAATCCCAAAGACTGGTTCTATGCAACCTTTCATCTTCATAAGTCTGATACAGCACGAAAGCTATTTCCGCTAATAATAGTTCTTGCGGTATATTCAGCAGGTATTGCTTATCTCGAGCTGGAATACATCAATCTCTCGGATGTTAGCTGGGTAAAAAATATTACCATTGTCCATAATCTTTTAGGTTTTGTAATGTCTATCCTGCTGGTATTCCGCACTAATACTGCATATGACCGCTGGTGGGAAGCCCGTAAACAATGGGGAACACTGACTAATACAAGCCGGATGCTGGCGATCAAGATGAATGCCTACCTTAAGCCGGATGACCGGGTGAACCGCAGTTTCTATAAAAAAGCAATTCCTTTATTCGCCGATACCTTGTTTGATCACCTTCGCTCCAACAAAACCCGGTTCATGCTGGATGAGATCGAACATCCCGAATTTGAAACACTCGATATACAGAAACATGGCCCCAATCAGGTAGCCTCGATGATCTTTAGCCGCAGCAATACATTGTATCAGGACAGGATTATCAGCGGCGAACAGCTAATTGTGATCAATACTGAACTGAATGCCCTGACCGATGTTTGCGGGGCATGTGAACGGATCAAGAATACACCCATACCAATGTCTTACAGCTCATTTATTAAGAAATTCATCTTCATTTATGTGCTTACACTTCCGGTAGGTTTTGTATTTTCAATGGGTTATTTTGTCATCGCAGCAGTACCATTTATCTTTTATGTAATGGCTTCACTGGAACTGATTGCTGAATCAATAGAAGACCCATTTGGAACTGATCCTGATGATCTCCCAATCGATAAAATAGGTGAAAATATCAGAAAACATGTTGCAGAAATAATATACTAAATAGCGGAATTAATTGATTTTATGTAATTAAATATCATCAGGATTCTGCTCTTTTTTGTTAATTTTAAACCCGATCCCTGAGGGATTTAACCGCTTTACTATTTGTTGTTTTGAGATATTTATTCCTGTTTATATTTTGTTTCCTTTCCAGCTCCCGGCTTTATTCTCAAAAAATAAACAGCGCCTACAAACTTCATATTTCTGAAACAAAACTTCCTATTGTAATCGATGGATTTATAGATGAGGAAGCCTGGAATGTAAGGGATTCGGCCGCTAATTTTTTCATGGTTAGTCCGATGGACACCAGCTATGCAAAGGTAAGAACTACCGTTCGCATGACCTACGACCAGCATAACCTGTATATTTCTGCAATTTGCTACGAACCTAAGCCGAATACAAATTATGCGGTTGAATCGCTGAGGCGGGATTTTGCCTACACTAAAAATGATAATTTTCTGCTTATTGTCGATCCCTTCGACGACCAGACCAATGGATTTACCTTTGGTGTGAATGCTGCTGGTGCACAATGGGACGGACTTATATTCAATAGCAATGGCTATGATCTGAGCTGGGACAATAAATGGTACTCGGAAGTCAAGCATTATGCGGATCGCTGGGTCTTTGAGGCTGCTATACCCTTTAAATCAATCCGTTATAAAAAAGGTATTCAAACCTGGGGAATTAATTTCGCCAGATTAGATATCAAGGCTCCTGAAAAATCGGCCTGGGCAAAAATTCCGAGACAATTTAATGTGGCATCGCTGGCCTATACCGGAAATCTGATATGGGATAATCCACCGCCTGAAGCCGGAACCAATATCTCCGTAATTCCTTATGCTTTAGGAGGATTTACCAAAGATTATGAGAACAATACCAGTACTAAATTTAAAAGGGATATTGGTGCTGATGCAAAAATCGGGATTACTTCATCTTTAAATCTGGATCTTACGGTAAACCCTGATTTCTCTCAGATTGAAGTGGATAAACAGGTCACTAACCTGGATCGTTTCGAGTTGTTCTTCCCTGAAAGACGGCAATTCTTTCTTGAAAATGCAGATCTCTTCGCAAATTTCGGCTATTCTACAATCAGGCCATTCTTTTCAAGAAGGATCGGACTGGGGGTACCGATAGAATTTGGAGCTCGCCTGAGCGGAAGTTTGAATAAGAAATGGCGTATCGGAGCAATGGATATGCAGACCAAGAGCATCGATGCTACGGGCCTTCCCGCCCAGAATTTCGCAGTTCTTGCCTTGCAGCGAAGGGTATTCTCGCGCTCAAACATCCGTTTCATGTTCGTGAATAAGCAATCACTTAATTATGACCCTGCGATGCATCCCGGGAAACCGGTTTATAATGCCTTTAACCGGAATATCGGACTGGAATACAATCTTGCCTCAAGCAATAATCTCTGGACAGGAAAATCAATGTTTGTCAAGTCTTTTGGGCCTGTTAAAAACAGCGATGACCTCGTGCATGCCGCTAACCTGCAATACAGCAGTAAAAAATGGCTCCTGAGCTGGCAGCATGAATATGTGGGCGAAAATTATACCGCAGAAGTTGGATATGTACCCCGTATCAATTACATCAAACTGAATCCGAAACTCAGTTATCTGTTCTTCCCGAAAGCTGGTAAAATATTGAACCACGGGCCGATTTTGAGCTCAACACTTTATTTTAACAAATCTTTCAATCAAACGGATAATGAAACCTCATTCAATTATAAATTCACCCACCGGAACCAGAGCACATTTGAGGTATGGACTTCCGATAATTTCATCCGTCTGCTAAGACCTTTTGACCCTGTAAATACCGGAAAAGGTAATTTAAGCACCGGATCCGAGCATTTATGGAATACCTGGGGGGCAAATTACTTCTCCAAGCCACAGAAACTCTACACCTACTCTTTTTCAGGTCAGTACGGTGGCTATTTTGCCGATGGAAGCCGTTTGAATCTATCGGCAGACCTTGGCTACCGCTTTCAGCCCTATGTCAACATAGCTATGAGCACCAGCTATAACCATATTGTTTTGCCTCAACCCTGGGGAACAACCAATTTATGGCTTGTTGGTCCGAGGACTGATGTTACCTTCAGTAATAAACTGTTTTTCACTACCTTTGTTCAGTATAATAACCAACAGAAAAACCTGAATATCAATACCCGACTTCAATGGCGATATAAACCGGCAAGTGATCTTTTCCTGGTTTTTACCGACAACTATTACCCATCTCCTTTTGCCATTCGTAACCGTGCTCTTGTACTGAAGTTCACGTATTGGTGGAATTAATATCCTAATTGTGCTTCCTATCATCATATCTGGCTTAAGGCAAATGCCAGTGGGTATTGGAATGTCATCTGGCCTAAGTAGTATCTCCCCGTTCACCTTTTTTCCGCCTTGGCTGGTGCGGTTAAGACAAGCCAAGCCTCAGTACTGCCTTTCGAAGCAGCAGACGCAGCGGCGGGGTTTTGGTCCTTTTTTCCTGGAGAAAAAGGACTAGGCCCCCGCGGCCATGAGCGGGATTAGTTCGGTTGATTCTTGATGACATCCCGTTTGTATATGATAAATAACATCAAAATATCTTTGGGCATTCCGTAAACCGATGGAGGAGTGCAAAGCATAAGCATTGAGCAAATAAAAAATAAAATATTATGCTTGCATAGTAATTGATTTAAAGGATAATGTTTATTTTTACCTACTAACCTATAAGCATATGGTTCTACAAATCCTTTTTCTGATCATTGCTGCAGCAGCTATCGCACTTTTCAGCCTGAATGTGCGCAAGATCATCCGGAATATTAATTTGGGCAGACCTCTTGATCGCTCAGACCGGCCATCCGAACGTCTGGCTATCATGCTGAAGGTCGCTTTCGGTCAGTCGAAAATGGCTAAACGTCCGGTAGCTTTTGTACTGCATCTCTTTGTTTACATTGGCTTTGTAATTATAAATCTTGAGGTACTCGAGATCATAATCGACGGGCTCTTTGGGACACACCGCATTTTTGCAGAAGCCCTGGGCGGATTATACAATGTTTTGATCGCCTCTTTCGAGATACTGGCAGCATTGGTTTTGATCGGAGTCATCGTTTTCTTTGCACGAAGGAATATTGTTCACTTAAAACGTTTTAGCGGCACAGAAATGGGCAAATGGCCCCGTTCTGATGCAAACATTATTCTGATCGTGGAAGTTTTATTAATGAGTGCCTTTCTAACCATGAATGCGGCTGATTACAAACTTCAGCAATCAGGTGCTTTACACTATATCAATGCTGGATCCTTTCCTGTAAGCAGCTTTCTCCTTCCACTCCTGCCCGATTCAGAAACGGCATTGATTGCAATTGAACGTTTCTGCTGGTGGTTCCATATCATCGGTATTTTTGCCTTTTTAAACTACCTGCCCTATTCCAAGCATTTCCATATCATTCTGGCTTTTCCGAATACTTATTTTTCTAATCTTGAACCGAAGGGTGAATTCACTAATATGGCTTCAGTGAGTAATGAGGTCAAAGCAATGCTGGATCCAACGTATACTCCTGAGCCGGTACCTGAAGGCGGGCGTTTCGGTGCTAAAGATATCGGCGACCTGAGCTGGAAAAATTTAATGGATGCTTATACCTGTACTGAATGTGGACGATGCACTTCCGTATGCCCGGCGAATATCACAGGCAAGCTGCTTTCACCTCGAAAGATCATGATGGATACCCGCGACCGGATGGAAGAAATTGGGAAAAACATTGATAAGCATGGCAAGGATCATCAGGATGGAAAATCTTTATTAGACAACTATATTTCCAGAGAAGAAATCTGGGCCTGCACTACCTGCAATGCCTGTACCGATGCCTGTCCGGTAAATATTGACCCGCTTTCCATTATCGTAGAACTGCGAAGATTTGCAGTGATGGAAGAATCACAGGCTCCGGCGAGTATCAATGCGATGTTCGGAAATGTAGAGAATAATGGAGCTCCATGGAAATATGCTGTGGCAGACAGAATGAATTGGGCGGAAAACGATTAGGCAATTTGTTGATTTGTCAATTTGTCGATTGATTAACGTGTAATCAGAATAAGTTGAAATTAATATTAAACGACCGAATTATGATTTTAAAAACAATTTCCTCCTATTTTCAACTGCATTGACAAATGGACAAATCGAATAATTGACAAATCAAACAGGATGCAATTGACAAATAGACAAATCGAATAATAGACAAATTGATAACAGAGTCAAGAACCAAGAGCCAGGAAGCAAGACCAAATCCTGGTTCATTTGAGAATTTGTTATTTAGATTAAGGAGTAAAGAGCAAAGAATAAAGACTTTAACAGTTCATTTGAAATTTTGAAGTATATCACAGACAAGCGATAACACTATTGAGAATCGATAGAAAATCAAGGTTATGACTGCCATATTTTCAATGAACCAATAAATTACTGACAACAGACAACTAACAACAGACAACCACAATGGACAAACTAACAGTTCCAACAATGGCCGAAATGGCTGCAAAAGGTGAAAGTCCGGAGATTTTATTCTGGGTTGGATGTGCCGGCAGCTTTGATGAACGGGCACAGAAGATCACCCGTGATATATGTAAGATCTTGCAGCATGTAGGAATTAAATATGCAGTTCTTGGCACTGAAGAAAGCTGTACCGGAGATCCGGCAAAACGTGCGGGAAATGAATTTCTTTTTCAGATGCAGGCGATGAGCAATATCCAGGTTCTGGATGGATACAATATCAAAAAGATAGTAACCGGTTGTCCGCATTGTTTTAATACCCTGAGAAATGAGTACCCCGGATTGGGCGGTAATTATGAGGTGATCCACCATTCTCAACTTATACAGCAACTGATAGATGAAGGCAAATTGAAAGCAGAAGGCGGAGAGTCGTTCAAAGGAAAAAAAATCACCTTCCACGATCCCTGCTATCTGGGCAGAGCCAATAATGTATATGAGGCTCCCCGAAAAGCTCTGGAAATTCTGGATGCTGATCTGGTAGAAATGAAACGCTGTAAATCAAACGGACTCTGCTGTGGTGCCGGTGGTGCTCAAATGTTTAAAGAGCCTGAAAAAGGAAAAAAAGATATCAATATTGAACGAATTGACGAGGCATTGGCCCTGAATCCTAATATAGTAGCCTCCTCCTGCCCTTTTTGCATGACTATGCTGAGCGATGGGGTAAAGAACTATAATAAAGAGCAGGAAGTCAAAGTGCTGGACATTGCAGAAATTACTGCCATGGCAAACGGGCTTTAAATCTCGGATATAAAAAAGGTACTTTCAATTTAGAAAGTACCTTCCAATTCATAAAGGTTAACCAATCCAATCCTTAATAATCGCTTTTTAAGGTATTAAATCTGATTAGAGTTTAAAGCAAACGAATTTACAGTTACCCAACCAGAATAGAAATACCCATAAAGGGGTATAATTCAAAAATAATTTCAGAGTTTCCCTCACTTATTTCGGTCCAGAAGCCGCTTCATTTCGAGCAGGTCATTATGGAGAACTGCAAGATCTTCAGCCTCAACGCTACTCAATGGAAGACGAAAATGGGTAGCCATTGAATCTACGTTACCGCTTCGGTCGTTAAATGTTTGCACGATTACATCATCTTCCTGTGTTTGAATTGAAAGATCTCCCGATAAAGTATTCCCGAGGTAATCAATGGCTTTTATGCGCATCAGATTGAAAGAATAATATTCCTGTTTACCGTTAGTATAGGTCCTGCGGTATCTCAGAAAACCTTCTTCGTTCAAAAGCAACTCAAATTGTCTGATCTTTGCAGATTCCGACTCAGCATTATGGAGAGTGTTTAATTTTACCTGAGTACGCAATGCAAGTTGATGCAGTTCTTCATCAGCCCCAGCTGTGGCACTGCCAAAAAACATAAACCATCCGGCAAGAATAAAGAAAAGATAAACCCCCTTTACAGTACTTTTAAACCCAGTATTCATGAACAAGAAAGCAAATTCCTGTTTAAATTAAAAAGAAATGCCGGATTTTAAGAAAAAACCGGCATTTCTCTCAATAAAAATCGATTAGAAGCGGATTCCAAGGCATAAACCGGCTCTCAAACCAGCCCATGGGCCTTTGATATCCAATCTGGCGCCATTAGCATCAACCGTTGTTGTAGTTTCTGCAAACGGAATATCAATATCCTGCAGTTCGTTCCTTAATTCCTGTTGTTCCTGAGCATTAAGCGTTTTTTTACCATCGAGCAATCCATTAGAAGAACCATATTGCGGACCAAGCATCCACCAGTCGAGATATACCTTCCCTCCAAGCTTCCATTGTGCACCCAGTAATAAACCTCCTGTAAAGGTGTTCAATTTCCCACTGAGAGGCATAGTTTGAGTCACACCATTGACATCAAACTCAAATGGCATTTCTGCTGTGTAACTGCTGATACGGGCGAATGGAGCAAGATAAAAACCTCTCATAGCCTGCTTTCCCATATAGAAACGAATCTCCGGTGTAAAAGCCACGTTACCTGTTTTGAAATTATCCAGTTGTCTGTCAGTATCCGGATCATCAATTGCATTGGAAATTGCATTACGCATTGGCAGGCCTCCCTTAGGCATTATGCGGACTCCCAGGCCTGCAGTTACTTTCCTGCCAATCTTGTACTCATAAGCCAGAGAGAAATTTCGTAATGGTAATGAAAGCAGATTCACTTTCAAAAGACTGTTTCCGGAATCTGTACTTTCATTCCTGCTTTCCACTGAATCTTTATCCTGCGCAAAGGCAGAGGAAGTACCAATCAGGAGTGCGAGCAAAAAAAATATTTTTTTCATAATTTGCCTTTTTTGTTAGCGTTTTAGTGTTTAAGGTATAAAAATAAGGACCTGAATTGAATTTAAAAACGGTTTGAAATCAGTTTCGAAAATATCTAATCAGCTTATGAGGGTAAATACCTGCAATTAGGTATTTTGATCATGATTTTGTAAACCTGTAAGATAAAGGCCTGTAGTATACCATGAATTCGTAATTTTACAGTATGAATATTTCAGAAAATTCCAGGGTTTGGATATATCAGTCAGACCGTCCCTTCACAAATGAGGAAGAGCAGGCGATACAGAAGATATTGAACGATTTTACAACAGAATGGCAGGCACACGGACATGCGCTGGCTGCCCTGGCTGAGATCTATCATCATCAGTTTATCGTACTTTCAGTTGATGAGCAAATCGCCGGTGCTACAGGATGCAGTATTGACAAATCGGTTCATCTGATGAAAGAACTGGAATCTAAATTCAATATCAATCTGTTCGACCGTTTCAGAATGGCCTACAGATTGGGTGAAGAAATCATTAATTGCAGCCGGGAAGAGTTTGAAGAACGGATCAAAAAAGGTATTGTTGATGGCCGGACTTTGGTTTTCAATAACCTGATCAGTCGCCGGAAAGAACTGGAAACCTCATGGAATATTCCATTGGCTGATAGCTGGCATGCGAAGGTGTTTTCGTTTTAATAGAGTAGTGAGTATTGAGTATTGAGATAAGTAATTCGAGTTCTAACCCTACTCCAGGTAAACTTATCTCATTAAAAAGGCAATTTCTTTAAGCTCCTCATATTCCTCAAAATCAATCCCTGCTTATAATAAACAAATCGGGTTGGCCGGGCAGGGCTCCAGCGCAATGGGTTGGGTAATACCGCTACCAGCAGCGCTGCCTGAGATTTGCTCATGCTGCTTGCTGATTTTCCCCAGTAATTCTGTACAGCGGCCTCTGCACCGTAAATACCATCACCCATTTCGATCACATTCAGATAGACTTCCAGAATACGTTCTTTGCCCCATAATAGTTCAATGAGAACGGTAAAATATGCTTCAAAGGCCTTACGGATATAAGATCTTCCGGGCCAGAGAAAAACATTTTTAGCTGTCTGCTGACTGATTGTGCTACCTCCCCTGACCTTTTTGCCCTTTTTATTTTTTTCAAATGCAGTCTCCATAGCCTTGAAATCAAAGCCTCTGTGATTCAGAAAATTAATATCTTCACCGGCAATAGCCGCTCTCTTCAAATTGGTTGAAACATCTTCTATACGTATCCATGATTTATCAATTTTCAGGTCTTTACCATCGATTTTGCGCTCAACAGCGCGTTGCAGCATCAGGAAAGTTATGGGTGGGTTGATGAACCGGTAGATAAGTACCCATACTAATGAGATAGCAAGGAACCAAAAGATCGCTTTTTTAATTAGCCCGATAATTATCTTGAAAGTATTCAATTTTTAAAATTCAGGAGATTATATTTCTAAATTATCTTAAAAAAAAATTGCCTTCTGAAAATTCAGAAGGCAATAAAAATATAATTTTTTTCCTGATTTCTTTCCGAAATTAAATTGGAAAGAGGAAATTACTCGGCAATAACTTCAAAAGGAACTTTAACTTTAACCTCTTTGTGAAGGTTAAGGTTTGCAGTATACTCACCTACAAATTTAGGCTCTGTATCGAAAGTGATGCGACGACGGTCAACGTCAAAGCCTTCTTTCTTCAAGGCATCTGCAATCTGGATCGTGTTAACAGATCCGAAGATCTTACCACTTTCACCAGCTTTTGCACCAATAGAAAGTTTAACACCTTCTAGTCTGGCGGCAATTGCATCTGCATCCTTTTTGATTTTATCCTGCTTAAAAGCAGCTTGCTTAAGATTTTCAGCTAATACTTTTTTTGCTGATTCAGTCGCCAGTGTGGCATAACCCTTTGGAATAAGGTAGTTACGTCCAAAACCCGGCTTTACATTCACAACATCATCTTTCTCTCCGAGATTCTTGATGTCTTGTTTTAAAATTAGTTCCATTTCGCTTATCTCCCTCTTATTTTAATGAATCAGTAACATAAGGTAATAAACCGATATGACGCGCACGCTTAACAGCCTGAGCTACTTTACGCTGAAATTTCAGTGAAGTCCCGGTCAAACGACGTGGTAAAACCTTACCCTGATCATTAATGAACTTTAACAAAAAGTTTGCGTCTTTGTAATCGATGTATTTAATACCGTTCTTTCTGAAACGGCAATATTTTTTACGGCTCTCGTCAACCTTTGGAGCGGTAACATATTGGATTGTATCTTTTGCCATTATTTCGCTACCTCCTCAGTTTTAGTTTCCTTGTTTTTATTGAAAGCTCCACTACGCTTCTTCTCACTGAAAGCAAGTGCATGCTTATCCAGAGATACAGTCAGAAAACGCATGATGCGTTCGTCGCGCTTGTATTCAACTTCAAGTTTGTTAATAAACTCACCCGGAGCTTTGAATGTAGTTAGGTGATAGTATCCTGTTGTCTTCTTTTGAATCGGATACGCTAGTTTTTTCAAACCCCAATTGTCTTCATGGACAATTTCGGCTCCGTTATCAGTCATAAGCTTGTTGAATTTGGTTAATGCCTCTTTCACTGCTTCTTCAGATAACAACGGGGTCAGAATGATCACTGTTTCGTACTGTTGCATTGTTGCTATTTGTTTTTTTAAATTTATTAAACTCCAAACCCTGTAAATCAGGCTTTAAAGCGGGATGCAAAAATAGACATAATTTTCTATTTATCAAATGGTTTTAAGAGATTCAGGATAGAAAACAGAGAATGTCCTCGTCAGGGGTATTGAGAATTAAAATTTTTTCAGAAATTTTAATAAAATGGCTTGAGAAAGGCAATAAGAGATCAAAGACCTGTGAACTATCTCGTATTACTTCTTATTACGTATGCAATAAACCCAATCGTAAATTTTATAAAATTATTAAATGATTTCATATTTTAAATTCTGGCTCAAATATCCGACATAACCAAATATGGTGCCATACCCAATAACGGGTATTTTTTAATAAAGGAGCCAGGAAGGCATAATTCCAGGCTATCTTTAAATTTACACACACTTTTTTCATCCTAAAAGAGGTTTAAGCCTAATTTTCCCATTGCCGAAACTGTGAAGAAAAAACTTGATCTAAGTTTGGTTTAACCCATTCCTCTTTCTAATTTAGTCCCGATGGATAATTTCGTAGTATCAGCCAGAAAGTACAGACCAGCAACCTTCCAAACTGTTGTTGGTCAGCAACATATAACTGGTACCCTGAAAAATGCCATTAAAAATAATCAGCTGGCCCAGGCATTTCTTTTCTGCGGGCCGAGGGGAGTTGGTAAAACAACCTGTGCCCGGATTCTTGCCAAGACGATCAATTGCCAGAACTTAACAGCTGAGGCCGAAGCTTGCGGGGAATGTAATTCCTGTATTTCTTTTCAGAACGGTAACTCCTTTAATTTCCATGAGCTGGACGCTGCCTCCAATAATTCGGTAGAAGATATCCGTAACCTGATCGAACAGGTTCGCATCCCTCCTCAGGCTGGAAAATATAAGGTTTATATCATTGATGAGGTCCATATGTTATCCCAACAGGCTTTTAATGCCTTTTTGAAAACACTGGAAGAGCCTCCTCCCTATGCGATCTTTATTTTAGCAACTACCGAGAAACATAAAATTCTGCCTACGATCTTATCTCGCTGTCAGATATTCGATTTTAACCGTATCCGGGTTGAGGATATGGCTCAGCATCTGGCAGAAATTGCCGATAAGGAAGGTATTAGCTATGATCAGGATGGTTTGCACATGATCGCCCAAAAGGCAGATGGCGGATTGCGGGATGCTTTGTCAATGTTTGATCAGATCGTCAGTTTTTCAAATAAGAATGTTAATTATAAAGCTGTTATTGATAATCTGAATATTCTGGATTATGATTATTACTTCAAATTAACAGATGCAATTCTTGCAGAAGATGTGGCAGGTTCACTCCTTATTTTTGATGAAATTTTAAGCCATGGATTTGATGGGAATCATTTCATTACGGGTCTCGCTTCTCATTTCAGAAATTTACTGGTTTGTAAAGACAGCTCAACATTAAAACTTTTGGAGGTGAGTGAAGGAATCAGGCTGAAATATCAGGCACAGTCGCAAATTGCACCTGTTTCCTTCTTAATTTCTTCACTGAATATCAGTAATCAATGTGATCTGAATTATAAAACCAGCAAGAATCAGCGATTACAGGTCGAACTGGCATTGATAAAACTATGCCATATCCCATCAGTCATCAACCTTTCAGCTGCAGGAATGCCCTCCATACCGGAAGGGGAAATAAAAAAAAAACTTAATCCCCAGCTAAAACCTGAAATTTCTGCCAATCCGGAATACCCTTTACCAGAAAAGGAAACAATCCAGTCAATACAGACTCTTGAAGAACCTTTAAAGATCACAGCAGCATCCCCGGCGCCTCAAAAAGATAGTCATAAACCAGAACCTGAGACAAAAAAGCCTCTTATTAGTATGCCGAAGCCCTCTCTGGGTGCAAACAGTGTATTAATTCCAAATCTGAATGACCTGGCAGCAAATTATAACAAAAAGGAGGACGACAGACCTGAATACCTGAGCGGCGACAGTAAAGTGGATTTTAATGCAGATTCACTGCTCCGATTCTGGAATACCTATGCTGCTAAGATGAAGAATGAAGGTAAGATTAATGTCTTCACGATCATGACTTCCTATCCCCCACGTCTCCTGCCTGGTTATGTTATTGAACTGGACATTGAGAACAAACTTCAGGAAGATTTGTTGCATAACGAAAAAGTTGAACTGCTGAATTTCCTCAGAACAGAGCTTAAGAACTTTAGTATAGACCTCCAAACAAAACTATTGGAGCAAATTCAGAAAAAACGTCTGTACACCTCCAATGAAAAATACCAGCATATGCTTGAAAAGAACCCAAATCTTGAGGAGTTCAGAAAGCGATTTAACCTCGATCTGGATTTTTGACTCTATTTTCCGGGCTTTACACAGGTATCATTTATTTAAACTTCCTGAATAAAATTAATTCTATCTATATTTTTACGTTCTAAGGAAACTTGAATTGAATGCAATTTGATGCACATTATTCCTCCCAGGCTAGTATTTACAGCTGAGGACTGAATTTAGCTGAATTTTCCTCACCATCAGATTTTCAGGTGTATTCAAAATTCCTATCTTTGTCGAAATTCCAAAAACCTCATTATTAAGTATATGTCAGTACAAAAAATTAAAGTTGCAAATCCGGTAGTAGAATTAGACGGTGATGAAATGACCAGAATTATCTGGAAGTTTATTAAAGATAAACTGATCACCCCATACCTGGAACTGGATATTAAATATTACGATCTTGGGATGGAATACCGGGACGAAACTAACGATCAGGTAACCATCGATGCAGCAAATGCGATCAAACAATATGGCGTTGGTATCAAATGTGCAACCATCACCCCTGATGAGGCACGTGTTACTGAATTTAAGTTAAAGCAAATGTGGAAATCACCAAATGGTACGATCAGAAATATTCTTGACGGTACTGTTTTTCGCGAGCCAATTGTGATGAGCAATGTTCCGCGTCTGGTGCCAAACTGGACCGCTCCGATCTGTATAGGTCGTCATGCATTTGGTGACCAGTATCGTGCAACTGATTTTGTTACTAAAGGAAAAGGTAAGTTAACCATTACTTTCAGTCCTGAAGATGGCGGTGAAACACAATCATTTGAGGTTTATAACTTCAAAGGTGATGGTGTAGCTCTGGCAATGTACAATACCGACGAAAGTATCTACGGTTTTGCCCGTGCCTGCTTTAACCAGGCATTATCAAAAGGATGGCCTCTATACCTTTCTACAAAGAATACTATTTTAAAGAAATATGATGGCCGCTTCAAAGATATTTTTGAAGAAGTTTATCAGAATGAATTTAAAGCAGCTTTCGATAAAGCAGGTATTGTTTATGAGCATCGTCTGATTGATGATATGGTTGCTTCTGCATTGAAGTGGAATGGCAACTTTGTATGGGCTTGTAAAAACTACGATGGCGATGTTCAGTCAGACACTGTTGCACAAGGTTTCGGTTCATTAGGTTTAATGACCTCAGTATTGATCACACCGGACGGTTCTACAATGGAAGCTGAAGCAGCTCACGGGACAGTAACACGTCATTACCGTGATCACCAGGCTGGAAAACCAACCTCTACCAATCCAATTGCATCAATCTTCGCATGGACCAGAGGTCTTGAATTCCGCGGTAAACTGGACAATAACCAGGCATTAATCGATTTCTGCCATGCCTTAGAGCAGGTTTGTATCGAGACCGTAGAAAGTGGAAAAATGACCAAGGATCTTGCTGTTTGTATCCACGGAAACAAAGTAAGTCATGGAGATCATTACCTCTACACTGAAGAATTCCTGGATGCTATTGACCAGAATCTGAAAGCAAAACTCGCTTAATTCCAATTCGAATTATATAGATAGCCGCCATTTAATTATGGCGGCTATTTTTTTGCAATTAAATCCAGCTTCAATCTTAAATGAGTTCGATATAATGAGGTATCAGCGCTGAACTTTAGAGAAGAATTGGGCCATGAAATTTTACTATCTCCACTCTCAATTATCAATTTCTACTTTATTTCCAATTCCCCATTTCCTATTTCCCATTTCCAATTTCCTATCGAAATCTCGCTATCATAAGTATTCCTGATTATTGCTAAATTGCAGCATGAATACTTCAAACCGAATTTGGCTGATCACGGGTGTTTCCGGCGGACTGGGAAGAGCATTGGCAAAAGAAGCAGCCATGCAGGGAGCGGTCGTTTATGGTACTCTCAGAAAACCTGAACAGATCTCTGCATTCAATGAATTGGTACCGGGCAAAACCTTCGGAATTCAGCTGGATGTTAACAACCACGGTCAGATAAAGTCAGTCATAGAGCAAATTATCGCTCAATCAGGCAGGTTAGATATTCTCGTAAACAATGCAGGTTATGGATTATTTGGAGCAATCGAAGAGCTGAGCATGGAAGAGGCCAGAATGCAGATGGAAACAAATTTCTTTGCGGTACTTGCAATGACTCAGGCAGTATTACCTATCATGAGAAAACAAAAATCGGGTCATATACTCCAGATTTCTTCGATGTCGGGTTTACGTGCAAATTCAGGCACAGGTTTATACAATGCGAGTAAATTCGCCCTTGAAGGAATGAGTGAAGCCCTGGCATTAGAACTTCAGCCTCTGAATATTCATTTAACCCTTGTAGAACCAGGACCATTCCGTACCGACTGGGCGGGCACATCCTCAGTCAGCGCCAAAAATAAAATTGAAGATTATGAACTTAGCTCTGGTGCAAGACTCCGTCTGCTTCAAAGTACCAGCGGAAAACAACCCGGTGATCCGGCAAAAGCCGCCAAAGCAATACTTATTGCAGTCAATTCAGAACATCCTCCGCTTCGCCTGATATTAGGCAAAGTTGCCCTTGATGCCGTCCGTGATAAATTCAAAACGGTAGAAGAGGAATTCTCAAAATGGGAGGCTGTTAGTTTGAATACCTCATTTGAGGATTGAATCTGAGCCAGTGAAAATTAATATTTATTGTACAAAGCGGTCAGGTGCAGAGATATTAGTCAGCTATAGCTTGATACCTATTTCCTATTCTCCATTCCCTATTCCTCATATCGACTTGCCAAACCAAATTTACCTTCAATCCTAAAAATCCTCAAATCGTTCCCAAAATCCATCCTTTGGTAAGGGAGCAAAGATATTGACAGGTTCCTGCTTTACAGGATGCATAAACTGCAACCTTCTGGCATGAAGGCAAATGCTCTTTTTGAGACTGCCACGGGGGTAGCCATATTTATTATCCCCGACAATCGGGCAATTCATTGTTGAAAGTTGTACACGAATCTGATGGGGGCGACCGGTTATCGGATCTACCTCTATCAGATAATAACCCCCAAGTTCTCCGATTAATCTGTAATGAAGTTCTGCCCTCTGACTACCGGGCACCTCCTTTTCATAGGCCTTGGTTACATTTTTCTGAGGATTTTTCACAAGCCAGTGTACCAGAGTGCCTTGTTCAAGAGGCGGACGGTTTCTTACTACCGCCCAATAGGTTTTATGCATATCCCTGCTCTTGAACATCTTATTGATGCGGTCAAGGGCTTTACTTGTTTTGGCAAATAGAATCACCCCGCTTACGGGCCGGTCGAGACGATGCACTACACCCAAAAATGCCCCGTTTGGTTTATTATACTTTTGGGCGATATATCGTTTAACTTTCTCATCCAGAGATTCGTCCCCTGTATCATCAACCTGCACGATATCTCCGGAACGCTTGTTTACTGCAATCAGATGATTGTCTTCAAATAAAATATCTTTATCGGTAATATCTGCCGCAAGGACAGGAAATTTAGCCTTCTTATATTCGGGAGCAGCCATGAAGAGGTATTAATTAATATTGTTCCTTTTCATTCGGGAAGTCGCCTCTTTTCACATCCTTCACATAGGATTGCACAGCACCATTAATCTGATCAAACAGGTTAAGGTATTGCCTCAGAAAACGTGGTTTAAACCCTTTGGTTAGTCCTATCATATCATTGATAACCAAAACCTGTCCATCACAATGAGGGCCAGCCCCAATCCCTATAGTTGGAATTTTAACAGAATCTGTTACTTCTTTAGCCAGCTTTGCAGGTATCTTTTCGAGCACAACAGAAAAACAGCCCGCATCTTGCAGAACCATGATATCCTGTTTTAGCTTTTCAGCTTCGGCTTCTTCTTTGGCTCTGACTGTATAGGTGCCGAATTTATATATCGATTGGGGAGTTAAACCCAAATGTCCCATTACCGGAATTCCTGCAGTAATGATTCTTTCAATGGATTCACGTATCTCGAGCCCTCCCTCCAGTTTTACAGCATGAGCGCCTGATTCTTTCATGATCCGGATTGCTGAATTCAGAGCTTCTTTTGAATTTCCCTGATATGAACCAAATGGAAGGTCGACCACAACAAGGGCGCGTTTCACCGCCCTGACCACAGACTGGGCATGATAGATCATCTGATCCAGAGTAATTGGCAGCGTGGTTTCATGTCCGGCCATTACATTTGAAGCTGAATCTCCAACAAGGATGACATCGATTCCACCTTCATCAACAATGGTAGCCATTGAATAATCGTAAGAAGTCAGCATGGCGATTTTTTCGCCCTTTTGCTTCATTTCCTGGATCGTATTTGTCGTGATCCGCTTTACCTCTTTGTGTACAGACATGTAGCAGGAGTTTATTTGGCTCAAAGTTAGGATTAAATGAAACAATACTTCCATAATATTCTATATCAGGAAATGAAAAACAATATAAATTTTCATACTAAATCCCTTTTACTTTTAGTAAATATTCACTAATTTTGTCCCCCGTGATAAATGAAGTAAAAAACTTCAGTGTTCAAGCCTCAACACAACGGAAAATCTTCCGGAATCTTTGCTTTTCAATCGATTTTCAAATCCCCTTTCAATATTTAACAAATGAATAATTACATCAAATTACCTGCTGTTCTCTTACTTGCAGATGGAACTGTTTACCACGGAAAAGCGGCTGGAAAGATTGGTACAACAACCGGCGAAATTTGTTTTAATACGGGTATGACCGGATATCAGGAGATCTTTACAGATCCATCCTATTTCGGACAGATCATGGTAACTACCAATGCACATATTGGTAATTATGGGATTCATAATGAAGAGATAGAATCGGATAATATCAAAATTGCGGGACTGGTTTGCAAAAACTTTAATATCACCTATAGCAGAAAGATGGCCGATACTTCCATTCAGGATTATTTTCTTGAAGAGAAGATCGTAGGGATCTCTGATGTAGACACAAGGTCTCTGGTCAGACATATCCGTGATAAAGGCGCTATGAATGCAATCATTTCATCAGAAATACTGGATATCGAAGAATTAAAGGCAAAATTAGCTAAAGTTCCATCAATGGACGGTCTCGAGCTATCCTCACAAGTTTCAACAAAGGAAGCTTATGAGTATGGCGATAAAAATGCCCCAAAACGTGTAGCTGTTCTAGATCTTGGTGTGAAGAAGAATATCCTCAGAAATTTTGATAGCAGAGGTGTATTCTCAAAAGTATTCCCTGCAAAGACTTCTTTTGCTGAAATGGAAAAATGGAATCCGGATGGATATTTCATTAGTAATGGCCCCGGCGATCCTTCGGCAATGCCTTATGCTATCGAGACCGTAAAGGCAGTTTTAAAATCGGAGAAACCACTCTTTGGTATTTGCCTTGGTCATCAGTTACTGGCACTGGCTAATGATATCCGCACAATGAAAATGTTCAACGGACATAGAGGATTAAATCATCCTGTAAAAAATATCATTATCAATCATTGTGAAGTTACCTCACAGAATCATGGTTTCGGGGTAATTCCGGAAGATGTAAGGAATTCGGATAAAGTTGAAATTACCCATTTAAACCTGAACGACCAGTCGATAGAAGGAATCAGAGTAAAGGGAAAGAAAGCATTTTCAGTGCAATATCACCCTGAATCATCACCTGGTCCGCACGATTCAAGGTATCTGTTCGATGATTTTGTGGCACTGATGAATAACTAAATTCAGGGAGGCAATAGAATATATAAGCAAAAAACCCTCAATACTCCTGAAAATGAGTACTTTTAAAAATATAACATTAGTGTATTAAGTACACTATACAACCAGAATATATACATTTCTTAATAAAATAATATTATGAGTTTAATTCTCGATGTTCACGCTAGACAAATTTTGGATTCACGCGGAAATCCAACCATAGAAGTTGATGTAATCACCGAAAATGGCATTCTGGGCCGTGCGGCAGTACCTTCAGGAGCATCCACTGGTGTTCACGAAGCTGTGGAGCTGCGTGACGGAGACAAGTCGGTTTACCTCGGAAAAGGGGTATTAAAGGCTGTAGCTAATGTGAATGATAAAATTGCCCGGGAACTAAAGGGTATTGATGTATTTGAACAAAACAGCATTGATAAATTATTGATCGAAATAGACGGAACTGAAAACAAGGGAAATCTGGGAGCGAATGCTATTCTGGGTGTTTCTCTGGCCGTGGCCAAAGCTGCAGCTCAGGAAAGTCGCCAACCCTTATATCGCTATATCGGTGGTGTAAATGCAAATACTTTACCGATCCCAATGATGAATATTGTGAATGGTGGCTCACATTCTGATGCTCCTATCGCTTTTCAGGAATTTATGATCATGCCAGCCGGTGCTTCTTCATTTTCTGAAGCTTTACGTTGGGGAACAGAAGTATTCCATACCCTGAAAAAAATCCTTCACGACAGAGGATTATCAACTGCTGTTGGTGATGAAGGTGGATTTGCTCCAAAATTTGAGGGTACTGAAGACGGAGTAGAAACAATTCTGGAGGCAATCGAAAAAGCAGGCTATACCCCAGGAAAAGATATATTTCTGGCATTTGACTGTGCAGCTTCTGAATTTTATAAGGACGGAAAATATGATTACACCAAATTTGAGGGTCCAAAAGGTGCAATCAGAACGAGTGCCGAACAGGCAGAATATCTTGCCTCTCTGACAGAAAAATACCCGATCATTTCAATTGAAGATGGAATGGGTGAGGATGATTGGGATGGATGGAAGTTATTAACCGAAAAGATTGGCTCCAAAGTTCAGCTGGTAGGTGATGACTTATTTGTTACGAATGTAAAGCGCCTGCAGCAAGGTATTGATACTGAAACAGCTAATTCAATTCTGGTTAAAGTAAATCAGATCGGAACATTGACTGAAACCATCAATGCAGTTTCATTAGCACAAAACAGCGGTTATACTTCGGTTATGAGTCACCGCTCAGGAGAAACCGAGGATTATACAATTGCCGATCTTGCTGTGGCATTAAATTGCGGACAAATAAAAACAGGTTCTGCATCACGTTCAGACAGGATCGCAAAATACAATCAACTTCTGCGTATTGAAGAAGAACTAGGCAGCAGTGCCCGCTTTTTAGGGAAGAACTTTAAATACGTTAAATAAACAAAATACATACTTAGAAACCAGGGCTTCAAAACCTGTTTGTTAATAAGTTGATAATAAGCCATCCCGGAATTATAAATTCCGGGATGTTTTTGTTTTATATTTGTATTGATGTACCGTTTTTTAGATCTGATTCGTAATAAGTATTTCATTGCAGGCATAGCATTTATGACCTGGATGTTGTTTTTCGACCGTAATGATCTGATGTCGCAATATGAATACCGCACTCAACTAAACAAGCTACAGGCTGAAAAAGAATTCTATCTCAAAGAATCAGCAAAAGCAGTTAAAGACCTCAACGAACTGACTACAGACAAGACAAAGCTCGAAAAGTTCGCCCGTGAAAAATATCTTATGAAAAAGGAGAATGAGGATGTTTTTGTGATTATTACAGAGGAAGCAAAAAAAGAAAAATAGATCCCAATCTCCGGGATTTATGGTATTCCCTTAGGAACAATTACTCTTTACCTCCCGGGGAAATTGGGGCAAGAATTCCAAAAGTCTTATTCAACAAAAAAGAATCCAAATAAATTGTAGGATGTATGCAAAGCAATTGTCAGCAAAACCGCAATAAGTTCATTTTTGTTCTTGAGAATGAAGACATAAAAATAATTTAAAAATAATCCATTGATAAATGCTGCGACTACATAAAGCCAATGATACCAATGTGCTTGTGAAAAAGCAAATGACATGAGAATGATTATAATTGTTGTATTATTAATTCTTGTTTTATCTAATAATCTATAAAGAAATAATTGAAAAATCAGAGTCTCGATTATTGGAGCAAGTACTACCGCTAAAAAAAACATTTCCTTCACAGACAATTCTTCAAAAATTGCATTTTCAAGCTTAAAGAATCTATGGTTAATGTAAGTGAATACATAACCATTGATAATTTTAAACAGAAGTACCAGAAAAAATAATTGAATAACTTTTTTATATTCTGACTTAATCATATTCCAGTTTTGTTAGCAGACTATATAAAATAGTCTGCTAATTTTTAAATTTCACTTATATACCATTGGATTACCAAAATTTGGATTACTATTTAGTGAATCAGAAAGGTCGGATGCAAAACGAAGTGCTCTTGTAGTTGCATAAAACACATCATATATAAAATTTCCAAGGCCGCCCCCATCAATAGTCATCAATTCGTCTGTTGTTAATTCTTGTAGTTTCATAATTAAATGTTTTTTAAAATTTATTGTTATAAGTCCCATTCCAGCCATCGGAGATACCCGCTTTAACCGCATCCCAATTCGATGCGAGTTCGTATGCAATAGTTCCCCAAATTGATGCTTTAAGCCAATTACCTCCTTCAAAATTGATTAATTCTTTAGAATCAAGTTCAATTACATTTAATCGATTCAAATCCATAGTTTTTTAGTTTTAATTGAATAACAGATTTTAAAAATTTGCACTAAATAATGGAACTAAAAGAGTCGCTATTGTTAAGTGAGAATTTGTTACAGCAAGGTCAGTGCTGATTTGCCTTGCCTGGGGAACAGTCATTTCCACTTATATGTATCATGAGTGACGCGGCTCATAAAAGCTTCATTTGTTTTAAGTCCAAATTCAAAATACCCCTATTATTTCAATTTATATTTTACCTACTCTTTCCAGGCTTTTCGGTTTCTGCCTTCTGCTGTACAGCATTGATCGCGATAGTCTAATTAAAACATCTTCAGTGCAAAAAAACTATAGTGAGTAAAAATATTTCTTAATTTAAATATTTGAAGATCAGCACATTAAAATTCATCTTCTGCGATCGTTCTAAAATCAATTGATATCTTCATTTGAAAACTCCTGCTATAATAATAAGTTCCCATTTGCCTGGAATATTCTATCGGGGCCTCCCGCAATTTCAACTCATCTATTAGTTTATAAACCATAGAAGTAGATAGATTAAGTCTCTGAGCTAACTGGCTTGGAGTACCAGTACGCCGATGCTTGATCAACTCATGCAACCGGTTAATGCGCTCAATTTGTTCCAGCAGCTTCATTTGGCATCAATTAAACCTATACATTCCACGGGCATTTGCTGTGACCATAAGTGATAATACTCTCCCTGAAAAGCTATCAGTTCTGTATGTTTTCCCTCTTCCACTACTTTTCCATCTTTTAAAACAATGATCTTTCCGGCATTTTGAATGCTTCTGAGGCGATGAGATATTACAATTACGGTCTTCTTTTCAGAAAGCAAAAATTCTATTGCATTCTGAACATATTTTTCAGATACCGGGTCGAGGGAAGAACTCGCTTCGTCCAAAATAAGGATTTCAGGATCGCGGTACAGGGCGCGGGCTATCGCAATTCTTTGCTTTTGTCCGCCCGAAAGACTTGCTCCATTCTCTCCAAGCTGGGTTTGAAATCCATTGGGTAAGTCATCAATAAATTGGGTAATTCCAAGCATTGTGCAAATACCAATAATCTTCTTCATATCAGGCTCATCGTCTCCAATGGAAATATTGGTGCTTATATCAGCGGCAAAAAGGTCTATCCGCTGTGGTACTACACCAATGATATGGCGCAAGGAATTATTACTGATATATTTTATGTCATAATCACCAATAAAAACATGACCATTATTAAGCGGATAAATGTTTTGCAGAATAGATATCAGGGTAGATTTTCCTGATCCGCTCTCCCCTACTATTCCTGTCATTTTTTGATATGGGATCTCCAAATTTAATTTATCAAAAACCATAAGCCGGGAACCATATCGAAAGGAAACATCAACGAATCTGATATTTCCAAGCTTTGATATGGGTAGTTCAAACTTATGGGCCTCACTCTCCTGTTCCATATCCATAATTTCGAATAAGCGATCGGAAGCAATGATTGCATCCTGAACAGTTTTATTCATCCCTACAAAAGAAGAAACAGGCCCTGTAAAATAGCCGGTCAGGGTATAAAAAGAGAGTAATTCACCCGGACTGATTTGCTTATCCAGAACAAATCCTGCACCGACCCAAAGTAATATAATGGTAAATGAATGGGAAACCAGCTCAGTAGAAGATCCTGAAAAAACCGCATTCAGACCAGATTTATAAACTGTTATCAGTAGTTTCATGAACCTCCTTTCAGTTTTCTGATTAGCATAATCCTCCAGCCCGAAACGTTTGATGGTTCCAACCGCATTCAGACTTTCTACCAGCTGCGATTCTAAGTCAGCCGAATTCTCCATCAGCCTGCGCTGAACCTTCCTGTTTAACTTGTTGGTAATCAAATAAATGAAAGAATACAGTGGAATGAGGATCAAAAGAAACAGAGCCAACTTCCAGTAATAGGTAAACATCATCGCGAAAGCAAATACCAGCATAAAAAAGTTTACCGCCAGATTGATGGATACATCATTTATAAACAAACGAATCTTTACTGCATCCCCAATTCTGGAAGTAATTTCACCTACCCGCATAGTGTCAAAAAACTGCTGAGGCAATTTAAGAAGGTGCTTATAATAGCCCAGAATGAGCCTGGCGTCAATCATCTGCCCGGTTCGAATAATAAAAATGCTCTTTAGGGTGCCTATAAATATCTGCAGAAAAAGTATGATGAACATGCCGACACTCATGAGGTTGAGCAAATTCCTGTTTCCATCAACCAGTACAAAATCTACAATCTTCTGAACAAAAACAGACATGGAAAGTCCGAGGAGAGTATAGATTACCGCACCTGACAAAGCCTGGACAAGTATAGCACGATGAGGCTGTAAAAGTCTGTAAAAACGTCTGTAAAGGCTTATATTCTGATTACCCTGAACAAAACTATCACCCGGTACCAATAGTATAAGTACCCCGGTCCACTCCTCTCTGAAATCATTCAACTTTCTCACAAGCAATTTCCCATCAGCAGGATCCATAATTCTGATCTTTTGCTTATTTATCTTATAGATGACCACATAATGATGAAGTTTAGCATTGACAATAACATGTGCGATTGCCGGAAGTGGTATTTTAAAAAGACTTTCATAAGTTCCCTTAACCCCTTTTGCCTCAAACCCAAGTCGAACGGCAGCTTCGAGCATACCGGCAACATTTGTACCCTTTATATCTGTTCCGGCATGCTGCCGGATTCTCGCAACCGGGACATCAAGATTATAAAACCCCGCAACTGAAGCCAGGCAAGCTGCCCCGCAATCAGATATGTCACGCTGTTTTACCCGGATGTTCATATTTCTGAGGATGTAAGCAAAAGGTTAGGATTAAGCCAATCGTCGAGTTTATCGTAAAGCAATTCGAACAAAGTTCGCTCTGCTACTAAAAAGCGGGCGGTAAAACTCATTCCCTTTTTAAGGTATCCTTTATACTCATTCTTAAGTTTCAAATGATCACTCCCGAGTACACAACGCACCTTGAATACCGCCACTCCCTGATCCGAAAAAATAATATCATCTGAAATATCAATTACTTCGCCCGAAATAAAACCCCATTGATTATAATTGAAGGCATCAACCTGTAAGTTTACCGGCTGGCCTTTTCTGATAAGGCCGATATCTGCTGGCTTAATATAACAGAGAGCAATCAATTGAGCATTGGGAGAAATTTCTGCAATCTTTTGGTTTACAAAGACGTAAGAACCTGTTTGTATGCCTGCCAGGCTTTGTACCGAACCATTAACAGGTGCACGAAGGGTAAACAGCTTATTCTGCTCTTCAATTTCAGCCTCCAGCGAAAGCAATTCATTCTGCTCTCTTCGATAGCTGCCGGCTTCCATTTCCCACTGTGATCTCCATCGGTTTATTAGCAGATTTTGATCAGATATGGACTTATCATATTCAAACCTGATTTTTTCACTTTCTGATAGAGTAATTGCGCCCTTTTCATACAAGCTATGATACCTCCTATAAATTCGCTCTGCCTGATCTCTATTCAACTCGCGATCTTCGAGTTCCTGGCGAAACTGCAGCCAGGAAGCTCTGTACTGCTCAGTTAAAAATACCGGTTCTGTTGTGGACTTATCCCTAAGACCCGCATGATTGACTATCCGCCCAACATCTTCAAGGAGCTGTCTGAGCATTTCTGATCGCCTGCTTAAGATTTTGCCTTGTTGACCGGATAAAGAAGAATCAATGACCAGGATAGTATCCCCTGCTGATATACTTTGATTGTCATTCACCCTTACCTCAACTATCCTTCCACTTACTGCTGCAAAAAGCTCTGAGCGTTCTAATGACGACTGTATTACACCCCGACTATTAATACTGACCTGAACAGGAATGAAAGGCAGCAAAATCAAGGCAATGATGGTCGCAGATAAGATGACAGTATATATAATCCCGGTGCCGGCAGCGGAATTGTACCTATATCCAATTGATATTAAGGGAGAATGCTGATCATTCCAGGCTGATACTGACATTTTCGGAAATTTATATTTTAAGAGATCTTGTAACTATCGAGATCTATTTCCCATTACCGGAATAAATGTAGTTTAGAAGGTTTCAAGCCTGAATTTGATACGAAATTTTTTAGCAAGCGGTATCTGCTGTCAAGTAAACGGCAGATATTTGAGAAAATCAGAAATTACCACCAAAGCCCGTTTTACAAGATCCAATTTTAAGATATTGTGGTAATTTAATGTGGGTTCGAAAATAAAATCTTTCCTGGGCTATATTAAATTGGATAGTTTTTCTTGTTGTAAATGCAAGGTATGTTTCTGGCCAGCGCAGCGGCAATGTCATTATTTAATAGATTGGGTTGGTTTCATGGTATCAAAATGTGAGTGGTATACTATTGAGGTTACGGCTTACGATGGTTCGGTTTCTTTCAGGAAGACAACGTTAACCGGAATGTGTTATCAGGTTCCAGCTTTCGCTGGAACGACAACATTGTTGGGTGGAGATAGGGGAGATTCCAGCCTTCGCTGGAATCGATTCAGATAACTCCTAATTCCCAAAATTTATCTTTCCTGAAATATACAAAAACAAAAAATGAGTAAAAGTACTACATCATACATAATATAGTTCCGTCTTGCGATTCCAGCGAAGGCTGGAATCGCATTATTAAACAAAAATTTGTCATCCGATACCTATCGGATCCAGCGAAAGCTGGAACCTCCCGACTCTTAGCAGCACCGGGTAAAATAAACCTTGCCGGAGGAGCTAGCTTCCGATTGTTGATAATTTGAAATAGAGCACGATTTCTTCCCGGACAACCCCGGAGGAAAGGGCTGAACCAGCCTATGACACACAGGTATTGATTTCCAAAACCTAATCCCCTTGCTCTAGAGCCTTATCCGCCAATTAATAACTGCATTATTTTAAGCTTTCTTCTATCAAACTCAGATTAAGTCAGTCAATCTTATCAAGCTGATCCAGAAGATCGTCAAGCCCGTCTTCAGTTTTAGTAATCAATTTTTTAACCTGCATATAAAAAGAATCAAGCCCTTCTATATCCGGCGAATACCCTCCATACTCCAGGAGGCCAATTTTCGTGTTTAAATGATTGAAGAGTTCAAAGGAAATTATACCTGCACTTTTTCCAATATAGATCTTAAAGTCACTGATGGACGTATAAAATGTATTTCCATCTGCCTCTTCATTCCAGTGTAGTTTCCCCTCTTTGGTTAATTTCCTGACCTTATTATAAACTGACAAGGTTTTATTCGCTTCCATAATTTAGCTTTAAAGAAGATTAAATTTCACCATTTCGCTTTCTTGAAAGCCATTCCAGACTCAATAAAGCAAGTATCATAAAAAATAATAGTTTCAGATCTATCAGCTCACTATACTTTGGGTTTTCATAAAATACTGATTTCACCTGCTCATTTGCTTTGATCAATGCCGGTAATTCATCAAGCTGGGACGGAAAGAGCATCTGTCCTCCATTCTGCTTTGCGATAGCAAATAATAGCTGATGGTTTGCGATACTCTGCTTATATTCAGAATCTTGCCTGCTTATTATAAATTTTCCTTCTGCATTATGTTTTACATTCCCCAGAGTCGTTCCGGCAGTATAATTATATTCCCCGGCAACTAATTCTCCGGCATCAAGTTGATAAGAGTTCAAAGTGCGTGAAAATACGAATGAATAGCTTTTTCCATTTTTGTTGTTCAGAGCAATATTAACATCCGGTGTATTTACGAGTTCAAAAGCATCATTATATAATTCCGCATTCAGAATGACATGTTCATTTTCATCAAAAGTATTTTTTGAGGAATAGACCCTGAATTTACGCTTATCATCTGCGCTAACCAGGTACTGTACAGTTTTTGTAATTAACTCATCAATAGCCTCATGGCTTGCATTTTCCTGAAAATCCTCCAGCCTCCATCGCCAGATTCCCTCCCCGGCAAGAACAGCAATTCTGTGCTGAACATCCTCTCCAAACAATAATAATGGCTTTTCTGTAGGCAGTTTTCCAATCTGCTGGTTCATCAGCAGACTGGAAGGTCCTTTAAGGCCATAATTACCAAAAGGTGTAAACAGGGGCCCGAAATTACTGATTTTCGCCCTGCTGCTTTCGCTGAGTGTAAAGGCATAAAAATCAGATTTAACAGATGCAGTAGCTTCCTGCATCATCCCATTTGAATTAAGCGTAATTAAGCTTTGCGAGGCTGAAAAAGCAGGAATATTACTCTGAGCACCCAATACATAAAGTATAGGCTTGGCAGCACCAAACTTCAATACATCCCTGGCATTATTACTGATTGAAGGCACCTGATGCAAAATAAGCAGGCCCGCTTCCTGAATTTCCGCCGGACTAACCTCCTGGCCCATACGGACCTTTACTGAATAGTTCTTATTGATCTCAATTGATTGCCGGATTGCGCTGATATCCGGATGAGGGGCATTTGCAATAATCAGCACATTCTTTCTCCCGTCAATAACCTCAACAAAAATGGTTTGAGTATTATTGATCAGGGATAACTCGTTTGAAAGGGCAGCCAGTTTGATCGTGTAGGGTTGAACCCCTTTTTTTTCTGCCGGTAAGTTCAGTAAAATAGTTTGCCGGAATTCATTGGAATTGATCGTTACAGGCTTTGATATGAGAACACCTGATTCTGTACTAACTGTAAGCACGGAAGTACCCCCTTCCGATTGATAAGCCTCAATACTGAGCCCTATCTGAAACTGATTACCCAGATAAGCAATATTGTTGTAGTTCACATTAGCGATCAGAAGATCACGCTTTGCTATTGTATCACCAAGTGCAATAGTATAAATTGGCGCTTTGAGATTCTTACTCTCATACTGCGGATTTGAGCCTCTGTTATAAATTCCGTCAGTTCCAATAATGACAGCACCAATATTGCGGTTGGAGAACTGATCATCGATCAACTTAAAAACCGATGAAATATCCGTCAGAGAACCATCATACTTTACATCAAGTCCGCTTTTGATTTTTTCAGCAAAATTAAATGTACGCAGTTCATAATCAGCCGAGAGATCCTTCTCAAGCTTTTTGAGCTGATTGTTATAACTTTGACGATTGAAATCTTTGGTTTTGGAGAGAAGGATTGATGCTGAATTATCCTGTGCAAGGATGATCAGTGGTTTCTCAACTGTACGGTTAATTGTTTTGACCAGAGGAGAAAAAAGTAAAAATGCGATCGTAGCAATTGCAATGGTCCGGAGAGCAAAGAGAAAATATCTTAAGTTTTTATTTAGATGCCCGGATGGTTTATATAAAAGAAAGGCATAAGCAATACCCAATCCCATACAGGCCAGTAGCCATAAATAGCTTTCTGAAGTAAATTGAATTTGAAATAATAGCGGCATAGCTAATACAAATATGCCTTTTTAAATCTAAGCTTTCAATCTTTCATGAGATATTAATCGATCTCGAAATTAGCATTGACTACCGCAATTATCTCCTTTCTGATGGAACTGACATCATTCACACCATAATCAGAAGTCAGGTTTGAATTTTCCGGAGTAATCTGAAGCACTCCCATTCTGGCACTTTTGAGTGCTCCCAGTTCCCGCCCTGTAGCTTCTGCGATCCGCTCACCCCGTATCATAGCATCTTTTGCTGCTGCGGCTTGAATTTCAATCTTTATATCTCCGATTTTCGTATAATAATATTCCGGTTGATTGACCTGAAAGTTAACTCCCCGTTCAACCAGTGAACTGATCTCAATAGACATCGCTTTAATCAATTGAACGTCAGAAGATGAAATATCTATCATTTGAGAAGCACTGTAAGATCTTATTCCGGTATTCTGTCCCTGCTGATTAAAAGAGTAGTTGGGAAATGAAGTGATGGTCTGTACATTAACTTTATCGCCGGCAAAACCCTTAGACTTAAAATATTCCATCAATATTGGTTTTTGAGCCTGAAGTAAACGATATGCTTCTAAGGCTGTAGCTGCCTCAACACTCAGAGTTCCGCGCAACACCCCCAGATCAGAAACAATAACCTGCTTTGCGGAGCCGGTGACAGTAATTGTCTGGTTCTCACTTTTGATCTTACGCCATGTGCCTGAAAAGATAAAAGTTGAGAGGATCAGGGAAAATCCTAAAATAGCAAATGGAATAATGAAGCGATTGTTTATCATGCTATTAATTTACGAAATTAATTATAAACAATACAGTCAAAATCCATACCAGATTTAAGCTAAAAGCAGAAAGCGCAAAGCTCAAAGCAGAAAGATGAAAGCAGAAAGATGAAAGCTAAAAGCAGAAATGGAAAAGTAAATTAATCCCTCAGATCTCTGACCTCAGACTTCAGACATCAGACATCACCTCTCCTACAGCATCCCCCCATCAACCGGTATAACCTGACCCGTAATATAAGAACTCATATCAGAGCCTAAGAATACGCATAGATTAGCTACATCTTCAGTTTCACCTGCACGCTTTAGAGGTATAGCCTGTGCCCAGCCTTCCACAACCTTTGGATCCAGTACTTCGGTCATTTCGGTTCTTATAAAGCCCGGAGCAACCACATTCGAACGTATATTTCTTGAACCCAGTTCTTTGGCTACTGATTTAGAGAATCCGATAATCCCAGCCTTAGAGGCTGCATAATTTGCCTGTCCGGCATTTCCCTGCACACCTACAACCGAACTCATATTGATGAAAACACCTTTTCGGTTCTTCATCATGATCTTTGAAGCTGCCTTGGTTACGTTGAAAACAGATTTAAGGTTGACGTTTAAAACCTCATCCCAGTTCTCTTCAGTCATGCGCATCAATAATCCATCTTTGGTAATACCTGCATTGTTTACCACGATATCAAGACTTCCAAAATCAGCAACTATATCATTGATCAGTTTCTCGGCTTCATCAAATTTTGAGGCATCAGAACGGTATCCTTTGACCTTAGTTCCAAAGCTTTGCAATTCCTTTTCCAAAGCCTCACCCTTCTCAACAGAAGAGAGATAAGTGAATGCTACATCTGCACCATGTTCAGCAAATTTTTCAGCGATCTTACGGCCAATCCCTTTTGATGCTCCGGTAATTAATGCTATTTTTCCTTCAAGTAATTTCATAATGGATTTTAAATTGAAACTAGAAATTTCTCAAAAATAAATTAAATTTTATCAACAGGAGTATGCTATGGAACATCTTGAACAATTTTATGACGAATTAAGCAGCAGCTATACCGAATTAATCAGTAAATGTGTACCGCGCTATCATGAAATGCTTTTTAATATGTTTCGCTATATTCCAAAAGATTTCGTGCCCAAACGGATCATTGATCTGGGCTGTGGTACCGGAAACCTAACGCAACAAATTCTTAACCATTTTCCGGATGCAGAGATCAATGCGCTCGACCTTTCTGAGGAAATACTTGAAGAAAGCAGAAAACGATTTTCAGGTGTTAAAAATATCAGCTTTATTAAAGCTGATATCAGGGAAATGGATCTGGAGCCGGGCTCATACGATTTGGTTATGTCGAGCATTGCCATCCACCATATTACTGACCCTAATAAAATCCGATTGTATCGGGATGTTTTCCAGGCCCTGAGATATAATGGCCTATTTATTTTTGCAGATCAAACCCGGGGAATTACCGATGAAATCTACCATAAGAATATTGCATGCTGGAAAGAAGAAGCCTTTAAACTTGGCTCCTCAGAGGAAAACTGGAAGATGTGGATGGAGCACCAGGATGCACATGATCACCATAGTCCGGTAGGCTGGCACCTCAGGCAGCTGGAAATTGCCGGTTTCGAACAGGTCGACCTGCTTTCTAAATATTTAATGTGGGGAGTATTCTGGGCAAAAAAAACTCAGGAAAAACGCTGAGCAGACAGATCCTCCGCAGGTACAAATTTCATTGAAAGTGAATTCACACAATGACGTGTGTTTTTCGGGGTTAATTTCTCCCCTGTAAAAACATGCCCTAAGTGGCCGCCACAATTATTACATAATATTTCGGTTCGATGCCCATCTCTGTCGGTCAGTTTCTTCACTGCACCCTCAATTTCATCGTCAAAACTCGGCCAGCCACAGTGTGAATCAAATTTATCTTCAGACCGGTATAAAGGAGCATTACACTGTCTGCAGCAGTAAACTCCTGACTTCTTATTATCGAGATACTCTCCTGAATAAGGCCTCTCTGTGCCTTTGTGCAGGATGATGTATTCTTCTTCGGGTGTTAATTTGTTGTATTCCATTTAAACAAATATAAGGAGGCTCTTCGTAAAGACTCCAAACAGAACAGAGATATGACCTCGTACATACAATTTAAACTAGTTAATGCCAAATCACTATTGTTCGGTTAAAGCTTTTGTTCTTCGACCCCAAAGGGGTCGTATGTTTATAGAAAAATCAAAAATGCCCGTTTTCCGACCCTGAAGGGGTCGAATGTATTTGAAATTCTCACATGCGACCCCTTCAGGGTCATTAGAAAGATTCCAACCTGGATAACAATCAATAGAGTTGAAAATCACCCTAAATCTTGTTATTGCTATTTCGGTATCAAGCTTAGCGGTCCTTGAAGGTAGAGCCTTCTTTTGAAAATCGGTCAAAATATTATAAAAACTTATTTATATAGAACTTAATTTTAACCGTATACGCGTTAGAACCCAATAATCTAATTCTTCGGGATTTGATAACAGATCTCCACTCTCGCGACGCCCATACCATAGAAGCCAAGTTCTTTTGCAGCTGCCTGGGAAACATCAATGATAAAGGCTTTGGTATGAGGACCACGATCATTTACCCTCACTTCTACAGTGCGGCCATTATCCAGATTGGTGACTTTTACAAAAGTTCCGAATGGTAATTTAAGATGAGCGGCAGTCATTTTCTTATTACTAAATACTTCTCCATTGGCAGTCCGCCGTCCATGAAATTTGCTGGCATAATAAGTAGCCTTACCTCTGACCGTAATCAGGCTGTCATTTTGGAATATTTCAGTCGGGATGCTATCTGTATGAATAGTATCCTGCTGTATATCTGTCTGTTGTGCCGAAACCGAAGCAATTGAAAAAAAGCTGAAGAATATAAAAAATAGTACTTTCATCTGCTTCTTAATTTGGTTAGTAGGCGCAAAGGTCGCCATTTTGAGGCGAAAGAGCAAATTCAACTGCTATCAGCCTTATACGGAGCAGAGACCAAAGCTCTTTTTCAATTGGTCAGGAATGGTATTGGAACTGGATATTCTAATACTTTTTGTGGAAATGTTCCTGCTCCTTATACGTTGGATTCAGACGATGCTTCGCTTCGTTAACCCTCAGTTCTATCCTTCTGATCTTACCGCTGATGGTTTTCGGCAATGAATCAGGAAATTCTATTATTCTTGGCACCTTATAATTTGCTAATCGTTTTTCAGCAAATGAAAATATGTTTTCGGCCAGCATCTTATCTGGCCTAACTCCTTCTCTCAGCATAATGAATGCTTTGACAACATAGCCTCTTATTGGGTGAGGACTTGCTATTACAGCAGACTCCACAATATCTTCATGTTCTATCAGAGCGCTTTCTACTTCAAAAGGGCCAATTCTATATCCCGATGCTTTGATTATATCATCATTTCTACCCACAAACCAAACATAGCCCTCTTCATCCTTGTATGCTTTATCGCCGGTGTAATATAAATTATGCCTGAATACCAATGAAGTTCTTTCCTGGTCATTCAGGTATTCTATGAACAGTCCGTTATTTTTCATGGTGTTTAAGCGCACACAAATGACACCCTCTTCCAGGGCTGGGACTTCATTACCCTCATCATCAAAAATACCGATATCATATAGGAAAGTAGGCTTACCCATTGAACCAGGTTTCAGGTCCATTCCCGGTAAATTGCAGATCATTGCAGTAGTCTCCGTTTGCCCATAACCATCACGAATGGCAATACCCGTAGCTTTTTCCCATTTATCGATCACATCGGGATTCAATGGCTCGCCGGCGGCACAGCAAGACCTAAGGCTTAAATTATATTTACTGATATCTTCCTGGATAAGCATCCGTATTACTGTAGGCGATCCACAAAAAGTTGTGATCTTAAATTCTTCCATTGCCTTTAATTGTTCTTTAGCAATGAAACTGTCTGTTTGATTCGCAAATATCGTTGTACCGCAATTCCAGGGAGCAAAAAAGCTGGACCATGCAAATTTTGCCCAGCCTGGAGAAGAAATATTATAATGGATGTCCCCTTTTTTGCATCCCAGCCAGGTAGACGTTGTTAAATGTCCAAAAGGATAGGTAAAATGTGTATGAACAACAATTTTTGGTAAACCCGTTGTTCCGGATGTAAAGAAATACAAAAAAGGATCATCAGATTTAGTTCTTACTGTACTGGCATCTGTTTCTTCATCCTGAATATCTTCAAAACTATTCCAACCCTCTTTTTTGCCTCCCACAATAATTTTGAGACCTATTTGTGCTCCATGCTTTTTTTCAGCTTCTTCAATCAGGTCAGCATAGTCATTATGAGCAATGATTATTTGAGGTAAAAGGGTATTAAATCTATACAAGAGATCGTGAACTGTCAGATTGGTGGCGGTTGGCATGATGATAAAGCCACCTTTAATTGTTGCTAATATACTTATCCAGTTTTCAGGGATTAATGGTAAAACCGAGTAAATTATGTCCCCCTTCTGACCACCATGTTTTCTGATATAATTGACTAATTGATTTGATAATTGATAGATAGCTTCGAATGAAAAAACTTTTGTTGAGTTTTTATATTTCCATATCAAAGCATCAGAATTTCCATGCTCTAAAACATTCACAGGATAGAAAATGTCTTCAACCCAATTGAAATAATCCGGTTTATCGAGTTGTAAGGCTGAAAGCGAATTCAGCTCTCCTTTTTCGATTTTTTTGATTACTTCTGAGTGGAAATTAAGGATATCCATTTTATGTTTTTATTGGAGCTAACGTTCAAGGCTTCAAGCTGTAGCGGTTATCCCGATAGCTTCGCCCGGCTTTTATCACTAAAGTAGGTAGAAAGCAGGTAGTTTCAAACAGCTGTGACCGCTATAGATTGAAGTCGCTGTTAGCTGTGGTTTAGTATATTCCCCTAGCTTTTAAGATGGTTTGTTGTTTAAGTTTGAATAGTTCGTCGATATAATTCCCATATACTGGAGTCGCTTGCCCACTTTTTATTTCGTAATATGGTTCTGGATACCATTTTGCTATTTCACCCTTTGTCAGATTATTAATTGGGAACCAAATTCTTTCTTTAAATGCGATTTTTTCGGGCTTAACAGTAATACTTTCTTTGAAGGGATGATTATAGTCGCCACTTGGATACGGACTTGCCCAGTGTCCATTCTTTGTCTTGTATAAATTAAAGTATTGATACTTTTCATGAAATAATTGGTCGCCGTAATATGAAACAAATAACAGAACTGTTTGATGTTTTGAGAATACTGGATCGCCATAATGATCGAAAACAATAAATTCAATGGTGTCGCTTTTGTAGGAACCATGAAGCAAATGCAGAATCTTATATCTCGCAATATATCTACCGTCCATAGATATTCGCTTTAAATAGGTCGTGTCGTTTCCCTTTACAACAGTATCAATTTTTACGTCCTTTTTTCTATGGGGAATGATTTGACGTAAATTTTTTCGCCGACAAAAACTATTAAACTGTCTTTTTTTGACTGTCCGAAAATAGAAGCTTGAGCAGAGAAAAATGTCAAAACGAATATCAATGCTATTTTCATAAAATCCCAGCTAACTTGTATATATGGATGATAAAATTACCAAAAGCCCACCCAATTCCAATGTACTGTGACCTTTTACCTTCTTAGACTAAATATCCTCATTCTACGCCCAATTCCCTAATCCAAATTAAAATTATACGCCGAAGGTTCAATTTAAATTGCACCAGTCGGAATACAAGCAATATAAAAAGGCATAAAAAAAACCGGCCTCTCAGCCGGTTTATATTTTAAAATGCAGGAAAGTCTTGGTTCCTGGTTCTTGACTCCTGGTTCTTCTAACCCAATTTCGCCAGTTCCTCAGCCATTGCTGCACCGATCTCTGCCGGGGATTCAACAACACGAATTCCGCATTCTCTCATGATCTTCATTTTTGCAGCTGCAGTATCATCGGCACCGCCAACAATTGCTCCTGCATGGCCCATACGGCGTCCCGGAGGCGCTGTTTGTCCGGCGATAAAGCCTACAACCGGCTTAGTACCATTTTCTTTGATCCAGTATGCCGCTTCAGCTTCCATTCCACCACCAATCTCACCGATCATGACAATTCCTTTAGTCTCAGGATCGTTCATCAAGAGCATTACTGCTTCCTTGGTTGGTGTACCAATGATTGGATCTCCACCGATACCAATTGCTGTGGTGATTCCTAATCCGGCTTTAACAACCTGATCAACGGCTTCATAGGTTAAAGTTCCTGATTTAGAAACGATACCTACACCACCTTTTTTGAAGATAAATCCTGGCATAATACCAATTTTAGCTTCATCAGCAGTGATGATACCCGGACAATTCGGACCGATCAAACGACAATCCCTATCTGCTATATATTCTTTAACCAGAATCATATCCTTGGTCGGGATACCTTCGGTAATACAAACAATAACTTTAATTCCTGCTTCGGCAGCTTCCATGATCGCATCAGCAGCAAAAGCCGGTGGCACAAAAATAATGGATACATCGGCGCCTGTTTTATCAACAGCATCCTTAACAGTATTGAAAACCGGTCGGTCAAGATGACTTTGTCCTCCTTTTCCCGGAGTTACACCACCTACAACCTGTGTTCCATACTCTATCATCTGGGAAGCATGATATGTTCCCTCATTGCCTGTAAAGCCCTGAACTATTACTTTTGAATCTTTATTAACCAGTACACTCATTGAATATTTTTTTGTACAGCAAAGCTAAGAGAATCGCTCAGAATGTCAAAAAGTAAAGGAAAAAGATTTAGCGTCTGTTTGAAATTCATCTAACATTTTTACAATGCAAATTTTAACAGGCTCTTATTGATTTATATCACGAGTGTTTGGGAGAAAGTTGAAATGGAATTTCATGAGTTTAGGAGGTTCCAGCTTTAGCTGGGAATTTAGCTGAGAATTAAAGGGAGGTTCCCGCTTTCGCGGGAATGACAAAGGTTAGGTGGGGTCAGGAGATTCCGGCCTTCGCCGGAATCTGAGTGGTATCAATACTGGTGCTGTTTAAGACAGGCTCTTATTGTTTTTTATTCATAAGAAGACTTGATCACATTTTCTGCAGTTTTGGGATTAATTGCCCTTTTATAAGCCCCCTGATCAAATTCCTTTTCGCTTTTTGCAATCACCACCGATGCGACTCCATTACCGATCAGATTGGTAATGGCACGGGCCTCAGACATGAAGCGATCAACTCCCAATAAAATGGCAATACTCTCAATAGGGACAACTTTTAAGGCTGTAAGTGTGGAGGCCAGTACAATAAAGCCACTGCCTGTTACACCTGCGGCTCCTTTTGAAGTAACCATTAATACTCCAATGATGGTTATCTGCTGGCCAATACTGAGGTCGATATTGAAAACCTGTGATAAAAAGATAACCGACATTGACAGGTAAATGGATGTCCCATCCAGATTAAATGAATATCCTGTCGGGACTACAAGTCCCACAACAGATTTAGAACAACCAAATTTTTCGAGTTTTAACATCATGCTGGGCAGCACCGACTCGGAGGAGGAGGTTCCCAGAACGATCACTATCTCCTGCCGGATGAATTTTAAAAACTGCCAGAGACTGAACTTATAGAGATAGCAGATCAGGTTCAGCACCACAAATATGAACAGCGCCATAGTCATATAAACAGCGATCATCAGCTTTCCGAGCGGATAAAGTGTTGATAAACCGTAAGTTCCGATCGTAAAGGCCATACCACCAAAGGCACCGAATGGAGCAAGCTTCATGATCATTTTCATGATATTGAATATCACCTGCGATAATTTTTCGAATGTGACGATTAGTGAGCTACCGCTTGATCCCATACGGCTAAGCGCAAAACCAAACAATACTGCGAAGAACAATATCTGAAGAATATCACCTTTGGCAAATGATTCAAATATATTTTTGGGTACGATATGGGCGAAGAATTCGAGCCAGTTCATTTCAGAAGCTGATTCCTGGTAGGTTTGTATTTTTGATGGGTCAGCATGAGTGGCAGCAACGTCAACTCCTTTGCCTGGTTTAAATATATTGGCAACCAGCAATCCTATGATGATTGCCAGGGTAGTTATCAGTTCGAAATAGATCAGCGCTTTACCACCTACCCTTCCCACTTTTTTCATATCGCCCATCTGTGCAATACCAAGCACGATGGTAAAAAATATGATCGGAGCGATCAGCATGCTGATCATATTGATGAAGGTCTGACTGATCAGTTTGGCTGTAGGTGCAAATGCCGGAAAATTCATGCCGACGAGAACGCCGATAAAAATTGCGACAAGCACCTGAAAGGTAAGATGGGATACAACTCGCTTCATAAAATCAGGAACAAAATCATAAATACCGATTTAATTTATTTTTAAGGATCAGTAAGCTAAAAACTAAGGTTTTGCTATACCCTCTGAATTAAACTGAAGATCATATAATTTTCTGTAAAAGCCATTTAATTTTAAAAGTTGTTGATGAGAGCCCATCTCCTTAATTTCACCATGATCTAACACTATTATCCGATCCGCATTTTGAATGGTTGAAAGGCGGTGGGCAATTACTATCGAAGTTCGGCCCTGCATTAATTTATTGATTGCATGCTGAATAAGTTCTTCCGTTTCGGTATCTACAGATGCAGTTGCTTCATCCAGTACCAGGATTTGTGGATCATATACCATTGCCCGGATAAATGAAATCAGCTGAGCCTGCCCGGCAGATAAGGTTGCTCCCCGCTCCATCACATCATAATCGAAGCCTCCGGGAAGTTTCATAATGAATTCATAAGCACCAACCTCTTTTGCCGCATGAATAAGCCTATCCCTGCCAATCTCTTCATTACTCAGATTGATGTTATTGGCAATGGAATCTGAGAAAAGGAATACATCCTGCAAAACAGTCGCAATATGTGACCTCAGATAACTTAACTTGTATTCGCGGATATCATTCCCATCGACAAGAATAACACCCCTATTGATCTCGTAGAAACGATTTAATATATTAATGATGGAAGATTTTCCGGCTCCGGTTGCCCCAACAAGTGCGAGCGTTTCTCCCGGTTTAACATGGAATGAAATATCTTTTAAGACCCAGTTTTCATCGTTATAGGCAAACCAAACGTTTTTAAATTCAATATCGCCTTCCAATTTTTGAGGTTGCAAAATGCCTTTGTCTTCAGTCTGCTCATCCGTATCAAGAACATTAAAAATACGCTCAGCACCTACCATACCCATTTGCAGCGTATTGAACTTATCAGCAAGTTCACGGATCGGCCTGAACAGCATATTGATATACATGATGAAAGAAACAACCACTCCCGGACTGATCTCATCAGAAAGGATCGATTTTGATCCATACCATACCAGAAGTCCGATAGATACGGCAGAAATGATCTCGACTACAGGAAAGAAAATGGAATAGTACCAGTTTGAGCGGATATGGGCATCACGATGTTTTGAGTTGATCTGTTTGAATTTCTTCATCTCCTGGTCTTCCCGTGCAAAATATTGTATGATCCTTATTCCGGTAATATGTTCCTGTAAAAAGGTATTCAGGTTGGCCACCTGAGTCCGCACATCCTGAAATGCCGATTTAATCGCCTCCTTAAAAACAAGGGAAGCCATGATCAGTAAAGGCATCGGAATCAATACCACCAGGGTAAGCTCCCAGTCAACATAAAGCATCACGGCAATGATCGCAATTACCTGCAGAATATCGCCAACAATTACAATAAGTCCCTCAGAAAATATATCTGCAATAGTTTCGAGATCAGACACCGTTCTTGTAATCAACTGACCAATAGGTGTACGGTCAAAATATTTAAGTCTAAGGCTACTGATATGATTGAATACTTTAACACGCAGATCCTTAATTACTGATTGCCCTAAAATATTTGTAAAAAAGGTATGAAAATATTGAACAATGGTCTGGATCAATAGTAGCCCAACCATCAAAAGGCTCATATCAATTAAGCCGGTATGGTCATTCAAAAGAATATATCGGTCGAGTGTAAATTGAATCAGCCATGGACGAAGCGGAGCCAGAATGGCAAGTAATATTGTTAAAACGATTGACCAGATAAATATACCACGGTAAGGAGTAACGTACCGAAATACCCTTCTCAACAGGTTGATATCTACTGCATTACCGCTAACCTTAGCCATTTTTATTTTCGATCAATTAATTTAAAACTAAACCCGGCATTTAAATTTCATCCGAAATATATGGGTACTTAACTTCTGTTAAGAATAAGCCACAAGCAGGTACTGATTCGCCTGCGTTTGAGCGATCCTTGCTTTCAATAATAGCGTGAATATCCTCCACATGCATTTCTTTTTTACCTATTCTGACCAGCGTACCAACAATTGCCCGAACCATGTTCCGAAGGAAGCGATCGGCAGAAATATGGAAGACTATGCCTTTATCACTGGGAAGCCATTCTGCTCTGCTTATTACACAGTTATTGGTAAATGTTTGAGTATTCGACTTGCTGAAACAGCTGAAATCACGATACTCCATCATCAGTATTGCAGCCTTATTCATCAGCTCCATATCGGGCTTATCACGCAGAAGCCAGGATAAATTATGAAGAAATGGGTCTTTCGAAAAATGAATATGATACTCATAAGAACGTAAACTTGCATCAAAGCGGGCATGTGCATCTGGTGCAACTTTTATGAATCTTTTAATCGCAATATCATAAGGCAACATCGCATTCAAACTAAGCAGAAATCTAGGACTCAACACATCGACATCAAGAGGGATATCCGCATGTGCAAAAAGCTGCCGGGCATGTACTCCGGTATCAGTTCGGCCGCATCCAAGGGTTTCAATTTCCTGCCGGCAAATTGTAGTCAATGCTTTGTTGATCAACTGCTGCACTGAAAGGGCATTCTGCTGAATCTGCCACCCATGATAGGCCGTTCCATTATATGCCAGTTCCAGGAAATATCTCTGTCTTGTGTTCAATCTCTAAACTAATATTGAAATGCCAAAGATACTCAACCGCAGCCTCAATACATTGCCAGAATGAATAATCACAAGGCTAAAATATTTATATTTGTTTCAAAATATCAACACATGCTACAACGAGTACAAACTATCTGGCTTTTTTTTGCTACTGCTGCAATTTTCAGTCTGTTTCTATTTCCATATCTGCAGGTTATCAATCCTGATGGCACTTCAAAGGCTGTAAAAGTAACCGGTGTTTATGAAAGCATAGGAGGCAATATCGTTCAGACTGAACCTTTTCTCGCCTTAACCATAGTAACAGTCATACTTGGATTAATCCCCTTTCTGGCTATTTTTCTATTTAAAAACAGGAAAAGGCAAATGATGCTTTGCTATATCTGCATTGCAGGTATACTAGGTTTTAGTTTCTGGATGGTTCAAACTGCAAAACAGGTACTTGGGAATATCACCCTACAAACAGAGAATTACGGACTTGGAGTCATACTCCCCTCATTGAGTGTATTGTTTGTTATTCTGGCACTCAGGGGAATCAGAAGTGATGAGAAACTGATCAAATCGTCGGAGAGGTTGAGGTAATGCGGGTCATTGCGGGTCAAGCCCGCAAAGACAGGGGTCGGGTCCACTGTCATTATTTAAGAGTCCAGTTAGGCTCATTGGGTTAAAATAGCTGTGTAGAATATGATGGGAGGTTCCCGCTTTCGCGGGAATGACATGCGTTGTTGAGGGGTGGGGAGATTCCAGCCTTCGCTGGAATCTCCCAATCTATCCCACCCGATTTATCATCCGATAGCTATCGGATCCAGCGAAGGCTGGAACCTCCCAATCCTTAAATAATAAACTCATACTTAACCTGACTGTCGTCCCGGACTTGATCCGGGACGGGACTATTGCGCAGTCCAGCCCCCATCTACAGGCATCGAAGTACCTGTAATCATTGAAGCATTTTCGGAAGCTAAAAACAAGGCAAGGGCAGCAATCTCCACAGGGCTGACAAAGTTTTTGACAGCATGCTTTTGTAAAATATTTTTCTGAATCACATCAGCTTCGGGGATATTCTGTTGCTTAGCCAGATCTATGATTTGCTTTTCTACCAATGGGGTTTTAACAAATCCCGGGCAGATGGCGTTCACTGTTATTCCAAAGTTTGCACCTTCCAGAGCCAATGTCTTGGTCAATCCGATAAGTCCATGTTTGGATGCTACGTAAGCAGATTTGTTTTCTGATGCTACTAAACCATGTGCAGAGGAGATATTAATGATCCTTCCCCATTTTTTGGCTTTCATACTTCTCCAAACAGCCTGAGATGTACAAAAAGCAGCGGTAAGGTTTACATTAATGATATCATTCCATTTATTCAATGGAAAATCCTCAACAGGCGATACATACTGAATTCCGGCATTATTCACCAGAATATCTATATCACCCAGGTGGGCAGTTGCATCTTTTACCATGGATGTGATCTCTTCAGGGTTCAGCAGGTTTGCAGATGAGAAAAAAGTTTTGATTTGATATTGCTTTCCAATCTCAGCAGCAATTTCAGCACCATCTTGTTCAAGTCCGTGAAAAGCAATATTATATCCTGATTTTGCAAATTCTATCGCAATACCCAGGCCGATACCGCTGGTACTTCCGGTTATCAAAACTTTTTTGGCTCTCATAAACCCGAACTGTTTAGTCTAATATATATCCCAACTAATCCTTTATGCATTCATCTGCAAGGTACAGAACAGACTCGTAGTTCTTACCCACCGCTTCAGACATTGCGATCTCGCAGGTCTTACCAGAAGAATAATAACCCTCGTAGGTACCTTTTTTGACTTCCATTGCTTCAGGAGCAGTTGCCGAAGCAGTCAGTTCGGGATAAAGAAAACCCCTATCCCCTGCCATTCCACAACATCCGGAATGTACTGGAACATCTGCGGTATTGCTAAAATGAGAAGCGACTGCAACAAACTTCCTCTCAAGACCCATTTTCTGTAAAGAACAAACCGGGTGAAGAACAACAGTACCCTTCTTTTCAACAGGTCCACATGCAGGAATCACATAATCATGGAGGTAATCAATGCTGTCAAGAATACTCAAACGATCATACTTCTCCTTATTACTATCGTTTAACACTGGCCGGCATTGCTGTAGGGTATGGGAACAGGAAGTCACATCAAGAATTACCGGCAGCATTCCACCATTGGTTATTGTCCATAGTTTCTCAATGGTCTCATTTACCTTATCTGCATACGCCAGATTATATCCTTTTGAAGAAAAAAGCTGCCCGCAGCAAAGTGATTCAATTCCCTCAGGAATGATGACCTGAATCCCGGATTTGGATGATACACTTAAAAATGTATCCGGTATATTCTTTTTACCGGTAGTCCCACCCATTACCCTTGAAATACAGGTTGGGAAATACACTACAGCCGGGCCTTTATTAGTTTCTGAACCAATTGAATTATTGTAACTTTTTGAAATAGAGCCACTTACGATCAATTGATTACTCCACAACGGAAATGCCGGTATGATCTTTTTTATCCCCCTGGTCAAGAGATTCATTGAATTCTTTCCAAAGACCGTATTGATAAATGTACCTGCCTCGAGGGCAAAATTTACAATATAAGTTACCAGGCGGAAATTCTTTGAGACAAAAAGAGCTACCTGATTAGAAAAACCCGAATGGCTTTCTCTTCTCAATCGTTTAACCAGATCTCCCGTATTAATATCCACCGGACAACTCGTTGCACATAGTCCATCAACAGCGCAGGTATCAAGACCATCATACTGGAACTGCTGAACAAGTTCTGCATGCTCACCAGTATTACCTTTGGATTTTAATAATGCAAGTTCACGTCTGACAACTATACGCTGTCTGGGTGTCAGGGTAACATTCCGGCTCGGACATTTATGTTCACAATAGCCACACTCAATACATCTGTCGACTTCCTGCTCAACACTTGGCAGAGATTTCAGGTCGTGTAAATGTGCATTTTTATGCTCATTGATAATCACTCCAGGATTCAGCAGGTTTTGCGGATCAACGACCTGTTTCAGACTTTTCATGATCTGATAAGCTTCAGAGCCCCACTCTGTCTCCACAAATGGCGACATATTCCTGCCGGTTCCATGTTCAGCCTTCAGTGTACCATCATATTTATCAACAACCAGCTCAACAACTTCCCTTAAGAATTTATCGTAGCGAACAACTTCCTCAGCTGAATTAAAGGACTGAGTGACTACAAAGTGAATATTACCATCCTTGGCATGGCCGAAGATGATCGCATTTTCATATTCATACTTTTCAAAGAGAACATGCAAATCGAGAATAGCATCCCCAAGTTTAGCAACCGGGAAAGCAATATCTTCCAGAATTACGGTAGTCCCGCTTGCCCGGACTGCACCAACTGCCGGGAACATACCCTTGCGAAGTTTCCAGTAAAAGGCCTGAATATATGGATCCTCAGTGAAGCTAATAGGCTCCAGTAATAAAAATGAGCTGGCATGTGGCAGGAGACTGTCAATTTTAGTCTGTAATTCTTCCTTGCTATTACTCTGATATTCAACCAATAATGCTGCCGCTGTTTCAGGCAAGGTTTTTAATATCCCGGGAGCACCCTTCAAATCTTCGATCGACCTTAGAGATGCTCTGTCCATTAGTTCAACAGCCTCTGCCCCCGATGTAGTTAAAGGGCCGATTGCCTGACAGGCAGAATAAATGGTTTCAAAATAAATGAATGCGGTCGACTTAAAAGGATAATCGGGTACGGTCTCCATCACTGCTTCAGCAATGAAGCCAAGCGTGCCTTCTGCACCTATCAGCAGGTGCGAAAGAATATCAAGCGGATCGGAATAATCAATGAAGGCATTTAAAGAATACCCAACCGTATTTTTAGTGAGATATTTTGTTCTGATCCTCTGCGAAAGAGCAGTATTCTCAGCAATCTGATTTTTTAAATTTAATAATGTGGAATAGATATCCGGACATTCCTCTTTAAAGCGGTGATAATCTGCTTTGACCTCGGTTGAAAAGCTTTTACCGCAAGGCAGAATAAAACGAATGTGTTTTGTGGTATGATAAGAATTCAGACTTACCCCACAGCACATCCCGCTCGAGTTATTCGAAAGAATCCCGCCGATCATTGCTGAGTCGATACTGGATGGATCAGGTCCTATTTTGCGCTTATGTTTTTTAAGGAAGGTATTAACCATCGAACCGGTAATCCCCGGCTGCACCCTTACAAGGTCACCATTATCTTCAATCAGCAATTGATTCCAGTACTGGCTCAGATCTACGAGGATACCATCGGTTATGGACTGACCCGACAAGCTGGTACCTCCTGTCCTAAAGGTCATCGGAATTTTATTCCGGTGAGAAAATTCAAGCAAAGAGATGATTTCTTTCTCACTAACCGGCTGCACAACTGCTTTTGGCCTCAGATAATAAAAACCTGCGTCAGAGGCATAAGCCACCAGGTCAATTAAGCGGCATTTAATTCGTTCTTTTGGCAGAATAGCTTCCAAAAGCTTCCCAGTATCCATATTTTTCGTTTAGACCCCTAAATTGAAAGAATTTCCAATGGAATACAAATTCCCAGGAAAAGCAATTTTTACATTGTGCTTAAAACACGCTGCGATACCGCTATTGCGTGATCAATATCAGCCTCAGTATGAGCAGTGCTGATATACCATAAGCCACGGCCTATTATCCTGATTCGCTCATCATGCATTGCAGCAATGAATTTACCCAGTTTTGCCTTATCATAAGTCAGAGTATCGCGGTAATCCTTCACTTTCTTGAGATCTGTAAAACCGATATTAAACATCGGGCCAGGACCCTGAACCAGTAAATTATGATTATTGCCAGTAGCTGCCTCTCTGAGTCCATTGATCAGCTTGTTTCCAAGTCTGAACATTCTTTCATATGGATTTTCCTGCTCAAGAACTTCAATAGTTGCCAAAGCGGCCGCAATTGTTGGGTTGCTTGAGTTCATCGTTCCTGCATGAATCACTTTGGCTTCTTCGATCAGTCCCATCCATTCTCTTTTTCCGACAATGGCACTGATCGGATATCCGCTACCCATTGCTTTCGCGAAAATTGACATGTCAGGAGTAATTCCGAAATACTGCTGTGAACCACCAATGCTCATTCTGAAACCGGTGATTACCTCATCAAAGATCAGTGCAATACCATACTGATCACATAAACTGCGCAAACCGGCATGAAAGCCTTCTTCAGGCATGATACATCCATTATTACACATAATTGGTTCAGTAATTATCGCAGCAATCTCAGCATGACGCTCTGCGAGAGTTTTCTTCACCAGTTCGATATCATTCCATGGAAGTATGATGAACTCATCCTTTGAATGTTCCGGTATTCCTGCCGACCATGGGTACACATTTGGGTTTTCCCTGCTTCCGAGGGCCTCGGCAGAAGGAGTAGAAATTCCCCAGGCCACATTATCCAGCCATCCATGATAATGTCCTTCAAAGCGAAGGAATTTTTGTTTACCGGTTTTCGCTCTGGCAACCCTGAAAGCAGTTTGAACTGCTTCTGAACCATCCAGACAGAAACGCATTAGTTCTGCAGAAGGGATCAGCTTATTAATTTTTTCAGCAAGTTCAATTTCCCTGATGTGCTGTCCGGCATAAAGCTGCCCCAGCTCAGAATATTCATTTACGGATTTTAAGACATGAGGGTGTGAGTGACCCAGAATCAGTGGCCCCTGGCTTAAGGTAAAATCCAGGTAATCATTGCCGTCCACATCAAACAGGTGGCTTCCTTTACCATGGGTATAAAATATCGCATGCGGATGATTGTATTTTCTGAATTCTGAAGAAACGCCCCCGGCAAGTACTTTCTTTGCCCTTCCAAGTAGTTCGGCTGATTTGGAATAGTCTAAACTTTTCATGTAGATTTTGTTAAATTATTGAATATGAGACCAATTTACATTGGTTCACATTATTTAATGTTATATGTTTTTGTTTTAATTGATATCCTCTTTTAAAAATCGGATGAGCTGTTCTTCCCTTTTCTGATTCATTTCTTCCGAAAACTTTTCATCCCAGGGATAAAATCCCGCTCCATTTTTTTGTCCAAAGTGACGCCGGGCAACCAGCTCTTTCAAATTCGCAGATGATTGATCCGCATTACTCAGATCTTTGAAAAGGTAGTCGGAAATAGAAGCGAAAACATCCAGTCCACCCATATCGGCAGAGAGCAAAGGACCAGTTACAGGTAATCTCCGCCCGATACTGTAAGTTACTGCAGCATCGATATCCTCTTTACTTGCGATTCCCTGCTCCAAAAGATATTGTGCCTCCCTGAAAAGCGCGAACTGAAGCCGGTTTCCGACGAGTCCGGGAACTTCCTTTTTAACTTCGATAGGCTTTTTATTCATAAACTTCAACATATCGATCGCCCTGTTGAAAGTTTTGTCATCCGTAAACTCAGCTCTTAACACTTCCACCAAAGGAATAAGATGAGCCGGGTTCCAAAAATGCGTTGCAAGGGTTCTTTCGGGATGCTTTAAATTCAAAGCAATACGGCTAGGGCTCAATCCAGAAGTATTTGTTGCAAGAATGACCTCATCGCCACACATTTGATCCAATTTTCTAAAAAGATCATTTTTAAGCTCCAGAACTTCCGGGATACATTCAATTATAAAAGTAGCACCATCAACAGCTTCTGACAATGAAGATGTTCCGGTAATATTTTTGAGGATCTGACTTAGCTGATCTTCAGTTATAAGATCATTTTTAAGAAGGGTGTTTAATTTATCATTAACGCCTGACAATCCATTTTGGATATCATTCGCATCAATACCATACATCTTCACCTGCATACCCACCCATGCAGCATTCAGGACAATGGAATGACCCATGGTACCACAGCCTATTACTGCCAGTTTTTCCATCTCATTTAAACCGGACACAATTGATAAATTACTGGAAGATCAGTGTTCCAAAGAACTGAGGAAGATGAAAATTCGGTCTGGGATTATCAACAAAATTCCAGGTAATATAATTTGGATTTGAAGTCCTGCTTCCTGTTTTATAAAAATTTGCCTTCCATATTACACCAGGTGCAGGACGGCTAACATTTGAGAATTTAGACAACATTGATAGAGGTATTCTGTATTCTATAGTCCAGGTTACCGGTTCAGTGATCTCAGGGTCCACTTTTGATGGCAATGAATGTGCGATTTCAATTTCTTCAATTTCACTCGCTTCAAGTTTTACGTAAGGAGTAGCAGGGTAAGGGTGTTTAATATAAAAAATCAAAGGTGTACCTCCGGCATTGATTTCCAGATTGAAATAACTTAAGGGGAGTGAAGAATCAGGTGCGAAAAAAAATTCTACACAGGAATCGCCCGACACATTGCCATTATACTCCTGAACTACACTTTTAACAAAGCGGTCTTTCACCCGAAAGATCACATAAACATTATCATTATCGTACATCATTTTGGCTTCAACCGTTGGTTTGAACGGAGGAATTGTACCCATATAATTTTCGATTTTGATCGTTTCTATATTCTTCCATTGCGCTTTGTTCCAGTCAGCATTAATGGTTAAAGCGCCCTTCAATTTAGAAACCTTATATTTTTTATCCTCAACAGGCTTTGTTTGAGAACCAGATGATGAAGATGAGACTGGCTTTTCATGAGAAAGAATATCTCCACCTTTCATTAAGAAAGGCAGAGATATAAATAACAGATAGGTGATAAATTTCATACTCCTTGTTTAACTATCTTCGTCCACCGCGATATCTGGACACTTCATTTGCAGTAATCGCACTTGAATTATTTCCAAAGCTTGATCTGACATAAGTTAATATCTGTGCGATTTCTGTATCCTTCAGATAACCATGAGGAGGCATAGCTTCATTATATCCTACACCTTTAACTGTGATTGGACCTGAAAGACCGTTAAGTACTAATTCAATTAACCTTTTCCTGTCGCCATTTACCCATTCAGATTCAGCAATCGGAGGGAAACGTGTCCCGTCTCCTTTACCATTCTGCTGATGACATGAGGCACAATAGGTATTATATAATTTAGCACCTGCAGCCAACTGACCTTTCATCAGGTTGTCCTTTTCGAAATCAGGTGTTTTAACATTTGGTGAAGTTAATTTACGAGCTGCCATTCCGGCTAACTGGCTGGTACCGAATTTTTTCTTATCACCTTTGAACATCACTCTCCAGATCTTTCCCTTCTCACTATCATTCATGTAAAGAGATCCATCAGGGCCTTGCGCAAGACCCATCGGGCGGTATTTAGCATCAGAAGTATAAACGATTGTATCTACACCGCCAAATCCATCAGCAAACAATTCCCATTCGCTTGAAAATTTGCCATTTATAAAAGGAACAAAGGCTACACAATAACCTCCCTGCGGATATGGTGCACGAATTGTGGAACCGTGAAATGCGATAAATGCACCATTTTTATAACGCTCAGGGAATTGATTTCCGGTATAGAAAAGTAAATCGTTTGGAGCAAAGTGCCCCGGAAAACCAATGATCGGCATATTATATTTAGCTGCATCACCCTCTTTTTTACCATCACCACCATATTCAGGGTTTAATAATTTTTTACCCTGCATAAAATCATAGTAGTAGTATGGCCATCCTGAATCAGAACCTTCGGGAACTTTCAGAAACTCCTCAGAAGGCAATAAAGCGCTATGCCATGAAGTGTAAAGATTTGACCATGTTCTGGAAAAATCATCACGTCCATGCTGCATTGCGTACAAGGAGTTGTCTACCTTGTTCCATTCCATACCTACAATACTGCGAATACCTGTAGCATACATGGTACCGTCACTTTGTTTCTGGTTTAATTTACTCTCACTGAATTTCCAAACACCTGCATGCTCTTTCAGTTCAGGGCAAGGTGTCTGACCCAAAGAACCAGGTTGACGGTCAGCAATCTGGCAAACATCACTTGGGGAACCAAAAGGAACATACATGTTTCCTTTATTATCAAAAGCAATTGGTTTTGCTATATGGGAATATTTTCCTCTTTTGTAATTATCAACAACAATAGTTTCTGTTTTCCCTTCCGGAACCAATTTTCCAGGAGTCAGTTTGGTTCTTAAAACCTCTCCTGCTGTACTGAAATAAAGATAACCTTTGTGAATACGCATAGCAGTACCATAATTTCCGGTATCCGGATAGCTTCCGAAATACTCAATGATATCTGCTTTACCATCGTTATTATTGTCTCTTAAGGCAACACTACCACGTTTTTGGGCATCAGGCACTCTCAATTTAACATAAATATCTCCATTCTTGTTAACTGCAAGATGTCTTGCACGGCCAAGAGAATCAGCAACTACAACCGCCTCAAAATCGCCGGGAAGTGCAAGTCCGCCATTATCAGGATCACCCTGCGGCAGTCCGCCAGGTCCTCCTGAATTAATAAAACTGATCGTGATCAGAAATGCCAGACCTAAAAAAGCAATTAGCTTTGTGCGAAGATTAGTGCTGTATAAATTTTTAAAATTGACTTTCATTTTTATTGAATTTTGCTTTTAAATTGGGTGTTGTTTAAATACGATGCATATTCTTGACTTTTTACTGATTTTCCAAATTAAACGCGTATTATTTCTGGTATATTTTAAAAAAAAGTATCAGCTGATTAAATAAATTTTTACGAAATGACTAACCTTTGTTCTTAAAGGCATCCGGAATCATAAACTCATACTCTTTCGGGTGCCATGGAGCTATACTTTGTCCGGTTGGCCGTGGTGCGGTAGGTCTGATAGGCTCATAACCTGCAGCTGAATATTTAATATTTAAAAACGGAGTTTGCTTCACTTTGCCTTCAGCCAGTGAACGTATTCCCATATCAATAATACCACTTGTCAATAAATTTCTTTCTATCGGAGCAATGGGTCCGCTGACAATGAATTTCTGTATATTCAGAGCGAGATAGCTAAAATGAGCATAAGTTGGACCTCCACTGAGTACAAATTCTGTTGCAACCATTCCTTTTGATGTATCTGCAGAATAAGCCCAACCTGTCTTGACATACTTATCCAGCATCATAATCGTTCCCTTTGTTCCATCTGTATAATTAACGATTACTGCATAAGGTGTAGCTACAATCTCACGCATATTCCCTATTTCCTTATCCTTTATCGTATCACAGGCTGCATCAACTAACTTTTGTGAAATCTTTCCTGAATCGATAGCTTTCCAAACATCATCTCCTTTCAAGCCTTCAACACTTTTGACACCGGTTTCTCCACCAGCTCTTCTCTCAACCATACATTGCAGAATTTCAGTTACGTGAAAGCCATAAGCATCCAGTGAAGCATAACCGATTGCAACAGCTTCAGATATTTTAACTCCAATTGGATGTACCAGAGGTTTATCTCTCCAGCAATATGGTAAAGATGAGCCTGCCATCATAGGAACATTCAATTCCTTTGCACGATCATAGATCCATCTGCTATCTAACCAGCTATAAGACAAGGCTTTATCTGTAAATACAGGAACCGATCTATTGGATGCATCAAACACCCTGAATATTCTTTCGAGATAGTTCATGCGGGGATATAATTTCATACCCAGTCTGTTATAAGGATATTCACCATGCTCACCAACATAAATCACCGCATCCACGGCAAGTTTATCTCCGCCAAGGGTTAAAGCTTCTTCAACTGTGGGGTACACCGGGGTATTATTCATATTGGCGATTCTGATACCAGTGTCATTCGCGCCAACCTGCTCAATGTATACCGAAGCAATCTTTATCTGAGGAGCCACCATTCCCTCATCAGTTGGAATACCAAGAAAAAGTTTGGTACCGATAACATCAGCATGGGCACTATTTCTGTAGATATGGGTTATGAATGCAACTTTCTTAATCCCATCCTGGCCGGCAAGAGCTCTTGATAACTCTTCGGTAATTGAAGTGATATTTCCATTTTCACCCATTACAAAGCCGGGAATAATACTCATACCCGCTGCTGCAAAGACTGATTTTTTAATAAAATCTCTACGGTCATTTTTACTCTCTCTTTTCATTTTAATATTTTTATATAAAAATTTCTAACCAACTAATTACCATTACCAACCAACTGCATAACCATTTCTTCTCAGATCTGCGCCACCCATAAGCCAACCGGTTTTATGGTCAATGGTTATTCCCTGAGCTCCTCCTACAGTCATTGACCAGTCGCCCAGGCTCGTGTCTATCACATATCCCATTCCTCTTAAGGTTTTGATAACGCCTGGTTGTACTCTGGTTTCCATGATAATTTCCTTTGCCGGTACTGAGCCCAACTCATCTTTCCATCTGAAACGGGGTGCACTGATCGCATCCTGAATATTCATTCCAAAGTCTATATTGTTCATAGCAACCTGCGGAACAGATTGTAAAATACCGAAACTACCCGGTGAACCTACAATTAACTGAGGTTTGCCATCTTTGTGAAATTGCATCATCCCGCCTATACACCAACCGACAGCTTTGCCGGGAGCAACAGTATTTGCTTTACCCGGCTCCAGCGTCATCCAATCCAATGCACTGTTAAAAACCACACCTGTATTTCCGGCTACATAACCTGAACCAAAACCTCCACCATGAGTCTGAATGATTACAACTGCATTACCCCATTTATCAACTGCAGAAAGACTTGTAGTTGCATATCGGTATTTGGATGCATTTGGATCATCAACAGGATCCGGACTAATTTTCAGGGAAGTCTCAGGCTTTAATCCAGCTTTTCTTTCTTTAACCTTAGCAATAACCTTTTCGCGTTGTTTTGCTATGTATGCATCTGAAAGCAACATATCCACCGGAACATTGACGAATTTTGGATCACCAATATATTTATCAGAATCAATTCTGCTCAGATTAACTGCCTCAAGCAAATGTGCCAGATAGTCTACACTGTTATGACCCATCTTTTGCAAATCAAAACCTTCCATGATCTTCAGCGTTTGTAATTGCTGGAGACCCATTCCCGGAGGGGGGTTATTGTAAACTGTATAATCACGGTATTTAATAGAGATCGGATCGACCCATTGCACTTTATCAGGTACAGAGGCAAGGTCTTTTTCAGTGATAAAACCTCCATCACGGGCAAATGCAGCAGCCATTTCTTTAGCGATCTCTCCTTTGTAAAAAACATCGATCCCTTCACTTGCAATCCTTCTCATTGTTTTGGCCAGAGGCTTGTTTGTAAAATAATCACCGATTACGAACGGATCTTTATCATTCTTGAAGAAAATCTTCCTTGATTCAGCATGAGGAGCAATCCTCTTAACCGTTCCTGCCCACATTGCCTGATCAAATTCGGTGATTGGAACCCCATTTTCAAGATAATCAATTGCACTTTCGAATACTTCGGAAAGAGGCATTGTTCCATAATCTTTCAATGCCTTTGCCCAACCTGCAAGATTGCCGGGAACGGATGCAATTCTTGGCCCTATACTTTCCATTGCACCATGACCGGCACCATCTGCAACTTTAACATCGGTTTTAAATTTTGTGATTCTGAATGTTTCAGGCACCCAGCCTCCAAAAACCAAAGATCTAACCCTGTTTTCCTTTGCAGAGTAGAATAACATATACCCCACACCAGCAGTACCAGACATGTAAGGTTCTGCAGCATTAAGGGAAGCGGCCGCTGCAACAATGGCATCGATTGCATTTCCTCCTTTTACTAAAATCTTCTGGCCTGCAAGGGTTGCGAGCGGATTTGCTGTTGCAATCATACCATTCTTTCCAAGCGCTGCTGGGCGCAGATTATCTTTTGCCGCCTGAGCATTTACCTGCAAATTATGCAGGATCAGTAAGAATACCATTCCAAAGATGAGAAGAGCTGTCCTGCTTCTATTTTTGTTAATCACCTGTCTATTCATGATGAATTAGTTTAAATTATACTTTCCCAAAGGGTAAAAAATTTAATTATTTATTAATTTTTATATACGTTAATTATTTTTCGAAAGGAAACAAAGGCTTTCTCCTGTGCTCAAATTTAAACAAGGTCATATCGGCCTGGGTTACTCCGGGAGTATTTACCTGGATAACAGTCGGACAAACCGGTGCATAGGCCGCAATCGGAGCATTTACACCTTTAGCCACTATTGCATCAAAATCAGAAGGTTGCACTCCCTGAGAAATTAATTGCTGCAAACTGAAGGGCATTACTCTCAGGGAGGTTAGCATGATCTCACTACCCTGTTCGGTGCTAACTACGGCTGTTTTACCCATATTAAAATTGATCTGTCCGCCATGCCTTGGATTGCTTTCCTGGAATTCACCATTTGTTACCCTAAGCAATTTTACTTTAAGCCTGTAGGTTCTTATTCCATCCTTTCCTGTACCAACTATAATCAGTTCGAACCACTCTCCTGGCTGATGGTTTCCGGCCATACGAACAGCCTCCGGATCATAGATACAAACGAAATATTTATACTTCTTACTTTCTTCGAAAGCTTCCAGAATGCAGCAGTTATTTGCAGGACCACCCCCGCCGACATTATCACCCATATCGAGTAATAAAACCGGCTTCTCACTTTTGTCAATCAAATCCAGAGAAGATTGAATATCGTTTTTAACTCCTACAAAACTTTCCCTTCTGTCAAGAATATAAGTCTCCAGTTTCTTGCCAATCTCAAATGCTTTCTCCCTGTTCCCATTGGCTACCACAATTATTGAGGTGCCCATTTCTTCCACATCAGCATAAGGAAAACCGTGCTGAATACTGAGGGATAAAATCTCAGGATCCCGGCTTAGTTCATTGGCATAAGCATAAAGACTTTTGCAAGGTTCATTAGCTGTTAACTGCTGCTCAATGCTGATTGCAAGAGGAACCTGGACCAGAACCTGAACCGGCTTGGTCTTTCCTTTTAAATAATCTGCCAGCAAATTCGCTGCTTCGATACCCCGCTGTCTCATATCAATATGCGGATTCTCTTTATAGGCTACCAGGGCATTAGTGGATGATACCATCAGCTGACTGACATTTGCATGTAAATCAAGAGTTCCAAAAATAGGAACTGAATCACCTACCTTTTTTCTTAGCAGGCTTAACCAATGTCCGTCCATATCTGGAAATTCTTCTGAAACTCCGGCACCATGGGGGATAACAAGACATGCATCTACAGGCAGAACCTTGTCAAGTTCATCCATCATATTTTTCAACAACCCATTATACGTAGTTGCAGAAAGAGCACCACCAGGCGTTGCAGATGCGAAAAGAATCGGAATAACTTCCATTCCTTCCCTATCCATTACTTCCAGCATCCCACCAACTTCATTATGGGCGGTTTGATACTCTTTTCTGATTGCTTCACCCGTTAAATATTTGCCGTTCCTGAAGTCAGCAATTGTTGTAGCCTGAGGAACAAAAGTATTTGACTCGTGGTAGATCCCCATTAGGGCTATTCTAAAAGACATGATATGGTATACTAATATTAAAAATTCAAAAATTCAGGATTTAAGCTTCAGCCATTTCGGCGGGAGCCTCCTCTTTAGGGGGATTACTGTTCCAATATGAAGCCAGAATAGATGACGAAAAACCCATAATCGGCCCGCAAACCGCTGTTGCAAGTCCTACAGTTGCAATCTTACCCATAACTTTTGCAATCCCTGAAACAAGGCCGGCATTCTGGGTGCCGGTAGTAATTGATATGGTGCGGCAATCAAATTCAGATAATTTGAAAAGCCTTGCCAGCCAGTAGCCAAAGAAAAACCCAAAGAGTATCATTAGAAAAACTACGATGATCAGTTCAAGTCCGATATTCAGTATGCTGTCCCTTCCGGCAGCCATAATTATTGCAACAATAAATGCAACTCCAATCATAGAAACCAGAGGCATTGAATCATCCAGCCATTTCGCCTTCCCATGCAGGAATTTATTAAAAATGAGTCCCGCTCCAATAGGAATAAATACCATTTTTACTATACCCCACATCATTTCCATGACATTTATTTCTATGAATCCACCAGCGAGTACTTTCATCAGCAGAGGAATAAGGAAAGGTGCGAGCAATGTTGTAATGGCAGTAATCGTAATTGCGAGCACCACATTTGCTTTTGCAAGATAACACATTACGCTTGCGGTAACAGATGTTGGGGCACAACCCAGCAGGATGATTCCAGCAGAGATTTCAGCAGGAAAGTCAGTAAAACTGGCAAGCGCAAAACCAAGCAGGGGCATGATCGTGTACTGGCTGATTACACCAACAATAACTGATTTAGGAGATTTCGCCAGGGCTATAAAATCTTTCAGACCCATCGAACAACCCATTCCAAACATGATTATCTGGATAAGAGGAGTAATTAAAGTGGCAAATTCAAATCCGTTATATTCTTTGAAATATTGCGGATAGTACAATGAAGTTGCAACGACTGAAAGAATTGTAGTAGTAAATGTAAGTCCACGAAGTACAGGAAAACCTCTGAAACTAATCGCGAGCAATAATAAAAAAGCAATAACAAACGGCCCTGCCTCTGCAATATTGCCATTAGACGCCATATAAAGGGAAATCAACAAACATACTATTGAAATACCCATTAAGAGTTTGGAAAAAGCACCCTTATTCATCGGATCGGATAAAAATTAATTAAAAAATTAAACAGATGCTTTTAATAACTCTTCTTTAACCCTGTTAGCCACGATTTTCTCCTGACCTGGTTTTAATTGCCATACAGAAAGTTCAATTCCATCCCTTTTACCTCCCATTGTCCCTCCACCCATAACTTCAATGCCTGGATTACCATTCCACAAGCGCTCTTTCAGCTGCCTGCCGGTCATTTTTATCTTGGTATCATCCCATGAAAGGTGCAAGGTTGGAGTATTATTGGCGATCTCAGGAATGAAAACTTCAGTTTTTACTCCATCTATGTTTTTAATGGTATTCACTACAACAGCCATACTTGCTTCCCACATCTTCCATTCCTTTTCATGATCCATTTTAATATGTCTTTCCAATGCAACATACATCGCAAGGATTTCTTCCTTGTTCACCTTATGTCCACGGCAGATACCACTATTTGGCGGTGCACTTAAACGTGATGCTGCTATCAGATCTTTTTTGCCCATGAGTATACCTGTACTTTGTGGTCCTCTCATTGCCTTACCACCTGAAATGGCAACCATATCGAAACCCATATCATTGAACTTCCAGAGATTTTCTACCGGATGAGCATCCGAAGCAATATCGATCATAGTAGGAATATTATGCTTTTTACCCAGGGCAAGCCATTGCTCATAGTTCAGTTTACCTTTGTTCAATTCCCGGTTCAAAAACCAAAGCATTGCTGTCTTCTCACTGATTGCTGCTTCAACTTCTTCTAAGGTTTCAACGATTATTAGCTTTGCTCCTGTATTGGTCAGGGCCTGATGGTATCCATTAGCATGGGCCTTCTGAAGGATCACCTCAGACTTCATACCATCTACATTAGGAAGTTGCATCACCTTTTTACGGTCCATGCCAGTCATTGCACCCGCAAGTCCCTGCACCAGTGCCGACCAGCAACCGGCGGTAACCGTAGCAGCTTCGGCGTGACAAAGCTCAGCTATTTTAGCCCCAACTTTATCCTGAACATCATTCAGCAATACAAATTCTTCTGCTCCTTTAGCAATTGCCTGGGTAACTTCAGGCGGCATCAAAGAAGCAGTCAAAGTTGTACAAACGCATGACGCATTTATAAATGTTTTAAGTCCCAGTTCTTTAAAAAGGTCACGTCCTGCAATCGCAGTTGTTGCTTCTTCAGCAGATGCTGACTGCACTGTCAAACCGTTTCCAATTATTCCACCTGCCAATGGAGCAGCTGATAAAAATTTAATAACGTCTCTACGTTTCATATTTATAATTTTTAACTATTAAAAAAATCAATCCTTCATTTCTACGATCATCTCAACCTCTACCGGAATATTTCTGGGTAATGATCCCAGCCCTATCGCTGAACGTGCATGTTTTCCATTCTCTCCAAAAACCTCAACCATCAGATCAGAAAATCCATTGATTACCTGAGAGTGGTTATCAAATTCAGGAACAGCATTCACCATACCCAAAACTTTTACAATTCGCTTCACATTATTCAGATTACCAACATTGGCTTTCAGGGCTTCCAGCATACTGATACCTGTTAAACGGGCAGCATTTTTAGCCTCCTCAAAATTGAGATCCTTACCAACTTTACCAATTATATATTTACCGTTCTCAATTAATGGACCCTGACCAGAAAGATATACCAAATTACCCACCCTAACAGCTCCAATAAAACTCCCGGATGAATTCCCCCCACGAGCCCTTAACTTGATACCAAGTTCATGGATTCTTGTTTCAGGATCTGCTACCAAAGCTTGTGCCCTGACAGAATTTAGCCCTAAAACACTTACTGATAAGAAAAGAAGAATAAATGTGATATACTTTTTCAATTGATCATATTTATACTAAAGAAAAATCAGTCTTTCATTTCAACGATCATCTCTATCTCAACCGGAATATTTCTCGGTAATGACCCCAATCCTATCGCTGAGCGCGCATGCTTACCACTTTCACCAAATACCTCAACCATCAGGTCAGAGAATCCGTTGATTACCTGAGAGTGATTATCGAATTCAGGCACTGCATTTACCATACCCAAAACCTTTACAATCCGCTTCACATTATTCAGATTACCTACTTCAGCTTTTAATGATTCCAATAAACTTATTCCTGTTAAACGCGCAGCATACTTTGCCTCTTCGAAGGTGAACTCTTTACCAACTTTTCCGATCATAAATTTTCCATCTTCCTTCAATGGGCCCTGCCCGGAAAGAAATACCAGATTTCCCACTCTGACCGCTCCCAAAAAATTCGCTGAAGGCGGGCCGGGAGTCCTTAATTTTATCCCCAGTTCTTTAATCCTTGTTTCTGGATCTTTAGCAACAGATTGAGCTTTCGCAGAATTGAATACCAGAACACTTGACAACAGTATAAAAAGTATAAATGTGATTTGTTTTTTCATGTTTTTTAAAAATATATTGTTTATTAAAGATTAAATTTTCAATTGTACAAGTGGCTTGGCTTATTTAGCCATTGGGAAAGACAAAGCATTCAGATCGTACATGATCTTTCCATCCTTAATGGTCATTTCGCATTCAAGTAAATTTTTTCCTTCTTTTTTGAACCTGGCAACATCATAGAACCCGAATTTACCTTCACGGAGATTCAGAACTGTTATATCGGCTATTGCTCCAACTGAAAGATGACCTAATTCTTCATGGTTAATTGCTTTTGCAGCAGACCAGGTACTGGCTTTAACTACATCTGCCAAAGGCATGTTAAGAGCCATAAATTTAGACATTACATTCAATTGATCCTTCATTGCTGAATTCATGCTGCCGGTGTGTAAGTCTGTACTGATTGTTTCCGGGAAAAATCCCTGCTGAGTTGCCGGTATAGCTTGTGAAAAAGTAAAACTTCCACCACCATGACCTACGTCAAAAATGATTCCTCTTTTCCTTGCTTCGAGGACATGAGGATATAATTTCTTTGTTTCGAGATCAACTATTGTCTCCTTTGTTTTAATTAATTGTCCGTAGGTATGTGTAAAAATATCGCCGGGACGCATTTTTCTAAGGAAAAGTTCTTCGAGGGATAATCTCGGGACAGCTCCTCCAAAATCAACCATAATTGGTTTATTGGCAAGTTTACCTGCTTCAACTGTTCTGTCAACGGCAACCCAATCAGATTTGTGATAGTGTGCTACTTTAAAACCTACAATATATTCACTGTAATGTTTAGCAACATCTGCAGCGAGAATTGGATCAAAAAAACTGTTGTTCTGCTGCTCAAGAGAATTTTCATCACCATACATGCCCTTTCTTGAAATATTCAAAAATGCCAACACACGGGTTTGAGATTTATCGATTACATTTTTCTTGAACAATTCAAATGTTTCCGCTCCGGCATCTCCACAGTCAACGATTGTTGTTACACCTACCCGGAAGGTAAATCCATCAGCAGGGAGTGATGAAAATCCATTTTCAAGTTGACCATCAGGATCAGTACCTGCAAAAACGTGTCCGTGAATATCGATCAATCCGGGGGTTACATATTTTCCGGTAATATCGATCACCTGTTTTGCCATTTTAGGATCTATATTGGCGGCAACTGCTGCGATTTTACCATCCTGAATGGCCACATCCATTACTTTGTTAATATTATTTTTTGCATCGATTAGATGCCCGCCCTTCAGCAAGGTTTGATAAGTCTGTGCCTGAACTGAAAAATTAGCGAGTAAATACAGCGCTGCTAATAGGAAATAACGTTTTTGCATTTTTATTGATTTTTAATTTTTGATTTATACTGAAGCCTTCAGGAGTTCTTCTTTTAAACGGCTTGCAACAATTTTCTCTTCTCCTGCTTCAAGAACATGCATACCGCAACGAAGGGTATTAGGTGCTTCCCAGGAAATTACTTCTACAGATGGGTTTCCGTTGCGAAGACGTTCTCCCATTTCAACATTCGTTAGCTTAATTTTATTCGGATCCCAGGTAACTTTAAGAGTAGGCATTTTATTATCTTCTGTCGCCGGAATGTGGGTACTTGTATTAACCCCCGGAATAGACTTAATAACACCTGCTATATAGGCAATTTTTCTTTCCCACATTTCCCATTCCTTATTATGATCCAGATTGATAAAACGTTCCAGAGCGGCGTACATACCAAATACTTCTTCCTTATTTACCTTTTGTCCGCGGCCAATACCACCTCTTGGGTTATTACTCAGTCGGGCGGCATCAATATACTTCTTCTTACCCATTAAAATTCCAGCACTCTGTGGACCGCGCATCGCCTTGCCACCTGAAATTGCAACCAAATCAAAGCCCATATCATTGAATTTCCACAGATTTTCAACAGGTGGTACGTCAGCAGCAATATCGATCATTGTCGGAAGATTATGCTTTTTACCCAGTTCAAGCCATTCTTGATGCTTGATCTGTCCTACATGTACTTCCCTGTTCAGGAACCACAGCATAGCTGTATTCTCATTAATTGCAGCTTCAACTTCTGCCCGGGTTTCGACTTTGATCAGTTTTACCCCAGCCTGGGTCAGGGCATGATCGTAACCCATCGAATGACTCTTTTGAAGGATCACTTCAGATTTCATTCCGGTTCCTGCAAGATTTGGAACCTGGCTAACCCTCTTTGAATCCATTCCTGTCAAAACACCCGCCATACCCAGCATCAATGCCGACCAGCAACCTGCAGATACCAATGCGGCTTCGGCATGACATATTTGTGCAATACGTTCACCTACCTTTTCCTGTACATCATCAACAAGTGCAAATTTCTTTGAAGCTGCATTGATTGCATCCATTACTTCCGGTGGCATCAAAGAACCAGACATGACCGTGTAATTCCCTGCGGCATTTATAAAAGTCCGGATACCCAGCTCTTTAAACAGATCGCGGCCAGCCGCTGGTGCCGAAAGCATATTGTTCAGGGGTGCAGCTGTCGCTGTAATCCCTCCAGCCAGCGGAAGCAGGGTGAGGGACTTTAAAATTTCTCTGCGTTTCATTATTGAGATTATTTACTATTAATTATTTACTATTCCTGATTAGAGGAAGGATTATAAAATTCAATATTTATAAAGTATGAGGCTCTGTTTACGAAAAACAAAAATTAGAAAACCTGTTTTTGGGAAACAATCTCCTAAACCAATGCTTTGAAAAGCTCCTCCCTTATTCTTGATGCTACAATTTTTACCTCATCCTTTTTCAGCATATGGGATGTTACATTAATGCTTCCACCCGGACCGCCCATTACCTCTATAGATGGATTCCCATTCCTCAGGACAGCAGCCAGGTTTTCCAATTTTATCTTTGATTTATCCCATGAAATATTCAGGGTAGGAATACGATTAATCAATGGCAAAGGAATCAATTCGGCCTTTACTCCGGGAACGGAGGCAGCTTCTTTCGCAATAACAGCTATTCTGTCCTCGAGCATTTTCCACTCTTTTTCCTGATCAGTATTAATAAAATGCTCCAAAGCGATATATAAACCAAATATTTCTTCCTTATTCACCTTCATACCACGGCCAATGTTTGATCCCCGTGGAGGGGCGCTCATTCTTGCTGCGGCAATAAGCTCTTTCTTTCCACTCAGGATTCCTGTACTTTGTGGCCCTCTCATAAATTTACCCCCTGAAACACAAACCAGATCAAAGCCCATATCATGAAACTTCCATAAATTTTCTTTGGGGGGAAGATCAGCAGCCATATCGATCATGGTTGGTATCCTATGTTTTCTGGCAATCTCAAGCCATTCTTTGTGTTGTATTTTACCCAGAGAAGACTGATAATTTATAAAATACAACATTGCTGTCTTTTCGCTGATTGCCTTCTCCAGTTCTTCGGCTGTTTCGACTGTGATTAATTTTACCCCGCAATTGGTCAGGGCATGAGCATAACCATCATTATGAGCCTTCTGCAGAATGACTTCAGTTTTCATGCCTGAGCCCTCAAGTCTGGGGATTTGAGAAACCTTCTTTTGATCGGTTCCGCTAAGTACTCCTGCCATCCCAAGCATCAATGCAGAAAATGCACCGGCGGTGACCATGGCTGACTCCGCATGTAACAGACTGGCAATCCTTTCTCCCACTTTATCCTGCACATCTTCAAGCCTGCAAAAAGATGTAGCAGTTTCACGTATTGCATCAGCTGCATCATGCTGCATTAGTGATCCGCTGAGACTGGTAAAATACCCTGAGGCATTTATGAACGTTCGTATCCCAAACTCCTTAAACAAATCACGTTTTGATGCAGGTGCTGCCTGAGCAGAAGTTACCAATGAACCTGAATTACCTATCGCGCCTGCAAGCGGCAACATGGTTAAGGTTTTGAGAATTTCCCTGCGCTTCATTTATTCGATAATATAAGTACTCATTACTTAGTAAGGTCGGGAAGCGGGTTTACAATTCCATTAAGGTCATAAACAATTTTACCTCCGAATATGGTCATTTCACATTCGAGCTTTTCATCACTGTCCATTTTAAATCCCTGCATATCATAAAAACCAAATTTACCTTTCCTCATCCCAAGAATGGCGACATCTGCGATAGCACCTTCTGAAAGATGACCCAACTGCGGACGGTTAATTGCCTTAGCCGGAGCCCAGGTACTCGCATTAATAACTGCAGGAAGATCCATTCCCAATTTCAGGAATTTAGACATTACTAAAAGCATATCCTTCATTGAACCTTTCATACTGCTGATATGTAAATCTGTACTGATTGTATTAGGGTGGAAACCGGCTTTTGCAGCTGGAATCGCCTGGGAATATCTGAAGCTCGAGCCACCGTAACCGACATCAAAAATAACCCCTCTTTTCTGAGCGGCCATTACAAAAGGCTTTAAAGCTTGTTTTGCTGTATCAACAATAGCCTCTTTTGTATCGAGTAATTCACCAAAAGTATGGGTGAAGATATCCCCTGGACGTAAACGCTCCATTAACAGAGAATATAAAGACAGACGCGGTTTTGTTCCTCCAAAATCGATCATAACTGGCATATTTGCCAATTTACCTGCTGCAACCCCGCGATCAACATTGGTAAAATCTGGGCTTGTAAAATGGGCTACCTTTATACCTACAACATGCTCTTTATAAGCCAAAGCAGCTTTTGCAGCTATTTGCGGATCCATGTCAGTTGTATTCTGTTCTATAATACCTCCACGCATACCATTGCCAACAATATTCAGGAATGCCAGTACGCGCGTTTGGGAATTGTCAATAATATTTGTTTTAAATGTCTGGAAATCTCTCCAGCCCGATCCACCGGCATCAACAACAGTTGTTACTCCTACGCGCTGATAAAAACCGTCCGGCATTATGCTGTTAAACCCATTGCTATACATGTGGTTTGGTTCCGTTCCTGCAAAAACATGACCGTGAATATCGATCAGACCCGGGGTTACATACATTCCTGAAGCATTGACCACATTACTTGCCTCAGAAGCATCTATACTTGATGCTACTTTAGCGATCTTTCCATCTTTAATGGCCACATCCATAACACGGTTTATGTTATTTTTGGGATCAATAACATGCCCGCCTTTAATAATAATGTTGTAAGGTTTTGTTTGAGCAAAAAGCGCAATTGGTAACAGGATACTTACAAAGAAAATACAGAACTTCCTCATTTTAATTGTTGATTATAAATGTTTACGAATTTGATAATTGAAATAAATTTAATAATACCAGTTTAACAGAAAATTTGAAACATTATCAGTCCAGTCTCTTCCCGTTTTTATCCCATCCTTTGCTAAAAAAATGCGATTCCGGAGAGCTGAGGTAACGTACCCGTGACAATTCAGGTGTCTCCAATATTTTATATCCCAAGATACGGGATTCAAGTGCAAAATCCAAGATACCACTGCTAAGCATAGTGCGCTCAACCGGGTAAGGAGCCTTTCCTGTCTTAAACATGATCTCCATATTTTTAACAAGGCATCCGAAATGATAATGCGGTTTTCCGGCCTGTAATTTCATGAGCGTGGAAAATGGTTTTTGCTGGCCTTCAATGTCAATAGCATAAGTAAAGTCCTGAACCAGACCGGTAAGCAGAAATGCCGCAGCCTTCAGACCATCATTGTAATCGATTATAAACACAGCAGGCTTTTTCACCAAGTCTTTCATATCACCTGCCACCCTTGTTTCACTATGTGAAATTGCCTGCTCAAAAAGCCGTTTCACCCATGCATTCTGATCAATATAATTCCAGCAATCCTGTCCTTCAAGACATTGGACCGCACGAACACCTGTTTCACCTCCCTTTCTTCTTTCAACCACTGCCTGTAAGCCATCGAGCAGGTGAAAACCATAAATATCAAGACCGCTGAAGGAAATTCCCACTGCATACTTTTGCTTTGCGCCATAAGGAGTGTCTACCGCAGGAATACGCCATGAAACAGGAATAGTAGATCCCGCTAACATTGGAAATTTCAATTCTTTGGAAATTTCGACCATCCGCTTAGCCTGTCTCCAGCTCCATGAAAGATGCTTATCATTGAATACCGGGACTGACTTCTTATACTGACGAAATACATCAGTAATCTTTAGAAACATTTCAAATCTTGGGTACAGCTTTTGCTCCTTGTCGTTCGTAGGATAAACTCCATGTTCACCAATAAGGATAACACCATCAACAGCAAGCTGATTACCGCCCAAAGTGAGGGCATCTACTACTGTTCTAAAGATTGGAACATTGTATTTCTTCGCTAATGGGCGACTCATATCATTATCAGGAATCTGTTCAGTAAACATTGAAACGATCTTTGAATCAGGGTAAGGTGCCATTTGATCCTGATTAAAACCTTCCAGGTATTTTCCGATAATTACATCAGCATGTGAACCAGGCCGATATTCCGTAATAATTGCTGCAAGCCGTTTTGGCCCTGATTGAAATTCAGGTTTATAATCCGGCATTTCTTCAGCCTGAACTGACTGGAAGGGCAAAACAGCACCTGCTACAGTTCCGGAAACCGGCAAAACTGAGAGGTATTTAATAAGTTCTCTACGCTTCATCTCTTTTAAAAAAGGAATATTTATCTGTGAATTAAATTAAAAAACAAAGAGGAAAAATTTATATCCTAAGATATAAATTTCCCCTCTCCGATCATAAAAAATTACTCTTTATCCCACCAAACACGACTTAGAAGTGTATTATCACCACTTTGTCTTGCCTTAGCGGCCAGGAAGTTCTCCCTGTTCAAAGTTTCTTCAGATTCAGGTACAATATAACGGCGTGGAATTCTTCCACCCGTAATATTTCCAGGATAATTAGTTGGGATTAACACCGGATACCCTGTCCGTCTCCAGTTAGAGAAGTTTTCAATCTGGTCAAGGTAACCTAATACCCAGCGCTGAGTAGAGATCTGCTCAAGTTTCTGCTCAAAGGTGCCTGCAGTAAGGAAGGGATTATATTTCAGATAAGTTGTTACCTTATCAGCAGAAATTGCACCACCTGCACCATAAAGTGACCATTGCTTCATAGCGGAAGTAACACCATTATTATAAGAGGTTGCAGCATTTCCGGCATACCAGCCTCTGATTGAGGCTTCAGCAAGCAGAAAATGAACTTCTGCAGCGCCCATTACAATTACAGGAGCATCATATCGCATCACTGTATTTGGGTTTGGTTCAGAATAAGTTTCAAAATCAGCAGGATATCCGTTAAACTGTGCATTTTTCATACCTTTTTGAAGGGCAGTTGCGGTATCAGCTACATAGCCTCCGCTAGGTTGTTTCACCCATAATACTGAGATCACATTCAGTCGCGGATCTTTTGTAGTTGTTGAATTCCCTTTCAGATGATCAATAAAACGCTGAGAAATTTTGGAACCCTGAACGTTTAAAGGATTCTGTCCGTCAACATAATCCAGCACCCTCATTTGCTCTGAGAATGGATTTCTGTTACTTAACAGTCCGCCATCAGCATAAGGTGCTCTTGTGAGGTCTGCATCATCAGTAATCGGACCACCGGCAATTGCCTTTTCTACCCAGGTTTTCGCAAGTGCTGCATCAATTTTGGTCAAACGCATTCCGAGTCTCAGCATCATTGAATAGGCGAACTTTTTCCATTTTACAGTGTTTCCATCATAAAACAAATCAGAATTCCCAAAGGTTGCTTTGGACGCATCAAAAGCAACAGCCGACTCTTCCAGCTCTTTGAACATATCCTTATAAATATCAGACTGAAGATCATATTTAGGCTGATATTTGCCTTCCAGGCCTTTCAAAGCCTCAGTATATGGTATATCTCCATAAAGATCTGTTAACTGATGGACAATATAAACACGCCAGATTCTTGCTGCTGACAGCTTATTGATGTTTGCAGGATCTTTTCTGGCTTCATTGATTACCAGTTGAATCTGATTCAAACAACCTGAATAGGCAGCCCAATTGTTTCTCACATAGCCTTCAGCAAAATATTTATCACCAGGTGCAGTTACCTCACTATAGGTAGCTTCCTGCTGTAGCATCTGCATATTATTAAAACGATTACCATTCGGATTTAATCCGATAGCCCCCAACTGCGCCTTTGTAAACAGAAAATTAGCATTTACACTTTCGTAAGCGTTTGGATTCTTATTCAGCTCTGCAAGATCCTTTGTACATGATGACAAAGAAATCGCTAAAATAAGAGCCGTATATATTGGTTTAAAACTTAGATTTTTCATCTGTTTATTTTTTGGTTTATAATGGTGATGAAGCAATCATGATTTAATAATCCTAGCCCTGCGGGTTTTGGCAAAATCATGATTATTCATCTTCAAAATTTTAGATAACATTAATTAAAACCTTACAATTAAATTAACCCCAAACTCCCGGGTTCTTGGAATTGTATTTGAAGACTGGCCCTGTGTATTACCAATGGTATATGCAGATTCCGGATCGAAGTCAGTGATATGCTTGAAAAGAATAAATGGATTTCTTGCAACAAGAGATATATCTGCTGACTGAATCTTCAAAGATTGCAGCTTACTAACAGGTAATCTGTAACTCAGAACAGCACTTCGAAGCTTAATGAAATCACCATCAAAAACTGAAGTGGTCAATGGGCTTATGCTTGCCTGGTTATTATAATAGGTATCTAACTGATCAACCGGCCAGGTTTTAGTGAATGGAAGTCCTGCCTGATCAACGCCTGAAACAGTTAATCCATTTTCTCTGCCCGGAAGTGTATTTTTAGATAATCCGAATCGATACATGTATCGGCTAAGTCCTGACTGAACTATATTCCCAAACTTAGCATCAAGAAGAACGTTTAGGGAGAAATTTTTATACCTGAAATTATTGGTCAGACCCATAGTATAAGGAGGAACACCCTGTCCATATTCTATCTCAGGACCCTGAACTTCGTAGCCACTAAGTTTGTTATATACCCTTACTCCGCTTGCATTAGTTAAATATGTCCTTCCTCTGATAGTATTGTAGGGTCTTCCAACACCTGCACCACCAACGGTACTAAGTCCCGGGGCAAGTTTCAAAATCTCACTCTTATTGTAGGCTGCATTATAGCTTACATCCCAGGTAAATTTATTTGATTTGATAGGAGTACCTGTTAATAAAATCTCGACACCTCTGTTACTTAACTCTCCAACATTCAAAAGTGCTGAAGTGTAACCTGAGGATGATGCAATTGAAGTACTTAGAATGTCATCCGTTGTTTTACGGTTATAATAAGTGAAGTCTAAACCTAAACGGTTATTCAGGAACTGCATATCAATACCACCTTCATAGGTAGTTGAAGTAAGTGGTCTCAGATCCGGATTGGATAAAGCGGATGAAGTGCTTTGAACCGGCCGGCCGATATGTCCCCCCTGATCAAAAGTATACAACTGATTGATCTGATAAGGATTTACAGTTGCACCTCCCACCTGTGCCCATGATGCCCTGATCTTTGCAAAACTGATTATTGAAGGCAGTTTGATTGCATCAGAAAGAATGAAACTGGTTCCGAATGATGGATAGAATATAGAGTTATTGCCCGGATTTAAGGTTGAAAACCAATCCTGTCTGCCTGTAAATGTAAAATATAGCAAACTCTTATAACCAATATCTGCAGAACCGAATACTGAATTCTGTCCGAAACGGCTTAATCCTACACTAGCAGATTGAATTGCAAGGTTTGAGAAACTGATAAAATCAGGAACAATAAATTCCGAACCGTAATTCGAAGTTGATTCAGCAACGTTCCTCTCAATATTTCCTCCTGCCATTGCAGTAAACTGGAAATCCTCAAAGAAGGTTTTATTGTAATTCAATAAAGCTTGAGCAGTAGTTTTAGTTACAAATGAAGTTCCTGAATTAAATAATCCTCTTGGCCTTTTTGCAGTTCCAATTGGCATATAATCCATAGACTGGAACCTGTCAATATCCCTCATTCCACTCACCTTTACAGATAAATCATCTAAAATATTATACTGAATGCTTGCCTGACCCATGAAGCGGTTCTTGGCATCTGTATTCCCCATCCGATTGATTACGAAATAAGGGTTTTGAGCCTCAGGAACCTGCTGCCACTGAACCTCATTGAAATTGGCATCATAACCAGGTGCCAGACTGCGGATATCTACTGTATTTGCCAATAGGTTCGTAGCCCATGAAGTAGTATTATCTGCATATCCATTACCAGGACGGTTTTTACCTTTTTCTACATTATATTGCAAGGTTGATTCAACAATAATTCTTTTACCGAGCACAGATCTCAAACTCACATTACCGGTCTGTCTGGCATAGCTTGAACCCGGCTCCATTGCCTGAGCTTCGAGATCAGATAATGAAACCCTGTAAGTAAGTGATGGAGAAGTACCCCCTGAAAATGCAATTGTATTAGTTAAATTTGTACTTGGCCTGTAGAAGTTTTTCCAGTTATCTTTTACATTAACCGGAGAATAAGGCCGCATCACTCCGTCAAACTGAACATAAGGTTGCCCATCCATCTTAGCTCCAAAAGATAAACGTCCTGAACTGATCGCCTCAGCTTTGGTCTTAGGCTTTACACCATCCAAACCCTGACCGTAAGTATATTGTAAATCAGGATACATGGAAGGACTTCCAACTGTGAAATTACTATTAAATTCTACTCCAATTCCCTTTTGAGCTTTACCACTCTTAGTTGTAATCAGAATTACACCATTTGATGCCTGGCTACCATAAAGAGCTGCAGCAGGACCGCCTTTTAATACGTTAATAGTCTCAATATCATCCGGATTGATGGCAGCAATACCATCTCCACGGTCTAATATTGTCGCTCCTTCACCCTGGGCTTGTGAACGGGCTGTATTATTCATAGGCATACCGTTTATTACATATAATGGCTGGTTATTACCACTCAATGACCCGTTACCCCTGATAATAACACGGCTGGAACCACCCGGCCCGGATGACATACCGGTTACGTTTACACCGGCAATTTTACCACTGAATGCGTTTGCCACGTTGTTCTCTCTTGCCTGGGTAAACTCTTCACCTTTCACTTCAGTTACTGCATAAGCAAGTGCCTTCTTCTCTCTTGAAATACCCAATGCAGTTACTACTACTTCCGTAAGTGCTGTATTGGCTGCGACCAGTTTCACATTTAAGGTAGTTCTGTTACCCACTGTAATTTCCTGAGTCTGATAACCGATATAGGTAAAAACGAGCACACTGTTGTTATCAGGTACATTAATAGTGAACCGACCGTCAACATCTGTTGTTGCACCAACAGTAGTACCTTTTAATTTGATACTTACCCCCGGTAAAGTTTCACCCTGAGTATCGGTAATCTGACCCTTTACCACAATGTCCTTCTCTTGCAACAAGTTTGAAATATCAATCAGATTACTTTCAGGAATCATAACTGATACTGTCTTTTTCAATACCAGTATTGTTTTATTCTTAATACTGAACTCCAAGGGCTGATCTTTAAATAAGGCAATCAATACATCAGAAAGATCCTCATTAACCGCACTAATGGTAACTGGCTTCGCTAAACTGATTAGTTCTTTCTGAAAGAAAAATCCATAACCTGTCTGCTTCTTTATTGTTGAAAACACCTTTTCAATCGGAACATTTTCGCCACTATAGGTAACCTTTTGAGAGTATCCTTCTGCGCGAACATTTAAGATTAAGGCTAATAATAAAATGAATGTCAGCTTCATGACAAGGAGAATTGAATTAAATGAAATCAACTGGCTCTTACTATGCGTAATACCGCCAGTATTTGTCGGCTTTAAGTCTAAAGTGATAACACGACCTAGATAGCCATCTGTTTTAGTAAATAAATTCATAAATTTGCTTGGTTTGGTGATCAATAATCTATCTCAATATTTTTTATTCGAAGGCCAGACTTTAGCCAGGAGTGCGTCAACACTTCTGGTTTTTTTCTGCCTTCTACTGTTTCAGTTTAAGGCATAACGACAACCTCCTTCCCTTCAAGTCTAAAGTGAATATTACTTTTCTGAAGTATTTCCAGCACCTCCAAAAGTGTCAGATTTGTAGCTATAGCACCTTCAAAATGATGTTCGGGCAATGCCCCTTCATATCTGGCAGTTATACCATACCACCTGCCCAACTGACGCATGACTGTTTCAATTCTGGCATTTTCAAAATAGAAGTAACCATCTTTCCAGGCAACCTCTGCCTGAGTGTCCTTTCTTTGTATTCTGATATCCCTGTCAACCTTTGATTGCTCGCCCGGTTTAAGTATTTGAGATTTCTTTGAGTTCAATTCTATTACCCGAACAGCTCCTTCAATCAGGGTAGTGGTAATTGATGGCTCATCAGAGTAGGCATTGATATTAAAATGAGTACCAAGCACTTCAACAGTCTGATTTCCGGATCTCACGGAAAACTTTTTATCCTCATTCTTGGATACTTCAAAATAAGCCTCTCCCTTTAACTCAACTTCACGTGAATCCCCGGCAAAAAACACAGGAAAACGTAGGGAAGATGCCGAGTTCAGCCATACTTTACTTCCATCAGCCAGATTTAACTGAAATTTTCCGCCAACAGGTGTTTGTATGGTATTATAAACTGTTTGAATTTCTCTTCTCTCGCTCATTGTATGCTCATTTGCAGACTTACTGAGTGTATATTCAATAATACCTTTCGAATTCTTGTGAATCTTAATTCCTCCCTGATTAATCACAACCCCGTTTTGCGAATCATCCAGGACAATCTTCTTCCCATCAGAAAGTGTAAGAATTGCTTTAATTCCACCTGGCTGAATATCTTTTACTTTTTGCTTTACAGCTACTTTTACAGAAAGGGGAGCGGTTTGAATCTGATCCTTATTAAAGTAGAAATACAAGCCACTTACCATAAAAAGGAGAACAGTGGCAGCTGCTGTCAGGAAATAATATCTGCGATAGACCGGTATTTGCTTTTCTGCCAGGTCAGGCAGGTCGATTTTTGAAAAAATAAATGATTTCAGATTTTCTTCATCCTCCTGTGGGTCAAAATTCCATTCCGAATCCGCTTTCATTTCAGTTCGATACCACTGAAACAACTTTTCAGTTTCTTCGGCTGAAGCAGTGTTATGAAGATACTTTTCAACTAATTTTTGGACTTCTTCTTGTTGCATAGATCACCGATTTAGGCTCATATAGTATATAGTGCCATAAGTCGATAAGTACCCTTGCAAAAAATGAAAAAAGATTTAACAGAAAATTTACATGAATTTAAAACAGGAACAAATTCATTGCATTCTTGAGATTCAGACGAATGATCTTCAAGCCTTTTGTAAGATAGCCTTCTACAGTTTTCTTGGAAATACCAAGCTCCATTGAGATTTCAGTTGTAGACAGGCCATAATTACGACTGTAGTTAAATACCATTCTGCAGTTTTCAGGCAGGTCTTCAACCACTTTATTAATATACTCCTGAATAAACCGGGTATCAATTTGCTCCTCAGTGAGAGTAGACAATTCATCCGCAACATTCTGAGATTCTATTTCAAGCCTTCTTTTCTGTTTATAAATTAGTTTGAATACAGAAAATCTGACTGCGGAACCAAGATAAGTATTAAGGTATTCAATATTAAGTTCGGCTTGCCTGGCCCATAACTTGGCAAATATTTCCTGAACAATATCCTGTGATACAGATTTATCCTTACTAAAAGTATAGGCTATTGCCAGCATCTGTTTCCAGTATCTGTTGTAGATCTCTGTAAACGCTCCCTGGCTGCCTTCTTTTAAATACTCAAGTAATTCTTTATCAGATGAGGACTTATAGTTCAAGATAGATTCAATAATGTAAGACCAATATAGGAATATTCAATTACATAATACTCCAAAAAAAAATGACGATTTTAATTAAAATCATCATTTTTTATGTAAAAATGTCCTGAATCCTGACAATTACGCTTCAAAAAACAGGCTAAATCAAAAAATTACCCCCTTGCGGTCTTCCTTTTGGATAAACAACAGGTTTTCTGACAATTTCAGATTTGGTCCTTTTGGCGCTGAATTTAGCCGAAAGAAATTCATGCATATCAATCTCTCCTGAAACGGTCTCGCCGCTAAGCATACCTTTAAAAGTGGTTTGAATCCTATCACCGGGAATTACCCAGGTACTTTGCATCTTTATCTCATTTCCTTCAATCGTTCCATTTATTTCGCGCTCCGAAAAATCAGATATGTGTACTCCTGAAAAATAATTCCCGTCCTGCTGATCAATAAATAAATGTTGCTTATCAAGACTATTATAAAACTGAATTTCCAGATCCCAGCGTCCAAGCATATTTACGGATGGAGCCTTCATTGCCACAGCGGGTTTCGGACTTCTTTTCCTTGCTATAACCTCCTTTATCCGGGAAGCCGCGATCTTATCATCTCCGGGAACCATCATGTATCCTACCAAACTGATTCCGGTCAAACCAGGCTCATCCCGATAAATGGCAACCCCAACCCGTGGAAAGGTATTTCCCAATTCTTCAGAAACCTCCTGACCTGTAACATGAAGTTCATCGGGATTCCAGGTTATAAACAAATAAGGGGTTACATGATGTATCAATTTAGGGTCTGGCATTCTGATACGATAATTAACCCCCTTCACTGTTGCGGCCTGCTTCCCGATATTTTCAAGCCAGTTTACCCAGTTTTGCATCTCCTTTTTATGATCCATCTCTACCCAGGTTTCCACTGCTGCAAGCATGCCGATATGTTCTTCGCGGGCCACTTTATTATCGCGGCCAGGACCATGATGCGGGGCTGCTGCCTGCCAGGTAGACATCAAGAGGTCTTTTCTTCCCAAAAGGAGTCCGCAACTACCAGGAGCCTTAAGACCCTTTCCACCGCTAAAAGCGACAACATCAGCCCCTCTAGACAAATGTGCATTGGGAAATGTAAGTATGTGAGCCGCAGCATCAACAAAAACGGGAACATTTAAAGGTCTTGCAATCTTTGAAATGATCTCAAGTGGCAAAAATGATTCCTTTTCAGCATCTATATAAATCATCGCCGTCTTCGGACCAATTTTTTTCCGGAGATCTTCTTCATTATCAACTGTAATAATTGTAGCCCCTGTACTTCTGATTGCCTGATCATAAACTGTGCGCGAAGCTTTTGGAATGATTACTTCTGTTTTTTCGAATCCCCTTAAATCGGGCATGCGGACTAGTTTCTCCGGATTACCGCCGGATAAACATGCAAAAGTACAGAGCTTAATTCCGGCCGCTGCACCAGAAGTTACGAGCCCCCACTCTGCACCCGTCAATTCTGCAAGCCGCTTTCCTACTCCCTCTACCAATTCATCCATCTGCACATTGAGGGTTGAAACAGCCTCCATTGCCAATCTCACTTCCGGTCTGGCCACTGAACCACCCATGATCGTGTTCGTACCTTTGCAATTGATAAAAGGCTCAACCCCAATAGACTTTAAAATTTTGTGCCCTCTTTCGGCAAGTTCAGTATCCGGAGTTTTCGAAACTCCGGATAAAAAAGCAAATCCATTTTGACTCTGAGATGCTTCACTCTCCAATACTGATGCATTTGAAGCAAAAGGTAGCAGGGTCAGACCCTTAATTATATCTCTGCGTTTCATAAACTAAGAATTTTGTCTAAATATTTTTCTGGCTAATCAGCATTTATAATAAATCTATTTTGATTCTATTTTTGTGGATCCGCGTCCATTTAAATCCCATTCAATTTTTCCTGCCCGGATGGTAAGCTCTGTTTCCAGTTTTTGACTGCCTTTCAAAACAAAACCATGTGAATCAATAAATCCAAAATCCCCATTTTTAAGATTTAAAACCGCAATGTCGGCTTCCGATCCAATGCTTAAATGTCCCAGCTCAGGTCTTTGAATGTATTGTGCAGGATTCCAGGTAGACTTTAAAATTACATCATTCAGAGACATCCCCATATTCAGGAATTTAGACATGATGTTATTCATATCTTTCATACCTGCATTCATATTTCCAACATGAAGATCAGAGCTGATAGAATTAGGATATAAACCCTGTTTAAGGGAAGGCAAGGCTTGTGAGAATACGAAACCGTTACCACCGTGGCCAACATCAAATATCACACCTCTTTTTTGTGCATTGAAAATATATTGTTTAACCTTTCCATTTAGATCAACCAAGGCCTCCTTGTAGAATGGTGCTGTTGGCGACCGTGTACCCGCATGATACATATGGGTTAAAATATCGCCTGGTCTGAGGTGTTTCATCAATAGCCTCTCAAAAGAGTTAGATGGAGGCATTCCCCTCCAATCGATCATTACAGGTCTTTTTGAAAGCTTTCCGGCCAGAACCGCACTGTCTACCGGAATTGACTGTAATCCATTGTAATGGGCTACCTTGAAACCTACAATATCGTTTTTATAATACTCAGCAAAACGGGCGGCCATTACCGGACTCATGTCTGTTGAATCCTGTTCATTGGCACCCATCCCATCGCCCACTATATTTAAAAAGGCCAGAACCCGGGTTTTAGACTGATCTATAATATTCTTTTTGAACAGGGGGAATGACCTCCATCCAGAACTTCCTGCATCTACAACCGTAGTTACACCTGACCTTAAAGTAAATCCGTCAGGAGGTAGCGAGTTGGGACCATCCATATAATGCTGCTCCTTATTGGTTCCGGCAAAAACATGAACATGGATGTCTATTAGTCCGGGAGTTACATATAAGCCCTTAACATCTATTACTTTTTTTGCAGAAGAAGCAGGAATATCCGCAGCAACACGAACTACTTTGCCCTGATTAATGGCAAGATCCATTTTCTCATTGATCTTGTTCTTCGGATCGACCAGATGGCCGCCTTTTAGTAAAATATCATAAGTCTGGGCATTCAATACAGTACTTATGCTCAGTAAAATCCCTGTCAGGAAGGGGATGGAAATACGAACTAATTTTGAATTCATAGATTAATTTTAAGATGTTTAAGGTAATTATTTTATAATTCAATCCTTAGCAGGAATTGTAATGAATCAGGTTAGTTACAATTCAATTAAAATATCGCTAAGTGAATTGCCCGCTGGAATATTCCAGGATTAGCATCCAAACATTAATTTTAAATCACGAAAATTTAATAACAATCAGCTTAATGAAGCATCAAGATATGAATCTAAAAAAATCACATAGATAAAATTGATGACTAATTAAAATACCATAGTTAAATCTTATAATAAGATATCTTATATAAAATACAATCCCTTAACGAAATAAAATCAGGGCATAATCATTGATCATCGACTCAGTAATTATGCCCTAATAAATCAATCAGATATAGGCAATTGCATCTATTTCGACTATTGTATCTCCAGGAATACCACCCTTTGCAACAGCAACTGTTGTACGAGCAGGTGGCTTACTTCCGAAACGACCTTTGTATACTTCATTCATACCCTGATAATCTGCAAAATCATTTAAGTAAACATTTACCTTCAAAACCTTTTCCATAGAAGAACCTGCCTTAATAAGCTCATCCTCAATTCGTTTTAATACAATTTCCGTATGATTTTTGATCTCAAATGGAGCAGTGTGTGCTCCCTTTCCCGAAACATAAACCATGTTACCATGTTTGGTATAACTCGAAAATAATGGCACGTCCTGAAACTCTGTTATGTTACCAACTTCCTTTTCAGGAGAAGAGATTGGTGCATTCGCATTGGCAGCAATACCAAATCCTGTAACACCAACGATAGAGGCAAATAATTTCTTTAATACTGATCTTCTTTCTGTTTTCATTTTTTTAGTTTTTGAATGGTTTATAAATCTATTTTAACATACTCCCTTGCAATAGGAAATTTCTATAAAAGGATGAAAAACTAATATAAAGCTTTCCAGCAGATTCTTTAGCAATCAAAAATCAAAACAGACTGACTATCAATTATTAACTCGACTGTGGGCGATGCTTTGGATATTCAATCGGCTTTTTATTTGGAGTCGATTTATGTCTTTTTGCGCTAAATTTTGCAGTATTAAACTCATGAAAATCCATTTCTCCGGTCAAAACGCCTGCATTGATATTGCCCTGCATGGTTGTGAGTATTCTATCTCCCGGAATACTATAATTACATAGAATTTTTACTTCGTTGCCATCAATACTGCCTGTAAAAGGACGACTTGACAGGTCAGTCTTAAACACCCCGGTAATCCAGTTACCTTCCTGATTATCTATAAATAAATGCTGGGTAACTTTACTGCTGAAATATTCAACTTCCATATCCCAAAGTCCAACCATGTTCATCACCGGATTTTTCATTTCGGGGATAACTTTGGGCTGTCTTTTTCTTGAAAGTACCTCATGGATACGATTCGCTGCAACTCTATCATTCCCCGGAATCATCATGTAACCCACAAGAGTAATTCCAGTGAGTCCGGCTTCATCCCTGCCAACCTGAACCGCAATTCTTGGAGCAATTGTACCAAGTTCTTCGGCAACTTCCTCACCGGTAACATGAAGCTGTTCAGGATTCCATCTGATGTGCAGGTATGGAGTAACGTGGTGAATCAATTCCGGATCAGGCCTGGTGATAGTTGTTTTAACTCCATTGATGGCAGAGACCTTATTTCCAATGGTTTCAAGCCATGAAACCCAGGTATTCATTTCTTTTACATGATCGAGCTTAACCCATGCCTCCACTGCGGCCAGCATCCCAATATGTTCTTCCCGGCCAACCTTATTATCACGTCCAAAACCATGGTGCGGAGAATTTACCTGATGGGCAGACATCAGGAGATCTTTCCTGCCCAAAATTAATCCGGAACAACTAGGTGCTTTAATTCCTTTTCCACCACTATAACCTACTACATCAGCCCCCTGAGCTAAATGAACATCCGGAATGGTAAGAATATGAGCAGCCGCATCAACAAAAACAGGAATATTTAAAGGCTTCGCAATTTTTGAAACATTTGAGATTGTAAATTCATCTTCAGATGGGGTCATATAAATCATTGCAGTCCGTGAATTAATACTTCTTTTTAATTCATCAAGACTTTCAACCGTAATTACCCTGACACCGGCATTCCTGACTGCATGGTCGTACACATTACGGGAAGAGAGGGGAATGATCACTTCAGATTTTGCAAATCCTGTCAGATCAGGAATTCTGAGCAACTTTTCCGGATCACCACCTGTCAGACAGGCTGCAGTAACCATCTTGATTCCGGCAGCACAACCTGCGGTTACGATGCCCCACTGGGCACCGGTTAGTTCTCCTAATCTCTTCCCTATTCCAAAAGCCAGCTCATCCATCTGGACATTCAGGGTAGTAACCGATTCCATAGCTAACTTTACCTGAGGGCGAACTACCGCCCCTCCCATAATTGTATTGGTACCTTTGCAATTTACAAAAGGCTCAACACCAAGAGATTTCAGCAGGTTCTCACCCTTTTTCACCAGCTCTTCATCAATGGTTCCGTAAAGCTCAGCATGCTCCTGAATTCCGTTTGAACCAAAAGAAAAATTATTCAATGGCGAAGCAGCAGCACTCCCGGCAAAAGGTAATAAGGTTAAACCTTTAATTATTTCTCTTCGTTTCATTCGTTTATTTTTTTGTTTTAAAATTTCAATTATTAGCCCATCCCCTATTAGCGATCCCGTTTAAATCCCATTCAATTTTACCTGATCTGAGTGTCAATTCTGATTCGGGTTTTTGTGAGCCTTTTAAATAGCCCTTATGAGTGTCGAAATCTTCTTTAAGCTTATATCACTTAGGTTAAACACTATTTTAATACTTCACCACCTGAATTGATTTCCTTCACGAAAGAAATTATTCAATGGCGTTGTAATTCCATTCAAATCATAGACAATTCTGCCTCCCTTGATGGTTATTTCACATTCAATTTTTTTATTGCCAGTCATTTTATAACCAGCGGTTTCATAAAAACCAAACTTCCCTTCCCTCAGACTGAATACAACCAGATCGGCGATCGCTCCTGCTGAAAGGTGGCCAAGCTCTTGCCGTTTAATTGCTTTTGCCGGACTCCATGTACTTGCTTTTATTACATCTTTCAGACTCATTCCCATGGTCAGGAATTTAGACATTACATTCATCATATCCTTCATAAATGCATTTGTACTCCCTGCTGAAAGATCTGTACTGATTGTATTTGGGGAAAAACCGGCTTTCATTGCAGGAATGGCATTTGAATACCTGAATGCAGAACCATGACCAACATCGAAAATTATGCCCCGCTTTTGTGCTTCGGGGAAAGAGGGTTTAATCAATGCAGTTTGCTGATCTACAATCATATCCCTGGCATTGATATCTTCAATAATTGTGTAGGTATGCGTATAGATATCGCCCGGCCTCATGTGTTTGGTAAATAAGTCTTTGAGGGATGGGTAAGGATGATTACGCCCACCATCCAGCATGATTGGCATATTGGCAATATTACCTGCTTCAACACCCCGGTCGACCGGCGTCCAGTCGGGTCCAACGAAGTCAACTTTAAAACCAACGATCTCTTTATTAGCCAAAGCCAGCTTTGCAGATTCGGATGCTATTTTATCACCTGTACCCTTTTCATTAGCCCCGCCCTTATAATCACCCCCTTTAATATTAAGAAAAGACAGAACACGGGTAGTTGACTTATCAATAATCTGCTTTTTGAAATTGGCAAAGGATTCATAGTCAGAATCTCCTGCATCAACAATTGTTGTAACCCCAACACGGAAAGTATACCCGTCAGGAAGTGTGTATCCCAGACGTGAGTGGATATCGATTAAACCCGGCGCAACATACATTCCTGCAGCATCTACCACCTGAGTGGCCTGATCAGCATTAATATTTTTTGCAATCAATGCTACTCTTCCATCATTGAGGGCAACATCCAGCACTTCATCAATATTATTTTTGGGATCAATTACATGTCCGCCCTTGATAATTATACCATAAATCTTACTGCTTTGCTGAGCGGATAAGGAAAAATTGCCTAGCAGCAAGACCAGAACCGGGAGATGTTTTAGTTTTAACATTTGAGAAATTATTTTTTTAGTGGGACGGCATTTTTTGTGATATAATCATCCTGATTAGAATGAAGAGGTCCAATGTAATGGAATCTTTCAGCCCATTCCAGGCCATATTTTTCACCGATTTTTTTATCAGAAGGAGCATATCTCAGACGTGGAGATTCTATATCCAGCACGAAATGCTTGATATAATTAAAATCAGCTGTCCTGTCGTCATCCCCCAGGATAGGCAGGCTTTTTCCCTGTGCAGCCAGTTTTTTCCTCAGAATTGATCCGTTATTTCCGGCCGGACCCTGAGTCACATTTACCATGTTTGATTCAACTTTTTTATCAATATATTTTGAGATATCTACAATTCTATTGACATATTGCGGACCTCTTCTGGTAAAGAAATATCTTTCAGCAACGCTATGTGGCTTAACAAGATCCAAATGTTCAGGATAGTCGAGATGACTGGCGGCAGGGGTAATCGCAGCTTCAACTGCACGGCCGGTTATATAATGATCCGGATTATTTTCATAGGGAGCCCAGGGGTCATAACAAATCACAGTATCGATCTTTAGCATTCTGATTAAAAATATCATTCTTGCTTTGATTTCCTGAATGTTATTTTCATCCATATTGTGATTCCGGTAATTCAGGTGATAGGTCTTTTTCAGGCCCAGAACCCTTGCTACCGCCTCGGTATCAGCCTCATTATTTGCAACTACTTCTCCATAATTTTTTCCGCTTCCGGCGGCATCATCATTGGTGGTTCGGATAAGGTATCCGGTATATCCCTCATCTATTAATTTGGCTACCGTTCCTCCGGCAAAAATTGGAATATCATCGCAATGCGGCTGAATTACTGCTAAAACTTTACCCTGGTGCGGCTTGCCACTAACCGGCCGCTCAATGATCACCTCATCAAAGACGGTTTCATTATCATTTTTATCACTTGACGCTTTGCTTGTTATTGAATTGCTGTTAATAGCTGCAACAGTAGCTCCCGGAACCAATAAAGCGCCACTGGTAGCCAGTGTCTTCTCTAAGAAATTTCTTCTTTTCATTAGTTTATTATTATTGCTTTGTGTTAAACAATTTCGACAAAATAATATTGATTTCTAATTTATTTTAGGTTTTATCTTATTAAGACCCGTCATAATATGTTTAATGGGGAGGATCCCTTTCAACCTGTTTATTGAATTACGGTTTATTTATTCCCAATCCAATAAAAATGCGTGTTTTACAGAATTTCAAATCATCAAAAAGTAATAATGATTGAAAACTGTTATTTCTGATATCTGATTTAAAATTCCCCGGGTGTTGTACTTTTTATAAGTAATCGAATGTTTAATTAGGAATTTTTATTACTCAAGGCGAATAAATATAAAATTTTAATAAGCCGACAAAACAAAAAATAGATTATCCAACAGGTAAAAAACGATTTTCATCTTTATACCTGGCCGAGCGTGATAAAGTCAATATTGAAATTTTAATAAATTAGAACTACAATCTCAGTGTTAAGAAATTTTGGCTTTTAACGTAGAAAAACGCACCTATAGATTTTTTTATAAATTAATTATCCTTTTAAATCTTTTGGAATTTACTAAGCAGAAGTTCAAAAAAGCCATAGGAAAGGTAATCTCTTAAAGTTGTATCAAGCAGGTGACTGCCGGCACAATTATTTGTTCTCCGGTTGGTTTGAGCTTACCTGTTGTCTTATTCCTTTCGAAAACTACGACATTGTCTGTATTTTGATTTGCTGTTAATGCAAATTCTCCCTTCTTATCAATCATAAAATTTCTTGGATGTTTACCACCAGTGTTTTCATGGCCCACTAAAGAAAGTTTGCCATTCTTTCGATCCACCTTATAGATAACAAGACTTTCGTGCCCACGATTTGAAGCATATAAAAATTTTGCATCAGGGGAAAAATGAATATCTGCTGCAGAATTCCTTTCAGTAAAGCCTTCCGGGCGCATATCTAAACGTTCTAAAGCTTTTAGTTCGCCAGTCCTTTTATTTACGAGGAAAGAAGCGACTGTTGATGATATTTCTTCAGCAGAGTAAGCAAATTTACCATTAGGATGTATTTTGAAATGTCTTGGCCCAGAGCCGGGAGTATTCTTTACATATGGAACCACTGCCGGGCTAAGTTTGCCATTTTTATTTACCTTGTATATCATGATTTTATCTATGCCAAGATCTGATACATAAAGGAATTTACCATTATGTGATGGAATTGCAGAATGTATATATGATCGCTCCTGCCGTCCTGCAACAATACTGCTACCTGTATGTTTAATAAAATCAGAGGCTTTGGCTAAAGACCCATCCTGGTTTATTGGGAAAACCGATAATGAACCATCTCCATAGTTTGAAACATAAGCAAATCTGCCTTTAGGATCCACGCTAATATGTGCTGGTCCTCTTCCACCGCAAGATTGCTCATTAAGCTTAGTTAATAATCCGCTCTGAGCATCGATTTTAAATGACATGACACTTCCATTGCCATCAGACATTGTACCCTTACTATAAATGGAATATAGGATTTTATTATCCGGACTCAGAGCTAAAAAACCTGGGCCAGTACCCTCAGTAACTGTTTGCAGCTCCTTAAATTTTCCATGAAGCCGGTCAAATTCGAACACATATATGCCTTTACTTCCTCTAACCGAAGAAGTACCGGCATATATCATATCTCTTAAGGGTAATTGAGCCGAAATATCCTTAACACTAATAACTATGAGAAGGGTAAAAAAAATGATTTTTGTTTTCATTGGGTGTACAATTGAATTCATTTAATGTAGGCTTATGATTAACTTCAAGCGTTATTGAATCGATTTCTCCAACTGCACAAATACCTCCAGCCCAGCGAATTTGTCCTATAAGTAATATTATTAATTCGGCTCATAAAATAGTCCGTCAAAATAATTGAAACACATAACCTTAATAATCAAGGCCAAATGATCAAAAAATCAATCCGGGATACTAATACCATTAAGATCCCAAACTATATTACCGGCACGAATAGTAAGTTCAGCTTCAAGTTTTTGAGTTCCTTTAACCTTGGTTCTTCGAACATCAGTGAAACCGAAATCGCCATTTCTTAGGCTAAATATCGCTACATCTGCCTCCGATCCAACCGATAAATTACCCAAATCTTCCCTTTGTATTTGCTTTGCAGGAGTCATTGTAGTTAGTTTAAAAACAGTTTGCAGATCCATCCCCATAGCCATGAATTTTGACATTACATTCAAAAGATCTTTCATGGCAGCATTCTTACTTCCATTATTAAAATCAGTACTTATGGAATTTGGAACAAAACCCTGCTTTAAAGCAGGTACAGCCTGAGAAAATGCAAAAGCACCTGCTCCATGACCCACATCGAAAATTATTCCATTCTTTTGAGCTTCAATTACAAATGGCTTAAGCTTACCATTTTCGTCAACAATTGTTTCTCTGCTGGAAGCACCCCCGGCAAAAGTATGAGTGAATATATCACCAGGACGGAGATGCTTTGTAAACAGCTCTTCAATAGATTGTGGAGGACTATGCTCTCCAAAATCAACCATGACCGGCATATTTACAATCTTACCCGCTTCAACAGCCCGGTCAACAGAAATCCAGTCGCCACGTTTATAATGAGATACCTTAATACCTATTATATATTCTTTGTTTTTCTTCGCAGACATTGCCGTCAGAATTGCATCCATATCACCAGTATTCTGTTCCCAGGGCTCCCTGCCAAGATACCCTTCACCAACAATATTCAGCCATGCAAGCACCCGAGTCCTGGACCTGTCGATTGTATGAGCTTTAAAAGCATTAAAAGATTTCCATCCAGAGCTTCCGGCATCAATTGATGTAGTAACACCTGTTCTAAATGTAAAGTCGTCGGGCATTGGATCGCCCTTTCTTTCTTCAGATATACCGGCAAAATGATGGGCATGCATATCAATTAATCCCGGGGTTACGTATAAACCCTTCGCATTAATAATCCTTTTGGCAGAATTTACGGGAATATTGGCGGCAACCTGAGAAATCTTCTTACCAGTAATTGCTACATCCATTATAGAATTGATATTATTTTTAGCGTCAATGACATGACCACCCTTTATTAAAATATCTATCTGTTGAGCTTTAGTTACTGTTAATCCCGCTACAAAAAATATCAAAATTGTCATTAAGCAGGAATTGCTATATTTCTTTAATCCATTCATTTTCATTTTGATTAATATTGATTTTAATTGAGTAATTATTTCTTTTTTAATGGTACAAGTCGAACTATGTGTCCCGTATCTTCGATCATTAGGTAAATAAACCCATCTGATGGAACCTTTACATCCCTTATTCTACCAATATTTTCGAGGAGTATTTCATCATGAACTGGCTTTCCATTGTTAAAAACTGTCCTATTCAATCTTTTGTGAACCATCGCTCCAACAAACAAATTACCGTTCCACTTTGGATAAATATTGCTAAACACGAAGTCAAAGTCAGAAGGTGCAATAGAAGGTGTCCAATGATGAACAGGGGCCTCAATTCCTACCCGAATTGTATCTGCAGAAATAAGAGAACCATCATAGTTTCTGCTAAAAGTTACATCAGGCCAGCCATAGTTTCCTCCCGGTTTAAGTAAATTTAGTTCTGAGCCCCCCATTTCACCATGCTCAGTTTCCCAAATTTCTCCTGTTACCGGATGTCTGATCAAACCTTGTGGCTGCCGATGACCATAGGTATAAATTTCAGGTAGCACCTTTAAACTATCAACAAATGGATTATCATTTGGAATAGTTCCATCATCTTTAAAACGCATTACCTTCCCTGATGGATTTGTTTTATCCTGCACGGTTTTCCACCTGTGCCGTTCATCTATTGTACGCTGCCCTACGGTGAAATAAAGAAAGCCATTCTTGTCAAAAGCGATTCTGCTACCGAATGTTTCACCTCCCTCTTTAAAGGGACCAGCTTTATAAAGTATTTTTTCATTAGAAAAATGATTTCCAGTAAGCTTAGCCCGCATTAGTACAGTATAGCCTCCCTCAGGTTTCTTAGGTTCTATGTAATAGGATAAATAAATCAATCCATTCCTGGAAAACTGAGGATGTAACTTCAGATCGCGTAAACCCTTTGGCACATTACCGGAAACAGAATTAGCTACCAACTTGCCATCTTTAACTATTCTGAGATTTCCTGAGCGTTCAGTGATCAACACTCTGTTATCTGGTAAAAACGCCATACTCCAGGGCCTTTGTAGTCCCGAAACAACTGTATCAACCATGAAGACTAATTCCTCTGAAGATATAGCATTGATAACTTTTCCGGGAATTGGAAAGTATTTACTCTTTAATCTGCTCTCAATGTTAAAATCAGATACTGGAAGTAAATTTTTGGGTATCGAAACAGTTCGTGCGTTTCTTTCAGAGACTAACTGCCTGATATAAGAAACTAGTTGCCATCTTTTCTCAGCAGATAATGATTCCTTGTAAGATGGCATACTTCCTCTGCCTTCCGAAAGCTTCCAAAAGAGTGCTCCATCCTTTTGATCAGAAACAATTGGAAGATGAAAATTTGCTGGTTTAACCGGTAATTCGCCACCAAGCACCCCATTTCCATGTCCGGTATCCCCATGGCAGGATTGACAATACTGTATATAAAGTTCCTTCCCTTGTACCAGGGTATTTGGATTCTGACGAAATGTCGATTTTAAGCCATCTGTCCATGCAGGAGCTTTCCAGGGTTCTTGCAGCGGTTTCAAACTGAGAAGTAAAACCAAAACAACTGCAGATGAGAAAAGTACACTGATGAAAATATTTTTTTTATTCATTATTGAAATTTAAGAAAGCCAAAAAATTGAGGGAGATGGAATGTAGGCTTAGGTGCATCTATCACCGACCAGGTTGCATGGTGAGGATTTGAATTTATTTCTGCGATTTTATAAAAATTGGCTCTCCAAATTACTCCCTTTTCAGGGCGAGCTACCTTCGAATAGTTCTCAAGCATATTAATTGGAATTTTATATTCTACAGTCCAGGTTACGGGTTCTGATATCTCGGGATCTACCTGATTAGGGAGAGAATGTCCTATGATTATTTTCTTGATATCTTCAATTACAGGCCGTTTACGTGGTATAGAATTATACCCCAATAAGGGGGTCCCACCACAATTTACCTCAAGATTAAAATAACTCTTAGGCATAGCTGGATCAGGCGAAAAAAAGAATTCAACGGCTGAATCTTTCCAAACAGGTCCATTAATCTCAGTAGTTATACTTCTTACATAACGATCCTCAACCCGAAAAATAACATATATATTTTCATCATCATACATCACCTTTGCATTGACGCGGGGACGAAATTTCGGATTTTCACGGATGAAATTATTGACCTCGATAGGCTTTACTTTTCGCCATTGAGGTTTATTCCAGTTCCCATCTATATTTAGACCATGCTTTAACCTGATGACCTTATATGTCTTGGCTTCATTTTTTAAGTTTGAAGTATTTTTCTGAGCCCTGGCTATTTGCGGAATCCATAAACTCAGAATAAGGATCAATGTCAATTTAAAAGTATTCATACAGACTTTGTTTGTTTGAAATTTATCCCATACAGAAGATTGAGGATCCAAAAGCTTTAAGACATTGAATAATAGTAAACAATGATATCAGGAACAACAACATCCTTGATATTACTATCCAGGATGCTGTTCAGTAATTAAAAAAAACTGTGCATTTAATTTTTATCCCACCAAAGTGGTGTTGAAGCTAAATCAGGCCCTCCCAAAAGAGCTACTGCATCTTTTACAGCTTGCCCGTTCCTATCCTTATCATATTCAAGAAATACAATACGACGTACAAATTTCCCAACAGGTACATCGGGATTATCCGAATTAATCACATTATATCTTTTCGGAAAGCCGGATCTCCTGACTTCGGCCCAGGCTTCCTGTCCATCGGGAAATAAAGCCAGCCACTTTTGTGTTCCAATCTGTTCTCGCTGCTTAGCCGGATCAGTAGAAAATTTTACTGGAATATCACTAATTGCGGGAGTATTAAAATATCCTCCGGGTGCAGAAGGAAGGTCAGTACTATTTATATAGCTATTAATAATTGTTGCATCAGTAATGCCATTCGTTCGCATTGACATTTCAATACCTTTGGCATATAATTCGGCCGCAGTCCCACCCATATTCCAGCCATTTACTGCACCTTCTGCCCGTAGAAAATACGCTTCGCCAGAACGAATAACCGTCATTGGCTCGGTATTCATTTTAACTGGTGTAAAACGATCGTTTAGATTAGAAGCATTATTATAGCCATTTTGAGGTAAAACAATTTGAGCTGGAATCATCCCATTTCTTAAACCACGGTATTGATTATCATTAACAGCCGGTTGAAAATAGCTGCTAAGACGTGGATCATTATAACCTTTTAAAAAGCTTTCCATAGTCTGGCTCATTCTGAATTCATTCCAAGCTGAGATAAATCCAAGGGCATTCGGACGGGCGGGATCCACCTTCATATATGCATCATCAGCAACAGCAATCATAACACCGTTAGCAACGGCTGCTTCAGCCTCAGTCTTTGCTTTAGCAGCATCTACTTTTGAAATTCTCAACGCAAGACGTAGACGTAATGTATTTGCAAACTTAAGCCATTTGGCATTATCTCCGTTGTAAATTAAATCCTGAGATCCATAACCAGGCAGAGCAATATTATTTTTAAGATCAGCACTTGCTTCGGTTAATTCCTTGAAAAAATCGTAATAGATATCCTTCTGTGAGTCATAAGCAATTGATTTTTCCGTAGAGCCAATTTTTGAGTAAGGTACTGGTCCATAATAATCTGTAATACGCATTAAACTAAATACTTTCCAAATTCGCGCAATTGCATTCAAAGGTTTAGTTTCGGGTGTCTGTGTTTGCTTAATAATTGTTAATAATGACGGCATTGTAAATACATATGACCGTATCCAATGATTTTGCAAACGAGCCTGAGTTAAATCAAAACGATCTGATGCGAAGGATGTTTGAGTTACAGCAAAATACTGAGCATATAAATCAGCAAATGCGTTCACTCCTCTTTGATATTGTGTTCCGCCACCCAGAGCAACTCCCTGCCATTGCGCATTTGGGAATAGACCCTTCAAATCTGTTGGGCTAAGGGCTGTAACGGCCGTAGGGTCGGTGTTTCTTTCGTCAAACTCTTTTGTACAGCTACTCAGAATAGCTGCAGCAAGCACTAGAAATAGCATATTAAGCTTTAACGGAATATTTATATAATTTTTCATTTCCTAAAATTTAATAATGTAATGACATTAATCTAACTCTTTATAAAGATTAAAACGATGCTTTCAAATTAAGACCAAATGTTTTTGAAAACGGAAGTGCGATATACTCATTGCCTCCCCTGCCACGTGCAATATCCGGATCGAATGGAGTTGACTTGCTAAAGAAGAATAAATTTCTTCCAATCAAGGAAATCCTTGCACCCTTAATATATTTTGTCTTGGTGAGCAACTTTGTTGGAATTTTGTAATCCAATGTCATTTCTCTTAATCTCATATTTGTTGCAGAATAATTGTACTCTTCACCGGTAGGTTTCCTGTCACCTATGGTACTGAAGTAGGCCTGGGATGTTATTGAAGCCGTATTCTTAGTACCATCTGCGCGGTAAGCATCTAAAACTATACCTCCTTCACGACCCTCGAGAGAACGTTTTGAATGCCCATCAGCATCTAACAATGGTTGAGTACCCGCAATTATATTCCCCCCATTTCTATAATCGATTTGAAAACCAAACGACAAATTTTTATAGTTAAAACTATTTGTTAAACCTGCCATAAAATCAGGGTTAAAATTACCGGCATACGTGGTTAAACCCGGAGTAAGTAAAGGACGACCCAGGTTGTCCACCAATTTACCTCCTTGTGCATTCCTTTGCCAGCCCTTCACATACAATTCACCAAAAGGCCGTCCCACTTCAACCCGTGTAGTAACGATATCGTCGCTTTGAATTATAACCGACTTCTGTTCATCAGTGATTCGTACTACATTGTTATTATTCTTGGAGTAATTAAATGTTGCATCCCATGAAAAACTTCCAAGTTTTATAGGGGTTACATTCATGATAAGTTCAATACCGTTATTCTCAATCAATCCGGCATTAATATATCTTTGATCGTAAGTTGAAGCTGATGGCGCCCCAATGAGGAGCAACTGATTGGTAGTTTTGGTTTTATAATATGTTAAATCAAAACCTAAGCGATTATTGAAAAATCTCCAATCCAAGCCTGCTTCAAAGGAGGTAGTTAATTCAGGTTTATAATTATCAAAAGTCTGAATTGTTGGAGTTGAAATAAGACCTCCAATACCAACCCTGTAATACTCCTTTCCAAAATACGCATTACCTCCGTTTCCGGCATTTGCTGACGAAATTCTAGCTTTACCGTAAGAAACCCATGAAGGTAATTTAACCATATCAGACACAATTGCTGTTAAACCAATTGAAGGGTAAAAAACTGATTCTTCTCCTCCTGGAAGCGCCGATGACCAGTCATTTCTTCCTGTAACATCCAGATACAAATAATTCTTGTAGGCAAAAGTAAGTGAGGAATAAACCGACTGAATAAGAGGGCTTTGAGAATATGTATTAACAGCCTGAATAGCCCTTGCATTTCCCAGATAGAAGAAATCCTGTTTATTTAAACCATTAGTATTACTGGTAGTCCCGCGGTTTGTACTTCCCTGAGTATATCCTCCAATATGACCAGATAAATTTACAGTCTTTGTCAGATCCCTTTTAAATGTTAATAATCCATCAATATTAGAGTTAATATTATTATTATAACCCATAGAATATGTTGACCCTACAGTACTCCAATACGAATCAGAATAGGTCTTATTTTCATTTTCAGAAAAAGTACGGTTTATATTACCTCTGATTTGAAAAGATAACCAGTTATTAAAATCATATTTTGCTGAAAGGAGTCCTACTACACGACTCACATTTTCGTTATTTAGATTTCTGTACATGTAGAAATAAGGATTCCCGATAATTGAAGATCCAGGTTTCCAATAATTCTGCCGCGGATTACCGTTTACATCTGTATACATATAATTCCTCATCTCACTAGTGGGAATTGACACAGGTGTCCTATAAATAGAAGTAATAGCATAGCTTACCGGGCTATTATCCACATTTTCTGCATTATAAGTTAACTTGGTATCAATAGAAAGTTTTTTAGATATTGTATTGTTTACTCTTAATGTCAGGTTATGTCTTGTTAGATCATTATTCATCATCACCCCCTGAGCCATTATATTACCGTATGAAAAAAATGTTTGCATTTTTTCAGTTCCGGTATTGATACTAAAGGAGTTATTATAGGTTGCCCCTGTTCGAAAGAAATCCTTTAAATTATCAGGCTGCCCAGCGAGTGATATGGTCTTTCCATTCCATAATGCAACACTTTGACCTGTCATTTTAGGGCCGTAGCTATGCTCTGAAGACGAAACATAAATTCCAGCATCACCCTGCGCATATTCACTTTGAAGTTCTGTATGAATATCAGCCTGATCAAAGAGAACCCCTCCATTAAAATCAACAGATGTTGTTCCGGCCTTTCCCCGTTTAGTTGTGATAAGAATTACCCCATTCTGACCAGCGCTACCATATAGTGCAGCTGCCGCTGCTCCCTTAAGTACAGTAATACTCTCAATGTTATCTCCATCTTCAATACCTATACTTCCGGGAACACCATCGGTAACATATAAAGGCGCATTGTTCCCTGTTATTGAGCGGTTTCCACGTAGTAAAACTGTTGATCCTCCTCCAACACCACCAGATCCTCTCGTGATGGTCATACCTGCAACTTTTCCCTGCAAAGCATTTACCACATTAGTTCCTGTAGCCTTTGTTAGTTCTTCACCTTTAACATTCTGTGCAGAGTAAGTTAGAGATTTCGATTCCCTTGAAATACCTAAAGCAGTTACAACCACTTCGTTCAACGCAGTATTTGCAGCTTCCAATTGAATGTTAATTGTGGTTCTGTCACCTACAACAAGCTCCTGGGTATTGTAACCTATGTATGTAAATACCAAAACACTGCCATTATCAGGAACATTTATAGAGTATTTTCCATCAAGATCAGTTGTGGCACCGGTATTAGTACCCTTAATTTTAATACTTACTCCGGGGAGAGTTTCTCCTTTGGCATCAGTGACCTGTCCGCGGATAAGAATATCAGCAGCAAAGTTTACATTTTCCTGCGTTTTAATTTGTTTTACAGGCTTGTTGTTGTTTGATTGAATCAGTACATTGTTATCAACTTGCTTGTAAGAAAGATCCGTATTCTCCAAAAGCATATTAAGGACCTGCTCTACTGTATAAGTTGATTGACTAATATTTTTTGAAGGTAAGGTCATCAATTCACCTTTGCGATATACAAAGCGAAAGGGAGTTTGTTGTTCGATTTTTTTAAACGCAGACAATAAAGTCTCGTTCCTGAGCTCTAACCTAACTTCTACTGAACTGATCTTTTGGCTATTAGCTGGTAAAGCCAGTAGCATCTGTAAAGAAACAAGTAGAAAGGCAATGGATATAAAGCCGATTCGCATAATATGAATTATATAGTTTTTGAGGTTAGAGCTACCTGTGATAGTATTCACTACGGCAACACCTGAGGTATTGTTTGTAAAATATTTCATACTTTTACATGTTTTTATTTGATTAAAATCCTCTCTATGGATGAATTAGATAAAACTGCTATAGGTCTAACCAATAGCACGAAACCTTCTGAATGCTTCATTGCCGTGAAGTATTCAGGGGGTTTTGATGTTTTAGGGTGGTAATTTCTTATACATGGTATGTTTTTTTATTTTAAAAAACTTCTATTCAATTATTATTCACAACCTGAACCATCCAGAACTACGACTTTATTGTCCCTGAACTGGTACTTAATCTGATTAAACTCAGCAATAATATTTAATATCTGTGGAAGGCTTTGAGATTTCAAGAATGTAGCACTGAATTTGCAAGTTTTAATCTGCTCATTTGAAAATACAATAGAAACTCCAAACCTTTCCTGAAGCTGCTTAGCCACATCCTTAATACTTACATCATCAAAATAAATATCTTCGTTTGTCCATTTGATATATGACTCTGCCTTAACCGGGGTCTTCACTACATTATTATGTTCCTCATTAAAAACGACTTGCTCATTCGGTGTAATCACATTAAAAGTCTGGTTTTCATCACCGACTTTAACCTTTCCCCTGGTAACCGTAACCGTAACTGTCTTCGCACCTGCACTTGACTTAATATTGAAAGCGGTTCCAAGAACTGTAGTTTTCAACTTTCCTGTATGTACAATAAAAGGCCTCTCTGAATCATGGTTAATATCAAAATAGGCCTCCCCCATTAGGTAAACTTCACGCTTCGTATCAGAATTGAAATTTTCAGCAATTTCAATCTGACTGTTTTCATTTAGGATAACTGAGCTACCATCGGGAAGGTTAATAAACCGGCGGGCGGGCTTTTCCATTACTTTAGACTTTTCTGAAATCACCTTAACCTGTTGGGATTCTGAAATTCCAGATCTACTTAAATAAAACATTGCAGAAAGTCCGATTATAAATATTGCAGCTGCCGATCTATACCAAAAACTTTTACTTTTGACTTTTAGAAATGACTCTTTCTCCTTTGATGAAGCCATTATTGAATTAAAGATGCGCTCAGCTTTTTCTTCAGGAATTGGAGCGTCTGAAGCAACCTGATTCCAGAATTCATCCAAAAGAATCTTAACCTCATCATCAAAGTCTTCCCTCTTCATCATTGCAAGAAATTCCTCAATTTCATCAGAGGAAGCCGTCTTTTTAATAAACTGTTGAAAAAGGTATCTGAACCTGTGAATTGACATAATCTAAAATTTTAAATAAAGGTGATTCCTCCTCTATTCATATCTATATAATAAAGACAGGCGAGAAACAAAAAAGGGTTAGTCAAAAAAAAATATTCTCAATCAGATAGAAATTCTGATTAAATATTAGAAAATAAGATATAAATATTCAGCACCAAATAGTTTGAAACAACTAGCCTAAGGGTGCTTAATGCTTTTTTCAAATGAGCTTTAACAGTATTTTTGGAAAGATTGAGGTGGTTAGCTATCTCCTCGTACTTCATACCTTCATCCCGGCTCATGCTAAATACAATTCGCTGTTGAGGTGGTAACTGATTAACAGCCTGACTTAGAATATGTTGATATTCATTATAAATCACGGTTTCTTCTGTGATATCCTGATATTCGGAATTATTTAAGCTGAGTTTACTAATTATCACAGCTTCGTGAGCTCTGCGTTTGATCGCATTAAAAGCTCTGTTTCTAACCAGGGTATACAAATACGAATCAAAGTGAATTATTTCATCAATACTCTGGCGATTACACCAAACCTTCAGGAATGCATCCATAACAATCTCCTCAGAAAGCTCCTCATCGTCGGTTATTCTGAAAGTATAGTTATAAAGCCGGCTACTATAGTGATCAAAAATTTCACGGAATGCCAGCTCATTACCCTCGGAAACAAGGCGTAAAATTTCTGACTCATTCTGTAAAGTTTTCATTCAATTAGCCTGATTTTTGAAAAATTAATTCCAATATAAAATTTTACATTTTAAATACAAAGAATTGATACTTGTTCGTTACAATTTGAGCTGCATCCACCTGACGATAGATAATTTTTTGAGAATATCCTTTTTTTAAACATACCCTATACAATCAATTTCAATAATCGAACGACCTGGAATTCCTCCTTTAGCAACAGCAACAGTTGAACGAACAGGTGCTTTTGAACCAAACCTTCCTCTGTAAACTTCGTTCATCCCTTCAAAATCTGCCATATCACTTAAAAATACGGTGACTTTCAATACCTTTTCCATTGAGGAACCTGCAGCAAGCAATCTCTTCTCCATCTTTTTCAATACAAAATCGGTGTCGGCTTTAATTTCAAAAACAGATTCCGCATCAGCGCCAGTCCCGGATACAAAAACCAGATTTCCATATCTTATCGATCCGGGATACAAGGTAACATCCGGGGATGCTCCTGTACTCAAAAACGGGGCATCATTGTTTTGCGGGGTCTGGGATCGGGCTACCAGACTAAATCCGGCCATACCGGCAATCGTAGAAAAAAGGCTGGTTATAACTGATCTTCTTGTTGATTTCATGTTGGGTCATTGTTTTAATTATGAATGGGATTACGAACTGCTCAGGTTGCTAATGGCGGACCTGATGGAATATTTACCCTTCTTTTTAGAACTTTATTTTCATATGGTTTTGCCGTAAATGTTGCCGTCAGGTATTCCCCCAGATATACTTCACCCTGTAATATGTTTTCTACAAGGAAACCTGAGAATAAAAAACTTAGCTGATCACCAACTATACGCATCGGGCTTTGTAATCGGACCTGATTAGTTTCAATGGTTCCGTTTAGGTTAGCTGTATTAAACTCCGTCTGATGGGTACCACTCAGCCAATTGCCCTCCTGACGAATGATGAATTTATGCAGGGAAATACTTGAATAATAACGGATCTGAACTTCCCACTCACCCTCGAATTTAACGGATGGCGGTTTCATCAGAGCAGCCGGACTTCTCTTTTGTGTTAAAAGTTCATACAAGCGATTAGCCACAACCTGATCTTCCCCTTCCTGCATCTGGCTTGTTGCAATATAAACTGATGTCATACCATCATTTGTATCCCTGTTTCCTATCGCCATTCTGGGTTTGGTTCTTGCTACCAATTCTGCCAATTCTGATCCATTGATATAAATTTTAGAAGGATCCCAGGTTAAATACAACACAGGTGATTTATTCCCAAGTCCAGTTGGCTCAATAACATTTGTTTTGACTCCTTCAATATCTGATACTTTTAAAACAATCGTATTTAACCATGATAACCATCTGCGCCAATCTTCATCATGATCACGTTGAATCCAGTCTTCTACAGCTGCAAGCATCCCCATCATCTCTTCCCGGCCTACTTTATTATCACGCCCCGGACCATGATGTGGTGAGCTGGCCTGCCAGGCCGACATTAGCAAATCTTTATCTCCCAACAATAATCCTGCACAATGAGGCCCTCCCATAGCCTTTCCGCCACTATAGGCAACAACAGAAGCCCCTCTTTGTAAATGAACAGGTGGAATGGTCAGATTATCAGGTGCACAATCTACCAGAATAGGTATGTTAAAGGGTTTTGCAATTTCTGCAATAACTTCAAGGGATAAAGGTTGACCTGTATCCGATGATTTGACCGAAGTCAAATAAATCATCGCTGTTCTTGAGGAAATCGCATTCTTTAAATCTTCTGCATTATTTACATGAACAATAGTGACCCCGATATTTCTGATCCCATGATCATACACGTTACGTGCATATAAAGGAATGATAACTTCATATTTATCGAAACCCTTTAAATCAGGAATCCTGATTAATTTTTCAGGATTCCCACCTGCAACACAGGCGGCAGTAAGGTGCTTCATCCCTGCAGCGCATCCTGATGAAACCATTCCCCATTCAGCTCCTGTAAGCTCGGCCAAGCGACTGCCAATTCCATCTGCCAATTCATCATATTGAACAAAATTATGGGATGCAGCTTCCATTGCCCTTTGAACCGCGGGGCGTCGCAATGAACCTAACATATTCTGAATAGCACCACGGCAATCAATAAGGGGCTCTACCCCAATAGATCTGTATATATCACTCATTGTAATCCTTTAATACGGAATATGATAATAACCAAACGGTTTTATTTCGGCGAGCTGCCAGAAATTTAGGTTGCCAAAGGCGGACCAGCAGGAATATTCACTTTTCTTCTTGGCGCTTTCTGCACATTTCGTTTGGCTGTGAATTTAGCCGTACGGTACTCACCGAGGTGAATATCACCCGACATCGTGTCTCCATTCACAATTCCTGAAAACTGATAGGAAAGATCATCACCCACTATCCTCATTGCGCTTTGCATCATGACCCGATTTCCCTCAATTGTCCCAGTCATACTTCCTGATTGAAATTCAGTCTGATGGGTTCCGCTTAACCAGCTGCCATCCTGTACTATATTTAATGAATGCTGACTGACACTGCTGAAAAACTGAATGCTTAAGTCCCAGCGTCCGCTAAGGTTGGCTACCGGTACCATCATGCTTTCAGGTTTAGGATTACGCTTTTTCGAGAAAATTGCAAACACTCTTTCTGCTACAATTTTTTCTTCACCGGCCTGCATTTGTCCGGTAGTGATATTGAAAAAACTCTCACCGCTGCTGTCGTCTTCAGCCCATACCGCAATTCTGGGTTTATTTCTTCCCAATTCTTCAGCCAGTTCAAATCCGCTGATATGGAGTCTTTTAGGATCCCAGCTAACTTTTAAGACCGGCGTTTTATTATCCAGTAAGGTACGTTCAATCACCTCAAGTTTCAAACCTGCAATCGGGCTTAATCTCTTTGAAATAGTATCCAGCCATCCCAGCCATTTTTTCCAGTCTGCATCATGGTCACGCTTCACCCAATCTTCTACTGCCGCCATCATCCCGATCATCTCCTCCCTGCCAACTTTATTGTCGCGGCCCGGACCATGATGCGGAGAACTTGCCTGCCATGCAGACATTAAAATAGATTTATCACCCAGCATTAAACCGGCACATTGGGGTCCGCAAATTGCCTTTCCACCACTATAGGCAACAATTGTAGCACCTCTCTTCAGATGGACCGGTGGCAAGGTAAGATTCTCTGCAGCGGCATCTACCAATACCGGTACCTGGTGTGGTTTAGCTATCTGCGAAATCACTTCCAGTGATAATGGCTGTCCTGTGAATGTATCTGTATCGGTCGAGCGGATATAGATCATTGCAGTACGTGGATTAATTGCCTTCCGAAGCTCATCGGGTGTTTTCACACTCACAATTTTAACTCCAATGTTTCGTATGGCATGATCATAGGCATTCCTTGAAAAATCAGGTATAATGACTTCATTCTTATCAAAGCCAGTAAGATCAGGAATACGGATTAGCTTCTCTGGATTCCCGCCTGTAACGCAGGCGGCTGTGATATGTTTAAGTCCGGCAGCACATCCTGCCGATACCATACCCCATTCAGCACCTGTAAGATCAGCCAGTCTCTGACCAATCCCATCAGCTAATTCATCATACTGCACGAAATTATGTGCAGCGGCCTCCATGGCTGCCCGAACGGCAGGACGCTCTAAAGAACCTCCAATGATCGTAAATGTCCCCATACAATTGATTACGGGTTCGACCCCAATGGAACGAAAAATATTTGTCTCGGCCATGAAAGCGGATGCAGCTGAACCTGATGGCAATGTTTCTATTATGGCATTACTGCCGGCAATTTGAGTGTTTGCCTGTACAGATTGATTTCTAAGCACAGTCCCTGCAAATGGAAGCAGTGCTAATCCTTTAATTGCGTTTCTTCGTTTCATTTTATGATTAATAATTATTTTTTTCTAAGTGTTTAGAGTTTGTTCATTAGGGATAATTTCGTTTGAATTAATTTATTTTCTTTCAGATTTGCTGATAGTCAAAATCAGGATCAAGACCGAAATGCCGGAATTCAAGAACATTTGAAAATACAAAATAAACATTGATGCAAATGAAATTATGGAATTATTAATTCATAGGGCTAAGAAGCGATAATTCCCAAATACCTTCACCCTGCATATCCTGTTATGCTGATCATAAAACCCCATCTTTAGCTTTATAAGAAAATACCAAATTAAAACCTTACCTTTGCGGCGCTTTCAGCAATATAGCTGACAGCTATAAAAATTATCATGAACCCATTTAGTACCTTGGGTATCCGTCATGATATTGTTAATGCCATTACTGAACTGGGATTCGAAAATCCCACACCAATCCAGGAGCAATCTATCCCGGTATTACTTTCAGGCAGCAACGATTTTGTCGGATTAGCTCAAACAGGAACCGGTAAAACGGCAGCCTTCGGCCTCCCCCTATTAGAATTACTGGATTTTGAAGAAAATTATCCACAAGCGCTAATTTTATGTCCTACACGTGAACTCTGCCTGCAGATCACCAACGATATAAAAAACTACGCCAAAAACATGAAAAACGTTCAAGTCGTTGCTGTTTATGGCGGAGCAAACATTTCAGATCAGTTACGCCAGATCAAACGCGGTGTTCAGATCGTAGTGGCCACTCCGGGCCGTATGCTTGATATCATCAATCGTAAAGCAATTGATTTTACTCAGGTACAATTCGTAGTACTCGACGAAGCAGATGAGATGCTTAACATGGGTTTCCAGGAAGATATTGACAGTATTTTGTCGACTACTCCTGATGACAAAAAAACCTGGTTATTCTCTGCAACCATGCCAAACGAAGTTCGTCGCATTGCAAAAAAATACATGACCGATCCTTTCGAACTGACCATGGGTACCAAAAATACCGGAAATGTCAATATCGAACATGAATATTATATTGTAAAGGCAAGGGATAAATACGCAGCATTTAAGCGTATCGTTGATTTCAATCCTGAAATCTTCGGGATCGTATTCTGCCGTACTAAAATTGAAACTCAGGAAATTGCTGAGTCCTTAATGAAGGATGGTTATAATGCCGATGCTTTACACGGTGATCTCTCACAACAGCAACGGGATAAAGTAATGAAGCGTTACCGCGAACGCAGCCTTCAGTTACTGATTGCTACTGATGTTGCAGCAAGAGGAATTGATGTGAATGATGTTACTCACGTAATTAATTATTCATTGCCTGATGAAATCGAAAATTATACTCACCGTAGTGGCCGTACCGGTCGTGCAGGTAAAACAGGTATTTCTATCGCAATCATCAACTCCAAAGAACTTGGTAAAATCCGTCACATTGAAAGAACGATAGGTAAGCAGTTTACAAAAGCTGAGATCCCAACCGGGTTTGACGTTTGCGAAAAACAATTATTTGCCCTTGTTCATAAAGTTCATAATGTAGAAGTTAACCAGGAACAGATCGAACAATACATCCCTCGTATTATGGATGAATTTAAAGATCTGGATAAGGAAGAAATCATTAAACGATTCGCTTCTCTTGAGTTTAACCGTTTCCTTGAATATTATTCCAAAGCTCCTGATCTGAATATTTCTTCTGACGACAGAGGATTTGAGCGTTCTGAAAGAGGAGAGCGTTCTGAACGTCCGATGAGATCAGGCACCAGTGCCGGATATACCCGATTGTTTATGAATCTGGGTTCTGTAGACGATTTCACTCGTGGAGATATGCTGGGATTCATTTGCAACAATACCAAGATCAGCGGAAAAAGTGTCGGAAAGATCGATCTGAAAGGTGTGTTCACATTCTTTGAAGTTGAAGATTCTGCTGTTAATCAGGTTGTTGAAGGTTTCAAATCTGTCGATTTTCAGGGAAGAAGTGTCCGTATTGAATTAGCTGGCGACCGTGATGGCGGAAGCAGCGAACGTGGCGGGTCTGGTTCCTACCGTGGCGCAGGTGGCGGTGGACGCAGAGAAGGTGGAAGTGGTGGCGGATACCGTGGCGGAAGCGGCGGTGGCGGCAGACGTGAAGGTGGAAGTGGAGGCGGTGGTTTCCGTGATTTTTCTGGCAAGCGCCGTGAAGATCGTAGCGGAAGTAATGCCGGCGGAGCCCGCCGTGAAGGCGGCGACAGACGCAGACGAATCTAAGAGAATAAAGAGCAAAGTATAAGGAGCAAAGACGGGGGTAGAACCTGTGTTTTTGCTCCTTTTTTTTGAGCCAGGAACCAGGAATCAAGACATAGATAGAACCAGGAGCCAAGAACCAAGACATAAACTGCCTAGATCAAATTACAACCTTATATCGTAACTCCTTCTTCGATAAATCAATACCAGGATTCAAAACTGATAAGAATTGGAATAGAATTTAAATCAATCCCAGAAATAGCAATCCTGCAAGAATTTGTCTTGATTCTTGACTCTTGGTTCTTGATACTCACAATCACGTCAGCTGCTCCGACAATAATTTCATCTCAATCTGAGGAGAATGCCTTTCATAAAGAATTGCATACACGGCCCGGCAAATCGGCATATTTACTTTATAGACTTTATTGATCTGATGAAGGCAGTTAACAGCATAATAACCTTCTGCAATCATATTCATCTCAAGTTGGGCAGATGTTACCGTATAGCCCTTGCCCACCATAAAACCAAAAGTACGGTTACGGCTAAACTGTGAATAAGCTGTCACCAAAAGATCTCCCAGGTAAGCCGATTCTTTAATATCCCTTTGTATTGGATGTATGGCCTTCACAAAACGGGAAGTCTCCCGGATTGCATTCGAAATAAGCACTGCCTGAAAATTATCCCCATAACCTATACCACGACAAATACCACTCGCAATGGCATAAATATTTTTCAGAACTGCAGAATATTCAGTGCCATAGATATCATCGGAAACATTTGTTTTAATATAACGGGTATTGAGCATTGCTGCAAAATCTGCAGCCAGACCCGCATCCTGTGAAGCAATGGTCAGATAGGATAATTTCTCCAGCGCCACCTCTTCCGCATGGCAGGGTCCGCTGATTACAATAATGTCACTGAAAGGTATCTGATAATGCTTATTCAGGAACTCTCCGATAATCATATTTTCGTCGGGAACTATGCCTTTTATAGCAGAAATTATCTTTTTGCCTTTCAGATCCTCCGGACTAATCCCGGTCAATGCATCTTTTAAAAAGGCTGCAGGGACATTCAGAACAATTAATTCGCAAGGTGCTATTAATTCCTTCAGGTTGGTACTGAGGTTCTCATCCGGGACCCGTATTTCCACTGAACTCAGATAGTGCGGGTTGTGGTTATAATGACGGATATGTTCTATGGCTTCCTGATTTCTCATCCACCAATAAATCTCCTTACTGATCAGATTATCCGACAGGATCTTTACAATTGCGGTTGCCCAGCTACCTCCACCAACTACAGCTATCTTTTTCTGAATTTGTACCATAAAAATAATCCCGCTTAATGAGCTATAAATATCAGCACATTAAGCGGGCAATTTAGGTATTTCTGGTAAATTACTCCTTACCGTCGGCTTTAAAAAGCTTTTCTTTATCAACTTTCTCAACGACTGAGCCGTCTTTCAGCGTTTTTGAGATTGCTGTAAAAGGAAGTGAAACAACTTCTTCAGAGCCTTTTAACCCTGTTTTTACTAAAATATAAGTATCATCCTGAATCCCGGTTGTAACCTGAACCTGCTTAACCTTGCCGGCACTATAAACAAATACATACTCTTTGACAGGTTCTGCATTCTTTTCTTTTTCTTTCTTGTCGCTGGTTGGTGCAGACGATGGTTTTTCAGCCTTTTCACCTTCCTTTGCATCTTTCTTCTCATCACGAATAGTTACCGACTGGATCGGAACAGCAATGCCATTGAACTGTTCTGTCTGGATATCTACCGTAGCAGATAGTCCCGGGCGAAACGGAGATGGATTAGCGCTATCGGAACGAAGCAGCTTAGCATAAGAATCCGGTAAAATCCGAACTTTTACTGTAAAATTAGTAACCTGATCAGTTGAAGTTCCAACTACGCTCGATGAACTGGCGATCTCAGTTACTTCACCTTTAAACTTCTGATTCTGGAAAGCATCTACCTCAATATCAGCCAGGTCACCAATTGAGACACGGTTAATATCACTCTCATTAACATCCACACTTACTTCCATAGAACTCAGATTGGATATTCTCATAATCTCTGTTCCGGCCATCTGTGAAGTACCAAGGATACGATCCCCCAATTCAACAGAAAGCTTTGAAATTACCCCGTCTACAGGAGCATAGATTGTAGTTTTGGCCAGATTTGCTCCTGCTTCTTTTACAACAGCACTTGATTGGTCAACACCGAAACGAGCTCCTACAACATTCTGACGAACTGATTCAAGGCTCGCCTTTGCACTCATATACTCGGCTTTTACCGCATCAAACTCTGCAGCTGAGATTACCTTTTTGGAAAAAAGTTCCTGGTTACGTTTGTACTTTGCCTCGGTATTGGCAAAATTCGCTTCAGATTGCTTAAGCTGTTGCTGGGTACTTGCAAGTGCGGCCCGCTGACTGTTCAGCGATGCGACTGCACGGTCATAACCCGACTGAAGTACGTCAGGACGAACCTTACACAATAACTGCCCCTTTTTAACCACATCACCTTCCTTAACATGCAATTCTACAACTTCCCCGGATACTTCAGCACTTAACTTTACTTCAACCTCCGGCTGTACCTTACCACTGGCAGAAACTGTTTCGATGACAGTTCGCTTTTCAACCTTATCAACTGCCACTTTTATAACGTCGCTTTTGCCAAACCAGCCGAGTTTATTACCCGCAACTGCCACAACCACGAGTACTCCTGCTCCTATGAGCACATATTTTAACGTATTACTTTTCTTTGCCATTTTTTTGATATAAGGGGAAATTTTTCTGATTAAAAGGTGATTGGATTGCCCAGATAATAATCAATTACTTTACTTCTGAAAATAAGGTCATACTGTGCCTGGATCTGATCAAACTGTGCTTTATTTAAATTTGTCTGTGCCTGATTAAAATCCAGAGAATTAACCAAACCAACTGCATAACGCTGCTGAATTACATTGAATGCTTCTTTTGATGACTCATAAGCAGTCTGTGCAGAATAATAACGTTTTTCTGCAGCTCTTAGATCATAAACAGCCTGGTTTATCACTTTATTCAGGTTATTCTTTGCAAGCTGCTCAGACAACATTGCATTTTGAAAATTAATATTTGCCCTGCGCACATTAGACTTCGCTGCAAGTCCGTTAAAAATTGGAATAGTCAATCCGAAACCTATGAACTGGTTGAAGTTATCTTTTACCTGTGCAGCAAAAGAAGTATTGGCAAATGCTCCGTTCGAATAACGGGTACCAAAACCACTCTGAAGATTAAGGGATGGAAAATAACCTCCCCGTGCAATGTCTATTTCTTTCTCAAGCACCTGTTTTCTGAATTCAGCGAGCTTTATATCAGGAAAATTCAAAGAAGCGGTTTTGAAAACATCTACGGCTGAATAGGCTGCATTAACATTGCTGATATTGTCAATTTGAGGTTTTTCAACTTCAAACGATACCGATGGATCACGTTCCAATAACTGCGCGAGATTCAAAAAAGATAAATCAACCTGATTCTTCGCATTGGTGACATTCAGTTCTGCAGTAGCAACCTGGGATTTCGCCTGCGAAAGATCGGCTAGTGTTTTATTACCTACATCAAAGAATTTTTGTTCAATATCCAGTTGCTGATTAGCGATATCCAGTTGTTGCTGTGATGCAATTAAAAGATCCTGAGCATTGAGTACCGACAAATAATTTGTTACTACAGCTAAAATAAGATCATTCTTAACCTTCTGGGTATTGCTTTTATCAGCTTCAAGCTGAAGTTTGTTCTGGGATATTTCGTTTAACCTTCTGAATCCCTGAAACAAAGCTGTATTGGAAGTTACGTTCCCGCTGGTTGATGTAATTGCCTGATTGATAAACTGGTTGGTCAATGGGTCAATACTACGTCCAAAGTTAAAATTAAGACCGGTATTAGCATTTAGTGAAGGATAAAGGGCAAGTTTAGACTGACTCAGGTTCTCTTCAGATATGGCCTCAGAAAACTGAGCCTGCTTGATCTGAAGGTTATTCTCAATGACCAGTTCAGTAGCCCTTTTCAGGGTGATTCGCTCCTGTGCGAAAAGCGGATTCACAATAGAACCGGCCAGTAATAAGGCAAAAACACTATATCTGTAAAAGACCTTAGGGTTTGGATGTTTCATATATTATTCAACAAGATTGGTTAGGATGTAAATCCACTCTAAAAATACTATCATTTAATTAATAACATATTTATCTTCGTGATAAATTATTAAAAGGCAATTGTATTTAGCTTATTCTCCCTTTTGGCTCAGATGGTTATACCCCACCCTAACCTGGCATAAAAGCCGCAAAGAAAAATATGTATATCTCACTTTTGACGACGGACCTATACCAGTTGTTACACCCTATGTATTAAATACTCTTAAAAAATACAATTGCAAAGCCACCTTCTTTTGTATCGGCGATAACATAGATAAGAATCCATCTATTTTATCCGATATAATCACTGAAGGACACACAGTTGGAAATCACACACATAATCACCTCAGGGGCTGGAAAACATCAGACAGCGATTATTTGGACAATGTAATAAAGGCTTCTGTACTTACAGGAACACGTCTGTTCAGACCCCCTTATGGCAGGATAAAAAAATCACAGATAACCGCAATCAGGAAATGTTTTCCTGAAACTGAAATCGTGATGTGGGATGTACTAAGTGGTGATTTTGATGAGCGTATTACGAAAGAGAAATGTGTCGAAAATGTCTTAAAGCATTACAGGAATGGATCAATTATAGTTTTTCATGACAGTCAGAAAGCATTCAAACGTTTGGAATATGCTCTGCCTGTTATCCTTGAAAACCTAACTGCACAGGGGTTCCAGTTTAGAACCCTTTAAACAGCAAATTTTATCTGGCCAATTCCTTTTTTTTATTGCCTGTAGCTAAAAAAAGCTATTTTTGCAATGCAGTAAATTCTTCGGGTTACTGTCAAAAGAACAGCTATAATTTATGTTCAGAATCTATAAAAGATGACTAATCTCATTTTTTCTTCCGGCAACTGTCATTTCAGGGTATATCATTCCTTATTAATTTTATCCGAATAGCCAGTATATTTTGTATGAAGTATAAATTCATAAGTCTGATTTTAATAATGGCCATGAGTTTTCAATGCCTTATTAAAATAGGTCTTATAAGTTATTATACTCTTAACATAGAATACATCATAGCTGAACTCTGCGAGAATAAAGACAAACCGGAGTTGAATTGTAAAGGAAAATGCTATTTGAAAAAGAAAATGGGAGAAGCCGATAAGGCTGAAAAACAATCTGCAGAAATTTTCAAACAGATCAAATTTCCGGTTTTTATTCCTTATTCAAATATTTCAATAAGCGCTGAATATATCCTGATTGAAAATTCAATACCTGAACTGAAAAACTTATATACCCATACCCCGAACATCAAAATTTTTCATCCACCTCATATCTGAATTCTCTTATAGTCCGCGCTGAGCAAATGCTCTAAGTAGTTTCCTTGGACAACAAATCATTTTATTTAATAGCTAGCCGGGCCTAATATGCCTTGCTCTAAAATTACCTGATAAATTCTTATGCCGGGCCTAAAGCTTTGTGCATCAGGATATATCTATATATACCCTTATAAATAATATCATGAAAAAAATACTTTTCTTTAGCATAGCACTTGCAATTTCAATTCTAAGTTCCTGTAAAAAAGACAGCACTATTGAAATTGAAGATCCCAAAAAAAACCTGATTAAAATTGCTGATGCTTTCGCTGTTGGTTCTGCTGCCAAAGTAGAACTATGGTCAGGCACAGAATTAAATACCGGTTACCAGAAACTATATATTTCTTTGTCTGATTCGGCTTCAGGTAAGGCACTAAACAGATCTTCTGTACAGATTCTCCCTATGATGGATATGGATCTGAACGGCGCTAAGATGAGCCACTCCGCCCCTCTTGAAAATCCGGAAAGCATGGATGCTGATAACACACTTTTCCCTTGCGCAGCAGTATTTACCATGCCCAGCTCAGGCGAAAGCGGTAAATGGAGAATGATAGTGATGGTAAAAAAAGAAGGCCAGACTAAATATGGTAAAGCTGAAATGGTGGTTCAGGTAAAACAATCGCAGCCTGAACGGGTAAAAACTATTACCGCCGCTGATGGATCAAAAATTACGCTAGCTTATATCTCTCCATCAAGCCCTAAGGTGGGAGTAAATGATTTTGAAATCGCTGTATTTAAAAAGCTTGATATGATGACTTTCCCGGCAGAGGATAATTTTAGCATTACAATGACTCCCGAAATGCCTAGCATGGGACATGGTTCACCTAACAATGTCAATCCGATACTGACTAAAAATGGTCATTATAAAGGCAAGGTAAACTTTACAATGACCGGCGACTGGAGAATAAACCTGATTTTGAATAAAGAAGGCAAATCAACATCAGTCTTCTTTGATCTTTTATTCTAAGAATATGAAACCTTTCTTAAATATTCTTCTCTTTTTGAGTAGCCTGATTATTTCAGGCTACTCTGAAGCAGCTCAGCCTGCTCAGGATACCATTTACAAACGTCTGGAAATAAAAGAGGTTCATATTCAAGGACATACACTGAGTAAACATCCGGGTTCGGCATTTTACCAGTCGTCAAGCCTCTCGAGCACCGAAGATATCCTCTCAAAAATCGAGGGCCTGAGTCTGATCAGAAGAGGTCCGATTGGTATGGAACCCGTACTTCGGGCATTCAGTGCTGGTCAGGTCAATGTAGTTATTGATGGGATGAAGTTTTTTGGTGCATGTACTGATAAAATGGATCCTGTCACGATATATACAGAACCTGTGAACCTGAAAAGCATTGATATAAAATATGCGGGTGATGGGATGGCTATGGGAGCATCCATCGGTGGAAGCCTCAACCTGAAACTTGCAGAAGCAATGCTTAACCCAGGGAAAAAGTTTTCAGGTACGATGGCATCAGGCTTTTACACAGCTGCAACTGCCGTTCAGAATATTCTGGCTTTAGATTACGGCACATCCAGATGGGCATTGCGGCTAAGCGGGGTTTATCGCAGGGCAGGTAATTACCGGGATGGTCTGAACAGAAAAGTCGATTTTTCGCAATATGAGAAGGCCAATGCGAGTATTTCAGGCAAATATCAATTGAGCGAAAACAGCATCCTGAAAGCTGATGTACTAATCGACGACGGCTGGAACATAGGCTATCCTGCATTGCCAATGGATGTAGGAAATGCCCGTGCAAGAGTTGGGGCTATCACCTTCAGAAATAATCCAAAAGATGGCTTGATCAGGGATTTGGAAGCTAAATTCTATGTAAACAGCATCAAACATGCTATGGATGATACCAAACGTCCTTCGGTACCGATACATATGGATATGCCGGGCTGGAGTAACACACAGGGTACCTACCTGGAGGCTCAACTAAGGCATCGCGGGAAACATTCTATCAGCATGAAGCTGGATGCTTACCATAACCGGGTAAAAGCAGACATGACCATGTATCCCGCCAGCAGCGCCCCGATGTATATGCTAACATGGCCTCTTAATCATCAAACTGTAACAGGTTTGTACATTCAGGACCTGATTTCATTCAAAGCAAATAGCAGAATCGACTTTAAAGTCAGAATGGATGCCGCTTTCTCAAAGCTTACCGACAAAATGGGACAAGACCAGTTTGCGGTATTGGGATACGATGTATCGAAGCCGGTAAACAGACTGCTGAAAAATTTCAGTACAGGGTACACCCGATATCTGAATTCCGAATTTACTCTGTATGCAAGCGCCGGCTACAGTGAGCGTTTACCGACTACATCAGAACGCTATGGCTTCTATCTCTTTAACAGGATGGATAACCACGATTATATCGGAAATCCGGATTTAAAAAATGAGAGTGCATTAAATGCAGGGTTAAATATTATCTATTCAGTAAATAATATTTCTCTTAAGTTAAGTGGATTTACTAGTTATTTGCAGAATTATATACTGGGGCAAACTCAATCCGGTTTAAGTGTAATGACTATAGGTGCAGATGGTGTTCGGGGATATAGCAATATTCCATCAGCCAGAATCAGCGGAGCAGAAAGCAGCCTGAACTATCAGTTTGCAAACCGTCATTTCACGCTGAACAATACTCTTAAATGGGTTCATGGCCGGGATAATTCGGGGAACCCCCTTCCCCTGATCTCCCCTTTAAAATCGATTACCGGCCTGAGGTTTAACCATGAAAAATTATTCATACAGGCAGAAAGTGAAATAAGTTCAGGACAGAACAGAGTAAGTACGGCATTTGGTGAAAAAACCAGTCCGGGCTTTTCAATCTTTAACCTGCGTGGTACTTATACCTTCAATATGGTAAAATACAATCTTGAATTCTCTTCAGGAATCGAAAACATTCTTGACGAGGCCTATTATGAACACCTCGACTGGGGCAAAATGCTTCGTCCGGGAAGAAATATATATTCAATGTTATCTCTGAAATTTTAGGATTGAATTTATGATCATTCAAGCTGATAAAAAGTATCTACCATCGTAACAGAGAAAAACAGTATACAAAATAACCAATGAGAGCAACAAATCGATTCGAAATGTTTTCATTGGTTTTTTCTTTGATAAAAAATTCCGTTATTTTTTAAATCAGCGATATCTGCCTTACATTCGGGGCGGATTAGAAAAACATAGCATACAGTTTTAATGAAGACCCTGAAAATAGCGATAAGTGGTTACGGAAGTATTTCGGCTTTGGGTACAAACAGTGATTCTGTCTGGAATAAATATCTGGATAAGAAGCATTCCTTTCACAGGGAGAATATAATTAACAAACCTGAATGGGTTGCGAGGCTTTCAATTGAGGCGAAAGAACTAATTACCGAACTGATTAAGGAAAAGAAATACCAGCAGCTTGACCCCAGTGTACTTTATGCTATTGCAGCATCAAGAATCGCCGTAAAGCAGGCAGGATGGAATACCGGTGAAGGATTTGGTATAAATATGGGTTCATCCAGAGGAGCAACTGCAAGCTTTGAAAAATATCACAGTGAATTTATTGAGAGCGGTAGCCAAAAAGTAAATCCACTAACCTCTCCAGGCACCACATTGGGGAATATTGCCAGTTGGGTTGCATGCGACCAGAATATAAGCGGGCCAGCCATTTCACATTCTGCTACATGTTCAACGGCTTTACAGTCGATTGCCAATGCCGCTGCATGGCTACAGGCAGGCTTTTGCAAACGCTTTCTGGCCGGTGGCAGTGAAGCGCCCTTAACGCCTTTTACAATTGCCCAGATGAAGGCTCTCAAAATATATTCTGCACTTGATCAGGATTATCCCTGCAGGAGTATGGATCTTAAAAAAGAGCAAAATACCCTGATTCTGGGGGAAGCTGCAGCCTGTTTTTGCCTGGAGCTTAATTCTGAGAATGCAATTGGATTTATTACAGGTATAGGTTTTGGAACAGAGATCATCAGCCATGGTGCCTCTTTATCTGAAAATGCCCTCTGCCTGCAAAAATCAATGCAAATGGCTCTTGATGGTCATGAACCCGGAAGTGTTGACGCAGTGATTATGCATTCGCCGGGCACTATATTGGGCGATAGCTCTGAAATGGCAGCAATTGAAACCATCTTTGGTAAAAATAAACCCCTATTAACCGGAAATAAATGGAAAATCGGACATACTTTCGGTGCTTCCGGTGCCATGAGTCTTGAAATGGCTCTTTTAATGCTGAAACATGATCAATTTATTCAGGTGCCATATCTTCCCATGCAAAAACAGTCGAAATCGCTGCAAAAAATCCTCATCAATGCCGCAGGTTTCGGCGGAACAGCTTTCAGTATTCTGGTTGAAAATAATCCTCAAAACTGATCAGGATCATTTTTATCTTTAGTTTAGAATCTAATTTTGCCGCATGTTAATTTACAAGCAATTTACTTTCGATTCAGCACATTTTCTTCCCAATGTACCCGAGGGACATAAATGTGCCAATATGCATGGTCATACCTATGCGCTCAGTGTTTTTGTGGAAGGGCATCCCGATGAAAAAACTGGATGGATCATTGATTATGGAGACCTTAAAAAACATATCAAACCCGTTATTGAAATTCTGGACCATCATTTATTGAACGAAATACCGGGACTTGAAAACCCGACCAGCGAAATCCTGACCATATGGTTATGGAACAAATTAAAGCCCCTGATCCCTGAATTAAAAAGGATTGAGTTGAAAGAAACCCCAACCTCAGGGGTTATTTACGAGGGTTAATTATCTGTTCCAAAAATTCTGGCATCAGTTTATCTATGTAACAATAGTAACATTACCCGACAGGAAAAAAGCGGATATTTGAGTATCATTTAAATCCTAAAAGACAAAATCATGAGCTACTATTTTTCTAAAATCCTAAACACTGATTTTGATTCAGCGATTACCAGAGTCACAGATGAACTTAAAAAAGAAGGATTCGGTGTACTTACTGAAATTGATGTCAAAGAAACCTTTAAAAAGAAACTTGACGTGGATTTCCGCAAATACCGTATTCTGGGTGCCTGCAATCCAAACTTCGCATTTGAGGCAATTAAGTCTGAAGATAAGGTCGGTACTATGCTGCCCTGCAATGTAGTTGTGCAGGAACACGAAGATGGTAAGATTGAAGTTTCGGCAATTGATCCGATCGCCTCAATGATGGCAATAAAAAATGATTCACTTGGAGATGTCGCTTCTTCTGTAAGCGGAAAATTACACAGAGTAATCGAAAATCTCTAGAAATCAGCAATCATGACACATGAAATTGAGACCCAATGGATGGGCAAAATGCAGTTCAATGCGCTGGTGAACGGACATACAGTTATTATGGATGCACCTGAAAAAATTGGAGGTGAAGATAATGGCCCTGTTCCGAAGCCATTTGTACTGACAGCCCTTTCGGGTTGTACGGGAATGGATGTTGTAGCCCTGCTAAGAAAATTTGAACAGCCGGTTGATGATTTTGATATCAAAGCAATTGGTGAAATAAGCAAACAAGCACCCATTGAATACATTGCTATACACTTAATCTATAATTTTAAAGGCTCTGACGGTGTAAAAGATGCAGCAATTAAAGCAGTTACAGATTCACAGGAAAAATACTGCGGGGTTAGCAGCATGCTAAAAAAAGCGCTTCCGGTTACATGGGAAGTAAATTATAACGATATTCAAATATTCACGAATAAAAATGAGGAACTAAGCGTAAGCCTATAATCATTGATGCCAGTTTAAATTGAGTAATATTAAGACTATATGGATTTAGGTTTTTCAAATTGATATTTTAACTAATTTCACAATAAGAGATCCCACTTAAATTACTTCCCTCCATTGCCGGGGGGCGAATTCGTTATTCACCAGTTTTTAATGTTTATTAAGGTGTTCATGCTTTCGCCGCTGAAGGGCGGCTCAGGTTTGAAGGCCAAAAGGAACAAAAGCCTTCTTCAATCCCTAGGTGCCTTGGCCACTAGGCACCTTCACATTCATAAAACAAGTTTCGCTGGTCTTGCGGATGGTGCAATATGAATGCATTCCGGTTTTGATCCGCAATCCCTATGCTCGGTATTGCATTTTGAATGGAAGAGAAACTGTTTTATGAATTTGCTGGCACTGGGGATTGAATCGTACTTCGGATAGGCTTATCTTATGTTAACGGTTTTTGGGCAGTGTTTTGGGTTACAACCGTTCAAAAATTACCGTCAGGATCATAATCCCTAAATAATAACATTGAGCACGCACCAGCAGCACCAGGCTGCCGCTCCCAATGAAATACAAACCCGGGTAAAATAAACCTTGCCGGAGGAGGTATCTTCCGGCTATTCGTAATTTGACATAAAACGCGATTTTTTGCCGGAAATACTCCGGAGGAAAGGACTGAACCAGCCTATAACACACAGGTATTGGTTTCCAAAATCAAATTATTGTTGCTCCAGAGCCTTATCTGATATATTCCAACCACATTATTTTACCCTACTTTGTACCGAACTCTAGTTATTCTAAGCTTCTCTCAACCTTCATTTTCGGGAAATTGTGTATTATTTTTTAGATAATACATATTTTTTTGCGTTTTCAATGCCCTTATCTATTCATTTTTAAGGTCGTTTTACGTAACTTCGCTCGCAATTAGAATTGGAAATAAATTAAAATCAAGCAAATAAGATGGCATTTGATTTAGACATGATCAAAAAGGTTTATGACAACTACGGTCCGCGTCTTGCGGCAGCGCGTAAAGTTGTTGGTAAGCCACTTACATTAACAGAGAAAATTTTATACGCCCACTTATGGGATGGTAATGCAACTGAAGCGCATGAGCGCGGAGTAACTTATGTTGACTTCGCTCCTGACCGTGTTGCGATGCAGGATGCAACTGCTCAAATGGCATTATTGCAGTTTATGCAAGCCGGCAGACCAACAGTAGCTGTACCTTCAACTGTACACTGCGATCACCTGATTCAGGCGAAAATTGGTGCTGACGAAGATCTGGCAACAGCCAATACTCAGAATAAAGAAGTTTATGATTTCCTTGCTTCTGTTTCAAACAAATATGGAATTGGTTTCTGGAAACCGGGTGCGGGTATTATCCACCAGGTAGTTCTAGAAAACTATGCGTTCCCGGGTGGTATGATGATCGGAACCGACTCACATACACCAAATGCAGGTGGCTTAGGTATGATTGCCATTGGCGTTGGTGGTGCTGATGCCTGTGATGTAATGGCAGGATTGGCATGGGAGTTAAAGTTTCCTAAACTGATCGGTGTAAAACTAACAGGTAAACTTTCAGGTTGGGCTTCTGCAAAAGATGTCATTCTTAAAGTTGCCGGTATCCTGACTGTAAAAGGCGGTACAGGATATATTGTTGAGTATTTCGGAGATGGAGCAAGATCACTTTCAGCAACCGGAAAAGGAACAATATGTAACATGGGTGCTGAAATTGGTGCAACCACTTCAGTATTCGGTTACGATGATAAAATTGCAACTTACTTAAAAGGTACTGAAAGAGAAGAAATTGCAAAACTTGCAGATCAGGTTAAAGAACATTTAACAGGAGATGATGAAGTTTACGCTAATCCTCAGAATTACTTTGATCAGGTGATTGAGATTGACCTGTCGACTCTTGAACCTCATATAAACGGTCCTTTTACACCGGATGCAGCATGGCCTATATCAAAGTTTGCTGAAGCAGTTCGTGAAAACGGATGGCCGCAAACTTTAGAAGTTGGTTTGATCGGTTCATGTACCAATTCTTCCTACGAAGATATTTCAAGAGCAGCATCTCTGGCTCAACAGGCTGTAGATAAGAAACTGGTAGCTAAGGCTGAATTTACAATTACACCTGGTTCAGAGCTCGTACGTTATACTGTAGAACGTGATGGCTACCTGAATACTTTCGAGAAAATGGGTGGTGTGGTTCTGGCAAATGCCTGCGGACCATGTATCGGACAGTGGGCACGTCATAGCGATGACCCTACCCGTAAAAATTCCATCATTACTTCATTCAACAGAAACTTTAAGTCGCGTAACGACGGAAACCCGAATACTCATGCTTTCGTAGCATCTCCTGAGATTGTTACTGCAATGACCATTGCGGGCGATTTAGCTTTCAATCCACTGACCGACACACTGACTAACTCAGAAGGTGTACAGGTTAAACTTGATGAGCCACAAGGTCTTGAAATGCCGACCAAAGGATTTGCAGTGGAAGATGCAGGATACCAGGCTCCGGCAGAAGACGGAACTAAAGTAAGTGTGATTGTAGATCCAAATTCTGCACGTCTTCAATTGCTTGATCCATTCAAAGCATGGGAAGGAACAGATATTAAAGGATTGAAACTTCTGATCAAAGCAAAAGGAAAGTGTACCACAGATCATATTTCTATGGCCGGTCCTTGGTTGAAGTTCAGAGGTCACCTGGATAATATCTCTAATAATATGCTCATCGGAGCAACGAATTTCTTCAACGAAAAAGCAGATAACGTAAAAAACCAGCTTGATGGTGCATACGGATCAGTACCTGCTACAGCCCGTGCATACAAGGCAGCTGGTGTAGGCAGTATTGTGGTTGGAGATGAAAATTATGGAGAAGGATCATCACGTGAACATGCTGCAATGGAGCCGAGACACCTTGGTGTACGTGCCATTCTGGTAAAATCGTTTGCACGTATTCACGAAACCAACCTGAAGAAACAAGGAATGCTTGCATTGACATTTGAAGATGTAAATGATTATGACCGTATTCTTGAAGATGATACGATTGATATCTGCGGATTAAATGATTTCACCCCCGGCAAACCATTGAGCATTGTGCTTCATCATGCGGATGGAAATACTGAATCATTCAGTGTAAACCATACCTATAATGAGCAGCAAATCGAATGGTTCAAAGCAGGTGGTGCATTAAATATCATCAGAATGAATCAAAAGGGTTAATTAAAACCTGATATAATTTAAAAGCCAAAAGTTCAATACTTTTGGCTTTTTGCTTTTAATCTAATTCTATTTTCAAAATTTACATCATGTCAAAAGTAATTCTCATTACCGGGGCTTCAACCGGCATCGGACTCGAAACTGCGGTTCAGCTTGCTGAGCAGGGCCACCAGGTTTACGCAAGCATGCGCAACCTGAGTAAAAGAGCTTTGCTGGATCAGGAAGTTGATAGAAGACAAGTTAAACTCCGGGTTCTACAACTGGATGTTCAGGATGAAAAAAGCATAGCGGCATGCATTTCAGAGATCATTTCGGCCGAACAAAAGATTGATGTACTGATCAATAATGCAGGTGCCGGATTTATCAAACCGATGGAACAGGCAAGTATGGAAGAAATTCAGCAGGTGATGGATGTGAATTTCTATGGACCTATCCGCTGCAGCAAAGCCGTAATGCCGCATATGCGCAAACAAAAGAGCGGACATATCATCAATGTTTCTTCGGTAGGCGGAATTGTAGGTTCCCCTGTAAATGAAATTTATTGTGCAGCAAAATTTGCACTTGAAGGTTTAACAGAAAGCCTTGCAACCTACCTTGAGCCCTATTTCGGGATCAATGTATCACTAATTGAGCCAGGAGGCACGATCACAGAGTTCGGCAATAGCCTGACCGAATACTTTGAGTCGACCGGTGGTATTCTGAACGATGACTATAAACCTCTGATGGAGGATTATATGGCTTACCGCTCTACTTTTACTGAAGAATTTAAGGAAAAAGCTTTTCAGAAGCCTGCAGATATCGCATCGGTAATCATCAGATGCATGAATGATCCGAACCCTAAAGTTCGCTACCTCACTTCTGAAGGTACATTAGCCTTCACGAAATTAAAAACAAGCCTCGATCCTGATGGTGAACTGATGAAAGCTCAGGTTAGAAAGGGGATTTTGAATAAGTAATTTTCGGAAGGACATATCACCTTGACCGATCAATGCAATAATATTGGAATTTCTTCTACTGAACCTGAAGGGTTCAAATGTTTATACCATAACATATATTAGGAAATCCCGACCCCGAAGGTGGTCGTATATGAGAATCAGTTACATGCGACCACCTTCGGGGTCGGGAAACGAGATTTTATTGCGGTTCTATAAACTTGCGACCACCTTCGGGGTCGAAGAATAAAATTTTTTACACAAATACTAATTAAAGTAAAAGAAACTAATTCAGTGAAAAGCCTTTCAATCAATACAATTGGACCCTTTTTTCCGTATTTTCGTAACAGCCTACTTCAGAAAATTGAGATACATTTCACTTTTTTTCCTTCTTTTTATTTCAGTGTTTACTGCATTTGCACAACCTGCAAACGACAGCTGGGACAAGGCTATTCCATTAACTGAACCTTCAAAATGCTCGGCAGATGCAGGCTATTCAAATATTAATGCAACGGATGAAGGGGCTGTAGGGTCTGGATACCAATGGCCTGCGGGAGAAACGGGCAGAGATGTATGGTTCAAATTTACAGCAAGTGCTTTTGATGTCACTGTAACTGTTACTGGTAATAGCACAGGTGGTGGCAGTTCTGGCGGAACCCTCCGTGATCCCCTAATTGCAATGTACACCATTGAACAAGTCGGCACAACAACCAATTATTCTACATTGGTTGGCAGCCTGGCGGCAGGAAATTCAATTTCAACCTATAATAAGGGTGGACTGACAGTCGGAAAAGAGTATTATATCCGCGTTAGTGCCAGAAACAACGGTACCGGCACATTCAGGCTTTGTTTAAACAATTATTTTGCGCCATTAAAAGCCGGACAGGATTTTAATACTGCTTCTGTATTGTGTAATAAACAAAGCTTTTCTGAGTTGAAATTAGAAGGGGCAGGAACAAATAATACAGAAACTGCCGGCTCCTGTTTAGGACAAGAGTCTAATTCAGTATGGTATAAATGGACTGCAGCAAATAATGGCACTTTAACCATGGACATAATTCCAATGGTCAATACTGACGATATCGACTGGGTTTTATATGACCTGGGACCAACAGGTAACTTTAACAATAAAGTTTTGCTTCGATGTGCCGCAGGGCATGGAGTTGATAATAAAGATTGTCCTACTGAACCATTATATTTTAGAACCGGAATGAATATGACATCCACCGATTTAACAGAAACGACTGGATGTGGAAGTGGACAGAATGGCTATTTACGGTATATTGATATGGTTCAAGGGCATACCTATGCGCTTGTAATTGATAGATTCACCCCGGGAAATACCAATGGCTTCAAATTAGAGTTCGGAGGAACAGGAGAGTTTGTTGGTCCGGAAGCTAAAATCGTACTCACAAAGAATCAGCCCTGCAGCCCTGCCCAGAGTTTTACCTTCAACAATACAGGATCAAAAAATTATACCAGGGCTGAATGGAGTTTCGGTCAAGGAGCCAGTATTGCTACTGCGAATACTGCCGGACCACATACAGTAACATATTCTAGTCCGGGGTTTAAAACAGCAGTATTACAGGTATTTAATGAAGATGGCTGTGCTGTTAGCATCACGGAATCTTTTCTAGTTGGCTTAAAACCTGCACTTCCGCAAATCAGTGGTTTGAAACCGAGGTATTGTATCGGCGAAACAATTGAGCTAAGTACAGCCATTCTGGATGGTGCAAGCTATTCCTGGACCGGTCCGGGAGGCTTTAGCGCAAGCACTGCAGAGATCAAAGTGCCGGTTGATGGCGCAGGAAAAGCAGGCATATACTCGGTCACTGTTAGCCTGAATGGTTGTACCAGCGACCCTGCCCAGGTTACAGTAGCTTCTATCGGTCAAACACCAACCGCCTCATTTGTTATAACCAATAATAATCCCTGCACAGTCGGGCAAAGTTTTACTTTTACGAATAGCTCGAAAGACTTCCAGAAACTCCGGTGGGATTTTGGAGCAGGTTCAAATATTCCTCCCGGAGGCAGTAATCCGGTAAATACGATTACCTATTCCAGCTCAGGAACCAAGACCATCCGCCTCGAAGCAGAAGGAAGCTCAGGCTGTATCAGCGTTTTCACACAAGAGATCATTGTGGCATTAAGTCCGGCGAAACCTGTAATCATTGTCAATAAACCTGATTTCTGCCTGACCGATGTAATCAGGCTCAGTACTGCCGCGCAAAGTGATGTTACATATAACTGGACAGGTCCGAACAATTTCAGTTCCAATCTGCAATCGCCGGAAATTCCGGTTACAAGTGAAGCAGTTGCAGGTACTTATACCCTGACTTTAAGCAGGGGAAATTGCATTACTGAAACTGTGACAAAAGAGGTTCCGCCTATTTATAAAAACCCGGTAGCAGCATTCCGTTCTGAGCCTAAACCACCCGCAAAACTTTCATTCCCGATCCGTGTACGCTTTTTTAATGAATCGACAGATGCTGATGCATTTTTATGGGATTTTGGAGATGGGAATACCTCTACCGATAAGGACCCCGAACATACCTACCTTAGTGCGGGTGATTTTGATGTAAGCCTGACAGTCTTTAAAAGCTCGGTTTGCAGTGCATCCACTGCACAAGGCAAGTTTATGATCAGTGCAAACAATATCCTGTTCATCCCTAATACATTTACGCCCAATAATGATGCTTTGAATGATGAATTTGTAATCAGCATGACCAATATTAAATCTTACAAAATACAGATCTTTAACAGATTTGGTGTTTCTATGTTTGTATCGGACGATCTTTTTAATCATTGGAAAGGAACCTTCAATAATGAACCCTTACCGGTTGGGACTTATTATTATCTTATTGATGCCGTCGATTTTAATGGTAATTTGATCAAAAAAACAGGTCCGGTGACTATATTACGTTAACAATAATAGCCTGCACAGATAATAAAACAATTTCTTTCAGATGAAAATCACTCTTTTAACCATCGGCAAAACAGAAGATAGATATCTGATTGAAGGGATTGACATCTATCTGAAACGCCTGAAACATTATATCCCATTCCGCATACTCGAAATCCCGGAATTAAAGAATACGAAAAGCCTGTCGCAGGAGCAACAAAAAACCAAGGAGGCAGAACTGATCTTTAAAAATATTCAGAGTACCGACCATGTCATTCTGCTTGATGAGAATGGCAAAGAGCTCAGTTCAAGAGGTTTTTCGGTATATTTAAATAAACGGATGGTGAGTGGGCTCCAGCACATGGTATTTATTATTGGAGGCCCATATGGATTTAGCAATGAAGTTTATGAGCGAAGTAATGAGAAAATATCCCTTTCTAAAATGACACTTTCACACCAGATGATTCGCCTGTTTTTTGCTGAACAGCTCTACCGGGCATGCACCATTTTAAAAGGAGAACCTTATCATCATGATTAAGCTGTGAATTATGACAGACTATAAAAGAAATTACAGATTCCGCTCCGGCAACCGATCAAAAGAAAGCAGGCTTTTTTGGATAATGATCCTGATTGCTATTGCTATTGGATATGCGATTATACGCTACTTTTGATTCAGAATTTATGGAAATAGGAAATGGATTAACTATCGTCCATTCCTATTTCCTACTTCAGACCTCAGACTTCAGTTCTCCTATTTCGATTTCTGGGACAATCTTGTAGCGCTCTTTCCTGCGGCTTTAGTAGCCTTAGGCTTCTCTTTCACAGGCTCTGGTTTTTTAACAGCCGGAGTGTCTGCAGCAGCGACCGGAGATCCATCAGTTATTGGCTCAGGAGCATCTTCATTGAATAAAGGCAGATCCTTAATGATGCCGAACCAGTTGATGATCTTCTTCATATCAGAAGCATAAACACGTTCCTGATCGTGATCTGGCGCTACTTCCGTAAAATAGGCCCGCAAAGAATTTCCATCTGCAGTTTTTGCATCAGGTAAATTTTTGCTGTCTTTCATTTTCAGAAAAATATCACTCAGTTTCAGATCAGCCGAATCACCAAAAACGGTAATATCTTCTAAAGAGGCCATCTTTGCAGTACTGATGTTGACTACGATCTTATTCTTCTGCTCATCCAGTGTTTCCAGGATAAAGCCCGATTTATTCTGGCCAATCAGTTTAAACAATCCCGGTTTACCGGATACGGATACTAATCCTCTTAAATTCATTTTTTTGTAGTTAGTAGTTAGTTGTTAGTAGTTAGACAAAAAGGTAGCTGCATTTAAAGCATTATTGTCTGGCACTCTCACTAACCAATATCATTTCAATTTGATGTCTGTTGTAATAAGATTCTTGTACTTTAGATATATTTTTCTCAATACTCAATACTCAATACTCTGTACTCTGTACTACTCTTCAACAATCTCTATTCCTAATATTTTATCACCCTGACGGATATCATCAACAACATCTACATTCTCAATAACCTTACCAAAACAGGTATGATTACGATCAAGATGAGAAGTATTTGTACGGCTATGGCAAATGAAAAACTGTGAACCACCTGTATTACGACCGGCGTGAGCCATAGAAAGGACACCTCTGTCGTGGTATTGGTTCTCTCCTTCAAGTTCACAATCAATACTATATCCCGGGCCACCGGCACCTGTACCTGTCGGGTCTCCGCCCTGGATCACAAAATCATTAATCACTCTGTGAAAAGTTACACCATCATAATAACCAGATTTGGCCAATTTCAAGAAATTTGCAACTGTATTTGGTGCATCTTTATCATAAAATTGAACGGTCATATCACCTTTCTCGGTTTTAATAATTGCTTTGCTCATATTTGTTTTCTTAACATTGGAAGACAAAGGTAATTATTTCAGTCAATTGATGAAATTCTTCAAATATCTTCTTCTTTTTATACCTTTAAATACTGTAGAACGTTATAATACCCAATGTTAAAAGCCAGATTAACCCTTCTTTTCCTACTTTTAACTGCAGTTTGCAAGGCTGCATCCATTCTTATTCCGATGGATGAAGACCAGAAAAATCATTTAAAAGCCTATGGTATCACATACTGGGCTCTAAAGAATGGCCTGGAAACCGACTGGCTTCTAAATTACAGGGGTGGTAGTTTTCTGATGAAATACACCCAATCCATGGAATCGGAATGTAAGATCAGAGGAGTATCTTACGAAGTGCTTGCTGATGGAAAGGTGAATGCGATTCTGAATGAAGTTACCGACCCTTCAGTAAACATGGAGATGGTTAAACTTGAGAAGGCACCGAAAATTGCTGTTTACTCACCCAAAAACAAGTTACCTTGGGACGACGCTGTGACTATGGTACTTAGCTATGCCGAGATTCCTTATGATATTTTGTATGATGATGAAGTTTTAAAAGGCGAATTGCCGAAATACGACTGGCTGCATCTCCATCATGAAGATTTTACAGGGCAATACAACCGGTTCTGGAGTGCATTCAGGAATGCCTCATGGTATATCGAAGATGTAAAACTGCAGGAAGCCACTGCAAAGAGGAATGGCTTTAGCAAAGTGTCGGAAATGAAACTGGAGGTGGCCAGAACGATCCGAAACTTCTGTTCAGGCGGGGGCTTCATGTTTGCTATGTGTTCAGGGCCCGAAACCATTGACATTGCACTGGCGGCTAATGGAACGGATATTGCAGAGCGTGTTTTTGATGGTGACACCTCAGACCCGAAAGCTCAGTCGAAGCTTGATTTTAATCAAACCTTTGCATTTCAGAACTTCAAGCTGGATATGAATCCCGCAAACAATGAATTTTCGAATATAGATGCTACTCCAATCCGTTCGCAAGTTTTAAATCGTACGAATGACTTTTTTACTTTGTTTGACTTCTCAGCAAAATGGGATATTGTGCCTGCAATGCTTACCCAGAACCATGATAAGGTGGTGAAAGGATTTATGGGCCAGACAACCGCATTCAGAAAGAGCGTCATTAAGCCAAATGTGCTTGTGATGGGTGAAACCAAAACAAGTGATGAAGCCCGTTACATCCATGGAGAGTATGGAAAAGGCCAGTGGACCTTCTATGGCGGGCATGATCCGGAAGATTATCAGCATATGGTTGGAGACCCTCCTACCGACCTGAATCTTCATCCCAATTCACCCGGCTACAGACTAATTCTGAATAATGTTTTATTCCCGGCAGCGAAGAAGAAGAAACAGAAAACTTGATTAGTGGAGAATTGAGAATTGAGAGTGGAGAGTGAAAATCTGATAGCTATCGGGTTGATAATCTAAAATAGGAAATGGAGGGAAATTCTTAAAGAAATCACAATTCTACCCAATATATATTACGAGAAACTGTTCTTTGGAATGTTTGTATCAAATCACAAATCTAAGCATTGACTATTCATTTGATAGCAACCAATAAATACTAATTCTCCACTCTCAATTCTCCACTCTCAATTAGTTATAAAATTTCCAACTCACTCCAAACTTCAACACTTTATCCTGCATCGGATATGACCTGACTGTGTAATATCCTCTTGAAAGCCATCCCTGATTGACGTAATCATATTTCAGAAACAGATTAGCCCGCTTTAAGGTTGCTCTTACCCAAACATCCATTACGGGATAAGTAGAATATTCAAGGGGAGTATTGTCATTGTAAAATTGGCTCACGTTGATTGCATAGGCCGGAGCTTTGAATGGGGTATTAAAACGAACATCAAAACCAACATTGGTATAAAGCACCTTAAAAAGCCTGCTTGCATAGTAGAAACTGTTATAGGTATATATTTCCGGAGTTCTGATAATATCTTGAAAATCAGTCTTTTGATAAACTATATGATTATCGAGATTAAACTTTCCAAACTTAAAGTCCTTTGAAAGGCTGATCTTCAGAAGATTGATATTAGTCCCAAACTGATCTGGTGTAATCTGTTTTGCACTTGCAGTTTCTTTAAAGTAGAGATAATTACTTACCAGGAAATATTCAGCTTTTGCAGCCAGTTTATATTTCAGATTCTGGTACAGAAAGGAGAGGTTACTGATCTTTGACCTGTCAAAATTTCTGTTCCAGCTATGGTATTGATAATCAACACGCTCGTACATCTGTTCCGGAGATTTATTTTGAACATATGCCCCGAGTACTATCCTGCCAATTGATTTGCTCAATAAGAAGCTGGTATTAGCCTCATACAAAAAGTCCCCTGAATTCTTACCCTGTACGATCTGATTCAGATCCGCATCAATATTTACTTTATCACTAAAACGGTATCCCAGACCTGCTTTGAGCATTGTATTAGAGAAATTCGTTTCATAAGCCAACTGTTCATAATGATAAAGATCATTTTGAATGCCCAGATCAAGTTTAAGTTCATTCTTAATAAAACTCAATGCCTTCCCCCTCAGGTAAAAACTATAGGTAAACTCATTTCTAAGATTCGATACTTTGGTTGAATCGTTGGTCAATGTAAAAGATTGGGAAGGAAGAATAGGAAAAGCTCCATATAAATCCTCCTCATTCCTGAAAAACTTATATTGATCGCGGGTATAAGTCAGGGTATGGGATACGCGCTGTGTGGGTAAAATCCGTGCGGATGAGTCAGGACCCTGGAGACTATCAATTCTGCCAATATAGTAAAGCTGTTTAATAAAGAATTGGGTCTGCCGCCAGGTCTGCATTGGGCGGTCTGACCCTGTTGCTTTCAAATAAACCGGCTCAGCTTTTTTATCCAGGGAACTTTCCTTAAAAATAGTATCATTCCTGGTGGAGCCGTTTTCACCTGCCTTTAAAGTATTAAAAATAACATCGCCAAGGATGTTATATCGCTTTTTAGGTGATTCATACCAGGCAAACAGTGCTGCATTCAAATGATCAGCTTTCTGATTCACATAAAAACCATCCCCGGTCAGGCGGTTATAGTGCGCCCCAACATTAAAATTGGGTTTTACATTCTGTGAATGAGTTACTTTAAACATTTGCTCATGAATTTTCCCATTCACATAATACAATTCGGTATAGGGTGATTTAGCCCGATAAAATTTAATGGAATCCTGTATCAGGCGATAGAGGTCAAGACTGTGAAATCCTGCATCGAAACCAATAGATTTTGAAGGACTGAAAAGCATTTCACGGTAAGCGATGCCAGCACTCCCAAGTCCGATAGTAGGCGTTTTAGGCTGATATAATGGACTGAAATTCTGAAAATTATGTACTGTGGTATCAATTCCCCTGGTCTGGGTACCTTCTTTCAGTAATCTGATAGTAGTGTACCGGATATCTTTGGCATAAAAATAAACAGAATCCGCATCACTGGTTTTATTCAGGGAAGTGTCCCGCTCTCCTGTCTGACCCATACGGCCTGAAGAACCCACACTACCTTCTGCCCGCATGGTTCTTTGAGCGAATGCATCCTGATTAAACAGATACAGCAATAAAAACAATCCTGATGCTAAGCGTTTGATCATTAAATTTCCAGGATGAGGTCTTTTAATATTTTAGTCATTTTGGGTTCAGCTTCCTCTGCAGTTTTTAAGATCTCTTCTAATGATACCACTTTCAAGGTATCGGGAAAGCCCTCATCCGTCAGTACTGAAATAGCAAAAACAGGAAGAGCCATATGATTGGCAACAATTACCTCCGGTACAGTACTCATTCCAACCGAATCAGCTCCGATCAAACGTAAAAAGCGGTATTCAGCCCTTGTTTCAAGATTCGGGCCATTTACAGAAACATAAACTCCTGAATGGCAGCGAATATTATTCTTATGGGCAATTTCCATGCCCTTTCCGATCATTGTTCTGTCGTAAGGTTCGCTCATATCCGGAAAACGTGGTCCCAGACTTGCAGTATTCCTGCCACGAAGCGGATTATCACTCTGCATATTGATATGGTCATGAATTATCATCAGATCGCCTTTGCGATATTCAGGATTAAGGGCACCACTTGCATTCGAAACAAACAATTTTTGAATCCCAAGCATTTTCATCACCCTGACAGGAAAAGTGATTTGCTTCATATCATAACCTTCATAATAATGAAGCCGTCCCTGCATCGCAACTACCTTTTTTCCACTGAGCATTCCAAAGATCAATTTCCCGGAGTGAAATTCAAGCGTTGAGATCGGGAAATTTGGAATATTGGAGTACATCAAACTATGGAGAATTTCAATGTCTTCTACCAATCCACCTAGACCGGTGCCTAAAATAATTCCGATCTCCGGCTCAAAATCACCAATCTTTTTCTTAATGTAATCAGTTGTTGCCTGTAGATTTTGATGCATATTCTTCTATTAAATTATTAAATCTCGTGACTTCCGGCTCATTAAACGCCGCTTCAACCGGCAGGTAATAAATAGCCAGATCTTTTAATTGCTCTATGATGCCTTCCGTTCTTAATCGTTGAGCATCCTTTTCTGTAGTAATTATTAAATTATCTTCACCGCTAAGTGCTTTGAATTCATTTACAAGTTTAGCGATATTTTTGTCGCTGAACTGATGATGGTCAGGATATTGATGGTGTATCAGTTCAGGGCCACAGGAAGCCAGCTTTGAGAACAATGGAGCAGCATTGGCGATCCCCGTTAATAATATGACCTTACTTTTCTGATTTATAGAATTAAGACTCCGCCCGGGAGTATTTTCATTGAATGATTTTAAATCCCCATACTTTAGAAATGAAAAAAACAAGGTAACAGTACGGAATTTACGACGTACCGCATTTTGCTGCTCAGAATTCATCTTTTCCGGGCACTTGGATATAACCACAATATCGGCACGGTTGATCGCCCACAGAGGCTCCCTAAGGTCGCCAGTGGGAAGAAGCCATTGTTGTTTAAACAAAGTACTGTACTCAAAAAGCAGAATGTTTAATCCCGGCTTCACTGACCGGTGCTGAAAAGCGTCATCCAGAATGATCAGTTCATGATCCTTTTCAAGACGAAGAATACCTTCTGTTCTATTTTCACAAACAGCTACCGTGATATCCCTGAACTTACGCTTAAACTGAAGCGGTTCATCACCGGATTCTGAACTTAGAGAATTTGAATCTACATATAGAAATCCTGAAGTTTTGCGACCATAGCCCCGGCTTAATGTTGCGATTTTATACTTATCCTTAAGTAAACGGACAAGATATTCGGTCATCGGACTTTTACCGGAACCACCCACCGACAAATTCCCAACTGAAATTACCGGCAGCTCAAATTCCTGCGACTTAAATATCCCGAAATCGTAGGCAAGGTTTCGGAGTATCACTCCGAGGCCATACAGGATTGAGAAGGGAAATAATAATAGTCGGACTAGTTTCATTCTTAAGCTTAGGGCAAAAATACATAATTGATCTTAAGCTTAGCGTCCTGAATTTATCAGGGTATTGAGAGGGATTAAAATTCAGGGATAATGAGTGTTATTCTGATACTGAAGTTTAAAGTAAAAAAAAGGCGGGTATTCCCGCCTTAAATATTCAATCCAGCTGCTTACTGTTAATCACTAATAATCACTTTTATCGCTTTCTCCCTTGCAGCATTACCAAATACTTCGTAGGCATCTAATATCTTGTCAAATGTAAATCGGTGCGTGATCAGCTTTTCCGGCTGTATCCTGTTACTCTGCACTGTTTTTAAAAGCATAGGTGTGGTGTTTGTATTCACCAAACCAGTTGTAATTGTAATATTTTGTATCCAAAGTTTCTGCAGCTGCAGATCTACACTCTTTCCATGTACACCTACATTGGCAATATGGCCTCCCGGGCGTATAATGTTCTGGCATATATCAAAGGTCTGGGGAATACCAACTGCTTCAATGGCTACATCCACCCCAACCTTGGTTTGTTCTGAAATTAATTTAGCCACATCTCCTTTAAGCGGATTAATTATATGCGTAGCACCAAAGGTTTTTGCCACTGCAAGACGGTTTTCATCCATATCAATCATAATGATCTTTGATGGGGAATAAAACTGTGCGGTCAGTAAAACAGACATGCCTATCGGGCCGGCACCTACAATAGCTATTGTATCACCGGGCTTCACCGCACCATATAATACACCTATCTCATGCCCTGTAGGCAAAATATCACTTAACATGACCAGGGCTTCCTCATTTGCTCCTTCCGGGATTAAATACAGGCTATTATCAGCATGCGGAATTCGCACATACCCGGCCTGTGTACCATCAATCAGGTGTCCAAGGATCCAACCACCATCTTCACAGTGAGAATACATCTGCTTTTTACAGTATTCACATTTACCACATGAAGTAATACAGGATATCAGAACATGATCTCCTTTTTTAAAATTATTAACGGCATTTCCTACTTCTTCAATAATACCAACACCTTCGTGACCAAGTATCCTGCCTTTGGTAACAGCAGGTACATCCCCTTTTAAGATATGTAAATCCGTGCCGCATATGGTGGTTTTTAATACCTTTACCACTGCATCAGTTGGAGCAATGATCCCGGGTTTTGGAACATCCATCCATTTTTTTTCACCCGGACCTTCATAAACAAGTCCCTTCATTGTTTTTATATTTTCAGTTGCCTTTGTGGCAGCTATCAGATCATTGTTCATTTCTTTATGTTTTTATGGTAAATAAAACGGCTTCTAATAAAGATCGTCAAATACAGGCAGGGAAATAATGAGAGAGATCATTCATTTGTCTGACTCTGATCAGTTCTCAAAATTCTAAACCAGTCTGTAAAGTTTAAACAGGACAAAACTTATAGTACTATTTGAGCTGGAAGTATTCTGGGGATTAGCAGAAGACAAATTAATCAGCAGATTTCCCCCAAAGCCTTATCTTTGCCACAACCAATTAGACCAATTATGTTAAAAGGATTTTTCAAGGTACCACACCCGGTAAATGAAGCTATATTGAATTATGCCCCAGGAAGCAGGGAACGTCAATTATTAAAAGATGCACTTGCTGAAGCCAGGGCTGAACAAATTGATATCCCGATGTATATTGGTGGCAAAGAGATTCGCACTAAAACCAAAGTAAAGATCAGTCCGCCACACGATCATCAGCATTTGCTGGGCACCTATAATCAGGGAGCTAAACAACATGTTAGCGATGCGATCAATGCGGCACTTGCTGCAAAACCTGAATGGGAGAATCTGCCATGGGAACAGCGTGCGGCTATATTTTTAAAAGCAGCCGACCTGATTGCAGGTCCTTATCGTTATAAACTGAATGCAGCAACTATGTTGGGGCAATCAAAAAATGCATTTCAGGCAGAAATTGATGCAGCATGCGAGCTCATTGATTTTTTACGGTTCAATGTTAAATACATGTGCGAAATCTACGAGCTGCAGCCTCCGGTATCTCCCAGGGGCAGCTGGAACCGGCTCGAACAAAGGCCGCTCGAAGGCTTTGTTTTTGCACTGACCCCCTTTAATTTTACTGCTATAGCAGGTAATCTACCAAGTTCGGCAGCCATGATGGGAAATGTGGTTGTCTGGAAACCCGCTAACACACAAATCTATTCAGCAAATATATTGATGCAGATCTTCCGTGAGGCGGGGTTACCTGATGGGGTAATTAACCTGGTATATGTTTCAGGGCCGGATGCCGGAGAAGTTATCTTCAATCATCCTGACTTTGCAGGTATTCATTTCACAGGTTCTACGGCGGTATTTCAGGATATCTGGAAAACAATTGGTAATAATATTCATAAATACAAAACCTACCCTCGCATCGTTGGAGAAACTGGTGGCAAAGACTTTATTCTGGTACATGGTTCTGCTGATGTTGAAGCCTCAAATACTGCAATCCTGCGTGGGGCTTTCGAATACCAGGGACAAAAATGTTCTGCCGCATCCAGGGTTTACATTGCAGCCTCTGTTTGGCCAAAAATTAAAGAATTATTAAAACGCGATCTGGCAAGCCTTAAAATGGGACCCACCGAAGACTTCGGTAATTTTATCAATGCAGTGATTGATGAAAAATCATTTGATAAACTTACCGGGTACATTGACAGAGCAAAGAATGATAAAGATCTTGAGATCATCGCCGGAGGCAATTATGATAAATCCAAAGGCTATTTCATTGAGCCGACTGTATTATTAACAAAAGACCCATTCTATGTGACTATGTGCGAAGAATTATTTGGTCCGGTTCTTACGATCTATGTTTTTGCAGACAAAGACTTTGAGAAAACGCTTGAAATTATAGACAAAACTTCGATTTATGCCCTTACAGGTGCTGTTCTGGCACAAGATCGCTATGCATTGGCAAAAGCTACCCATGCTTTGAGAAATGCTGCAGGTAATTTTTATTTAAATGATAAATGTACAGGTGCAGTGGTTGGGCAGCAACCATTTGGAGGTGCCAGGGGATCAGGAACGAATGATAAAGCAGGTTCTATGATCAATTTATTGCGCTGGGTATCTCCGAGAACAATTAAGGAGACATTTGACCCTCCTAAGGATTACCGTTACCCATTTCTGGATAAGGATTAAGTTCGATATAAGAAAGGATAAAATAATATGGTAATAAATGGTCAGATAAGGTCTTGAATCAAAATGATTTGATTTTGGAAATCAATACCTGTGTGTTATAGGCTAGTTCAGCCCTTTCCTCCGGAGTATTTCCGGCAAGAAATCGCGTACTGATTCAAATTACCAATAGCCGGAAGATACCTCCTCCGGCAAGGTTTATTTCACACAGGTTTGTATTTCATTGGGACAGGCAGCCCGGCAATAGGACCACCTGCCATATGAAATAAACCCGTGTGGCAGCTGTAGATTTTTGCCCGGGCAGATTTTTATTTTAAAAAGGAATTTATGGGCAAAAAAACGGCAGAACACGGGATTGGCATAACCGAAGAGGCACAAACCTTGCTTTCTAAAACATGAGAAAATTATTCGATTTAAACTAGCTCCTCATGATTTTATATCGCACCCACGTTAAAATAATTACTTCACTTTCGACTCATCCAGCTTGAATACTTTTCCGAGGTTTTCACTCGATTTAGCGGTAACCTGAAGATCCTTCACAAGTCCTGAATTCAGGTCAATTACCCAGCCATGGATCTCCAGATCCTCACGTTCACGCCAGGCGTTCTGAACGATCGTAGTCTTACATAGATTATAAACCTGCTCAATTACATTTAATTCAACCAGACGATTCAGCTTGACATTCTCATCAGTAATCCTGTCCAGTTCATTACTGTGCAAACGGTAAACATCTTTGATATGCCTGAGCCAGTTATCGATAAGTCCGAATTGTTTATTGCTTAAGGCGGCAGCTATACCCCCGCAACCATAGTGTCCGGCAACAATAACATGTTTTACTTTCAACACATTAACCGCATAATCGAGTACACTCAGCATATTCATATCCGAGTGAACACAGACGTTCGCTATGTTACGGTGCACAAAAACCTGACCCGGCTTTGTATTAGTAACCTCATTTGCAGGTACCCTGCTATCCGAACAACCTATCCACAAGACATCAGGTTCCTGTCCGGCAGCTAATTTGGCAAAATATTCAGGGTCTTTTGCAGTTTCCATTTCCACCCAATCACGATTCCCCTGGAGTAGTTCTTCGTAAGCCCGTTTTTGTCTTTCGATCCTGTTCTGTGACATCTCTTCTGACTGTTCTTTAGTATCCCGAATATTAGGCATTTTAATTAATCTTTTCTATTTTATGTACAAATTCTTTCGTATTCGGAACATCATAGTGATCACGTATATTAAGTATTTCAACTATTGTTCCCTTAGAAAAGGCGCTGTGTTTGAAATTATGGATGATCTCCAGCACATCTTTATCAATAAACAATGAGTCAGAACCGTCAATAATCACATGCGATTCTTTTGGCAATTTCAACAAGGTTTGCTGGATAGCGGCCTTATTTAAAAATGAAACTTCCTGCGCCAGTTTAATTCTGATCACATTCTTTTCACCGTTCTTTTCTATTTTGTAGAAATATGAATTCCTGAGATTGGTTCTGAGTATGTAAAAGATCCCAATCATCATTCCGAAAGCTACACCCTTCAGCAAATCTGTAAATACAACAGCGAGTACAGTAACTACAAAAGGAATGAACTGGTCCCTGCCATTCCGCCACATTTTCTTAAATAAGCTGAGTTTAGCCAGTTTATATCCGGTAATCAGAAGAATAGCAGCCAGACTGGCCAATGGAATTTTATTGAGTAAAAAAGGAATAAAGAGCAATGAAAGCAATAGCCAGAAACCATGATATATAGCTCCCATTTTTGTCTTACCTCCAGAATTCACATTCACTGAGGAACGCACAATCACCGAAGTCATAGGCAGCCCACCCAGCATACCACTGGCCATATTTCCTACACCCTGAGCTACCAATTCTCTGTTTGTAGGAGAAACCCGCTTGTATGGATCCATTTTATCAACAGCTTCAATACTCAAGAGTGTTTCGATACTGGCAACAATGGCGATTGTAAAGGCCACGGTCCAAACATCCTTGTTCCCGATCTGTGAAAAATCAGGAAATACAAACAAAGCCATGAACTCAGTATACGAACTAACAACCGGAATAGTAACCAATTGCTCAGGACTAAGTGCCAGGGCGGTATTCTGGAATACCATGCTGAGTACAATTCCAAGAATCACAACTAAAATAGCCGCAGGAATAGCACTTAATTTTTTGATTCCGGGCCAGTAGATCATTATCAGCAATGATAATATACTAATGATCACTGCCCCATAACTTATCATATCGAGTGAAGAAAGCAGGGCCGAAAAAGTATTTTCATGATTAAGCTGCACAAAGCTTTCATCACCTTCAAAATCTGAATCAAAGCCCACAGCATGTGGAATCTGCTTTAAAATTAGTATCACACCTATCGCAGCCAGCATACCTTCTATCACAGATGAAGGGAAATAGTTTGCTATAATTCCTGCCTTTAATATTCCAAGAAAAATCTGAAGTATCCCGGCAAGTACAACTGCAAGCAAAAATGTTTCATAGCTGCCAAGGGATGCAATTGCCCCAAAGACAATCACTGTTAAACCTGCAGCAGGGCCACTAACACTTAACTGAGATCCGCTGATAGATGCTACTACGATACCACCAATGACACCGGTTAATATACCGGCAAACAGAGGTGCACCTGAAGCAAGTGCAATTCCCAGACATAAGGGCAAGGCAACCAGGAATACAACAATACTGGCAGGCAGGTCTTTTTTTACAGTGCTTGCAGCGAAGTACTGACTAAAGTCAAATATTGAATTTTTCTTTTCCATTAAAGCTTATTTAGAAGTATTGAATTTTATTGTTCTTATTTATCGCCTGCCCGGTATTTAGGGACGGCATTATTTTGATTAAACCTTTATTAAAATTTGACAGTATTACCTTAGAGAGCCTGGTGTTCAGTTACCGCATTAAAGTGTTCTAAATCAAACATCTCATCGAAAAAATCAACATCACCTGTACTTATATCATACATGCCTCCGATAATTCCGATTTCCTGATTTTGCAAAAGCTCCCGGATAATATCACTTCCATTGATTATGCTTTCAATTTGTTTATGAACGTTGTTATGTAATACATTATTCAAAAAAGCCTGATTCGAGCCATTACGATTGCTCAGAGTCTCCTTTTCAGCTTCAATTGCGGGATTAATATGTTTCAATAATACTTCAAGGTTACCCATCTGAACATTATTGCAGGCTGCGGTTACTGCCCCGCAATTGGTATGTCCAAGTACCACTATTAGTTTACTCCCCAATACTTTACAGGTATATTCGAGACTTGCAATGGCTTCAGGACTTGCGACATTCCCTGCCAGGCGAATGCTAAAAATATCACCAAGGCCCTGATCAAATATCAGTTCTGTAGCTAAGCGTGAATCACTGCAATTCAAAACTGCAGCGAAAGGCCACTGCCCTGTAGCTGTTTCCATGATGATTTGCTGATTATCCCGGTTATAGCTGAGGTTTTTACAAAAGCGGCTATTCCCATCCTTTAAAAACTCCAGTGCCAGACGCGGTGTGAGTAATTCCCTTGATTGTTCTTTATGATGTCTCATTCGTTAAGTTGCTGTATATGAATTAATTGAAATTAAATTCCCACTCAAAAAAGCGGAATTAAGGATTTTTAACGCTGTATAAGACAATTGAAAAAATTCAGGAGAATTATTCCATTTTTTTGAATAAATGAAAATTTCCGGAATCAATTATTGATTCAACAGGGAATTAATGATTTTCTAAAAAAATGAAATTGTAATGAAGCGTTAAAGCAGATTTAACAGTTCGGAGGAGGTGTGGGAACAGATGGGAAAAAAGGTTCTATTAAAAACTGACTCATTGCACTGTATTTTTTCAGTGCAACAGTAGTTTGAGGACTAGACAGGTTAAATTTGAATATACCACTTAACCATTCCCCTTTATTCAATGTTTCTTTAGCCTGATCAACGCCTTTTGATGCATTTGTTTCAATCTCAAGCTGCATAATTACAGCATTGACAACTCTGTTATCAATATGGTCTGCGATTAAAGGTGCGATGGATATGACCATCTTTGCGAAAAAGATGAATAAAAAGACGAAGCTGAATAGTCTTTTAGCGAATTCCTTCTTCATCCAACTAAACCCTCAGAATTATATGCTTTCAATACCACCTGACAAAGCTAACACAAACTATTACCAATGTACTAAAAATCAGAAAATTTATGAAATCGTTACATAAAATCAACACCCGAAAAAACAAATCAGATACCAAGTTCAAACTGCGTTAAAACACCCCATTTATTTCCGGGATGTTTGAGGGCATAATTACCATCTGTAGCCATATAATTCAGGTTGAGCTGCATCTTAACCCTGTGCTTATTCAAATATTTTGTCGCTCCCAATTCGAGTATATTTTTTTTGTCTTCATGAGCCAGAATTTTAACTGAGGGAGTCAGTCGTGAATATCTGAAGGCAAATTCAATATTAGACGGAAAGACATAGGAAGCCTGGTGGTTTATTCCATTTCCTGTAAAAGCATATCTCAGGCTGCCGGATGTATTAAAGGTTAGTGGATTATCAACATGCCTTTTAATATATTCTACTGAATACGCCCAGCCTCTGTACTTGCCAATCGCATCAATCATCCAGGTTGCCATATCGACAGGTCTGTAAAGTTCCTTACCCAGCTGACCACCGGTCCTGTTCGTTTTCTTATTCATGCTGTATCCTGCAGCAATTGAGATTTTTGGTCTAGGTTCACGTTCAAGATCGCCCTCTGAATAATCACCATCACCTGTAAAAGAACCCATTGGCAATAATTCTATACGACCGGTATAGGCAAGACCATTATCTGTTGAATTTACACTTCTTCCTTCTCCTGTTGTGATTGCACCTTTAAGATGAAAATCCATTTCCCCGATCTTATTATGATAATAAGCTTTAAGTCCGAAATCACGATCAATAGTCATAGCTCCATTCACTATAGACCGATCTGCAAACTGCAGCTGACCCGATGAGTTAACCCTTTGTCTGTTTCCCGGCAGTTTATTCTGCCCAAATCCCATGTAAAATTTTGGAGTAAAATGATAGAAAATGATCGCATCCCTCACAATATTGGCAATTCCTGTATTATCAACATCCTGATCACCACGGGTAAATGCAAGTTGTACACTATAGGTTAATTTAGGATTCATGATAAACCCATCGACACGCATTCTTAATCTGCGAACACGCGCTTCATATTCATTAAAACTGAGATCAGAACCCGAAGTAGTAAAAGCTCCGATTCTGTTTTGCATCCTGAAACGAAAATTAATATAGAATGATGAATCGGGTGATTTATACTGTAATCCTTTAAAATTATTGATCATTGCACGTTCATCCCTTTCCCTTTGCGCAAAAACATCAGTAAAAATCAGGGATAAAACAACAAGTGTTAGAAGTCTGAATATGGGCATCGGTTTTTTTTGCGAAATTAACGATTATTTAACACTATTTTAACTCTGAAAGAATATCCTGAAAGTTTAACAGGAAAATTCTTAATTACATGCAATTTTCAATTTCCGGGGATAGAAAAACAAGCAACTTTCAATTGCTTTATGCATTTTTTAGTATTTTCACGGCTCTGAATAACCAATAATAATCCTGCAAATTGTGGATAAAAGAACTCTAATATTAAGAAAGAAGCAAGAAGCAGCCCTGCTGGGTGGTGGCAAGGCGAGAATTGAAAGTCAGCATAAAAAAGGCAAACTAACTGCCAGAGAGCGATTGCATTTTTTGCTGGATGAAGGTTCATTTGAAGAGATAGGGATGCTGGTGATGCACCGCTCAAAGGACTTTGGTATGGAGAAGGAGCATTATCCCGGGGATGGGGTTGTTACAGGCTATGGTACCATTAATGGAAGACTTGTTTATGTCTTTTCACAGGATTTTACTGTTTTCGGGGGTTCACTTTCAGAAACTCATGCAGAAAAGATCTGCAAGATCATGGATCTTGCGATAAAAAATGGTGCACCTGTAATCGGCTTGAATGATTCGGGAGGGGCCCGGATTCAGGAAGGAGTTGTTTCATTGGGAGGCTACGCGGATATTTTCTACAGAAATACCATGGCATCGGGAGTTGTCCCGCAGATCTCGGCAATCATGGGACCCTGTGCAGGAGGGGCCGTCTACTCCCCTGCCATTACTGATTTTGTACTGATGGTTGAGAACACATCCTATATGTTCGTCACCGGACCAAACGTAGTGAAAACAGTCACCCATGAAATTGTCAGTTCAGAAGAGTTGGGTGGCGCCGCTGCCCATGCCACCAAATCAGGTGTCACACATTTTGCCTGCAGCAATGAGCTTGATGCGATCAATCATGTAAAAAAACTGCTCTCTTTCATGCCGCAGAACTGTGAGGAAACAGCTCCATCAATTGCGTATGAAATCACAGATGAATCAAGGCCAAAACTGGATGATATTATCCCTGAAAATAATTCACAGCCCTATGATATCCGCGAGGTAATTTCAGAGGTATGTGATGAGGGTACCTTTCTGGAAGTTCATAAAGACTTTGCCGAAAATATTGTGGTTGGCTTTGCAAGGCTGGCGGGCAGAAGTATAGGTATTGTAGCAAATCAGCCTGCTTTTTTGGCGGGGGTTTTAGACATCAAATCTTCTGTAAAGGGTGCGCGTTTTGTTCGGTTCTGCGACAGTTTTAACATTCCCCTGCTTGTTCTGGAGGATGTTCCGGGCTTCTTACCCGGCACTGATCAGGAATGGAATGCGATCATTACAAATGGTGCTAAATTATTATATGCATTCTGCGAAGCTACTGTACCAAGAATAACAGTAATTACCAGGAAAGCTTATGGTGGTGCCTACGATGTAATGAATTCCAAACACATTGGCGCAGACATGAACTATGCCTGGCCTGGAGCTGAAATTGCAGTAATGGGAGCTAAAGGAGCAGCCGAAATTATTTTTAAGAAAGAGATCAGCTCCGCAGAGGATCCAAATGCGCGCTGGATAGAAAAGGAAAAAGAATATTCAGACATTTTTGCGAACCCATACAGGGCCGCCGAAAGAGGTTTTATTGATGAGGTTATTGAGCCCTCCCAAACCCGGAAAAAACTGATCAAAGCTTTTAAAATGCTGGAGAACAAGGTGGTTAATAACCCGAGGAAGAAACATGGGAATATGCCTTTGTAAACAGCCTTTTAAATGTCTCATATAGAACAAATCCCACCGGAACTTACCTGGCGCATTCGCCGGCAGGTTTTGTATCCGGATCAGGAATTCGGGAAGGCTATTCTTGATAATGATGACGATGGTATGCACCTGGGCTTATTTTATGAGAATAAGCTGGTCAGTGTGGTTTCATTATTCAGGAAAGAGAATGAGATGCAGTTACGCAAATTTGCGACGATTGAAGAATACCAGGGCAAAGGCTTTGGCACTGAACTATTAAAGTATCTGATCGAAACAGCGAAAACAGAAAATTGCAATAGGATCTGGTGTAATGCACGCAAAAATGCTTCGGGTTTTTATGCTAAATTTGGTTTTACTGAAACAGAAAGAACTTACCATAAGGATGGACATGATTTTGTGATCATGGAGAAAATCTTGTTTTAAGAATCAGAAACAATGAATGACATTCTTCAAACCCGTCAATTTGAGAACTTAATTTTTGAATTAAGAGGTTTTAAGGTAATGATCGATACGGATCTGGCCTCGCTTTATGAGACTGAAACAAAAAAGCTAAAACAACAGGTAAAAAGAAACGTAGATAGGTTTCCTGCTGTTTTTATGTTTGTGCTTATAAATGAAGAAAAAGAGCAAAGGTCACAAATTGTGACCGGTTTAAAAACCTCAAACATTCGAGCATTAACCCGATGGCTTTTATTGAGCAAGGGGTAGCGATGATATCTTCTGTATTAAGATCTCCCAAAGCGGTAAAATTAATATCGAAATTATGCGTGCTTTTGTATATTACCGGCAGATCCTTCTGCAAAATCAGGATCTATACAAAGAGGTTAAAGAGCTGGATGATAAGATTAATCACGTCTACCGCTTTTTATTGAATAAAATTGAGATCAGTAAACACAGCATAGAGCCGGTTGGCTATAAATTAAAATCCAAGAAAGAACAGAAATAATGGCAAAGAAAAAAGAGCAGAAACATATCCCGGTAGTCACTAAGAAATCACTGGAATTTTTTGAAAAATACATCAATAATCCCTCACCTACCGGTTTTGAGTGGGAAGGTCAAAGAATGTGGCTTGATTATATAAAACCCTATACTGATGAGTATATGGTTGATAATTATGGTACCGCAGTGGCCGTAATTAACCCAAAAGCCGAATTCAAGGTAGTAATAGAGGCTCATGCTGATGAGATCTCCTGGTTCGTTAATTATATCACCAAAGAAGGATTAATCTATGTGATTAAGAACGGAGGATCTGACCATCAGATCGCTCCATCTAAAAGGGTTAACATTCATACCGATAAAGGAATTGTCAAAGCATTATTTGGCTGGCCAGCTATCCATACCCGTAGTGGTGAAAAAGAAGAAACCCCAACCTTAAAAAACATTTTTCTGGATTGCGGATGCACTACAAAAGAAGAAGTTGAAGAATTAGGAATACATGTTGGTTGTGTGATTACATACGAAGACGAGTTCATGGTCTTAAATGACCGTTACTATGTAGGCAGGGCATTGGATAACCGTGCCGGTGGGTTTATGATTGCCGAGGTTGCACGTCTGCTCAAAGAGAACAAAAAGAAATTACCTTTCGGACTCTATATCGTCAATTCTGTACAGGAAGAGATTGGATTACGAGGAGCAGAAATGATCGCTCACCGGATCAAACCGAATATCGCGATCATCACCGATGTGACGCATGACACCCAAACTCCAATGATCAACAAGATCACTCAAGGTGATCTCGCGTGTGGAAAAGGACCAGTGGTATCCTATGCCCCTGCAGTTCAAACCAATCTGAATAAATTACTGATCAAAGCAGCCGAAGCAAATAATATTCCTTTCCAGCGCCAGGCGTCTTCGCGCTCCACCGGAACTGATACAGATGCCTTTGCCTACTCAAATGATGGGGTAGTTTCTGCATTGATCTCCCTCCCATTACGTTACATGCACACCACAGTTGAAATGATTCACAAAGAAGATGTAGACAACGTCATACGATTGATTTATGAGTCTTTGCTGAGTATTGAGGTGGGACATGATTTCAGATCGATAAAATAGTTGACAATTGACAGTTGAGAGTTGACAATTGACAGTTGAGAGTTGACAATAGACAGTTGATAATTGAGAGTTGAGAGTTGACAATGTAAAGTGGAGGATTGTTACCCGATAGCTATCGGGTAGTGGTTTTGAAAGAATTATAAACAATGAAGCAGGATTTTGTCCCCCCTTTGGAGGGGGATGCTTAAGCCCTGAGCGGTTGGAGGGGAGGATTTATCCAATACCTCCCCCTGCCCCCTCTAGAGGGGGATAAGCAAGGTGCCCAGGGATTGTGCTGAAACAGGAGGATTGTTACCCGATAGCTATCGGATTGTGGTTTTGGAAGAATTATAAACAATGAACCAGTATTGACTGACAACAGATAACCGACAACAGACAACTATATATGAAAAGAATCATCATCCTGCTAACGGGACTAACCCTAATTTACAGGTTTGCTTCAGCGCAGGATATTCAGGCTTATCAAAAGCCTCCTCAGCCAATTCTCAGTTTATTTGAGTCGCCAGTAAGCCCGGCCGTAAGGATCAGCAGAGATGGTGAATGGATGCTCCTGCTCGAAACGGAGGATCTTCCTTCAATATCAGAACTTTCCCAGCCCGAGCTGCGCCTTGCAGGCCAGCGGATAAATCCTGCGAACAACGGACCAAGCCGCAGCACAGCATACAAAGGAATAAAAATTCTGGCGGTTAGTACAGGAACCGAATACACGCTTAGCGGACTCCCGGATGAACCCCGGCTGTCGGAAATCACATGGTCTCCTGATGAAAGCAAGTTTGCCTTTTTACAAAATGGGCCAAAGGGGATCGAACTATGGGTAGCAGATCTTAAATCTTTTCAGGCTAATCGCTTAAGTATCTTTTATGTAAACAATACATACGGTACCAGCTTCATCTGGCATCCGGATGGCAAAAGTATTCTTGCCAAATTCGTTCCTGATGGCAGAGCAGCTTTATCTGCACAAAATATAAGTCCGGAGGCACCTTTAATACAGGAAAATACCGGAAAATCAGCCCCCGTTCCAACCTATCAGGATCTTTTGAAAAATCCCTATGATGAAAAACTTTTTGATCATTACTTCACATCGCAGTTAAAACAGGTTGATCTGCAAGGGCAATCGGCCAATTTTCTGCAGCCTGCGATCATACGCTCAATGGAATATTCGCCTGATGGAAAGTATTTACTTATGGCGAACATCACCCGTCCCTATTCTTATCAGGTTCCGATAAATGCATTCCCTTTTACAACTTCCATTTTTGACGAGGAAGGAAAGCTGGTGAAAAAACTTCATGAAGCACCTCTTGCAGAGAATATCCCTGCCGGATTTGATGGAGTTCCCAAAGGACCAAGAGCATTCGGCTGGCGCGCAGATAAAGGAGCCGTTCTATACTGGGTTGAGGCGCTTGACAATGGCAATCCGGCACAACAGGCCACCATCCGTGATATAGTTTACACCCAGCCCGCTCCATTTAACCAATACCCGCTTAAACTTGCCGATTGCTATTTCCGTTTCAATTCGATTGTATGGGGTGATGATAAAGTAGCTATTCTGACGGAACGCTGGTGGAAGACACGTTTTGAGAGAAGATCATTCATCAAGCCTTCAAATGTAAACTTCAGAGTTAATTTATATGACCGCTATTTTGAAGATGGTTATGGAGATCCCGGAGTGATCCTAACCCAAAAAAATGAGTTTAACAGAAATGTACTTTTGACAGAGTTCAATGCTTTGAAACGAATCAGTGATCCCGACAATGTCAATATTTTCACAATCAGCGATGGCGCTTCACCCGAAGGCGATCGTCCATTCCTTCAAAAGTTCAATATCAAAACCAAGCTGATGGACACCTTATTCCGGTCAGCTTCTCCCTATTATGAGCGGCCGGTATTTTTCAACAATGGAAAATTCATGATCAATAGCCGGGAATCCAGCGACTCGGTCCGGAATTATTTCAGGATCAATCTTGAGGATAAAAGTTATACCCGCTTAACTAATTTTAAAGATCCATATCCTGAGCTAAAGGGAGTTAAAAAGCAGCAGATCAGTTATAAAAGGCTGGATGGTATTACTTTAGGAGGAACGCTGTATTTGCCTGAAGGATTCAAAACAGGAGATCCTGCACTTCCCGTACTAATCTGGGCCTATCCAAGAGAATTCAAGACTGCAGCAGCAGCTGGCCAGACCAAAGGTTCTCCTCATAAATTCAATATTATTGCTAAAGCTTCACCTGTTTATTGGGTAACCCGCGGATATGCCGTTCTCGATAATGCTGATATGCCGGTAGTAGGTGAAAGTAATACGGAACCCAACGATACTTTTGTAGAGCAGATCAGGTACAATGCAGAAGCAGCGATTAACCATCTTGTGGATATGGGAGTTGGCGACCGGAAACGGATTGCAATTGGTGGCCACTCCTATGGTGCATTTATGACAGCCAATCTTCTGGCTCATACCGACCTTTTCGCAGCCGGGATTGCCCTTAGCGGGGCTTACAACCGCAGCCTGACTCCATTTGGTTTTCAGGCCGAAGAGCGTACTTTCTGGCAGGCACCTGCAGTTTATACCCGAATGTCGCCATTTGCCTTTGCGGATAAGATTAAAACACCGATTTTGCTTATTCATGGGCAGGCAGACAATAATACCGGAACATTCCCGATGCAAAGCGAACGCTTTTATACAGCATTAAAGGGCCACGGTGCTACTGCCCGTCTGGTACTTTTGCCATCCGAGTCACATACCTATCAGGCAAAAGAATCATTAATGCATATGCTTTGGGAAATGGACAGGTGGCTTGAGAAATATGTAAAGAATAAATAATTCTCAATTGTACATTTTAATTTACTTTAGTGAATTGTCTGACCGCAGCTCAAATCTTTAATCAAATCTGCTTATTTCAATCGTATGGATAGAGTTTCAAATTTTACTGAGAAAATAAAAACCTCTTATACCACTAAAGGGGAGAGTATTTATTTAGGAGCTGGTATACTTGATGGCGAAATCATCGCTGCAGCTGAGGTAAATCTTTCATTGAAAATGATGAATCGCCACGGCCTGATTGCCGGTGCTACCGGTACAGGAAAAACCCGGACGCTTCAGCTGATTGCGGAACAGCTTTCTGATGCCGGAGTTCCGGTTTTCATGCTGGATGTAAAAGGCGATCTCTCGGGTTTGAATCAGGCGGGATTTAGCAACCCAAAAATTGAGGAAAGAGCAAAAGCACTGAATATTAACTATAGTCCATCAGGATTCCCTGTCGAGTTATATTCGTTATCCGGAAAGAAGGGCGCCCAAATGCGGGCAAGTGTGCTGGAATTCGGACCGGTTTTGTTGTCGAAAATTCTGGGTTTAAATGAAACTCAGTCGGGAGTGATGGCAGTTATTTTCAAATATGCCGATGATAATAAGCTGCAACTTGTTGATCTCGACGACCTGAAAAAGGTTATTTCATACCTTTCCAGCGGACCTGGTGCTGCAGAGATCAAGGAAAGCTATGGCAGTATTTCGGGGTCTACTTCAGGTACGATACTCCGGAAGATTGTTACAATAGAACAGCAGGGACTGGCACAGATCTTCGGGGAAAAATCATTTGATATTCAGGATATGTTCAGCCGCATTGATGGTAAAGGGGTAATCAGTCTCCTGAACATCTCAGACGTACAGAATCAGCCGGTTCTGTTTTCAACCTTTCTGTTAAGTCTGCTGGCCGAGATCTTTTATACAATGCCCGAAGCCGGTGATATTGAGAAACCAAAACTGGTTTTCTTTTTTGATGAAGCACACCTGCTGTTCAAAGATTCACAAAAAGCTTTCCTTGAGCAGATAGAAACGATCATCCGACTGATTCGTTCAAAAGGTATTGGTGTATTTTTCTGTACCCAAAGTCCGATGGATGTTCCCGATACTGTACTTGGACAACTTGGCAACAGAGTACAACATGCTCTGAGGGCATTTACTCCGAATGATGTTGAGGCTTTGAAAAAAACTGTAAACACCTATCCCAGATCCGAATTTTATGAAATTGACCGGGTTCTTACTTCTCTTGGTACAGGTCAGGCATTAATCACTGTACTGAATGAAAAGGGAATCCCAACAGAGGTAGTTGCAACACATTTAATTCCGCCAAGAGCGATCATGGGACCAATGTCGGAAGCTGATTGTGATACCCTGATGCAATCGAGCTCACTATATCAGAAGTATCAGGAAGTGATCGACCCAATCAGCGCTCATGACATTCTGACCCAGCGTATCAACGAAAAAATGGCTGCAGATGAAGAAGTAAAGGAGCAGGAAATAGAAAACAGACCCAGTTCGAGAGCAGAGAAAAGCACCTTCGAGAAGGTGATCAATGCTCCTATTACCCGGCAAATCGGAACCGCCATTGTAAGAGGTTTATTCGGAATGCTGACCGGCAAAAAACCCCGCATAAGATATTAAGGACATATAAATCGTTTATCTTTGTACACATCAAGTTTAAACCTGAATAGATCAAATTACACTCAAATAAAAGCATGAAACCTACTTTAGTGATCCTGGCAGCAGGAATGGCAAGCCGATATGGCAGTATGAAACAAACCGACGGATTCGGACCAAATGGAGAGACCATAATTGAATACTCTATTTACGATGCAATAAAAGCAGGATTTGGTAAGGTAATTTTTGTCATAAAGGAAGAGTTTGCTGAGAATTTTAAAGGCATTTTTGAACCTAAATTAAAAGGAAAGATAGAAACAGGTTACGTTTTCCAGACGTTTGACCTGAAGCCTTTCGGCATCGATATAGAAATTGAGAGATCAAAACCATGGGGTACTGCACATGCTGTTTTGGCAGCAAGAGATGTTGTTAAAGAGCCTTTTTGTGTGATCAATGCCGATGATTTTTATGGCCGTGAGTCTTATCAGAAAATGTGCGACTTCCTGAAAAATGGAGTCTCTGATACTCAATTTTCGATGATCGGATTCCAGATCGATAAAACACTTTCAGAACATGGGTATGTTTCAAGGGGAGTATGTGAGGTGGATGAAGATGGTAACCTGACTGAAATTCATGAGCGGGTTAAAGTATATTTCAAGCCCGATGAAGCCGGTAACAAAAACATCGTATTTGAAGAAGAAGGCCGTGAGTACCCGATAAGATCAAATTCGAGAGTTTCAATGAACTTCTGGGGTTTTACACCAAAAATATTCGAATTATCCGCAGGTATTTTCAAAGAGTTTGCCCTTGCAAATACTGATAATCCCAAAGCTGAATTTTTCATTCCGCTTGCTGCTGAAAGGCTGATAAGAAATGGTCAGGCAAGTTTTAAAGTAATCCCGACACAGAATCAATGGTTTGGGGTAACTTATGCTGAAGATAAGCCAATTGTACAGGAATGTATTGACAGGCTGGTTGCTGAAGGTGAATACCCAAAGGATTTGTGGAAATAAAGATTGAGAATTGATGCGGACTGATCTCTGAATCAGTTCGTATCAATTTGATTCAAATCTGCCTGTTTAATCAATCCTTCCCTGCAATAAGCTTCGCATTAAGTTGTGCATCAATCCAGCGGTTCCATTCCTCCTGTTTAGCTTTGTTAATTCCGTGATTTGTTTCCTGATCATACTTCTGCTGTAAGCGGTTCATCTCGCGGTAGGATTCAAGATATTCGAAGTTGATAAGCCCCTCATAATTATCAGGATTGAGCTTTTCTGATAGTAGCTTTGCCTTAAACCGCTCTGAAATTAATTTAACCAGATCGAAATGCCGCTGTTCATGATTAAGACTATAAGTACTCTTTATCATAGGAAATGCCCATGAAGCACTTCTTACCATATAAACTTTAAGAATTAACTGAACCTGAATGAGTCCTCCTTTAAGTTCACGCTGCATATCATAACCGAAAGATGGAAAGATAGCCGCCTGAAATCTGGTATTCTGTGGAGGCTTTGCCAGAAAGTCATTAAAGCTTAATGATCTGGCTTTCTGATAATAAACAGTATCCGCATCCTGTTCATTATAATTCCAAAATGAAAGTTTCAGTCCTTTGGCAAGTAAAATATTTGTCGCCGACTCCTTTTTCATCCAGTTATGGATATACTTCAAACCATTTCCAAGAACCTTTCTTAATGCCGGTTCAATATATTCCAGATTATTGATTGAACGGGAATATTTCAGGTTCATACTGTAGGTAGTCAGAGGCTGGGTTCCCCAGTCTTTTTCAAACTCAAACTGAACTTTTAAAGTCAACTGCCCTGAAACATGAGTGCCTTCATTACTTTCCCTGATCATACATTCAAGAATACGGATATTGAGTGGCCTTCCTTCGGTATTTCGGGGCAAGCCATCAATCAGGAAGCTGGAAAGTGCGTTTTTACTACCACCGCTAAGATCAGAAGGAAAGCTTCTCATTTTCCCGTTTACATCTTTATGCCATAAAGTGGCAAATACTTGTCCCGGGGAACGGGCATCGATTACTCTTTCGATATAATAATCCCAATTTCCATTTAGAACTTTCTCAGTCTTAAGCCGTATCGGTTCGGGCTGGGAAAAAACAGCTGAGGAAGTAAACAGAATACTTACTAACAGCAGGATGACTGAAAATGCCGGGCGGTTTTTCACTATAAATGAACGATGGGGAATTGAAAATGTTGTTTAATTAATTGAGAGTGGAGAATTGAGAGTGGAGAATTAAAATTGTTGAGTAACGAATAAATTTACATCTTGTCTTGGCTCTTGGCTCTTGGCTCTTGGTTCTTGATTCCTGGTTCTCAATACTCAATACTCTATACTCTATACTAAAAAAGGCTGCCCCCTTTCGGAAACAGCCTCTTTTTCAGAAGGAATTATCTTACTTCTTATCGTCTTCTTTTACTTCTTCAAAGTCTACATCAGTAACATGGTCACCAGTATCCTGAGATGCTGAAGCATCACCCTGAGGAGCACCCTGACCTGCACCGGCTTCCTGAGAAGCTTTGTACATTTCTTCTGACGCAGCATTCCATGCAGTCTGAAGTTCTGCCTGAGCAGTATCAATTGATGCGAAATCTTTAGCAGCATGAGCATCTTTCAATTTTTTCAAACCCTCTTCAATAGGTGCTTTTTTATCATCTGCTAATTTATCACCGTATTCTTTAAGTTGTTTCTCAGTTGAGAAGATCAGGGCATCAGCCGCGTTCAGTTTCTCAACTTCTTCACGAGCTTTCTTGTCAGACTCAGCATTTGCTTCAGCCTCATCTTTCATTTTCTTGATCTCTTCATCAGTTAAACCTGAAGAAGCCTCAATACGAATTTTCTGCTCCTTATTGGTTGCTTTATCTTTTGCAGCTACGTGTAAGATACCGTTAGCATCAATATCAAAAGTTACCTCGATCTGAGGGATACCACGTGGTGAAGGTGGAATACCATCCAGGTGGAAACGTCCGATCGTTCTGTTCTGATTAGCCATTGGGCGCTCACCCTGAAGGATATGGATCTCAACAGAAGGCTGATTATCAGATGCTGTAGAGAACACTTCAGATTTTTTCGAAGGGATAGTTGTATTTGCTTCGATCAGTTTGGTCATCACACCACCCATAGTTTCGATACCTAATGAAAGCGGGGTTACATCAAGAAGTAATACATCTTTAACCTCTCCGGTCAAAACACCACCTTGAATAGCTGCACCGATTGCAACAACCTCATCAGGATTTACACCTTTAGAAGGCTCTTTTCCAAAGAAGGCTTTAACTGCATCCTGAATTGCAGGAATACGGGTAGAACCACCAACCAAAATAATTTCATCAATATCAGATGTGCTTAAACCAGCATTCTTAAGTGCTTTTTTACAAGGCTCTATCGTGCGTTTGATCAGACTGTCAGCCAGTTGTTCAAATTTTGCGCGGGTTAATGACTTTACAAGGTGCTTAGGCATACCATCACCAGCCGAAATGTATGGCAGGTTGATCTCTGTCTGAGCAGTGCTTGATAATTCAATTTTAGCTTTCTCTGCTGCTTCTTTCAAACGTTGTAAGGCCATAGGATCTTTACGCAGATCGATACCTTCATCACTCTTAAATTCATCTGCCATCCAGTCGATGATTACTGCATCAAAGTCATCACCACCCAGGTGAGTATCACCGTCAGTAGATTTAACTTCAAATACACCATCACCCAATTCAAGAACAGAAACGTCATGTGTACCACCACCACAGTCGAACACTACAATTTTCATATCCTTATGAGCCTTATCCAGACCATAAGCAAGTGCTGCAGCAGTTGGCTCATTTATAATACGGGATACTTTTAATCCCGCAATTTCTCCGGCTTCTTTGGTTGCCTGACGCTGAGCATCATTAAAATATGCAGGGACAGTAATTACCGCTTCATTTACCTCATGACCTAAAAAGTCTTCAGCAGTTTTCTTCATTTTTTGAAGAATCATTGCTGATATCTCTTGTGGGGTGTACAAACGGTCGTCAATTTTTACACGGGGTGTATTATTATCGCCCTTTACTACCTGATAGGGTACTCTTGTTATTTCATTTGTTACCTCACCGAAGCTATTACCCATAAATCGTTTGATCGAAGAAATGGTTTTGGTTGGGTTGGTAATCGCCTGGCGTTTCGCCGGATCCCCTACCTTACGCTCTCCATTATCTACGAATGCTACAATTGAAGGGGTAGTACGCTTACCTTCACTGTTTGGAATAACTACAGGCTCATTACCCTCCATTACTGATACGCATGAATTTGTAGTTCCTAAGTCTATACCAATTATCTTTGCCATATATTAAATCTTAATTTGTTACAGTTTATTAATGTCTAATTATCAAGCCTTGTGCCAAATGATGGATAACCCGAATTGACAGTATTATACTCTCCAAGGCTGCAAAAACAGGGTTTCTGGAAATGACAGGATGGCAGTACTCAATTGATATTTGACAATTGATAGTTGATAATGGGGAATTGGAAATAGGGAATGGGAAATGGAGAATTGATAGTTGAGAATGGAGAGTTGAGAATGGAGATTCGTGAGTAGCACAACTATTTCGCCTTGTCTTGATTCTTGGCTCTTGGTTCTTGGCTCTTGATTGACAATAGGATTTCCTGAGTAGCATACCTATTTCGTCTTGTCTTGATTCCTGGTTCCTGGTTCCTGGTTCTTGGTTCCTGGCTCTCAATACTCACTACTCAATACTCAATACTCAAAAAAAAAGCCCCTTTCGGAGCTTTAATTCTTGGTAAGTTGTATTAATATTACTGTTGTGTTACTGTATAAACTACAGGAACCACATTTAAACCTGTTGCTTTACCTGCGTATGCGCCACCTGCACCAATCAGGTAAGAAATATTGAATTTGTTCGTAGAGTTTGAACCATTCCATGAAGTGTTCGCTGCTGTAATAACTGTTGCTGCTGTTCCACCTGATACCGGTAAAGTTACTGCTGATCCGTAAGTGATACCTGCTGTATTACCACTGTTTGTTGCTCCAACTGCTGAAGTGATCTTTACTGATCCCGGTGCGATTGCTGCCGAACCGGTTACT